>DATGLV010000010.1:0-173814 GCA_035293945.1 Xanthobacteraceae bacterium | reverse complement strand
CTCGCTTTGCGGGGTGCTCAGCGCTCGGCAGCGCGCCTCAAGCACCTTGCGTATCTTCGGCTTGAGCCGAACCTCTCTTGCGTCGGGAATCATCCCGATCTTGAATCATGACTCACCCACAAAGAAAAGTGGGTACTAGCGCAAGACTCCAGTGACAGCCAGCGCTGCAAGATCACTGCGCCGCGATGTGCGCCGCCTTGATCGCCGTCGCCCACCTGGCGATCTCACGCTCGACATTACTGGCGCAGGTATTGCGGGGACCTGCGCTCAGGCGGCGCCACAGTCGCCCCGATGTCCGCCAAGCGAGCGCAGCGCCGGCGTCTCGATGGCGGCGACCGCGCCATCGTGCAGGGAGGGCCCGAGATTCCGCACAAATGGCGCCACCAACGCCCGTCACCTCCCCCCGGACAACGGGCAGGACAGGGTTGCCGATAATTGCTATGATTCCGTGTGATTGGAGGCACGGCGCGCAAAACGCCGTGGCAAGAAACGCGACAGAGCCAGGGATCAAAGAGGACCAGGCACATGAGGAGCAGGCACATGCGGAAGACAAGCGCATTATATGCGAGCGTGGCGGCGGTTGCCCTTGCCGCCGTTCTGACCGGGGCGCCGGCACAGCTCGCTGCGCAGGAGAATCCATCGGTCAAGATCAACAACAACGACCTCGGCGGCGTTGTCACCGGCCCGAACGGGCCGGAGGCTGGCGTCTGGGTGATTGCCGAGACCGCCGACCTGCCCACCAAGATGGCCAAGATCGTGGTCACGGACGACCAGGGCCGCTTCGTGGTGCCTGATCTTCCGAAAGCCAACTATACGGTGTGGGTCCGCGGCTACGGCCTCGTTGATTCCCCGAAGGTCGAGACCGCGCCCGGCAAGATTCTCAACCTGACGGCCGTTCCGGCTCCGAGCGAGGCTGCGGCCGCCGAATACTACCCGCCGATCTATTGGCTTTCCCTGCTCAATGTTCCGCCAAAGAGCGACTTCCCCGGCACCGGCCCGACCGGCAACGGCATCAATCCGGCGATCAAGTCGCAGACACAGTTCCTGCGCGAGTTCAAGACCGACGGCTGCTTCCACTGCCACGCCATCGGCACCAAGGCGACGCGCACTATTCCGGAGGAGTTCGGCAAGTTCTCATCCGGCTATGAGGCGTGGACGCGCCGCATCCAGTCCGGCCAAGCCAGCAAGGATATGGTCGAGACGATCGAGCATTACGGGACCGAGCGCGGCTTGCATATGCTGGGCGACTGGACCGACCGGATCGCCAAGGGCGACCTGCCGGCCACCAAGCCGCCGCGTCCGCAGGGCATCGAGCGCAACGTGGTCATCACGGTGTGGGACTGGTCGGGACCGAAGACCTACCTGCACGACGAGATCGCGACCGACAAGCGCAACCCGACCATCAACGCCTACGGCTCGCTTTACGGCGCAACCGAGAACTCGACCGATAACGTGCCGATGCTCGATCCGGTGAAGAGCATCGCCACCAGCTTGAGGATCCCGGTGCGCGATCCGAAGACCCCCTCGGCCCAGTCGGTCGACATGTATGCGCCGTCGGCCTATTGGGGCGACGAGAAAATCTGGACTGCGCAGACCATTCCGCACAGCCTGATGCTGGATGAGAAGGCGCGCGTCTGGTACGCGGCGCGCATCCGCGGCCCCAACAATCCGGACTACTGCAAGAAGGGGTCGGATCTTCCCTCCGCCAAAGCGTTCCCGATCGACAAGAACAGTCGCGAGATCGCGATGCTCGACCCGTCGACCAAGAAGTTCACGTTGGTCGACACCTGCTTCCCGACTCACCACGTGCAATTCGGCTTCGACAAGGATCGCACGCTGTGGACGAGCTCGGGCGGCATCGGCGCCGAGGTGCTCGGCTGGATCAACACCCGGGTGCTGGAAGAGACCGGCGACGAGGCCAAGGCGCAGGGCTGGACGCCCTTCATCCTCGACACCAACGGGCTCGGCCATCGCGGCGGCCCGTACGTGGAGCCGAACCAGCCGGTCGATCCGACCAAGCAGAAGCGCATCCGCGTCGGCTTCTATGCGGTTGCGCCGAGCCCGGTCGACGGCACCATCTGGGGCTCTGTCACCGGCTATCCGGGCGCAGTCGTCCGCGTCGATCCGGGCCCGAATCCGCCTGAGACTGCGTTGTCGGAAATCTACAATGTGCCGCTGCCCGGCTATTCGCCGCGCGGCGCCGATATCGACAGCAAGGGCGTCATGTGGTCGGCGCTGGCGAGCGGGCATCTCGGCTCCTTCGACCGCCGCAAGTGCAAGGGCCCGCTCAATGGTCCGAACGCGACCGGCAATCAGTGCCCCGAAGGCTGGACGCTCTACAAGCTGCCCGGACCGCAGCTCGGCAACGTGACCGACGACGGCAGCGGCGAGACCCCCTATTATGCGTGGGTCGACCAGCATAACACCTTCGGGCTCGGCAATGACGTGCCGTTCGCCACCGGCAACCAGAACGATTCGCTGATCGCGCTGGTCGACGGCAAGACCGTCAACCTGGTCGTGCCCTATCCGATGGGCTTCTGGGCCAAGGCGCTCGACGGTCGCATCGACGATCCGAATGCCGGCTGGAAGGGCCGCGGCGTGTGGTCGAATACCGGTAACCGCACGCCGTTCCATCTTGAAGGGGGCAAGGGCACCTCGCCCAAGATCGTGCACTTCCAGATGCGTCCGGATCCGCTGGCCGACTGATCCACACCAGTTCCGGATCAGATGCGATGCAGCCCGGGCCCTTCTGGGCTGCATTGCTTTTCGGAGCATCTCGCCACAGCGCAATCTTGTCCCGGCCATAGCGCGTCGAAGACGCGCCTAAACGCGCTGATGAGCCGGGACCGTTCAATCTCAGGCCTATTCGCCTGGAACGGTCCCGGGTCTGAGCCGCGACAGGCGAGCTGAGATCAGCGCTTTGTTCGCTGAACGAAATAGTCGAGCAGGGAAGTCCACATGATCGGCATGGTCAGGTAGGCAACAACACCAGCTCCGACAGCGACGTATGCGGGCACATTGAACGAGCTCTCGAAGATCATCACGGTTGCGGTCGCCCCGACCACGCTCAAGACGAGGCCGATTGCCCTCTTGTTGGCGACGAGCCAATCCAGCATGCGAGAATCCGCCATCCTCAAAGGCTTGAAGACGCCCTTACCTCACGCGCCACGGAAAGGTAGCATGACGCTCAAGCTCTCCTTTATCACCGAGACCACCTGATGCGAACCCGAGCCAGTTCATGCCTGTTGCTCCTCCTAGCGCTCGCGCCCGCCGCGGCGCTGGCGCAGACCTATCCGACCCGCCCCGTCATGCTGGTGTCGCCGTTTCCGCCCGGCGGCAGTGTGTCGCTGGTCGCCCGCATCGTGGCGGACAAGATGAGCGAAACGCTCGGACAATCGATCGTGGTGGAGAACAGAGGCGGCGCGGGCGGCACCATCGGGGCCCGCTACGTCGCCAGAAGCGCGCCCGACGGCTACACTCTGCTGCTCGGCTATACGGGCACGCTGGCGATCGGCCCGACCCTCTATGCCAATGCCGGATTCGATCCACGCCGGGACTTCGCGCCCATCGGCGAGATCGGCAGCGCGCCGCTGATGGCGGTGGCGCATCCGAGCCTTCCGGTGCACTCGATCGCTGAGCTCATTGCCTACGCCAAGGCCAATCCCGGCAAGGTGAACTTCGGCTCTGCCGGCATCGGCACCGTCGGGCAGCTCGCCGGCGAGCTGATGAACACCATGGCGGGCATCGAGCTGGTGCACGTTCCCTATAAGGGGACGGGCCCGGCGCTCACCGATCTTCTGGGCGGCCACATCCCGCTGATGTTCACCCCGATCCCCACCGCCCATGGCCAGGTGCAGGCTGGCGCCTTGCGCGCGCTGGCTGTGACCAGCGCCCAGCGCTCGAGCCTCCTGCCCGACCTGCCGACCGTCGCCGAATCCGGCCTGCCCGGTTATGAGGCAGCGCTGCGCTATGGGTTGGTGGCGCCGGCCGGCACGCCGCGGCCGATCGTCGAGCGGCTCAACAAGGAGCTGCGCACAGCGCTTGCGAGCCCCGATGTGCGCGAGCGCCTTGCCGCCGACGGCGCCGAGGTGCTGCCCAGCACGCCGGAGCAATATGCGGCCGACATCGACCGCGAGGAGACGACCTGGGGCAAGGTCGTGATCAAGCTGGGGCTGAAGGGGGAGTAACAAGGCTCAAGTATGCCGCTTTGCGCGAGTGGCCCTCCTTGTGTATCTTTCGCGCATGACCAAGCTTCTCGAACAAGCCGTTGAGGCGGTACGGCGCTTGGCGCCCGATGCCCAGAACGAAATCGCCCGTGCCATGCTCACCTGGGCGGGTGACGAAGGCGAGCCGGAACCAATCGATCCGGCCCATCTTACCGACGTTCTGGAAAGTCTGGCCCAGGCCAAGCGCACCCAGTTCGCAACCGATGTCGAGGTCGAGGCCGCGTTTCGCCGCTTCGATCGACGAAGCTTCGGTTCACCCCACGCGCCGTCGAAAACATAATCGCTATTGCTGACTTATCCGCGAGGGTAATCCGGCAGCCGCCGAGCGCGTACGGGCGGCCATCTACGAAAGTTTGCAAGACCTTATGCTCTTTCCCCACGCTGGACCCCCGCAGCAAATGCCCGGCGTCCGCAAGTTCATCACCCGCAAATACAACTATCTCGTCTATTACACTGTGGATGCTGCTGACGAGATCATCATCCTAAATGTGAAGCATCCGGCCCAGAGGCGTGAATATGAGGACTCATAAGCCGCCGTGCGCTCGGCGGTGATGATGTGGAGCTCTGTTCCGGTTGCAGTTGAACCACTCAGGCGCGGCCTGCAAGATGGCGGGCGGGAGAAGCCATGAACTTCGAATTCACCCCCGAGCAGAAGCTGTTCGCCGATCAGGTGCGCCGCTTTGCGCTAAGTGAGCTGGCCGCGGGCGCGCTCAAGCGCGCGCACGATCCGCGCTTCCCATTCGATGTGGCGAGGCGGATGAGTCAGCAGGGCCTCATGGGCATCACGCTCTCGGCCGAGGACGGCGGCCAGGGCGGCACGCTCATGGATGCCATTATCGCTATCGGCGAGGTTGCGGCCCACTGCCCGCGCAGCGCCGACGTGGTGCAGTTCGGCAATTTCGGCCCGCTGCGCACCTTTGCGGAATACGGCACGCCGGCCCAGAAGGCGCGCTGGCTGCCTGACCTCCTGTCCGGGCGCATGGTCATGAGCCTCGGCATGACCGAGCCTGATGCCGGCTCTGCGGTGACCGACCTCAAAACCAACGCGCGCCAGGATGGCTCCGCCTTCATCGTCAACGGCACCAAGGTGTTCTCGACCTTCAGCCCCGATGCCTCGCTCTTTCTCATCTATGTCCGCTACGGGCCGGGGCTCGGCGGCATCGGCTCGCTCATCATCGAGCGCGGCACGGCCGGCTTCTCGATCGGGCCGCCGTCGAGCTTCATGAGCGGCGAAGAATGGTGCGAGCTGCATTTCGAAAACTGCCGCGTTCCGGCAGAGAACGTCTTGCTCGGGCCCGGAGGCTTCAAGAAGCAAATGGGAAGCTTCAATGTCGAGCGGCTCGGCAATGCGGCGCGTGCGCTCGCGCTCGGGCGTTGCGCTTTCGAAGCGGCCCGCACGCACGCCGCAACGCGCGAGCAATTCGGCCGGCCGCTGTGCGAATTTCAAGGGCTGCAATGGAAGTTCGCCGATATGGCGATCAAGCTCGAGAGCGCGCAATTGCTGCTCTATCGCGCGGCCGCCAATGCGGATCGCGGACTGCCCTCGGCCTATGAGACCGCGCTCGCCAAGGCGGCCTGCAACCAGGCTGGTTTCGCGGCGGCGAACGAGTCGATCCAGGTCATGGGGGCATTCGGCTACAGTCGTGACAGCCTGGTCGAATACTGCATGCGCCGCACCCGTGGCTGGATGATTGCGGGCGGCTCGCTCGAGATCCTCAAGAACCGCATCGCCGAGCACGTGTTCGATCGTCGCTTCGATCAGCGCAAGCGCCATGCTGACGCCGCCGAATGAGAAGGCTGCAGCGCTCGCGCAGGCGCCCCTGGCGCAGGCGCCCTTGGCGCAGGCGCTGCTTGCTCCACGCTCGGTCGCGATCGTCGGCCAGTCGGACGATGCCGGCAAAACGGCCGGACGACCGCTCAAATTCTTGCGCCAGGCGGACTTTGCGGGTCGCGTCTATCCGATCAATGCGCGGCGTGACACCGTATTGGGCGAGCGCGCCTGGCCTTCGCTCGCCGCGCTGCCCGAAGTGCCGGAGCACGTCTATATCGTCACCGGAACGCTAGGTGCGGTCGAAGCGGTCGCGGAATGCGGGCGTCTCGGTGTAAAAATCGCGACAGTTCTGGCTGATGGCTTCACCGAAGCGGGGCCCGAGGGGCTCACGCGGGCGGGCGAGCTGCGCGCGATTGCGGCCGCCACCGGGCTGCGTATCGTCGGCCCATCGAGCCTCGGGGTCGTGAACCTTACCAATGGCCTGCTGCTCACCGCAAATGCGGCCTTCGATGAGACTTCGCTGCCGAAGGGGCGCATCTTCGCCGCATCCCACAGCGGCAGCATGATCGGAGCGCTCCTCTCGCGCGGGCTCGCGCGCGGGATGGGCTTTGCCGGGTTAGTCTCCGTCGGCGGCGAGGTCGATCTTTCGCTCGGCGAGATTTGCTCGGCAACGCTCGCCGATCCAGCCATCGACAGCTACATGCTGTTCCTCGAGACGCTGCGCCATGCCGACAGCCTGCGCGCATTCGCACTTGCGGCCGCGCAATCGGGCAGGCCGATCCTCGCCTATAAGCTCGGGCGATCGGACGCCGCGCGCGAGCTTGCAGTTTCCCATACCGGTGCGCTCGCCGGTGAGGACGATGTGGCCGAAGCGTTCCTCGCCGATTGCGGCATCGCCCGTGCCGCAACGCTCGACGGCTTGATCGAAGGCTTGCCGCTGATTGCGCACGTACCGGCCACGCCGCACGGCCATCGTCCCAGGGTCGGCGTCGTCACCACCACGGCCGGCGGCGCCACCATGGTGGTCGATCCGCTGGCAGTGCGCGGCATCACCATCGAGCCGCCGAGCGAAGCCACATTGGCGCGCCTTGCGGCCGCTGGGCTTGACGTCAAGCCCGCGCGCCTGATCGATCTCACCCTCACCGGGACGCGCTACGAATCCATGAAAGCCGCACTCGATATCGTTGCGTCGGCTCCCGAATTCGATCTCGTGCTGGCGGTGGTCGGCTCCTCCGCGCGCTTCCATCCCGAGCTCGCGGTCAAGCCCATCATCGACAGCCGCGGCAGCGCCAAGCCCATTGCGGCGTACCTTGTTCCCGATGCGCCTGCTGCCCTCGCGGCCCTCGCACAAGCGGGTGTCCCGGGCTTCCGCACGCCTGAAGCCTGTGCGGATGCAATCGCGGCAGCGCTGGGGCGCGGGGAGCCGCGGATCGTCATGGCATCAACGAGCATCACACATAATCGCGGCGATACCGAATGGCTGGATGAGCTTGCCGCTTTCAAGCTAATCGACAAGCTCGGCATCTCCCGGGCGCCGGGTGTGACGATGAATGCGTCGGCTCCGTCAGAAAGCATGCCATTTGCGTATCCGGTCGCCGTCAAGGGGGTGGTGACGGGGGTCGCGCACAAGAGCGAATTGGGCGGAGTAGTGCTGGGCGTGAACAACCACGCGGAATTGCTGGCGGCGATCCGGCAGATCGACGGCAATCTCAGGCATCACCGCCCCGGCGCCACACTGGAACGGGTGTTGGTGCAGCCGATGATCAAAGGCGCGGGCGAAGCGCTGATCGGGTATCGGATCGACCCTGATGTCGGGCCTCTGGTGCTGGTGGCAGCAGGCGGCGTCCTGACCGAAATCTATCGCGATCGCAGCCTGCGGCTGGCACCGGTCGATCTTGCGACCGCGCACGAGATGATCACCGAGGTGCGCGGCCTCGCGCCCCTCGCCGGATATCGCGGCTTGCCGAAGGGCGACCTAGACGCGCTCGCAGAGGCGATCGTGGCGCTGTCGCGCCTCGCCGTGATGGAGGGCAGCCAAGTTTTGGAAGCTGAGATCAACCCGCTGATTGTCAAGGCCCCCGGAGACGGCGCGGTCGCGGTCGACGCGTTGATCAAAGTTATGGTGTAGGCTTCGTTAATTGATCCAAAGCTGTGCAGCGATTGGAGAATTGCATGTCGTCCGTCGAAGCCCTGGAGCAAGTCACGGTGGCGATGAGCGCCACAGAGGCGGTGATTGGCTTTGTCGACGCGCTCCGCCACGCGGCCCTTAGCGAAGAAGTCCGCCACTACGCCAAGCGGCACCTCCTGGACACGGTTGGGGTAATGATCGCGGGTGCTGGAGGCGATGTCGCGACCCGCGCGGAAGCGATGCTGGCCGCCGTGCGCCCAGCGGGGCATGTCGTAGTGCCCGGGCGGGCGCGACGCGCGGACCTCCTGGACGCGGCCTTCCTGGGCGGCACAGCGGCGCACGGCATCGAGCTCGACGATGGCTATCGGCAAGGCTCGGTGCATCCGGGCTGCGCCGTCGTGCCAACGCTTCTCGCCCTGGCACAGGACCGCAAGATAGCGGGCAGCACGCTGATCGAGGCGCTGGTGGCAGGCTACGAGACCGTGACGGCGATTGGCCGTGCCTGCCATCCTGAGCTGCGCCAGCGCGGTTACCACCCGACCGGCGCGGTCGCGGTCCTGGGCGCCGCCATGGCGGCCGGCAAGTTGCGCAGCCTCCCGACCCGAGGGCTTGCCAACGCGTTTGGTCTCGCGGCCAGCAGCGCGGCTGGGCTGTTTGCCTTTGTGGGCGGCGGCGCCGACATCAAGCGCCTGCACGCCGGCCACGCGGCCCGCGAGGGCTCGCAGGCTGCGCTCTTGGCCGAACAGGGCGTCGAGGGCCCGCCGCGGGTGCTCGAGGCGCGCGACGGGTTCCTGCAGACGCTTGCCTTCGGCCGCGCCAGTCCGCGCCCAATCGAGCTGCCGCCTGCGGTGCCGTTCGGGGTCACTGACTGCTACATCAAGCCCTATCCGTGCTGCCGCCATATCCAGCCGGCCGTCGAGGCGCTGATCGGCCTCGTCACCGACGAGAAAATCGCCGCCGACGAAATCACCCGCATCGATGTCGAGACCTACCGCATCGCCGCCGAGCATGCCGAAACGGGCTGGGACGATTTCGCCAGCGCCCAGCTGAGCTTCCCCTATTTGATGGCGCTCGCCGCGAAGCACCGCTGGATCAGGCTCGAGCACTTCGCGGAAAGTGAGCGCCGCGATCCGGCGCTCGCCGCGCTTGCCGCCAAGGTGCATGTGACGGCGCCGCCGGCGATCGACAAGCTCTATCCTTCCTTGCGCCCGGCACGGGTGACGCTCACGAGCAAACGCGGCGCCTTCGTGCGCCAGGCCGACGAGGCGCTTGGCTCGCGCTTGGTGCCGCTCGACGATGAGGGCCTCAAGGAGAAATTCATGACCCTTGTGGGTCCCGCACTCGGATGCGACAGCGCCGCACGATTGATCGAGCAGCTGTGGGCAATCGAGCAGGTGGACGATGCCGGCGCGCTGGTCGTCACAATGGCAAGACAACCAGCCTAGTCATGGCCGGGCTTGTCCAGGCTTGTCCCGGCCATCCACGCCTTGCTTGCTGAGGTACTGCAACAAAGACGTGGATGCCCGCGACAGGCGCGGGCGTGACCCAGTGGAGTCTTCACGACGGCGGCTGATAGCGGCCGCCGAAAGCTGGCTGGTTCTGGCCCAGCCCCGGCAGTTCCCAAACACCGGCGCCGCCGGGATTTTGGTCGGCCCCAATATCGGCATCGATCAGGAACGGCTTGTTGGCCGCAACCGCCGCCTTGACCGCATCGCCCAAGTCTCCGGCCCGGTCGACGCTGACGGCCTCGACGCCGGCCGAGCGCGCCATGGCGGCAAAATCGGGGTTGTAGCGCGCGCCGGTCTTGGGATCGTGGAAATCCGTCGCCAGTTCACGCCCGTTCAAATAGCCGCGCTGCAGACCGCGGATCGACGCATAGGCGTAGTTGTTCCACACCACCCAAACGACAGGCAGATCGCATTCGACCGCAGTCGCGAGCACGCTCGCATGCATCAAGAACGCGCCGTCACCGCAGACCGAGACGCATGGCCGATCGGGCGCCGCGACCTTGGCGCCGAGGACGCCCGCGACCCCGAATCCCATCGGGCCGAAGCCCATCGAGCCGATGAGTGAATCCGGACGCGTCGGCCTGCAGAACTCGATCAGCCAATTGTGGTGCACCCCGATGTCGCTGACCAGGATCGCATCCTTGGGCAGTGCGCCGTCGATGACCGCGGCGGCGCGCTGCGGATGAATGGGCGTTGAATCGTCTTTGAAGCCCGGCGCGATGTAGGCATTCCATTGCGCGCGATATCCGTCGATCTCGGCAAGCCAGGCCTTGTGGCTTTGCGCGGCCTCGGCGACGCCTCTCCGGGTCTCGAGCTCGGCCAGAAGCTGACGCAGGAAGGTGCGCACGTCCGCCATCAGGCCGAGCGCGACCGGATAATTGCGGGCGATCTCCTCCGGATCGATGTCCACATGGATGAGGCGCGTCGGCGGGATGGTGAAAGAATAGCCGGGCAGCCACGAGCTCGACGTGCGATCGTCAAAGCGAACGCCGAGCGCCAACAGCACATCGGCCTGCCGGGTCGCGTGGTTCGCCTGATAGGGACCGTTGCGGGCGACGAGCCCCAAGGACAGCGGATGCTCCGTGCTGATCCCCCCGATGCCGCTTGCCGAGGTCGCGACCGGAATTTGCAGGCGCTCGGCGAGCGCCAGAAGATCGGCGCTGGCGCCGCCATAGCGCACGCCCTGCCCGACCAGAATCACCGGCTTCCGTGCCGCCATCAGCATATCGGCGGCCTTGCGCACGCCTTCGGGATCGGCGCCGCAACGGCAGGAAATGTTGGCGTTCCAATCTTCCGGGCGCGGCGTCTCCTCGGCGGCAGCCTCGCGGAAGACGTCGAACGGCACGTCGAGCACCACCGGGCCGGGACGCCCCGTCGTCATGGTCTTCCACGCCTGCCGCACCGCCAGCGGCACCATCTCGCCGCGCGTCGGCTGAAAGACGCGCTTGCAATAGGCGCGCACGGTCGAGGGAAAATCGGCCTGATAATGTCGGTAGAGCTCCTGGAACGCGCCGCGATTGAATTGGCTGGTCGGCACATTGCCGGTCACCGCCAGGAACGGCACCGAGTCGAGATACGCATTGGCGAGCGCGATCGGCATGTTGGCCGAGCCCGGACCGCAGGACGTAAAGGTCGCGCTCGGCCTTCCGGCGACGCGGTAGTAGACGTCCGCCATGAAGCCCGCGACCGACTCGTGATGCACGGAGAAAGCCTTGATATCGGAGGAGCGCTCATAGAGCGCGTCGATGAACTGAATATTGCCGTGGCCGCACAGGCCGAAAATGTAGGGCACCTTCTCGCGCACCAGGTAGTCGACGATCACCTGAGCGCCGTTGAGCACGTTCTTCATTGGCAGTGAGTATCCTCGATCGATGGTTGTTCAACACGTGTCCCGGGCCTGACCCGGGACCGTTACAAACTTCGGCCCATCCGTAGCCTGGAACAGTCCCGGGTCAAGAGCCCGGGACAAGCAGACCGAAGTTCAAGTTGGCAACTGCGCCGCATGGAAACCGGCAAGCCGACCGAAAGTCGCGGCGCGACAGATGCCGTGCTGGCCGAAACCGCCCGCCGAATCCCCGCACGCATAAAGGCGGGGTATGATCTTGCCGCGCAAATCGATGACCTGACCGGTCGTATTGATCCGGATGCCGGTATAGGAATCGTGCAGCGCCGGCGTGTGCCAGGCCGCGTAAAACGGCGGCGTCGCGATCTTGTGCATCGGTCGCGGCTTCTTGAAATCCTCGTCCACGCCGCGATCGACGAACGAATTGTAGCGCTCGACCGTCGCCTTGAGCTGCGCGGGAGGCATCGGCCGCCACTGGTACTCGTTGGCGATTTTCGCAGCGAGCTCTTCCAGCGTATCGGCGCTGAAAAAATAGCCATAAGGATCGACATAGGGCGGCTTGACCTGCCACTTCTCGCGCGCCACCGCATCGGCATCGAAGATCGCCCAAATCGGCCCGCCGCCGTTCATCTTCTTGGGATCGCCCGTCCAGGCGAGCGCTGCGGCGAGATATTCGTAGTCCTGGTTCTTCGCCATCTCGTCGTAGAAGCGCAAGCCATTTTCCTTCACCAGGATCACGTTCTGATAGTCCTTGACGGTGAGCCCGATCGCGCCAGCGCGGAAAAAATGCGGCGCAGTCGCATAGATCGTCGTCGCCGAGCCGTTGCACTTCTTTCCCATGCGGCCCTTGTTGATGAGATTGTCGTCCTGCGTGGTCTGGCAGGCGGTAGCGCCAAGCGCCGCGCCGATCTCCATGGCGGCGATCTCGCCGTCGGCGGTGCGCAGCGTCCATTCGCTGTTCTCCGCCTGAAACTCCTCGGTCAGACGCACGTCGAACATAGTGCGGAACGTCGGATTGCCGGCGCTGCCGCCGGTCGCAATGATGATGCCCTTGCGGGCGCGGATGTTGAGCGTGCGGAATTTCGGCTGATACCAGTTGTCGACTTCCATCGCGGTGATGCCGAGGACCGGCCCGGCGAAAGGCTGCTCGCGATGGATCTTCGTCATCTGGTGCTGCAGCAAAATCTCGACGCCCATCTCGCGCGCGGTCTTGGCGAGCGGCCGCACGAAGCCGGAACCGCGCCCGCCGTTAGTGACCTCGTTCGGCCACGGCACCACGTTGAGGCGCGTGCGCGCGCGATCGAGCCGATCCGGCGCTGGCCGGTAGCCCTCCCACTTGATGCCGTGCTTCTCCAACCAATCAAACAGATCGAGATTGTTGTCGGCCCAGGTACGAACCAGCGCGCGATCGCTGAACCGCCCCATGGGCTTTTCCGGCCGGCTCCAGTCGGCGAAGGCCTTGTCCGGCGTGTCCTCGACCCCGATCGCCTTCTGCAGGCGGTTGCCGCCGCCGATATAGAGGCCGCCGAAGCTCATCATGGCGCGCCCGCCGATGTCGAAATTCTTCTCGACGATCAGCACCGACGCGCCTTTCTCCCGCGCCGCGATGCCGGCGGTAAGCCCACCCGCGCCGGCACCGATGACCAGGACGTCGACCTCATGATCCCAATTGATCGCCTCGCCCGCAGCCGCGGCTTGTGCCGGCAAGGCAGAGCTCGCGACTGCGCCGGCCGCGGCGGTCGAAGCGAGGAAGCTGCGCCGGTCGATCGCGGCATTCGGCCGTTCGGTGGCGGCGACAGGCCGATCTTGCCGGGATGACCTAGCTTTCGGTGTTTTCGCCAAGATGCGCCTCCCACCCCAATCCTTCGAATTCGAGCTTCCGTTCTGCTTGCGAAAGCCTGCAAATCAAAGGTTAGGGGCGCGCTCGTCCCCGGTCAATCTTGGGATGAAAGGGTGCCTTAGTTCGGGCAGCGCATCAGTGGCGGATCGAAATTAAGTCGTAAATTGCCGACCACCAGATCGGGCAAAGGATTCGGCTCGACACTGAATTCGCCCCGCTGCAGGGCCTCGCGGACGGAAGCGCACAACACAGCTCCCGACAAGTGGCCGCTTTCACGCCATCGCCCCGATGCAGCATCCGCCTCCAGGAGGCGGCCGCCGACGCCGTCGACGAACAGGATTGCCTCCGCGTCACCTGGATGCAGCACGATGAAATGCACTACGCATTCAGGTCCCTTCGTGTAGCGCAAGCAAGACGGCAGCGTCGCGGAGGTGAACGGCCCCCCGTTCAAATCGAGCAAGCCCGGCGGCAGCGCACGCCCGGACGGATGGATCACGATGCGCGCTTCCATCTCCTCAACAGTGGGCAGCTTGTTCGGTACGTAGACGGCGCTTGGGGCAGGCTTGTAGCGGTAGGTCGCGACGATCGCGCGGCTCGCCAAATCCCTGATAGCTGCAGCGTCCGCGCCGTCCTTAGCTTGACTGAGCTCGACCGGGGCATCATGACCCCACCCTGCGCCGTCGAACTTCAGCGCCTCAAAATCGAATTTCTCCGCAGCGATGGCACCGGATTTGAGGCGCGCGACCTGATCGGCCACCATCAGCCGCGCCGGATCGCCGAGCGGCGTGAACAGCGCTAGAGCGAGCGCCAGGAACACACAGGCGGTCACGAAATTGGTGATCTCAATGCGCTTGAGCGTGGTTGGCGACAGCACCACCGCCACGGCATAGCCGAGCGTGTAGCAGGCCGCCACCGCGATGGCGGCGGCGGCGAAGATGCGCTCGACGCTCCAGCCATATTGCCCGACCCGCAGCGACAGCGCCCAGATCGCGAGACCCACCAGGGGGACGAGCTCGATCGCGGCGATCGCCGCAGCGACCCGCTTGATCCGCGAGGCGGCGCCTTCGGTCGCGCCGTCCTGGTAGAAGCTGTTGCCGCTTGGGCAATTGCGATGATCAGCCGTACGAAAAAGGCAGTCCGATCGCGCACCGCGCCGGCATTCCACATCGCAGTCGTATCGTACATCTTTGCGACCCAGGGTGATCGCACCGAAAGGAAACGACAGACGGGCTGAAGGCCTCAGAGTCAGCCGGCGGCAGCGAGCTCCGGCACATCGAGGACACCGCCGAAACGCCGCTCGCGGCGGTGAAACTCGCTCATGGCGGCGCGCAGATCATCAGCCGAAAAATCCGGCCACAAAGTATCCGTGAAGTAGAGCTCCGCATAGGCGGATTCCCACAACAGGAAATCCGACAGGCGCTTCTCCCCGCCGGAGCGGATGAGCAGGTCGACGTCGGGGCTCGGCGCGGCCGCCGGCCCTGCCAGGAGCTGTGCGAATGCCTCGCGCGAGGGCGCGTGCGCCGCAAGCCAGCGCGCCGCCGCCGCCGTGATCGCGTCGCGCGCGGAGTAGTCGATGGCGATCTGCAAGCCGATACGCTCCCCGTGCGCGGATTCCCGCTCGACGCGGGCAATCTCCTCGGCGAGGCCAGCGGGCAGCCGATCGCGGCGGCCGATGACGGAGAGGCGCACGCCGTTATCGATGAGCTCGCGCACATCGGCGCGCAGATAGTGGCGCAGCAAGCCCATCAAGGCACGGACCTCCGCATCCGGGCGCCGCCAATTGTCGGACGAGAAGGCATACAGGGTGAGGGTGCCAATCCCGAGCGCGGGGGCGGCCTCCACCACGCGCCGCACCGTCTTGACGCCGGCGTGATGCCCGGCTGAGCGGGGCAAGCCGCGCCGCGTCGCCCAACGCCCGTTGCCATCCATGATGATGGCGACATGGCAACCCGCCCGCGGCAGCGCCGTGCTTTGCATTGTAAAGTCTCCGCCAAAAAAAAGGATCAGGAGCGCTCAGGCGAGCTTGAGGCGCCGCGCGCCCAAGGGGGCGGCAGCGCCGCGCGGCGGCCCCGCACGGGCGGCACTTGCCGCGTCCTGCACGACCTGCTCCAACACTTTCAGATATTCGAGATAGCGGCGCCGGCCTTGCTGGGTGATCCGGCAAATCGTCTGCGGCCGGTTCTGACCATAATCCTTCTCGATCTCGATCAGGCGGGCGTCCTCGAGAACCTGCAGATGCCGGCTCAGATTGCCGTCGGTCAAGCAGCACATCTGCTTGAGATCGCCGAACACCAGTCCCTTGGGATGAGCGACCAGCGAGGTGAGCACGCTCAGGCGCGCCCGCTCATGGATCACCCGATCGAGCCCGTCATAGGCGAAGCGGCCGGCCGGCTCGCATTTCGCGTCGGCGGTCTCGAACGCCTTGGAGTCCGAGCCCTTATGCTCCAGGCTCTTATGCTCCGGACCCTTGGGTTCAAGCTTCGACATCGTTTTCTCCGATGCTGAAATAAAGCGCGGCAGCGATGAACAGCTGGCCGACCCCATAAGGTATCGCCATGGCCCAGGGCGAATAGGCGTGCGCCCCGTTGGCCCAGGCGAGGCTCGCGAGCCCGGTTGTGAGATACCAAACTCCCGCCGCGAACATCGCCCGCGGCAGCGAACGGCAGGAGGCGAAGATGCCCAAGCCGAAGACGATCTGCCAAAGCCCGGGTAACATCCACAGGGTCTCTGGCGCGAAACGAAACAGCACGAAAGTAAGCAGCGCGCCGGCCACACCGGCGGGAACGAACTGCTCGGTCGCCGCATGGATCATGGCATCGGCGAGCCCGGAGTGAATCCGCCGCGAGCGGGCCACCATCTCGATGCCGATGAGGATGATAGAGATCGCGGCGGTGGCGACCCAGATGGCCACATAGGCGAATAGATCGCTCGCCGGGTCGGGCAACCAGTAGGCCTGAATGGCGGCCGCGGCCATCGCCACGAAGCCGGTTGCCGCCATCGTCATGGGACCGTAGCCGCGGAACTCGGTGCCGCGCGCTAGCTGGCTGCGGATCGCCGTTATGTCGGCCAATGCCCGGTCCAGCTCTTCCATGCCCACCGCCCGCTTACTTTGCGGCGCAAAGCTACACGGACCGCGGCCAATGTCAAGCCGGCGCTGGCGATTTGACCTGACGCGTCAGGCCTACCCCCCCTCGTCGGACTGAAGGGGGGTCTTGATTTCGCCGACGATCCGCGTCAGCGCTGCCCCGCATCTTCCAAGGCGCCGTGTCTGCCCATTTCGGCGACACCACGGCCAAATCGTGACCAGGTCGCCGCGGCGGCGGTATTCACGTCACGGCTCACCCCGGCATTTCCGAGATCGGTGAAATGCCACCTTAACCACCTTCGCAGTGTGCGAATTTGCAAGTACCGCAAGTGGACTATGCTGCCGCTTGGACGCGGAGGGACTCGAATTGAAAGTTCGGAGCAGCGTTCAGCTTTATTTCGGCTCGCAAGAGCGGATCCCAGAAGGAGATCATGCTCCACCAGGCAGTCAGGAGCGCGACGATGCCTCGCTATTTTTTCAACATCATGGAAGGGCGCAGCCAAAAGCTCGTGCGCGACATCGAAGGGGTGATGCTCGCGGACGTGGCCGAGGCCGGCGAGGAAGCCTTAGGGCTGGCCCAGGACATCACGCGGCACGGAATTCATCAGCCGACCCAGACCTGGAGCGTCATCGTCACCGATGAGAACGGCGACGAGGTGTTGACCGTTCCCTTCGCCGGCGTTCCGCCGCGCAAGACGCACGGGCGGTTCGGCCTGGGCCATCACATGGCCAAGCTCGAAGCGAGCTTGAGCCGCGGCAGCGTCGTTTGGTTGATCGCAGCCGCGGTGCTGGCGATCACCGTGCCGGCCATCACCGCCATTCGCATCGCCGAGGAGCACGGCACCTACCAGACCGCTTCGGCGCCGACCGAGGGTGCCTTCGTGGCGGTGCGCTTCGCCGCGCAAGCCAATATGGCGGACGTGAGCAAGTTTCTTAGCGCCTATCACGCCTCCGTGGCGGGCGGGCCGCGCTCCGGCAATCTCTATCGTCTCCGCGTCGGCGATGGCGACCTGGCCCAAGAGCAGGTCGCCAATATCGCAAGCCGCATGGCGCAGGAGCGGGTGATCGAGTTCGCAGCCGCAGTCGAGTAGCCGCAGCAATCGCGCAACAGACCTGCACGCTTCCGCCATGCCTTGCCGGATGCTAGCGTTCGTCCGCGGCGGCGAATGGGTTGGGCCGCCGCATGACGCTGTTGCTGGAGCATGATCCCCGCTTTCGCGAGGACGAGCCTTTTCCGACAACCCGTATTCACCCCCGATCGCGTCGGAGGCAGGCTTTTTGGGATCATGCTCCAACCCCGGAGCCTCTAGTGCAGATCATCGATTCCCAAGTTCACATCTGGGCCGCCGATACGCCGGAGCGGCCGTGGGCCCCCAACATGGAGGGGCGCGCGCATCTTGCCGAGCCTCTGACTGCCGAAGCTCTGCTCGCCATGATGGACGAGGCCGGCGTCGACGGCGCCGTCCTGGTGCCGCCCTCGCTCGAAGGCGATCGCAACGATCTGGCTTTGGCGGCGGCAGCGAAATATCCCGACCGCTTTGCGGTGATGGGCCGGCTCGATTTCACCAAGCCGCAAGCGCGCGAAGCACTACCGGTTTGGCGCGGGCAGCCCGGAATGCTCGGCATCCGCCTGACTTTTCATCGGGACGATACGCGCGCGCAGCTTACGGACGGCAGCGCCGATTGGCTCTGGGCTGCGGCGGAAGCGCACCGCATTCCCCTCATGGTGCACGCCCCGGAGCGCCTCGGAAAGCTCGCCGAGATCGCCGAACGGCATCCTGGGCTGACCTTGATCGTCGACCACATGGGCTTCGCGCGCGAGACCATGGATGCAGGAGCGCCAGCCGGCGCAGCACGGGTCGCGGCACTGTCGCGCTATCCCAACGTCCATGTGAAGGTGTCGGCCCTGCCCTGCTTCTCCAGCGAGCCCTACCCGTTCCGCAATCTCAACGAACCCCTGCGTCGGGTGATCGACGCATTCGGCCCGCGACGCTGCTTTTGGGGAACCGATCTGTCGCGTATGCTCGCACATTGCACCTATCGGCAAGGTGTCACCCACTTTACCGAGGAGTTGACCTTTCTGTCCGCCGACGATCTCGATTTGATCATGGGCCGGGGCCTGCGGGAATGCTTGCGTTGGAACCTGCAAGCGAGCACGCGACGTTGACAGCGCGCCCGGCTTGAGGCCTGTACGCAACAGGCCCAGCAAGGCCTTCCACCGACGGCCTTAAGAGAGAGGCTTCAAGAAATCAATAAAAGAGAGGCTTCAATGTCTCGATCCGCCGATCACGCAAAGCTCGCGCTCGTTGCGCTGATGCTCGTCACCGCGGGCGCCGCGTCAGCGCAGCCTGCCTATCCGACACATGTCGTTCGCATCATCGCCCCGTTCGCGGCCGGCGGTCTCAACGATACGGCGGCGCGGCTGATCCAGCCATTCCTGGAAAAGGCCCTGGGCCAGACTGTCGTAGTCGAGAACCGCACTGGTGCAAGCGGCATCGTCGGCGCCGAGTACGTCGCCAAGGCCCCGCCGGATGGGCACACGCTCCTCATGGTCGCTTCGTCCTATACGGTGCTGCCGGCGACCACCGCGGTCATGCCCTACGATTCCGAGCGCGACCTCACGCCGATTGTGATGGTCGGCAAGAATCCGCTGCTGTTCGAGGTGAACGCCAAGGTGCCGGCAAAGACGCTGCAGGGGTTCGTGGCCTTGGCCAAGGCGAGCCCGGGCAAGCTCAACTACGCGACACCCGGCGCGGCGACGCAGACGCGCTTCGTCACCGAGCTGTGGAGCGAGCGTGCCGGCATCAAGATGCAGCACATCCCCTATCGGGGCGGCGCGCCTGCGATCCAAGCCCTGGTCGCCGGCCAGACCGAGTTCTCCGTGCTCTCGCCCTTGGTTTCACTGCCGCAGATCGCAGCCGGCAACCTGCGCGCGCTGGCGGTCGGCAGCCTCACCCGATATCCGCAGCTTCCCGATGTCCCGACCGTCGCCGAGTCCGGCTTTCCGGATTTCGAGGCCATCCAATGGGTGGGCCTGCTCACGACGGCGGGCACGTCGAAAGAGATCGTCGACCGCCTCAATGCGGATGTGAACAAGGCGCTGATGCAGGAAGCTCTCGTCGCCAAGCTCGCGCAGGAAGGGATGCTGCCGGCCGGAGGGACCCCGGACGGCTTCGCACGCCTGATCGCGACCGAGATCAAGAACTACAAGGCGACGGCCCGCGCCGCCGACATCAAGCCGGAATGAGCTTGCGCGGCTGGCCGCGGCCACGCACCATCAATCCTGTCGCGTCTCGACGAAAGCGTTGAATGCGAGCGAGCGGCGCTCGCCCGCTCCGCGAAACGGCTCGGCGCCATGCAGGAGCCATCCGGGAAAGATGTAGTAGTCGGCGACACGCGGCTTGAAGCTGATGAGCGATCGCGAAAACCGCTGCTTCCCGCCGATCAGGAAATTGACGTAGCCGGCCTGCCGTCCCGAAATGTAAGTCTTGCGCTCCTCCAGCTCGCCCTGCTCCAGCACCGGTACCTTCAGGTACATGACACCAGAAACATCGCCGGTGTGAAAATGCACCGGGCTCGGCGTACCGGCATATTGGCTGACGATCCAAAATGCATCGAATTGGATTTTCGGCGCGGCGCCTGCCTCCATTCGGCGCACATAGCGGGAGATCAGAGCTTCGGTCTGGCGCAACAGCGATCCCTCGCCGCCATCGTTCACCAGCTCGCCCGGCAACAGGAATTCGGCCCCCTCGCCTGGCCGCAGCTGTCGATCGGCGAAGCGATTGATCCTTTCCACCAGCGTCGGGGGCGCTTCGCTCCTGGCGATCACCGGCCCGAATGGAGAGATGAGATCAAGCCGCGGCGTTTCCGCGTCGGCGGCAAGCGCAACCGCTTCGCCCTCATATTTGCGCAACGACCGGGTCTTTCGTTCGCCCTCGTCTGCGCCGGCAGCAGCCATTGAATCTGTCCGTCGAGCTTGTCCATCGATATTCCGGCCGGCCCACAGAACCCGGCCTTTGCGGGCCGGGTTGGCTCGTCTGGTCTCAGCGCCGGGTCAGCGCCGCCACCAGCTGCGCGCCGGCTCCAGCAAGGCCATGCCGATCGCCCCCAACCAGGATTGGTCGGGCAGGACTTCGACGGTCGGCGGTGGCGCCAAGCCGTCACCGACCTGTGTCACCCCATCGTCGGCCTCATTGTCGAGCACGATCGTCAATTGCTCGGTCGGCGGTGCATCGAAGGTGCCGTGTTCCTCATCGAACAGCCAGGGCGCGCGCGGTTCGCCAGCCGGGGCCGGCCCGTCCATCCGCAGCGCGATATCGCCATTGCGAATGGCGAGGATAAGGTCTTCGGGCGTGACGATCTCGCGCGCCGTTTGCGAGGAATAGAACGCCGGCAGTCCTTCCTGATCGCCCACGTCGACCGGCGGCGCCCCAATGCCCGATAACGCCGGCACGAACAGCGCGCTCGCATTGTCCGCACTCACAATCATCGGATTGCCCACCGGCAGCGCAGCCGGCACCACGAGAGCTTGGGTCGGCGCGCCGGCTGCGGGGCGTTCGATTGCGGCCGAAACGATTGACGCGACGGTCGCATTCTCGGCGGCTTGGTTCGACGCGATAGGTGCGGCTGTCGGGGCGACCGGGCTCACCACGACAATGGCCGCAGGCGCCACCGCGGCGGCGAGCGGCGGGTCGATCAGATTTGTCCCGCCGTTGCCATCATTGAAGATCGTGAAGTTCTGGACCGAATAATTGCCCAACAGATTGATCGTCGCGTGTTGCCCGCGATTGCCGGCGAAGAGCATGCCGGGGGAATTATGCCCGGTGTAGTCCAATCTGGTGCTGCCTTGGCGGAACGAGACGTCCGCAAGGTCAATCACGTCGCCTGTAGCGAGCTGGCCGCCGATCGTGTACGCGCTCTGCGAGGCGGCGTCGAGCTTGAGGGTGCCGGTTGCGCCCGCGAAGGTGATGACACCCGAATAGGGGCCGGCCAGCTCCATAGTCTGGCCCGCCCCGATCACAGTCGGAGAATTGGCGAGATCAGTGACATCAGCCTCGACCGCGCCGCTGGAGCTCGTGCCGTTGAAAGCCGTCAACGTGATCTTGTCGACGCCTTGGGTCGCCCCGCCAACGTAGATGAGGCCGTTCAAGCTCTTGAGCGTGACGGTCTGGTTTTGCGTGACCGGGCTGCCGTTGAGCAGGATCGTGCCCAGCGCCGGCCCGCCGAAATAAAGTTGATAGCTCGTCGCCGTGCCGGCGACCGAGAACAGGCTCGTTAGCGCAACGACCTGGCTGTTCACGACGCCCAGGTTGTTCGCGACGACCGTCGGCGCGCCAGGTGGCGGCGGCGGAGGCGGTGCCGGCGGCGGCGGTGCTGGAGGTGGTGGCGCCGGCGGCGGCGGTGCCGGGGGCGGTGGCACCGGCGGAGGCGGCGCAGGCGGTGGTGGCGCCGGCGGAGGCGGCGCAGGCGGTGGTGGCGCCGGCGGAGGCGGCGCAGGGGGCGGTGGCGCCGGCGGTGGCGGCGCAGGCGGTGGTGGCGCCGGCGGAGGCGGCGCAGGGGGCGGTGGCGCCGGCGGTGGCGGTGCAGGCGGTGGTGGCGCGGGGGGCGGCGGCGCGGGGGGCGGCGGCGATGCCGGAGGTGGCGGTGGTGACGCCATGATCGAGCCTGTACCCGCCCAGGACAACGGTCCCGCGACCGGATGGAGCATGCCGTTCGCAATCGCCATGCTGACCAGCGACTGCCAGCGGACCGACACATTGGGGTTGCCGGGCGAGAGGTCGAGCGAGGGACGTGCGATATCGAAACCGCCCTTGCTAACATGCGTGTCGCGCGCGCGATTGAACGCGATGTAGTTGGTCCCGCCGCCGCCCGAGAGCGTGTTGTAGCCGAAACCTCCGGAGATCTGATCGTTCCCGGCCCCGCCGGTGATCGTATCGTTGCCGATCTCGCCGAAGATGACGTCGTTGCCGGCGCCACCGATGACCGTCGCCGCGTCGACCATGAACCGCGACACCGAGGTCGGCGTCTGCCAGGGCTGCAACGAGCCGAACGGTCCGAAGCCGTAGATGTAGTTGTAGTTCGCCTCGGGCGGACCGCCGAGCTCGCTCGCCGGATAGGCGTTGAAGGCGCCGACCGGGCCGGTTCCCGACACGTTGAGCGCCGGCAGGATCACGCCGAGTTTTGCATAGATGTGATCGTTGCCGGACCCGGCCTGGATATGGTCGCTGTCGATGACGACACTGTTGAATGCCCCCTGGAATATGTAGCCGCCGGCGAGTGACCAGTCGGTTGCGCCGCCGTGCATCAGGCTCGCCTGCGCTCCCCAGGATTCGGCGTTCGCGGTCGGATCCGACAGGGTGCCGAGGAACAGACGATCGACCGACGCCACCATCGTCGCCTCGACGCTGTTGGTGGCTCCGCTCGGGCTCGAGGTCCCGCTCACCGGCTGCAGGATGAGGGCATTGCCGCCCACTATGATGTCGTTGCCGGAACCGCCGGTGATGACGTCGTTGCCGATATAGATCTGGAAACCGGTGGTCTGGTCGAACAGCCAGCGCGCCGCAGCGCTGTTGTCGGCGGTGATCGGATGATTGGCGGCGAAATGCGCCGCCAGCGCCGCATCGCGCGAGGCTTCGAGCTGCTGCAAGGCGCTGGTGCTCGCGCTCGGCACGCTCTGCGCCGGGGTCGAGATTCCCGGCATGATGACAAAGCCGGTGCCGCCCACCACCAGATTATTGCCCGTGCTGCCGGTCAGGTTGATGGTCTCGTTGTCGAGGACCAGGTCGTGCGTCGCCGGGCGCAGCGGTCCGGAAATCGTGCCGTTGAAGTGGGTCGCGGTGGCGAAGGCGCTGATCACCTGCTCGCCCGCCTCATGGGTCACAAACGACATGTCGCCGATGACCTGCTGCATGTCGAGCAGGTAGCCGTCGAAGGCGAGCGGATTGTTGGTGGGCGAAGAGGCGCTCAGCGGGAAGGAAACGCCCGGAACCAGATATTCGCCGCCGGCCCCGAAGATGGTGTCGGTGCCGCTGCCGGTGATTGTGTTATTGCCGGCGCTGATGGTGAACGGCCTAGTCGAGGTACCGAGCGCATTCTCGAGCGCATCCTGCCCGGTCGACAAGGCCGAGAATCCATTCAGCATTTCCATCATCGACAGCGACAGCCCTTCGAGCTGGTTATCGATGGGGGTGATGCCGGTCGAAGGCAGCGCGCCGATCACGCCGTCGTTGCCGAACACGACCGCGTTGCCGGTCCCCGCATTAATTGTGTCGGAGCCGGGCAGCGCATTCTTATTGTGGATGAGGTCGGGAACGACCGACGCATAGACCTGCAGGCTCGACTGGTTGCTCAGCACCAGATTGCCGCTCTGCGCCATGTTGCGCAGCGAGCCCGGATCGGTCGACGGCCCAAGCTCGAGCTGCGGCATCGCCGGCGTGAGCGCCGACGGCAGCAGGTTCACGGCCGGGGTGACCAGTTGGCCGTTGGTCGGCAGCACGAACGCGGGCCCGCCCGTCGCGGTCGAATTCGCGATGACGTAACCGTCGACGATGTTGGGCAGATCCGTAACGTAAGGCAGCGTGTTGGAGGCTTCGTCGCCGAAGATGTAGTCGTTGCCGCTGCCGCCGGTGATGTTGTCGTTGCCGTTGGTGCCGAAGATGATGTCGTTGCCGCTGCCGCCCACGATCGTGCTGCCGGGTTGCGCCTGCAAGCTCAAGAGCAGCGCCTCGGTCTGCCAGGCATTGCTGCTCTGGTTGATGACCTTGTTGCCGTTCGAGTCATATTCACCAGCGAGCAGAATCGTGTCGGCATTGAGCAGCGCCGCTGCCAGATTGGCTTGCGCGGCATCGGCGGCCGAATCGATCGCGACCGAGCCAGTGAGCGTGGCGATCTGCTCCAGCACCACATCGCGATGCCATGAGCCGTCCGAATTGAGCAGCTTCGAGCCGTCCGGATTGTAGGCCCCGACGATCTTGCCCTCGCCAGCCACGATGATGTCGTTGCCGGCTCCGCCGTTTATGTTGTTGGAGCCGTCGCCGCCGATGATCAGCGCCTGGCCGCCGGCGCCGGTGCCCTGCTCGGCCTTGATGATGTTGCCGCCGCCGGTCGTGTACGGCGCGATGGTGTAGAGGATCGATGCCACGCCGCTCGGCAGAATCTGGGCGTAGCCGTTGCTGCCGATGATGGCATCCTGGCCGATGCCGGTGGTGATCGTGTTGTGTCCGTCGCCGCCAATCACCACGTCGTTGCCGTTGCCGGCGATGATGGTGTTGCCGCCCCCATAGGTGCCGAAGGTGCTTTCGATCGTGGCCAGCACGCCGGCCGGCGAGAAGAGTGCCATGCCGTTGTCGCCGAGGATCGCGTTGTTTCCGTTGCCGACGGTGATCTGGTCGGCGCCGGAGCCACCAATGATGACGTTGTTGCCGTTGCCGGCTTTGATGACGTCGTTGCCGCCGTCGATCGGATCTGTGCTCTGGATGTCGATCAGCAGGCCCGCGGCCGTGAAATCGGCGTAGCCATCATCGCCCAGGATGACGCTGTTGCCGTTGCCGACCGTGATCTGGTCGTTGCCGGTGCCGCCGATGATCGTGTTGTTGCCGTCACCCGTGGTGATGGTGTCTTGGCCGCCGTCTGCTGGATTAAGGGTCGAGATATAGGTCAGGAGGCCGTTGGTGAAGGTCGCGGTGCCGTCCTTGCCGACGATGACGTTGCCGGACGGCCCGGTAATGCCGACCTGCACCATGATCGTGTTGTTGCCGACGCCGCCGAAGATGACGTTGCTGCCGCCGGTGACCGTGATCGAGTTGCTGCCGCCGGCGACGACGGTCGCGTTGTTGACCTTGAAGACATCATTGGCGGTAACCGACGTCAGCACGCCCGTCGTGTCGAACAGCGCCTCGCCGTTGTCGCCGATGATCGTGTTGTGGCTGCCGCCGAGGATGATCGTGTCGTTGCCCGAGCCGCCGATGACGATATTGTTGCCCGAGCCTCCCGGCTGGAACACGTTATTGACCTTCGGCCCGGTGATCGTGCTGTTGCCGCCGACCGTCGTGGCATCAGTCGAGAAGATCTTCGTCAGCACGCCGTTGGTATAATCGGCCTCCCCGTCCGCCCCGATGATGACGTTGGCGCCGGTCGTCCCGACGATCATCGTATTGTTGCCGCCCCCGCCGATCACGACGTTGTTGCCATTGCCGAGCGTGATGGCGTCGTTGCTGGAGGTGCCGAGGTCTGGATTGCTGCTGCTCGGTAAATCTGTGCCGAATGTGGAATAGATCGAGATCAGGTCTTTGGTCGCCGGATCGAAGGTCGCGGTGCCGTTGTCGCCCAGAACGATGTTGTTGCCGTTCCCGGTCGTGATCGTGTCGGCTCCGGCACCGCCGACGATGACGTTGTTGCCATCGCCAACCTTGATGGTGTCATCGCCGGCGTGGATCGTGCCGCTGTCGTCCGATTCCACACTCGGCGTTGAGCCGACCGCTGCCGCCACCTCGCCTATCGTCTCGATCTTGGTAAGATTGCCGGTAGTCTTATCGAAGCTCGCGTCGCCGTTGGCCCCGAAGATGATGTTGCTGCCGGTGCCGTTGACCGTAATGCTGTTGGCGCCCGATCCGCCGAAGATCACATTGCCGCCGCTGCCGTTGATCGTAATGGTATTGTCGCCGAAGTCGGTCTGATCGGTCGTGGTGATGAAATAGAGGATGCCGGCGGGAGTGAAATCCGCATAGCCGTTGTCGCCGAGCACGACGTTGCTGCCGCCCCCGATGGTGATTTGATCTTTGCCCTTCCCGCCGAGAATGACGTTGTTGCCGCCGGCGACATTGATGGTGGCGTTGCCGCCGTAGGTCGGATCCTGGGTGGTGATCGATGTGAGCAGTCCGGTCGTCGGATCGAACGTCGCCTTGCCGTCGTTGCCGATGACTTTGTTGTTGGCGCCCCCGACGTTGATCGTGTCGGCGCCCACGCCGCCGATGATGATGCTGCTGCCCGAGCCCGCTGGCGTATAGGCGCCGTTGACCTTCGGACCCGCGATGGTGTCGTTGCCGCCGTGCAGCGGGTCGGTCGACTCGACCGAGGTCAGAATATCGGTCTTGCTCGTCGTGTTGTAGGTGTAGTCGATCTCGCCATTGGCGCCGATAAGAATGTCCGCGCCGACATTGCCGACGATGATCTGGTTGTTGCCGGCCCCGCCAATCACGATATCGTCGTTGCCGACCGTGATCGTGTTGTCGCCGCCGAGCGCCGTATTTGCCGACGCGATCTCGGTGATGACCTCCGTGCCGAGCACGCCGAACGGATCGACCGTCCCCGGTGTAAGGGGTGTGGCCACATCGTCGACCACGTTCGACATGTTCATGGTGCCGTAGGCACCGACCACCACGCTCTTGCCGGTCCCGGTAACCGTGATGATGTTGTCGCCGGCCGTCTGCACGTCGCCGTTCACGCCCGCGTCCATGGACAGAAGCGAGTTGTCGATGCTCATCAAGCGGGTGACCGGATCGACCGTGAAGCTCGAAGAGCCGAAGATGTAGTTCAGCGCCCCCGACGCATCGATGATGTTGGCGCCTTCGCCGCCGGCGATCCAGTTGATGCCGGAGCCGCCGGTCAGGGTGTTGCCGTCCGGACCGCCGACGATCACGACTGTGCCGGTCGCGCCCGACGCGTTGATGATGTCTGGTCCGAAATTGGTGAACGCATAGGCGCTGTTGGGATTGGTGATCCCAGTCTGGCCCAGCACCGAGTCATACTCGCTGCCGCTCGCCGACTCGTTGCCGTAGAGCACCAGCGGATCGCTGCTCGCCGTCACGTCGATAGTGTTGGAGCCGCCGCCGCCCTCGACCATGATCATGGTCGGCGTATAGTTGTTGAGCGAGTCGACGGTCGGCGCGGTCGTGTCGATCGTGAACGTGTCGTTGCCCGGGCCGAGGAACAGCTGGACCGTGTCCAGGTTGAAGAAGGTGATGCCGGCCGGGAAGGACCTGGTCCCAATCGTGACTTGGTTGTTGGGAGAGTTGGGAAGATCGAGCCCGTTGATAGCGTCGGCGCTGACCGTCGCCGCGGGATTACCACCGGCGTTCTGGCCGGCCAACAGTAGCGGGTCAACGGTCGAGAGCGTGCCGGGGTCACTCGCCACACTGGCGGTGCCGTAACCGTCGTCATAGACCTTCAAGGTCTCGACATTCGACGACGTGCCGATGGGCTGCGGGGTTATCTCCACGACTGCCGGATTGAACTCGTATGGGAGCGCCACAGCGGCGACGAGCGAGGGCTGGCCGACCCCGCTCGCGCCGTTGATGATGAGCGGTCCCTGGATATCTGCGAGCGTACCCGGCTGGATCGGGAAGGGTACGGTCGGTTGGTCGGTGCCCTGGGTGTTGCCGGTCTGCTGCGGCGGGTTGGGATTGACCGAGAGGGTGAGAGTGATCGGCTTGAACCAGTTCGTCGAATCGAACGTGACGGTCTGGTTCGTGGCATTGAAGCGCGGCTGACCATTGCTCTGCAACTGATCAGTACTCGAGGCGACCGTCTGCCCGTCGCCCAGGATGTTGACCGTAACCGTGTCGCCTGCCGCCGGCGCCGCAGTCAGCACCATCTGATAGGTATAAGTCTGAGTCGAGGTAACAACCGCCTGCCCTTGCGGCTGCAGCAGAAGCACCCCGGGCGTGTTGGTAGCTTGAACCGTCAGGTTGACGTCGCCGGCATCCGGGTTGTTGGTGAAGACCGGCGTCTCGGCGTTGTTGCTGTCGGACGTCGTCAGCGAATGCACGATATCGATGGATTCAGCCGCCAATCCAAGCGCGCGCGTCGAGGACACCGTGATGGTCTGCGGGATATTCCAGTTCGATGCGTTGAAGGTGACGATGGGCTGTCCGGAGCCGTTGGTCGGTAGAGCGTTGCCGTTCTGCTGCACCACGACGTCGGACGGCAGACCAGTCAACGCGACCGTCACCGTTTCGTTCGGCGCCGGCTGCTTGCTGAGCGACAAGTTGTAGTCGTAGGTGGTCTGCCCGTCGGGCATGATGGTGGTGGGCTCGAGGCCCTGGTCGACGATCAGCCCGGTGGTGCTCGTCTTCACCGTGACCTTGACGGTCGGCAGCTTGATGTCGTTGAGCGCCGGTTGGTCGGTGCTGATGAGGGTGCTGGCGACCACGATGGTCTCGTCGCGCGTATAGGTGTCGCCGGCCGGTTCGGGCGCGGCGCGCAGCAGCACGGTCTGCGTCGGTGTCACTCCGCCGGTGAATTTGAGCGTGGCGCTCGTCGTCCAGGTCTTGCCGTTGTCGATCGAGACCTGCAGCGCCGCAGCGCCGAGAGCGGCGAATTCCGCCGACGGCAACGTCGGCGTTATGTTGACATAGGCGACCTTGCCGGCGGTAAGGTCGTCGGGCGCGCTCACCGTGAAGCTCGTGGTCGAACTCTGATCGTTCGCGTACACGACCGACTGCGGTCGTGGGCTGATAATCTGATTCGTGCCGCCAACCGCGACACTGATGCCCGGCACGAACATGCCGTTATAACTGCTATCGGCGCTCGTCACCGTATTGTCGGTGACGCTCGAGGCGCCCTGCGTGTTCGCTGAGACCACCGTGCCGGTGACATTGCCGCCGACCACGATGGTATCGCCGCCCCCGCCGCCGTTGATGGTGGTCACCACGTCCTTCGGCGTGCTCAGCACATAGAACGTGTCGGCGCCTTCCAGGCCGTCGATGGTGATCGCCTGGATGTTCTTGTAGGTGACATTGAGGCCGGCGCCAAAAATGCCGTCCTTGGTGATGACGAACGTGTCGGGCCCATCGGTGCCGAGCAGCACCAGGGTGTTGAAGCCGGTCCCGCCTTCGATGTCGACGGGCGCATTGATGTTGTACTCGATCTTGTTGTTTTGGCTGCCGGGTGTGAGCTTGATGTCGGTGCCGGGACCAACCAGGAAGGCGCGCACGATGAAGGTGTCGTCGCCCGTGCCGCCGATCAGCGCCAGATCCGCCTTGTTGGAATAGACCTGGAAGGTGTCGGTGCCGGCACCACCATAGATCACGGTCGCCTTGTCGACACCGTCCGAGAGCCAGCCTTCAGTCGTGCCGCCGGTCGAGCCGGGAGGGGCGCCGAGATTCACCTGGGTGAGCGTGAGGTGGTCGGTCAGAAGCCCGCCGACCAAGTCGCTTTGGGACGAGCCGGAAGGGATGGGACCACCTTTGGCGCTGTCCGAATAGAGCTGGCCGACCTGGAAGGTGTCGTTGCCGTCGCCGGCATTGATGGTGGTGACCGCCGAGTTGCCATCGAGATAGAAGGCGTCCCCGTGATTGTTCGGGTTGCCGCCACTGACGTCGACATTGCCGCCATTGATGTCGAGGCCGCCGGTGATCGTGTCGTCGTAGTTGATGCGTTGATAGAAGCCGGTGACGGTGGGATCGAGAACCGCGGCGGGATCGAGAATCGCGACGAAGCTCGGGCGCAGCAGGAAGTCCTGCCCGGCGGCCGTCAAGGCCCCGTTGATGGTCAGCGTGTTGAGGCCGCTGTCGAGCGCGCCGCTGTCGCTCACATTGATGACGTAGTTGGTGTCAGGTGTCGCATCGATCACGTATCGATCGGCGCCGTCGCCGCCGTCGAGACTGACGGTGGGGAAAGTCCCAGTCGGATCGCTCGCATAGGTCGCGTAGCTCTCCAGGCTCGGCATATCGAAGACATGAATGATGTCATCGCCGGCGCCCGTGTCGATGGTCGTGGTCGCGGTGAGAGCGGCCGGATGGAACTCCACGTCGTCATTGCCGCCGCCGGTCGTGACGCTCATGGTCAACGCCATGAACGAGCCGGCGAGGTCGACCGTCACCCCGGTATCGAGGAAGGTCGCGGTCGGCTGCAGATAGGCGCCGCGGATGGTGATCGTCCCGTTCGGGGCCTCGATCGCGGCGCCGGCCTGGACGGTGAGATTGTTGCCGGCATCCAGCTCGATATTGCCGCCGGTCGAATCCAGCGTCACGCCGGAATGCACAGTGAGATTGTCGTCGCTCGCGCCTGCGGTGCCGGCCTGGTAAAGGATATTGCCGGACGAGAAGTTGTCCTGGATGACATCGACCGGGCTCGAGGTCTGGATGTTGACCGAGCCATTCGGCGCATACATGGCGTAGGGCGATGTAGCCGCCGGCACGACGCCGCCGACGACCAGCCCGCCGATGTTCCACAGCCAGATGCTGCCTTTCGTGGCGATTGCCTCGACGTTGCCGACCGTTGAGACGATGCGCCCGGTCAAGCCGGTGCGCGTACTGCCCGAGCCGACATTTTCGTTGGCGATGAGGTCTGCCTTGCCGGCCTCGACGATGGCGGCATTGTCCGGTCGGCCATTCAGGATGCTGCTGCCGACGACCGCGGCGGTGATGAAGGCGGTCGCGTCCGCGCCCGCGCTCAGGCGCATCAGCAGGATATCGCCGTTCGAGTTGGTCGAAAGGGCGGAGCTCACCTCATCGAGATAGATGTTGGCATCGCCGGCCAGCGCGGTCACCGTACCGCTGTCGGTGCCGCCGCTGTACGAGCTGACGATGTTGAAGGCCGCCGACGCAGTGCCGATGCCGCCGAGCTGGGTCTGACCGGCATTCAGCACGATCGTGTTGCCATAGACGGATGCGGCCAGGAAGTTCCCCACCGGCGTCGAGTTGACATCGGTCGGATTGGTCAAGCTTCCGGCATTGAAGATATTTCCGGCGGCGCCCAACATGACGTCGCCCTGCTTCGAAAGTACATCAAGCACATAGAGGTCGCCGTCGGTCTGGTCGATGTCGACATTAGTGCCCGCCACTGCGCGCAACGTGCCGACCGTGCCGGTACCGTCAGGATTGAAGCTGCTGGAAATGATGTCGACGTGCAGGGCATCCAGCGTGATCGTGGACGCGTCATCGGAAGCGACGCCCTGGCCGATGCTGCCCCCGGCCTGCAGGAGAATCCAATTGGCCTGAATCTTCGCAAAGTCGGATGCGGTCGCGTCATAGATCGACCCGTCGATGGCGTCGAGAACCACGCCGCCGCTCGCGGAGAAGATGCCCTGAACCGGAATGTCGCTGGTCGGCGCCGTGATGTAGATATCGTCGAGCGCACGCGCCGTGAGACTGCCCCCTGAGAGAATGTCGACGGTCACCGGCGTCCCGCTGGTGCCGATCGCGCCCTGGCCGGCCTCCAGGATGATGTCCGTACCTTGCACCGTGACCCCGGTGCTGGCGATGTTGGTGATGCTGCCCTGCGTCTTGATCTCGACGTCACCGCCGCCGGTGATGTTGTTGAGGGCAAGATCGACCTGCGAGCCGAGGAAGATGAAGCCGTCGGCGGTCGCAGTGACGGCGCCGGTGGGCGCAATCGGCACGTCGTGACTCTGCGAAACCAGGACGAATTTGACGTCTGCTGCGCCGCTGACCAGGTCGATATTGACCGGCGCCACGTTCACCGAAACGTTCGATTCGCTGGTGAGAACTTGCCCCCACTTCAAGGTCAGGGTTGCGCCGTCGATCGCTGCGATCGTGTAATAGCCATGCGGGCTGCCCGGACTGAAAGTCGCGCCATTGCCGTTGGGATCAGTGCTCGACTGGACGTAGATTCCCCCGCCCACCGTATACCCGAGTGCCGCCCAGGTGCCGCTCGCCAGCGTGATGGTGCCGTTGTTGGCGACGTTGCCGAAGCTGACCGTCGCGGCCGCCGGTGCGGACCCTAAGGTGCTTTCGTCCGTGTTGCCGAGATTGGTGACGACCGGCGCCACCAGCACGGTCTGATAGTTTTCAACCTTGACCGAATTAGTGAAAGCAACGGTCGAGCCGTTGACCCAGGCGACCTGCAGGTAGGCGCCGTTCACCGTCGCGTTTTGTGTGCTGCCGCCGATGTAGACCCAGCTACCCTGCGCGATGCTCGACTCGACGGTGCTCCACGCGCTGCCATTCGCCAGCGTCATTGTGCCGCCGCCGAGATTGATGGTCACCGGTGCGAGGTCGAGCGTGACATTCGTTTCGCCGGTGAGCGCCTGCCCGGCTTTCAGCGTGATCGTCGACCCGGTGATCGCCGCAATCGTGTAGTAGGCATTGTGGTTGGTGGGACTGAAGGCCGCGCCGTTGCCGTTCGAGCCGGTTCCCTGGACGTAGATTCCGCCGCCCACCGAATAACCGAGCGCCGTCCAGCTGCCGCCGTTCGTCAGGGTGATGGTCCCGGTGGTGACGCCATTGTGAGTGACATTGCCGAAGCTGACCTGCTGCGCGATCGCTGCCGACGCCAAGGTGCTAACGTCGGCGCCCCCGCCGAAATTGACCGTGGCCGTCGCCGGCACTGCACCGAGGAAGTTGACATCGCTCGCCTGCGCCGCCGCCAGCGCCAGCTGGACCGGTGTGCCGTCGATCGACGTGCCAGGCTTGAACCCGATCTGGTTGGCATTCGGGTCGAAATTGGTCACCGGGTTGACCAACGAGCCGATATTGCCGCTGCCGGGATTGCTGCCCTTGTCGGCGGTGATAGTGATGTTCTGGGCCGTGATATCCGGCGCTTCTTTATTGATCTGCGTGCTGGTCGTCGTCTGCAAGAGCCCGGCGCTGATCCCGGCCAGCAACTCGCTCTGCGTCCAGACGTGGATGCTGCCGGTCAGGTTGGTCTTTTCGGTCGCGCTGAGCAGATAGGTGAAACTCGGATCGTGGACGTTCGGATCAAAGACATCGTAATTTGTGAGCTGGGTGACGGCGCTCGTCGCCACATTGGTCGAGGTCGCCGTGTGGTTCGCGGCTGAAATGTTGGTAATGTTCGAGTTCGTCGACGCGTCATAGATGTTCGTGGTCCCCGGCGCGTAGGTGCCGCCCGGACCGAACTCGGCGGCGAGATTGTAGTATTGCTGGGTCGCCGACAATTCGAGGGTCAAAATCGCGGAATTGACGTAGTCGGTCGCGGCCTGGCCGGTCAGCTTCTGCTGCTGCGCCTGCGCGGCGTACACGCCCCGATAATAGGTGAGCTCGCTTGCTGGCAGCGCGACGATCGCCTTTGGATCATTTATGTTGGTCGGCAGGCCAGTTTCGGAATTGACGAGATTTTCGCGATCCTGCCAGTACGCTTGGTACTGCTGCTCCTGATAGAGCTGATATTCGTCTAGCGTCTGCTGGATCTTGGCCTGGGCCTGCGTGCCGGTCAGCTCCAGCTCGCTCCACACCCCCGACTCCAGCTGTGCGACGGTGCGCGGATCCTGCTGAATATTGGTGTTGACGTTGATGATGCTGCCGTCATCGACGGTGATGTACACATCGCCGGTGGTGGTCAGCGCAAACAGGGGAAGATCGCCGCTCTTCTGCTCGAGGAAGACGTCGCCCTTGGCGGTGAGGTTGAGTTGGTCGCCCGAGGCCTGCCCGATCGCAAGCTCGATCGGGTTGAGGCTCGTGCCGACGATACCGCCGCTGTTCAGCGTGACATTGCCGCCGGTAACGACGCCGGTGCCGCCGGCCGCGACGGTCAGGTCGCCGTTCGCCGTGAGGCTCACCGCCTGATCGCCGCCTGCCGTGATCGAATTGATGAGCAGCGACCCCTGCGGCGCACTGATGTACACCGCGCCGTTGGCCGTTGTGGCGGTCAGGCTCTGCCCCGATGTGCCGGCCAGCACAACATTGAGCGGCTGTCCTTTTGCACCGATGCTCCCACCCGCGGTCAGCGAGACCTGCACGCCTTCGACGGTGCTCAGCGGATTGGGCTGGCTGATCGCCCCGCCGGCGATGATCGTGGTCGCGCCGGTCAGGTTGGAAAGGTTGCCGAGCAGGCTGACGCTGCTGAGCGGCGAATTGATTGTGATATTCGATGTGTTGCCGCCGGTGAAGTTGATGTCCACCGGCATATCGGCCTTGATCGAATGCGACGAAATCGTATCCGTGCCCTGAACGTCCGTATACTGCTGATAATAGGTCTTCTTGCCGTACCAGGTGCTCGTGGTCCAATGCCCGGAATCCTGGAAGCCGGTATCGCTCACCACGTCCTGGTGGGTCGTGAAGATATAGGCGAGATTTTCGTCGGCCGGGTTGGTATCGACGTAGAAGTAGAGGCTCGACGCCAGAATCTGCGGTTGTGAGGTGGTGATCGTCTGCTGTTGCGGGGGTGCGTTTCCGGACCCGAGATTGATCACACCGAGCCAGCTGCTGGAATAATACAGATTGACCGTCGTGGTCTGCGCGGCGCTCTCGACCGAGAAATTGTAGCGCAGCCCCTTCTCGAGCGTGAACTGCGTCGAGCTGGTATTGAGTGTCTGCGTGCCACCGTCCGGCAAAACGTCCTTCACGTTCGAAGGATTAATCCATTGGGACGCGACCTGCATGCTGCCGCCCTGGACGGACTGGTACTTGGTCTCCAGGACATAGGTGCTGTTGGAAGGATTGGTCTGGTTCAGGTCGGTGATATCGATCAGGCCGGCACCGGGCGCCGCAACGCTGACGTTGTTCACTGCCAGGTTATAAGCTGTATTGTTGTTGATGGTGACATTGCCGTAATAGCCGAAGGCGTTCAGCTCCGCTTGCGAGGTGCTGAAGACATGGCCTTTGATGGTGATGATGCCGCCGGCGAGAGCAACGTTGTCCACCTGCAGGCTGCCGCCATTGGCGGTGTTGTAGTAGACGGTGAAGTCGTTATTCGGATTGGCCGATAACGGCAGGTTGAGGGCAATGAGTCCGGACAAACCTTCGGCCTTTATGGTCGCGATCTGACCCGCAATGTCGGCCGGGTTGATGTTGAGCGTCTCCGAGCTCTGGCCGGCCGTGATGATGCCGTTCAGGTCGACATATTCGGCGGTGATCGAGATGGTCTGCGCCAGGAACTTGGTGGTCTGAACGGTCGTCTCGTAGGTGCCGACCTGGTTCTCGCCGGCCGTCGGGGTCGACGTCGAATAAGTCGCGCCGGAATTGGTAGGCGGATCGCCGGTGGTCGGGTCCGGGAAACCGTCATTCGGGTCGCTCAATGAATCTATGCCGTCCTGACTGCCGAGGAGTTGGGTGGCCGGGTCGCCCGACGCATAGAACTGCACTTCGTCGATGGTGATGTTGTTGCGGGCAATCAGGTTCTGGGTGTGAACATCGATCAAGGGCGCCGTTATATCGATGTCGCCCAACGAGGTGACGTCCAGCTCTGCCTCGATGGCGATGATATCGCCCGCGATGATGATGTCGGCGGGCGTGCTGGGGAGCGTTTCCGGTGTGTTGGTTCCCGGGATGTCCGGGAAGGTTGTGCCCGGAGGAACGACCGGCTGCAGGTCCGTGATACGCACAAACGCAATCGCGGGGGCGTTGGGCGCCGGCGCCGCCGGCGGCTGCGCCACCGTGATGCTGGCAAATGCCGCGGTTCCGGCGACGGCCGGCGACGTGCTGCTGGCCGGGTCCTCATTGTCGGTTTTGGCCGCAGCGACATTGGCCGTGTTGAGCGCGGCATTGGCATCCGCAACTGTATTGATCTTAGGCGGCGCGAGGAGCACGCCGTTTGCGTATACCCCGCCGATGAGCTGCGGAACCGTGATGCCCTCGATCTGGAGCGAGGAAGCTGTGGTGTTGGTGATGTTGACGTTCAGCGTTGTCGGCGCCGTCAGCGTGCCGGTGCCCTGGATCTGATCGCCGTACAGATTGATCTGGCCGGCCTGAGCCGTGAACGCCGCGATATCGATGACCTGGACGGTCTTGCCCACGGGGAGGAACGTGCCGTCGGATTGCACTTCGCCGAGCCCCTGCGCCACCAGCTGCGTTTCGATCGTCTGAATCTCTTGCTGGTCGAAGGCAATCTGCTGGTCGACCGTCGTGTCGTCTTTACCGGCGTTCGAAAGAGATTTCTGGATTCCCAGATAGGTGCCGAGCTGAGCGGCCACTGTTTGATAGGTAGTATAGAGTGCCGAAGATACCGTCTCGGTCCCGGTGGTGAAGGCCAGCAGCGGCGAGTTGGGATTAGTGGTGCCCGCGGTTTCGACGATGTTTCCGCTCGTGTCGTAGCTGAAGACGACATCGATGTTGCTGGCAATGCCGGTCAGGATGGAACCGTCCACCTCGACGATGCCGTGCGACACCTCGAAGGCGGTTCCATTAAACTCGTTCGCCGGATCACCGCCGGTTAGCGAATCGATGCTGTCTCCCACAGAGCTCGCCCAGCTCGATGCCTTGGCGTGTGCTATCACCGTGGCGAAGCCGACAGAGTTGGTCAGCAGGTTGGCGCTGCCGCCCGTCCGCAACGCGGCATCCGCGTTGACGGTGATGGCGTTGGTCTGCACCACGAACGCATGAGCGTCGTCGGAGCTGAGCGGGATGGCCGAGCCCGCATAGGAATCCGTGTACGCAGACAGCGAATAGGAATCCATGTTGAAGTTGGCGTCCTCGCCGGCCGTGAGGTTGAGGTCGCCGTAGGCGGTGATATGCGTGGCCGCCGCCCCTGAGACGGCCGAGCCGATGATGATCTCGTTATCGGGCCTGATGTCGATGTTGCTGTTGGCATCTGCGACCGTCACAGCGCCGTAAGTGTCGGTGTTGACCTGGGTGGTCAGATTCGCGGTGCCGTCGACCGCGAGGTTGATCTGCCCGACGCTCGTCACCGTGGCGCCCGCTTCGACATCGACCTCGGCGAGGTCCTGGCTGGTCTCGATCTGGCCGACCGCCCCGGCGCCGGCGAGCGCGCCGCCGGTCTTGAAGGTCACCTGGTCGTAGCCCGAGAAGCTGTTGAAGGCGGACAGCGACACGGCGCCCGGATCGCCGGGATCGGCCGCGTTGCCGACGACGCTCAAGCTCGCCTGCGCGCCGACGTCGACCACGGACGAGAAATCGATGGTGGTGATGTCGTCGCCGCTGGCGGCACTGGCGATACCCCCGGTGTCGCCGGACATGTTGTCGACATTGTTACCGAGCGGAGGCTTGTTGAACGTATTCTGGGCGGTTCCGAGGATCGCAACCGCGGTGACGCTGCCGAAGATGTCATCCGTGACGTTCGAGGTGATGTTGTTGGCCGCGGACGCGCCGGCGCCCGAGAGCAGTCCGACCGCCGCGGCGATCACCTGCGTGTTCACCGTTGCGGTATGCGCGGCCGAGATGGCGAAGGCCTGATGGGCCGAGCCGCCGGTCACGTCGATGGTCGCGCCCTGCCCGATCGTCGCCGTCGTCGTGGCATTGTCGTTGGTGGTCGGCTGCACGGAGTCGCCGGCCACGACACCGCCGGAGCCCGCGATGGTCTCGGCAAAGTTGTTGTCGTTGCCGTCGGCATTGACCTGCATGGTGCCGGCCGTGATCTGCGCCGAGTTGCCGACCGAGGCGTTGGTGGTGTTGTTGGCGGTGGCAGTCGACGTCGCCGAGCCGGCCGCGACGAGACCGACCGAAGCGTTGGAAGCGTTCGCGCTCTGCTCGGTATTGCTGTTGGCGGCGACCAGGAGAGCGCCGGTGACTGCCACGACGGTGACGAGATTCGCGGCACTTTCGATGGTGGCGGTGACGTTCGCGGTGTCGGTCGTTTCCGCATCGCTGGCGACGACGCCGATCAGGCCGCCGGCGGAGCCGCCCGCAAAGGCATTGCCCGACGCATTGTGGTCGGACGGCAGGTTGAGGTTGGCGAGGATCGAAAGGCTGCCGGCCGTGATGCTCGGGCCGCCGACCGTCGCGGTCACCGTCGGGTTCACGGTGATGAGCGCAGTCGAAGCGCCGACCGCGAGCGTGCCGGCGCTCACCCCATAGGCGGTCGCCGAAGCTTCCGGCTGCGCCGAGGCCTCGACCGTGACGCTGCTGCCGCCGGCCGCGAGAGTCGACGCATCGATGTAGGCCGCGACATTGTTGGTGATCGTGTCGGTGGCGGCCGAGCCGCCGGCGGCGATCGAGATGATGGCCGCCGCAACCGCGGCCGAGCCGGTCGTCGCGGTGGCAGATGACGTGTCCTGTGCATCGATCGAGACTGTTCCGTCATTGGTGACGGTGAGCGTGCTCGATTCGACAAAAGCGGACGTGTTGGTGGTGATCGTGTTGAGCGCGATGGCTCCGCCGGCGCTGCCGGCGAACCCGATCGAGGCGGACACGGCGGCGGCAGCCGAGAGCGCCGTGATGCCCGCGCCCTCGGTCGCGTCGATGGTCACCGGGCCCGAGATGGTGACGTCCGCGTTGTCGACGGAGGCCTGAACCACGTTGTCGATCGTGTTTTGCGCGATCGACAGGCTCATCGAGGCGGCGTCACCAAGGCTGATGGCAGCCGCCAGCGAGACGGCCGCGACATTGGTTTCGATCGTCGATGAATCGGTGGCGGACAGATCCATCGAGCCTGCGTGAATGCCGTTACTGCCGCTGCCCGTGACGGTCGCCTCGGTGTCGATGGAGATCAGGTTCACGGCCGCCGCGCCGGCTCCCGAAAGGCTGTCGCCGACTGCAGCGGCGACCAGGGCGGCCGAAAGCGCCGCCACCGTGGCGTTGATCTGCGATGTGTTGCTCGCCGTCTCGTTGAACGCGCCGCCAGCCGAGATGCTGGTGTCGTCCGAATAGGCTTCAACCTCGCCGGAATCGTTCACCGCCCGCCACAGCGCAGTATTGGTGTAGTCCTGATTGTTGAGATCGAGCGATAAGGCCGGTCCGATATATTCGTAGACCTTGCCGACGGATTGCGGGCTCAGATAAGGCCCCGTGAGCATCACGGTGTCGCCCGCCGTCAGCGATTGGATATCAGGCTGGCTGCCCTTCGCCCCGGCCACGGTGAAGTTTTGGGTCTCGCTGCCTTCGGGGAGCACATTGTAGCCGATGTAATTCTCGGCGATGCCGATGCCGATCGAGCCGGCCGCGGCGCCGGCGCCAAAGGCAGCACCGACCGAAGAGGCCAGAATATTCGCGTTGATCGTTCCGTTCGCGGTCGCACTGGTGGTGACATCGCCGGTCGCCGAAATCTTGCTGCCGGAGAAGTAGGCATTGGTGTCGTCGAGGATGACGTTGACCGCGTCAGCGCCGCCGCCGGCGACCGAGACCCCGACCGCGCCGGCCGAGATCGCAACCGCGGCCGCGCTGGCTTCTGCCGTGATGGTCGCGCCTTCCTGTGCAGAGACCGCGACCGAGCCGCCCGTCGCCGAAACACCATCGGACGCGCCGGTGATGTCGGCTTCCATATTGTTGGAAATCTCGTTCGTCGCCGTGGCAACGCCGACCGAGACCGAGACGCCGACAAAACCGAAAGCCGCCGTGACCGCGGCAGCATCGACTTCGGCCGTTATGTTCGAGGTATCATCGCCGGAGACGCTGACGCTCTTGGCCGAGATGCCCTTCTGGGTCGAGCCGTCGGTATCGCCGTTGATATTGGAGTAGATGTCGAGGGAGATGTCGTTGGTCGCGGTGGCGACGCCGACGCCAACCGAGACGCCGACAAGGCCGCCCGAGACCGCCGCAACGACGGTGCCCACCTGGGCATCGATCATCTCCTGGGTGATCGTCTCGACGGTGAGCGCGCCCGTTGAGCTGATCGCGGTATCCAGGATATAGGCTTCGACCTGCCCGGGACCCGTTCCGCTCGCGTTGCCGATGCTGTTTTGCGCCGCAGAGGCGCCGAACGCGACTCCGACGCCGGCGAGGCCACCGGCGAAAGCCGCCGAAGCCGCATCCGTGATGGCATTGATGGTCGAGGTATCCGAGCCCTCGACAGTCATATCGCCGGCACTGGCGACCGACGAATTGGCGATATAGGCGTTGACGTCCGCTTCGATGATGTTGTCGGCCGTGGTGGCGGCGCCCGAAACCGCGACGCCCGCAATTCCGGCAAGGCCCGCCGCCAGCGACGCGGCGACCGCGACCGAGTTGATGGTCGCGTGTTCCGTCGCCTCGACGCTGACGGCGCCGGTTCCGGCGGTCAGAGTCTTGACGTCGGCGATATAGGCTTCCTGGTCGTCGTTGATCGTATTGCTGGCGATCGACAGCGCGATGGTCACCGAGACTCCGGCGACCCCGGCCAATGAAACCGCTGCCGTCGCGGCACCGACACCGGCCGTGATGGTCGCCTGGTCCGACGCCGCGACGGTCACGCCGCCGTCTGCGGTGATGTTGTAGGTCGGCACCATCGCGGTTTTGTTGGTGTTCTCCACGCCGCCTTCGATATAGGCCTGCGTCGAGACCGCAACGGTGTTGTAGGCAAAAGCACCGCCGAACGACACGCCGACGCCCGCGGCGCCGCCCGCGGTCAACGCCGCCGAGCCCGCAGCGACGGTCGCGCTGATGCCCTCGGACGAGGTGGCCTCGACGCCGGTCAATCCGGATCCGGTGATGGAGTTGTCGAGGATGTACGCATAGACCTGACCGGTCCCGCCGCCGATAGCGTCGACCGTGTTCTTGGCGATCGAGACGCCGATCGAGACGCCGACACCGGCGGCTCCGCCGACCCCGGCCGATGCCGAGACCGAGGCAATGAAGGCTGTGATCGATCCGTCTTCGGTGGCTTTGACCGTGACGGCACCCACCGAGGTGAGCGTCGAGCCGGTGATATAGGCCTCAGTGCTGACACCGATCACGTTGTTGGCAATGGCGCCGCCGCCGCTGACAGCCACGCCCGCCGCCCCACCGCCGCCCACCGCGAACGAGGCCGTGATGGAGGTCGCCTCGATGATGGCGCCTTCGGTCGCGGTCACCGACACCGCATCGCTGCCGGTCGACAGCGAGCCAACGCCGCTGATATCGGCCAAAACACTGTCGTCGATCGAGTTGAGCGCGACCGAAATGCCGACCGCCACCGCCACACCGGCCGCTCCGCCGATGCCGGCCCCGAGCGCGGCGGCGCCGACGAAGGCTGTAATGTGCGAGGTGTCACTGGCGTTGACGGTGAGACCGCCGGCGGTGATGGTGCCACCGCCCTGCACGTAAGCCGTGATATCGGCCGCGATAACATTGGTGTCGGCGGCGCCGGCTCCGCTGACGCCGATCCCGGCAGCGCCGCCGCCCGCGATTGCGGCTGTCGCGGCTGCCGTGTTGGCGTTGATGGTCTCGGTTGCGATGGCCTCGACGTCGAGCAGGCCGGAGGCATCGATCGACGTGTCGAGCACGTGGGCGTCGATCTTCCCGGTGCCGCCGGCTGTGCCGTCGGTGATTTCATTGAACGCGACCGCTACGCCGAGTGCAGCGCCTACGCCCGCGGAACCGCCGATCGCGGCCGCGACTGCGGCAGCGCCGACCAGAGCCTGGATATTCGAAGAGTCAGTGGCGGTTACGGTGACACCGGCCCCGATCGAGGTCAGCGCCGAGCTCTCGATATCGGCCTTGGTCATCTCCTCGATGAAATTCTCCGAGTCGGCCCCCGCCGCAGCCACGCCGACCGCCGCTGCGCCGCCGCCGGTGAGCGAAGCGGAGGCAGCAACCGAGATGGCGCTGATCGCCGCATTCTCGTCGGCGGTGACGCTGACGCCGGTGCCGGTCGAGGTCGTCAGCGAGGTGACGCCCGAAATATAGGCCCAGACCGGATCCAGAATCGTATTCTCGGCAATGGTGACGCCGACCGCGACCGCAACACCCGCCGAGCCGCCGATGGAACCGGACAATGCCGCCGCGCCCGCGACGGCGTTGATGGAGGAATTGTCGCTGGCCGCAACCTTGACGCCGCCCGAGTCGATCGAGCCGCCTGAGATATAGGCGGTAATGTCGACGCGGCTTTCATTGATGTCGCCGACGCCGGCGCCGGAAATTCCGATACCCGCCGAGCCGCCGACCGACAGCGTGACGGCGGCCGCAGCTGTTGCGGCGTAGACCGTTTCCTGCGCGTTGGCCTCGACATCGACAAGACCGCTGCCGGTGATCGAGCTTCCCGAAATATAGGCTTCGACCTCGCCGGTCCCGGTCGCGGTTCCGTCGCCGATCAGATTGTGCGCGTACACCACGCCAATGCCGACACCGACGCCAGCCGAGCCGCCGGCCGTGCCCGCGATCGTCACCGCGCCGACCAGCGCCTCGATTGTGGAATCGTCCGTCGCCGTGACCGTGACACCGCCGACATTCGTCAACGTCGAGCTCGAAATATAGGCCGACGTCACCGCACCGATGAGGTTTTCCGCCGATGCGCCGCCGCCCGAAATGGCAACCCCGGTCGTGCCAGCGCCCGAGACCGCAACCCCCGCCGCCACCGAGGCGGCATTGATCGAGGCATTTTCGGTGGCGGTGACGCGCACGCTCTGGCCGGACGCCTTGAGCGAGGCCATGCCGGTGACATAGGCGGTCACCGGGTCTGTAATGACATTGCCGGCGATGGACAGGCCGATGGCAGCAGCAACGCCCGTCGTGCCGGCAAACCCTGCGGCAACCGAAGCCGCGCCGGTGAATGCCGTGATCTGCGCCGTGTCGGAAGCCGACACTGTGACGCCGTCCGCGGCGATCGAATGGGTGCTGCCGCCGTCGATATAAGCCGTAATCCCGACCGAGATCGTATTGTCGACGGCAGCGCCGGCGCCGGCGACGCCGACGCCGGTGGTGCCGCCGCCCGACAGGGCTCCCGCCACCCCGACCGTCGCCGCGCCGATGGTCCCCTGTGAGGACGCTTCGACATCGACCAGACCATTGCTGGTGATCGATGATCCGGAAATATAGGCCGTGACCGCGCCGGCGCCGAACCCGGTCGCATCGCCGATCTCGTTGTAGGCGAGCGCGACCCCGATGGAGACCGAGATCCCGCTGGTTCCGCCAAAAGCCGCTGATCCCGCGAGGGCGGCGGTGCCGGCCGAGATGCCCGACTCGTCCGTCGCCTTGACGGTGACCGCGCCGTCAGCGTGGCCGGTGGACCCCAAGGTCGAAGCCGAAATATAGGCCTGCGTCGTCGCATCGATGAAATTGGCCGCCAGCGCTCCGCCGCCCGCGATGGAGAGCGCCGACTGGGCGCCAGCGCTGACGTTGAGGGCCACCGCAGCCGTAAGGGCACTGATGCTGCCGGCTTCATCGGCGGTCACGCTGATGGCGTTGCCGCCGGTGTCGAGCTGCGGGACATTCTGAATATACGCGGTGACCGGGTCGGTGATGGAGTTGCGGGCAAAGGAGACGCCGATCGTGATCCCGGTGCTGGACTGTCCGGCAAAGCTGGCGGTGACCGCGCCGGCCAGGACCGTCGCGCCGATCGTCGAGGTGTCGGACGCCGCAACCGTGACCGCGCCGGTCGTGGTGATGTTGTCGGTCGGCGTGTCAAGGAGGCCGCTGCCGCCATCGATGGTGGCACTGACCGTAACGGCGACTTCGTTGAGCGCGAAGGCGCCGGCGCCGGAGATGGCGACACCGGATTCGCCACCGCCCGAGAGCCCGACCGAGGCAGCCGCCACCAATGCGGTGATGTCCTGGTTCGACGTCGCCTGAACGTTGATTGCGCCGCTGTAGATGGTGGAGGAGCTGATCGAGGCAGTGACCGCACCGCCGCCGGTGTCCGTCCCGTCGCCGATCCGGTTGTGCGCAAGCGAAGCCCCGATGCCGACCGAGGTAGCGCCTTGCGCCCCGATGGAGGCGCTCGCCGAAGCCGCCGCGACTGTGGCGTCGATCCCCGAGGTGTCTGTCGCCTCGACGCTCAGTGTTCCGACCGAATGGGTCGAGGTTCCGACCGTCGTGCCGGAGAGGGTCGCGGTGGTGTTGGTGCCGATGAGGTTGTCGGCGAGTGAGCCGCCGCCCGCCACGCCGAGGCTGCCCTGCGCGCCACCGGAAACCGACAGCGAGGCGGCAAGCGATGTCGCCGAGATCTGCGAGGCTTGCGTCGCCTCGATGGTGATCGGCGCATTGGTCGCATTGATCTGGCCAGCGTCCGTCACCGAGGCGGAGACCGTGTCCTGAATCGTGTTGCGGGCGATGCTGATGCCGATGGTGACCGAATTGGCCTTGCCGTCGGAGAAATCAGCGGACACCGCGGCGGCGCCGTCGAACGAGGTGATCTGCGCCGTGTCGCTGGCAGTTACGCTCAATCCATTCGATCCACCCGAGCCGGTCGTGATCGAGGTGGTGCTTGAGACCGTCGCGGTGACCGTGGTGGCAATCTTGTTCTCGGTATAGACGCCGGCCGCCGAAACGCCGTAGCCGCTGCTACCACCACTGGCGCCACCGCTGCCGGCACCTTCGCCGCCGCTCTCGCTGGACGACGATTGCGTGGCTTGGTCGGGCGTAGCAGGCTCGTCCGGATTGTTCTCACCCGAAGGATCCGACGCGTTGCTCGCGTCCTTGCCGTCGCCTTCTTCCGTGCTGGTCTGCTCCGGCTTGGTCGAGCTCGAGCCCCCGGTCAGGAATCCGAGCCCGGCGCCGAGCGTCGCCGTCACAGCCCCGAGCGGGACTGACGAGGAGGACGTGCCACTGCCGCCGGAGCTGCTGCCGCCGGTGATGTCGGTCCAGTTGCTCGCCTGCGTGTAGTCCTGATTGTTCAGATCGAGCGTGGTGTTGGACGGCCCGATATATTCATAGGTGTGGCCGGTGGTGCCGCCGATCTGCGCCCAGTTGGTGGTGTCGCTGAAATTCGGCGGCGTCGCTCCGGTCTCGAAATCGACGCCGGTGAGCGCGTTGGTGCCGATATAGCGATAGAGCGTCCCGCTGTCGTCGACGACGTCTCCCGGATTGACCGTGGAATTCGTGGGCGTCGTGCCGCTGCCGACCGAATAGGTGGGCGTGTCGTAGCCGGAATCGAGCTGGACCGTATCGCCGGTCTTCAGCGTCTGCGAATCGTTGACGCTCGTGGTGGAATTCGTCGTGTAGGTGGGCGATTCGGCCCCGCCCGACTGCGAGCTCGAGATCACGCCGCCGAGGCCGAAGAGGATACCGCCGCCCTGGCCGAGGCCGGTGAGGATGCTGGTCGCGCTGCCCTTCTGCGCCGCCTTCTCTCCCGAGCCGCTGCCCTCTTCCGTGGCCGTATTCTCCGACTCGCCCGCCGCCGCACCACCTGCCTCGGCTTCATTAGTCTCGGCGCCGCCGGCATTGTCCGCGCCTTCGTCGACGGTCCCGCCGTTGGCCTCGCCCTCCGCGGTCGTGGTTTCGCCGCCCGCGCCGTCACTCGTCTTGCCCTCGCCTTCTTCGGCAGCCGAGGTCGGGCTGCCGCCCTCGCCTTCGGCCACGGTGCCTTCATCGCCTTGGGTCGCTTCCTGGCCTCCGGTACCTTCCTCGCCGCTGTTGCTGCCGCCGGTGAGCGTGATCCCGATCGCCACCGCAACGGCGGCGGTCTCGGCCACGATGGTGGATGTCGAGCTCGAGGTAATTGAAACAGCGCCCCCGGCGTTGATCGAGCCGCCGGTGACATTCGCCTTGACGATGATCGGATCGTGCGAATCCTGGGTCTCGTCGGCGACGGTGCCGTTCCAGCCGATCAGGTTGAGCGCCACCGATGCGCCGATCGCAACCGCGGTGCCGAGCGCCGCCTCCGCCGAAAGCGCCGCGACCGTCGCGGTGATCAGCCGGTTGTCGGTCGCCGAGACCGTGACATTTCCCGGGTTGGTGGCGGCCGTCGCCACGATGGCGACATCCTGGGCGTTGGCCACGACGCTGCCCAGAATGGTGTTGATCGCAACCGCACCGCCGCCGGCAAATCCGCCGGCCCCGGACGGCGCAACGCTGAGTGCAATGGCCGCCGAAGCCGAGGTCGCGGCGATCGAGGACGTATCCCGGGCCGTGATGTTGACGTTGCCGTTGCTGGCCGTGAGCGGCAGGCCCGTGTCGTAAACCGGATTGCTGGTCGTTCCGCCGATCACGCGGCCGCCGTCGTAGGCCGCGACATTGCTGTCGATGATGTTGCGGACGATGCTGACGCCGATCGCGCTGGAAGCGCCGGACGCGAAGCTCACCCCGATCTTGACCACAGGCGTGACCACCGTCGCCGCGATGGTCGCGCTGTCGCTGCTCGCGATGTCGATGTCGCCCTTGCCGGCCGTGATGGTGTGGCCGCTGCCGATCTGGTCCACATAGGCCAGGACGTCGGTCGCAACATGATTGAGCGCGATGGTCCCACCGACGCTGATGCCGGGTCCTGACGCGATCGAGGAGGTCGAAGGAACCGCAAGCGCCGCATTGCTGACGTCCGCGGTGATGTTCGCGGTGTCGTCCGCCGTGACATTGACGCCGCCCGCCGCGTTGATCGTCGTGTCAGCCGCATAGGCTTCGACCGTATCCGGATTTTCGCCGGCGAGATCGATCCCGAACAGGGCATCGACGGTGCTTTCGAAGAAGCCCCCAACCGGCTCATTGATACCGATCGTGTTGAACGCAAGCACGATGCCGACCGTGGAGGTGTTCGCCATGGTCGACGCGTCCATCTCGGCGTCGATTGAGGCATTGCCGAGCGCGGTGATGTCGACATTGCCGTTGGCGGTGGTGCTCAGGCCCGAGAAGTTCGCCGACGCAATCGTGCTGGAGAGCACGTAGTTCGAAGCGATGGTTACGTTGTAGCCGTTGGCCTGGCCGGAAGGCGCGAACGGGCTGGCGCCCGAAGCCGTGACCGTGCTGGTATTGGTCGCGTCGATGATCGCATTGTTTTCCGCGTCGATCGCCAGATTGCCGGCCGCTGACAGCGTTCCGCCTGTGACCGTCGCCGCGACGTTGCTGCGCACGTCGTTGAGCACGAAGATCGCGCCGGCCGCCGTCGCGTTCGAAGCAGTGAGATTGAAGGTCGGGATCGAATTGGCGACCGACGAGTAGGTCAGCGGTGTCCACGTGCTCGTGTCGGTGTAGGTCTGCGTGGCGAGATCGAGCGTGTTGATCGCCGTGTAGCCGGTCGCGGTGGCAAAGTCAGTCGTGGCCAGATCGACGCTCGCTCCCGACGTCCCGGTGTACCGATAGATGACGCCATCGCTGGCAAGAATCGTGTCGCCCGAGTTCAGCGTCTCCGTTCCCTGGCTCGCCCGGTAGGTCGGGGTGACGGCGTATTCGTAGACGTTGAGGTCGAACAGCGGCGAGGTGGCGAAGTTCGTCGTGGCGAGATTGACGCTCTCGCTTGTCGACTGGCCGGTGATCGACAGCGCGTCAAACCGATAGATCGCTCCATTGCTGGCCAGCACGGTGTCGCCGGTGGTCAGCGTCACCGTTCCATCACTCACCGTATGGGTCGGCGTAACGTTGCTGACATAGACCAGGTCGCCGGGCGCGACGGTTTGCGTGCCCGACGACGTGGTGAACTGATAATCGCCGATGATGGTGCCAAGGTAGCTGAGCAGCAGGCCCTGCGGGGTGCTGACCGAGGTCGAGGCGATCTGCTGATTGTCGGTCGAGTGAATCTCGGCGTCGTCCTTGGCGACGACGGACAGCGAACCGCCGCCGGCGGTCGTCGTCGAGGCGGAATCGACGTAGGCGTCCGCCTGCGCGTTGACCATGTTGGTCGCCAGCAGCAGGCCATATGAGCTGCTGTTCTCGTTGGCGAGCCCCGAGGCCAGCGAGGTCGATGCATTACCGGTCGTGGCGGAGATCTTGGCCTGCTCCAACCCTTCGACGCTGATGCTGCCGTGCACCGCATCGAGGGTGGAACTCGACGCATAGGCATTGACATCGGCCAGCGGCGAGGTGCCGAAAGCCTCATCGATATCCGGGCTGCCGAGCAGGGCATCGAGCGCATTGAACAGGATATTCTCGGACTGCCAGCCGACCGTATTGACGGCCAGCACCCCGCCGCCACCCTTTCCACCGCTCGCCGTGTTCGCCATGTTGGTGGCGGTGATGGTCGACGTATTGGTTGCATAGATCGAGATCGTCGCGGCGCCGACTTGCGTCCATTGGGTCGCATCGCTGAAGTTCGGCAGCGTCGCATTCGGTGCCAGGTTGACGGTCTTGGCGGCAGCGCCGATGTACCGATAGAGCGCCGGCTGCACCACCTGCCAATTCGTGGCGTCGGTATAATCGGTATTGTTGAGATCGATGGCGGCCGGAGCCGAGGCGCTGCCCGGCCCTACATATTCGTAGGTCACGCCCGCCGTTCCGCCGATCTTCGCCCAATTCGTGGTGTCGGTGAAATCCGGCGACGGATCCGCCGCGTTGGTATCGGTGGTGTTCCCGGTGAGATCGAAGGTCTGCGCCGCAGAGCCGATATAACGGTAAAACGTCGTGCCGTTCTGGACCACGTCCCCGGTATTGACCAGGGTTTTCGGCCCGGCGCTGCCGACCGTATCGGTCACGGCGCCGTAGTTGGCGTCCAGCTGCACGGTTTCACCGGCGACCAGCTCCTTGACGTTGGTGTCGCCGGAAGCGGGGGCGGTGACGAAATCCACCGGCGCCGACGAAGCCGCCTCCTCGACCACATCGCCGGGATTGATTGTCGTGCTCCCGGTGCCGGTGCCGAGGACGTGAAGGACGCTGTTCGAGGTGAGACTGCTCGACTGCGCATAGGCGTTGGCCGAGCTCTGCACCAGGTTGGTCGCGGCGACGCCGTTGAACGACAACCTGTCTCCGGCGCCGAGCGCGCTGCCGCCGCTATTGGTCACCGTGCTGTCGTTGTTCGCGGTGATCGTCGCCTGGTCCAGCGCATTGATGGCGATGGTGCCGGCGGTCGTGACATTGACCTGCTTCACATAGGCGTTGGTCGCCGAGCGCACGTCGTTGAGCACGAAGATCAGGCCGCCCGCGGTGGAACTGGAATCGGTGACGTTCAGGCCCTGCGGGATCAGCTGTGTGGTCAGCACCTGCTTCCAAAGATTGAGATTCGTATAGTCGGTGTTGAAGAGATCCACCTGGTCGGGCGAAGCCTTCGTGCCGGGCCCCATATATTGATAGACATCGCCGTTGATGCCGCCGATCTTTGCCCAGGTGTTGGTGTCGGCAAAGTCCGGGGTCTGCGTCGCCTGCGCCGAAAAGTCGACTGTGGTCGGGCTGTTGCCAAGATAGCGATAGAGCGTGCCATCGCTGTTCTGCACCACGTCGCCCTGATTGACGGTGGTGTTGGCGGCGCCGCTGCCGATGATGTCGGGCAAGGAGGTGCCATCGGCCGCGGTGCCGGTCGTCACCGCATCATAGGACGCAGCGCCATCGCTGCCGTTCCCGAGCCGCACGGTGTCACCGAAAGCAAGGCCCCTGATGGTCGAAATCGCCGAATCGCCCAGGCCCGGAGTGGTCGTATAGGTCGCAGGCGTCGCGGCATCGATTTCGGTTTGCAGCAGCCCGGCGCCGCCGTCGTTGGTCACGGTCGAGGACGAAACCAGCTTGACGTTGGAAAAGATACCGGCCGTATCGCTGGACTGGACCGAGAGCGAGCCACCGATTGTCAAGGAATAAAGCCCGCCGTCGAGATCGGATTCGTCGATATAGGCCGACGCATTGCCGTCGACCTTGTTCGACGCCAGGTTGCCGCCGAAGCCAAGGCCGGTAGCGTCGAACAGAGCCGACGCGGCCGCTATCGCCGCATTGCTGTTGGTGGCGTTGATCTGCTCGTCGCTCTGCGCCTGGACATCGAGATCGCCGCTGTCGGTGATGAATGCATCGTGAATATAGGCGGTCGCGTTCGATGGATCGGGATTGGAGAGATAATCGCTGCCGAGCAGCGCATCGATGGAATTGAAGAGGAAATTCTCCGGATTATAGCCGAGCGAGTTGAATGCCAGGACTACGCCGACGGCCTGTTGCTCGCCGCCGCCGCTCGTTGTCGAGGCGACCAGCGCCTGGGCATCGAGCTGAGCCGCATTATCGGCCGACACGGAAATTCCGCCGGAGCCGGCGGAAAGCGTCGGGTTGGTATAGACCGGCGTCACCAAGGCCCAAAGCGCGGTATTGGCATAGTCGGTGTTGTAGAGATCGACGTTGGCTTCCGGCCCGATGTATTGATAGACGTCGCCGGCCGTGCCGCCGAGCTGCGCCCAGTTGCCGGGCGCGGCATTCAGGATCGCGGTGAAGCTCGAGGCCGGCTTCGAGAAGTCGATGTTGGTCGGAGACGTGCCGACATAGCGGTAGATGTTGGCGCCGGCCTGGATCACGTCGCCGGCACTGACCAGCGTGTTCGCCGAGCCGGAGCCGAAAACGTCACCCGTGGTCACGGTGCCATACGGTGAGCCGTCGGGGTCATTGCCCAGCTTGACGGTGTTCCCGGAGACCAGTTTCACCACATTCGTGCCGACGGGATTTGGACCCGGCGTGGTGCTGTAGGGCGTCGGCAGGAGCTGCCATAGGCTGGTATTTGTATAATCAGTGTTATTGAGATCGGTGCTGGGCGCGGAGCCCAGATATTTGTAGACGGCGCCCGGCGTGCCGCCGATCTTCGCCCAATTCGCCGGCGCAGCATTCAGGATAGAAGCGAAACTCGACGCAGCCGCGGAAAAATTCAAGGTGGTCGGGCTGGCGCCAAGGTAACGGTAGAACGCCGAACCGGCCTCGATGACATCGCCCTGACTGACCGTCGTATTGGCGACACCTGAGCCAAAAATGTCTCCCTGTTTCACTACATCGTAAAGAGGCGCCAACCGCACCAAATCTCCGTTGACCAGTGCGACGGCATTCGTGACGCCCGTGCCCGGCGTGGTGAAGTAGGTGGGCTTCCAAAGCGTGGTGTTGGTGTAGTCGGTGTTGTGGATGTCTATCGGGCCCGAGGGTCCTATGTATTGATAGGTCGTCCCGGGCGTACCGCCGACCTTCGCCCAGTTGGTCGCATCCCCGGCGAAATCCGGAGTGGTCGCTGCGCCGCTGGAGAAATCCACGGAAATCGGGCCGGCGCCGATGTAACGGTAATAGGCCGACCCGTCCTGCACCACGTCCCCGGGATTGACGGTCGTGTTTGCGGCACCTGAGCCGACGACATCGTCGCCCGTCAGCGTCCCGTAGGCCGGCGCGCCATCCGTGCCGTTGCCCAATGTCACGGTGTCCCCGCTGACGAGGTTCACCACCGAGGTGATGGGAGCGACCTTATTGGAGCCGGGAGTGGTGACGTAGGTGGCACCCGGTGTCTGCGATCGATCGATGTAAGCGGTGGCCGATGCGTCGACCAGATTGGTGACGATCGACCCGGAGCCCGACAGGCTGCCGCCAGCTGTCGATGACACCACGCCTTGCCCGCCGCCGGAGGAGGTGATGTTGTTCTCGACAAAGGCGGCGATCGCCGCGGCCTCGCTTGCCGTGACATCGATGCCTGCGCCGGTGCCATCCGCGGTGAGCGACGCGCCCGTCACCGTCGCGGTCGCCTGCGCCTGGACCTCGTTCATCACGAACACGCCGGCCAGGCCTTTTGAGTTGGAAGCCGTCAGGTTGAACTTGGCGAACGCGGAGGTCAGCCCCGCCACCGTGGGCGCGCCCTGCGGCAGCGCCTTCCAATTCGCCGCATCAGTGGCGTAGCGCTGGCCGGTCGGATTGGTGCTGGCGTTATAGACGCCGAGATTGATTGCCGTGGCCGGGTTGGACGGATCGCTTGACGGTCCTTCGTAAGTGTAAATTTGCGGAGTGCCCGTTGAATCATCGAGCACCTGATCGCCCTGGGTGAGATATTGCAAGCCCGATGCACTCGTATAGGCGTAGCTCGTCGTATAGAGCTGATCGAGCACGCTTACGATGTCGGATTCGTTGTTGGCGTGCACCGCCGTGACATTGAGAACCGAGGTGGCGTTGTCGGTCGACGCGTCGTTGGCCTTGACCTTGATCGACCCGGCAGTCGCCGTGACGGTGGTTGTCCCCCCGACGGCGTTCTGGATAAAGGCGTTGGTCTGGGCCGCGATCATGTTGGTCGCCAGCAGCGCATCATTGCCGGAGCGCGGCTCGGTATCCTCGAAGTCGAGCAACAGGGCGTTACCCTTCGAGGAATTCGAGGAATCGCCGGCATCGACCGTGATCGTCGCAGAGTCGGTCGCAGTCACGTCGACACTGCCGGCCGCCGTCACCGTCGAATCGTCGATATACGCCTGCGTCAAATCCGGCGTTCGCGTGCCCAGCAGGCTGCTGTCGCCGAGCAGCGCATCCACCGCGAGGTAGGCAAAATTGTCGTTGCTCCAGCCGACGACATTGAACGCGGCGAGCAGTGATTTGGTGTTGCCGGCGGCGGTCAGGCTCGTCGTCTCAAGCGCGGAAATTGAACCGGTGTTGTCGGCCGTGACCGAGACGTCGCCCGTTGTTGTCGTGACGCCGGCGTCCTCGATATACGCGCTCGCGTTGCCATCGACCTGATTGGTGGCGATTACACCGCCATAGCCTTCGCCGTTGCCGTTATTGCCGCCGGTCGTAGAGGCGTTGACGACGCTGGAATCCGAAGCCGAGATCGATGCAGCGTCGGTGGCCGCAATGACGAGGCTTGCCGAATTTGTCGTTACATTCTCGACATAAGCCGACGTCGAGCTTTGCACCTGATTGAAATCGAAAAGTATATAATATGATTTGGCATTGCCGGTGATATCCTTGATATCCGCGAGCTCACCGACCGCTGCGAGGGCGATGTCGACCTCTGCTCCCTGGATGATGTTGTTCTGACTCAGTGGCTTCCAATATTGGAGGTTGGAATAGCCGGTCGTGTCGGCACCGATGTTGCCGGTCGCCAGATCGACGCTGCCGCTCTGGCCCATATATTGATAGACGGTGCCGTTTGGGTCGGCCGTCCAGCTCTTGGCATCACTGAAATTCGGCGTTTGCGTCGCGTGCGCGGAAAAATCGACGGTGATCGGGGAGCTGCCAATATACTTGTAGAGCGTGCCGTCGGCGGCCGCCACCAAGTCGCCCGGGTTGACGGTCGTGCCCGCCGCCCCCTGGCCGATGATATCGCCGCTGGTCGGCTGGTCGCCGACCCACACCTTGTCCCCGAAGCTGAGGTTCTGCGTGCCTGACTGGTCGGTATATTGATAGCTGTCGAGGGCCAGGTTGGCGTAGCCGTTGATCAGGCCGGCAGCGGCATCGTTGCTGGGCGTGTTGGTCGAAGTTTCTTCGGAGCTGGCAGTGTCCGAGGAACTGTCGGTTGCGGTCACCGACAAGGCGCCCGCGCTGGTGACCAGCTTACCGTCGTTGTCGTTGTTGATATAGGCGCTGACCCCCGCTTGGATCACGTTGCTGCTGATCATGCCGGCCGCGGTCGTGCCGCTCGCGCTGGCGAAGGCCGAAGCGTCCGAGATCGTGTCGTTGCCGATCGTCGAGGTGATCTGTTCCGTGGAGCTCGCCGACACCGTCAGCGCGCCGCCGGACGAAATGCTGGAGTCCTGGATATAGGCGGTGGTGACCGCAGGGCTGACCGTACCGAGCACGTTCTGGGCCAGGAGCGCATCGATCGCATTGGACAGAAGATTGTTGAACGCATCCCCGATCGCGTTGAACGCCATCGTGAAGCCGACCGCCTTGCCGGTGCCGCTGCCGCCGGCCGTGATAGAGCTCTGCGTCGTTGCGTCGATTGTCGACCAGTTCGTGGCCGTGACCGAAATATCCGGCGAAATCTGGTTGGTTTGGTCGCTCGCGGTGTCGGTGGTCGTGACCGTGCTGTCGCTGACATAGGCCGTGGCGCTGCCGATCACCTGATTGGTGGCAATCGTGGCGTTGACGGCAAGCACCGTGCCGGAATTGGCGCCGCCGAAGACGCTGCCGCCGGCAGCGGTCGCCGTCGCGTTGATGTTCGCGGTGATCGAGGCACTGTCGCTCGCGGCGACGCTGACGGCCCCGTCACCGCTGAGATCGGTCGACTGCACATAGGCGGTCGCGCCGCCATGCACGTCGTTGGTGACGACGATGCCGCCGATTCCAATGCCGGTCGCGCCCTTTATGTTGTAGCCGGTGGGCAGGAGCTGCGAATACGGCTCCTCGTACCAATAGTTGAGATTGCTGTAGCCCGGCGCCGACATCGGGACGGGCACGCCGCCGCTGCCGGGCGCGGCCGTCAGCGGTGTACCGGTGCCGAGATTCACATAGGTGCCGGAGGCACCCATGAATTTATAGACGCCGCCGTTGGAGCCGACCCCCAAGGTCCAGTTGGCCGTGTCGAGATAGTTGGTGCTCTCAAGATCGATGGTCTTGGTCGGGCCGGTGTACACATAGGTCTGGTCGAACACACCGAGCTCGGGATTGTAGCCCTTCGACACATGCACGGTGTCGCCGGCGTGGATTGTGACATCACGAACCAGCTGAATCGGTGCAAACAGCGAGCGCGCTGTATCATAGGTCGCGGTGAACTGAACCAGATCGCCGAAATTGAGCTGAACGGTGCCGCTACCGGATGTGTACTTCGCCACATTGGCAAGGTTGAGGATCTTGGCGAGCGCTTTCGCCGCGAGCTTGGCGGCGCCGTCGGTCGTCGCGTCGGCACTCGTGATGATCGTCGAGTTCGATGCGATCGTGTCATTGTTGGTGGCTTGGATCGTGGTCGCCCCAACCGCCGATACGGTCGCACTCGGCGTCGCCGAATTGTCGACATAGGCCTGCGCAGAGCCGCTCAGCTTGTTGGTCGCGATGATGCCGCCGACGGCGCCCGTCTTGGTGCCGCCGATGGCGTTGCCGGTCACGTTTGAGACGTTGCTGACGGTCGCATTGATGACGCCTTGGGCAATCGCCATCACGGTCAGCGCTCCCGCGGCGTCGACCGTCGATCCAGTGATGCTGGCGGTCACGTTCGCCGGAGTTTCGCTGGTCCAGAACGACGTGCCGAGCAGGCCGTTGATCGCCGCCGACAAGGCGGTGAGCGACTGCGACGAACCGATCGCGGAGAGCGTCGACGTGCCGGTCCAGCCGACCGTGTTGATGGCGACCGCACCGGCCACGCCGCTCGCCAGCGATCCACCCGTCGCGGTCGATCCCGCCTGTGCCTCGGCGTCAATGGTCGAAGTGTTGCCGGCGAGGACCTGCACGTCGCCGACGGTCGAACCACCGGAATCCGCCGTGTAGGTGGTAATCGTCGATGACTGGACCGAGGCGATGACCTGCCCGAGGATGCTGTTGGCGGCGAATGTCCCGCCGAATTCGAAATAACCCTTGTCGAGCGGCGTCGTGGTAATGACAACCGCTTCGGTATCGGCGAGCGAGACAATGGTTTCGTTGTCGACCGCCTGAACCGTGACCTCCCCGTGCGAGGCGACGGTCGAATTGGTGATCTCTGCCGAGACGTTCTTGTCGAGAGCATTGACCGCGGTCGTGGCCGTGATGGTGATCGTGAGCGGGTCGATACCGGTGAGGTGCTGACTGTTGATATCGAACGATTGGGCGATCGCCGTCAGCGTCGAGTTGTCCTGAGTTGTCAGCGACAGGCCGTCGGTGCCGGCGGTGATGTTCGAATGATCGATGAGCGCCTCGGTCCCGCCATAGACCGTGTTGGTCGCGTAGTGCGACGTCGCCAGATAATCGGTCGCGCTGATTGCGGCCGCGTCCAGCCCCTGGGCGTCGACGCTGACGCCGCGCAGCTCCACTAAGGTGGTGTCGCCCGGACTGGAGCTCGAGGTTCCGGACGTGTTCTCGGTCGAGCCGACCGCGGAGCCCTGGCTCGGATCGGAGACTTCGTCGTTGGCGATAGAGCCGCCGCTCGACGCAGTGATGGCGGCGTCGCCGCTCGCGTCATCGATCGTGTAGGGCGGCGATGACGAAGGCTCGCTCACCGTATCGGTCGCGACAGTGTCTCCGATCAAGACATCCGTCGTGCGAACGACCGCGACCGAGCTGTCCACGGTCGAGAAAATGAGAACGCCGTTGATCCGCGGCACATAGACCGTCTGCGCCGGCGTGTAGTCGGAGGTGACATTGGTCACGTCGGTCGCACCGATGACCAAGCTGTCGCTGGTGCCCGAGACCGTGCCGGTGCCGGCGGAAATTTGCGCCGTCGCCGGAACGGTGACCTCGGTGGTGTTGGTGATGTTGGTGGAAAGTCCGACCAGCGCACCCGTCCAGCTGTCCGGGATGACCTTGCTGCCGGACTGGATGTAACCGTAGGCGAGATTGCTCGCATTGATGGTCGTATTGACCGTCGTGGTCGCGCCGATATCGACGCTGCCGCCGGACACGTGGGCCGCCGCGCCGAGCGTCACCTCCGAGGTGTCGTTCGCGGTGACGCTGATGCTGGTGAGGTTATTGCCGTCCGTGGCGGTGACGCCGTCCGTGAGAGTGACCCCAGTGAGAATCGAGAGCGCGCCGGTGGCGTCGACGGTACCGTTGAGGGTGATTGTCGCGCTGTTTTCGGTCGCGATGGTGGCGCTGTCGAGCGCCTGGGAAACCCCGTCCGTGGTGATCGTCGCGGTGGTCGATGACTGGGCGGACAGCGCGATCGTGTTGCCGCTGATGGTCGCGCCGCTTCCCTCGGTGATCCCAGTATCGATGCCCAGCGCCGAGATGGGCTCCGGCCCGGTCGCATTGGAGATGACCTGACCGCCGCTCGCCGATGCATCAAGCGTGACGCCGCCGGCCCCGCCGATGAGGCCGGCAACACCGGCGCCGGAATCCAACGTGATCGATTGTGCGGAAACGGAGATGCCGGAAGAATCTGTGACAATCCCGGCAAATTCGACCGATTTGCCGCCGCCGTCGATGGTGAGCTTGGTGCCGGAGAAATTCGTGTCGACGTCGATGGTGTCGACCTTGAGCGAGTTCCCGACCCCGACATTCACCTCGAACGGTCCAGCGTCCGGCTTTACGGTCACGTCATAAGCAGGGCCGGAGAGCGAGGAAAACTCGAAGCCATTGCTCCCGGCCGACTGCATCAAGGCGGTTGTGGTCGCTCCCCCGGCTTCGGTCGAAAGCGAAAAACTCGAAGGGTCGCCGAGATTGATCGGTCCGGCGTCGGCGAGCTGATAGGCCTGCCCGTCGAGCGTGACGGTGCTGAACTGCGGTCCGGCGGCGAACGCCGCCGCCTGATGCGGTCCGTTGTCGAAGACGACTGAATTTCCGCCGCCCGCGCCGCCGTCGTAGACGCCCGACAGCGTGCCGCCCTTCTCCACCGTCAGCGTGTCGTCGTTGTTGGCGGCGCCGGTCAGGTTGGCGACGTTCTGGAACGAGGCGGTCACCCCGCTGCCGGAAACCGTGCCGGCATCGGCTCCGGTCAGCGACCACGCCGTCGCGCTCGTGTTGTCGAAGATGATGTTGTCGTGGCCGCTGCCGCCCGTGAACGAGATCGCGGGCGGCAGCAGGCTCGCGCCATTGAATGAGCTGGCGTCGACCGTCAGCGTGGTAGTGCCACTCCCACCGACGATGGAGATGCCCGAGATTTCATTCAGGTCGCCGAAGGCGAGCACCTGGTTGTTGCTCTGGTCGACCACCTGCACGCGCTGGACCGAGACCGCCTGCGCGTTCACCTGCTCCGTCTGCTGCACCATCTGCACGATGATGCTGTGGTCGGGAGCCACCGGACCCGTGTCATGCGCGAGGTTGACCGAGAGCACATCCGCGTTCAGCAGGAGCCGTGGCTCGAGCGGATCGAAGACCAGACGTTCATGCACCGGGCGGGCGGGCGCCCGCGACCGCGTCACCGGCCAGAACCAACGTGTGCGGCGGCGACTCGCTCTGGATTTGCGGGGATGTGGGCCACTCGGGGGGCCCTGCAAGCCGATCGACTGGAACGGAAACGCCATCCCTGACCTCCGGGTCGCAAAAAGCTTTTAGTTTGTCGGTGCGACCCGGCCCCCACCCGTCGCCAGCCCTCGAGCGATCGGAAACCCGGTCGCCCGCCTTAATTTGGAACGCAGCCCTTACGCTGCGGCGCCGTTGGTGGCGGCGGTCTCCGCGACCGCCATAGCGCCGAGCACGCGCTCGGCGGTGGCGGCGAAGTTTCGCTGGGAATGCAGGTGCGCGTAGATGAGGTCGAGCTCACCGCGTGTCGCAAGCTGCGCCAGCGCATCGCCGGGCAGCGCGCGCAGGCGCTCCCGGTTGATCGTCATGAAACCACCGAGGGCCATCCGTTGGCCGGAGCGCAGCGTGAAGTCCGCCCGCATCGCTTCCAGAAGCTTGTGCTCGGTGAGGCGCCGGCAAAAAGCGCGTGTCGCCTCGAATTGCGCCTGATAGGCCTGCAAAAAGCCGAGCACGGTCTTGAGATACTGAGTGCGCTCGCCGGCGGAATCGAACAGGCGCTCGCCCACGCCATCGCGGTTGATTCCCTGATAGCTCTCGTCGACGCAGAGCGTGAACGTCTCGCCCTTGTCGTCGCTGGAGAACACGAAGGGATAGCGACGCACAAAAGCGGGGACGTATTTCGCGTTCCACGCCCCCTTGTCATCGACGTAGAGGTTTTCCTGATCGCGCACGCCGAGCAAAGCAACCGGCATGACGTCATTGCCCTGCCCGGCGAATACGATTGCGTATTCACCTGCGGCCAGCTCAAACTCGGCCGCCATCAGCGGCACCGAATTCACCTGCTTGGCGAAGCCGTAATCGGCTCCGGACTTCACCGAAAGATTGCGGTGCTGTCGCGCGTTGATCGGGACGGCACGCTCATAGAGGAGAAGCTGTTTTGCCATTATGACCCAACTGGAGTGAACGGTTGATAATGTTCTAGGCGCGCAACCCTACATTGCGGAGCTCATGGTAGCAAGGTAAGGCACTATACACAGGCTACGGATCGGGAATAGTGTCGAATACACGCTGACTTGCTGTTGAACTTCCCTGCCAATGCGGACGTTCTGCCGCCACTAGCCCGAGACTGACGAATCCGAAGCCGAAGTGTCATAGTACCCCAGTCCGCGACCGCCAGGCCACAATTCAGGAGCGTAATCCCCGCGGCTTCTGTGGATGGTTAGCGCGCCCAGAAGACATTGAGATGAAAACGCAAAAGGGCTGCGGTATCGGTCCGCCGAAAGAGTGGAAAGACGCCCCGAAGCTGCCGGTGCACGCGTTAACGCCCGTCAACGCGCGTAAGCGGCCGCAAAATACCTTCGTCATAGCCATACTTCGCCACATAGGCCGTGTTGAGCCCGAGGCACTCCTGCGACGCGCAGCGGTCGCGATAGACGCACTGATAGAAGCCATTTCGCATGAATTCGGCCCAAAACGCCGGATCAACGTAGAGCTGGGGCTGGGCATTGACGAGGGCAGCAGCATCCTCGCCGAGAAGGCAGTGGGGGAAATTCTTGACCTCGACGCCGCGCCCCTGCGCCCGCGCTCGCCTGATGGCTTCGCGCAGGTGCGGCAAAACGTCCGCATGCGGGGCGATCAGGTCCTTGTCGTCGCTCTCACGCATCGGGAAGTAGATCCAGAATTCCATCTGCACGAGCCGGCGCAGGTGCGAAAGGCGGTCCACCACTGCCGGCAGAAGCGGAAAGCTTAAGCGCGTCACGACCGTATTGGTGAGCGTTGCGACGCCGTCGAAACGATCGAGATTTTCTAGGCCCCGCAAAGTTTTGTCGAAGGATCCTGCGACCGTGGTGATGGCGTCATGGGTCGCTGCATCAGGGCCGGTGACACTGACGAAATATTCGTCAATCCCGGCATCGATGAGCGCGCGGCAGTAGTCCTCGTCCGCCAGATGCATCCCATGAGTCTGGATGCGCACATGCTCAAATCCGGAGGCGCGCGCCTTCCGCGCCAGCTCCGGCAATTCGCGGGAGAGCGTGATCTCGGAGCCGGTGAGGATAAGACCTTTCCAGCGGCGATGCTCGGCATTGTGCGCAAGCAGCTCTTCGAAGCGCTCTCTTCCCTCCGGCACCAAGCGGTCCATGGTGCCCTCGATCATGCAATGCACGCAGCGCAGATTGCAGCGGAACTCCATCGTCATGGAGACGTAGTCGCGGTGGTCGAAACGCTGCAACGACGGCCTCCGCTCGAGCTGGAGGAGCTACAACAAGCCGTAAAAGGCGCTCTTGGTGATCCGCACTGCGCCGTGCTCGATCACATAGTCGAGCCCGACGTCGTATAGCATGTGATCGAGCTCGTTGCGATGCTCGCGCGCAAAGGAAACAAGTGCCGGCGGAAACCCTTCGCGCGCGAGAAAGCCATTGAGCGCATCGATACCTAGCCGAGAAAAGTAAACTCCATCGTTAAACTTCTTGTTGGCGACTACGATCACCCGGCAGTCGAGGAGCTCCGGGCGAAGAATTTTGGATAGCGGCAGCCCGCGCAAATCGTGATGCGCCGAGCAGGCGAGCTTGGCGGTGATGTCGTCCATCTCGGTCTTGGCGTCGAAGAAGAAATAGATGTTGGCGAGGCGGAAGCTTGCTTCCGCAAGCTCATAGCAGATGCCCGAGGAGACACTGCTGCCCGGGTTGCCGATATAGATATTGATGAGCGAGAGCGGCGAGCGGCCGTTCACGATCTCATCGTCGAGATCGATCGAGAACATGAAATAGGGCCGCCCCTCCGAATAGGCGAGCGGACAGGCCACGAACGGACGCAAAACCTCAAGCACCCGTGTGATCGAGACCTCGCGCTCGAGCCGCGCATAGTCGTAGAAATAGAATTCGAAGCTGAGCCGCCCCGCGATCATCTTCGCCCCGAACACCGTGCGAAACGGCCCGAGGCCTGTGCGCAGCGCGTGGCAGGCTTCAAAGAAACGCGGCGAGACGCCGGCCGCTTCAAGCGCCCGCCACAACAGGTTGGCACAGCGCAGCTTTCCATCCGTGGGCGTGACCGGCGGATAGTCCCACAGGCAATAGTCCGCGTAGCGGTCGGCAGCCGTGCTGCGCTCGAGAACTTGCTGGTCGAGAAGGCTCATGCGGGGCCCGATCTTCAGGCTGAAGGTTTAAGGTCACCTAAAGTCGTTTATCAACATAGTCCCTTTAGGCCTCCTTGCGTGCGTCGATTTCGCAAGCGCCCGAGCAGGAATGCGGCGATGGCGGCGCCCTGGATCACCGCTGCGGTGATGAACAGATAAGGCGCCGACGCGGTCGCGCCGGGCGGCGGCGCAAGCTCACGGATCGCCCCGAACGCGGCCGGGGCGCGCGGCCGTGAAGAAGGGCCGCCTACCGCGTCGATACATCAAGCTCGGCTACGCGGCCTTCATGTCCGAGGACGAGTTTCGCCGCCGTATACTCGCCGCCGCCCCCATAATCGTGCGCGAGCCGCGGCCCAAGCAGGCGGGCGTAGCGGCGGGCGGCAAGTGCCAGACAAAACCTTGCCAGCAGAGATTGGGCCATCAGCTTCGGTATCTCCTGAACCACACATTGTCGCGTGTGATCCCCCGCGGGTTCAAGCGCATGGAATTAGCGCAGCAAATGCGGGAAATACGCCCGAGAAAGTTGGGGCCAAATTCAATCCTGGCGTGATCCGGACGCTGGAGCGTGACAGCTTGGGACCTCGGTTGATTCGTCTCGCGCATGCTCCGGAAAACGCTTGCTCCCGACCAGACCGGGGGTGGATGCCGGTTTTCCGAAAAGAACAGGCGCAAACGCAAATGTGTAGGGTCCGATGTCCGTCACCGCCATTCGGAGATTTGATCGTGCGCAAGCGCTCGATCAGCTGCGCGTTGATCCCACGCTGGCCAAGGCCAGTCTGTCTTCGCTCGCCAAGCGCTGGGGCGTGGCGCGGTCGACCGCGCGGGCGTGGGTGCTGGACGCGCTGGTCGAGCCCCCGGCCACACCTGTCGCATCTGCCGCCGCGTTGACGACGGCGCCCGAGGGCTTGCCGCCCCTACCCGCCGCGCCGACGGCACCCGTTCCAGTGCCCGCCATGGCGGCCCCACCGTTGCCCGGGACGGCGACACTGGCCGACCCGCAAATCGAAATTTCGCCGGAGCCCCGTGGCGGATGGGCGGCCAATCTCCTTGCCTACGCGACCGCAGCTCTGCTCGCCGCGGTGGCGGCCTACTTTTCAGTCTCCGGCATGGTGGAGATCTTCCCCGGCGCACCGGTCGCGGTGATTGCGTTCGCCGGCGCCATGGAGCTCTCCAAGTTGGTCACGGCGGGCTGGCTCGCGCGCCAATGGCGGGCTGTCGGCGTTCCTCTGCGCATCGTGCTGATTTGCTTGATCGCAGGGCTTGCCGCGATCAATGCTGCGGGCGTCTATGGTCGATTGGTCGAAGCCCATGTGAGTGTCGCGGTCGCGACCGAGTCCTCGATAGCCGAGCGGCTCGGCGCGCTGGATGCGCGCATCGACGCCCAGGGGCAGAGCGTAGCGAGCCTCGACCAGCGGCTCGCAGAGATCGATTCCGCGATCGCAAAACTGACCGAGCGTGGGCGCGCGAGTGCCGCACTTGCAGCCATCGCGAACCAGCGCGCTCAGCGCGAAGCGCTTTCCGCCTCGCGCACCAAGGAGATGGCGAGCCTGATCGAGCTGCGCGCCGATCGCGCCAAGCTCGACGCGGAGAAGAGCCGCGCCGAGGCCGCGCAAGGGCCGGTGGTCTACATGGCGGCTATGCTCGGCCTTCCGCTCGAGGTGACCGTGCGATGGCTGATCCTGCTCATGGTGCTGACCTGCGATCCGACCGCCATCGCGCTGACGGTGGCGGCGGCGCGGCGCGCGTAGCAACCATCAGGCGGCGCGTTCACCCGTGCGCTTCGACACCATAATAGATGGTGACGAACTCGGCGCCGTCGCGGCCGCGCCCGCCGGCGATGTGGCCTAATGCCAGCGCCCCACAGCGATCGAGCAGCGCCTTGATCTGGTGGCGCGGAATGGCGAACTCGTCCCCGAGCACGGTCAGGAGATCGGCCATATCGCGCAGACACAAATCCGCCTGATAGAGGTTGAGATCGCACGAGCGGCGCGCATTGCCGGGCTCCTCCACCCGCATCAAGAACAGCTTGTCGACCTCGATCCGCGCGCACGCGCGCGCGAGCAATTCGAGCGTGCAGGAAAGCGCTCGCGGCGCGTCGGCCGTCAGTGTTGCGCGCAGAGAATCGGCCATGGCCGCGCGGCTGCGCGCCGGCAGCCAGGTGTAGCGGGTGACGGCCTGTTGCCCGGCCAGGGCCGGCATCCACTTGAAGGCGAGATGCACCAGCACCGGCGCGTCGGCGTTCTGCGCCTGCGCGCGCCGCACCCGGGCCGCATATTCAAGGTAGAGCTTGTAGGTCGCGTGCCTGCCGCCTTCATAGCCCAGATGCACGATGTCGGCTTCGGCCTCTGCCTCCGCGATGGGTCGCAGAAAGCTGTCCGGCGCGCCGAGCTTTCGTGCCACTTGCACCATCCCGGGTCCGGCAACGGCCCCGAAGGCCGAGCGATGCAGGCTCACTAGAAATCGGTCCTCGAGCAGCGCTTCGGCGGTGATCTTGGCTGAGCGCTCGAGCCCATAGGGGCTTGCGAGCCCCTTCACCACATCCATGAGGGCGGCCGCGCTCATGCGAAGGTCAGCCGATGCAGCTCGGCCAGAAGCGACTTATGGCTCGGCATGCGCGCCGCAAGCTCGTCGTTGGACACGACCACGCGCTCGATCAGGCGGCCGAGCTCGCCCACATTGGCGCAATCGGCCTCGGCGATCGGGCGCCGCGGGAGCCGCTCGTTTCCGGTCAGGATCGAAAAGTAGCTTGCCTCGCCAAACAACCTGAGCCGCACGTTCTCGATTCGCCCATTCTCCGCATAGATGGCGAGGCACTCTTGCAACGTATCCGGCAGCGGCACGTTGCGGGCGTCGCGCCAGAACGGCTCGTCGCGGCCGGCCAAGAGATAATGCAGCACAATGAAGTCGCGCACCTCGTCGTAGAGCGAGGCCATTCGCGCATTATAGGCGCGGCGCAAAGCATCATTGAAGTCGCGTTCCGGCAGGTACTCGAGGAGGAGCAGGATTGCCTGCTGAATCAGGTGGATGCCGGTCGATTCCAGCGGCTCGACGAAGCCGGATGCGAGACCCACGGAGACGCAGTTGCGCAGCCAGAAATTCTGTCGGCGCCCAACCCTTATGATGAGCTGGCGCGGATCGGCGGAACGCTCGCGGCGGAGCCCTGAACGGACGATCAGCTCCTTTGTCGCCGCATCGCCGGAAAGATGCGCGCTCGAATAGACGTAGCCGCTGCCGGTGCGGGTCGAGAGCGGAATCTGCCATCGCCACCCCGCCGGCAGGGCCGTCGAGAGCGTATAAGGCGGGAAGCTCTCCGAGCGCGGAAGCGGCAGCGCCACCGCGCGGTCGCACAGCATGAAGCGCGACCAGTCGATCCACGGATCGCCCAATGCCTGCTCGATCAGGCGGCCGCGAAACCCGGTCGCATCGATGAACAGGTCGCCGGCGAGCGTGCGGCCGCCGCCGATGTCGAGGCTTGCAATGTTGCCTTCTTCATCGCGTGCGACCTCCTGCACATCCCCGAACAGGTGCTGCACGCCTTCGGATGTGGCGATGCCCTTCAAGTACTCGCCGAAGGCTGACGCATCTAGGTGATACGCATAAGAGCCCGCATTCGTGATCGGGGTCGTCCCGTTGACTGGGCGCGGGGCCTTCTCCTCGCGGGAGAGCTGCACCTGCACCGAAAAATCCGCATAGGCGCGCGTCTCGCCGGCCGCAAGGCGCCGCTTCAGCCAGAAATGGAACAGGTCGAAGCCGTCGAGCCGGGCGCTCACCCCGAACGGATGCCAGTAGGTGGTGCCCATTCGGCACCAGTCGTCGAACCTGATCGCCAGCTTATAGGTCGCCGCGCAGCGCCGCATGAACTCGTTCTCGTCAAGATTCATGAGGCGCACGAACTGCACGAGCGAAGGGATCGTGGCCTCGCCCACCCCGATGGTGCCCAGCGCCGGCGATTCGACCAGCGTGACCTTGGCCTTGAGCCTCGTGAGGTAGCGGTTGAGATAGGCCGCCGTCATCCAGCCCGCAGTGCCGCCGCCGACGATGACGACGCGCTCGAGCGGGCGGCGGGGGGACGTTTGGGGCGTCGGCTCGGGCACTTTCAAGGAAACCTGCGCAAGATTTCGGCAGCGGCGCGCGCGGCGAGCTCCTCCGGCGCCAGCAAGCCGTCGAGGATCATATCGGCCTTGCCCCGCACGGTCGTCCGTTGCACCTGGTAGCCGCGATGCATGACCCGCGCATAGCTGTCGAGATAGGCGGCAAGCCAATCGAGGAAACCGGCTGCGGCTGCGCCCGTGCGGGCGAGCGCCACCTGCTCGCGCAAGGTGCGGCTGAGAGCGATATCGAGCGGCGTGTCGATCCAGATCATGAAATCGATGAGCGCTGCGGTCGGAGCGTGGGCGCGGGCCAATAGGAAATCGAGGATGACCTGCCGCGTCCCCCCTTGCCTCAGATGCATCAGCGCCTCGGCGAAACCCGGCAGCGGCACCTCGTCCGCCGGGGCACCGCGATCGAGCCAGGCCTCAACCTCGGCGGGGGTTCGCCGCGTGATCTGTTCGAAATCATCATAGTGCAGCGATGGCGCCGAGAGGCGCGTCGACAGGAGCCGCACCAGAGTGGTCTTGCCACCACCGGGCGGGCCCGCAACCGCGACGACGGCCGCATGTCCCGCCCCCGTCATCTTCATTTCCTGCGCGCCACGATGAGATTGAATTCCATTTCCAGCATCAGACGCCGGTGCTCAATCAGTGTAAAGCCGAGCTGCGAGAGCTTCTTCAAATAGAGATCCGGCGGACGCAAGAATTTCAGGAACACGAGATTGGGGGCCATCGCATAGGGCAGCCGACGGCCGGTCTCGATCGGACCGCGCTCGAAGATCAGCATGCGTCCGCCCGGCCCGACCACCCTGTCGGCTCGCTCCAGGATGCGCTCGGCATCCGCATCTCCCCAGTCGTGCAGCACCGATTTGAATGAAACGACGTCGGCTGGCCCCGGCAGCGGATCGCTACGGAAATCGGCCGGGCAAAAGCGGATGCGCGCTGCCTCCTGGGCGGTCGCTGAGGCCGCGATATGGCGCTGCCCAAGCGCGCAGACGACCGGCAGATCCACGATCGTTGCCGAGATCGCGGGATGCCGGCGACAGATCTGCCGGACAAATTCGCCGCTGTTCCCGCCGAAATCCACAAGGCTCTGCACAGAGGAAAAATCGACGGCATCGAGGACCGCGGCGGCTTCATATTTTGTCAGGCAGGTCGTGAACCGAAGCCAGGATTGCGTGGCTTCCAGGTTCTCCGCTGTGACATCTATGCAACGGTCGTAGCGAAAAAGTTCGAACACCTGCGACCGTGCCATGAATTGTGGCAAGTCCGTCAGCAGCGGGGTGAACAGCGTATGGATGTCGCTCCAGACCAGATCGGCAAAGTCGATGCGGGCCTCAAGCAGGTCGCGAAATTTCAGCGCTTGCCGGAACACGTCGGTGAGTGTGAGGTTCTGGCCCTGGCGACAGACCACATCGTTTGCCTCTAGCAGGCCGACGAGCAGACGAAAACCGACTGGATCCATTCGGCTTTTTGCTGCCAGCGCTTCCGCTGCCATTCCGGCTTGTGCAGCCAGCGCGTCGATGATTCCGGTTTCGAAGGCACTCTTGATAGCGCGGGCGTCGAGCTCCGTCGCGAGAAAGTCGTCAACACACAGGAAACCGTAGGCACGCTCGCCCCGAGCCGCGCTCGTCATCATCCGCTCGCTTCACCTGTGCGGACGCCTGCCGCCCGCCCTTGAGGACAAAAAGCCGCCGACTGTGGACCCCCGCCCTATTGCCTGCTAGGCATAAGCAGTCTGCTGATATCAATCGAGGGGATCGGGGGCCAGTCGTGCGCGCGCACCGAGCTGCGATATTCACGGCCTGCGCAGCCACTGCCGTGCTGGCCTCACTGCAGTGCGCGCTGGCAACCGATTTGGCGCTGCCGCAGAGGGTGAAGAGGCCCGCGCCGATTCCTGTGCCGGCACCTGCAGCGGCATCGAGTTGGACGGGCTTTTATGTCGGCGGCGAACTCGGCATCGATGCTGCAGCCGCGAAGCACGTGCAGCCCTTCAGCGATGCGCCCGACACCTCGATTGGCTCGGTCAATCGCGGCCCTATCGGCGGCGCCTACGGGGGTTTCAACTATCAGGTCCTTCCCTGGCTGGTCATCGGCGTGGAGGGGGCCTGGAGCACCTCGCGCGCGGCTTATCGCGAGTTCGGCGAAGACTTCGATTCGCTTGAACGCAGCAAATTCGTTTCTTCGGTCGCCGGGCGCCTCGGTTTCCCGATCATGCCCACCACCATGGTCTATGCCAAGGCCGGTCCGGCCTGGATGGACGTGCGCGGGGTCAATGGTTTCGGCGACAATTTCAACCAGACGCTCCAAAGCGTGATGTTCGGCGCAGGCATCGAGTCGCTGGTTACGCCGAATTTCGCCGTCCGCCTGGAAGGCACCTATACGCACGCGACCGAAACGCTGTCTCTGAACGATGACAACGACGAATTTCACCCGGATATCCTGCAGGTGATGGTCGGCGGAGCCTACAAGTTCGATATCCCGGGCCTGACCCCGTTGGGAGGCGCTCCCGCAAGCAGACCGCTGCCCACCAAAGCCCCAATGCTCTTCACCAAGGCTCCCGCTGCGTCCGCTGCGGTGAATTGGACCGGTCTCGAGGCCGGCGGCTTCGTCTCGCTCAACGATGATCAGATGCAGTATTTCGGCTCCAATGTGGGCGAGGACAACGAACAGGGTCCCTATGCCAACTTCAGGGTCGGTGGTGGCGCTTTCATCGGCCTGAACGGTCAATTCTCGCACGTGGTGCTTGGGGTGGAGGCCAGTGCCAATTTGCAAAAGGCTGATTTCAACGTATCGAACGGTGTCGGATTTCCGCCGGTCTTCCATTTTGCCTCGATCGACAGCGTCTATGCCCTGAGCTTGCGGGTCGGCTGGCTCGTCACGCCCGAAACTCTCGTTTACGCCAAGGGCGGCCCTGCCTGGATCAGGGTGACCCCGGATGCCGCCTACTGGAATGCCATCGCACCCAATCCGGCGACTGGCGCCGTCACGGTTAATGGTTATCAATACGGAGGCGGCATCGAGACCTACCTCACCCAAAATTTCAGTGTCAGGGTTGAGGGAATGTATACGGCGAGCCAAGTCGCGCCCGGTCAACTGACCTTTCAGGCCATACCGACGCCAAGTCAGCTCAAGCCGTCGTTGCTGAGCGCAACGCTTGGAGCCGCTGTCCACTTTTGATATAAGGCGCCGCTCCAAGCGACGGGTGGGGTTTTCTCGCATCACGGTTTGATGCGCGATTTGCTGCGTCTTCTTGCCGGTGAACCGTTCCGGCGCAAGAAGGCGCTGCAGCAACTTGCCAAGGTCGAGGCGAAAGCAACGGAATCGATACAATCGGCACAATAAAGAAAACTATAGCGAGAAGGCCGAGCCCTTCAGGCTGAAGCGCGTCGAGCGCAAAAGGCCTTGAAGCAGGATCGCAGGCTACAAAACGCAGACTAGCGTCAACCCGCAACTGGAAAGTAGATCACACGCTATGGCCGCCAAGAGCGCTCCTCCCGAACCAGCCGCCCCGCCCGCCCCCGCCGCCGAGGCACTGCGCCCGTCTACGGTGCAATGGAACGACAAGAACATGGCCACGCATTTCGCCAACGTGGTGAATGTGCAGAGCACCCGCGAGCAGGTCGACTTGTTCTTCGGCACCAATCAAACTTGGAATGTCACCGATGGCTCCTCGGTGAGCGTCGATCTCTCCAACCGAATTATCTTGACGCCGTTTGCCGCCAAGCGGCTGTTGACGGTCTTGGGTGGCGTATTGCGCGAATATGAGCAGCGCCACGGACCGCTGCAGCTCTAGCGCATGTTCCGGAAAAGTGGGCACCGGTTTTCCGAAAAAGAACATGCGCAAACGCAAATAAAGATTCTGATCGAGCGGTCGACACGATGAGCCAACCCCCCTCCCGGCTGAGCGAAGCGCCCGGCGCCGGCGAGGCAGAAGCGTTGGATCCGCGCTCTTCGGCGCCTGAAATCGACCCGTCGAGCGAGGCCGAGAGTGCTGATCGCATCGCCTACCTTGAGCCGGCGCTGTGGAAGCGGCTGGCTGATGCCAAGACCGACGCCGATATGGCCCGGGCCTGGCTTGCCTTGCAGTGCCAGATGATCGCCGGCGCCACGCGCGGGCTGCTGCTCTTGGCCGGCGCGCAGCCCAACAGCTTCGAAGCCGCGGCCTCGTGGCCGGAGGGCGCGAGCGGGGGCGCCGCGCTCGCCGAGGTGGCTGAAGTTGCCATGCGCGAGCGGCGCGGGGTCGCCCGTGCGGATGTTCCGGACGGCCGACCCTATTCCCCCTCCCTTCCCTCCCCCGCAGAGCGCGTCGAAGACGCGCGTAAGCGCGCTGATGCGGGGGTAGGGTCAGGGTGGGGGCATCAGATCGGCCTTCCGATCCTGACCGACAAGCAACTGCAGGGCGCGGTCGCAGTCTCGCTCTCGAGCGGGCACGCAGAGACCGTGCGTCTCGCCATGCGTCAGCTGCAGTGGGGCATCGCCTGGATCCGCGATCGCCTGGCGCAGCGGCGCAACGCGGAGCAGAGCCTTTTGCTTGATCGCTCGCGCGTGGCGCTCGACCTCCTCGGCAATGCGCTCCAGCACGAAAGCTTCGCCGCCGCCGCCATGGCGACCGTCACGGCGCTGGCGACGCGCTGCCAGTGCGCACGCGTCAGCTTGGGCATGCTCGAAGGCCGCACCGTGACCGTGAAGGTCATCTCGCATAGCGCCCAGTTCGGGCGCCGGATGAATCTGGTGAGCCTCTTGGGCGCCGCCATGGAGGAGGCGATCGACCAGCGCTGCATGATCCTGTTCCCGGCTCCGGACGATCAGATCGTCGGCACGACGGCGCATGCCGAGCTCTGCAAGGTGCAGCGTGACGGACCGGTGCTGACCGTCCCGATGCTGGTGGGTGATCGTTTCGTCGGGGCGCTCACCTTCGAGCGGCCGCCCGATTTGGCCTTCACGCAGGACATCATCGATCTCATCGCGCTCGCCGCGAGCATGGTCGCGCCGGTGCTGGAGGAGAAGCGGCAGAACGATCGCTGGATCGGCTTCAAGGTGATCGAGGCAGGCCGACAGCAGATCGAGCACCTGATCGGACCCGGCTATCTCGGCCGCAAGCTCGCGCTGGGAGCCGCCGCACTCGCCGGCTTGTTTCTCCTCTTCGCCACCGAGACCTATCGGGTCGACGCCGACGCCCGGATCGAAGGCTTGGTGCGGCGCGCGGTGGTCGCGCCTTACGACGGCTTCATCGCCACCTCGGTGGTGCGCGCCGGCGATGACGTGCATGCCGGCGACGTATTGGCTACGCTCGAGGATCGTGACCTCGTCCTCGAGCGACTCAAATGGGTCACCGAGCGGCAGCAACACGTCTTCGAATACGACAAGGCGCTGGCGGCACGGCAGGCGGCGCAGATCAACGTGCTCAAGAGCCAAGTCGATCAGGCCGACGCACAGATCAAGCTGATTGATGAGCAGCTCGCCCGCGTCAAGCTGACCTCGCCGATCGACGGGCTCGTGATATCCGGCGACCTGAGCCAGCTCATCGGCGCGTCGGTGCAGCGCGGCCAGGTTCTGTTCGAGATCGCGCCGCTGCAAGGCTATCGCGTCATCCTCGATGTCGATGAGCGCGAGGTCGGCGCCGTGGAGCAAGGCCAGACCGGCAGCCTCGTCACCACGGCGCTGCCGAACGAGTCGTGGCCATTCCGGGTCGACAAGATCACCCCGATCGCCGAGGTGAAGGCAGGGCGCAACCTGTTCCGCGTCGAGGGATTGTTGACGCAGAGCTCGGAACGCCTGCGGCCCGGCATGGACGGCATCGGCAAGATCGAGATCGGCCGCCGCCACATCGCCTGGGTCTGGTCGCATGCGCTGGTCGATTCGCTGCGGCTGTGGGGCTGGCAATGGCTGTAGTGGTAGCTCGACGCAGCGTACGGTGTGCAACCGCGCCGTTCTCTGCCTATCCGGTGCGCAAAATCGCGCCGCGCGGTTGCGCACGCAGCCAGACCTCGCAGCGCGATTTTGCACACCCTACACCGCGCGACCCAAAGGTCGGCGGCTGAACATGGCATCGCTGTTCAGCAATTCCTGGTATCGCGTCGCCGAGCTCAAGCCGCGGCTGCGCGCCCACGCGCAGATGCATCGGCACACGTTCCGCGGGCAGATCTGGTACGTGCTGCAGGATCATCAGACGGGCCGCTTCTTCCGCGTTTCGCCAGCGGCCAATCGCATGCTCTGCCTGATGGACGGGCGCCGCAGCTTGCGCGAAATCTGGGATATTGCGGGCGAGCGGGCGAGCGAGGACCCGCCGACGCAGGACGAGACCATTCAGCTGCTCGCACAGCTGCACGCCGCCGACCTGCTGCAGGGCGAGCTGCCGCCCGACATCGGCGAGATTGCCGAACGTTCGCAGCAATCCGATCGCCGACGCCTGATTCAGCGGTTACGCAACCCGATGGCGCTCCGACTACCGCTGTTCGATCCCGACCGGCTGCTCGATTGGACGTTGCCGGCGGTGCGGCCGCTGTTCAGCATTGCCGGCTTCGCCTGTTGGCTCACGCTGGTCGCCGTCGGCGCAGTTCTCGCCATGCTGAATTGGTCGGAGCTTGTCTCCAACGTGGCCGATCGCGTGTTGGTGGCCCAGAACATCGCCTTGATCGCCCTCGTCTACCCGATAATGAAGGCGTTGCACGAGGCCGGCCACGCTTATGCGACCAAGGTCTGGGGTGGAGAGGTGCACGAGGTCGGCGTCATGCTGCTCGTGTTCATTCCGGTTCCCTACGTGGACGCGTCGGCCTCGGCGGCGTTCCGGCACAAACGGCGGCGGATCGTGGTCGGCGCCGCCGGCATCATCGTCGAGCTCGCGCTCGCCGCCATCGCCTTGGTCGTCTGGGTCAATGCGAGTCCCGGGCTCGGGCGCGCGGTCGCCTTCGACGTGGTGTTGATCGGCGGCGTGTCGACGCTCTTTTTCAACGGCAATCCGCTGCTGCGTTTCGACGGCTACTATATCCTCGCCGATCTCATTGAAATTCCGAACCTCGCCACCCGTGCCAACGCCTATCTGTTCTTCCTGGTGCAGCGCCACTTGCTCGGGATCGACGGGCTGGACGATCCGGCGAGTGCGCCCGGGGAGGCGAAATGGCTGCTCGGCTATGCGATCCTTTCCTTCTTCTACCGCGTGATCGTGTCGTTCGGGATCGCGGTCTTCCTGGCGACGCGCCTGTTCCTGTTGGGCGCCGCCATGGCGATCTGGGCCATCATCTCCATAGCGGTGCTGCCAATTCTGAAGGGCATCCGCTTCCTGATTACGAGCTCGCGCCTGCGCGGGCAAAGGCGGCGTGCCCTCACCGTCGTCGGCGGCCTTGCGGCAGCCGCGCTCGCGGTTCTCTTCCTCATTCCCCTGCCCTACGCGACCGTCGCCCAAGGCGTGGTCTGGATTCCCGAGCGCGCCGAGGTGCGGGCCAAGGCCGAAGGCTTCGTAACCGATATCCTGAGCACGCCGGGCTCGCGCGTTGCGGCGCATCGGGAGCTCGTTACGCTCGCAGACCCGATCCTGAGCGCCAAGGTCGCGCTCATCGATGCGCAGCGCGAGGAAATGCAGCTGCGGCTCGATGCGGTACGGCAGCTCGATCGCGTGCAAGCCGAGGTGCTGCAAGAACAGGTGCAGCGCCTGACCAGCACGCTTGCGGCCTATCGCACGCGCGAGGACGACCTCAACATCGCAGCCGAGCAGGACGGCCGTTTCATCCTGCCGCACGCCGAGGACCTGCCGGGCCGTTTCTTCAAGCGCGGAGACCTCGTGGGCTATGTGGTGGGCGACAATGATCTGGTGGTCCGGGTCGTGGTGCCGCAAGCCGACGTCGATCTGGTGCGCCAACGCACCCGAAGCGTCGAGGCCTATTTTGCCGAGAACCTGGATGAGCCGGTGTCGGCGCACATCCAGCGCGAGGTGCCCGCCGCGCAGACGGAAGTGCCGAGCCTCGCGCTGACCACGCAAGCCGGCGGCCCGATCGTGCTCGATCCGGCAAAGACGCAGAAGCCGCAGTCCCTGTTCAGCATGTTCCTGTTCGACGTCGATTTGTTGAAGCCGGTGCCGCCGCGCCTGGCGGGTGCCCGCGTCTATGTGCGGTTCGATCATGGGTACGAGCCTTTGGCGTTTCGCATCATGCGCGCGTTCCGACAGTTCTTTCTCGGGCAGTTCCATGTCTAGTCTGGTGTCTGAGCTGACGCTTCCTTCAGCGGCTGTGCCTCGTCCGCTGCGGCTCTATCCGGAGCGCATCGAAAGAGCGCCGCAGCCGCTCGATTTCCTGACTGAGATCGTCGGCGCCGAGATCGCCGCGCGGGCGTCCGCCCGCCGTGTGCGCGCGCTGTCACGCATCGTCTCGCTGGTCGAAGAGCACACGGACGCCTTCCGAGCGCTCGCACTCGATGATTTCCCGCCCGCCGTGCGCGAGGTCGCGCTGGCGCTGCGGCGCGCAGGCGACCTGCCCGACCGCGAGGTGGCGCGCGCCTTCGCGCTCATTCGCGAGCTGTCCGCGCGCGTTCTCGGCAAGCGCCATTTCGGCGTGCAGATGATGGGCGCCTTCGCGATGCTCAAAGGCTGGTTGGCCGAGATGGCGACCGGCGAAGGCAAGACGCTGACCGCAACGCTCACGGCCGGCACAGCGGCGCTCGCCGGGTTTCCGGTGCATGTGGTCACCGTCAATGATTATCTCGCGCGCCGCGACGCCGAGCAGATGGGTCCGCTTTACCGGCAGCTCGGTCTCACCGTCGGGGTCGTGCTGCAGGGACAAAGCGCGGAGGAGCGCCGCGCCGCCTATCGCTGCGATATTACCTACTGCACCAATAAGGAGCTCGCCTTCGACTATCTGCGCGATCGTATCCTGCTCGGGCAGGCCGACGGCGACCTTACGCTGAAGCTTGAAGCGATGCACAGCGAAGCGCCGCGCGCGCGGGCCTTGCGGCTGCGCGGGCTGCATTTCGCAATCGTCGACGAAGCCGACAGCGTGCTTATCGACGAGGCGCGCACGCCGCTCATCATATCGGGCTTGGTCGAGTCCACCTTCGATGCTGATACCATCGCGGCCGCGCTCGAGCTCGCGCGCGAGCTCGCGCATGGACAGGACTATTTCATCTCGCTCGAGGAGCGGCGGGTTTTCTTGACTGCCAGCGGGCAGTCGCGCATCGCCGCTTTTGGCACGGCGCGCGGCGGCGCCTGGCGCAGCGTCGTCGCGCGCGAGGAATTGGCGCGCCAGGCGCTGTCCGCCCTGCACCTGTTCAAGCCCGGCGAGCAATATGTGGTGAGCGACGGCAAGGTGAAAATCGTCGACGAATATACTGGCCGCATCATGCCGGACCGCCAGTGGAGCGATGGCCTGCATCAGATGATCGAGCACAAGGAAGGCTGCGCGCTCTCGGCGCGCCGTGCCACCATCGCCCGGATCACCTACCAGCGCTTCTTCCGCCGCTATCGCCGGCTGTCCGGGATGAGCGGCACTCTTCGCCCGGTCGCGCGCGAGCTGTGGCGGGTCTATCGGCTCCCGGTCGCCAGCATTCCGACGCATCGCCCGATTAAGCGGCGACATCTTCCGGATGAAGTGGTCGCGACCGAGGCCGAGAAGTGGCGCGCCATCCTCGCCCGCGTGACGGAGCTGCACCAGAAGGGCGTCCCGGTGCTGATCGGCACGCGCTCGGTCGCCGCGTCCGAACGCGCGGGCGCGGCGCTGACCGCCGCCGGGCTGCCGCACACCGTGCTCAACGCCACGCAGGACAAGCACGAGGCCGACATCATCGCTCTTGCGGGCGGGCGCGGCCGCATCACCGTCGCCACCAACATGGCGGGGCGCGGCACCGACATTCATATCGACGAGGATGCCCTTAAGCTGGGTGGGCTGCATGTGATCATGACCGAGCGGCATGACGCCCGGCGGATCGACGACCAGCTCGCCGGCCGCAGCGGCCGCCAGGGCGAGCCCGGATGCTTCCAGGCGATCCTTTCGCTCGAGGATCCGCTGATGGATTTCGAGATCGGCCCGATCCTGTCGCGCCTTGCCGCTCCGGCCTTGCGTCGATGGGGGCCCTCGGTCGGCCGCATCATGCTGCGGATGGCACAGCGGCGCGCCGAATGGCTGCATGCGCGCATGCGGGCGGACCTCCTGCAGTCGGACCGTTCGCAGAGCAAGACGCTCGCCTTTTCGGGCCGACCTGAGTGAGCCCTGCGGCCGCAATGTTCATTTTTAACGCAATCTGTGTTACTTGCGCCGCGGGCTTGTGGATTGGGGGAAGCAGGCGGGCTGCAGCCCGTGTTAAGCATGCACTAAGGATGCGGAATCCCTGGAGCGCGACCGTGAGAGATTTTGCCTGCGCAGAGCGTCTGACGGCCCTCGGCTGTTTGCTCTTCCTCGTGGCCAGCGGCGCCAGGGCTCAAACCGCCGATATCCCTGAGCTCGACTGCGTGATCGAGCCACAGCAGGTGGTTAAACTCGCAACCCCCGTCGTTGGCGTGCTCGCCCGCGTCGATGTCGACCGCGGCGATGTGGTGCACAAAGGCCAGGTGCTGGGAAAGCTCGAAGACGGACTCGAGCAGGCTACACTGAAGCTGGCGCGCGCTCGCGCCGGCAACGACTTCGCGATCAAGGCGGCGCAGGCGCGGCTCGAGCTCCTGCGCCGAAAGAACGACCGCGCCGGCCAGCTCGTCGCCAAGAACATCGTCGCGCAAGCGACCGCAGAGGAAGCCGATTCCGATGCCAACGTTGCCGAGCAGCAGGTCAAGGAGGCCGAGCTCAATCAGGAGATCGCCCGACTGGAAGTCGGCCAGGCCGAGGAGCAGGTCAAGCAGCGCACGCTGGTGAGCCCGATCGATGGCGTGGTGACGGAGCGGCTCCTGGTCCCGGGCGAGTATCGCAACGAGCAGAGCCCGGTGTTGACGCTCGCGCAGATCGATCCGCTGCGGGTCGAGGTGTTCGTGCCGACAAGCCAATATGGGCGCATCGCGATCGGCTCGACCGCCGAGGTGCACCCGCAACAACCGATCGGCGGCTCCTATTCGGCAGCCGTGACGGTGGTGGACCAGGTGCTCGATGCGGCAAGCGGCACGTTTGGGGTGCGGCTCGCTCTGCCCAACCCTGCGGGGCGCCTGCCGGCCGGAATCAGGTGCAAGGTTCAATTCCAGGCCGCGGCGGGCCCGGCCACCGCGGAGGCGGCGAAATAGCCACCTGGCGGGCGCCAAATTGCATTGGAGTCACGCCCGCGCATAGCCCGTTGAAAGACGGTCGCAAACGCCCTTATGTGGCGGGCATCCACGTCTTGTTCCTGTTGGCTCGAGCAAGAACGGCGTGGATCGCCGGGACAAGCCCGGCGATGACTCGGCAACAGTTCTATAAGATCGCGAGAGCTGCTCTATCCCGCGGATGCACCTTTGGCCGATCGTCGCATAGCGCTTGTTTGTCTCACGCCGCGGCCGGATGCCGACGAGCTCGGACCGCTGGTTCTGCCGAGCTTCGGCATACGCCGCATCCAAGCTGCGGTGGTGGGTGATGCCGGACACCGGCACAGCGTGACGCTGATCGATCACGGGCACGACAACGTCGAGGCCTATGTGCACGACATTCTCGCCTTCGAGCCCGAGCTCGTCGGCTTCTCCATCTATGTATGGTCGACGCCATGTTTGATCGCGGTCGCGCGCGAGATCAAGCGCCGGCGCCCGTCCTGCATCGTCGTGTTCGGCGGCCCTTCGGCACGGGCTGCGTTGTTCGATCTCGAACCGTATGGCCAAGCCGCCACCTATCTCGACGCGATCGTCGAAGGCGACGGCGAAGAGATCTTCCGCGAGATCGCGGCTTTGCCGGATCTCTCGCCGACCGGGCTCAAATCGGTCTCCGGGCTCACGCTGCCCACAAGCTCCGGCTGGCTGCGCACCGCCCGGCGTGAGGCTCCGGTCGATCTCGATCAGCTCTCCTCGCCATTTGCGCTTGGCCTGATGCCATACGGCGCGGTCGCATATCTGGAGACCTATCGGGGCTGCCCGCTGTCCTGCCGGTTCTGCGAATGGGGCGTGCCCGGAAAATTCAAGGCGACATTCTCGGCCGGCTATATCGCACGCGAGCTCGAGGGCTTCGCCCGCGTAGACGCGCCGGCGGTATTCCTGCTCGATGCCGGGCTCAACCTCAACATTCGCGCCTTCGGCAACTTGCGCGAAGCCAACCGGCGCACCGGATTCCTCAAGCGCTCGCTGTTCTGGGCGGAAATCTATCCCTCGGTGGTGCGCGACGAGCACCTCGAATTCATGCGCGAGATCGGCCCCGCCTACCTCGGGGTCGGCATGCAGTCAAAGGATCAGGCGGTCCTGCGCCTGCATCAGCGCCCGTCCGACTCGCCGCGATTCGAAGCCGCAGTCCGCGCGCTCGCCGCCGTCACCAATATCGAGCTGCAGATCATCTTCGGGCTGCCGGGAGACTCGCCCGAGGGTTTCCGCCGCACGCTGGATTATGCGCTGTCGCTGCCGGCGAGCGTTCGCGCCTATCATTGCCTGGTATTGCCCGACGCACTGATGACCCGCGGCCTGCCCGAGTTCAACATGGTATTTGACCCGAGCGATCTCTCGATGATCTCCTGCCTTGGTTGGAACGCCGAGGCGCTGGCTGCGATGCGGAGCGAGCTCGACCAGCGCGCGCGCGCATGCGGCGGCAAGGTCGGCCGCTTCTGGTGGTCGATGCCCCGCCGTTCCAGCGGCAATGCCGTAGCATGTCCGGCGTGACCCCCATCCGCTCGGGCCGCCGTGTCGCGCTGTTGGCGCGCTATCCGGTTCGCGACCGGGCGATGCCGCAATTCATTCCCAATCTCGGGCTCTACATGGTGGAAGCCGCGCTGCGTGCTGCGCGCTTGCCCGGCCTCGAGCTCAGGGTCTGGGACTTGGAGGGCAGCGATGTCGAGCGCGTCGCCGCGGAGGTCATCGCCTTCGATCCGGATGTGGTCGGCTGCTCGGTCTATCTGTGGTCGTTTCCGTTCTTCCTCGATCTCGCAGTGCGTTTGAAGGATGAGGATCCGAGGCGGCTGATCGTGTTCGGCGGGCCTTCGGCGCGGCCGGTGATGCTCCAGCACGCGCCGCATGGGCAGAAGGCATCCGCTATCGACGTGCTCGTCATCAGCGAAGGCGAGCACACGTTCCGCGCTGTCGTGGAGCTTCAGGACCGCAGGCCCGAGCAGCTCTCCGGGATCGCCGGCCTGGCATTGCGCAAGGCAGATGCTTGGCATGAAACGCCCGCGCGACCGCTCGGCGACTTGAACGAGCTTGCTTCGCCCTATGCGATGAATCTCGTGCCCGGAGGCGGCCTCGGCGTGCTGCAGACCTATCGCGGATGTCCCTTCACCTGCACGTTTTGCGAATGGGGCACGCTCGAATCCCCCAAGCGCGTGCGCACAGCCGAAAACCTTGGCCAGGAATTTTCCGCCATGGAGCGCCTTGGGCTCGGCGCCGCCTTGCTGGCCGATGCGGGCCTCAATCTCAATCAAGCGGCCTTCAACAATCTGCGCGCAGCCGCCGAGCGTTCCGGATTTCTCTCGCAGCGCGGCCTCATCTGCGAGATCTATCCCGCGAAGGTGCGGCGCGAGCACCTCGACTTTCTTAAAGGCGTGGGCAATGCCTATGTGGGGGTGGGCCTGCAATCCTTCGACAACAAGGTGCTTGCCAATGTCGAGCGCAAATACGACGAGGCGCGCTTTGATGAGACGCTCGCGGCGCTGGGCCAAGTGGCAACGCCCGCGGTCGAGATCATCGTCGGGCTCCCGGGCGACAGCCCGGAGAGCTTTCGCCGCAATTTCGAGCGGGCGCGGCGGCTGCCGTGCGCGCTCCGCGTCTATCATTGCGTGGTATTGCCTTCAGCCTTGATGGTGCGCTCGCCGGCGGAGCATCGGTTGGACTATGATCCGCTGTCCCTTAAGATGCGCTCCTGTCTCGGCTGGTCACGCGAGGCTTTGGCGCGCGAGGCTGCCTTCCTCACCGAAACGGCCGCGCGGGAAGACGGCCGCAGCGGCGAATATTTCTGGGTCTATCCACCACCGGGCGGCCGTTATCAATGATGTGCGGCGCGCAACTCCCATGACGTTCTTTCGCACCGCCACCGTCGCCGCCGAGGACGCCGGCCGATCTCCCGACTTGCTGACACGTTTGCGCTGCCGCGAGCTCGACGCGGTGCTCGTCAGCAACGTCTATGACAGTGCGACCTGCGCTTCCATCCGCGACGACCTCGCCCACAATCGCCACGGCCTCATCCGCACTGATTTCCCGGTCAAGTTCGCGGCCTTCTTCTACGGCATCAATCTCAATCTCGCCCATCCTGATCTCGAGGATTATTTCGACGAGGCGCCGCGCTTCGCAGCCGGCCTGCGGGCGCTGTTTCCCGCTGGGCTTGACCTGCAGGCGCGCGTATCGCAGCTGATGTCGATGCTCGACGGTGGGCGCCCCTATGCGCCGCCTCCCGGCCCATGGCCGGGAAGCGAATACATGTTCACCACGCTGAGGGCCCAGCTCACCGGCGGATATATCCCGCCGCATTTCGATGACGAGCAGGCGGCGCGGCCGAGCTATCGCCAGCTCATGCCCCTCATCCAGGGCAGCCTGTTCTCGTTCGTGCTTGCCTTCTCGCAAGCCGAAGCAGGGGGAGCGCTCGAGATCTTCAATCTCGAGCCCGAGGCACCGGGCGGCCGCATCGCGCTCGACGGCGTGAGTTCGCCCAAGCCTGATCTCGAAGGTGTCGAACGGGTGTCGTTCCGCCTTGAGCCGGGCGAGATGATCATCGTCAATTCCGGGCGCTACTTACATCGGGTGACGCCGGTCCTTGGCGCGACCGTGCGCTGGACCGCCTGCAGCTTCATGGCTGACGCGAAATCCGGCGACCGCGTTTATTGTTGGGGCTAGCGCATCTTGCCGCCGCAAAAAGCGCCGCCATATTTCGACGGACTGATCGCCGCCTTCAAAGCGGGGCAGACCGGGCGCCACGTGCATCTGGGCTTCTGGAATGCACCGCCGCCGCTCTCCGCGCCGTGCTCGCCGGAGGAATTCGCGGCCGCGCAGGCGCGGCTTGCCGACATCATCATTGACCTCGCGGACATTCACGACAGGCAGAGGGTGCTCGACGTCGGCTGCGGGTTCGGCGGAACGCTCGCGGCCATCGACGCGTGCCGGGACCATATGCGGTTGGTGGGAGCGAACATCGATCAGCGCCAGCTCGAAATCTGCCGCACCATCAGGGCAAGGCCGACCAACGCTCTGATCTGGCTCGAGGCCGATGCCTGCGCGCTGCCGCTGCGCAAGGACACATTCGATCGCGTAATCTGCCTCGAGGCGATGTTTCACTTCCGCTCGCGCGCAGATTTCCTCGCCGGGGCTGCAGCGGCGCTTGCGCCGGGCGGACGCCTTGCCCTCACCGATATTCTGGTGAGGCTTCCCGGCTCACGCCCGCCGGCCGACATCGCAGTGATCGAGGAGACTATGCGGCGCGAATACGGCCCCTGGCCGGAGCTTTGGATCGGGCTCGATCAAATTCTAGAATATGCCCGCTGCGCCGGCCTCACCCTCGATCGCGCAATCGATGCGACGGCGCAGACCTTGCCGAGCTACCGCATAACCACACCTGCTGAAGCGCCGCCCCTCTCGGCCGGCAGCTTGATGCGCTGGCTGCACCGGGAGGGTTATCTGTCCTACCAATTGCTCGCCTTCAGCAAGCCTTAGCCCAAGCTCAGAAGATCTTCATCGCGTTGTTGAGCGTGATCCACACGCCCCAAGCGAGCGGGATACCGACAAAGAGCCAGAACAGCGCCGCCTTGGCGTCGAGCCCCCCTCTGCCGATACCGAAGGAGCCGCCCGCCGCAGCGGCGGTCTCGCCCTGCGCCTTGAGCTGCAGCTGCGCCACCTCTTCCGGCTTCATGAACCAATGGTCTGCCAGCGGTCGGACCAGGAGGTTGCAAATGAAGCCGCCAACCAGCATGCCGGCGAGGATATACATGGTCACGTCATAAACGGAATCGCGCGGCACGCCGGCTGAGATTTCCGCCTCGCGGATATAGTTGACGACCACCGGACCGATGATGCCGGCCGTCGACCAGGCGGTGAGCAGCCGGCCATGAATCGCGCCGACGAATTGCGTGCCGAACACATCGGCCAGATAGGCCGGAACGGTCGAGAAACCGCCGCCATACATCGACAGGATGACGCAGAAGAAGGCGACGAACAGTCCCTTGCTGCCGATATGCGCGGCCCAGGGTGCACCCGCGTAGAGCGCGATGCCGAGCAGAAAGAAGGTGTAATAGGTGTTCTTGCGCCCGATATAGTCGGACAACGACGCCCAGAAGAAACGACCGCCGATATTGAACAACGAAAGCAGGCCGGTGAACCCGGCCGCAATGGCCGCAATCGCGGCGCGCTGGCCGCCGTCGAGCTGCAGGAATGACAGGTCCGGGCGGCCGATCAACGATCCGCCGAAAATCTCCTGCAACATCGGCGACGCCATGCCGATCACGCCGATGCCGGCGCTCACGTTGAGGCAGAGCACGCCCCAGATCAGCCAGAACTGCGCCGTCTTGTGCGCGTCGCGCAAGTGCACGTGGCGCTGCGTGATCATTGCATTGGTGCGGTCCGGCGGCGTCCACCCCTCGGGCCGCCAGCCCGCGGGCGGCACCCGATAGCCGAACGCCCCAACGAGCATGAACACGAAGTAGATGGCTCCCATCGCGATGAAAGTCTGCCAGACACCGACCGACGTCGGCGTGGCGAATCGCTTCATCAAGATGTCGGCGAGCGGCGCCCCGATCATCGCGCCGCCGCCGAACCCCATGATCGCCATGCCGGTCGCCATACCGCGCCGGTCTGGGAACCATTTGACCAGCGTAGACACCGGTGAGATGTAGCCGAGGCCGAGCCCAACCCCGCCGATGACGCCCGATCCGAGCCACATCATCCAGAGCTGATGCAGGATCACGCCAACCGCGGAGATCACCAGGCCCCCGCACCAGCACACGGCTGCAACCACGCCGGCCTTGCGCGGCCCGGCGCGCTCGAGCCAACCGCCCCAGAGCGCCGCCGAGGAGCCGAGCAGGACGAAGAACAAGGTGTACATCCAGCCCAGGCTCGAGATGCGCCAGTCGCAAGTCGTGGTGAAGAGCTCCTGAAGGATGCTCATGTCCGGGCAGTCGACCGGCTTCGAAATGCCGATCGCGCGCGACAGCGGCAGCCAGAAAACACTAAAGCCGTAGGCCATGCCGATGCAAAGATGGATGCAGAGCGCCGCCGGCGGCACCAGCCAGCGATTGAACCCAGCCCTTGCGATGATGCGTTCCCGGTCCAAAAGGCCGGTGGCCGGAGAGCCCACAAGGCCTCCAGCGTGATTTAGCGTCGTCATATCGTACCCCCTGTTCCGCCCCCTTTGTTTCGGTGGCGTTGTTGTTTTGGTGGCATTGTTGGCCCGGCGCGACGTTGGCTCGGCGCGACGCTGGCTCAGCGCGATTTACCTCCTGGTCGAGCTGTCTCCCGGTTGTGATCCCAGATTTGTTTTAGATCTAATTACGCCAGCTTGCCAATTGCTGCCACGGGCGCGCCAACATTTCTGCAATCAATATTTCTGCAATCAATGCACGTGCTTTGCAAGGGTCTCATTGTCACAATTGATTGTCGGAACTGATCCTCACATTTGATTGTAGCAAAGGAACCAAAGCCTTTGTGATCTTCAGGCGCCCTCACTTGCAGGACGGGAACATCGTGTTGCATTGCGGTATCGCAGCTCCCGGCATGCCGCATCGCTCTGGCCCATCATCACCGCCCGCCCGCCTCCCGAACCGGATCGGACGCATCGCATCGCCCCCCTTTTCCTCCGGGGCGAGCTGTGCCACATTCGCTATATCTTGATGAATATAGCGAAGCCGAAGAGTGCCGGCATGCCATCCTCGCGCGGGGCGCAATTGTTGACGAACGTGTTCGCGCATGGGCGTGCACCCGCTGAACAACTGCCGGCCGCGAGCCTCGCGGCGCTACAGCCAAGTCAGCCGGCCGCCGTGGTCGCCAAGCGGGCTTCGCTCGCCCGCCGAACCCCGATCTGGGATCTGCATCACAGCCTGCATTGCTCGATCATCGGCACGTGTCTGTCGAGCGCGGAGTTGCGCCGCCTTCTCGTCCGCCTCAAGGTGCAGGGGGTCGATGCGGCCGACGACCATGAGGCGCACATGCTCGGTGTCCTGCTTGCCGGCCGTCCGCAGGCCGGTGCCAAGCATCTGCAGAAGACACTGGACCGGCATCATCAAGCCGCGATCAACCAATTTGCCAAGGCCAAGAATGCAGGCGCCCTCGCGGCTCTGTGGCAGGAGGCGCTCAAGCGCGGCGACATTCCGGGCGGCTATTGGGCGCTGCTCACCCATCCGGCGGCGACCGATGAGATGGTGAAGCAGGCGTTCGGCCAGGTGCACATGCTCTCGCATCTTGTCGGCGCCGCCAACCGGGCCGATATCCGTCGCCTGCGCCAGCTGGAGGAAGACAACGCCGCCTTGTCCGCCAAGGTCGAGCGGCAGCAAAAACAGCTGCGCGACGGCTTCACCAGCCGCGACGAGACCATCCGGGCGCTGAATGACCTCCTCGCCAAGACCGCCGGCCGCGACGCCGCGGCGTCGGTCTTGGAGGCCGGCGAAGAGCAAACCTTGCGCGACACGCTCGCTGACTTCGGCAGGCGCCTGGCGCAGGAGACAAGCCGCCGTGAGCGCGCGGAACAGCGGTTGGCAACAGCTTGCAATTCGCTCAGCGAAGCGGAGCGTCGGCGCGCGCATGCCGAGCAGGAGCTTGCGGCCCTCCGCCAGGAGTTCGCCGTTTTGGAATCCCGGCTCGCGGCGCCGGGACGGGACGGCGAAGCGGTACCCGACGCGATCGACCTTGCTGGCTTGACCGTGCTCTATGTCGGCGGGCGTGCCAATCAGGCGCCGCTGCTTAAGGGCCTGGTCGAGCGTACCAAAGGCCGCTTCCTGCATCACGACGGCGGCATCGAGCACAGCCCGACGCTGCTGCCCGGCCTGGTCAGCCGCGCCGATGTCGCGATGTTCCCGGTCGATTGCGTCAGTCATGACGCCGCCGCAGCTGTCAAGCGTGCCTGCCAGCAGCTCGGCAAGCGCTACCTTCCGCTGCGCACCTCGAGCCTCGCTTGTCTCTTGTCGGGGTTGGCGTCGGTGCAGGCCACCGCGCAAGCCGCATCAGCTCCGTAGCGCGGTCCCGCACGCCAATGCTCAGGGGTTTGGCCGCACTTGCGGCCGTCGCCGTGGAACGTGCAAATAACCGGCTTGGTGATAGGATGAGCTAGTTCGATTCCGGAAGGATGCGAGGAGCCGATGGGCGGAGTCCGGTTGACATTGCGGGTTGACTTCGGAACCGATCAGGCGATTGGACCGGGGAAAGTGCGGCTCTTGGAGGCGATCAAGAAAACCGGCTCGATCTCGCAGGCCGGGCGCACCCTCGGCATGTCGTACCGGCGCGCCTGGCTGTTGGTCGACGATATGAACCGCTGCTTTCGCGAACCCGTCGTCACCGCGCAACCGGGCGGCTCGCAAGGCGGTGGGGCGGAGCTGACCGCCTTCGGCGAGAAGGTCGTGCTGAAATACCGGACGATCGAATCGGAAGCGACCGCCGCCGCCAAGCCGGACCTCCATGACCTCGAGGCCGCGGTTCGCGGCCCTCGGCGTGGCGCCGGGAAATCGCGCAAGACCTCGATCCGGGTCGCTACCGCGCGATAATGGACCTTTCAGTGGATCGCGCGGTTCACGATCGCGCCTGCGCTTGTCCCGCTCGCGAATTGGCGTCCTGGCTCGGCATGGGCGTTCGCCTCACCGCATCTTCAGGACAATGACGCGATCGCTGCTCGGATCTGTGACCGGACGCAGCTCTTTGACACGTTCGGCCGTGACCATGGCGGCGCCGTTGCCCCACGCGCGGCGCACAAAGCTCAACACCTGCGCGATTGATTCATCGTTGAGTTGGACGCGGAATTGCGGCATCCGATAGGCGTCGGGAACGCCTTTGACCACGAGCGGCTCGGCACCGTTTAGAACCAGGTTTATGAGAGACGACGGGTCGGCATCGAGCACGACCGGATTGCCCGCCAATGGCGGCATGAAGGGAGGCTGACCCTTGCCGTCGACCCCATGACACGCCGAGCAGGAGCCGAGATAAATCGCGGCACCTGCTTGTTGCGGCTTGCCGCTTTGCAGCTCCTTCGTTGTCGCATCATCATAGGCGGCAGCGGTCTCCTGCGCGGCCGCCGGCAGCGACTTGAGGAACACCGCCATGGCGCGGATGTCCTCATCCGACAGGTACGGCGTAGAGTTGTTGACGACATCGAGCATAGAGCCGAATGCAACGCCTCTGTCATTGTGGCCGCTCTTGAGGAACGCCACGATGTCGTCCTGCGACCAGGCACCGAGACCGGCACGCAGGTCACCGCGCAGGTTCGGCGCCGACCAGGCATCGAGTTCCGCGCCTTGCAGATAGGCGCTGCTGCCGTCGTCGAGCGCCTTTTCCGCAAATGCCCAACCGCGCGGCGTGTGGCAGGCGCCGCAATGACCCAAGCCTTCGACCAGATAGGCGCCGCGATTCCACTGCGCGTCACGATCCGAACGGGCAGCAAAGCCGCGCTCGGGCGCGAACATCAGGTTCCAGACCGCAAGCGGCCAGCGCGGGCTCAGGTACCAGGGAATCTCGTTTTGCTTGTTCTCTTGTTTGACCGCGGGGACGCTCTGCATGAAGAAGGCATAGAGCGCCGCCAGGTCCTGGTCGCTGATTTTGGCGTAGGACGGATAGGGCATGGCCGGATAAAGGTGATGCCCGTCCTTGGCAATGCCGCCCCGCACCGCACGGTCGAAATCAGCAAGCGAATAATTGCCTATCCCGGTGTCGCGGTCGGGCGTGATGTTGGTCGAATAGATCACCCCCATCGGCGTGCCCATGCGCAGGCCGCCGGCAAAAGGCTTGCCGCCGCGCACGGAATGGCAGGCGACGCAGTCGCCGGCGCGGGCGAGATATTCGCCTCTCTCGCTCGGCGTTGCGGCCGGCTGTGCGCTCGCAGCCGCGCCGGCGCCGCAGAGGAAAACTGCGGCCACGAAAATCTTCACGCGGTTCATGGATCCGCCCAACGATATCTGTCCCACGGAATCGGGTGCGAACGCTCTGGCTTTGGCTCTGGCGCCGGCACCCGCGTTCAGGTCGATTTGGAGGACAGATCGTGATCGATGATCGGCAGCGTGCGAATGCGCTTGCCGGTCGCCGCGAAGATCGCATTGGCGACCGCGCCGGCAATCGGCGGCGTTGCGGGCTCGCCCGCACCACCCCAGACCTTGCCGCCGCTCGGCACCAGATGAACATCGATCTTCGGCGCCTCCGCCAGGCGAACCATGCGGTAAGTGTCGAAATTGCCCTGCACCGGCACACCGTCCTTGATGGTGATCTTGCCGTAGAGCGCGGCGCTCAACCCGAAGATCACGGCGCCTTCGACCTGCTCGGCGATGGTCTGCGGATTGACCATGTAGCGAGTGTCGAGGGCGACAGTGACGCGGTTGACCTTGACGTCGCCGTTCGGCTTGACGGTGACCTCGGCGACCTGCGCGCACAGGCTGTTGGTGTCTTCGCAGATGGCGATACCCCGCCCGCTGCCCTGCGGCAGCGGCTTGCCCCAGTCGCCCTTCTCCGCCGCGGTATCCAGCACCTTGAGCCAATCCGGCTTGCCCTCGAGCAGCTTGCGGCGGACCTGATAAGGGTCGAGGCCGCTTGCGGATGCCATCTCGTCGAGGAAACTCTCGATCGCGAACACGTGCTGGTTCGCGCCGGGCGCCCGCCAGAACCACACCGGCAGGTGCGTTTTCTTCATCAATGCTTCGACACGCGTGTTGGGCACGGCATAGCCGTTGTCGGCGAGACCGGCGACCGCCATCGGCTCGGGCCGGTTCGGCGGAAGCGGCCTGCCGACCGTCTCGAGGATCGATGAGGTCACAACCCGCATCGACCAGGCCGTGGGCATTCCGTCGGTGCCGACGCCGGCCTTGAAGGCGACGACCGCATGCGGACGGAACTTGTCCTGCCGGGTGTCCTCTTCGCGCGTCCACACGAGCTTGACGGGGCGCTGCACTGCCTTGGCGATGGCGATGGCCTGCGCGATCTCGTCATTGGCGTCGCGCCGACCGAAGCCGCCCCCCACATAGCCATTGTGGATATAGACCTGCTCCGGCTTCAGGCCGGAATAGCGGGCGGCCGCAACGAGCGCGTCCTCTGCGTCCTGCGTTCCAACCCACACGTCGAGGCGGTCGGGCTGCAGATGCACCGTCGCATTCATCGGCTCCATCGGCGAATGCGACAGATAGGGCGTCTCGTAGACCGCTTCGAACGTCTTTGCGGCGCCCGTCATGGCCTGATCGACATTGCCGTCGTTGCGCGCGGTGAGCATGGGCTCGGCGAGCGCCGCGCGAAATGTCTTCGACAGCTCCTCGCTATCGATGTTCCCGGCTTCGCCGACATCCCATTCCGGCTGCAGGCGCGCGAGCGCCTGCTTTGCCCGCCAGTAGCTTCCGGTCGCTACCACGGCGACTGCATCGGCTAGCCGCACCACCTGCAGCACGCCCGGCGCGCCCTGCACTACGGATTCGTCCACACTCTTGAGCTTGCCGCCCGGCACCGGGCACGCATTGATCGCGGCGAAGACCATTCCTGGGACCTTTGCGTCGATCCCGAACTTGGCCGACCCGTCGATCTTGTGCACCACGTCGATGCGCGGCATCGGCTTGCCGATGAAGGTGAACTTGTCGGGCGTCTTGATCGCCGGCTCGGAGCTTAGCTTGATTTTTGCAGCGTCGGGTGCGAGCTCGCCATAGCGCAACGTGCGCCCCGTAGGATCATGTTTCACCACGCTTGCAGCCGCCGAGCATTCCGTTGCCGGCACACCCCAGCGGGTCGCCGCAACCGCGATGAGGCGCTCACGCGCGCTAGCGCCGACCTGCTGCAGCTTCTTTTGCGATGCCCGGACCGACTGGCTGCCGTGCGAGAACATGTCGCCATAGACCTTGTTCTCGCGAATGTTGCGGTTGGGCGAGGCATATTCGATCCGCACCCTGGACCAATCGCATTGCAGCTCCTCAGCGATGATCATCGGCAGCGCGGTCATGCTGCCCTGCCCCATCTCCGAGCGCTGGTAGCGGATCAGAATGGAATCATCCGGATCGATGGCGATCCAGGCGTCGATCTCGTGCGCATCATAGGCGTTGTCGTCGTTCCACGGCTGCGCAACGACGGTTGCGGCCTCCGCGCCGCGCGGGAATCCACCGATGCCGATCGCAAAGCCGCCGGCAGCGGTTGCGGCCGTGATGATGAAGTGGCGACGGGTGAGCGTCGAAGCGGTACGGACTGCCTCCATCTAACCCTCCCTTAGGCTTTCATCAGGTCGGCGGCGCGATGGATGGCGCGACGAAGCCGTTCGTAGGTTCCGCAACGGCAGATATTAGTGATGCCGGCATCGATATCGGCGTCGGTCGGGTTGGGATTGCGCTTGAGGAACGCGACCGTGGCCATGATCTGCCCCGACTGGCAGTAGCCGCACTGCGGCACGTCCTCGGCAAGCCAAGCCTGCTGAACCGGGTGCTTGCCGTCGGGCGAGAGCCCCTCGATGGTGGTGATGCTCGCCCCCTTCACGGCTCCGATCGGCACCGAGCATGAGCGCCGCGCCTGCCCGTCGATATGAACAGTGCAGGCCCCGCACTGGGCGATGCCACATCCGAATTTTGTGCCGGTCAGGCCGACCGCGTCGCGCAAGGCCCACAGAAGGGGCGTATCGGGCTCGAGGTCGACCTCGTAGGGCGTCCCGTTGACCATAAGGGTGATCATCGTCAGGGCACTCGCTTAGCTGATGATGCTTACGAATCTAGCACAGCCGGCCCCGCTCACAACCTTCGTTCACGTCTTCGTGCAGCAAGCGGGACCAGGCCAAGCCGGGTCCCTCCCTGACGGCTTGCGACAAGGTCCGCCCGCAATCCCGGGTCTCGAACGAAAATCGGTCGGAGAGGGTCGTTGTGCGGTGCCGCCAGCCCGGCAATGGCACTCACACGAAATCTTGTCAGCTCGCGGCGCGATTGGCGGCCGTTGCCCCAACCAGCATCAGTGTCTCCGCGACCTTTGATACTGCGGAAATGGGCAGCTGGAACATGAGCTCCGTCGCGCCGACCGTCACACCGAGGCACCCCATGCCGTCAGCGAGTTCGCCGGCTGAAATGCAAGAAGCCGGGATCGGCTGGTAGCGCACCCGCTCGGTACACGGCGGCGCGCCCCTGCGGCTTGCCGCCATGCAGAGGAGATAAGTCACGAACGCTTCGATGTCAGCCGACCGGAGGCAGAAGTGAATGCTCTCGTCCTCGACCGTCGAGAGCTTGAGCAGCACCAGCTCCCCGTCGCCGCTGAGACCCCCCTCGACACCCTCAATGACCGGAAACTCTAAAGTATCCTGCGGCATGGCTGGGTTCCCGATCCGGCACTCTCGCAACACCTGGTCGGCAAGGCTTCGATATGTATCCTTGTATATAACGCAGGCGGCTTGATGCGCGCCGCCGACACAGGCCGGCGTCTATTGCAGCACGTCGAAGCCTTGTTTCTGGAACGCCGGTTTCGCGGCCGGCGACTTCAAGAAAGCCACATAGGCGGCCGCATCCGGATTGGTGGAAGACGACGTCACCGCCACGGGATAGATGATCGGCGGGTGGGTGGATTCCGGGAAAGCAGCCACCACCTTGACACCTTTGTCGGCGGCCGCATCGGTCTGATAGACGATGCCGAGCGGCGCCTCGCCGCGTGACACCAGGAGCAGCGTGGCGCGCACATCCTGCGCGGGCGCGACCTTGTTCTCGACGGAAGACCATACGCCGAGCGCTTCAAGCGCGGCCTTGCCGTACTTCCCGGCCGGTACCGAGGCCGGATCCGCCATCGCCAGGCGACCATTGCCGAGCGCCTGCGCCAGCGGAAAATTAGGACCGATGGAAAGGCTGATGCGGCTGTCGGCGGGCGCCACCAGGACCAGCTTGTTGCCGAGCAGATTGGAGCGCGTATCAGGCTTGATCAGCTTGCGCTGCGCCACATAGTCCATCCAATCCATGTCGGCGGAGATGAAGACGTCGGCCGGCGCGCCGTTCTCGATCTGCTTGGCAAGGGTCGAGGACGCCCCGTAGGACACCACGACCTTGTGCCCAGTCTCTCGCTGGTAGAGCGCATCGGCATCATCCAGCGCATTCTTGAGGCTCGCGGCGCCGAACACCAGGAGATTGCGCTCTTGCGCATGCGCCGGCAGGGCCCAAGCCACGATCGCAAGAGCCATCGTCAGGAGCGCTGCCGTGAAACCCTGCAACGCGGTGCTTCGAGCGGATGCGCGCGTGCGTGGGAACATTTTACCGAGCCTTCCCTACATTCGGATATCGTTATATTCTGTTGAATATTTCCGCTTGTAAAGAGGTTCCCGACATGAAGCTCAGCGCACGCAATCAGCTCAAAGGCAAGATCGTCGAGGTGACCAAGGGCGCCACGACCTCGCATGTGCGTGTCGATATCGGGGGCGGCGTGGTCATCACCGCCTCGATCACCAACGAGGCGGCCGCCGAGCTTGGCCTCAAGGCGGGCGACGAGGCCTGGGCGGTCATCAAGGCCTCGGACGTGATGATCGGCAAATAAGAACGCGGCTGCTGCGTTCGGCCAACTTGACCTGTGGCCGCGCGCCCCCTATCGGGTGGCGCGGGCCCCGAACCGGCTGCGTGCGCAGCTGCGCGGCAAGGTGATCAGCAGAGCCGATCACATGATCAGGATAATGGCGATCATCCTGTCGCTGCTCTTCCTCAGCGACGCGCACGCGCAAGACCGCTTCATCACGCTCAGCTCGACGACCTCGACCCAGGATTCCGGCCTGTTCGGTCATATCCTGCCGATCTTTCGCGCAGCCAGCGGCATTGCAGTGCACGTGGTCGCGGTCGGTACCGGGCAGGCGCTGGCAATCGGCGAGCGCGGCGACGCTGACGCGCTCTTGGTGCACGACCGTCCCGGCGAGGACAAATTCGTCGCCGACGGATACGGAATCGATCGCCGTGACGTGATGTACAACGATTTCGTCATTGTCGGACCGAAGTCCGATCCGGCCGGCATTCGCGGCTTGAAAGATGCCCGCCAGGCATTCACCCGGATCGCTTCGGCGCGCGCCGCATTTGCGAGCCGCGGCGACGACAGCGGCACCAACCGCATGGAGCTGCGGCTGTGGAAGTCGGCGAATACCGCACCCGACAAGGCGGGCGGCTGGTATCGCGACCTCGGCCAGGGCATGGGGCCGACGCTGAACATTGCGGCCGGGATGGATGCTTATACTTTGACCGATCGCGCCACCTGGGCCAATTTCAAGAACCGCCAGAACCTCGAAATTCTCACCGAAGGCGACCCGGCGCTGTTCAACCCTTATGGCAGCATTCTGGTCAATCCGGTCCGCTGGCCGCGCGTCAAGGCAGCCGATGCCCGCATGTGGCACGCATGGCTGACCTCGAAGGCGGGGCTCGATGCCATCACGTCATATCGCATCGGCGGCGAGCAGCTGTTCTTTCCTCCGCGCTCCAGCGCTCAGTAACGCGCGGCGAGACCACGTCCGACGTACAAGGTGGTGGCGGCGACTGCCATCGAAAGGGCAAGCAGTATCAGTCCGAGCGCGAGCGCGAGGCTCAGATCGCCGCGGCTGGTCTCGAGCGCGATCGCCGTCGTCATGGTGCGCGTATAGCCGCGGATGTTGCCGCCGACGATGATGATGGCACCGACCTCCGCGATGGCACGGCCGAAGGCGGCAAGGAATGCGGTCAGCAATCCCTCCCGCCCCATGCGCATCAGCGGCCGCATCGACCGCAGACGCGACGCGCCGCTGATCAGGAGACTGTCCCCATAGGCCTGCCACAGCCCAACGGCGGCGCGATGCACCAGCGCAATTACGATCGGTGTCCCAAGCGCGGCCTGCGCGATCACCATGGCGGTCGGCGTAAACAGCAAGCCGAGCGCCCCAAGCGGCCCCGAGCGCGAAAGCAGCACATAAGCCGCAAGCCCGACGACGACCGGCGGCAGGCCGAGCAGCGTGTTGGCGATCACCACCAACAGGCCCCGGCCGGGAAATCGGTACATGGCGAGCGCCGTTCCGAGCGGCGCGCCGATCGCAAACGCGCAGGCGCTGCCCGCTAGGCTCACTTGCAGGGACAAGACAACAATGGCGCGCAGCTCCGCATCAAACCGGCCGATCAGCTCGAGGGCAACCACGAATGCGGAGGAGAAATCGTTCATGGCGCGGGAATGTATCTGTCCCTTTCATCTGATGCGAGTTGGTATACGGCTGGTGTGACCGCGCGGCAGATCATGCGCCGGGCATTTCCCAAACCAAGCGTCAGCGCTATATTCGGCCGGATACGTCATTCACGCTTTTCAAGGAGCGCCTCATGAAGTTTGGCAGCGGGAGCATGCTCGATCGGCGCGCGCTCATGGCCGGGCTCGGCGCCGCGATGCTGACGCCGCGCCTCGCGCCCGCGGCGACCGTCACCGACGGTGCCGGACGCTCCGTGCCGGTGCCGGCGCATGTAACGCGCATCTTTCCGGCGGGTCCGCCGGCCTCGCTCATGATCTACACGCTCGCGCCCGAGACGCTGATCGGCTGGACGCGCCCCAACAGCGCAGCCGAACGCGAATTCCTGCTGCCGGACGTCGGCGGCCGTCCGACCGTCGGCCGCCTCACCGGCCGCGGCAACACGGCCAATCTCGAAGCCGTGCTCTCGGTCAAGCCGGACCTCATTCTCGACATGGGCACCATCAGCGACACCTACGTCTCGCTCGCCGATCGCGTGCAAGAGCAGACCGGAATTCCCTACGCATTGCTCGACGGCAGCTTCGCTGGCACGCCGGCCGCCTACCGCACGCTCGGCGCACTGATCGACCGGCGCGACGACGCCGAGCGGCTCGCCCATTATGCGGAAGATACCGTGGCGACCATCACCGGGCGGATCGCCGGCATTCCCAAAGAACAGCGCCCGCGCATTTATTTCGCGCGCGGGCCGCGTGGGCTCGAGACCGGGCTCGGCGGCTCGATCAACCTCGAGACGATCGAGATGCTGGCGCGCAATGTCGCCGGCGACACCAAGGGCGGCCTCAGCCCCGTTTCGCTCGAGCAGGTGCTGGCCTGGAATCCTGAAGTCATCGTCACCATCGACCGGGAATTCGCTGCAAGCGTCTACAACGATCCGGCCTGGGTGCCGATCGCGGCGGTGCAGGCGCACCGCGTCCATCTTGCGCCGAGCCTGCCGTTCGGCTGGGTCGACTTCCCGCCATCAGTCAATCGGCTGATCGGATTGTGGTGGCTCGCGAAGATTCTCTATCCGACGCAGTTCCCGGAAGACCTGCGGCCGCTGACGCGCGCGTTCTACAAACAATTCTACCACGTCGACATCACGGACGCGCAGCTCGATCATGTGCTCGCGGGATGAGAACCCCGCGCTGGTGTCGCTTGTAGGAGCGCCCCTTGTGGACGCCCGGGCCAACACGTTGGCGGCCGCGAGGGCCGCCCCTACGACCTCAATTCTTGCTGAGGCTCACAGCCCGAACACGTACAGCATCGACGCCGAGGACGTGTACTTGAGCTCCGGCGCCCTGGAGATGATGTTGGGCTGCTGGCGCGAGCCGACCAGCACCGCGATGTATTGCTTTCCATTCACCGCAAAGCTGATGGGCGGCGCATTGATGCCGGTGCCGGCATTGAAGCTCCACAGTTCCTGGAGCGTTTTGCCGTCATAGGCCGCAAACGTGCCGTCGGCATGGCCGAGGAAGACGAGATTGCCGGCGGTTGCCAGCGCACCTGCGTAGTTCGCATAATCGAGCTTCAGACGCGCCTTGATCTCGCCGGTCGTCGGATCGACCGCCTTGAGCGCCCCATAGAACTCGCCCATCGGCCCCTTGAATGGGCCGCCGGTGAAGCGCTCGCGCGCCTTGATCGGGCCGCCCTGGTCGTCGCGATCCTTCTGCTCGAGGGTCTCCACCGAGCCGCAGCCTTCGATGCCCGGGATATAGAGCAAGCCGAGCGCCGGATTGTAGGCTGAGGGCTCCCAGTTCTTGCCGCCGGAGGTGCCCGGACACAACTTTTCGCTGGCCGGATGTGCGCGCGATCCGTGGCTGCCGGGCGTATAGCTCTGCACGTCCGCATTGGGATCGTAGTTGAGCGGCTTGCCGGTCTTCGGATCGAGGCCCGGCGTCCAATTCAGCTGGTCGACGAATTGCCGACCCGCCACGAAGGAGCCGTTGGTGCGATCAAGGACATAGAAGAAGCCGTTGCGCGCCGCATGCACCACGAGCTTGCGATCCTCGCCGTTGACCTTGGCGTCGATGATCGGATGCTCGGAAATTTCATCGAAGTCGTAGGGATCATTGGGCGTATACTGAAAGCCCCACTTGATCTGTCCGGTCGCCGGGTTGAGGGCGAGCACGCTCGCCGCCCATTTGTTGTCGCCAGGGCGATATTCCGGATCGAAATCCGGACCCGCATTGCCGGTGCCCTGATAGATCGTATCGGTTTCCGGATCGTAGGTCGCGGTCTCCCACAGGGAGCCGCCGCCATGCTGCCAATGCTTCTCCGTGCCCTTCCAAGTCTCGCTGCCGGGCTCGCCTGCAGCCGGGATCGTGTAGGTCCGCCAGGCCTGCTTTCCGGTGTTGAGGTCGGTTGCGTCGACGAAGCCGCGGATGCCGTACTCGCCGCCGGCCGGGCCGACGATCGCCAGATCGCGAACCACCAGCGGAGCCATCGTGATGGTCTCGCCCAGCGCCGGATCCGCGATCTTGCGCTCCCATACCTTCTCACCCGTCGCCTTGTTGAGCGCAAACAACCGCCCGTCGAGCGAGACCGAAATGACCTTGTCCTTCCACAGCGCCACACCGCGGTTGTTGATGCCGCAACAGGCGACATCGCCGGCCCAGGCCTTATCGACGCCAGGATCGAACTTCCAGCGGAAGGTGCCCTTCTTCCCGTTCGACACGTCGATCGCGTACACGTCGCCCCAGCCGTCCGGCACGTACATGATGCCATCCTCGACGAGCGGAGTCGCTTCGAGGTTGCCGAACTTGTAGCGCGCGCCGCCGCCCTCGAAACCGCCCAGCGCGACCGTGTAGGCGAGCTTGAGGTCCTTGACGGTGTCGGCGTTGATCTCCTTGAGCGCGGAGAAGCGATATCCTTGATAGTTGCCGTGGTGCAGGAGCCAGTTCTGCGGCTCCTTGGCGGCATTGACCGCGCGCTCGTAGGTCATGTCGGCTGCGCTCGCGGACGTCAAAGCCGTAGCGGTCAGCAGCGCGCTCGCGAGCGCGATCTTCATCGTCATTCTTATTGTTGTCATTCTTGTTGTTGTCATTCTTGTTGTTGTCATGGTGCCTCCCTTGCGCGTCAAAGACCGCGCGGTTTGCGTCGCCTGTCTGCAGCCGCAAAATGCTAGTGCGGCGACATCCATCCGGCAAGGGAGGCAGACATGCAGCGACCCGTCGAGGACAGGCTGGGCGGTGACAGGCTTTAAAGCGCGGCGGGAAAGCGATGATTGACGACCAGGAGGATGACGAGCAGCGCCGAAACGTGACAGGCGCCGCCTGCCGAGCCGCGCGTACCGTGAAGCACCGATTACCGCCATTAGTTGATAATTTCCATATACAAATGCAACCAAAGCCTGGTTTCGGATTTGAGGGAAAGCGAAGAAGGGATCTTGTCAGACGTGATCACGGCATAAAATCGGAGGCCTCGAGATGACGAGGATCGTCATGTGGTTCTTGACGGGCACCATTGGGATGGCGAAGTTGTCGACTGCCATGCTCGGTCGCTGGCTCCGGCTGCGTCCACGACGGACGTTCAACGGCCGGCATTCCTCCGCCTTGCTCGATGACATGAAGCCGCGGCGGTGCGCAAACGAGCCGCTATAAAGCAGGCTGATGCGGCAGAATAGATCTCGGCGCAGCCATCAGCTGAGCGGCCGCCGCATGTCCCACGCCTGAGCGCACCGCGCATACCGCGCATGATGCACATCCAGGGCGCCAGTAGACCGGGAGAATAAATTTCCCTCATATTGTCTATATTTATTATAGACAATGTCATTAAAAGTGCATTTGATGCCAATGCATCGACGCTGCGAGTCCGACGCGAGGAGGAGGTCAGGGCCATGATGCTTGTCGCAACGGCGGCTTTCCTGCTGGGTATCGCACTCGGCCAACGCTTCCCGGTATTGATCGTGCTGCCGGCCAGCTTCCTGCAACTGATTTTTGCCGCCGGCGCAGGCTTCGCGCTGCATTTGGGCGGATGGCTTCTCATTTTCGGCGTGTCGGCTGCGGTAGGTTCTCTTCAGCTTGGATATCTCGCCGGGAGCTCGACGCGTCATCTGGGGGGCGAAGCTGACTTGCGTTCCGCGAGATTCCGCGGCCGGGACGGGAGAGCCCCGTCCCTGCGCTGAACCAGGCTTGATGGGGCCCGAGTCGTCGTCACCGAGATGCGTCGCCACCGGCCCTGTCGACCTTGCGAAACCCCGGCATTTTCGGATTTACCAGGGAGCACCGCATGCAATTCCTGATCGTTCCCGGGCTGGGAGGATCCGGGCCCGAACACTGGCAGTCGCTTTGGGAACTCTCCTATCCGGGCATGATGCGCGTTGAGCAGCCCGATTGGGACAGTCCCGATCGAGGTGCGTGGATCGAGCAGCTCTCGCTCGCGGTTCATGACGCCCCCGGCGCCATCTTGATCGGACACAGCCTCGGCTGCCCGCTCATTGCCCACTTGGCCGAGCGAGAGCCGGAGCTGCCGATCGCCGGTGCCATGCTGGTCGCGCCGGCGGATGTCGATGCGGAGCATGGCGTGGCCGCGCAACTGCGCGAATTCGCGCCGGTACCGCTGGCGCGCCTACCGTTCGCCGCCGTGGTCGTCGCAAGCACCAATGATCCCTATGTCGCCAGCGAACGCGCCCGCTTTTTCGCAAACAGATGGGGCGCACGATTCGTCAGCGCCGGTCCCTGCCGTCACATCAACGTCGCGGCCGGTTTCGGCCCATGGCCGGCAGGCGAGAAAATCCTGGACGAGTTGGTGCGGGAATGCCGAAAGAAAGAGCCCAGCCGAATTCTCGCCAATAGCGAATATCGGAGCCATTGACGATGGCACGACTGGACCGGGTCAGGAACGAGCCACCGTGGACACAAGGCGCGACGCGATCCTCTTCGGTCGCCGCACGCGCGCCTGACCCGGGAGCGGGCGACTGTCCTGCAGCATGTCGGCAACCGTCATGCGATCCAGTATCTCGGACATGGCGTCACGGACCCGCGTCATTGCCAGGCGCACCGCGCAGGTCCGGATATCCTTGCAATCCGCGCAAGGGCGAAATGCCGTTCGACTGGCGCAGGCGATCGGCGCAAGCGGCCCGTCGAGCGTGCGGATGACGTGACCGACCTGGACCTCTTCGGGAGCGCGCGCCAGCATGTACCCTCCCCCCGGGCCTTTCTTGCTGTACACGATCCCGGCGTTGCGAAGCTCGCCCAGGATCGCATCGAGGAACTTCTTGGGGATATGGGTCGCGGTTGCGATATCGGTTGCCTGAGTCGTTTCCCCGGGCGGCAAAGAAGCCAGGAGCACCAGTGCCTTGAGGCCGTATTTTCCTTTAGCAGTAAGCATTTAGCCTATCATCGATTGCGGGGTTGAGAAGGAGGCACCAGCGGCCTGGACACGACCGCTTCTAGCATATTTTCAGGAATCCTACCGAGTTTATGGAAGAACATGCTCGCTGCATCCCGCTTACGTCGCTTCCAAGGCAGGCAAGTTGCCCGCTGTTGCCCGCCTGCGCACGTGCAGTCGAAACACAGCATGGACGCGCCATGTTTTACATGTTAGTCTATAAACAATAGGTATTATTTCGGCGATCACGATAGTTGTATCGACGCGGGGAGAGATAGATGTTGCGCATGCTTGCAGGTATGGTCGCGTGCCTGGTCGTCACCGGCTCGGCGGCGGCCGCCGATCTGACGCTTCTCAACGTGTCCTACGACCCGACCCGGGAGCTTTATGCGCATATCAGCAAGGCTTTTTCGCAGAAATTCAATGCCGAAAACGGCAAGACGATCGAGGTGAGAACCTCGAACGGCGGCTCGGGCGCGCAGGCGCGCGCAGTCATCGACGGCCTGCAGGCCGACGTGGTCACCCTGGCGCTCGCCTATGATATCGACGCTATCGCGGATCGCGGGCTCATTGCGCCGGACTGGCAAAGGCGCCTGCCACAAAATTCCTCACCTTATACGTCGACTATCGTGTTTTTGGTCCGCAAGGGCAATCCAAAGGGCATCAAGGACTGGGACGACCTGGTGAAGCCGGGCGTGAAGATCATCACGCCCAACCCGAAGACCTCCGGGGGAGCGCGCTGGAACTACCTCGCCGCCTGGGGCTATGCGCTGCGCAAGTACGGCAGCAGCGACAAGGCCCGCGCCTTCGTCAAAGCGCTGTACGGCAACGTTCCGGTGCTCGATTCCGGCGCGCGCGGTGCGACCATGAACTTCGTCGAACGTAATGTCGGCGACGTGCTGCTCGCCTGGGAGAACGAAGCCTTCCTGGCGATCAATGAGCTCGGCAAGGACAAATACGAGATCGTCGTGCCAAGCCTATCGATCCTGGCGGAGCCGCCCGTCGCGGTGGTCGACAAGGTGGTCGACAAGCGGGGCACGCGCTCGGCCGCGGAAGCGTTCCTGAGCTTCGTCTACTCGCCGGCCGGACAAGAGATCGCGGCCCGCGACTTCTACCGACCGCGCGATCCGCAAGTGGCCGCCAAATATGCCGCCGCATTCCCGCAGCTTCAGCTGCTCACGATCGCCGACTTCGGCGGCTGGCGCGCAGCGCAGAAGACGCACTTCGACGACGGCGGCGAGTTCGACGCCATCTACGGGCAGTGAGGCCAGGCGGCGATCGCAGCCATGCGGGGGCGGAGAAGCGTCATCCCCGGCTTCGGGCTCACTCTGGGCCTGACGCTCCTTTGGCTTTCTTTGATCGTGTTGGCGCCGTTGGGAGCACTCTTCCTAAGAACCGCCGGGCTGCCGCTCGACCACTTCATCGCAATCATCAGCAGCGGCCGCACGCTGCATGCCTTCGAGCTTTCGTTCGGGCTTTCGCTGCTCGCCGCCTTGCTCAATCTTGTCTTCGGCGGATTGGCCGCATGGGCACTTGTGCGCTATCGATTTCCCGGCCGCCGCGTTCTCGACGCCATCGTCGACATCCCGTTTGCGCTGCCGACGGCCGTCGCCGGCATCGCGCTGACCTCGCTCTATGCCGAATCCGGATGGATCGGCGGCTTGCTGGCGCCGCTCGGCGTAACGGTCGCGTTCACGCCCCTCGGCATATTCGTCGCGCTGGTGTTCATCGGGCTGCCATTCGTCGTGCGCACCGTGCAGCCCGTTCTGGAAGATATCGAAGGAGAGCTCGAGGAAGCCGCAGCGTCGCTCGGCGCATCCCGTTGGACCACCGTCCGTCGGGTGGTCTTGCCGACCATCTTGCCGGCGCTCCTGACCGGCTTTGCTCTCGCCTTCGCGCGCGCGGTCGGCGAATACGGCTCGGTCATCTTCATCGCCGGAAATCTGCCCAATGTCTCGGAGATCGCGCCGCTCCTCATCGTCATCCGGCTGCAGGAATTTCGTTATGCGGATGCCACCGCGATCGCCACCGTCATGTTGACCGCCTCATTCCTGCTGCTGATCGGCATCAATGCATTGCAGCGATGGTCGCAAGCGCGAGCCGGCGGATAACCAATGCGCGCCGTCTCCATAAGCGACGTCGCAGGCGCGGTCCGCAAGCTCGAGCCGCAGCCTGTCGCGCACCCGGCCATGGCGCGACGCCCACTTCGCGGCGCCGATGCGCGCACCGATCCGGCCTGGGTGCGGTGGAGCATCATCAGCATCGTGGTCGCATTCCTCGCTCTGCTCATCGTGCTGCCGCTGATCACTGTGTTCGCCGAGGCGCTGTCCAAAGGCATCGCCGCCTATCTGGCGGCGCTCGCCGACCCCGATTCGCTGCACGCGATCTATCTCACGCTGCTGACCGCGGCGATCTCGGTGGCACTCAACCTCTCGTTCGGAGTGATCGCGGCTTGGGCGATCAGCAAATTCGATTTTCCCGGCAAGAGCCTTCTGATCACGCTGATCGACCTGCCGTTCTCGGTATCGCCGGTGATCGCCGGGCTCTTGTTTGTCCTGCTGTTCGGACTGCAGGGCCTGTTCGGGCCTTGGCTCGCCGCCCACGACATCAGGATCATATTTGCCCTGCCGGGCATCGTGCTCGCGACCGTGTTCGTGACATTTCCGTTCGTGGTGCGCGAGCTCGTTCCGTTGATGCAGGAGCAGGGCACGACAGAAGAGGAAGCCGCGCTTTCGCTCGGAGCCTCCGGGTTGCGCACTTTTTGGTGCGTGACCCTGCCCAACGTGAGATGGGCGCTGCTCTACGGCGTGCTGCTCTGCAATGCGCGGGCGATGGGAGAGTTCGGGGCCGTGTCCGTCGTCTCCGGCCACATCCGCGGCGAGACCAACACCATGCCCCTGCACATCGAAGCTCTTTACGACGGCTATCAGGCCGCAGCCGCGTTTGCGGTGGCCTCGCTTCTGGCGCTTCTCGCCCTTGTTACGCTGGTCGCCAAGGCGCTACTCGAGACGCGCATCAGGGGAGAATGACACAAATGAAGATCGCAGTGCTCGACGTCAGCAAGCGCTTCGGCGAATTCGCGGCACTCGATCGGGTCAATCTCGACATCCGATCGGGCGAGCTGTTGGCGTTGCTCGGTCCTTCCGGATCGGGCAAGACCACGCTCCTGCGCATCCTCGCCGGGCTCGACTGGCCCGACCAGGGCGAGGTGCAGTTCGATGGCGTCAATGCGCTTTCCCGCAGCGTCCGCGAGCGCAATGTCGGCTTCGTGTTTCAGCACTACGCCCTGTTCCGCCACATGAATGTTTTCGAGAATGTCGCATTCGGGCTGCGCGCGCGGCCCCGCCGGCGGCGGCTGAGCGAGCCCGAAATCTGCGCCCGGGTAAAAAGACTGCTCGATCTTGTCCAGCTCGATTGGCTGGCGGATCGCTATCCAAACCAGCTCTCGGGGGGCCAGCGCCAACGTGTTGCGCTCGCACGGGCATTGGCGATCGAGCCGCGGGTGCTTCTCCTCGACGAGCCGTTCGGCGCCCTCGACGCCAAAGTGCGCAAGGAGCTGCGGCGTTGGCTGCGCACCCTGCACAGTGAGATCCACGTGACTTCCGTCTTCGTCACCCACGACCAGGAAGAGGCGCTGGAGGTCGCAGATCGCGTCGTTGTCATGGATCGCGGCCGCATCGAGCAAACCGGTTCCGCGCAGGAAGTCTACGAGAGGCCAGGCTCGCCATTCGTCCACGAATTCATCGGCGAGTCGGTTATCGTGCCGGTAACGGTCGAAGACAGCAGGATCTGCTTCGAAGGCGAGGCGCTCGCGCTCGACCCACACGGCCTCACGAATGGATCAGCGCGCCTGTATGTGCGTCCGTATGAAATGCAGATTGTTCCGGCCGGCGAAGGATGCTTCAGCGGAACCATTCGCCGCGTGCACGGCATCGGCGCACGGCGTCGGGTCGAGATCGCGCTCGCCCGCAGCGAAAGAATGATCGAGGTCGACGCAGCCCGCATCGAGAGCCTCGAGCCGGGCCGGCTCGTCGGCTTGACGCCGCGTCAGTACCGCATCTTCGCGGCAAGCTGACCCGGCCGGCCTCGCGAATCCGGTGCGCAGCTGATTGGCCGGCAGCGGGCGCATCGGCGCGAGCTGGCCGCTCAAGGATCCAATCTTCCTTCATCGCCGCCGGCACGCACTACGGACGCCGTCACCGGAAGACAAAGATTCCAGGCCAAGCGGTACATCGCCACCTCGACATTATCCGACCGGCAGGCGCAAAGGGATATTCGCGATCTGGAGAACGATCTTCTCTCAAATATTATATAATAATGATAGACAAAATAGATTAGATCGCCATCATGGCCTCAGGAGCTCAACGGAGAAACATGATGACTGCACGCGCTTTCGCTCTTCGCCTGCTCGCCGCCATGGCCGCCATGGCCTCCTGCGCGCTTTCACCGCTGGGCGCGCAGGAAGCTCCGCCCAAGACCATTCGCCTCGCCGGTCCCGGCAACGCCCAGGGCACGCCGTTCGGCACCGGCACGCTCGGCGTGCTCCGGGTCAAGGCTTATCTCGAGCAGGAGTTCAAGCCGCAGGGGGGCACGATCGAATGGCAATATCCGCGTGGCACCGGGCCGGCCATCAACGAAGCCTTCGCCAATGGACAGCTCGATTTCGCGAGCTATGGGGGATTGCCCAACATCGTCGGGCATGGCGCCGGCCTGCGCACCAAGGTGCTGGCGACCTACGGCACCTCACCGATTTATCTGGTCGCGCGCAATGGCTCGGGGATCGAATCGATTGCCGATCTCAAGGGCAGGCGGATCTCGGTTCAGCGCGGCACCATTCTCGAGCTCGCGCTCGGCTCGCTCCTGCAGCGCCAGGGCCTGAGCGAAAAGGACGTCCAAATATTTGATCTCATCACCGCCGACCAGATTTCCGCGCTGCAATCCGGCGATATCGACGCAGTGGTCGGCACATCAAGCGTGCTCACCGTGGTGGAGCGCGGCTTCAGCAAGGTCGTGTTCTCCAGCAAAGGCAAGCTCGACCCGGCGAGCAATTTCGGCGCTTTCCTGGTGGCTGAGGACTTTGTCAGGAAATACCCGCAGACCACTCAGCGCGTTCTCAATGATTATGTCCGTGCCGCCTATTTCGCCTCACAAGAGGAGAATCGCAGCGAGCTCTACGACATCTGGGCGCGATCCGGCACGACGCGTGCCGCAATCGCCGCCGATTATGATGGCGAAGTGCTGAACGACCGTTCCAATCCGCTGCTCGATGCCTTCTTCGTCAGCAATGTGAAACGCGGCGTGAAATTCGCGCTCGACAACAAGCTGATCAGGCAGGGATTCGACATCAACGCCTGGATTGATCGCGCTCCGCTCTACACCGCGCTCGATGCGCTCGGCTTTCGCGGCGTGTGGAAGCCGCACGACGCCAATGGCGCGCCGCAGGGCTGAGATTTGGCCGCCTGTCCTTCAAGCCGCAGCACTCATATCTCAGGACGTTCCCGCCATGAGCATCATGCCATCCGCTCAGTCCGCCCGGCTGCGGAATGATGCGCTCGCGCCACTTGTGCGCCTGCCGCCGGTCGTGCCTCCGCGCGCGCTCAGGGCCGCAGGGCGCTTGGCGCGCCCCGCCGCGATCGGCTCGCTCCTGCCGCTCGGCCTCCTCGCGACCTGGTCGCTGGTAGCCCATTACGAGCTCGTTGCCCCGCAGATATTGCCAGCGCCTTCGCGGGTTTGGGCGAGCGCGATCGAGCTTGTCGGCAGTGGCCAGCTGCAGTCGGAGCTCGCCGTCAGCCTCACGCGGGTCGCGGCCGGGCTCGCGCTTGGCAGCGTTGCCGGCCTGGCCGTCGGCCTCGCCATGGGGCTGTCGCGGACGATCGAAGCCTATCTCGGGCCTACGGTGCGCGCGATCTGGCTCGTGCCGTCGCTCGGCTGGCTGCCGTTCTTCATGCTGATATTCGGCATCGGCGAGGCGCTGAAGGTCGTGCTGATCGCCAAAGCCTGCTTCCTGCCGATGATGGTCGCGAGCTGCGAGGGCGTGCGCAACATTCCGCGCAAGCACTTCGAGGTCGCGCGGGTGCTGGAGCTCGGCTCATTCGACGCCGCACGCTTCGTGATCCTGCCCGCCATTGTCCCCTCCGTCCTCAACGGCTTCCGTCTGGCCCTGAGCAAGGGATGGCAAGTGCTGGTGCTGGTGGAGATGATCGCATCGGCGGCCGGCATCGGCTACCTGATGACCTGGGGCCGCAAGGCCTTCCAGCTCGATATTGTGCTGGTGACGATCGTGGTCATCGGCATTACCGGGTGGGTTCTCGACCGCGCAGCGCTCGCGATCCAGCACCATTTGGCCGCATGGTCGCGCCGGAGCGCCGACGCGTGACCGCCCGCTTCGGCATAGCGGAAGGCTGGCGCGGGCTTCTGCTGCCCGCAGCACTCCTCACCGCCTGGGCCCTCGCGGGCGCAGCGGGAATTGGAAATCCGGCGCTCTTCGTCCCCGTTGATGCGGTGGCGCGCGCAGGGCTCGAGACGATTGCGAGCGGCGAATTGCCCGCCGCAATCGGCGCCACCATCGCGCGCGCCCTCTTCGGCTGGAGCATCGGTGCGCTCTGCGGATTCGCCATCGGGCTCTTGCTCGGCGTATCGGCGCTGGGCTCCCGCTTCGCCTCTCCTGTTCTGCATGGTGCGCGGCAGGTCGCGCTGTTCGCCTGGATTCCGCTCCTCAGCGCGTGGCTGGGCAATGGCGAAGCCATGAAGCTCGCGCTCATCGCCTTGAGCGCCTTCTTCCCGGTATTTCTCAATGTCGAGGCCGGATGCCGCCAGGTGCCGCTCGCCTTCACAGAAGTTGGTCGGCTCTTCGGCTTCAACCGTGCGAGCGAGATCGCCTGCATCATTTTCCCGGCTGCAACACCCACCATCATCGCCGGTCTCGAGCTCGCATTCGCGGTCGCCTGGATCGGCACAATCGGCGCCGAATATCTCATCGGCACCGGGTACATGTACGCGTCCGCCGACGGCATCGGCGCATTCCTGTCCGGGGCGCGCGAGAACGCGCGGATGGATCTCGTCATCGTCGGCATCCTGTCGCTCGCTCTGACCGGCTTTGCGCTGGACCGCGCGGTGGTGCTCGCGTCCAGAAAGGTATTGGCATGGCGCCTGCAGTCTCGTTAGCAAACCAGACAGCGAGTGTGCCGCCAGCCGGGATCGATATCGCCGGCGTGTCGAAATCCTTTTCGCTCAACGGCAGTCGCATCGAGGCGCTGCGCGACATCAGCCTCGCCATACCGGGCGGCGCTTTCGTGTCGCTGGTCGGCCCGAGCGGATGCGGAAAGTCGACGCTGTTGCGTTTGATTGCCGGGCTTGAAACACCCGACCGCGGCGACATCACGGTCGGAACGCGCCGGGTGCAAGCGCCGGGCCTCGACCGCGGCATGGTGTTCCAGGACCATCGCCTGTTTCCCTGGCTCACCGTCGAGCGCAATATTCATCTTGGCTTGCGCCGCCTTCCTCACGCGGAAGCACACAAGCAGGAGATCGTCCGCAATCTTATCGCATTGGTCGGGCTCGCCGGCTTCGAGCGCGCAAAACCGCATCAGTTGTCGGGGGGCATGTCGCAGCGCGCCGCGATCGCCCGCGCCCTGGCGCCGCGACCGCAGGTCCTGCTGCTCGACGAGCCGTTCGGGGCGCTTGATTCGCTCACCCGTAGCCGCCTGCAGAGCGAAATCCTCCGCATTTGGGAACACGAGCGCATCACCATGCTGATGGTGACGCACGACGTGGAAGAGGCCGTGTTCCTGTCCGATCGGATCGTCATTGTCGACCCGCGACCCGGCCGCATCCGCAAGACCATCGATGTCGACCTGGAAAAGCCGCGACGGCGATCCGACCCGGCTTTCGTTGCGCTGAAGGAGCGCGTCCTCGAATTGCTGTCCGCAGCTGAACCGCAGCAGAGCGGACGCACACATCCCGATAATGTGGTGAAGGAGAACAAGCGATGTCCGTGACGCAAGTGCGCGAAATTGTGAGCTCGAGCGCCGACGGCGTTCGGCACGACACCGATGTGCTGGTGATCGGGGGCGGGCCGGCCGGAGCCTGGGCCGCCGTATCGGCCGCTGCACAAGGCGCCAAGGTCGTCCTGGTCGATAAGGGCTGCTGCGGCACCTCCGGGGCGACCGCCTCGGCAGGCACCGGCGTTTGGTATGTGCAGCCGGATCCGGCCAAGCGCCTGGCGGCGATCGAGACCCGTGAAAAGCTCGGCGGTTACCTGCAGGACCGCCTCTGGATGCATCGGGTTCTGGATCGCACCTACGAGTCCGTCAACCTGCTCGCCGCGTGGGGTTATCCGTATCCGTACGATGATGACGGCGGCGAGCGGCGGACCAATCTGTGGGGTCCCGACTACATGCGTCTGATGCGCCGCCGCGTGCGCAAGTCCGGCGTCGCCATTATGGATCATAGCCCGGCGTTGGAATTGCTGACCGACGAAGCCGGCGCGGTCGCCGGCGCGCGCGGCATCCGTCGTCAGCATGGCGACGGTTGGATCGTGAACGCAAAGGCTGTCGTGGTCGCGACCGGCGGCTGCGCCTTTCAGAGCGGTGGGCTCGGCTGCAACGTGCTCACCGGCGACGGCTATCTGATGGCGGCGGAGGTCGGCGCGGAACTGACGGGCATGGAGTTTTCCAATGCCTATGCGATCTGCCCGGCCTTCGCATCGGTCACCAAGACCCGCTTCTACAGCTGGGCCACGTTCACCTATCGGGACGGAACCCCGATTCCGGGCGCCGGCTCCCATCACGGGCGATCGGTGATCGCCCGTACACTCGCGACCGAGCCGGTCTATTGTCTGCTCGACAAAGCCGACGAAGCGACCCAAGACATCATGCGCGCTTCGCAGCCCAACTTTTTCGTTCCGTTCGATCGCGCCGGCATCGATCCGTTCCGCCAGCGCTTTCCGGTGACGCTGCGGCTCGAAGGCACTGTGCGCGGCACCGGTGGGCTGCGTCTCAAGGACGAGACCTGCGCCACCTCGGTCGCCGGTCTCTATGCGGCCGGCGACGCCGCCACCCGTGAGCTCATCTGCGGTGGCTTTACCGGCGGCGGCAGTCATAATGCCGCCTGGGCGATGTCATCAGGCTTCTGGGCCGGGGCCGCTGCTGCCGATTACGCGCGGCAGGCGGGATCCGCGCACGCGCGGGGCAATCTTCGCAGCACCGGCGGGGTGGCGCTTGCCGGAAGCGGCGCAGCCGAATTCGATCCGGCGCAAATCACCCGCGCGGTTCAGGCCGAGGTGCTCCCCTATACAATCAACTATTTCCGCACCGCGGAGGGATTGACCAGCTCGCTTAATCGCCTCGATTGGCTATGGGCGGCGTTGCGCGCAGCCGGTCCGTCCGCAACGGAGCGCGTCGTCAAGGCGCGCGAGAGTGCCGCCATGACCGCGACGGCGCGCTTCATGTACCGGTCGGCGCTCGCCCGCACCGAGACCCGCGGCATGCATAAGCGCGAGGATCACCCGCGCCAGGATGCGGCCCAGCGGCATCATCTCGTCAGCTCAGGCCTCGACGATATCCAAATCCGGATAGAGCCCGCATCCGCGCGGGGGCCGCAGGAGATCGCCGCATGATCGAGCTTGTCAGCGAGGAACGTTGCATCACCTGCAACAAATGCGTCCAGATCTGTCCGATGAACGTCTTTGACGCGATCGAGGACGCCATCCCGGTCATCGCCCGCAAGCAGGATTGCCAGACCTGCTTCATGTGTGAGCTCTATTGCCCGACCGATGCCCTCTATGTCGCCCCGGATGCGGACAGCACGGCCTTTGTCGATGAGCAGGCACTCGTGGCCGGCGGACTGCTCGGCAGCTATCGGCGGCGCGGCTGGGCGGTCCCGAGCGGTGCGCATCGCTCGACCGATCAATCATTTCGACTGCGGTCGCCCGAATGAACAGAATCTTCGGGCGATCCCCGCCTGCCTCGCTGCTCGATCAATTTCTGCAGCGGCGGCGCGCGCACCGGCGAGATGTCGCGCCTGCACCGGGCGGCGATCAATGCGCGCGGAATGCGCTTGCGGAGATGATCGCGGCCGCAGCGGTGCTGGATTTCGGCGCCTTCTCGTTCGAGGCCATGATCCTGAAGGGTGGTCGGCGGCTTCCCGACGAGGACGCATGAGCAAATTGCCGGGGGACCCGACGCTATACGGTTTCTGAGTGCGGCTTTGATCAGTTCCGGAGCTCGGAGGATCAGACCTGACGCATGGCAGCCGCTGACCGCAGCTCCGGTCACGCCTCAAATAGGAGGATTGGGAAAATCCCGATCCAGCAATCAAACGTCAGGAAATCAGAAAATCGACGCGATCGCCGCAATCGCATCATCAACCGATTGAGGCTCCGACGTCCGTATCGTCGCCGCCGGGAGGCGAGACGAACGTCGGAACCGGATCGTCAGCCGGAATAGGCGACGCGTCTTTGCGCTTCCGCCTCAGCTTCCGTGTTGGGTTGCGCCGGAAGCTGCAGCACGGTCGCTTCCTGGCCGTCGCACAGCATGGTCAAGAGCACGATGCGCCCGTCGGGAAACTCGAGCGCGTCATGGTGCGCACGCGGCTGGTCCTTGTTGATCTGCCGGAAAATCGCCACGGTCTGGCCGATGGCGAGCTCGCCGGACGAGAACAAGCCCGCAGTCGGAACCACGACCTCCTTGGAAAAGGCAAGTTCGGTTCCGGGCAGAAGACAAACCGCAACATTGGGGTCTTCGGGCGCTGAGAACCCGCGGGTTCCGGTCCCGAAGTTATGCGTCGTGAGCTTGTCGCCAACTTTTGCTGGGCGCGACTGAGTGGACTGCAAGCTGAAGTCACACATGCCAAGGCACTCCTCTGTTGAGACCCCCGGCTGGCCTAGTCGACATTAAACAATACCATACGCAAACGCGCTCGGAGCGCCGGCGAAACATTAAATTTACGGATGCGGCAACTCTGCCGCTCGAAAGCCCCTCACGTACCAACGCGGCAACTTCTTGCGCGTCGCGAAGGCATGCCTGTCATGCAACATGCAAGCATTTTGACCCGTTTCGACGGGGAGGACGCGCTGATACCCGAGAAGAAATGAACGCAGATTTAACTTGAAGGACCTTAAGGTTGTGATGTGGGCGCGTGGCGCGCTCAATCCGATCATGTTTCACGGCAAGGTACTCGCTCATGACGGCCGACAAGAGAAAGTACCCACGCAGCAATATTGATCTTTCAGCGGAGATCGAGATGGTCGACGGGTCGACTCTTGCTTGCGATTTGGCCGACCTGTCGCAGGGCGGGGTCCGACTCAAAGTGCGCCATCCCGACAATCTGCCGGAGCAATTCCGGATTAAGCTGTCGAGCCGGCTCACTCGATGGTCGCGCATCGTATGGCGCTCGGCCGACGAGGTCGGTGTGGAATTTCTCGCCGCCCCGCAAGCCGCGGGTGACCAAGCGGCGAGGCGCACTCTCCTCATAATGTGCCCGAAGACGCGCAGGATGATCCCGACCGGCATTCGTCTCACCTCGGCCGGCGATATCAATAAGTTATCGCCAGTACGCAGGTTCACTCAGTGCCCGCGCTGCGCGGCGGTGCACGGTTGGATGCCCACCGATGCATCTTTGGAGCCAGCCGCCGTTCCCGCGCGGCCGCCCCACGGAGAATCCGCCCGCCCTGGCTAGGGCCCGCCCCCCCAAGCTCGTGACACATCGCGGCACTCTTTTGCACGACTCGGAAGCAAAGGGGCCCTAGAGCGCGAGACCTCTGGACTTTCTGGCGGCCGGCAAATGGGCTACGGTCGCTGATTGAGGGTCGCACGCCGCGGCCGGGCAGCGGCGGATTCGATACGGGGACGCACCGCAGTGTTGGATGTGACGGGCGGCCGGACCGCTTTGAGCCGGAAGAATGCCATCGAATCGTTGTCGCACGCGGTGGCGCAATCGATCGCGGGCGCACGTCAGCTCGACGCCCCATTCTTCCATCTGCAATTCGACAAAATCTTCCCTGAGGAGACCTACGAGGCGATGCTGCGGACCATGCCGAAAGCCGCGGACTATCGGCCCATGCATGGCCGCAGCCGCGATGCGCGCGCCGACGGCACGCCGACGCGGGTGAAGATCGATCTGTTTCCGGAATACATCCGCCATCTACCGTCGGAGAAGCATGCGGTCTGGAGCGTCGTGGGGGCCGCGCTCTGTTCAGCGGAGGTGAAGCGTGCCTTCATGGCGCGCCTCAGGCCCGCGCTCATCAAGCGGTTCGGCGAGGCATTCGAAGATACAGGTCTTTATCCGATCCCGATCCTCACGCGCGACATCACCGGCTATCGGATCTTTCCACATACCGACACGCACTGGAAAGGCATCACGGTCCAGCTCTACCTTCCGCGCGATGAGTCCAATGTCGGTATCGGAACGATCTTCCACAGGCGACTGCTGGACGGCAGCCTGCCGAAGGAAACCCAGATGCGCTTTGCCCCCAACACCGGTTACGCCTTCGTGGTCGACCGGGACACTTGGCACTCGGCCGATCCGGTCGGCCCCGAGGTGGAAACGCGCGACAGCATCCTGCTCACCTACTTCGTCGACGCGGGGCCGCTGCGTTTCCTGCGCAACCGCGGCAAGCGGTTTTCCAACTTCCTGGTCAACGAGGGCCGCAACCTGATCCGTTGGGGCGCATGATCCAACAATCATCAAACGCACGCGTCAGCGCTTGAACAGCCCCATGATCGCGGCTTTGGCCAGCGTGTTGAAGTGCAGGTTGAAGCCGACTACGGCTGCCGACGTATCGGGCTTCACATCGAGGGCGTCGGCTTTTACCGCAAAGACCGTGAACAGGTAGCGATGCGGGTGGTCGCCCGCCGGCGGACATGGGCCGCCGTAACCGGGCGCGCCGAAATCGGTGCGAGTCTGCAGCGCGCCCGCCGGCAGCTTGCCGCCGGCGCTGCCCGCGCCCTCGGCAAGCTCGCTCACATTGGCGGGAATGTTCACGACGAGCCAGTGCCAGAAGCCCGACCCGGTCGGCGCATCGGGATCATAGCAGGTGACCGCAAAGCTCTTGGTGCCGGGAGGCGCATCCGACCATTTCAGGTGCGGAGACCTGTTGCCGCCGGCGCAGCCGAAGCCGAAATCCTGCGACAAGATGAATTCCTTGGGCAAATAGTCGCCGTCCTTGAAGCTGTTGCTCGTGACCGTGAACGCCATGCTTGCTCCTTTGGTTTGGTGCGGCTCAACGAACCCCGACGCGGGCTCGAAAATAACCAGTATAGCCGACGCGAGCCTTGAAGGGGCGTCGCGGGAACATGACCGCTTTGGGCACACGCCGCATGCGCCACCGCAACCGGAAGGGCGTTCCCACTGCGGGGGGCGCCATGCTACCAGCAACCGCGACACATCAGCTTTTGCCATCATCTACAAAGAGAGAGGCGGACGGGCCGAAATGACGGATGCAAACGCGTGGCCGGGCGGCAAGCGCATCGCGGTGCTGGTCAGCATTCTTTTCGAGACGTGGTCGGAGGGGAAATCGCCGAGCTACTTTCCGCGCACTTCGCCGCTCAAGTCTGGCACGGTCGATCGCGGCGCGATCCAGTGGGCGCAATATGGCGGCAACGAGGGCCTGTGGCGGATCATCCGCACGCTCGACCGCCATGGCGTGCCGTCGACGATCCTCTGCAGCGGCAAATGCGCCGAGCTCTATCCGGACGTGATCGCGCAGGGAGCGCGTTCCGGCCACGCCATTGCGGGCCACGGCTACACCCAGGACGGGCTGTTCGCCTACATGACGCCGGATGAAGAACGGGCAGCGATCCGCAAGACTGTCGACCTCCTCGAACAGGCTTCGGGCCAGCGCGTGCACGGCTGGGCGACGCCGGCCTATAGCTGGACCGAGCACACTTTCGATTTGCTGGTGCAGGAGGGGGTGCGCTGGTACGCCGATGCGCTCGACATCAGCCTGCCGCGCCGCCAGAAGACCAAGAGCGGCGACATCGTCGCCTTTCCGTGGAGCGATTTCGTCGATAATCGCGTCTTGCGCGGAACGCCGCGCAGCTTCTTGCAGGTGTACGAGGATACGTTCGAATATCTGCTGGCGCACGAGCCGATGGGGATGATCCATATCGGCTTTCATAGCCATTTCGGCGGACGACCGCTGATGACGGCGATATTCGACAAATTGTTGAAGATGTTCGCGAGCCATTCCGATGTCTGGTTTCCCGGCCACGAGCGTATCGCGCAATGGGCGCTGGAGCAGGATTACGACGCATTCAGTTATTCCAAGCGCTTCTTTGCGCAAGGCAAAGCATGATGAGCCGAAGGCTTCTGCGCATCATGGTCGCGCTGGCGCTCGCCGCGGGGGCGGCGCGCGCGCAAAGCTATCCGGAACGACCAATCCGCATCATTGTTCCATTCTCGCCCGGAGGACCGACCGACCTTATTTCCCGCATCATCGGTCAGAAATTGCAATCAGCTCTCGGACAGAGCGTGTTCGTCGAGAACCGGCTTGGCGCCGGCGGCATCATCGGGTCGCGGGTGGTCGTCGCCGCCGACCCCGATGGCTATACGCTGCTGGTGGGAAATACCGCAACCCTGGTGATCGCACCCGCGATCAATAAGAAGCTCGGCTATGATCCGGCAAGCGCGTTCACGCCGATTGCGCAGATCGCGACCTCCTCGAACGTGCTGGTGGTCAACCCGACGCTGCCGGTCAAGTCGGTTGCCGACCTCATCGCCTATGCCAAAGCCAATCCGGGCAAGCTCAGCTATTCCTCTCCCGGGGTCGGTACGCCGGCGCATCTGATCGCCGAATGGTTCAACGCCAAAGCAGGGCTCGATCTGGTGCACGTCCCCAACAAGGGCGGCGGTGTTTCCGCCGAGGACGTGGTGTCGGGCCAAGTGCAGCTGACGTTCGAGAACCCGGCGACCGCCTTGCCGCTGATCGCGGCCGGCAGCTTGCGCGCGCTTGCGGTGACGAGCGCGACCCGCAGCCCGCATCTTCCGGCGGTTCCCACCATGGTGGAAAGCGGCATTCCGGATTTCGTCACCTCGTCCTTTTTCGGCCTGGTCGCGCGCTCGGGAACGCCGGCGAGTGTCGTCGCCAAGCTCAATGACGCGGTGAATGCGGGCCTTAAAGCCTCCGATGTCGAAACCGCGTTCGCCAAGCTCTCGCTCGATATCCGTCCCGGCTCGCCGGCGGAGTTCGGGAGCTACCTCACGCATGAGCGGTCAACCTGGGACGCAGTCGCACGGCTTGCTAATATCAAGGTGGAATGAGCGGCATTGCCAGCGAGGGATGAATGGAAATTCAGAAGGAGCGCGTCGGCGATGCCCATGTGGTGACCGTCCATGGCCGTCTCGACGGCATCTACAGCACCAATTTCGCCAACCAGGTCGCCGCGCTGATCACCGGAACCGGCGCGAAAATCCTGATCGACTTTACCGATATCGATTACGTCAGCAGCGCGGGGCTGCGCGCGCTGCTCGTGCTCATGAAGAAGGCCACGGCCACCGGCAGCGTCTTTGCACTATGCGGGGTCAATGCGCAGGTGCGCGAAGTCCTCGACATCAGCGGCTTCGCGAGGATGTTCAGCGTCCACACTGACCGCGCCGAGGCGCTCGCGGCGTTGAAAGTCCAAGGCGGCGCCTGAGGGCGATCATTTCGTTAATCGTGGACCGGCCGGCCAGGCACAACAGAAACCGTTCCGGCTGCATTCCGCCGTGCGCGCAACCGGAAGGCGCCCCCTGTTACCTGATTGCAACGCGGATGATTTCTTTTCTCAGTCGCAGGGCACAAGGGTGGGCGCGTAAAGGGATTTTCCCTATCTTGTCCGGATCAAAAATGGAGCTGTCATGAAAAGATCACTCCTTGCCGGCGCTTCGATTTCCGCCCTCCTTCTGGCGACCGGCGCGCAAGCTGCGGATCTCGGAGTTCGCCCGGCCCGAGCCCCGGTATACAAGGCGCCCGCCATGGCGCCATGGACGTGGACCGGATTCTATGTCGGCGCCAATGTCGGCGCCGTCGCGGCTACCCGCTCCGTCGAGGATGATCCGTCCACTATGGGTCCGCTCCTGAGCCCATTGGGGGCCGTCGACCACAACGACAAGACCGGCGTGATCGGCGGCTTTGAGGCCGGCTTCAATTGGCAGGTCTCTAACGTGGTCCTTGGCGCTGAGGCCGATATCTCGTTCGCCTCGCTCGACAGCAGCAGCACCGTCGCTAGCTTCGTCGGCCCGTTTACCTACAACTCGAGTCTTGACTGGCTCAGCACGGTGCGCGGGCGGCTCGGCTTGGCGTTCGATCGCGTCCTGATCTACGGAACCGGCGGTGTCGCATTTGCGCAGCTCAACGAGCATCTGTTCGATCCGGCAGTAAGCTCCTTCAGCGTCAGCCCGAGCCCCAATGTTACGGGATGGACCGCGGGCGGCGGCGTCGAGTACGCGTTCACGGATCATTGGACGGCGAAGGCCGAATACCTTCATGTCGGCTTTCCGGATCGGACCGCGGCCAGCGGTGGCTACATCTTCAAGTTCAAGGATGCCCTCGACATCGGCCGCGTGGGCATAAACTACAAATTCTGATCCGGCGACCGGACGCGGCCGGTCTCATGGCATCTGCTTCATGAGCAATGCGGCTCCGGTCGTTTCATTTGCCGATCTGATTTTTCATCATGCTCTGTCGTGTCCGGCGAAGCCGGCCGTCATCCTGGCTGACCGCGTCGTCACCTATGCGATGATGGCGCAGGGCATTCTGCGCGCAGAAGAGCGCATCCGAACGCTTGCCTTGCATCCGGGCGCACTTGTCTGCGTTGCGCTCGACAGCCCGATACGCACGCTGGTGGTTGCGGCGGCACTGTTCAGGCTGGGACATCCGGTCATCGTCACCACGCGCGGCGAGGATTGCCTCAATCTGAGGCTTCCGGTTGGGACGTTCTTGCAGGATCCGGGCGGGGCGCTCCTCCCCGGCCAGCGGCAGGCGGTTGTCGACGACGCTTGGTTTGCGGGTGAGTCGCGCCCGGTCTCCGCGGCCGCACGCAAGGGATTTGCCGACGAGCGCCAGATCTGCTGCGTCGCCCTGTCGTCCGGCACCACCGGACGCCCGAAAGCAATCTCATTGACGGTCGAGGCCTTCCATCAATGGGTCAGGAACCAATATCTGGCGATCGGTCTCGGCACTTGGGAGCGCCTGCTCCTGGTCGTCGGACTGACCGGCAGCTGGGGGCTATCGCTCGCCGCACACGCGCTCTTTGCCGGCCGCACGCTCGTGTTTGCCGCCAACGCGCGCGAGACCCTGCATATGATCGCTGTCTACGCGGTCGACGCAATGGCGGCGACCAGCTTGCAGCTGCGCGACATCGTTCGTGAACAGCTGCGCGAGCCGCTGCCCTCTACCTCGCTCAGCACGGTGCTCACCGGCGGGGCGATGCTGTCGCGCGCCGCAATCGCGGAGGCCAGGGCGAACCTGTGCAGCTCCATCATCATCGGCTACGGATCGAGCGAGGCTGGTTTGAGCGCCTATGCGAGCGCGGATCAGCTTGGCAGCACGGAAGGGGCCGCGGGATTCATCACGCCATGGACGAAGGTCGAGATCGTGAGTGAGACCGGCGATCCGCTGCCCGCCGGCCGCGATGGTATCGTGCGCGTCCGCTCGACCTGCATGGGCGCGCCCTATCCTCCCGGCACTGATAATCCCAATTTTCGTGGCAACTGGTTCTATCCAGAAGACCTCGGCCGCATTACGCCGGAAGGCCTGCTGGTCATAGCGGGTCGCACCTCCGATGTGATCAATGTGGGCGGGCACAAGCTCGCCCCTGAGCTCATCGAGGACGTCTTGCGCCAGCATCCTGCCGTGTCGGAGGCGGCAGCCTTGGGCAGCGTCGGCGAGGATGGCTTTGAGCAGATCTCGATCGCGCTGATCGCCAAAACGCCCGTCCCTGACGCGAGCCTGATCGCATGGTGTGCCGAGCGCGGCATTCCGCTCACACGCATCTTCCACGTCGAAACATTGCCGCGGAGCGCGGCGGGGAAGATCCAGCGCGATCTGCTCAAGCGGCAATTGCTGGGATCGACAGGATCCATGTGATCCTCAGGTCTCGCTCACTCCGGCCTGATGTTGGCGGCGCGGATCACTTTGCCCCACTTCTCGGTTTCCGCGGCGAGCAGCGCGCCGTATTGCGCCGGCGTCAGCGCCAGTGCCGTCGCGCCGAGCTCGGCAAAACGCGCCATCATCTTCGGCTCGGCGACCGCCGTGTTGATGGCTTTGTTGAGTTGGCCGATGATCTCCGATGGCGTGCCTTTCGGCGCGCAGACGCCGATCACATCCGCGGCCTCGAAGCCCGGCAGGAACTCAGCGACGGTCGGAACATCGGGCAACGCTTCCACGCGGGTTGCTGTCGTCACCGCAAGGGCGGTGAGCTTGCCGGCCTTCACATGCTCGATCGACCCGGCGATCCCGGTGACGGCGGTCAGCACCTGCCCACCCAACAGATCGTTCAATGCAGGCGCCGCCCCGCGATACGGCACGTGCAGGATATTCACGCCGGCCATCATCTTGAACATTTCGCCGGCAAGATGCCCGCTCGAGCCGGTGCCGGCCGATGCCATCGTCACCTTGCCCGGATTGGCCTTGGCGTAGGCGATCAGCTCCGGCAAGGTTTTCACCGGCAATGACGGATGGGCGAGAATGACTTGCGGCTGCTGGAACACGCTGCCGACCGGCGTTGTGTCGCGCAGAAACACGAAACCGAGCTTGTCATAGAGCGTCGCATTGATGGTGCTCGAAGGGCCGACCATCAGAAGCGTGTAACCATCGGCGGCCGCGTGCACCACCATCTCGGTCGCGAGATTGGTCGCAGCGCCGGGCCGATTCTCGATCACGAAGGGCTGGCCGAGCCGCTCCTGCAGCGCCTGACCGATAAGGCGCGCGGCGATGTCGCTGGTGCCGCCGGCGGCGAAGCCGACGATGATGTGCACCGGCCGCGACGGATAGGTCTCGGCGCGAGCAAGCCGCGCCGTCGCCGGCAATGCAGCGATGCCGGCAGCAGTACGAAGAAATCGGCGGCGGGATCGATCCATGGCGCGATTCCTAATTCTTGATGTCCTGCAGGAACCATTCGGTCGGCAACTTGCGGCCGAGGCCCTGCTCCTTCGCCCGACGATACACCACCGCTCCGACCGAGGAGAATTGCAGACCCCAGTTTCCGACCGGCCGGTATTGGGTGATCTCATGCGCATTGGTGCGGCCAGGCGCCTTGCCGGAAATGACGTCCGCATAAAGCGGGCCCGCGGATTGGGCGACGCGCTTGCGTGAAGATTTCGGCAGCCGCTTCTGCTCTTCGGCGCTGCCGCCCACAAAGGCACCGTGGCTGTGGCCGACGCCTTTGCGGAACACACCATCCTCCGGAATCGGCAGCGTATCGAGGCCCTGCCTGACCACCACGTCCATGCGGGCAACCGCGTCCGGCCCGAGATCGTGCGGGCCGATATTGACCACATGCATGCCTCTCTCGATCCAATCGCCCTGGATCACCGGATCCATGCTGTCCGTGCAGGTCGCCAGGATATCAGCGCCGCGCACAGCCTCGCGCGCACTCGCGACCGGCTCGACCTTAATTCGCAACAACTCCGCCATCTCCTGCGCGAACGCTTCGCGATTGGCGGCCACGCGGCTGTAGACTTTCACGGCTCTGACGTCGCGGACCTCCACCAGCGCCTCGAGCACGGTGCGCGCCATGCCGCCGGAGCCGATCATGCCGACCGCATGCGCGTCCTCGCGCGCCAGCAAACGAGCGCCGACCCCCGCCGACGCCCCGACCCGCATGTGCTGGAGGTACCCGTCATTGATGATGGCGAGCGGCTCACCGTTCCGCGTTGAGAACAACAGCACGAGCCCGCAATAGGTGCCGGGCTGCATGCAGTACTTGCTCTCCGTTCGCGTGCCGTTCGGCCCTTCCGGCCAGATGATCACGTCCGATTTCAGCCGCACCGCCAGAACGCCGTCGCTCGCGCCTTCGACCGAGCCCCAGCGGTAGTAGCCGTCGGGGCGGTCGCAGGGAACGAACATGTCGAGACGTGGGCGCGAGACCGATGCGCCCGTGAGCGTGCCCTTGAAGGCGAGCTCCTGTGCCTCGATGCATTCGCGCATCGTCAGCACCCGCTTGACGGTGTCGTTGTCGATCAACAACATCCCGCGCCCTCCGCGCAGGCGAGCGCGAGCATCCGTCGCACCCCCGTCCCATCGAGCTCCTCGAAGCGACGCCCGAGCGCGAGGCACTCATCGATCGCTGCGGGCGCAAGCGACGGGTGGAGGCAATCGCGCACCTTGACCAAGTGCTCGGCTTCGGTGATCGGCGCCGCGCCCCAGGAACCGCGCGGCCGCTCGCAGCGTTCGGCGATGATCGTGCCGTCGGCGAGCTCGATCTTGAGGTCAACGTAGCGGCCGGCATTGTATTCGGTTGTGATATCCGGGCTCATCGTCACGGCGATCTTGTCGAGCAGCACCTGCATGTCGGGGCGGTTGAGTCGCTCGTCCGTAAAGGTCGACAGCGTCACCGCGCCATCGAGCAATGCCGCCGCAAGCGTATATTGCACGCTGAACTTGCCTTCGAGGCCGCGCTTGGGATGCGGACGGTCGCCGGTTGGAACCACAGGCGCAAGCATCCGTACCGAGGAGATAGCCTCCGGCGAAGGTATGCGTGGCCGCGCTGCCAGCGCGGCGCTGATGCCGTAATGCGTCGTGAACTTGCAGGGAAAAATCTTGAGCGTGAAACCCGGGTCGACCAGCCGGAACGGCGGGCCGAAACACATGAGCATCTCCGGGTCGAAGTGGGGACCCAAAAAAATCGCCGCATAGCCGCTCGGGCTATCGAAGGCTTTCACATCTCCGGTGAAGCCGCGCGCCGCCAGCAGCGCCGATTCAAGGCCGAGCGAAGCCGCATAGCCGCAATGGGTGGACTTGGTCATGGTCCCGGTATTGCTGGTGAGGCTGCCGCAGCGCGAGGTGGCGATGCCGATAGCGTTGGCAAGCGCCGCGGCATCGAGCTTCAGCAAGTGCGCCGCCGCAACCGCCGCGCCGATCGGACCCACCATGCCGGGCGGATGAAACTTGAAGTCGCGGGATTCCACATGGCCCATTGCGCGCCTGATCCAGCCCTGGATCTCGACGCCTTTGATGACGGCAGCCAGAACCTCGCGGCCACTCGCCCCAATGGATTCTGCCAGCGCGAGTGTCGGCGCAAGCGCGGGCGACAGCGCATGCGTTGCTGGCGTCCACATCGGCTCGAAATCCAGCACATGCATGGACGCAGCATTCAGCAGTGCAGCTGGGACTGGCGCCAGACGAAACCCGAAGCCCAATGCCGCGCATTCGGATTTCGAGCCCTGCTCGCGCAGATAGTTGCCCAAAATCTTCGGCGCCTCCTCGATGCGAGCGCCGGCGACCGCGACCGCAACCCCGTCGAGCACGAGCTGGCGCGCCTTGCCCATCGCCCTCTCATCCAGACTCTCCACGGCGGTGGTGACGATTTTCTCGCAAAGCCTTTGGGTAACGGTCACGTGAGCGATGCCTCCAAAGCCGCCTGAAACATGCCCCCTCTCTGAAGCAGCTCGGCCTCAGCGGCGGAACGGATGTCCGCGGTTACTGCAAAACGAATTTCCTCGCCGCAGGGCCGGCGCGCCGTGACCCCGATTGGTCGCTTCCCCGCGATCCCTTCGCCCAGCCCATTGAAAGCAAACTCTTCGCTGCCGTCGAGCTTCAACGCCTCGACGCTATCTTGTTCGGCGAACAACAACGGGACGACCCCGACCCCGATCAGGTTGGAACGATGGATGCGCTCGAACGAGCGCGCGATCACGGCGCGCACGCCGAGCAGGGCCGGCCCCTTGGCGGCCCAGTCGCGGCTTGAGCCGGCGCCGAAATTGCGCCCGCCGATAACGATGAGCGGGACCTTGCGCGCACGATAGCGCGCAGCCGCATCCGGGATCGTGATGATTTCGTCTTCGGGGTAGATCTTCGTCCACCAGCCCTCGCGCCCTTCCGCGATCCGATTGCGGATGCGCACATTGCCGTAAGTGCCGCGCATCATCACGTGATGGTTTCCGCGCCGGCCCACATAGGTGTTGAATGCGCCGGGCTTGACCCCTAGCGATCGGAGATATTGTCCGGCGGGACTGTCGGCGGGGATCTCGCCGCCCGGCGATGCATGATCCGTGTTGAGATTGTCGTCATAGACGCCGAGCACCCGCACTCCTTCAATATGCGGCGCGGTCGCAAAGCCGGAATCATCATTGGCAAAGAACGGAGGCTCGACGATGTAGGTCGAATCCGCATCCCATTGGAACAGGAGGCCGCGCTTGGCTTCGAGTGCCTCCCAGGCAGCTTTGACCAGGGGACTGGCCTCAGCGGTCGAAACGAACACATCGGGGGTGACGGTGCGCCCAACTACTGCATCTACTTCTGAGTCATCGGGCCAAATATCGCGGAGGAAGACGGCGGCGCCATGGGGGTCATTCGCGATCGGGTCGCGCGCAATGTCGATGGTGACGCGGCCCGCCAACGCGAAGGCGACGACCAACGCCGGCGAGCACAGATAGTTCGCGCCGACCAGACGATGGATGCGTCCATCGAAGTTGCGGTTGCCCGACAGCACGGCTGCGATTGTCCGTCCCTGTCGCTCGACGGCGTTCGCGGCTACCGGCTTGAGCGGTCCCGATTTGCCGGCGCAAGTCGTGCAGCCATAGCCCACGACCGCGAAGCCGAGCGCCTCCAAGGGCGCGAGCAACCCGGCGCGATCCAGATAGCCGGTGACCGCGCGCGAGCCTGGCGCAAGTGAAGTCTTGACCCAGGGCGCGGATTGCAATCCGCGCGCGACGGCAGCTTTGGCGAGAAGCCCGGCGCGGATCATCCCGTGCGGATTGGAGGTATTGGTGCAGGAGGTGATTGCCGCAATCCCAATGGCACCATGCGGAAGCTCCTCGCTCACGCGCGGCGTCGCCATGGCCGCGGTTCCGGCCCGTTCGCGGAAGCTCGCCGCTACACCCGAGGTGTCCTGGCGGATATGCGGCATGCCCGGCCCCGCAATGGTCCGTCGCACTTTGTCGAGCTCAAACGCGATCACCCGGTCATAGGTCGGATCCGCCGCACCGCTATGGCGGAACAAGCCCGCCGCGCGCGCATGGGCTTCCACCAACGCAACGTGCTCAGCCGATCGGCCGGTCAGCCGCAGATAGGCGATGGTCTGCTCGTCGACTGGCCAGAATCCGGTGGTCGCCCCGTATTCGGGCGCCATGTTTGCAAGCGTTGCGCGGTCAGGAACCGTCAATGCTGGCGCTCCAGGACCGAAGAATTCAACGCACGCTCCCACCACTCCCGCTGCACGCAGTTGCTCGGTCAAGGTCAAGGCAACATCGGTTACGGTGATGCCGCCCGCCAATGCCCCTTCGAGTCGCACGCCGACGAATTCCGGCTTGGGCACAATGTACGGCTCGCCCAGCACGACCGCTTCGATCTCGATGCCGCCGACGCCCCAGCCGAGAACCCCCAGTGCATTGACCATCGGGGTGTGGGAGTCGCCCGCGATGGTGAAATCCGGGAACGCCACGTGCGGCACTCGCGACCGATCGACCAAGGTGACTTGCGCGATCTGCTCCAGATGAATTTGATGAATGATCCCAGAGCCGGGAGCAAACACCGTCAAGCCGTCGAACGCCTGCGCGGCCCATTTCAGGAACCGATAGCGCTCGCCGTTGCGCTCGAGCTCGCGCCTGAGGTTTGCTTCTTCCGCGTCGGGCGAAGCTGCGACATCGACCTGAAGCGAATGGTCGACCACCAAGGTCATCGGCACTTTGGCGTTGACGCGCCCCGGATCGCCTCCCCTGCGCACGACTGCCGCGCGCAACGCCGCCAGGTCCATCAGCACAGGAATGCCCGAGGAATCCGGCACGATAACGCGCGGCACCCGTAACGGCAGCGCGACCGCATCGGGCGCGACGCAGGGGTCGACCAGCGCCCGCAGAACATCTTCCGTCACTCCCGGTTGCCCGAGATTGCGCAGGAGGTTCTCCGCCAGCACGCGTGCGACATAAGGCAGTCGCGCATAGGCGTCAGCACCGATCGCCGCGCGCACGTCATGGACGGCATACGTCGTGCCGCCCGCCGAAAAGGTCGATTGTGTTTCAATCATAAGATCGTACAAGCACCGCCGGCGCCGCGCGGCTTCTGGCATATTCTTTAGCCGGCAAACTATCGCGCCCCCTGGAAGGCCGCAACGTCGGAGAGATCGACATGAATGATGACCCCAAGGTGACCCACCCGAGGAAGTCCGGCGCGCAGAAGTTCCGCGAGCTCCTGGCCAAGGGCTCGCTGATCGTCGCGCCCGGCGTCTACGACGGCTACAGCGCGCGCTTGGTCGAGAAGGCGGGGTTCGAGATGGCGGCGACCACGGGCGCCGGCATCTCCAACTCGCTGCTGGGCATCGACGATATCGGGGTAATGGGGCTTGCCGAGAACGTCAATCACTGCCGGATGCTGGCACGCACGCTTTCGATCCCGCTGACCGCCGATGCCGATACCGGCTACGGCAACCCGATGAACGTGCACTACACCGTGCAGATGTTCGAGGAGGCGGGTGTTGCCGGCATCAACATCGAGGACCAGGTCCATCCCAAGCGCTGCGGGCATATGCCGGGCAAAGAAGTCATCTCACTGGTCGAGGGCGCCAAGAAGATCGAAGCCGCCTGTCTTGCGCGACGCGACGATGCCTTTGCGATCATCGCCCGCACCGACGCGCTGGCGATCGAGGGCGCCGATGGCATGCTCAAGCGGGCGCGCGCCTATGCGGAAGCCGGCGCCGACATGATCTTCGCAGATGCAGTCCGCACCGAAGACGAGATCAAGCGCCTGGTCGATGCAGCGCGCGTTCCGGTCACCGTGAACATGGGCTTCGGCATCCGCGCCCGACCGACCACGCCGCTGATGTCGCTCAAGCGCCTCGCCGAGATCGGCGTGCGGCGCGTCTCCCTGCCGCGCATGCTTCCGGCCGCGGCCATTCACGGCATGACACGCGTGCTCGAGGCGATGAAGGACGTCATGGCGAGCGGCGAGCCTGCCGACCGTCCCGATTTGTTGGTCGATATCGACGCCATCATGCGCCTGATGGACTACGACGCCATGCGTGATCTCGAGCGGCGACTGCTCACCACTGATGCGCTGGAGGCGAAATACGGAGCCGGACAATGAACGCCGCGCTTCCCCTGTTCGGGGCGCTCGGCGCGTCTTCATCTGCCGCGACGTCGGACACCCGCGCGGGCAGGAGGCGCTGACCCTTTGACCGCCGATTTCGCGCGCGGCATCGGCGCCTCCTGCAATTCCTTCATTGCTGAAAGCGCAGCATCGCGGCAATCGGAAAGGAAGCGCAACAGCAGCGCGAGCTCCTCGTTGCTGTAGCTTGATAAGGCTGCGGCGGCGGCGCGACCCATGGGCTCGAACAGCGGACCCGCGCGCTTCGCCACTGCAGGCAGGGCCCTCACCAGCACCTTGCGACGGTCCGCCGGATCGGCCTCCCGCGTCGCGAATCCGGCGCGTTCCAATCGGTCGATAATGCCGGTGATGGCGCCGGTGGTGAGTCCAGTCACTTGCGCCAAGCTGCCCGCGGTAATCGGGCCCCGCGTGACGATGTAATCGAGGCACTCGAGATCGGTGCTGTTGACGCCAAGCCTTGCGGCGACCGCTTGGCTATACATCACGCCGAGGCCTGAGACCTCGCGCATGGCTGCATTCACTGCCTGGAATACATCCTGTCGGCTCATACGGGTTGACACCGCCATTTTCCTTATATACTAAATATCTTACAATATAAGATATTTAGGAGTTGTGATTATGCCTGCAGCGAGCGCGAACATGAAGCCCTATCGGGGCATGGCGATGGAAGGCCCTGTTGCCAGCTGGTACGCCCGGAACACAGCGAGCAGCGCCGGCGAATTTGCCGAGCTGGCCCGCCGCGTTGCGGCTGAGCTTACCCCCGGCGCCGCCGTCCTTGAGATCGCGCCGGGCCCGGGCTATCTGGCAATCGAGCTCGCCCGCCGAGGGCCATGGCAAGTCACCGGGCTCGATATCAGCCATTCCTTCGTGCGTATCGCCAGCGAGAACGCGGCGCGTGCCGGCGTCGCCGTATCGTTCCGCCACGGCAATGCGGCCGCGCAACCGTTCGCCCCCTGCTCATTCGACTTCATCGTCTGTCGCGCCGCCTTCAAGAATTTCGCGGATCCGATCGGCGCGCTGACGGAGATGCACCGCGTCTTGCTGCCGCGCGGAACGGCTCTGATCATCGACATGCGCAAGGATGCGACCGACGCCGCCGTAGACGATCAGGTGTCACGGATGGGGCTCGGCACGCTATCGCGGTGGATGACCCGCATGATACTCAAATCGCTGCGCCGCCGCGCCTATTCTGGCCAGGACTTCGAGCGCATGATCGCGGCGAGCCCCTTCGGCCGTGGCGAGATCAATGCCGCGCCGCTTGGTTTCGAGGTGAGGCTCATGAAGGAGACCGACGCGGTCGCAGCCGCAAGCTGATGCCGGCTTCCGAAGTTCGGGATCAAATCAGAACCAATTCTGCACGCGCGGAGACGGATTGAGCGGGGTTGGCTGAAAAGACGGGATCGGCTGCAGGGGGCGCTTCTCCAGCTTGCGGCCGATGACGAGAGCATGGAACACTTCATGCGTCTGCTCGTTGGTAGCGACACCCACTCCGATAAGGGTCGCGCCCGAAAGCAGCAAATTGGCATTGTGCCCCGAGGAGGCTTCCCACATCTGCATGGTCTCGGCCCAGGTCTTGGTGCCGCGGGCCAAGTTCTCGCCCGCTGCCGCAACCGGCGCATTGGAGACGCGCGTGGCAAATGATCCGGCCACGCTGTGGTCCATGATGCCGCTCCTGGCCATCGCCTGCGCTTGGCGCTCCGCCACGGCAGTCAGCTGGGCGTCAGTCTTGACCCCCGGGAGGCCATGCGCATGCCGGTATTTCGAGACCATTGACGCCATATCCTCGGCATTGGCGCGCGAGATTCCGCCGAGAAGCACCAGCACGATACCGGCGAGCTTCAACATGTCCCTCATTTGGCGTTCCCTCCTTTATCGACCTAACCAGGCATCGCCTCGATGATGCTCAAGGGGCAGTTGGTCGATATCAGGCGGATCGCCGCAAAACCAGCCGAACTTAGCATGGCGCGATGCTCAGCCTCGGTCCGCTCCTTGCCGCCCTGAGTGATCACCAGCATGAGAAGATCGAGCAATTTGTTGAACGAGGGATCATTACCGGGCGCGACCACAGGCTCGATCAGCAAAAGGCGTGCGGACCTCGGCATGGCGCTTCGACAACATTGCAAGATTGCCAGGGCCCGTTCGTCATCCCAGTCATGGATGACCTTCTTGAGAATGTATAAGTCTCCTCCCGCGGGCAGCGCTTTGAAGAAATCTCCCTCGTGGAAGTCGCAGCGCCCCAGCTGTGCCGCCATTTCAGTCCGTGCCGCGGCAACGACATGCGGCATGTCGAAGAGGATGCCCCGCGTGGTTGCGGTGGCCGCCAGTATGGCCGACAACAGCGCTCCTTGTCCGCCGCCGACATCTACCACCGTCGCGCAACGGGAAAAGTCATACGCCTCGATAACCGCCCTATTCTCCTCCTGGCTGCGGCTGACCATGCCTTCATTGAAGCGCCGCCCGACCTCGGGATCGCTTGCGAAGTATTCGAAATTCGTCATTCCGAAGATTCGTTCGAACACGGGTTCGCCGCTTCGCACGCTCGCCAGCATGCCTCCGACGGGACGCCACATCTCCTCTGCGCCCAGCATGGTCGCGTAGGCGCGCAGCGAACCTTCCTTGCCGCTGATGAGACACTCGGCGAGCGGCGTCAGGCAAAATCGCCCGTCCTCAAGCTCGGCAAACACCTGCGTGGCAGCGAGCGCCCGCAACAGGCGGTAAAGCGCTCCCGGATTGGTCCGCGTTGCTTCCGCCAGCACCTCGCACGATTTCGGCCCGTCACGCAGATGATCGGCTATTCTCAAGCTTGCCGCCACGGAGATCGCTTGCGAAACCCAGGCACCGGCCAGGAGATTGAGCATTTGCGCCGAGGCGCGTGACCCTAATTCATTTTTCATGTGTCCGTGCATTGCCGACGCGCTGCTAGAGGGCCGAATGGAGCCACATAGCCGATTCTCTCGCCCGGTACAGGTTGCTCCGCAAGCGTGATTTTCCGCCGGACAATCGGCAAGAAATTGGGCAGTATTTCGGGTAACCGCAAAGAACATTCACGGGAGGACGATCATGCCGAGAACGTACCGTTCCAACACATGGCTGCTCGCGACCCTCATCGCCCTTTCGCCTGCGCTCGCTCCCTTGCCGGCGTCGGCGCAGACGACGGCCGAGATCAATGCCGACGGCAAGAACACCGATAATGTACTGACCCAGAGCATGGGTCTCGCGCGTCAGAGCTACAGCCCGCTCGCCGAGATCAACAAGACAAACATCAAGCGCCTGGTGCCGGTGTGGAGCACGAGCCTGATGAACGATCTCGGCGAGCTCGCGGCGCCCGTGGTCTATGACGGTGTCATCTACGTCATCAATGCCAAGTGGACGTTCGCGATCGATGCGGCGACCGGGCGCCAGATCTGGCGCACGCCGGTGCAGATCGAGCCGGGCTTCACACGCGCCGCAACCGCCATCTATCGCGGGGCGCCGGCAATCTACGACGGCAAGCTCTTCCGCGTCACTGTCGACAACCACCTCGTCGCGCTCGAGATGAAGACCGGGCGTGTCCTCTGGAACAAGAAGTTCGCCGAATGGAAGGAAGGCTATCATTCGAGCGGCGCGCCGATCGTCGCCAATGGCGTGCTGATTTCCGGCGTCGCGGGCGGCGAATCGACCACGCGCGGCTTCCTCGACGGCTGGGATCCGCAAACCGGCGAGAAGCTCTGGCGCCGCTACACTATTCCGGCGCCGGGCGAGCCCGGCTCGGAGACCTGGCCGGCCGACAGCGATGCCTGGAAGTATGGCGGCGGCTCGCTGTGGCGCTCGGGCTCCTACGATCCCGAGCTCGATCTCGTCTACTGGGGTGTCGGCAATGCCGAGCCTTATGATCCGCGGCCGCGCGAGGCCTTGGACAGCCTTTACACTGACAGCGTGCTGGCGATCCGGCCGAAGACTGGCGAGATCGTCTGCTACTACCAGTACACGCCGAACGACATCTATGACGTCGACGCGACCGACGAGCAGGTGCTCGCCGACCTGCCGATCGACGGGCAGATGCGCAAGGTGATGATCCAGTCCAACAAGAACGGCTTCATGTATGTGGTCGACCGTACCAACTGCAAGCTGATCGCCGCGCATCCGTATACCCAGGTGAACTGGGCAAGCGGCATCGACATGGCGACCGGGCGCCCGCAGCTCACCCGCATCTACAAGGATTTCCTCGCCGGCGGCGAGGTCGAGATCCTGCCCTCGCGCGGCTCGAACGCGGTGCCGATCGCCTATGATCCGAGCAAGAAGCTCGTCTACGCGGCGCCGTGGGATGAGCCGCGCATCCAGCAGCTTGCCCCGCCCCACCCGCAAGTGATCGGCGAAAACTCAACCGGCGTGAATGGACGCCAGCCCCACATCGAGCCCGGACAGGTGGTCGGCTATTTCATCGCCATGGATCCGCTCACCGGCTTGCGCAAATGGGAGGTGCCGCTCGCCGATGTGCCGAGCTCGGCCGGCATGCTGGCGACCGGTGGCGGGCTCGTATTCACCGGCAAGCTCACCGGTGAGTTTCTGGCGCTTGATGCCGATACCGGAAAGCAGCTGTGGCAGTTCCAGACCTCGTCGGCCATCAACTCGACGGCGATCACCTATACGCACAACGGTCGGCAATATGTGACGGTCGCCTCCGGCCTCGGCGGCATCCTGGCGCGCCGCGCCATCGGCGACAAGGTGCCGACCGGCGACTCGCTGTGGACCTTCGCGTTGATGCCGGAATAAGCTCGCTTCTCGCCTGGCAGCGCGGGTCCGCGCCCGCGACCTGCCACGCGGACCGTGCCCAGGACAAGGCGACCTAACCTATATCCGGAAACGCATCACCTCTGCGCCTGCGGGAAGTATTTCGGGCTGGGCGGCTGCTGCCCCTTCCTGGTCGGCATCAAGTATCCGTCGGCAGTCACCAGATAGTATTCCTTGCCGATCGTGACGTAGTTCGTGCCTTCCAGGCACGTCTGCCGGCTCCAGTTAGGATATTTCTTGGTTCCGTGCCGATAGGTCTTGTCGACCGTCCAGGGATGCGTCAGCGCATGATCGATCACGGTGATCATGTCATGCAGAATGTTCTTGTCGTTCCGATCGATGAAGATTCTCTCCTTGATGATCGACTGATTGTCGAAGGCAAGCGGAAGTCCGGTCGCATCATAGACCCGCGGACCCTTGAACGGTCCGCGCGTTTCAACCTCGAGCGTGTCGTAGACGCCGTCGCCATCCTCGTCGACCCAGCGGCCGAGAGAAAAGCCCTGATAGGTCGGCTCGAGGTCGGTCGGCCAGGGCCGGTCATCGGTGAAGACCCGGCGCAAGTCGGTGCCGACCGAAATATAGGTCGTCTCCGGAGTGATGATGTATTCGTGGATTCCCGCCGACATCATGGTCGGCATGCCGGCCGGCAGGCATGAGGCATGATCCAGGAAGAGGCCCTGGCTGCCCGTCTGAATTTCCGCCAGGTTGGCCTGATAGATTTTCTGATATTCCTCGGTAAGCGGCGCCTGCTGTGCCGGCCCGAACGATTTGTTCGGATCGAACCTGAGATTCTGCCCGGGCAGGCGCGGAATGACGGTGATCCACTCCCCTTTCCAGCTCGGATATTGCTTGTCCTGCGCGGCACCGCTGCCCGCCGCCAGCGTCAGCGCGACCACTGCCGTCAGCAACCCGAGCATACTCCTCAAGATCATAATCATCCTCCCGCTGCTGCTTGATTGTATCGGATCCGTTGCGGTGATCCGGCGATGTTGACCTCGCGCATGCATATCCCGAAAAACCTGCCCCTTTGCGAAAGCAAAGGTGGTTGAAGGCCTTCCGATAGGAACATGCGCCGAAGAGCATAGGCCCGCCGTGACGCAAAGCAAACAGCGGCGCGGCTCCGGCGCGTTCACACGATCTGCTGCGCGACCGGGGCGTGCCGCAGTGCAGCGGCCAGCACATCGAGGCCGCGCGCGAGCTCGGCGCGGCTGGGCGCGGCACCGAGTGACACCCGAATAGCATGCGGCGTCTGCGATCCAACGCTGAATGCATCGCTGGTGACAACCGCCAGGCCCTGCCGGCGCACATGCTCGGAAAATTCCGCGCGCCGCCAGCCCATCGGCAGCGGCAGCCATATGTGATGGCCGCAACGGTGCGCCGCATATGCGTACCCCGACAGCGCCTTGGCGGCGAGCTTCTGGCGAAACGCCGCTTCGCTTCGGATCGCCCCGATCACCGCGTCGAGCGTGCCGTCCTTGATGAAGCGGGTTGCGAGCGCCGCCGTCAACGGAGTTGCCATCTGCATGGCGGCGTTGAGCGCCGCGGCAAGCCGGTTGGCTGCAGCGCCATCGGGAGCCGCCACGAACGAAACGCGCAGGCCCGGCGCAACGCACTTCGACAGGCTCGCCGCCAGATAGGTGCGCTCGGGAATGAGTGCCGCGAGCGTGGCGGTCTCCTTGTCGAGCCGGCCATACGCATCATCCTCGATAAGCAACACATTCGCCTTGGCGATGACGGCCGCGACCTGACGGCGGCGGGTCGGCGTCATCGATGCGGTCGTCGGGTTGTGGATGGCCGGCGTGAGATCGACCAATCGCGGCTTATGTCGCCGGCACGCCGCCGCGAGGGCGTCCGGCATCACGCCCTCCTTGTCCATCGCGACGCCGACGAGAGCGACACCGAACAAGGAGGCGGCGGAGCGCATCCCCGGATAGGTCAGCGCCTCGGTCAGCACGATATCGCCGGGCTTCGCCAGAGTGCCAAGGAGCGCCGCCAGCGCTGCTTGCGTGCCGCCGCTGATCATCAGGCGCTCGGTCGAAATCCCGGGCAAGCGCGTGCGCATCCATTCGGCGGCGACGCTGCGTTCCTCTTCACTGCCACCGGACGGCCGATAGGTCAGGTAGCGGGCCAAGCCCACCTCGCGCGATAATGCCGCAATTCCGCGCGCAATGCGCCCTTCGAGGTCGGCCTCGGCGGGCTGCGGCGGCAGATTCATCGACAGGTCGATGTCCGCTTGCGCCAGCGGCGGCAGGCGGATCTCGCCGGCGCTTTCCGCCACGAATGTTCCGCGTCCGACGCGGGCTTCGGTCAGACCGCGCTCGCGCGCCTTCCCGTAGGCGCGCGTGACCGTGGTGAGATCGACGCCAAGCGCCTTGGCGAGCATGCGGTGGGTCGGCAGCACCTGCCCACGGCGCAAGCGGCCGCGCGCGATGTCGGCGGCAAGGGCCTCGACAATGCGCAGGTAGAGCGGTCCGGAACGGTCCGAAATTGTAGGGTTCCATTCCATACAATTTCCTGACACCGAGCTTGAACGGGGAAGGACAAAAGCGAGATATAGGGGAGTGCGGCCACTAACAAGCTTTTGGATTAATCGTCCATCGCTGCCAAGGGCCGCCCGCGTCCGGAGGAGGCGTTGCCATGTCGACGTTCATGTCCACTGCATTCAGGTCGGCATTGAAACGGCCGCGATCGGCGGAAGCGGACGAACGCCACGATGGACAGACGCAAGCCTCCTCCTGGGAGGCGTATTTGCGCGGCTTCCGCGGACGCTGCCCGAACTGCGGCCGCGGACGCATGTTCCCGCGCTTCCTCAAGGTCGCCGATCTCTGCCCGGCCTGCGGCGAGGAGCTGTTTCATCAGCGCGCTGACGACTTTCCGGCCTACATAGTCATCGTCGTGGTCGGCCACATCGTGGTTTGGTTGGCGCTCTCGGTCCAGATGGCCTTCGCACCGGCGATGTGGTTGCAGTATGCGCTATGGCTGCCGCTCACGTTCGGTCTCGCGCTCGGTCTGGTGCAGCCGGTCAAAGGCGCGATCATCGCCTCGCAATGGTTCATGGGCATGCACGGATTTGACCGCTCCTTCGCCCGCCGGCACGGGGTGGCACCGGACGAAGTGGACACCACCATCACCGCCAAGCATTGGTGAACGCACCACCGCGCAGCGGAGCAGCCTTGGTGCCGACCATTCGCCGTCACGACTTTTATGTCGGCGGAGCTTACCAAGGCGCGGGCGACGCCCGCGTGATGCGCGGCCAGATGTATGTCGAGCGGCTCGAGCCGACGCAACGCGCGCATCCCTACCCGCTGGTATTGATCCACGGCGCAGCGCAGACCGGCGTGAATTGGCTCACTACGCCGGATGGTCGGCAAGGTTGGGCGCAGTGGTTCGCCGAGCACGGTTGGGACACCTACGTGGTCGATCAGCCGGCGCGCGGGCGTTCGGCCTGGCAGCAGGATCTCAATGGACCGCTGCAGATGCTTTCTGTTTCGGCGACCGAAAAGCTGTTCACGGCGCCAGAACAATACCCGGAACAATTTGATCTCTGGCCGCAGGCAAGGCTGCACACGCAGTGGCCGGGCGGCGCGCGAAAAGGGCGCGCCGGCGATCCGGTATTCGATCAGCTCTATGCCGGCCAGGTCGCATACTTGGCCAATCCCGAAAGCGAAAAGCTGATGCAGGAAGCAGGCGCGGCCCTGCTCGATCGCGTCGGGCCGGCGATCCTCATCACCCATTCGCAAGGCGGCCTCTTCGGCTGGCTCATGGCCGATGCACGGCCCGAGCTGGTGAAAGCCATCGTGGCGCTGGAACCGAGCGGACCACCGTACAAGGATGCGATCTTCCAAAGCGGCACCGACCGCCGCTATGGGCTCACCAGCCTGCCGCTTGCCTATGATCCGCCGGTCACCGCGGAGGAGCCGCTCCAATTCGAGCAGCAGCCGTCTGCAGATGCGCCGGGGCTGGTTTCCTGCTGGTCGCAGAAGGGCAAGCCGCGGCGGCTCACGAATTTAAGCCGGGTCCCGATCATGCTCGTAACGGCCGAAGCCTCCTACCACGCTGCCTACGACCATTGCACCGCGCGCTATCTGGCGGAAGCAGGCGTGCGGGTCGATTTCGTTCGTCTCGGCGATCACGGCATCCGCGGCAACGGCCACATGATGATGCTCGAAGAGAACAGCATCGAGATCGCACGCCTTGTCGACGACTGGCTAAGCAAGATGGAATGAGCAATCGCGTGCATACCGGAGGGGTAAAGACGATTGCGATGGAACTGATCCAATTCCGTCATCTCCTGGCTTGACCCGGCAATCCATCTTCTCGCGAAAAAGCAAACCACCCTCTTGCGATAAAGATGGGCCCGCGGGTCATAGGGGCGTTCACGTCCATTTTCGATAGGCTATGCCCGCGGGTAACTACTGGCTTAAGCCTTATTGGAAGGTGATTAGGTCGCTGCGGGACAGCGTCGATGATTTGGGCTTCAGCGGCATGTTTGTCAGGTTGGCGTCGCCCTGATTGAGGATGTTGTAAAACCCGATGGTAGTCTCGTAATCGCTGGCCGCAGCGGTGGTGTCGACCGGAACCACGGTGGTGAAATCGCGCAGCGACGCACCGACCGAAGTAAGTGCAACCGAGCCTGACGCCTTCCAGCCGATCATGATGATCGTGTTAACGCCCTTGGCCTTGAGCTCCTTCTCGAGATCGGTGTTGTAGAAACGGTCCTGTGCCGTGTTGGTGATCTTGATGTCGCCCGGCATCGGCGCAATCTCCGGCAGCCATTTGGACATCGTCCGCTCGCGCGTCCCGTAAGCCACCACGACCCCGGCGGCTCGCGCGCGCTGCATCAGCGCGGCCGCCTTGGGCAGCATTTCGTTCTTGCACTTCGCCTGCGAGATGCAGATCGGATCGACGTAATCGAGCACCAGGAGCGCGGTCGTCTTCGGATTGAGCGTGACGCGCACCGGATCCGGCAGCGCCGGCATCTGCAAGTCGATCATCTTGGGCGCGGCCGCATTGGCCATGGTGTTTTGCGCATTGGCCGCCGTGGCCGCGAGCGCCAACACGACACCACCCGATAAAACCAGATTGCGAACCATCCTCATTAGCCTCTCCTCCCGATTGTGCAGCGAGGCCCATCGCGGACCCCGAGCAATTTTAAACATCTGATCGGGCAAGCTTAGGAAATCAGGGCCGCACGAACAACCGCTCCGGGGGCCGCGTGGCAGGGCCGGCACGCTTGCCCAAGGCAGGACGGATCGTGTACGCCGCTCCGCAATCGCATATTAAAAAGCGACCCGGCACAGAGCATCAAGCGCCGGCGGGAAGCGCCTCGCAGACATGACCGCAACGATACAAATGTTCCTCTTGTTGCTCGCGGTCCTGGTGGTCGTCGCCATCGCGGCGAGGCGGCTCAATACCCCTCCCTCCATCTTCCTGGTCGTCGCCGGCATCATCCTGGCGCTGACGCCGGGCCTGCCGCGCATCGAGCTTGCGCCGGAGCTTGTCCTGCTCGGCATCCTGCCGCCGCTGATCTACTCGGCCGCGGTCGCCATGAGCTGGCGCGAGTTTCGCTTCAACCTGCGCCCGATCACGCTGCTCGCCGTGGGCTGTGTCATTTTCACCGCCTGCGCGGTCGCAGGTGTGACGCATTGGCTGCTCGGCATGCCGCTCGCGGTCGGTTTCGTGCTCGGCGCCATCGTGTCGCCACCCGACGCGGTGGCACCGATGGCGATCGTGCGGCCGCTGGGCGTGCCGCGCCGGCTTGTCGTCGTGCTCGAAGGCGAGGGTCTCGCCAACGATGCCACGGCGCTCATTCTCTACCGCTTTGCGGTCGCGGCGGTCGCCACGGCGGCGTTCTCTCCGGTGCAAGCCGCCGGCACTTTTGTCCTGATCGTCGCCGGCGAGCTTGTCTACGGTATCGGCATCGGCTGGCTCAGCCTGCGCCTGCGGCGCTGGGCGCGCGATCCACACGTGGAAATCACGCTCTCTTTGCTCACGCCGTATGTCGCGTACCTGCTGCCCGCCGCGCTCGGCGGATCGGGCGTGCTGGCGACGGTCGCGGCCGGACTGTTCGTAAGCTGGAACGGGCCATTGCTGATATCGGCAGCGACGCGCCTGCAGGGCATCTTCTTCTGGGATCTGGCCGTCTATCTGCTCGAAGGCATCGTCTTTCTCGTCACCGGACTGCAGATCCGGATGCTGCTCGACCGGTCTGACGTCGCCTTGTGGGGCCAGTCGCTGCTGACGGTCGCCGCAACCGCGGTGGTCATCTTGATTGCCCGGTTTGTGTGGATTTTCCCGGCGGCCTATCTACCGCGATGGATGAGCCCGTCGCTGGCCGCCCGCGACCCGACGCCGCCATGGCAGTGGATCTTCTTCCTCGGTTTTGTCGGCGTGCGCGGGGTCGTCTCGCTCGCGGCCGCCCTCGGCTTGCCGCTGACCACGCAAGCGGGCGCCCCCTTCCCTTCCCGCGACCTGATCCTGTTCGTCGCTTTCGGCATCATCGTCGTCACGCTCATAGGACAGGGCCTTTTGCTGCCGAGCCTCGTCCGCTGGCTCCAGCTCGGACGCCATGCCGCCGAGGAAAGGGAGCGGGAGCAGAAGGCCGAGCTTGCGGCTCGGTCCGACGCCCTGAACCTGGCGCATGAGCGATTGGAGAAGCTCGCAGCCGACGGGGAGACTCCGTCCGAGGTGCTCGGCATCCTGCGCGCGCAGCAGGACTATCGTTCCGGGCGCCTGCCGAGGAAAGCCGCAGAGAATTCCGATCCGGCTTTGCTTGCGGCCGAGCTGCGGTCGGACATCATCGCGGCCGAGCGCGAGTTCATCTACCAGTCGCTGCGCGACGGCCGCATCACCGATGAAGCACGGCGGCGGATCGAGCGCGAGCTCGATTTGGAGGAGGCCGCCATTGCCTGTAAGAAGGAAGGCGGCGTCGAGCCGCCGCTGTAGGGCCGCGGTATGGAGCCGATCGAAGGTCCGCAACGGGCGTGAGCACGCTGGAGCTCCCAATGGAAGTCATCCTCTACTATGCGCCAAATGCCTGCTCGCTCGTTCCTTATGTCACGCTCACCGAGGCGAAGGCAGATTTCGAGGTGCGCACCATCAATCTGCGCCGGGAGCAGCAGAACGCGCCGGATTATCTCAAGCTCAATCCCAAGCACAAGGTGCCGGTGCTGGTGGTGGACGGACGACCGCTCACCGAAAATGTCGCAATTCAGATCTGGATCGCCCGCAATTTTCCGCAGACGCGCCTCCTGCCCGCGGATCCGTGGCAGGAGTTGCAGGCGATTTCCATACTTGCCTGGTGTGCGTCAGGCTTGCACCCGTTTTTGTCTCGCATCAATTCGACTGCCAAGGTGTGCGATCTGCCGGGTGCCGATGAGAGCGTGCGCAGGCTCGCCGGGAAGCTCCTGCTTGAAAACTTCCGAATTGCGGACGACATGCTGGCGGGGCGAGATTACTTCTTCGATCATTTCACGGCTGCGGACGCCCATTTCTTTTGGTGCTTGCGTCGCGGTCTGCAGCTTGCGGTCGATTTTTCGCAGTTCGAGCATTGCGCAGCGCATTTCGCGCGCATGCGGAGCCGGCCCAGCATCCAAAAGCTGGAGGCGTTCGAGAAGGCGGTGCAGGAGCAGTTTGCTGCTTCGGATGCCGCCGCCGCGCGCTGAGTGGTCAACAGCCCTGCCTCGCGACGTTCCTTCACCTTTTGCCGGAACGTGAAGTGGGATAGCGTGGCATGCTCGAGCGATGCACGATGAAACTTCCTCGTAGAACGTTTCTGCGCCTGGCGGGAGGCGCTGTGGCGGTCCCTGCCCTGCCGCTCATGGCGGGGGCGGAGAATTATCCATCGCGGCCGGTGCGCATCATTGTCGGGGCTGCTGCCGGGGGCGCAAACGACACCATTGCGCGCCTGCTGGCGCAGCCGCTATCCCAGGCGCTCGGCCAGCCGGTTCTGGTTGAGAACCGACCAGGCGCCGGCGGCGGCGTAGCCGCCCAGGCCGCCGCCAGCGCGGCGCCTGATGGCTATACGTTGCTGTTTGCGGCCGCGGCGAACGCGATCGGCTCCACGCTCTACGAGAGTTCCGGCTTCAACCTTCCTCGCGACATCGCGCCGGTTGCGAGCCTGGTGCGCGGGACACTCATCATGGAGGTGAACCCCGCCTTTCCGGCACACACGGTTCCCGAATTCATAGCCTACGCCAAGGCCAATCCGGGAAAGATAAACATGGCCTCGGCCGGAATCGGAAACACCACCCATGTGGCCGGGGAGCTGTTCATGATGCTGACCGGCACCAAGCTCACGCATGTGCCGTATCGCGGCGGCGCGCCGGCGGTAGCCGATCTCCTCGGTGGCCAGGTGCAGGTCTACTTCGACGGCATAGCGGCGTCGCTCGAGCTCGTCAGGGCGGGCAAGCTGCGCGCACTGGGAGTGTCCAGTGCAACGCGCTCCATCGTGTTGCCGGATGTCCCGAGCCTTGCCGAGTTCATTCCGGGTTACGAGGTCAGCGGCTGGTACGGCATCGGCGCCCCTAGGGGAACTCCCGCAGAAATCATCGACAAGCTGAACATGGAAATCAATGCCGCGCTCGCAGCCCCGAAGCTGAAGGAGCGGCTCACCGACCTCGGCTATCTCACGTTCATAAGCTCGCCCGCCGAGTTCGGTGCCTTCATGGCCGCTGAGACCGAGAAGTGGCGGAAGGTGGTTCAGTTCGCGGGGATCAAGCCGGAGTGATTTGCCTCGCCATGCCCGCCGCCGAGTCGGTCTTTGCTTCCGCCGCCAGCACCCATTGCGCCAAGTCGCGCCGGCGCGCGAACCAGACCCCCTCGAAGCTTTGCGCATAGCGGATCGCCCGTTCGAACACCGGCATCAGCGTCGGACGTCCGCCGAGATCGCAGTGGAGCAGCACGTCGACCCATTTTGGATTTCCGCGCTTGCCCTCCTCGTAGAGGTAATCGAACGTCTCCTTGAACCCTTCGTAATAGGCGCTGGGCGGATTTTGCGGCTTCTGCCAGATGATCAGGTCATTGGTCGGAAAGTTGACCCGCGGCAGGATGATCAGAGGCTTGCCACCGATCGAACGCAGGAACGGCAGATCGTCCGAAGCATCATCGCCGTTCCACAAAAAGCCCTCGTCGACCATATATTGCATGGTTCGCGCCGAGCCCACGCTGCCCGGGCTCACCCAGCCGACTGGCTTCTCCCCGTAGCCCGCGGCGATGGCGGCCGCCGTATCGCGGATCGCCTTGAGCTCGCCTTCGGGATCGTCATCGGTGACATGCACGTCGTTGGCCCAACCGTGTCCGGCGGCCTCGTGCCCGCCGTCGCGCATCGCGCCTAAAATGTTCGGGTGTCGTTCGGCAGCCAGCCCGCCGACATCGAAGGTCGCCTTGATGCCGTGCGCCTCGAGCGACTTCAGGATGCGCCAGAACCCGACCTTCGGCCCATACTCCGCATAAGACAGCGAAAAATGGCTGACCTTGCCGGGCTTGGTCGATGCATGTCCGTAATGGCCATGGAACAGGAACGCCTCAAACGCGATCGTCACGCTGACGCAAATGCGTGCATCGTTGGGGAGCTTGAGCGGTGGTCTCGGACCCGAATATTTCATCTGCTTCCTCTTTGCCATCTGCGAACCGGATCAAGCCACCCTGCTCGACCGCTTGCAATATGCGCCATTTCGGAATTCTCTGCGCACTGCATTCAGCCCAAACCGCGCGTCCTCGATCCGGAAAGCTCTGGAGAGCCGCATGAACGATACATCGCTGTCCCAAGTGGCGCCGGCAAGTCCTGCGCCGGCGACCCAGCGCGTCAGACGCGAAACGGCGATTGCCGAGGTCGAGGTGATCCGATTGCGATTGCCGTATCGCGCGTCGGTTGCTTTCAAGACGGTTCGGGAAAGCACCGGCGAATACGTAATCCTGCGTCTTTCGCTCCAAGGATGGGCTCGACGGCATTGCCGAGGCGATCTGCCGTCCAACGCAGTCGGGTGAAGATGCCGCGCTGGTTGCTTATCAGCTCGACACTTTCTTCAAGCCAAAGCTCATCGGCGCCGATGCGCTGGGCCACCGGGAGATTCTCAAGGAAATCGACAGCATCCGCTTCTGCGCCGGCGCAAAGGCGCTGATCGACAACGCGTTATGGGATCTGCGCGGCAAAATTCTCGGCCTTCCGGTCTGGCAGCTGCTCGGCCGCGCAAGCGTGGATCCCGTGCCGCTGACCTGGATCGCGCACGGAAACAGCCTGGAGGCCATGGTCGCCGAGGCCAAAGAGGCTGCGCAGGGGCGCGGCTTCAAAGGTTTGAAGCTCAAGACCTGGCGCCGGTCTCTGGAGGATGTCAGGATGGTCGCCGAAGTGCGCGCGGCCATCGGCAAGTCGCCGATCATCTACATCGACGGAAACGGCGCTTACAGCGAAGGTGAGGCGCGCACGATCCTTCCAGCCGTCGCCCAGTACGACGTCTCCTTCATCGAGGAGCCTTGTGGCTTTGCCGATCCTGCGCGACAGGCGGCGCTGGCAGCCGCGCTGCCGATTGCGCTTCTCGGAGACCAAAGCTGCCGGAGCTTGCGCGACATTGTGCAATTGGCCCGGCTCAATGCCGTCGGCGCGGTGAGCATAAAGCTCCGCCGCACCGGCATTTCCGAGGCGCTCAAGATTGTTTCGTTCTGCGAGGCGATGGGGCTGCCGGTCGTCATCGGAACCGATTCGGAAAGCCGCATCGGCGCCATGGCGCGCATTCACTTGCGTGCCGCCATTCCGTATTTCGATCCGTGGCCTGCCGAGACGCATTTCTTTCAAAAGCTGACCGATGATGTGTTCGCTGGTGAATTCTGCTTCGCGGACGGATGCGTCACCCCGACCGCAGCACCGGGATTCGGCGCGACAATCGATTACGGGAAGCTGGAGAAATATCGAGCCCGATAGCGCATGTTCCGAAGGAGTGGTCCTCGTCTCTTCGACAAGAACCTGCGTCAATGCAAAGAAGCGAAGTAGGCGGGCGCATGCACACAGCCGCGAAGGTTTTGCTGGCGACGCTGGCCTTGTCTGCCAATTGCGCGTTCGTCGCCCCCGCCCAAGCCGTCGATTTTTCCGGCAAGACCATAACGGTGCTCTCGAGCTTTGCACCGGGCGGAGGCTATGACATCTACGGCCGGACGTTCGCCGCTCACGTGGGCTTGCATCTTCCGGGCCGGCCGACCGTTATCGTCAGGAACATGCCGGGCGCGGGAGGCCTGATCGGCACCAACTATCTGTTCAACGTGGCGCCGCGGGATGGGACGACGATTGGGGTGGTGCCGCAGACGGTCGTGATCGCGCAAATGCTCGGCGGACCCGCGGTCAAGTTCGAGGCGCAAAAGTTCAACTGGATCGGCCGCATCAATTCGAATGTCGAGCTCGAGGAGACTTGGGCCGCTTCCGGCATCAAGACAATCGCGGATGCGAAATCAGCAACCGTCGTCGTCGCCGGCACCGGCCCGGACTCCTCCTCGGTCGTCTTTCCAAATCTTCTCAACGATACCGTAGGGACGAAGTTCAAGGTCGTTTCCGGCTATAGCGGCGTGAGCATGGCGGCGCTGGCGATGGAACGCGGCGAGGTGCAGGGCATGGTGCGTCCGTGGTCGGTCACCAAGAGCATGCGACCCGAATGGTTGCGCGACAAGACAATCAACTTGATTGTTCAATACGCTGTCAGGCGTCATCCGGAGCTGCCGAAGGTTCCCGCCGTGGTCGATCTTGCGCAAACCGATGCGCAGCGGCAGGTCTTTGCGCTCTATGCAAGTGGCAGCGATATCGGGCGCTCGATCGTCGCCCCGCCGGGCCTATCCGCCGACATGGTACAGGCCCTGCGCTCCGCGTTCGACGAGACGGTGCGCGACCCGGCCTTTCTGCGCGAAATCGAAACCAACGCGCTCGATCTCGATCCGCTCGGCGGCAGAGAGTTGCAAATGCTCGTCGAGCAGGCCGAATCCGTGCCGCCCGAGGTCGTCGAGGCGGCGCGCCGCTATCACGACAATGCCAAATAGGGAATGCCGCTCAAGCGAAAGCGGACCAGTTAAGGCACGTAGCCAAACCTCGGCCCATGATCCACTCGAGATCGCTTGCCGACAGAAAGGCAAGCTCTTCGGTAAACAACGTGACGCATCGGCGATAGGTCGCCAGCGACTTGATGCGCGTGAGGTCGGTTCCCCAGAAGCAGCGCTGCGGCCGAAATTCCTTGATCAATCGGCGCAACGCATCGTGCAGATTCGCATACGGATATGGCTCGCTGGAATACAACGGCACCGAGGTCGTCTTCACATAAAGGTTCGGACAGTCAGCGAGCTCAGCGAGCCTCTCGATCGCCGCCGCTGCCTGCGCATCCTGCTCGCGGGCCAGTGCCATGTGATCGATGATGAGCCGCAGCTTGGGATGACTGGTCGCCACGGAGCGGAGCTTGGCATATTGCCCCGGTGCAAAGACCATGACCGGGATGTCATTGGCTTCGGCGGCCGGCCAAAGCCAGTCGGCGGTCCCATCCGCGAGCCAGGCCTGACGATCCGGCTTCTGAAACGAAACCCGGACGCCGAGCATGCCGCGGCGCGCCTTCCAGCCCTTCAGCAAGTGCGCATTCGCCGTATCCTTGACCGCAATGCGCCCCATGACGCCGAATTTCTTCGGATGCGCGCCCGCGGCCTCGAGCGCGTAGTCGCTCCGATCTCCCTCCCAGCCCGGAGGAATCAGGATCGCCCCATCGACGCCGGCGCGCTGCATCTCCTCGACCAGGTCCGGGTAACCGAACGGCCGCTCCAGATGCGGCTTTCCTTCCAGCCTCTCGGCTTTCCAGACGTGAACCTGAGCATCGAGGATCATGGGTGCGCCAGCCACTCCTCAGCAACACTCGAAATCCGGAGCATCGCTGGCGCAAAGCGCATCCTTGAGCCAAGCCGGCGGATAATCGTCCAAAACGACCGCCCCGACGGGCTTGAAAATCTTGAAATGCCGGCGCGCCTCGCCCTCGCTCCAGAACGCGATGACGGTCTCGAGCGGCGGACAGCCTGGACGCGAGCAGGCGACCTGCGAAACCAGCACCGTGGCGTCATCCGGGAGTTCGAAACGCGCCCGCGTCCAGGCGCGGACGCGCGCACAAGCCTCAACCGACGGCCCAACACGACTGAAAGCGCCCACTCGCAAGCGAGAGGATTTCACGCCGGCGAGGCGCTCGCTTTCAGTGCCTGGTTCCAGGACGGGCGTCAGCGCGCCGCGTGCATCCGCATTTTCATCCATCTCGGCAGCCGTTGCGTGTCGCGAATGCATGATCTTAAATCGACGCGCCCGCACGATCAAAGCGGAGCGCGGCAGGAGAACGGTCGTGAAGCCCTATAGCTGCCGGTGGCTGCTGATCGCCTCGTTCATGGCGAGCTTGCCGGCTTCCTCGCTGCGCGCGCAGCCGGGGCCGACTGCGCCCGCGGCTGAATTTTACACCGGTCGGACGATCACCATGGTGGTCGGCGGCAGCGCGGGCGGAGGTTACGACTCGCTCGCGCGCGCGATCGCGCGCTTTCTCGGCAAGCACATTCCGGGCGCTCCGGCCGTCGTGGTCAGGAATATGCCGGGCGCAGGCGGCATGATCGCCACCAACTACCTGTACAACACCGCCGAGAAGGACGGCAGCGTGATCGGCTTGGTCGAGAACAGCACGCCGCTCGCTCCTTTGTTTGGCACCAAGGAAGCACGCTACGATGCGACCCGGTTCGGATGGCTCGGCACGCCGAGCATCGAGGTCGGACTGGTGCTGGTCTGGCACACGGTGCCGGTGAGCTCGATTGCCGACCTTAAGGCTCGCGTCACCACCATGGGCGCGTCCGGCACGCACTCCACCCAGGCCTTCTACTCGCGCCTCTTGAATACAACGCTGGGCACCAGGATGAAGATCGTCAACGGCTATGCCGGTTTGAACGATTCGCTCCTGGCGATGGAACGTGGCGAGGTCGATGGCTCGCCCAGCATCTTCTACAGCGCGCTCACCTCGACGCGGCCCACCTGGCTTCCGCAGCATCTCGCCAGGGCTATCCTGCAATATGGTCCGGAGCCGCTCAAGGAGCTGCCCGACGTACCCTACGCGCCTGACCTGATCACCAATCCGGACGATAAGCTTTTGATGGAGGCGGCACTGGCGCCGACGGCGCTCGGTCGGCCGCTGGTGATGCCGCCGGGTGTTCCCGCTGACCGGCTGGCTGCCGTACGCAAGGCCTTGGCCGACGTCTTTGCCGATCCCGACTTCAAGGCCGCGGCTGTGAGCAGCGGCCTGGTGGTGAATTCGCCGCGCAGCGGCGAGGAGCTGCAGGCGGTGATCGCCCGCGCCTACGCATCGCCTTCGGGCGTGGTCGACCGGCTGCGCGAGCTCGACAGTCCCGGCGGATAGCGGCAATCGGACTTAATCCCGGAAGCCGACCACGAGATGGGCTCGGTGCGATTCAGCTAAGGGCTCGCCTTCGCTGCGCACGGTGACGATGTAGGTGCCCGGCCGTGCAATCGCCTCGCTCGCGATGGTGGCCTCGAGCTCGCTGCTCGAAACATAGCGTGTCGGCAGCTCCCGCCCGTTCAGCGTGACCTTGTGGAACGGCCACATACCCCGACCGCGCACGCTCAAGCGCGTCGGGCCCGCGCCTTGCGTAAGCAGCAGCGGCGACAGCTCAAGGTCCGGCGGCAATGTCTGGTAGGAATAGAAGGAGGGAATCGGATTCTTGTACCTCCTGAATCCCATTTCGATGATCCGTCCATCCATGACGACGTGCTTCACGTTCTGGGTCGCCCAGATGTCCGCAAGCGGATCGCCTTCGATGATGGAGAGATCGGCAACCTTGCCGGGCTCTACGCTGCCGTAATCCTTCTCCTGCTTGAATGCCTTGGCGACATTGAGCGTGGCTGACTGAATTGCGGTCATCGGCGCAACGCCGGCCTCCACGTCCATCACCAGCGCCTGGTGCATCAAGAGAGCCGCCATGCCGCGCGGCGGGTCAGAGCCTTCCTTGAGCAGACCGCCGGCTGCAACGAACCGGCGGATGAACTCATTTGCCTTGTCGTAGCCGATCTTGGCGCGCGCGAGCTGCTCGGGCCGGTAGCGCCGATTGAGCTTGTCATAGGAATTCTCCGTGACCGCGCGCACGGCGGCCGGCAGATCGGCATTCGGATCATTGAGGATTTCGTCTTCTCTTGCCCGGAAGCGCTGCGCGCTCGGCGACAGCGGGCGCAGCCATTTGGCGATGGTCGGCGTCCAGGCGACGCCACGCGCTACCATCGCGTCAATGACCGGAGCAAAATTCTCAGGCTCATAATAAGAGCCGGCGAGCTCCTGATCGATGTTGCCGGCGAGCCGCTGCTCGGCGAGCTCGCGCCGGCGCTGGCTGTCGAGGATCGAGCTATACCCAACCGACCAGATGTGCTCGATCGCATCGACGCCGGCCTCGGCGGCCGCAATCGCATCCCAGCTATGTGCGGTGACCGGCAGGCCCAACCGATGCGCCTCCTCGCAAGCGACGCTCACCAGATCAAAAGGCAGGAACTCATTGAGCTTGATGAGATCGTAGCCGAGATCCTTCTTGCGGCGGACCGCGTTCCGCGTCTCTTCCGCGGTCGTGACCACGATATTGCCGCGCACCGCGCGTGCGCTTGGTGCATCGGTGGCGGTACGACTACCCCCGATGGCGCGGCCCGAGGTCCAGATGCGCGGCCCCCTGATCTTGCCGAGATCGGTTCCGCGCTTTTGCGCCAGTGTCCATGGCCCGTCCTGGTAAATTTCGATCGTCACGCAGGTGGTGATGCCGAGATTGAGGTAGGTCTCGCCGTGGAAATCCTCGAGATGACCGTGACCGTCGATGAACCCTGGCAGGACGGTCTTGCCGGTGACGTCGAGCACCGTCGCGCCGGGCGGAACCGGGTGTTCGCTGATCCGGCCCACGAATTTGAATCTGCCGTTCTCGATCAGGATCAGCGAGCGCTCAATGGGCGCGCGCCCGGTGCCGTCGATCAGCCTCCCACCTTCGATGGCGAGCGCCGGCATCAGCATTTGTCCTGTCCCAGGAGAATCGCCCGGGGCTTTCTTTGCGGCGGCGCACCACGCAAGCGGCGGGTCTTGACTTCAGAATAGCTGACGAGGGCAGCAGAAAACGGAAGTTGTGCACGCCAATGTGTGAAACAGCAGCAACGCATCATGGAGGTTCGCATAGGAATAAGGCCCGATGGACTATACGGGCACCGAGGTTGTCTTCATATACAGATTTGGGCAGTCGGCGAGCGCCCGTAATTAGGCAGATCATCGCCGAGGTAAGGCCCGGTCGCTATTCGCTCGACAGCGGATCGGCGATGCTTTCCAGCGACCGCATCTCGGCGTCAATGCCGAGCACCGCCTCCACGGCGGCTGCGATCAGCATGAGGATCGCGGCGAAGATATAGCCGCCCGCGAGCGCCCAGGGCCGGCCGGTGCCGACCAGATAGCCGAAAATGAGCGGTGCGGCGGTGCCGCCGATGGCGGTCCCGACGGCGTAGAAGACCGCGATGGCGAGTGCCCGTGTCTCCAAAGGAAAGACCTCGCTTGCGGTCAGATAGGCGGAGCTCGCCGCCGCCGACGCGAAGAAGAAGATCGCCATCCAGGCGAACGTCTGCGTCCAGGCGGTAAACAGGTCGAGGCCAAACGCGATCGCAGTCGCGACCAGCAACAGGCCGCCCACCGCATAGGTTGCGGTGATCATTACGCGGCGCCCCACGGTGTCGAACAGCGGACCGAGAAGGAACGGTCCAAGGAAATTGCTCAAGGCGAGCGTCATCAGAAACAGGCCCGTACGCCCCTCGGAAACGCCATGAAACTTCGCGAGCACCAGCCCGTAAGAAAAAAATACGGCGTTGAACAGGAACGCCTGCGCCACCATGAGGGCGAGCGCGACCACACTCCGGCTCCGGTACTTGCCGAGCATGGCGCCGAACACGAGGCGAAGGCCGAAATTGCGGCGTGGATGAACCTCGAGGCGATCCTGCGGCGGCGCAAGCGGGCGCCCCGTGTCTTGGCTGGCGCGGCGCTCGATATCGGCGATCGTTGAATCGGCTTCCTGGGTCCGGCAATGAGTGACAAGCCAACGCGGGCTCTCCGGAACGTGGCGCCGGAGCAGCAGGATGCCGAGGCCGAGCGTACCGCCGACTGCGAAACCGAGCCGCCAGCCGAGATCGGGCGCCACGATGCTGGGATCGAGAAACAGCAGCGAAGCGGCCGAGCCGGCCGCAGCGCCGAGCCAGAAGCTGCCGTTAACAATGAGATCAACGCGGCCGCGATAGCGCGCCGGGATGAGCTCGTCGATTGCGGAATTGATCGCCGCGTATTCACCACCGATGCCAAGGCCGGTCAGCGAGCGGCAAAGCGCGAAGCTCACGGCGCTGAAGGACAGGGCCGTGAGCAGCACGCCGATGAGGTAGATCGCGAGTGTGATGTAGAAGACCAAGCGGCGGCCGAAGCGGTCGGTCAGCCAGCCGAACAGCAGCGCGCCCAGCACGGCACCGGCCACGTAGGCGGAGCCGGCCGCGCCGACCTCCTCGGCCTTCAATCCCAATGTCTGCAGGCTCTGCAGCACCGGACCGATCGCCCCCACGATGGTGACCTCGAGGCCATCCAGAATCCAGGTCACTCCGAGCGCAACGATGATCAGCATGTGGAAGCGGCTCCACGGCAGGCGGTCAAGGCGCGCCGGAATGTCGGTCGAAGTGACGATGCGAGGGGCGGTTTCGGGCAAAGGAGGCGCGTGTCGGAAAGCTGACGATGACATATGGACTCCGCGCCAGGATCAAGGCTGAACTCTCCGCCCAGACCGCGGTTCCGCGAAACGAGGACACGCCGGTGCTGGCCGCCTCACGCCAGAGGTTCATCCTTGCTAGCGCATGTTCCGATCGAAAGACTCACTCCAGTCGTCACCTGCGGCCATAGCCCGTCGAAGACGGGCGTAAGACGCCCTGATGACCCGCAGGTCCATCTTTTTCGCAACAAGCCCGGCAATGACGCTGAAGTGGATCAATTCGACCGGGAACCGCTTTTAGATCGCTGGCCCCGTTGGTTTTAGTATGGTCGCGGAGGAAAACGAAATGTCAGACGACGGCGCAACCTTCCGGAGCGGACCCGGCCGAAGGGTGTCGATCAGGCGCGATGGCGATGACTTCGTCATCGCGTATGAGCCGGAGGAGTTCATCATCTTTCGAGGAAAGGACGTGAGTGCTCTCAGAAGGCTTTGTCGGCAGCTCCGGTGGGAGGTCGTGGCGGATCTGGTCGCAGGCGGTTAGCCGGTCAAACCCGGATATCGCGAGTGCCGGCGTCTCTCGGCGCCAGTCAATCCTGCGGCGCGCCGACCGTGTCGGCCACCCGTGCGCCGCGAGACCCGAGCCGCTTGGGCGCCCCGGTGGTGGTGTCGCGTGCAGTCTGATGTTCCATCTCGGCGTCGAGCTCGGCGCCGACAAGGATGACCACGGCGGAGATCCAGATCCATACCATGAAGCCGATCACAGCGCCGAGCGTCCCATAGGTCTTATTGTAGGTGCCGAAATTCGCCGTGTACCAGGCGAAGAGCAACGAAGCTGCGAGCCAACCTGCGGCCGCAAATGCGCTGCCCCAGCTGATCCAGCGCCAGCGGGCCCGCTCGCGGCTTGGCCCGTAGCGGTAAAGCAGCGCCAGCGCGATGCCGATGATCGCGAGCAGCACCGGCCAGCGCAGGACTTCGATCAGGAGCGCGATTTCACCCGCCGATCCCAGATATCCGAGCAGCACCGGGAGCACGATCGTGGCTCCGCTCGCGAGCAGCACAAAGAGGATGCCGGCGCAGGTGAAGGCGAGCGATACGAGATTGAGCCACACGAATCCACGTTTCTCGCGCTCGCCATAGACGAGGTTCAACGCGTCGAACATCGATTTCACCGCCGCGTTGGCGCTCCATAGCGACACCACGAGGCCGACAATGAACGTCGCGCCGAGCGTGCCCTTACCTTGCGCTGCCACGCGGTTCATCTGATCGCGGATGACGTCGATCGCACCGCCCGGGAGAATGTCGGAAACGCTGTCCAGATGCGTCGCGATGCTGGCCGGGTCAGCGAAGAATCCATAGATGGCGACGAGCGCCGCAATCGCCGGAAAGATCGCAAGCAGCGAATAGAACGTGATGCCCGCGGCCAGCAGCATCACGCGGTCGTCGCCGATCTTTTGATAGACGCGCAACAGGACGTCTTTCCAACCACGCGGCGGAATTTGACTAGGCGTTTCGGCCGATCGCCCTCGCCCGCCCTCGCCGCTTGGCTCGTCGACACCTTGTCGCCTCGCGCCGTAACTTGGCACCGCATAGCGTGGGCGCGTGAACCCGAGCGCAAGCAGTAGCGCGGTCACCGCCATCCCCCATGGCGGCAGGCTGTCCGAAGCGAGGCGCGTTTTGCCTCGCCCCCTCATTCAACGAAGGCGTGCCGCTGCTCGCCGGTTTCCTCCCGCGGTGCGCCGCCAGTCTCCCGCCCGCGGGATTCCGGAACCAACGACGCTTCCGCGTGGGACGGTTCCTTCTCCGCCGCCGGCTCCGTTACCTCCTCGGCCACCTCGCGCGCAGTCTCCTTGACCGCATGCGCGGCAGTCTGCGCGGCTTCCTCGCCTTTGGCGTATTGCTCTCGGGCGAATTCCTGAGCGCGGCCCTTCAGCTTATCGCTGCCCTCACCCATCAGCTGATTTTCAGTTTCGGTCGCCGGCAACGAAGCCCCGAGGGCTGCGCCAAGCGCAAGGCCGAAGCCCGCCAGGATCAGCGGCTGGTCGGCGCAGAATTGCAAAAAATTCTTGGTTGCTTGCGCTGTCTGCCGCGTTGCCGAGGACGTCCCCTGTGCAATTCGCGAGCCGGTGCGGCTTGCGGCCTCACCGGCGGAAGCCAACTGCTCCTTGCCGGCCGCATAGGCGGAGGAGACATTTTCCGATACCGAGGATGCCGCCTGCCGGGCTTGGTCATTCAAGTCTTGTACGCTGCTTTCGACCGCTGCGCCGGTCTCCTGCGCCAGCGTGGAAGCGCGGCGACCAGACAGCATCAGCCACGCCATGCCAGCGGCCATTAAACAAACCGGCACGGGATTGGCGCTCACCTGACGGCCAAGATTACGAGCGAAATCGCCGCCGCCGCTATCCCTGGCGTAATCGACGACCTGATCCATGAGCTGGCCGGGCGTGATCCGCTCACGCAGCTCATCCAAGGTCTGCGCCAACTGCGACCGGGTCTGCTCGGCCTCGCGTTCAAGCTGCGCGCTGTTGGTCATGGAGGGGCCTCGTTTGCTGTTTGGCGACGGATACGTCGCGTCGAATTTGATGGATGGTCCTGTCGGGCACGAGGTTCTCGGCCCTCAGCCGGCTCATTCCGATCAGAAGCAGGATCAGCCCGATCAGCAGGACTACGCCGCCGACCAGCAGCTGCGACCATGGCTGCGCCAGAATGTGATTGTCGATGAGCGCTGACACGCCGGCTTGCAAAAGAATGACCAGCGCCGGAATGAGCAGGACCGCCCCTCCTATGATCAGGCCCAATCCCGCCGCGACCCCGGTGACCTTTTCGGATACTTCAGCACGGGCAAGGGCGGCTTCCTTTCGCAGTAGAGTGCTCGATTGGTCGACGAGATCGGAAAGAATATCGGTGATGCCGCGCATGATGAATGTCCCTACAGCGATCCCGGTCGTTGAGGGGGCGAGCTTTTCAGGAAGCGCGCAAGCGCTACCCCGGAGAGCACGGCGCCGGCAAAGAACATGCCCGGCTGCCGGCGGGCGAAATCTCTTGCCTGCCGAATTAGCTCGTCGATATTCTTCTCACGCAACGACGCGGCAGCCGAGTCGAGCTGTTGCGCCAAATCGTGGACGAATTCGGAAGTCTGGGGCATTTCGCCCTGCAGGCGATCGGCGGCTCCCTCCATGGCCTGCGCCGCGATGCCGATCCGCTCTGCTCCTGCCTGTTTCTGCTGCTCTGCAACACGACGGCTCTCGGCCACAGCGGATTTGATCGTGTCCGCGGTTTGCTCCCCTGTCGACGAAATCTGTTCGTGCTCCCGGCCCGCACTTGCGTGGTCGGAGCCCAAAGCGCTTCGGCTCGGCTCCATGCTTTGCTGCTCCCAGTGTTTTTTGTCACCGAAACTCTATCGGAGACCACTTCCGGCCAACATTCGAGTTGAATGTTTGTTCCCGGATCGAGCCCGAGCGAGCGGGCCGAAACCGGCTCCGGCATTCTGGGGGAGAAACGGCGCGGCGGGCACTCGCGCTGGCGCTGCCAACGTCGTGGCGGTGTCCGAAAGGTGCCGATATCGGACCGATCTGGCACAGCCTTTCGGGGGCGAGATTTCGAAGCACCACGACTTCAAATCGGCGGCACTAGACTGGCTAAACGGCCGAGCCGGTTGCTTGGGGGGACTGCCGTCCGGTCGGGCTCGACCAGACGCATTGGGGCAGGAACCGCTATCTCCGGTGTGGCGTTCAGAGGAGGCCCGAGACTGCTTCATTGCGACCAGCGAAGCCGCCGCCGCTCAATGCCATGCTCGATCAGGATCGCCGCTGCACCGGCTAATGTCCGCCACCACTCACACCGCCCGGTGTGGGTATCGCTCCCGATTTGGATCAGATATCCGGCGGGCATCAAACCATGAGGCACCCTGTTGATCCCGGATGGCAGAGCCCTGCTGCGCTTCGCTGCCCTTTATTCCGCGCTCTATGCCGGATTCGGCGCAGCCTCCCCTTTCTTACCCGTGTTTCTGTCCACGCGATCGGTAACACCCGAAGGAATCGGTCTGATCATTGGGTTGAATACCGGCATTCGGCTGATTGCCGGCCCATGGCTGGGGTGGATGGCGGATCGCCGGCATGCGGTCGGCGGAACGCTTTCCATTTGCGCCCTGCTTGCGGCCGGCGCTGCGGCGACGGTTGCCGCGGCGCATGGATTTTTCCTCCTGCTGTTGGCCACCTTGCCGTACGCGGCGATGCTCGCTCCGCTTCCAAGCCTGGCCGACGCACTGACGCTGGCAGCGCCGCAGCTGCGCGGAGCCGGTCGCCGGCTCGAATACGGTTGGGTGCGCGGCATTGGGTCGACGGCATTCATCGTCGGCTCATTGTTGTCCGGCCGCCTGGCCGCGGTGCTCGGCACAAACCTAGTGCTTGTCTTGCAGGCAGCCTGCCTCCTCGCCGCGGCCGGCATCGCTTTCTCCGCTCCGGTGCCGCCGCATGGCCGGACCGAGCTGTTTCCTGTCCCCTCGAGTCGGATTCTCGAACTACTCCGACTCCCCAGCTTTCGTCGGACCGCGCTGGTGGCAGCGTTGATCCTCGGGAGCCACGCTCTGCATGATTCCTTCGTGATGATCCTTTGGAGCAGCTACGACATAGGGTCGAGCTGGGGCGGACTTCTCTGGGCGGAATCGGTCGCAGCCGAGGTGATCGTCTTCGTCGTTCTCGGCCCCCCGATCGTGCGCAGCGTCAGTTCACCCGCAGTCATGGCCATCGCGGCGTGCGCGGCCGCCGCGCGCTGGGCGCTCAGCTCGCAGGCGACCAGCGTATCCGAGTTTGCCCTGATAGAGCCGCTGCATGGCTTGAGCTTCGCGCTTCTCCATCTATCCTGCATGCGCATCATCACAGAAGTCGTGTCGCCTGGCTTGCTCGCAACCGCACAGAGCCTCTATGCCTTTGCGATCGGCGCAAGCTCGGTTGTTGTCACGCTCGCCTCCGGATGGCTCTATGCGCGGCTCGGAGCCGGTGCTTTCTGGATAATGGCCGCGCTCCCGATATCGGCCGCGCCTTTGATTTGGTCCCTGCTAAAAGCGGGTGAACGCCAGGGAGAGCAACTGTCGAGCACAGTTGTGGCCGGTATGAGCGCGCCCGAGTCCGTCATGGCGGAGCGATCCGAATGAGGACCCGGCGGGTCGCCAGGTCGAGATTTCACCGGAAAATATTGTCCGCGACACTTGTTGCACTGCCTGCAGCTCAGGGCCTTGCATCCTTATAGCAGCGCACGAAATCGCCGACGGTCAGCGGAAAGGCGGCTTCGTCAGGGCTGGAAAACGGATCCAAGCCAAGTCGATCCTCCAGCCGAACCACCAACACGGCTAGAGAGAAGGAGTCCAGGCCCGTGTCCATCAGCAGCGTGTCGTCGGCGAGAGGTCCCAGCCTTCGGCCGTGCTCGCCGGCAACTGCTTGGATCTCTGCAAGCACGATTGCTCTCAATGACTCCCCCACCATCTCGTCTTTCGCAATTGCGGGCCGCACGGCCGCGTCCGGCGCGGCGGATGTGTGCTCAACGTTGAGGCGCGAAGGTGACATTGGCATCGGCTGATGTCCTCGGATAAGAAGCAGGAGATGCTCTCATGTTACTGAAGGGTCTCGCTGGGCGCAGTCCTGTCCGCGGTATTGCGGGCGTCTATTAGGGATTAACACCAAGGTCCTGGCTTTCCTCCCCTTGTTGCCGGATCCGGCGCCGCGGCTCAGATCTGCTCGAAACCGGGCTTGTTGTAGGATGACGACGGGGGAGTTGATCAACAATCAAAGCCTCATGCTCCAAAGGCGTGCCGGCGCGCGCGAGCTTTGCCTTTCCGGCAAAATAGCCGGCGACTGAGCAAGCGAGCCCCGCCACAATCGCCGCGCAACGCCCAAAGCCTGTCATGTCGAAGCGAAGAACGCCGTCGCCAAACGCGTGCGCCAGGCCGCGAGTGAGGACGCGAAGAACATAAGCCCGCTCGGCTGACAGGCTATCGGTGGAGGTTCGCAATGCGGAGACATACGCTTTCGACAGTCCCTCGGCATAGCAGCGCACGCAGAAATACCTGAAGCTCAATCGCTTATTCGGAATTTTGTGCCAAACCAGCGCATGCGGCACAAACATGAACTCGCTCCCGGAGATCATCGTCCGCGCCCGCAGGCAAAGCTCGGTCTCCTCGCAACTCCACGGAAAGTCCCGATCGGTCCTGCCCACTGTCGCGTTAAAGAAGCCGATCTTCTGAAACACGTCGCGACGGAACGCCATGGAGCCATACAGGTTGCGAACCTTGTCCACCTTCTCCGGCAATCCCCGGTAAGTGCAGCCAAGCGTCCACATGAATTCGTCGGGGAACCAACTGGGACGCGGCGCAAGCCATAACGGCTCGATCCGCCCCATTGCGCCCAACACCTCGGGATTCGCAAAGACGGTCTGCAATCCGGCGAGCCAACCCGGATCAGCCACTGCGTCATCATCGAGAAATGCGACCAGCGCGCCTCGTGCGACGGCAATTCCAGCATTGCGAGCCCCTGACGCGCCCCGTGAATTCGGGTTGTCGATGACCACGAGGTCGGCAAATTCGGCCTCTGCGCGCGCCTTCATCGCTGGATTATGGTCGATCACGAGAACGATCTCGTCCGCGGGCGGTTGCAGCCCGCGCGCCGAAGCGACGGCACAGAGCAGGTCGTCCCATCGAGCCATGGTGTAGGCGCAGGTTACAACCGAGATTGTCATCGGTTGGTCCAAGCAGGGTGGTCGCTTCATGCGGCAGCCTCTCTGGGCATCTCAGTCGGAAGCCAGGTGCAGGAAATGGTCACGCGCCGAGATCCACGCGCCGCACCAAATACGTCGAGGACCTCGAGCTCGCCGTGGCGGTTATAGGTGTGGCATCCCAGGGCATCGGCCTGGATGCGGCCGGCCGGTGACTGATCGAACGCGTTTTCCGTGAGGTGATCGACTCGACACAGCGTAATTGCGCCGCCATAGATGCGCGAGCAATCCTGCGCGGGCCGAAATGTTTCGCCGTTGAGGCTGAACAGCGCCCCGGCCGGTCGAGAGGCGCACGCGTCGAGCAGCACCGGGTTGGTGGCGCTGGGCGTCCAAGGCCCGAACAGCTCGGCCGCCCGGAATATCGAAAGATTGTCCCAGGTGGACGAATTCCAACGGGCCACGCAAGCGAAGATCCAAAACTCTCCGTTGTGCCGATGGAGAGTTGCGTCATAAGCGGCTATGCCGTTGATCAATGTGCCTTCGCGCCGCCACACATAGGGGAATTGCAGGGCTCGATAGACGTCGATCCGGCCCGCGGCGCCGGATTCCGGCATCATCCAGATTTGCCCGTCATTCTCGAACACGAAGGGATACGAGAGATGATGCGCCTCTTCGATGATGGGCCGTGGCGCGGACGGACCGTCCGGACCGATGCCTGCGACCGAAATGCAGCCCCGCTGCGACTCAAAGCGGTATTCTTCGAGAAAAATGAAGTGGGATCCGCGATGACAGTAGGGAAAGGGGTCCGCGTAATAGCGCTGGTCATCACACGGCAGTATCGAAAGTCGGACATTGCCGCCGTCGACGAGTGCGTCGCGTCCCGAGAATCGCCAAGCCACTGCCCAGGTCTTGGCGCCGGTGAGGAACTTATGCAGAAACCTCCTCGACTTCCAGGCGAGCCGCCGCGCCAAATGAGAGAGGCTGACGATCGTGGAAGGCGGATCGAGGGCGCGCGGGCTGTATCGCTGTCCGCGCGCGCCGCTCATCGCGGCCTCGATCGAGGGCGCGCTGACGATCTTCAAAATCAATTCCGTCGCACACGACAGAACGTTGTCGAGCGCTTTTGCCAGAATACGCTGATCGGTCACCGCGGGGCGCGCTTGCGCCACCGCGTCCGGGTGATCGCTGTCGTGAACTTCGACCAGCACTGAACGGCTTTCTAAAAGTTGCGAGAGGGCGCCGATCTCCGTCGGATATCCGTTGAACGCGAGTGTCAACACCCGCTCAGACGAAGGAGCCTGCTCCTGATGACCCGCAAGGTTGATGACGAGGTCGAGCTCGCGGTCGACGCTCGAACCAATTTGACAGCACCGGGTAAGCTCGACCTCGCCGACCAGGTCGGTCGCGCATCCGCGCGCGAGACCGAAAATCAACCGTTCCAGATCAAGAACCAGCCTGCAGGCCTGCGGAAGCGGAAATTCGTCCGCAGTGAATCTCACCACGACCGAATAGCCGGGCTTCTCCGACAACGCCTGGGCGATCCACAAATGCCAGCGCAGGCAACGCGACGGATCGAGCAACAGGCAAATGCGCATCGGCCCTCGTAACCTCGGAGAGGCGCGAGTGTTGATGGCTGAGCACGGGAAAGCAATTACTGGCGAAGTATTAGCCCAAAAGAGCTGAGCCAGCTTTATTCGAGCTTATTCGAGCCTATGAGTGTTGCTGCGAGCGCCGGAACCATTGAGGCGGCCCCGCAGGCGAGCCGTCGTTATGGACAAGAGGTTTGTCGGATAGTGCACCATGGCCGGGAGCGGATCATTCAGCCGCCAGTAACCGTAACAATTGTCGCCGCGGGGGGTTTTTGTATCCGAGCAGGAAAGGATCGAGGTAGGAGGCTTGCCAAACGATGTGCTTGCCCCTCGGCGTGCACGGAAGCGGCGCCAGACCCTGCTCGAACCGAACGGCAGCAAGCGGGATATTCACGCCGCATAACGTCGCGAGCTCCTCCTGCCAATCGGTGCGTCCAACGGTCGGCTCGATGATGACAAAACAGCGCTTATGCCGATCCCATTTGAATTCCACGCTGCCGAACCCGGTATAGCAAGCCAGATCCAAGAATTGCGCGTGGCGGCCTCGAGCTGCTGGCGGGCCTCCGGAGCCGCCATGCACAACGCCGTGCTGCGAGGGTGGATTGCTGGCCAGCTTGCGACCAGTGAACATGCTCACGATCCGCCCTCCGGGCGCAGAGTAGAAGAGGCAAAATAGATCGCGTTGTCGGGCCCATCCACCCGTTCCTGTACTATCAGCTCGCGAGCCCGTTCGAGCAGCCTTTCGGAGGCGGCAGCCGCCGCCACGAAATTTTCTGCTACAGTTAGACGGGCAACCCGCCCCGCATGGAAGTCTCGCTTGTCAGCCGGCTTTATGATCACCGGGAAGGTCAGCTTTCGAAGCTTTGAGAATTCCCAGATCGGGCGACGATTTCGGCTCCTGGGACCGGCAAACGCTTTTCCACCGCAAACTGGTGAAAGCGGGCCTAGTCGTGCAAGGTCGTCACGACCTCGTGCGGCGGAAGCCGGAACACAAGTCTTTCGCCCAATCGCTCGCGATGCTCCGACACGGTCAGCACCGACATCTCGTCCGTCATGATCAAAAACGGAAGTTGGCGCACTCAGCAACCAGCGAAAGCAAGCAGTCGAAAAGGGGGCGCCCGTTCAGCATAGCGACGCGCCTGGGCCTCGCGTGTCGAGACCACATCGCGGCATCGACGCGGCTGCGACCTATCAGATATGTCGTGATGTTCCCGAGACCCAGACTTCGGCACACTCCGAGGCCATTGAGCTCACCGCCGATGACGATAGCACAAGTCTGCATCTTGCCCGCCGCAGCTCGGTGAACATTCAACAGTAGCACGGCGGGTTTCGACCCTCGCAGAGCAACCTGGGTGAGCTAGCCGCTCGCATTCGGGGTAGCAGGCTCCCACCATTCCTCGTCCAAATACCTCGTATTGGGTACTTCCTATTTGAGCATGCATGTCGGCGAGATGACTGCGTGATCTTGGCCGCCCGACTTAGACTTTGAGCCCCCGAATGCGTTTCGCATTGGAGGTCGACGAATTGTGCGCCGCTCGAAGGTCCATCTGACCTGAATGGAGACCAAGATGAACCGCATCGTCAAAGTAATCCTTTCCGGCTCGGCTGCCGTGGCCCTGACGGCTGGATTTGTCGACCGCACCGATCGGACGCGCAAGACAGGCGGTCTGGAGACCGCCGCCCCAACAGACCCGGGCAATCCGGCCCGCAAGAGTGCCAGTCCGGAACCGATCGTCGTGCTGGACGCGGCTCCAGCTGCTGCAGCCGCGCAGACAGCTGCGCCGCCGGAACACGGCGCCGTCGGCGGCTCAGCATTCAGGACAGGCGATAAGCTCAAGATCATGTTCTACCAGCGCGTCGATTTCCAGGAAGATAAGTGGACAAAGACGCGTACGGTCCCTGACAGCCTGGAGCAACGGACCGAGCTCAGCGGCGAATTCCTCGTCCAGGACGACGGCACGATCTCGTTGCCGCTACTGGGGAGAATGCCGGCGGCGGGACGCACGGCGCAGGAATTGCAATCGGCTCTGCAGAGCAGTTTCGGGGCCACTCTCGGCCACGACGGCTTCGTCACGATCACGTTGCTGGAGCGACAGCCGATATACATTCTCGGCCCGGTCAAGAATCCCGGGTCTTATGCATACGCGCCGGGCATGACCGTGCTGCACGCAGTGGCCCTCGCCGGAGGACTCGACCGCTCACACCTGGAACCCTGGCAGCAGCTTGAGAGCGTTCGCGAAACGGAAAGGAGCTATACGTCGGTTGATCACTTGATCCAGTCGTTGGCGCGTGTCGCCGTTCTGCAAGCGGAGCGGGACGGAACCACCGTCCAGGTGCCGCAGTCTCTGATCGATATCGCCGGAGAGGCGAAGGCGAGAGGAGCGATCAACGCCGAGGTCGAGCGTCGCAAGCTCGCGAAGGCATCTGACCAAGCGCACGAGAGGACGCTGGCAACGGCGATCGAGAACGGGAAGGAAGAGATCGCGACGCTTTCCGGCCGAATCGCTCCGATCGAGGAGGACCTCAGGCTCAAGGACCAGCGCGCAAGTCGTATGCACAACCTGGCGAGCCGCAACATAGTCGACAATACCGTCATGGACCAGGTTCAGAGCGAGCTACTTGGGGCACAACAGCATCGCCAGGAAGCCGTCGAGGCAATTACGCTCGCCAGGCAGCGCTTGGCCGTCGCCGAGCAGGAGAAGTCCACCTACGAGGCCGATAAGAAGAACCAGCTCGAACAGGAGATCGACCGGTCCAAGCAGGAAAGTATCGACCTCCAGCGCGACCTCGCCAGCTCCAGAGACGCGTTGAGTGTGGTTCAGCACGGTGCCGCCGGTGCTTCGGCCGTATCCGAAGACAGTATAACTTACCAAGTCGTACGTCGCTCGGCCGACGGTACCACGATAATCGATGTCGCCGGCACCGCGGATTTGCAGCCCGGCGATCTCGTTCGCCTCCGCGTGCTCCCAGCTTCCAGACAGGACTCAACGGAAGGTTTTGCGCCGCGCGCCGATGTCACGAAATGATCAGTGAGCGAGGGCCATCGTTTCGTCGCCCATCTGCCGCGATCGGCAGCGGATGATTTTGGGTTAATCACACTGATAGGCTTTGCCACCCCACTTGAGACGTTAATTTTGTGCGCTGCATATGCTGAACTCGCCCTGCTTTTTTTAGAGTATCCGGCAAGGCAAAGTAATGAAGTCTATCGACGTTCTGATCATCGGCGCAGGCCCTTACGGGTTGTCGCTCGCCAGCAGCCTGCACGCGCGCGGAATCGAGTTTCTGATCTTCGGCAAGCCGATGGGCAGCTGGGCCGAAAATATGCCGCCCGGCATGCTGCTGAAATCCTATCCCTGGGCTTCGAGCCTGTACGGCGAGCACGAGCGATCCACCGCCAAGCATTTCTGCAACGAGCGCGCCATTCCTTATCACGACACCATGCTGCCGCTCTCGCGTGAAACTTTCCTCGCATATGGGAGGGACTTTCAAGCGCGGTTCGTGCCGAACGTCGAACCTGCATCGTTGCGGCTGCTGGTGCGAAGCGATCGGGGATTCCGCGCTGACTTTGCCGACGGTCAAGCAGTGGAAGCCCGTCGGGTGGTGATCGCGGTCGGTCTTCAGCCATTCAGGCGCATCCCGACTTCTCTCTGTCATCTGCCTCCGGAACTGTGGTCGCACAGCGGCCAATATGGCTCCCTTGATGATTTCATTGATGGCGATGTGACCATCATCGGTCACGGGTCTTCGGCAACGGATCTGGCGGGCCTGCTGCACGAGGCGGGTGCCAATGTTTCGCTTGTTGCGCGTGCCGAGGAGCTGTCCTTCGCGCGCCCGCCGCGGCATCGCGGCCTGCTCGAGCGGATGATCGCGCCGGACAGCGGAATCGGCGAAGGCTGGACCCTGAAGCTTTGTGCCGATGCGCCTCGTCTCATTCGTCTGCTGCCCGATCGATGGCGTCACGACCTCGCCTATACGCGTGCGCTCGGCCCGCTGGGCGGCGCATTCATGTCGGGCAAGGTCCTGGGAAAGGTTCGCACGCTCATGGGACGGCAGGTGACCGGTGCGCAACAGCGGGATGGCCGGGTGTATCTGCATTTGTGCGACGGCCGCGGCACCACCCAAATTCTCAGAACCAGCCACGTCATCGCTGCCACCGGCTACCAGATCGACGTCAGCCGGCTGACATTCCTCGAAAAGCGAATTTCAGCGGATCTTCGAGCCCGCGCAGGAGCTCCGGTGCTTTCGGCAGATTACGAATCCTCCGTACCGGGGCTGCATTTCATCGGACCGATCTCAGCCAGCAGCTTCGGTCCGGTGGCACGCTTCGTGTTCGGCACCCGACATCCCTCGCAGCGGATGCCTCGGTACTTCGCGAGGGAACTGGTCCGCAAGTTCTCGCCCGGATCCAGGCTTGGCGCACTCACACCGGTCGTTTCGGAATGAATACGCATGTAAAATGAATACGCATGTAAGAAGCCTCGCACATCGGGCTGCGCAACCAAAGCTACCGGCCTCGCAGCCAATTCCATTCGGCCTCGATCTACCAAGCGTGAGCGTGGTGATCCCGACGCTGAACGAGGCGAGAAACCTCCCGTCGCTGTTGCCGCGCATCCCCCGCTGGGTGCACGAGGTGATCATTGTGGACGGGTGCTCCACCGACAATACGGTCGAGGTTGCGGCTCGGCTGCGATCGGACGTCCGCATCGTTATGGAACCCCGCCGTGGCAAGGGTTGGGCGCTTGAGGCTGGTTTTTCGGCGGCGCGGGGCGACATCATCGTGATGCTCGACGCGGACGGTTCCATGGCGCCGGAGGAAATCATCCTTTTCGTCGGCGCCCTATTGTCCGGTGCCGATTTCGCCAAGGGATCGCGCTTCCTGCAGGGCGCCGGAACCGACGACATGTCGGCGATCCGAATGCTCGGCAACTGGGCGCTGACCAAAGTGGTGCGCCTGCTATATGGCGGCTGCTTCAGCGATCTATGCTACGGCTACATCGCCCTATGGCGGCGACACGTGCCGCTGCTGAAGTGCCACTGCGCCGGATTTGAGATCGAAACGCTCCTCAACATCCGCGCCATAAAGAATCGACTCAGGATCGTCGAAGTTGCGAGCTTCGAAGCCTTGCGGATCAGCGGGTCGAGCAACCTCAGAGCGATCCCGGACGGCTGGCGCGTCTTAAAGACAATTATCCGCGAATTCTTCCGGCATCGAGTCCGGATCGTTGCACATGGTTGCCCCTGACGGTTTGTGTGAACGCACGATGTCTCCGGCCGCGACTGCAGCCGACGCAAGCTTGCGCGCGCCAAAGCCGCCATTCAGCATCCTCATGGTGACGCCGCGCTACTACCCTTACATGGGTGGCGTCGAAACCCACACCCACGAAGTCGCGCAAAGGCTTGCTCGGCGCGGACAGTCAGTGACGATCCTCAGCACGGATCCCTCCCGGCGGTATCCGGTGACGGAACTTGTTTCCGGCATCAACATCATTCGGGTGAAGGCCTGGCCGAAACACGGCGACCTCTATTTTGCACCCGAGTTATTCCCACGGATAGGAAGCGGTGAATGGGACATCGTGCATGTACAGAGCTACCACACGCTCGTTTCGCCGCTCGCCATGGCGGCAGCGATCCGCAACCGAATCCCGTTTGTCATCACCTTTCACAGCGGCGGGCATTCTTCGCGACTGCGCAACGCGATCCGGGGCATCCAGCGCGCAGCGCTCCGCCCGCTGATCGCGCGGGCGCAACAGCTCATCGCCGTTTCGGAATTCGAGGCCGACTTGTTCAGTAACAGCCTGGGAATTGCTCGCGCGCGTTTTGCAGTCGTTCCGAACGGGTCGCGGCTGCCGAAAGTGAGCGATACAACCCAGACCCCGAGCAGCCCGCTCGTGATCTCGATCGGCAGGTTGGAGCGCTACAAGGGCCACCATCGCGTGATCCGCGCCTTTCCGGGGCTGCTGCGGCGCGCGCCGGATGCGCATCTGCGCATTCTGGGCGAGGGACCCTATGAGCAGAATCTGCGTAAGCTGGTACGCGAGCTTTCGCTCGACTCTCAGGTGACCATCGGTGGCATTCTGCCGTCCGATAAGCAGGGAATCGCCAGCCTGATCTCCAGCGCGGCTCTCGTCGTTTTGATGAGCGAATACGAAGCGCATCCGGTCGCAATCGTCGAAGCACTCGCGCTCGGCCGCCCGGTGCTGGTCAGCGATACGTCGGGCCTGCGCGAGATCGCGAGGGGCGGAGCCTGCCGCTTGATCCCGCTCCATTGTGATAGCCAAACGCTCGCCGACGCCATGGCAGAGCAACTATCAACCCCGCGTAGGCCGGTTCAGATAACGCTGCCTGACTGGGATGACTGCGCCGACAGGCTTCTGAACATCTATCAAACCGTTGTGGCGCGCAGCCAGGCGGGCGAAGCACCGATCTCCGCCGGAAGTTGCTGACGCGTTCGCTTCCTATTCTTCGCCTGGCGCCGAGAAGCCGGAACGCTGCGCTCCCAGGCTGAAGCATCTCGGCGCAGCCAAGCATCCCTCTTTATGGCTACCGCCATGGTGTCGCCCATTACTCTCAAAGGAGCATGCCGGAGTAGAGAGCGGAGCCCCTAAGCTACTCAGGGCCGGCATGGGAGAGTGACAACCGGGAAACCGAAATGAGTTTATCGCAGCAGGCGGGGTATGCTGATACAACCGGCCGGCATCGGGGGCGCATTTGGAGCTTGGTCCTTGGCGGCGGGACCGCCATTCTCGGCTTGCAGCATCCCGGAGAGCTCGAGCAGGTCGCGATCACGGAAAGCTGGGGGTTGATACCCCAGCTCAGCCTATTGACCGGTGCGGGCCTCTTGGCGGCAGGTATTTTGATCAACCTGCCGCTTGATCCGGCGCTCCTTCAGCCTCTCTTCTGGGGGAGCGCATCGATCTGGCTGCTAGCCATTATATGTCGTCTCGCCTGGCCATCGTTATCGCGCTGGGAGCGAGTAGGTTTGTTGATACTTCTCGCTTGCGGACTCTACGTCCTCAAATTCATGGCGAGCCCCATCGGCTTTGCGGGCTTCGATGAATATCTACATTGGCGTACTGCCGAGAACATTCTGCGATACGGCCGCCTCTTCACGCCCAACGCGCTACTACCGGTCAGCCCGCTCTATCCGGCACTCGAGATTGCCACGACCGCCATCGCCAACCTGTCGGGGCTGCCGATCTTCCCGTGTGCTGAAGTGTTCATGGGGATATTGCGGGTTTTGTTCGTTTGCGCGTTGTTTCTGTTCTTCGAACGGATACTCGCCTCGACAAGGTTAGCGTCGCTTGCCAGCCTGATCTACATGAGCAACTGGAACTTCGTGGAGTTCGACGCTTCGTTTGCATATGAAAGCCTCGCCATGGTGTTCCTCATATTGGCGTTGCTGGCCGAGGCCAGCAACGCCACGGCGGGCCGGGGAAACCAGACGTTCAACCGGGGGCTGGCTGCTGCTTTCATTGTTGTGCTCGCCCTGACCCATCATGTGACCGCCTTCTTCGGGCTCCTGTTCTTCGCGCTGCTGAGTGTACTGTCCCTGGCCAGCGAGACCGGGGGCGCGCCCCGCGCGGTCGGTGGCGCATTGCTGGTGATAGCGGCAGCCGCACCGTCGCTGTGGTCTCACCTGATGCGAATTCCCCTCGGAGGCTATCTCGGGCCCGAGCTGGCGGGCGGTTTGAGCGATATGTACAAGTCGATGACGACGCTGACACTGGAGCGCCAGCCCTTTACCGGCTCGGACGGGTCGGGCGCGCCGCTCTGGTTCCGCGTTACGGCGCTCGCCGCCGTAGGCTTGGTGTGTGTCGGCCTTGCCACCGGGTTCTTCCGCAGCTTGGTGCTGGCGGGTGCGCGCCTCGTCCCGGCTTTGTTTCCGCTCCGATGGCGGAACAGCCGGCTCGTCTTTCTGACCATACTGACCTTGGCGTTTCCGCTTAGCATGGCTTTGCGGTTGACCGGAGGGGGTTGGGAGCTCGGAAACCGCTTGGGACCATTCATTTACCTCGGCATCGGACCCGTCGTCGCCGTGGCTTTGGCGGGTTTTTGGCAGAGGTCGTCGACCGGACGCGCGCGGGCCGCTGTCGTCGGTGTTGCACTCACGATTGTCATGGTGGGCGGCGTGTTTTCCGGCTGGACGCTCGGAGACGTTCCACGACGTTATCGAGTCGCCGCTGATGCACTCTCGATCGAGCCAATGGGTATCGGCGCATCCGAATGGACGCGCGAGTGGTTAGGCGAAACAAACAACTTCGCGGCCGACCGGATCAACGAGATTCTTCTCACGACATATGGAGGCCAGCGCCTGGTCACGAATGAACAGACCGGGCTGGATGTCTCCGGGATATTTATCGACAAAGAGCTGGCGCCGGAGGACCTCAATCTGATCAAGGTCACTGGGCTGCAATATATCCTGTCCGACTTACGTTTGACATCGGCGCTTCCCGCCTATGGCGTCTATTTCAGCAAGGGTGAACCGGACGTGGCGCACGAACGGCCGCCGGAAGCGAGCGCGCTGTTGAAATTCAATCAGCTCAAGGACGTGGCGCGGCTGTTCGATGACGGTTTCATCGTCATCTACGACGTAAGAAAGCTAACGGAGGCGTTGCGCAATGGACGTGAATAGAGCGCGAGAACCGGCGATCGCAATCGGCATCATTGCGATTGCGGGATGCGTTTGCGCCGCGCTCGTCTTCGCGCCTTCTCCCGTCCTGAGGCTCGGTGCAAGCGTGCTCTTGGTGCTCTTTCTGCCGGGCTGGCCGCTCCTGCAGGCCCTGGTTCCACAGCAGGAGCCCAAGCTTGCCACCCTGGTCTTTGCAGTCGGGCTGAGCCTGATCGTCACGATCTTCGCCGGGCTCGGGCTACACTTCATCGGGGCGATGTCGCGCACCGGGTGGGCGATGGCTCTTCTTGCGGCCACGCTCAGCGCGTGCCTCGGTGCTCACGTGCGACGGCAGTCGCCGCTTGTCGGCACGCCCGGTTCCGTGGCGCCATCACTGCGACCCGCACAGGCCGCGATGTTGATCGGCGCCGCGCTTTTCACCGTCAGCGCCGTGCTGTTGGCGCGAGCCGAAGCAATCGAAAGGCGCGAGTTCGTCTACACCGAGTTCTGGATGGTTCCCGATGGCGACGGCCTGCTGGCACTCGGAATCAGGAACGAGGAAGCGGCCCCGAGCCGTTACGACGTGGAAGTCGAGGTGAACGGCGCCCTCGCCCGGAAATGGAGCGGCATCTATCTCGGCGTCGGTGAAAGCTGGACCGCGGATCTTGTGGCGCCGATCGGCGCGCAGCAGCGGGACCGCTCTTTGCACGGCGCCGAAGCGAGGCTCTTCAAGGACGGGGATCAACGTCGTGTTTATCGCCGCGTTTGGCTGCCGGCTACGGGGGAGGACTGAATGAGAATTTTGATGCTGGCGCAGTTTTATCCTCCGGTGATCGGCGGAGAGGAGCGCCACGTACGCAACCTCGGCCAAGCCCTTCTGCGACGTGGGCATCAGGTAGTCGTTGCGACGATATGGCAAAACGGCCTCGCACCATATGAAGTCGACGAAGGTGTCGAAGTTCACCGGCTGCGCGGAACCATGCAGCGGCTTGACGTTCTCTTCAGCGATCGGGATCGCAAATATGCGCCGCCGCTTCCCGACCCGGAATTGGTCTCGGGCTTGCACCGGGTGACGCGCAGGCACAACCCGGACATCGTCCATGCCCATAATTGGCTGCTGCACTCGTATCTGCCGCTGAAACGTTCGGTGGGCGCTGGATTTGTCGTCACTTTGCACGACCTGAGCCTGAGCTGTCTGCAAAAGAACACAATGCGGCACGGCGACCCGTGCACAGGCCCTGCATTCGGCAAATGCCTTGGCTGTGCTTTGGATTTTTACGGGCCCATAAAAGGGCCTGTGGCCGCATTGGGTGGCTGGACGTCGGGCGCCATCGAGCGCCGCCGGGTCGACAGGTTTTTGGCGGTGAGCTCCGCCATCGCCGTGGGTAACCGCCTCGCCGAGAAAGGACTGCCGTTCGAGGTGGTGCCTAATTTCGTTGCCGACGATGTCGGACTGCTGCGAGAGGGCGACACCCGCATCGAGCAGCTTCCGGCGGAGGATTTCCTACTTTATGTCGGCGATCTGCGTATCCAAAAAGGGATCCTGGTGCTGCTGCAAGCGTATGAAGCCCTGCGGGACGCGCCGCCCCTCGTGCTTATCGGCCGCCGCTGCCCCGATACTCCGCGCGACCTGCCAAAGAACGTGTTCGTGTTCGAAAGCTGGCCGCATCAATGCGTCATGCATGCGTGGAAGCGATGCCTGTTCGGCATCGCTCCCTCGATTCTGCCCGACGCCTGCGCTTCGGTCGTGATTGAAGCAATGGCGCTGGGCAAGCCGATGATCGTCAGTGAGGTCGGCGGAATGCCCGATCTCGTCGATGATGGACGGACCGGAATTCTCGTGCCGAAGGGCAATGTGAGCGCATTGGCGGACGCGATGCGCCGCCTCATCGATCGCCCGGAGCTGCGGGCGAGCATGGGAGATTCGGCAAAGCTCAAATCGGAGCATTTCAAGGCCGGCAGCGTCGTTCCGCGGATCGAGCGCATCTACCGCAACCTCGCGGCGAAGACTTCGCCTCGCCCCGAGCTCATGCACGAGACCTCGGGCTAATGCCGCGGGTTATGCGAACCGCAAGATGTCGCATCTTTTACCGTTCCCTGCGCGGCATGCAGCAGACTGTCCGGATGGCTCGCCATGTCCGTCGAACCGTCGACGCGAATGCAGCCTTGCTGCGGAATTCCTTGGCTCTGGCGATCGGCTCCGGTGCGACCGCAGTGATCGGATTTCTGTTCTGGTGGGTAGCGGCCCGTCACTTCAGCACGCAAGCAGTGGGATTGGCTTCGGCAGCGATCTCCATGATGAGCCTCCTCGGACTTTTCGGCGATTTCGGCTTGGGCACGCTGCTGATCGGCGAGACCGGGCGAAAATCGCAGGATACGACCGGGTTCATTTCCGCGGCGATCCTTGCAGCTGCTGCGTCCTCGATCCTTTCCTCGATCTGTTACCTTGCCGCCGCTCAGATGTGGCCGCTCACGCTCGGCAGCTTTCTGCCGACACGGACCGACAGCCTGCTCTTCCTGGCCGGCTGCGGGATCACCGGATTCACCCTGGTGCTGGATAGTGCCTTCGTGGGCCTCTTGCAGAGCTCGCTGCAAATGTGGCGTGGCATTGCGGCTTCGGCGATGAAACTTCTCTTCCTGCTCGCAATCGGCACCATCACGGGCGGAATGGGCAGCCAGAGCCCCATTATTTTCAGCTTACTGGCCGGCCAGGTGATTTCCGTGTTTCTGATCGCCGGTATTTTCGGTCTGGGCGGTCGCGGGCTGTTCGTCGCTCCGAAGTTTCGTCTGCTCCGGCCGCATGTATTCGATGTCGTCGGTCATCACCTTCTCAACCTCGCCGCGCAATCACCATCGCTGATCATACCGTTTCTGGTCACGACGCTGATCTCTCCGGAGGCCAACGCCGCATTCTATGCGGCGTGGATGGTTCTCAACGTGATCCTGCTCGGACCGGCGTCGCTGACCACCCTGCTTTTCGCCCTCGGAGCCGTCGAGCCGACGCTCATCGGTCAGAGGCTGCGCTTGTCGCTGTTGCTCAGTGCTCTCATCAGCATAGCCGCATGGCTCGGCCTGACGATCTGTTCCGGTATCGTCCTCGGATTCTTCGGGCCCGTCTACGCGGAGCACGGCGCTCCCGTCCTCAGGATACTGAGCCTCGCGATTTTCGCGGTGTCGGTCAAATATCACTTCATCGCAATACAGCGCATCAACTACCGCATGGGGACAGCTTCACTCCTGCTGGGCGCAGGGGCGCTGCTCGAATTAGGGCTCGCCGCCGGCGGAGCCGGTCTCGACGGCATGCTCGGCTTCACACGCGGCTGGGTGCTGGCGGTCTATGTGGAAGCGTTGGTCATGACCCCAGTCCTGTTGCGTGGCGCGCTGGGGCCGAGCAAGCACAGCTGGGCGCAGCAAGAGGGCGCGGGTTCCTGAATCTGGACATCAGATGGAGGAGCAGATGTTGCAAATCATGATGACTTGGCCTGCCGCGGCACTGACGACGAGCCTCATCGTCGCCATGAGCTTCGCGCCGAGACTGCCGGCCGCAGCCGATCCTGCGGACGGCTCGCCGCGCTTGCAGACCTATCATTCGAAGCAACGCGAGGGCATCATCAAGAACCCGGGGGTTGGCTACCAAACCTTCGATCAATCGGCACTGACGGACCGGCAATTTCCTTCGAGCACCATGTATGTTCGTCTCGACTGGAGCGCGGTCGAACCCGCGTCAGGCGTCTTCAACTTCATGCCGATCGATCGGGCGCTGGCCGAAGCGCGCGCCGCGGGCCAGCGCCTCGCCTTCCGGATCATGGCTTATGAAGAAGGCAATGGCGGGCCGGTCGCGCTCCGCAGAGCCGGCTATCCGGGCTTCGGATTCAAGTTTGGCAACGATGAAACCTGGGTGCCGGATTTGAACGACAGCCGCGTGCAACAAGATTTGAAGTCATTGATTACCGCAGCCGGCCAACGTTATGGCGACAACCCCGCAATCGACTCGATTGACGTGGGACTCATTGGCGACTGGGGCGAACAGCATTTCTGGAACACCAAACCGCAACCTCCCTATCCGAGCAGCGCCACTCTGCAATGGCTGTTCCGATTGTTCTCGACCAATTTCAAGGTGCCGGTGATCATCAATGACGGGATCTGGGAAAACGACCCCGATGCGTTTCGGCTCGCCTTGCAGTCCGGCATCGGCTGGCGGGCGGATTGCTGGGGCGGCTCTCGCGAAATGAACGGCAAATATCCCCGGATATTGGCAGATGTGCCGAATGCCTGGCAGACAGCTCCGGTCATCATGGAGCCATGCGGCGTGATGGCTGATTGGGTCGCGCATCGGCTCCCTTGGCGGGATAGCTTGCAATGGGCCATCGACAACCACGTTTCCGAGCTCAGCAACAAGAGCGCCCGGATACCTGCGGAAATGCTTCCCGGACTCGACAGCATGCTCGCCCGGCTGGGCTATCGAATTGCGCTGAGCCAGGCAACCTTTCCCATCGCCGCGTCCAAGAGCGCCGGCTTGCCTCTGAGTTTGCGCTGGGAGAATAACGGAAACGCACCCATGTACATGGAGCGCCATGTGCTGGTCGGCCTCGGTCCCGAGGTCGTAGACACAGGCCTCTCCATGCGAGGATTTCTTCCCGGCACAAGGGATGATGTTGTGAGCATACCGACCCGCGGCCTCCCGGCAGGGACGTATGAAGTCCGAATTGGCTTGGGGCCGCCGCAGAGTCACATCCCCGACATCACTCTGGCGATCGATGGCCAAGGACCTTGGTACACGCTGGGTGAGGTCACTCTGCACTAATGAGGCGGGTGGGTGAGCTTCAAGTCGCCGCCCGCTGCACATTGCCCGCGAGCACGATTTTGCGCCTGTTTTCGCGAAAGCGCGACGTCGCTGCGATCGCGACTCAGTTTCCTTGTATTGCGCAAAGTTAATCTCAGAAGCGGTTGCGTCGCTTTCCTCCGACGAAATGCAACGACTCGCATCGGAGCAGAGATAAAACAATGATTGGGTCGGCAGAAAGATTCCTTATGATTCCCCTTTCGGGGTCAAGGAATCGCCACGGCGCTGCCCCATCGCTAAAGAAAGAAATCATCGGGGGTATTCAAGCGTGACTAACAAGGGGTAGATCATGACGATCAATCTTTCCGCACCGGCTGGTTACACTTCCAGCAATCTCGTATTCAACGACAATTTTTCGGGAACTAAGCTTTCCAGCCATTGGAACACCTACATCACCAGCAATGCGGCGCAGGGCTGGGCGTGGAATGATAACGGCTCTGGCGGCAGCGGGCCGGGTGGCCCCTATGACGCCGATTACGATATGCCGAGTCAGATATCGGTCAATAACGGACTCACGCTGACAGCGGTCAAGCGGAGCGTCGTCGGCATGAACCAAGGCGTGCGTCAGACCTTCCCGATTACGTCCGGCGCAGTATCGAGCTACGGCAAGTTCGAGTTCACCGGCGGATATCTTCAGGTCAGCATGGCGGCGCCAAGCGGCGACGGCGCATGGCCCAGCTTATGGCTGTTGCCGGGCAAGGGCGCCGGAAGCAGCGGAGACAATTATGAGATCGACATGGAAGAAGGCGGGTACACGCCGGCCTCGACCGCAAAGGACAACATCTCCTACCATCTCCACACCCCGTCGGGCACTTACGGTACGGTGGTAAATACCGGCACCAATCTGACCTCCGGCTACAACACCTATGGGATCAATTGGGTGCCCGGCAAGTCCATCACTTGGTACCTGAACGGAAAGGAGACCGGCCAGATCACGAGCGCGCAGGCGAGCATCCCCACGAAGCCCATGGAACTGATCATGAACCTTCAGGTGGCCGATTCCAAAGCCGCCGGATGGCATACGGTCTTGGACAGCTCGACCCCGCAGTCGATGGCGATGAAGGTGGGCGACGTTCAGCTTTACCAGAAGGCGGGAAGCGGGGACACCGTTCTTGGAAGGAACGTGAATACGAGCGCGGTGGTCGCCTCGACCGCGAAGACGAGCGCAGTGGTCGCCTCGCCCGCAACGATGGTCACCGCCTCGGCGCAACAGCCGACCGGATCCAGGACCGCCTCGAGCGGGACAAGCTCGGTCGTCACCAAGCCGACTGTCACCAAGCCGGCCGCCACTCAACCCGCCGTATCTTCTGACCCGGTTTCAGCGGGCAAAGGAAGCAGTCAGGTGACGCGGCCGCATCTGAGCCTTGGCCAAGGAACGCACGCGGATTCTGCTCACCAGACTTCCCGTTTCGACTCTTCCCAGTTCGCCGGCCTGATAAGGCGGGCCGATACTCTGGCCCCGCAACCGGCGGTCAACACCGGCTCGCCCGAATCCTGGGGCAGTGTCGGCGCAAAGGCATCGAGCCTGCTCAACCAGTTCATGGCCAGCGGTTCCGCGGACCGATTCCACTTTGAATCGTTCTCGAATTCCTCCGCCGCGTCCCCGCAACAGCAGGTCGCGACGCTTACCAAGCCACTGCACTAATCAACAGTAGTTGCGACGCCGGTTCGTCCCGCATTCGCGGGGCGAACCAGCGCGCGTGCGTGTGGTGCCGACCGAGCCTATCGGCAACACAAGATCAAAGTTCGTGCCGAAATCCGGGTCATGAGAGTGCAAGCAGCGATGGCGAAAGCAGTATGGCAACGCTTATCCGGGCACCCGCAATGGGAGAAGCTCGACCCAGTCGTGTTTGACCGCTCGCGTGGCGGCTCGACCGCAGCGGATTCCGCGTTTCTCGCTCTGGAAATCTTGTTGCGGTATCACGGCCTGGCAGCCGAGCAGGCACAAATCCGGCATCAAATGGGGGGTGAAACCGGCGTCACCGCGGTATTGCGATTCGCCAAACAGCGTGGCTTGAAGGCGAGCGCCGTTTCAACCGCATGGGAGCGCCTCGGTACCGCTCCCCTTCCCGCCCTGGCGATACTGCGAAATGGCGAGTATCTGATCTTGGGTCGCGCCGATGCCGACCGAGTTCTGGTACAGCATCCGAGCACGGGAGAGATTGAATCGATAGCGCGATCCGATTTTGAGGAAATCTGGAGCGGCGGGCTCATTCTGGCCGTGCGGCGCGCAAGCCTCGCCGATCTGTCAAGGACATTCGACATCTCTTGGTTTGTCGCGGCTGTCTACAAATATCGCCGCATGATCGGCGAAGTCCTGGCTGCATCATTGTTCCTGCAGCTCTTTGCACTGGTGACACCCCTCTTCTTTCAGGTCATCATTGATAAGGTCCTGGTGCACCACAGCCTCGCCACACTGGACGTCCTGATCGCGGGCCTGGTCATTATCAGCCTGTTTGAAGCCGGGCTCGGCGCGGTGCGCACATATCTTTTCACGCACACGACCAACCGGATAGACATCGAGCTCGGTGCGAGACTGTTCCGACACCTGATCTCGCTGCCGCTCGCCTATTTTCAAACCCGCCGGGTCGGAGATTCGGTTGCCCGCGTGCGGGAGCTGGAGAACATTCGCCAATTCATTACCAGCTCCGCGCTGACATTGGTCGTTGATCTGCTGTTCACTTTGGTTTTCCTTGCGGTGATGCTCTATTATTCACCACTATTGACCCTGGTTTCGGTCGCGACACTCCCGCCCTACATCGCGATATCTGCCGGCCTGACCCCCATGTTTCGCCGCCGGCTCGATGAGAGATTTCGGCGTGGCGCGGAAAACCAGGCTTTCCTGGTAGAAAGCGTCACCGGTATCGAGACGCTCAAGACCATGGCGGTCGAGCCGCAGATGCAGCGTTGCTGGGAAGAGCAGCTCGCTGCCTACGTCGCCTCGAGCTTTCGCGTCACGAACCTGAACAACGCGGCGAGCGAGGCCGTGCAGCTGGTAAGCAAGCTAGGCACCGCCGCGCTGCTCTATTTGGGTGCGAAGCTCGTCATCGCCGGCGGCCTGAGCGTCGGCGCTCTCGTGGCTTTCAACATGTTGGCGGCCCGACTCAGCGCGCCGATCTTGCGTTTGGCGCAGATTTGGCAGGACTTTCATCAGGCACGGCTATCGGTCGAGCGCTTGGGCGATATTCTCAACACCAAGCCGGAGCCCGGCGCCGGCGCCGGGAGCGCCGCCTTGCCGGAGTTGCGCGGCCAGGTGACTTTCGAGAATGTGACGTTCCGTTATCGGGTCGATGCTCCGCCGATCCTGCGCGACGTCTGCCTGGATATTCAGCCCGGTGAGGTGGTCGGCATCGTCGGATCGTCCGGTTCAGGCAAAAGCACCGTCGCGAAGCTTATTCAGCGCCTGTACGTGCCGGAGACCGGCCGCGTTTTGATCGATGGAATCGACCTCTCGATGATCGACCTCGCGTGGCTGCGGCACCAGATCGGAGTCGTGCTTCAGGAAAACGTGCTCTTCAATCGTAGTGTTCGTCACAATATCACGCTCGCAGATCCGACGATGCCGATGTCGCGGGTGATCGCGGCGGCGAAGCTGGCCGGTGCGCATGATTTCATCGCCGATCTGCCGGAGGGCTACGACACCATCGCCGGGGAGCGCGGCGCCGCTCTTTCGGGCGGGCAGCGTCAACGCATAGCCATCGCGAGAGCCCTGATCACGGATCCGCGAATCCTCATATTCGATGAAGCGACCAGCGCGCTCGATTACGAGAGCGAGCGCGCGATTCAGCAAAACATGCAGCAAATCGCCGCCGGACGGACCGTCTTCATCATTGCGCATCGGCTATCCACCGTGCGCAACGCCGATCGGATCGTCACGCTCGAGCGCGGCCGCATCGTCGAGGACGGCACGCATGAGGAACTGATCCGCAGCAAAGGACGCTACGCGAATCTCCATTTTTTGCAGGCCGGCTTGCATGGCACCCACTAACAATCCTTCCGCCGCAATCGCCACATCGGAAAGCCGAGCCGTCGCATTGACCGGGCGCAGGCGCCCGGAATATGAGCTCGCGTTCCTGCCGGCAGCCTTGGAGATAACGGAAAGGCCGCCCTCCCCGATCGGGCGTGCGATCGCCGGGATCATAATGGCCATCTTCTGCGCGGGTGCGATTTGGTCGATGTTAGGGACGGTCGACGTGGTCGTGACCGCGCGGGGAAAAATCATACCCAGCGGCGGAAGCAAGCTTGTGCAGCCGCTCGACAGCGGAGTCGTGCGGGCTATCCTGGTCCACGATGGGCAGCGCGTGCACGCCGGCGAGACTCTCATAGATCTGGACCCCACCATGACGGATGCCGAGCTCGAGCACTTCAAGACCGACCTTCTTGCCGCGCGGCTCGATGTGGCGAGACTGCGCGCCGCATTGGCGAACAACGAAGATCCGCTGAGTGCGTTCGAGCCACCCTCCGACGCAACGCCGGCGCAGGTCGAAATGCACCGGGCGTTTCTTTCAAGTCAAGCAGTGGACCAAAATGCCAAGCTTGCTGAGATCGATCGTCAGATTTCGCAAAAGCAAGCCGAGCGCTCGACTGTAGCTGCGCAGATCGGCAAGCTTCAGGCGACCATCCCGCTGCTGCAGGAACGTTACGATATACATAAGACGCTTCTCGACAAGGCGCTGGTTTCCAAGCTCACCTTCCTGACGGAGGCTCAAGAGCTCGTTGGGGAGCAGCAAGATCTCACTATTCAACAGAGCAAGCTCAAGGAGGCCGAGGAGGCAATCTCTGCGCTGCAACAATCACGGGAGCGCGCGACAACCGAATACCGGCACTCGCTGTACGATCAGCTGGTCAAGAGCGAGCAGAAAGCAGCCGAGGCCGCGCAGGACGTGATACGGTCGGAACGGCGGACCAAGTTGCAGGAATTGACCGCTCCAGTGGACGGAGTGGTGCAGCAGCTTGCAGTGCACACCGTCGGCGGGATCGTCACCCCGGCGCAGGTTCTCGCCGTCGTCGTGCCGCTGGGCAGCCGGCTCGAGATCGAGGCTTCCTTGTCCAATGACGACGTCGGATTTGTCAACGCCGGACAAGAGGCAGCCATAAAGGTCGATGCTTTCAACTTCAGCCGATACGGGCTGCTGCATGGTCATGTGCTGGGCATCTCGCCGGATGCCATCGCGCGGGACGCCCGAGATGGGGGTCAGCCTTCGCCGGGGCATAGCGTGGGCGCACCCGAGAGCGGGGATCCCTTCTATGCGGTCAGGGTGTCGCTCGACCAGCAGCAATTTCAAGTAGGTGAGCGGAAGCTCGAGTTGGGCCCCGGAATGGCCGTAAGCGTGGAAGTGAAAACAGGTTCGCGTCGAATCATCAGCTATCTGCTTTCCCCGTTCACCGAGTACCGGCACGACGCATTGCGGGAGCGATGATCCAATCGCACCGATTGCCGCGATCTGAAATTTCGTTTGACAGAACCGATTTCTCCGCTGCCGCCAGCCCCCCGGGCGGCATCCCGGTTCTTACCCGGGTTGGTCATGAATGGGCGAAATCCCAGTATAGCTGACGCGCCCGGCGGTAGACCGGACCTGGAACAAGGCGCCGGTCTTCGATGCGGGTTATTGGTGAAAGCTTGGAAAAATTGCCGGATGAGAAGATTTCGTCGGCGGCATAGAAATCCGCCGAGCGCAGCGTCGTTTCGACGACAGTTAGGCCCGCAGCGCGCAGCAGCTCGATGATGCGTTGTCGCGTGATCCCGTTGAGGAAGGTTCCGTTCGGCGTCGGAGTGAACACAACCTGGTCCCGAACCATGAATACATTCGACGTCGCGAGCTCGGCGACATTTCCGAGTGCATCGCACATCAGGCAGTTGTCAAACCCACGGCTCTGCGCTTCGAACATGGCGCGCGCATTGTTGGGATAGAGGCAGCTCGCCTTGGCGTCCACAGGTGCGCAATCGCGCGTCGGTCGGCGAAAGGGCGACAAGGTGATGCTGGTGCCGAGCGGCTTCGGCAGAGGTGCTTCGTAGATGCACAAGCACCAGCGGGTCGAATCAGGATCGTGCCGGATACCACCCGCAGGACCGCTTTCGGCCCAATACATCGGCCGTATGTAGAGCTCGGCACCTTCACCAAACCGCTGGGCCCCCTCCCGGGCAAGCTCGATCCATGTCGCGATCCCCACCACCGGCTTTAGGAAACAAACGCCGGCGGATTGGTTCACTCTGGCGCAGTGCCGGTCGAGGTCCGGCATCACGCCCTCGAAGGCACGTGCGCCGTCAAACACCATTGATCCAAGCCAGCACGCGTGAGTACGCGGGCCCAGGATACGCACATCTCCCGCATGCCATTCCCCGTCAAAGAATGTCCAGGTGGCGGAGATGCTGTTGTGGCTCGGTTGAAACATGGCTTTGTTCTTTGCAGTCACCGAAGTGCGGCGCCAGGTCACTGCGCTTTTGCCAGCGCCGTTTGACGGATTTGATTGAGTGTGGTTGCGGGCGTGATTGCTTCCGGGTCGATCTTGAGGTGGATGATGGCCGGCCTGGTGGATTGTTGCGCCGCCGTGAAGGCATCCGGAAAGTCCTCGGTGCGCTCGACGGTTGCGCCGAACCCGCCGAAAGCGCGCGCATAGGCGGAGAAGTCCGGGTTCTTGAGGGTGGTCGCGATTGGGCGGCCCGGATATTGGCGCTCCTGATGCATGCGGATGGTG
>DATGLV010000009.1:0-35000 GCA_035293945.1 Xanthobacteraceae bacterium | reverse complement strand
CGATCGCTGACCTGTGCGGCGTCACCCGAAATCGGCTCAAAAATTCTGATCGGGCGGTCGGCAACAGACGACCGGCCCGGTTTTATTGCAATGGGCGAGCGAGCGGGATCCGGGGACCAATCGACAAAGAACGACGGCTTCGGGCCCCAAGGTTCAGGCAAGCTGCTGTCCGGCCGGATTTGTGACGCTCCTTGCGTGTTGATTGCGGAAGTCCGCCCTTCAGGGCGCGGCGGAGGGGACGTAAGCCTTGGAACACGGCAAGCGGCGCGGCACATACCGAAGCGACGCTGATCGCTTTGATCTCGGCAACGAGCCGCCGCTTTCGGTCGACGGCACGGCACGCGGCGAGATCGACCGCCGCCGGGTATCGGTGCAGTGGTTCAGCGGCACAATCCTGACCGGTCTTTGCGGCGCTGCTCTCATGGGCGGCGCCGTTTTTGCAGCACTTGATGGCCAGACCAATTTTGCCACCGTGCCCGAGCGCGTCGAGGTCGCCTTGCGCGGGGCAGTCGGCAATCTCTCCGAGCACATGAGCTCGCTCCGCAAGGGCAACCGGCTGCCGCCGGCCGGCGAGATCAACACGCATCGCCAAGTCATTCGCGTGAGCACCACCACCCATGTGGGGAACCGCGAGCTGGTGCGGGTGCGTCCGTTTGTCCGGGTCGCCGGCAATCTCGCGCTCACAGCGACCGAGCTGTCGGCCAATATTCCTCCATTCAACCCGCAGAAAATCCTGGCGCAAGCCGAGTCGCCGGGCAGCTCCGGCACCACCGACGATCCGGGCGCAGAGCCGGACGCGGAAGTCTCCTTCGTGCAACGCGATCTTGCACCGCTGTTGCCCAAAGCCAAGCTTGCGGCCGTGCTGGCGATGGACGAAGTGGTTATGGGCGTGCGCGATGCCGCAATGCAGGCGGGCGCCACCGGATCGCTGCCGGGCGACGCAGGGAGCCTCAAATTGGCTTACGCGGGTGAGAGCACGCCCAACCCTTATGTGGGTTTCGAGACACGGATTGCGCCAGAGAACATCACGCTTCTGCCCAAGACTGCCGCACAAGCGACCGGGGGCAACCCCTGGAGCGAGCGCAACGTCACGCTGAAGAAGGGTGACTCGATCGGCTCGGTCTTGCGCGACCTTGGCGTCCATCCGGATGACATCAAGGACGTCACTACTGCGCTTGGCCAGTACGGGCGCGACAATGGCGTGAAAGAGGGCCAAAAGCTGCGCATTCTGCTCGACCCGAGCGATCCGAAACGGCTGCGGCCGCTGCGCGTGGTGGTCGCGAGCGACAATGGCGTCGATGCCATCGTGGCGCTGTCGGACCTCGGCAAGTTCGTTTCGATCGATCCGCAGGCGGCCGATACCGAAGTCGCGCAGTCAGGCGACAACGAGGGCGATGACGGCGCCGGCATTCGCCTCTACCAAAGCATCTACGAAACCGGCCTGCGCAATCAGATCCCCCGTCCGGTGATCGAGGACCTCATCCGCATCTATTCCTACGACGAGGATTTCCAGCGCAAGGTCCAGCCCGGAGACTCGCTCGAGCTGTTGTTCGCGGGCGAGGACGAAAGCAACAACGAAAAGGCCGATATCCTCTACGCCTCGCTCACCACGGCCGGCGAGACCAAGAAGTACTATCGCTATCAGTCGCCTGACGACAACGTCGTGGACTACTACGACGAGACCGGCAAGAGCGCGAAGAAGTTCCTGGTGCGCAAGCCGGTGTCCGAAGGAATGGTCACCTCACCGTTCGGCGACCGCCGCGATCCGGTGGTGAACATCTTCCGGGTGCACACCGGGGTCGACTGGGGCGCATCTTACGGCGCACCGATCTTCGCGTCCGGCAACGGGGTGATCGAGCATATCGGTCCCGAGGGCGGTTACGGCAAATACATCAAGATCCGGCACGCCAACGGATACGAGACCGCCTACGGGCACATGTCGGCTTTTGCCCGCGGCCTGGAGGAAGGCAGCCACGTCCGCCAGGGCCAGGTGATCGGCTATGTGGGATCGACCGGCTACTCGACCGGTCCGCACGTGCACTACGAAATCCTGATCAACGGGCGCTTCGTCGATCCCATGAAGGTCAAGCTGCCGCGCGGCCGGGTGCTGGAAGGGGCCGTGCTCGCCAATTTCGAGGAGCAGCGCGACAAGCTCGATCAGGTGCTCGCCCGTGCGGCGCCGCCTGCGCGGGTCGCGCAGACGGCATCAGCGGATAAGTAGATAGCTTGCCAGCTCGGCCTTACGCGGCGGCCGCTAGCTTGCCGTTGAAGGAAAGCCCCTGCTTGCCGGCCGAGATCACCACCTTCTCGCCGTCTTTTACGCGCCCGGACAGGATCATCTCGGCGAGCGGATCCTGCACCGACTTCTGGATCACGCGCTTGAGCGGCCGCGCCCCATAGGCGGGGTCCCAGCCCTTGTCGGCCAGCCAATCGCGTGCCGAGGTCTCGAGAACGACTCTGATCTTGCGCTCCTCCAGGAGCTTTCCCAGCCGCTCCATCTGGATATCGACGATGCGGCCCATCTCTTCGCGCTTGAGGCGGTGGAACAAGATGATCTCGTCGACGCGGTTGAGGAACTCCGGCCGGAAGCTCGACCGGACCACCGCCATGACCTGATCGCGCACCGCATCGGTATCCTCGCCCTCCGGCTGGTTGACCAGATATTCGGCGCCGAGGTTCGAGGTCATGACGATCAACGTGTTGCGGAAGTCGACCGTGTGGCCCTGCCCATCAGTGAGGCGTCCATCGTCCAGCACTTGCAGCAGCACGTTGAAGACGTCCGGATGCGCCTTTTCGACCTCGTCGAACAGCACCACCTGGTAAGGCCGCCGCCGCACCGCCTCGGTGAGGGCGCCACCTTCCTCGTAGCCTACATAGCCCGGAGGCGCGCCGATCAACCGCGCAACCGAATGCTTTTCCATGTACTCGGACATGTCGAGACGCAGGAGCGCCTGCTCGTCGTCGAAGAGGAACTCGGCGAGCGCCTTGGTGAGCTCGGTCTTGCCGACCCCGGTTGGACCCAAGAACATGAACGAGCCGATCGGCCGATTCGGATCTTGCAAGCCCGCCCGGGCGCGACGCACCGCGGTTGCGACCGCCTTGACGGCTTCCTCCTGGCCGATCACCCGCTTGGCCAGGCTCTTCTCCATATGCAGGAGCTTTTCCTTCTCGCCCTCGAGCATCCGATCGACCGGAATCCCAGTCCAGCGTGAGACCACCTGGGCGACGTGGTCGGCGGTGACGGCCTCTTCCAGGACCGCTCCCTTGGCTTCGCCGGCCTCCATGCCCTTGAGCTTGCGCTCGAGCTCAGGGATGCGCCCATAGGCGAGCTCGCCCGCCCGCTGATACTCCCCCCGGCGCTGCGCATTGGCGAGCTCGACGCGCAGCTGATCGAGCTCCGTCTTGACCTTCTGGGCCTCGGAAAGCTTCTCCTTTTCCGACTTCCAACGGGCGGTCAGGTCGGCGGACTTCTTCTCCAGCGCGGCAAGCTCGGCCTCAAGCGACTTCAGGCGCGCGCGCGAGCCCGGATCGTGCTCCTTCTTCAAGGCCTCCTGCTCGATCTTGAGACGGACCACCTCGCGGTCGATCGAATCGAGCTCCTCGGGCTTGGAATCGACCTGCATCTTGAGCCGCGCAGCCGCTTCATCGACCAGATCGATTGCCTTGTCGGGAAGGAAGCGGTCGGTGATATAGCGGTTGGACAGCGTCGCCGCCGCCACGATCGCGCTGTCGGTGACGCGCACGCCATGGTGCTGCTCGTACTTGTCCTTGAGGCCGCGCAGGATCGAGATTGTATCCTCGACGGTGGGCTCGCTGACGTAAACCGGCTGAAAGCGGCGGGCGAGAGCTGCGTCCTTCTCGACGTGCTTCTTGTACTCATCGAGCGTGGTCGCGCCGATGCAATGCAGCTCACCGCGCGCCAGCGCGGGCTTGAGCAGGTTCGAGGCGTCCATGGCCCCGTCGGCCTTGCCGGCGCCGACCAGCGTGTGCATCTCGTCGATGAACAACACGATCCCGCCTTCCGCGCCGATCACCTCCTGCAGCACGGCTTTGAGGCGCTCCTCGAACTCACCGCGGTATTTTGCGCCGGCGATCAGCGCCCCGAGATCAAGCGCAAGCAGCTTCTTGTCGGAAAGGCTTTCAGGCACGTCGCCGTTGACGATGCGCTGGGCAAGGCCCTCGACGATCGCCGTCTTGCCGACGCCAGGCTCGCCGATCAGAACCGGATTATTCTTGGTGCGCCGCGACAGCACCTGGATGGTGCGGCGGATCTCCTCATCACGCCCGATAACCGGATCGATCTTGCCATCGCGCGCCGCCTGAGTGAGGTCGCGGGTGTATTTCTTGAGCGCATCGTAGGCGTTCTCGGCCGAGGCCGTATCGGCGGTACGTCCCTTGCGCAAGGCTTCGATCGCGGCATTGAGGTTTTGCGGAGAAACGCCGGCGCGTGCGAGTATCTTTCCGGCCTCGCTGTCCTTGTCGAGTGCGAGCGCCAGCAGCAGACGCTCGACAGTCACATAGCTGTCGCCGGCTTTCTGGGCGATCTTTTCCGCTTGATCGAAGACGCGCGCCAAAGGGGCTGCGAGGTAGACTTGGCCGGCTCCGCTGCCGGAGACCTTCGGAATTGCCGCAAGTGCCTTCTCGACGGCTGCCAGCGCCTCTCGCGATCTCCCGCCGGACCGGTCGATAAGGCCGGCTGCCAGACCTTCCGGATCGTCAAGCAGCACCTTGAGCAGATGCTCGGGCGCAAATTGCTGGTGGCCTTCGCGCAACGCCATTGCCTGCGCAGACTGCACGAATCCGCGCGCACGCTCGGTGAATTTTTCGAAATCCATGGTTTTTTCCCTCGGCCTGCCCCTCCGCCCGAATCGGCGCGGAAAGGTCATCGTCAATGGGTTAAGACGTTCATGCTCTGGCGGACCCTGTCGGCATCCGCTTTTCGCAATGTGGTGGCGGAACAGCGTCAGCGGAAGGGGGCCCGGCTGCTCCTCGGCTTGGACCCGCGGCTGCGCAGACCCGAGCGTCGGAGAAGCGGAAACCGATGTTCACTCCCGTGGAACATGCGCTAACAACTCTCCTCGGTTCGGAGCCACGGAGACACTATGATCGGGCCTGCGCGCATCGAGGGCATCTATCGCTACCCGGTGAAGGGGCTGAGCCCCGAGCCGCTGGATCAGGCACGTCTGCAGGCCGGCGAGACGGTACCGGGCGACAGGCTCTTCGCGATCGAGAACGGACCGTCCGGATTTGATCCGGCGCAGCCGCGCTACCAGCCCAAGACCCACTATCTCATGCTCATGCGCAACGAGCGCCTGGCGAGGCTGCGAACGCGCTTCGATGGCGCGAGCCGCACCCTCCTCATCGAGCGTGAAGGGCACGACGCCGTGCGCGGCGATCTGGGCACCACACAGGGCCGCACGGCGATCGAGCGCTTCTTCGCCGGTTTCTGCGCCGATGAATTGCGCGGGCCACCGCGGCTCCTGCACGCGGCCGGATTCAGCTTCTCGGACGTCGCCCGCAAAGTGGTCTCGGTCATCAATCTTGCGTCGGTGCAGGCGCTCGAGCAGCTGACCGGGATGGCGGTCAACCCGCTGCGCTTTCGCGCCAATGTGTATGCGGCGGGTTGGCCGGCCTGGGCAGAGCTTGATCTGGTCGGGAGCGAGATCGCGATCGGGGAAGCTCGCTTGAAGATCGTCAAGCGCATCGTGCGTTGCGCAGCCACCAATGTGAATCCGGTTACCGGCATCCGCGACCTGACGATCCCGGAAACGCTGCGGCGCGCTTACGGCCACTCCGACTGCGGAATCTATGCCGAGGTGGTGCGTGGCGGCGAGGTCGCGGTCGGTGACCGGCTGTTGCCGGTCGAATGACCCCGATCCCGGCCGGGCGACCCGTCGCCCCGGCTCAACAAGAACACCGCCTGCTCGCCGAGCATGTTCCAGAACCACCACGGCGCAGTGAGGCGTAGCGGCGAGCCCCACGGATTGAGCGCGACCGCCTTTTCCATCTTGGCTCCCGTCGCCACGCAGAGCTCGCGGAAATCCTTGATGGTGCAGAAATGGATGTTCGGCGAATCGTACCAGGCGTAGGGAAGATTGTCGGTCCGCGGCATGCGGCCCTGAAACATGACCTGAATGCGGATGCGCCAATGGCCGAAATTGGGAAAGGAAACGATGGCGCGCCGCCCGATCCGCAGCATATGCTCGACCACGACTCGCGGCGCTCGAGTCGCCTGCAGGGTCTGCGACAGGATCACATAGTCGAAGGCATCGTCCGGATAGTCGGCGAGGTCGGTGTCGGCGTCGCCCTGGATCACCGCAAGCCCCTTGGCGACGCACTCGTTCACGCCCTCGCGCGAAAGCTCGATGCCGCGCCCGTCAACATTGCGGGTCTCGGCCAACAGCCGCAGTAATTCACCATCGCCGCAGCCGACATCGAGGACTTTGGCGCCGGGCTCGACCATATCGGCGACCACGACCAGGTCGACGCGCGCCCCGCCCGGCATGCGCGCAGTCTCCGCCATGGTCAGGTCATGCTTGAGGCGCGAAAGCATCATGATCGGCCTACCATCACCGTTGCGCTGTCGGCAGGCCGCGCGCCTTGGCGGCACCTTCAAGAAAGCCGCTCACGATCGCAAACAGCTCCGGCTCCTGCAGCAGAAACGCGTCGTGTCCCTTGTCGGTGACGATCTCGGCGAAGGACACGCGCGCCCCGCTCGCGTTGAGCGCGTGCACGATGGCGCGCGAATCGGACGTCGGGAACAGCCAATCCGAGGTGAACGAGACCACGCAAAACCGGGTCGGCGTCCCCTTGAACGCGCTCGCCAGCGCACCGTCGAAATCCGCCGCCAGATCGAAATAGTCCATCGCCCGGGTCAGGTACAGGTAGGAGTTGGCGTCGAACCGCTCCACGAAGCTGATGCCCTGATGACGCAGATAGCTCTCCACCTGGAAGTCGGCATCGAAGGTGAAGGTCGGATTGTCGCGATCCTGGAATCGGCGGCCAAACTTGCGATGCAGCGCCGCGTCGGACAGGTAAGTGATGTGCGCGCCCATCCGGGCGACCGCGAGCCCGCGGCGCGGGTTGGTTCCGGCCGCAAAATAACGACCGCCGCGCCATTCCGGGTCGGCCATCACGGCCTGGCGGCCGACCTCGTGGAAAGCGATGTTCTGCGCCGAGTGACGGGTCGCGGTGGCGAGTGGCAGGGCCGAAAAGACTCGCTGCGGGTAGCTCGATGCCCATTGCAGCACCTGCATCCCGCCCATCGAGCCTCCGGCCACGGAAAACAGCGATTCGATGCCGAGATGGTCGAGCAGCATCGCTTGGGCGCGGACCATGTCGCGCACTGTGATCATCGGAAAGTCCAAGCCCCAGGGCTCGCCGGTCCGCGGATTGGTCGAAGCCGGACCGGTGGTTCCCATGCAGGCGCCCAGCACGTTGGGGCAGATCACGAAGTAGCGGTCGGTATCGATCGGCCGGCCCGCGCCCACCATGGTCTCCCACCAGCCCGGCTTGCCGGTGACCGGATGAGGATTGGCCACGTGCTGGTCGCCGGTGAGTGCATGGCACACCAGGATGGCATTGCTGCGCTCCGCATTGAGCGTTCCATAAGTCTGGTAGGCGATCTGGAAAGGAGAGAGCTCGACGCCGGCATCGAGCTTGAGCGGACGGTCGGCACCAAATCTGACGACCAGGGAGCGAGGCTCGTCGGCTTCGCGCACGCGGTCGATCCTTTCGCGCGACACTTCGCGTTCAGCCGTCCCCAGTGTCGCGCTTATGTCGGCCATGGCCATCTTCTCACTCCGCACCGACATGGCGGACTAGTGTCCCGCTTCTGACGTTCGTATCAGCTTGCCGCAACTTACGTCTACAAAGGTCGAAACCGAAAGGTGACACCCGCAGGTATTTAATTTCTAGTGCGGCTTCGGTTTTGACGTTCCTACGAAAGACTCGCCGCAATCCTGGTAGGAACGGCAAAACCGCCGCACTAGCTGCCGATGGCGCAACCGGCAAAAAGACAGGCGGCGCAAGAGGTTTAGATAGGCCCCCGCCCGTCCCTGTCAATGTTTTCTTTACTTTCGCGGCAGGCGCCTCCTATCAATGGCCGCGCCGATCCACGGCAAAGACCCGACCAACCTATGTCGAAATCGCCACGTCCCGACACGCCAACGCTTGCCGAATTGCGCCGCGAGATCGACCGCATCGATGCGGCCATGCACGGTCTGTTGATCGAGCGCAGCGACATCATCGATCGCCTGATCAAGGTGAAGAAGACTCAAGAGAAGGGTTCTGCGTTCCGTCCGGCACGCGAGGCCGACATGATGCGGCGGCTGGTCGAACGTCACCAGGGCATCTTGCCGCTCGATACCGTCGAGAGCATCTGGCGCGTCATCATCTCGACCTTCACCTATGTGCAAGCGCCGTTTTCACTGCATGCGGATCTTTCGGCCGGCGCCGCCGAGATGCGCGATTCGAGCCGGTTCCATTTTGGCTTTACCGTGCCGCTGGTGGCCCATATGGGGGCATCGGCGGTGGTCGCGGCGGTCTCCGATTCCGCTGGTGATCTCGGTCTTGTGCCGGCTTTCGGGCTGCCTGGGGCCGGCGCTTGGTGGAACGCCCTTGAGTTCGACAGCGCCCCCAAGATCATCGCTCGCCTGCCCTTCGTTGAACGTCCGGACCACCCGGCTGCGCTGCCCGCCTTCGTGCTGTCGCGGATTGGCGACGATGCCATGGTGACCGAGGTCGAGGTCTGGAGCATGCGGGTCGCAGGCTGGAGCGCGACGGCTGCCAAGGCGCTTGGACCTCTCGCCGAGGTGCTGGCAGCGCCCGACCGGGCTTTCGATGGCGCGGCGCTTTTGATTTCGGTGCCGCTAGGCGGCAGCATCGCGGCGATAACCGAGGCCCTGATCGAGGCCGGCGCCTCGGTGCGGTCCTCCGCCCGCGTCGGTAGCCATGCCTCGCGGTATCGGGTTTCCGAGAAAAGCGCGCGGCCCGTGCCCACGAGCCGATGAGCCCGTTTCCACTTTCAATGAAAATGTTTTACTGCATGTGTCCGATCTGTGTTGAGCAAACTGTCGGAACAAGTTGATGTCGATGCTGCGACCGCAACCCCGACCCGGCGTACTGACGATCGATCCCTATGTGCCGGGCAAGAGCGCCGCGCCGGGTGTTGCCCGTGTGTTCAAGCTATCCTCCAACGAGACGCCGCTGGGTCCGAGCCCGAGCGCAGTCATGGCCTTTCGGGCGGTCGCCGACCATCTGCAAGACTACCCGGATGGAGCCACAACGGGCTTGCGGGAGGCCATTGGGGCCGTCTTCGGGCTCGATCCCGACCGTATCGTCTGCGGGGCGGGGTCCGACGACTTGTTGAATCTGCTCGCGCATGCCTATCTGCGCGAGGGCGATGAGGCGATCCACACGACGCATGGATTTCTGATCTACCCGATCGCCACGCTCTCCTGCGGCGGCAAGCCGGTGGTGGCTGCGGAAAAGAACTTCACGGCCGACGTCGGCGCAATCCTGGCCGCAGTCACCGAGCGGACCCGGATCGTCTTTCTCGCCAATCCGAACAATCCGACCGGCACCTATGTGCCGTTCGATGAAATCCGGCGGCTGCATCGTGCGCTGCCAAGCAACGTATTGCTGGTCCTGGATGCGGCCTATGCCGAATATGTGCGCCGCAACGACTACGAGGCCGGCATCGAGCTCGTCGCCACATCCGACAATGTGGTCATGTGCCGAACATTCTCGAAGATCTACGGCCTTGCCGGATTGCGGTTGGGCTGGATGTACGCCCCTGCGCACGTGACTGATGCCGTCAACCGTATTCGCGGTCCGTTCAACGTCAACTCGGCCGCAATGGCGGCCGGGATCGCCGCCATCCGGGATGGCGCCCATGTCGAGGCGGCGCGCGCCCACAACGACAAATGGATCGCCTGGCTCAGCGATGAAATCCGCAAGCTCGGGCTCGTCGTGACTCCGAGCGTGGCGAATTTCGTTCTCATCCACTTTCCCGAAGCGAAGGGCCGCACCGCTGCGGAGGCCGACGCCTTCCTGACCAAGCGCGGCCTCATACTGCGCCGGGTCTCCGCCTATCACTTGCCCAACGCGCTGCGCATGACGGTCGGTTGTGAAGAAGCTAACCGGCTGGTCGTCGATGCGCTGGCCGAGTTCATCGGGCGCGCCGCGTGACTCTCAGCGCTCCGCTGTTCGACCGCCTTGCGCTTATCGGCGTCGGCCTCATCGGCTCCTCGATTGCGCGTGCGGCGCGGGCGCAAGGCGCAGTGCGCTCGATCGTGGCCACCGCCCGCTCGGCGGCAACGCGCGCGCGCGTGGATGAGCTCAACCTCGCCGATGAGGTCGTGGAAAATAATGCGGCGGCAGCGGCCGGCGCCGATCTCGTCATCTTGTCGATCCCGGTCGGCCAGAGCGGACCGGTCGCACGCGAGATCGGCGCTCATCTGAAGCCCGGAGCGATCGTCTCCGACGTGGGCTCGGTCAAATCCTCGGTCGTGCGCGACATGGCTCCGCACATTCCTCCCGGCGTCCACTTTGTTCCAGCCCATCCGGTCGCCGGCACCGAATATTCAGGTCCTGACGCCGGATTCGCCGAGCTGTTCGTGAACCGCTGGTGCATCCTGACACCGCCCGAAAACACCGAGCCCGGCGCAGTCGACCGGCTCGCCGCCTTCTGGCGCGCGCTCGGCGCCAATGTGGAGATGATGAGCGCAGAGCATCACGATCTGGTGCTCGCGGTCACCAGTCATCTGCCGCATCTCATCGCCTACACGATCGTCGGCACCGCCGACGAGCTCGCGCAAGTGACGCGTTCCGAGGTGCTGCAATTCTCAGCCGGCGGGTTTCGCGATTTTACCCGCATCGCCGCCTCCGACCCGACCATGTGGCGCGATGTCTTCCTCGCCAACAAGGATGCGGTGCTGGAAATGCTCGGCCGTTTCAACGAGGACATCGCGAGCCTCACCCGGGCAATCCGCCGGGGCGACGGTGACGCGCTGTTCGAGCATTTCACCCGCACCCGCGCCATCCGCAAAGGCATTGTAGCGGTCGGCCAGGATTCGCCCGCCCCGGACTTCGGCCGCCCCCATCCGGGGCTGCCGCACGACGCCCAAGATGGCACTCCGGCGGCCCACCCCGAAAGACCAGAGAAATAGGTGCGAGCTTAGAGCTCCGTTCAAAACAACGGCGGGATGTTTCCGAGGCGAAAGGGTCCAAGCCGCACGTCGCCGTCCTCGAACCGCAACGGCACGACTACGGCCGCCCTGCCCTCGAGCGTGGTGCTCTGCCCGACGGCGCCGAGCCCGGCCACAATGCCGGCGCCGGCATTTTGCCGCGCAAGGTTGCCGAGGCCGGGCAGCATGCGATCGAGCGCGTCGATGGCAGAACCAACGTCCCCTTGCGAGACCACCTGACTGATGCCGAGGGCCTGCAGCACCTTGGCGAGCTCCACGACGGTCACCTGCAGCTCACCGTTGAGACCGCCGCGCGTGGTCAAGCTGAGTGAGCCTTGCCCAACCGCGATGACGTCGCCCTGCTGCACGCGTACATGGCTGATATCGAGGCTGCCGCCGCGCGCCTGCCATTGCTTGAACACGACCGGCCATGGCTTGGGTGCGAGCGCAGCAGCGCCGTGCAGGACGCCGACGAAATCGGCGTCGAGCGGTTGGGCGAGGATCGGATGCAGCGCCGGAGCCGACGCGGCGACCAGCTGCACGGCAAGATCGACAGCGGGATTGTCGGCGCCCACGCCTGCCGTCGGTCGGCCGTGCAGCTCCACATGACCGGCGCGAAATACCGCAGGGCCGCTCCCGCCATCGGCGGGATCGACCCGCACACCCTCACTGACGATCGAGACGCGCTCAACGCCCACAAGGGACGCCCGCACGCTTGATTGGGTGAGTTGCCAATTGGCACGATAGCGCGCGGGCTCGCCCGGCACACCGAGCGCAAGCGGCCCGGTAAACTCGCCGATCACCAGCGACGGCTCATAGATCTGCCAGGCAAGCAGCGCATGCGCGGCGTTCAGCGACAGCGGCGGTGCCGTGTCCTTGAGCTGCACGCTTGGATCAGAGCAGTTGAGCTCGATACGAAACGGAAAGCCGCCGATCGCCTGCTTGCCGCAATCATAGACGCGGCCGGCCCGGGCCTCGCGCGCCACCAAATCCGCGATCTCCTGCGGAACCCGCGCCGCAAGGTAGTACCAGGCGCCGCTCCACAACATGGCCAGAACCATAACGAGCAGGAACGGCAGGTAGAGCGGCCAGCGCCGCCGACGCTGCGCATTCGTGGGTTCAGGCATAGGCGATGCTCCTTGGCGGATTTCGCGCTTCACAAGCCGTCGATTGCGGCGTTTCCAAGTCCCGATCTCGGTCCCCGTTGCAGTGCGGCTTGCATCTTTATGGTCTGCTCCACTTCATCTTGCGATTGCGCATGATCTTATCGAAAACGATATCCACTTTTCCGGAACATGCGCTAAGCGTTCGATGATGGATCACGACTTCCTCACATCCGACGAAGATCTTTGGGTCTTCGGCTATGGCTCGCTGATGTGGCGGCCCGGCTTCGATTTTTGCGAGCGTGTCGAAGCGCGCCTGACCGGGGCGCACCGGGCGCTGTGCGTTTATTCCTTCGTGCATCGCGGCACGCCCGAACGGCCCGGCCTGGTGCTCGGTCTCGACCGCGGCGGTGCCTGTCAGGGGATTGCGTTCCGGGTCAAGGCTGCGCAGCGGGCCAGGACCATCATGTATTTGCGGGGACGCGAGCAGGTCACCGGCGTCTATCGGGAAAGCAGGCGGCAAATCCTTCTGAAAGGTGGGCCGGTCCGCCAAGTGACCGCCCTCTGTTACGTGGTCGATCGCGGACATGCCCAATATGCCGGCCGCCTGCCCCTGGAGGAGCAGTTGCGCCACATCCGGCAAGGCCACGGCATCTCGGGTCCGAACCGGGACTACGTCATTGCAACTGTCGCCGCCATGGAAGCGCTGGGCTTGCGCGAATCGGAGCTACACTTGCTGGCGGAGCGTCTCAAGGGAATGCACGAGATCAGCCCCCCGCAATGAGGCAAGGCTCACGGCTTCTCCTTCTCCCTCTTGGCTAAGTATCCCTCGGCTGCGAGCTGACGCTCACCCTCGGCGATGAGGCGGGAGGTCGCGGTCTCGATCGCTTCCTGCAGGCGCGCCAAGAATGCCTCCTTGCCGAGCCCGGGCGCGATCGGTTCAAGAAATTCGGCCACGATCGTCCCGGGATAGCGGCGGATCGACCGTCGCGGCCAGAACAGGCCGGAATTGAGCGCAACCGGCAGGCACGCAACCCCGCTTTCGGCGTAGAGATGCGCCACACCGTATTTGTAGTTGGGGGCTGCATGGGGCTGCCGGCGCGTGCCTTCCGGGAATATGACGATCTGGCGATTGCGGGCGAGCTCGATACGGGCGCGTGCACTGATAGCGGCGAGCGCCTGCGAGCGGGCTCCGCGATCGACCGGGATCATCGCGGCCTTCCCGGCATACCAGCCGAAAAACGGCAGCCACATGAGCTCGCGCTTGAGAATGAAGGCCGGATCCGCGAACAGCGGCACCAGCGCGAACGTCTCCCACACGGATTGGTGCTTGGCGGCGACCAGCAATGGTCCGCTCGGCACCCGCTCCAAACCGCGCAGCTCGACCCTGATGCCGCATACCACACGGAGCAGCCATCGGTTGGTCCACGCCCAGACATGGACGACCGCGAGAATGGCGCGCCGCGGCAGCACCAGGGTCGGCAGCGCCAAGATCATCAGCACCAGCGTGTTCAGGTAGAACAGCGCGTTGAACAAAACAGAGCGGACGATCAGACGCACGACTGGATCCGAAAGGCGCGCGCTACGGACGAGCCGCGCCGGCTTGCACCAGCTCAGGCGGCGCGGCAGGCGTTGCGGCTCGTGGGGGCGCGGCCGGATCAAGCCGGATGCGCACGCGCGCGGCAATGTATTTCAGATATTCGGAGACCATCAGCCGCAGCGTCGAGCCGTGCGTCCACCAAGGCTCGGCCTTGAGCTTGTCGCCGATGACGGGAAACGGCAGCAGCGCGACATCTGGAAGCTGATTGGCGATCTCGGCCATTGCCCGCGGCATGTGATAGGTCGAAGTCACCACGATCAAGGAACGGAATCCACGGCTCTGCGCCCATTGCCTCGTTTCGGTCGCGTTGCCGAAGGTATTCAGCGAGCGATCGAAGTCGACGCAACAATTAAGGAATGAGCCGAATTCGGGATTGAGGCGCGATATCTCGCCCGACGTGGTCGTGCGGTTGAGTCCGCTGATCAGCAGTCGCTTGCCACGCCCGGCAGCCAGGAGCTCCATGGCATCACTGATGCGCGAGGCACCGCCTGTCAGCACCACGATCCCGTCGGCGTCCCGCTCCAGCTTTATCTCACCGGCAGGAAGGTTCCACAGGAACCATCCGAAGCCGCCCGCGAGCAGAAACAGCGCGATCGCACAGATCGCGATCGCCGGGCGTCCCGTGCGCCGCAGCAGTCGAGACGCGGCGCCGCCGCGCCGCGACGGCGTGAGCTTATGCGCCGCACCCGCGCCTTCGGTCTTTGATCGGACCCTCGGCATCGATGTTCCCATCCAAATCAATCATAGCGCAAATTTCAATGTTGCGGTGGCAATCTCACGCATCGAGCTATTGCACCATATCCAGAGTCCGGTTGACGGTTTGCCGTGCGGTCGCCGCCGTCAGCAAAGCGGTCAGGGCCATTTGTGCAAGCATTGCGATATAGCCGCCAAACCCGACCGAGAAGCTGCCGAACATGGCGGTGAGCTGCGCCCCGGCCGCCTGCGCCGAAATCCAGCCATTGGCGAGGTCGAACACCGCAAACAGCAAGAGGGCGAGCCCGCCCCCGATCGCGCCTCCTTTGAGCCCGAGCCACAGGAAATGGCGCTGGAAATGACCCGCAATGAAGTCGTTCCGGGCGCCGATGAAGTGCAGCACCTCGATCACCTGGCGGTTGGTCGCCATGGCGGCCCGCGTAGCGAAAGTCACCGACAGCACGGTCGCGACCATCACCATCAACAGCACGGCGCTGGCGGCCACAACCATCATGCTTGTCGCCGACCGCATGTGATCGACGAATTCGCGATGATCGTCCAAGCTCGCGGGTGGAAGTTGTGCTGCCAATGCGGCCCTTAGCTTCGCGAGATCGGGTGATTGCCCCGGCGTGATGGCGACCGCCACTATGCGGGGAACCGGCAGCTCATCCAGCGCGAGCCCGTCGAGCCAAGGCTGCAGCAACTGCGAGGATTCCTGCTTGGAGTAGGGCCGCACCCCCGCAATACCGGGGATCGCACCCGCGATGGCGGCGGCCTTGGCGACATCGGCTTCGATGTCGCGGCCCGACACCGGTCGGACCTGGATCGTGACCTCGCGCGCGAGATCGGCCTGCCAATCGCCGGCGGCCGAGCGCAGCAGCATGACCGCCCCGATGGTGATCACGGCCAGAAAGGTCATGATGGCGATGACGGCGGTCAACGCCCGAGCTGCGATCGTCGCCTGCGGGACGATCGGGGTTACAAAGCGCGGCAGCTCGGCTTCCGCGGCGACAAGCGCCCCTGCATCCTGGTCCGCCGCATCGGGCCCGATGCCGGTATCAATCATAGACATGCAGCCGCCCTTCGTGCAGCACGAGCCGGCGGGCATCGTACTGGTCCATCAGCGCGATGTCGTGGGTAGCGAGCAGCACCGAGGTGCCCGACTTGTTGAGCTCGATGAACAGCCGCAGCAGGCGTTGGGCATGGTTCGGATCCACATTGCCGGTCGGCTCGTCGGCGAGCAGCAATTGCGGCCGGGCGATAACGGCCCGGGCGATTGCCGCGCGCTGCTTCTCGCCGCCCGAAAGGATCGGTGGGAACGCCCACATGCGTTCGCCCAGGCCAACCCAATGCAAGAGCTCCACCACCTCCTCGCGGTAGCTCTCCTCGGTGCGGCCCATGACGCGGAACGGCAATGCGACGTTCTCATAGGTGGTCATGTGGTCGAGCAGGCGAAAATCCTGAAACACCACGCCGATCCGACGCCGTAGCGTCGCCAGCGCATCCTTGCTCAGCGTCGCCACGTCGTGCCCAAACAGCGTGATGAGGCCGCGCGTCGGGCGCAACGACAGGAACAGCATGCGCAAGAGCGAGGTCTTGCCCGCACCGGACGGTCCAGTCAAAAACTGGAACGAATGGGAATCAATCCGAAACGTCAGGTCCCGCAGGACCTCCGGCCCGAGGCCGTAGCGAAGGCCCACATTTTCGAAACGGACCAATTCGTCCTCCGATGGCCAGTTTGCGCGGTCGTGACCGCACAGGCTTTGCACCCCCGATTCGCCTTATACCAGCGCGCGCGATGCCTTGGGCAAAGCACCGCAAAGCTCGGTTGGCCCGGCCGGTAGAGAGCTACCTCGAGAGCTGGGATGCAGATGGCGCCCGCTCCAGACGGACATGGTTTCCCATTCGTTAACGGATCGGCTGCTAGGCTCCCCGGCAGCCTATTCGCGGCGAGCCGCTGATGCACATCGTCTGTCCCCATTGCCAGACCTCATATCGAGTCGACGCAGCCGCGGTAGGGCCAACCGGGCGTTCGGTCCGCTGCGCGCGATGCCACTCGGTCTGGTTTGCGGCCGATACGACAGCGCTTGCTGAAATTGCCGCATCACACCGTGCCGAGATGGCTCAGTTCGCCACGCCCGGCGCGCCGGGGGACGCCGAGGACGGGCCAGAGACCGAATCGGCCTTCGCGCCTCCAAGCGCAACGGAACCCATCAGAAGCGACCCCGGGGATGCACCGTTCTTGGATGATGCCCCGCCGCTGGCGGACGGGACACCCGATGCTCGCGATCACCCGGCCGGCCCGATGGAACCCCCACCGACCTCCTCGCCGGAACTTGCCCCGATCGAGGACGGCCAGGGTGAAGACATCGAAACGGTCGCAGCGCGGCGAGCCGTGGCGGAGACCCGCAGTCAGCGCTTTGCCTGGCCATTATCGATGATGCCTGCCTCGTTGATGCCTGCCGCAGTCTTGGGGCTCTTGCTGCTCAATGCGGGCCTGATCGGTTGGCGCGCCGAAGTCGTGCGGCTGGCGCCGCAGACCGCGTCGCTCTATGCGGCGATCGGGCTTGGGGTCAATCTGCGCGGCCTTGTGCTCTCCGATGTCAGCGTCGAGGTGCAGAACAGCAATGGCGCCCAGGTGCTGTTGGTGCAGGGGCGGATTGTCAGCGTCGCCCGGCACACCGTCGAGGTGCCGCGATTGCGATTCGCGGCGCGCAACGCCAACGGAAACGAGATCTACAGCTGGACGGCACTGCCCGGTCGCAGCCTATTGTCCGCGGATGAGACTCTGGAATTTCAGTCACGACTGGCGACACCGCCGCCGGAAACCCGCGAGGTGGTCGTGCGGTTCTTCAACCGGCGCGATCTTGCCGCGAGCACACAGTGAGGACGAATGGCACGCATCCTGATAGCCGAGGACGAGGAAGCGATCCGCAGCCTGGTCGCACGCGCGCTGGCGCAAGATGGTCATGCCGTCATGACCGCCTGCGACGGGGCCGAGGCGCTTGATCTGATGCAGCGCGAGATGGGCGCCTTCGAGCTTCTGCTCACCGACATACGCATGCCGCTGATGGACGGAATTGCGCTGGCGCTCGCGACCGCGCGAGATTACCCCGCGATCACCATCCTGCTGATGACCGGCTATGCCGACCAGCGAGAGCGAGCTTCGGGTCTCGAGCGCCTGATCCACGACGTGGTCAACAAGCCATTCTCGCTTGCCACGATCCGGGCGGCCGTCGCGGGGGCGCTCGCCGCCGGCGAGCAGCGGCGAAACGCGCCGCTGCCGTCGCGAACGGAGGGGATCAGTTATCCTTGAGCAGCCGTTCGATGTAGTCGAGCTCGAGCTGCGGGCGAGAGAGCTCGCCGAACCGCTTGCGCAACTCATCGAGAATGCGCCGAGCACGCTGCGCATCGATCTCGCCCGGAAGGCAGGACTGCCCATCGCGCCCACAACCGCCTTCGTAGTCGCCATGATTTGGTAGCGGGCGCCCGAGCGGATCGGTCTCCTGATCGGCGCGACGTTGTGGGCTATAGCGTCCCGCCCGTCCGGGGCGCCCCGGGCCGCCCGGTTGACCAGGGCCCATTCCCTGTTGCTGCTGCATCGCCTGCGCCATGCTCTGGGCTCCTCGGCGCAAGGCATCCAGCGCCTTGCCCTGCGATTCTACCGCGCCATCAGCGTTGCCCTGCCCGAGCTGACCCTGCGCATCCCCCATCGCCTCGCCGGCTTGGCCCAGCTGGTCGGCGCCGGCCTGGCCATCGCCCTCCTGGCCCTGGTCCTGCTGACCCTGGCCTTGCTGCCCCTGGCCCTGCTGCTGGCCCATACCACGCTTGCGCATCTCCTCGAGCAGTTTGTTCAGCTGGTCACGCAGGGCCTGCTGCTGCTGTTGCAGGTCGCCCATGGCGTTCTGATTGCCCTGCTGCCCCTGCTGCTGACCGCGCTGCCCTTGCTGCCCGCGCTGCCCTTGCTGGCCGCGCTGTCCTTGCTGGCCGCCGCGCTGGCGCCGCTGGTCCTGCCCCTGCTGGAACGTCTTGTCGCGCAATTCCTGCTGCTGGCGGATCATGTCGCCGAGCTGGTCCAGCTGCTGGGCCATCTGGTCGTCGCCGTCCTGCATCTGGCCCTGCTGCGCCATCTGCAGATTATCGAGCATCGCCTGAAGATCCTGCAGCATCTGCCGCGCGGCATCGCGGGCGCCAGACCGCGCCATCTGCTCCAGCCGATCGATCATGCTCTGCAGGTCCTGCGGGCGCACCATCCGCGAGTTGGGATCGAGCGGGCGCGCAAGTTGCTGCGGATTTTGTTTCAGCTGGTCGGCCAAGGCCTGCATGAACTTGTCGAGCGCAGCGCGTAGCTCGTCGGTGAGGCGCTTGATCTCCTCGTCACTGGCGCCTCGCTCCAATGCCTGACGCAGCGCATCCTCCGCATTGCGCAACGCCTGCTGTGCATCCGACAAATCGCCGTCCTCGAGATTGACCGCCATGTCCCACATACGCGAAACGACATCGCGCAGCGCATCGTCGGTCTTGGCATGGGCGAGCTGCCAGAAGATCGACCGCAGACCGAGATAGACCTTCGTGTCCATATTGAAGCGCTCGGGCGCCAGCGTGAGTGCGTCAAGCGCCGTCAAGACACGCGCCTGGGCTTCCGCGTCCATCGCCAGAATGCGTCGCTGCTCGATCAGGGCGCGCGCCATCGGCTTGCTGAAAGGCCGCTCCGGCAATCGCATCTCGAAGGGCTCGCTCTTGCCTTCCTGTCCGGGATCATCGTGCGCGACGAGCGTGATCACCACGTTGGCGCCGGCCCATGGATGCGCGGTCAAATCCTTGGTGGTCTGACCCACGCCGTTGCGGGTCCGCGCCTGCGGCAACGAAAGCTGGAAATCAGGGGCATCGTACAGCGGTCGGGCGGTTGACTGGCCGTTGGTCTCGGCCCGATCCTTCAGCGCCAACTGCGCGTGCGCATCGACCACACCGTAATCGTCCTCGACCTTGTAGGAGAGTTGTAGGGAACCGCGCGATTGCACCTCCGGGTCCTTGGTGAAAGCTATGGTCGGCGGCCGGTCCGGAATGGCGGTGAATTGCCAGGTCACATCTCCGGCGCCACCGCCATGCACGGTCGCGGTGCCGCCATCCGTGATGGTGAAGCGGCGCTCCTCAGCGCCTTTGCTTTGGGTGACCGCGGGCTGCGCCTTGGCATCACTCGCTTTAGCGTCAGTCGCTTTAGCGTCAGTCGCTTTTGCGTCGCCGGTTTTTGCGTCACCGGTCGGCTTCGGATCGGTAAGGCCGCCCGTCACCGTCACATCGAGCTTTATGTCGCCGGTCGCACGAATGACCAGGGTGCTGCCGGTCGGCACGGCCAGCTGCTGCGGCTGACCGCCACTCGCTGCACTTGCCGCAACAGTGGTCGATGCTGGCTCACCCTGCCGCAAGCCGGGCAGGATCACCGGCGGCCTACCCGTATAGCTCGGCGGGTTCACCCAGGCGTCGACGCGGTAATTGACCGGCGTAATCACGCCCTGCCAGTCGAAAGCCAAAAGAACGCGCCGCATCCGCTCCCCACCTGCCGCCACGAACGTGGCGATGGCCAGAATGAGGACCAGCGCTCGCAACGCGAAAGGATCGCGACGCGCCAGCCGTGGCGCGGGCTGGCCGGCCTTGAGCTCCTTGGCAGCACGCAGCGCGCGCTCGATATGTGCGCGCCAGATGGCGAGCGAGGAAGGGTCCGTAGTGCTGATCGCAAGCTCGTCCGCAATGGTAGTGGCAGGCCGGTGCGGCAGGCCGGACTTGCGGTCGAGGCGCCGTAGCGCGTCCTCGCGGGTCGGCAGCCGCAGCCGCAGGAACGGTAAAGCTGAGGCAGCAAGCAGAACCGCGAAGAGACCTACCCCGATTGCGCGGCCAAACGCCGGCAGCCAAACCCAGAGACCGAGCCAAGACAGCGCCAAAAAAAGGCCGATCGCCACGGCGGGCGCCGCCAGTGCCGGCCAAAGCCGCTCCCACAGTATCGCCCAGCGGGCGCGATCGAGGGCCCGCGCCAACGCAGCGTCGCCGTTACCCGCTACCGTGTTCGCCATGGAGCTTCCCTCGGTGTTTGCCTGGAGACCCCAGCGCGGCTTTCACTGCCATCTCTCTGGGCAACCTCGTTCAAGCGCATCCCCAAAGCCGAAAAAAGGCAGAATCTACCCTAGTCGCAATCTTAACACGCCGGCTCATTTGGACCACCACGCAAATCACAGCCATCTGATCAAAACGCCGGCACGGGCTGAAATGTTCAGAGCGCGGATACCGTCCCGGGACCATGCCGAAGCAGCATCACTGCCAGGGTGGCAAGCGGTCCAACCCGATAAGGGCTTCGGCCCCGAGCCGCGGCCGCACCAGCGCCCATTCTCCTTGCCTGACAAGCACTTCCGGTACCAATGGGCGAGTGTTGTAGGTGCCGGCCTGGACCGCCCCATAGGCGCCCGCCGACATGATCGCCAGAAGATCTCCGGGGCGTGGTTCCGGCATGGCTCGCCCGAGCGCCAGAAAGTCGCCCGATTCACAAACCGGCCCGACCACATCGGCTATGACCTGCGCCTGGCGCGGGTCAGCTTCGTTGATCGGGCGTATCTCATGATGGGCTTCGTAAAGCGTTGGCCGAATGAGATCGTTCATGGCGGCATCGACGATGACGAAGCGTTTGGTTTCACCGCGTTTGAGATAGAGCACGCGCGTGACCAGGATTCCGGCGTTGCCGACGATGAGGCGGCCAGGCTCGAAAATCAGGGTGCAGCCGAGATCGCGTGTCGCCCGCTTGACCATTGCCGCATAGGCGTCCGGATGCGGCGGCGGCTCGTTGTCATCGCGGTAGGGAATCCCGAGCCCGCCGCCGAGATCAACGTGAGTGATGGCGTGGCCATCGCCGCGCAGCATGCGGACAAAATCGGAGAGCAGCGCGAATGCATCATCGAACGGCGCGAGCGCGGTGATCTGGCTGCCGATATGCATGTCGACGCCGGTCGGCTGGATTCCGGGCAACTTGGCGGCGCGGGCATAGACCTCGCGCGCCCGGCTGATCGGGATGCCGAATTTATTCTCCGCTTTGCCGGTGGCGATCTTCGCATGGGTCTTGGCATCGACGTCCGGGTTGACGCGCAGCGCGACATGCGCAGTTTGGCCCTTTTGGTGCGCGATTGACGACAGCAGCTCGAGCTCGGGCTCGGATTCCACATTGACGCACAGGATGCCTTCGTCGATCGCGAGCGCGAGCTCGCGCGCGGTCTTACCGACGCCCGAGAACATGATCTTGTGCGGTGGAATGCCGGCCGCGCGTGCACGCTTGAGCTCTCCTTCCGAGACCACATCTGCGCCGGCACCGAGACGGGCGAGAGTTGCGATGACCGCCTGGTTCGAGTTGGCCTTCATCGCATAGCAGACGAGCGCGTTCACATCCGCGAAGGCGCGCGTGAACACCGCGTAGTGATGCTCGATCGTGGCGCTCGAATAGCAGTAGAACGGCGTGTCTACGGCCGTCGCGAGGTCAGCGATATTGACCGCTTCGGCGTGCAGCACGCCGGCCCGATAGGCGAAATGATGCATCGCGGCCGGCTCAATTGATCAGCCAATCGAGAAAGGTCTTCCGCTTTTCCGGCGGCTGCGCAACCGTGCCGCCTGTCGCAGTCGGCGGCTGCCCCGCAGCCGCCGCCGTCTGGCCAGGGGCCTGGTTGGGTGCGGGCACATCGCCGGCGGCCGCCATCGGGGGCGCATCGAGGCCACCTTTGCGGCCACAGCCGGCCAGCGCGAGCGCAGCAGCGAGCGCAGCAGCAAGCGCAACCGCAAGCGCCCCGCCTGCGGCAAATCCGGTGCAACGAGCTCGCACGCGAGCAAACCGTGACGATTGTTCCACCCCTTAAACCTCCTGCTCGGCGCAACATACCAGAGCGAACGGCTTTGCGAAAATGGTCATCGGCGAGACTTGGCCAGCTCCTTCAGCCATCGGCCTGCTTCGCGGCGCACGTTCTTTGGCGAGGTACCCCCGTAGCTGACGCGGCTCTTGACCGAATTCTCCACCGAGAGCACCGCGAAAATATCCTTGGTGATACGCGGCTCGATCGCCTGCATTTTGTCGAGTGCAAGCTCGTGCAGCGCAACCCCTTCCGATGCCGCCTTGGCGACAATGCGCCCGGTAACATGATGCGCTTCGCGGAACGGCATGCGCAGGACGATGACCAGCCAATCGGCAAGGTCGGTCGCCGTCGAATAGCCCTCGTCGGCCGCCTTGCGCATACGAGCCGCATCCGGGAGCAGGTCGCGAACCATTCCGGTCATGGCCGCGATCGAAAGCCGCAGGGCGGCGAGTGCATCCATCGCGCCTTCCTTGTCCTCCTGCATGTCCTTCTGGTACGCGAGCGGCAGCCCCTTCATGACCACCAGAAGCCCGAGCAGCGCCCCGAACATTCGGCCGGTCTTCGCGCGCACCAGCTCGGCCGCATCGGGGTTGCGCTTCTGCGGCATGATCGAGGATCCGGTCGTGAAGCGGTCCGAGAGCAGCGCCAGGCCGGATAAGGGCGAAGTCCATAAGACGACCTCTTCGGCAAAGCGCGACAAATGCACCGCACAGATGGCGGCGGCAGCAAGCGTTTCCAGCACGAAATCGCGGTCAGCGACCGCATCAAGCGAATTGGCCATCGGCCGATCGAATCCCAAAGCCCGGGCCGTCATGGCGCGATCGATCGGGAATGCGGTGCCGGCGAGGGCGGCCGCACCGAGCGGACTTTCGTTGAGGCGGCGGCGAGCGTCGGCGAAGCGACCGCGGTCGCGCGCGGCCATCTCCACATAGGCCAGGAGATGATGGCCAAGCGTCACCGGCTGCGCGGTCTGCAGGTGGGTGAAGCCCGGCATCACAGTTGCGGCATGCGCGAGCGCCTTCTCGGCCAAGACCAGCTGGTAGCCGGCGAGCGCGGCATCCAACTCATCGATGGTGTCGCGGATCCAGAGCCGGAAATCGGTCGCCACCTGGTCGTTGCGCGAGCGCGCGGTGTGCAGACGCCCCGCCGCCGGTCCGATCAATTCGGACAAGCGGCTCTCCACGTTCATATGGATGTCTTCCAGCGCCCGATCGAAGCTGAAGGTTCCGCCCTCTATTTCTGACAGGATTGTGTCTAGACCCTGAGCGATCGACGCGGCATCGTGAGCGGTAATAATCCCCTGCTTGGCCAGCATGGCGGCATGGGCCTTGCTGGCCGCGATGTCTTGCCGATAGAGGTGCTGATCGAAATCAATGGAGGCATTGATCTCCCCCATGATGGCATCGGGGCTTTCGCCAAAGCGTCCGCCCCACATCTTGTTGCTCATGGCTTGTCGCTCTTGTGGCTCGAGATCATTTTGTGGCTCACACCGGATGTTGTGGACGTTTGAATGTTGTGGACGTTGCACAGCCGCGGCGCCAGCTGTGCGGCAAATCATTTCGGGAACGTCAAATCGAAAAGCGAATCATAGACTTGCCAGTGCCCTCCTGGTTATCGAAGCTCGTGTCAGAGGGTGCCGCGATGTATCACGAACTTCGCAAACAAGGCACTAGGATCAACCGTGGCCGCCAATTCTGAAGAGGCCGTATCGTCCATTGTCCCGCGCCGCCTGGCCTTGATTGCAGGCGCGATCGTGGCCGGCGCACTCGCCGGCTTGGCCGGGGTATACGGGATCGGCGGCTTGACGCACAATGCGGGCGATCCCGGGTGCCGGCCCGCGGTCGATAACGCGCGCCGCATCGCCCCGCTGGCGCACGGAGAGGTCGCCGCCATGACGGTCGCCGAGACCCCGTTGCGACTGCCCGACGTGGGCTTCCATGATCTCTCCGGAGCGGAACGACGCCTCTCCGATTGGCACGGCCGCACCGTGCTGTTGAACCTATGGGCCACATGGTGCATCCCGTGCCGCACCGAAATGCCGGCTCTCGACCAGCTGCAGGGCTCGCTCGGCGGCCCCCGCTTCGAAGTCGTAGCAATCAATATCGATACCCGGGACCCCAGCAAGCCGCATTCCTGGCTCGAGGAAGTGGGCGTGCATCAGCTTGCCTATTATGCCGATCCGAGCGCCAAGGCGTTCCAGGATCTCAAGCTGGCAGGGCGGGCGATCGGCCTGCCGACCACGGTGCTGGTCGACCCGGAAGGTTGTGAGATCGGCACTGCGGCGGGCCCCGCCGACTGGGCGAGCGCGGACAGTCTCGCGTTGATCCGCGGGGCTCTCGGGAGCTGAGGGGCAATGAAGCGGCGCCGATCGAGCGCCAACACTCAGACCGTGATGTTGACATTGCCGCCGATGCCGCTTGCGACATTGGCGAGGCTGTCGAGGTTCTGCTGGGCGGAATTGATCAAGTTTGCCACCGAGCGCGAGGCATCGAAGTTCATCTTCAGCATGCTTCCGGCGACCGCCAATTGGAATTGCCCGGCACTGGCGGCCATGAGAGCGGTGGCAGCGAGCACAGCATCCATACGCGCCAACTCTCGTGTGCAAGAAATCTGCGTCCGGTCGGCGGACTTACGCGCGAACGTAGCCGAAGCGGGTAAACGGATGATTTATGGATGTCCGGCGGGTGCTTCCCTCAGCGGGTCGGCACCGGCTTCTCGCCCCGATAGTCGTAAAAGCCGCGGCGCGTCTTGCGCCCGAGCCATCCGGCCTCGACGTATTTCACCAGCAGCGGACAGGGCCGATATTTGGAGTCGGCAAGCCCTTCGTGCAGGACCTGCATGACCGAAAGGCAGGTGTCGAGCCCGATGAAATCCGCAAGCTCGAGCGGTCCCATGGGATGGTGAGCGCCCAATCGCATGGCGGTATCGATCGCCTCGACGTTTCCGACGCCCTCGTACAACGTATAGATCGCCTCATTGATCATGGGCAGCAGGATGCGGTTGACGATGAAGGCGGGAAAATCCTCCGACACTGCGACGGTCTTGCCGAGACCCATGACGAATTGCTTGGTGGTTTCGAAGGTGGAGTCCTCGGTGGCGATGCCTCGGATCAGCTCGACCAGCTCCATCAACGGCGCGGGATTCATGAAGTGAATGCCGATGAAGCGCTCCGGCCGGTCGGTCGACGAAGCGAGCCGCGTGATGGAAATGGAAGATGTGTTGGTCCCGAGGATCGCTTCCGGCTTCAACAAGGGACAAAGTGCGGCAAAGATCGCGCGCTTCACGTCCTCCTTCTCGGTCGCCGCTTCGATGACGAGGTCGCAATCTCCCAGCGCCTCGAGAGTTTCCGCCGCCCCGATCCGGCCCAGCGCCGCCCGCCGCTCGTCATCGGTGATCCGTTTCCGGCTCACCTGCCGCGCCAGATTGCCGTTGATGGTTGCGATACCTTCCTTGATCCGGTCCGGCGCGATGTCGTTGAGCTTGACGTTAATCCCGGCCAGCGCACACACATGCGCGATGCCGTTGCCCATTTGACCGGCGCCGATCACTCCGACTTTCTTGATGTGCAACGCCATGGTGTTCGTTTGATGTAACCTCTGCTCGTTCGCCTTCGCGCGGGCTCCCCAGGAGGACGATGTTCTACGCCGATCCGCCGGGCTGCGCCACCATGGTGCCGCTGTCTGGGCCGGGGCGAGCGAACCCGTGACGATCGCCCCCCAGGGGCGGACAGCGCCGCTATTTTCCCAGCTTTCCGAGTTCCTGTGCGAGCTCAGGCAGCGCCTGATAGAGATCGGCGACCAAGCCGTAGTCGGCAACTTGGAAGATTGGCGCCTCTTCATCCTTGTTGATCGCGACGATCACCTTGGAATCCTTCATCCCGGCCAGATGCTGGATCGCGCCCGAAATACCCACCGCGATGTAGAGCTCGGGCGCTACGACCTTGCCGGTTTGTCCGACCTGCCAATCGTTGGGCGCATAGCCCGCATCGACCGCGGCACGCGAGGCCCCGACGGCTGCGCCGAGCTTGTCGGCGACGGGCTCGATGAACTTGGTAAAGTTCTCGCGGCTCTGCATCGCCCGCCCCCCGGAGATGATGACCCTGGCCGAGGTGAGCTCCGGCCGGTCGCTCTTCGACAGCTCTTCGCCCACGAACGCGGCCAGGCCCGGATCGGTGGCGGCGGCAACTTCCTCGATCGGGGCAGAGCCGCCGGCTCCCGCCGCCGCAAAGGTCGAGGTGCGAACCGTGACGACCTTCACGGCGTCACGCGAGCGCACCGTCTGCACTGCGTTTCCGGCATAGATCGGGCGCTCGAATGTATCCGGGCCAATCACCTTGACGATATCGGAAATTTGCATCACGTCGAGCAGAGCTGCGACGCGCGGCATGAAGTTCTTGCCGGTCGTGGTCGCCGGCGCGACGATTGCCGTATAGGACGAAGCGAGCCCGACGACGAGGCTTGCCAGCGGCTCGGCGAGGAAATGCTCATAGGCCGGCGCATCCGCAAGCAGCACTTTGGCGACACCTTCGAGCCGTGCGGCTGCCTCCGCCACGCCCCGGCAGTCGCGACCGGCCACCAAGAGATGCACCGGCGCCGCCATGGCGCGCGCGGCCGTGAGCGCCTTGTTGGTTGCATCCCGCAAAGACTTGTTGTCGTGCTCCGCGACCAGAAGGGTGGTCATGAGAGGACCCCGGCTTCGTTCTTCAGCTTGGCGACCAGATCAGCCACCGAGGCGACCTTCACGCCGGACTTGCGTCCGGGGGGCTCCGCGGTCTTGAGCACCTCTAAGCGCGGCGAGATGTCGACGCCGTAGCTCTCCGGCGTCTTTTCGTCGATCGGCTTCTTCTTGGCCTTCATGATGTTGGGAAGGCTCGCATAACGCGGCTCGTTCAACCGCAGATCAGTGGTGACAATTGCCGGGGCCTTGAGCCGCAGCGTCTGCAGGCCCCCATCCACCTCACGGGTGACCAACAGGCTATCGCCCTCGATCACCAGCTTGGAAGCGAACGTGCCCTGCGGCCAGCCGACGAGCGCGGCCAGCATCTGTCCGGTCTGGTTGCAATCGTCATCGATCGCCTGCTTGCCGAGGATCACCAGTCCGGGCTTCTCTTGTTCTATGACGGCTTTGAGAATCTTGGCGACCGCAAGCGGCTCGACGCTCCGATCAGTCTTCACCAGAATGCCGCGGTCGGCCCCCATCGCGAGCCCGGTGCGGATCGTCTCGGTGGCCTGGGCCGGGCCGACTGACACGCAAACCACTTCGGTCGCCTGCCCCTTCTCCTTCAGGCGCAAGGCCTCTTCGACGGCGATCTCGTCGAAGGGATTCATCGACATCTTCACATTGGCGAGTTCGACCCCCGTGCCGTCGCCTTTGACGCGAATCTTCACGTTGAAGTCGACGACTCTTTTTACCGGCACCAGGATTTTCATGAATATGGTCTCGTAATGAACGGCAATGGCGAAAGATCCCGGCGTTGGCCGGCAAGCTAAAGGGGCGGGTGTTGCGGTGTCAACTTTCAGCCCCAGGGGCCTGGCTCGCGTTCAACGAGTGCCGCGCTCACGGGCAGCGGGTAATGGGGCTCGAGCACGCATTCAAACAGCCTTATGCCGGGACGCTTCATGAGCGGAAACAACACCGCGCCCGCCAGCATGCCACCGAGATGGCACCAATAGGCGACGTCGCTCTTGCCGGCGGACTCCAGATTCCAAAACTGCGTCAGCGCGAACAGCCCGACCACCCAGAACGCGCTGATGCGCAAGGGGATGACGGTGACCAGCACCGTGACCTTCGCGCACGGGCGCCACATCGCATACGCGATGATGACTCCCGAGATAGCGCCGGAAGCTCCGATCAGCGGGCCCCCGAAGGTCGGGTCGCTGGCCACGAAGGTGAGCCCGCCGAGGATGCCGCACAGAAGATAGAACAGAAGAAAGCGCCCGCGGCCCAACGCCTCCTCGACATCATCACCGAAGACCCAGAGAAAGATCATGTTGCTGAAAATGTGCGCGACACCAGCATGCAGGAACATGTAGGTAACGAGAGTGTAGACCGGCGGCGACGTGGCGCCGGTCATTGCGGCGGGCGTGACCCCGAAGGCGCTGAAGATGGCTTCGGTTCCGTTGTCGCTGCCCGCGATCTCGATCAGAAAAACCAGGACATTGGCCAGGATCAGCAGCCAGGTGACAACGGGCTTCACCGGGAGCCTGAACGGATTGTCGTCGTAGAGCGGTAGGACCATGCGATATTGCGTTCACCTGTTTCGGCCCGGCACCCAAAGCACGTCGGCGGCATCCTTGTGGTTGGCAAAGCGCGCGGCGACGAAGAGCAGATCCGACAGCCGATTCATGTATTTGATCGCGGCCGGAGTGACGCGCTCACCCGGCTGGTCCTTGAGCTCGACCATCATGCGTTCGGCGCGGCGGCAGACCGTGCGCGCGAGATGCAGATAGGCGGCGGCCGCGCTGCCTCCCGGCAGGACGAACGAGCGCAGCGGCGCCAGATCACCATTGAGCCGATCAATCTGCTCTTCGAGCCAAGCAACCTGGGCCTCGGTGACATCGAGGCGCGCCCCGTCCGGGCCCTTGCCCTTGTCGGGCATGCACAGATCGGCCCCCACATCGAACAGATCGTTCTGAATCCGCGCCAGCATGGAATCGAGAGCAGTATCTCCGGCTGCGTGCAGGCGCGCTATGCCGATCACCGCATTGACCTCGTCCACGGTCCCGTAGGCGGCGATCCGCAAATCGTATTTCGGCCGGCGCTCGCCACTTCCCAAGGCCGTGGTGCCGTCATCGCCGGTGCGGGTGTAAATCCTGTTCAGAACGACCATCGGCCGCCTCAACCGCCCATGATCCAGATCGTCAACATGATGACGATGATGGCGATGAACTGCATCAGCACGCGCAAGCGCATCAGGCGCTGCGACAGATGGGGCGAGCCGCCGCGCATCATGTTGATGAGGCCGAACAGGAGAACGATCGCCACTGCGCCGATCGCGATCGGCACCATGATATGGGACATGAATTCTGACATGGGCTTGTCCTTAGCATTCCCGGCAGGATGAAACCATCGTGGCAAAGCCGCAAAACGTGCGGCGCAAACCGTGAGACAGGAGAGTGCGATGCCGAACCAAGGCCCGGCAAATTGGAAACCCAGCACGCTGGCCGCACAAGCGCTCGGCCTGATCGAGCCCGCCACCAAGGCGGTGGTCGCGCCTTTGCATCTGACGACGACGTTCATACGCGATGCGGACAATCAATATCGCGCTGGCTACGCGTATGGCCGGCCCGACAATGCCACCACGCGCCATGCCGAGGCGGTGCTTGCCGTGATCGAGAAGGCGCACGAGGCAGCGCTGTTCGCGTCCGGCATGGCGGCCGCCACCGCGATCGTGCTCAGCCTTTCGGAACCCTCCCACATCTTGGCGTCAGAAGTGATGTATTGGGCGTTCCGGCATTGGCTGCGCACCGAAGCCGTGCGGCTCGGGCACAAGGTCGACTTCGTCGACTCGACCGATCCCGCCGCCCTGAGCGCAGCCATCAAGCCGGGGACCACCAAGCTGGTCTATATCGAGACGCCGGGCAATCCGCTCTGGACCATCAGCGACATTGCGGCCATCGCGGCGCTCGCGCATGACGCCGGCGCCCTGCTCGCGGTCGACTCGACCGTCGCCACGCCGATCTTCACCCGTCCGCTCGAGCTTGGCGCCGACCTGGTGATGCATTCGGCCTCAAAATATCTCAACGGCCATTCCGATGTCATTGCCGGCATGGTGGCGACCGCGCGAGCGGGCGAGGCCTGGGATCGGATCAAAGCGGTGCGCACGCAATTCGGGGCGGTGCTTGGACCGTTCGAAGCCTGGCTCCTGCTGCGCGGCCTGCGAACCCTCGAGGTGCGGGTTAAGCGCCAAGCCGCCAGCGCCATGCTGCTTGCCACCCGATTGGCAAATCATGGGCGGGTCGCGCAGGTCCTCTATCCGGGACTCCCCGAGCACTCGGGGCACGATGTCGCGCAACGGCAGATGCGGGGCGGGTTCGGCGCCATGCTGTCGGTCCGGGTCAAAGGCGGCGAGAGCGCCGCAATCGCGGCCGCCGCCCGCGTGCAGCTGTGGAAGCGGGCCACCTCGCTCGGCGGCGTCGAAAGCCTGATCGAGCATCGCGCCTCGGTCGAGGGCGCGAATTCGCCTTGCCCTCCCGACCTGCTCCGCCTGTCTGTCGGTCTCGAGGATCCCGACGACCTCATGCGCGACCTCGACCAGGCCTTGATGCACGGCCCCTGAAGGCAAGCTTGCAAGGTATGCGGCGGTCGGCTTTATGTGCGGCACAAAGGCCGAACCGACCGCCCGCACGCGCAACCGACGCGGCAACGGGCGCAGATGAGGACGCAGATGATCATCGATTTCCAGCACCACTTCACACCGCGCGAGCTGATCAAGGAGGACCCGGGCGACCGGATGGTCCTGCATTACGATGCCCAGGGGGCGCCGAGCTACACGATCCATTCCCTGCTTTATGATCTCGACGAGCATGTGCGCATGATGGACCTGGCCGGCATCGATGCGGCCTGGCTGACGAGCGCGGCGGGGATGTGTGCTGATCTCGAGACCTCGCGTTTTGTCAACGAGAAGGCCAAGCAGGCGGAACGCGACTATCCGGGTCGCTTCATCGGCGCCGCGCACGCCCATCCGCTCGGCGGCGCGGATGCCCTGAAGGAGCTCAACCGCTGCCGGCACGAGCTCGGCTTCCAGGGTGTCGTCATCACCTCGGAATGCGAGGGCCTGTTTCTTGATAATCCCCGCTTTGAGCCGTTCTGGGCCGAGGTCGCCCGGCTCGGCATGTTCATCTTTGTCCATCCGGCCCTGAAGCTCAACTTTTCCCAGCAATTCAACGGTTTCGACACCGCCCGCTCGGTCGGCCGCGAGTTTTCGCTGATCATGGCAACGATCCGCCTGATCAATTCCGGCGTGCTCGATCGCCATCCGCAGCTGACCTTTCACATGGCGCACCTTTCGGGCGGCATTGCCTCCGTGCTCGGCCGCATCCGCTGCTTCCAGGACAAGGAGTTCTGGGGCACGAAGGGAAATGCCCGCCACGGCATGACCCCGAAGCAGGATTTCGACCACTACATTCGCAACCGCTTGATCTTTGATACGGCGGGTTTCGCGGGTGACATGGGTTCGGTGAAAGCGGGGCTGGTCGAGATTCCGTCCGCGCGCATCGTCTTCGCCACCGACTACCCGCAGGAAATCCGCCAGCGCGAAGTGGTGCGCGATTTCGTGCGCAATTTGCGCGCGCTCGGGGCGACCGGCGAGCAGATCCTTTCCGGAAATGTCGACAAGTTGTTGAAGCAGCCGGTGCCGGCGGCCTAATTCGAGCCGCCGAGCAATCGGCGCGCAATGACTTGCGCCTGGATCTCCGCTGCGCCTTCGAAGATCGAAAGAATGCGCGCATCGCACAGGATGCGCGAGACCGGAAACTCCAGAGCGAAGCCGTTGCCGCCGTGGATTTGCACCGCGTTGTCGGCTGCGGCCCAAGCCACACGCGCGGCCAACAGCTTTGCCATTCCGGCTTCGAGGTCGCAGCGCCGTCCCGAATCCTTTTGCCGCGCGGCAAAATAGGTAAGCTGGCGCGCGATCATGATCTCGGCCGCCATCATGGCGAGCTTGTCGGCAACGCGGGGAAACTTGATGATCGGCGCCCCGAACTGCTGGCGTTGTTGCGCATAGGCGAGCGCCTGTTCCATCGCGGCCTGCGCCACTCCGATCGCGCGCGCAGCGGTCTGGATGCGCGCCGATTCGAAGGTCTGCATCAGCTGCTTGAAGCCGAGCCCCTCGACGCCCCCCAACAGATTGGTGGCCGGCACTGCGAAGCCGTCGAAGGCAATCTCGTATTCCTTCATGCCGCGATAGCCGAGCACTTCGATCTCGGTCCCGGTGATGCCCGCCGCCGGGAACGGATCTTGATCGGTGCCGCGCGGCTTCGGGGCAAGCAGCATCGATAATGCGCGATGGCCGGCTTGCTTTGGATTGGTGCGCACCAACAGGGTCATCAGGTCGGCGCGAACCGGATGCGTGATCCAGGTCTTGTTGCCGTAGACTCTGTAGGTGTCGCCCTCGCGCACCGCGCGTGTGCGCAGCGAAGCAAGATCAGAGCCGGTATTCGGCTCGGTGAACACAGCGGTCGGCAGCACCTCGCCGGACGCGAGCTTGGGCAGCCATTCGTTCTTCTGCTGCTCGGTGCCCCCGCTCATGATGAGCTCGGCGGCGATTTCCGAGCGGGTCCCGAGCGAGCCGACCCCGATATAGCCGCGCGCGAGCTCCTCGGAGACCACGCACATCGATTCCTTGCCCAGGCCCAGGCCCCCATACTGTTCCGGAATAGTGAGGCCGAACACGCCGAGCTCGGACATTTGCGCAATAATCTCGAGCGGGATGTAACGGTTGCCGCGATGCCAGCTCTGCGCATGCGGCACCACCTCGCTGTCGGCGAATTTGCGCATCTGTTCGCGGACTGCGGCGAGGGTCTCGTCAAGGCCGCAGTCGCCGATTGTGGCTTCGTGGCTCTCCCCCATCAGCTCGACTACGCGGCTACGGCGCTCAACATTGCCGGAGCCAAGGAACTCTTCGAGAGCACCCGTCAAACGCCGCGCGACCGCAGAAGCCGACAGGCCCATGTCGGCGGGACGCGCGATCTCGCCCTGGCTCATCGGAATTCCGCCGTGAATCTGGGCGAGGTATTCGGCCAGCCCGATCTCGACGATGAGCTGCTCGATCTCGCCGAGGCGACCCGCAGCCTGCATCCGGGTCGCATAGGCGGCGAGCTGACGAATGGCTTCGACATAGGTGGCGAGCCAGGCGAGAGCGTGGGCCGCCCGCTGCTCCTGATCGATCAGGCGATCTATGCTTTGGCTGTCCTTGACCACACGCCCGCGTACCGCCCGGGTTGCATCTTGGAGCGCCCCTTCGGCCGCGTGGACTGCTTCGGCCGTCAGCCGCGACACATCGGTTCGAGCCCCGCGGCGCGCGGACGACCCTGGCAGCATGGCTAGCCTCCCTGCGGCGGGCCCAGGCCCATTGGTGCAGCGCACAAATCGTACACCTTTGGAAAGCAAACGCCATGCCGTCAGCCACCAGCGGGCCTGCAGCTCTCCGCGACCGGCGCGCCCGTTAACCAAATCGATATGCTTGTCATCCACATAAGTTGGAATCGGAGTCCGCCTCAGCGTCCTTTGCCGCCGATCCGAGCGGCCGCGAGCGCGTGCAGGCAGTGGCAGCACAACCGGTCCACACATGGCCGTCAGCACACCCGGTCTCCCGCGGCACGAGATGCGAACCGTTTTTTCGTTCAAGTTGCTCAATTCGAAAGTCTCGGTCCGCACCCGCATCGTCGCCATCGCGGTGATCCCGGTCATCGGCTTCCTGGCCAACAGCTTCGCCTTCATGTCGGGCGAGGAGATGGTCGAGAAAGCCGTGGTCAGCGTTAGTGAGGCGACCATGCTCGCGGAGGCGAGCGGGGGTCTCAAAGCGGGAATTGCCGCGATGCGAATCGGGTTGCGCGACTTCGTCGCCCGCCCCAGCCAGGAGTCGATCGCGGCCTTCGATGCCGGCAGCCGGCAGGCTTCGCAGAACCTTGAAACCATTGCCCATGGTCTCAGCGCGGATCAACGCCCGACCTTGACGGCGCTCAACCGCAGCATCGGCGATGCGCAGGAGATTTTCCGCTCGGTGAAGGCAGAGCAGGAAGCGCTCGGCTTCACCGAGATGGACGGTGTAAGGGGCCGGCTCAATCAGGCAGGTCTGGCGATCGAGCACCTGATCAATGAGGACCTGAGCTGGGTGGCCGACGAAGACGCCCGCAAGCTCCTGATCTCGCTACAGACGATGCGGCGTTTCGAAGCCGAGTACCGCCTCACGCGGGTGCCGGCAATTCGCTGGAAGTTCCTCGACGAGGTCACCCATTTCAACGCGCTTTTCGATTCGGTCGACGGCGCACCCGAAATGCGCGAGCAGCTCACCAACCAGATCCGCGCCTATGCGGACACTTTCGACCAATGGGTCACGGGCGTTGATCGCGTGAACATGTTGGTCGAGCTGATCGATACCGATACCCAAAGCGTCGTGCCAATCGCCGACAAGATCCTCGACAACGCCCGTGAACGGGCTTCCACTGCATCTTTGGCATTGGCGGCGTCGCAGGCGCGCACGCGGCAATTCATCATCTGGGTCGGCTGCGCGGCGGTATTGATCGGCTTGGCGTTCAGCTGGCTCATCGGCCGCAGCATCACGCGTCCGCTCAATGGCCTGGCCGATGCGATGAGCCGGCTCGCCGCCGGCGACACCTCGGTGCGCATCCCGGCCACCCACGCCAAAAGGGAGCTCGGCATGATGGCGCGCACTGTCCTGGTGTTTCGCGACACCATGCTGGAGCGCGAGCGCCTGGCCGCCAGCCAGTCCGCCGCCAACCTGGAGCGCGAGCGCCGCGCCGAGAAGATCGCCGCCACCATCGCCCGCTTCGAGACCTCGGTCGACAAGGTGCTC
>DATGLV010000008.1:0-411587 GCA_035293945.1 Xanthobacteraceae bacterium | reverse complement strand
AAATCAATCGCCTGCCGCCATCCTGCCATGGCAAAACTCCTCGTCTCGTCAATCACAGACGAGGAATCCACCAAGATTCTTCCGGTTCCATCCGGCTTCGCTTACCAAGAGAATCCGGATTCATGGAATCGGTCGTCTAGTAGCGGCGGTCCGCGAAGCGGAACAGCCGGCAGGGCGCTCGCGATCGCCGCGCGCTGCAGACGAGCTACGGCTATGATCCTTACTGCACCGGCCGCAAGAACAGGCCCGCCTCGCGCCTGGTCAAGCCAGCGAGCGTGCGAAAGACCCGCTCTCTCCGCCGGAGCTGCGGCGGTCTTGCGCCTCGCCTGTCGGATCGATCGATCCATCGGGCGGGGTCGATTGCGTGGCGAGCTGCTCGCGGTAGAATTCCAGGATATAGAGCCGGATCGCCGACGACAGATTGGCGTGCTCGCGCGCGGCGTCTATCACGGCGACGACCTCGGTCAAGGTCATGTCGCGACTGGCCGCGATCTTCTTCAGCGCTTCCCAGAAGGCATCCTCCAGGCTGACGCTGGTCTTGTGACCCGACACCACGATGGAGCGCTTCACGACGGTCGATTGCATGTCCGCACCCCCATACCAAAGAGATGAATATGTACGTGCGCCAGAACGGTCCGGTCATCCCCCCCATTTGAGGGGGGGGCCGGTACCCGCCCACGCCGGAACGAACCGCGCCGGCGCGGACCGTCGATGCTTTCTGCATCCAGTCAGGCCACCAATGGCGGCCTTTCGGCTTCATCGGAACGCTCGGTCCTGAGCCTTCCCTTGACCTTGCCCAGAATGGTCCTCGATACCGGGAACAAGCCGAGATAGACCGGCTCGCCGTATCGTTTGGTCGAGCCCAGCACTTCCACGTCACAGCCGATGCGCCGATAGAGGCGGAGCATCGTCTGGTCGAAATTTCCGAGGATCGCCTCGATGCCGGCCTTGATGGCCACCTCTCCCAACGCCGCGATCAGGATGCCGGAGCTGATGAGCTCGTCGCGATGCCGACGGTGTGGCGCGCTCTCCTCGACGCAGAACCGCGTGCACTCCCAGATCGTCGGCGCGCTGAGCGCGACCGCATCGGGAAGCGTGTCGGCAAAAATATCGCCGAGCACGGTCGGGCCCGTGGTCGGCAAGAGGCGCAGGCTGCCCTTGATTTTCTGCGAGGCCGCGTCCGCGTAGATGATGTAAACGGGGCCCTCGTCGTCGTATTTGTCCCGCTCCTTCCCGTCCTCGACCTGAACATCCCATTTGAGGCGATCGCGAAATACGCGCGCGCGCAGGCGAAACATCTGGTCCATCAGGTCTGCGTATTGCCGCGCATTGTGCGGCTCGACCACGACGATCATGTCGCCCTCTCCTCGCACGCTGCGGAAAGATCCGCGTCGCGCTCTGATGCCGGGCGTCCTCGGTAGCAACGAAAGCGCCGCGACGACTTCCGGCTTCCGTAAAATTACGGAATCGTACTGTGATCTGGCGAGGCGAGGGGAGCAAGCTTGTTGACTAAAAAGCGTCAGTGATTGATTGCTCAATCTACTCGTTATTTAGACGAATCTTTTGATCAATCTATTCGTTATTTAGGCGAACGTTGTGGTCGATCTAATCGCCTAGTCGCGACTCTCACGCCTGTTTCATCTTGTCCCGGGGCCGTTCCAGGCAGCGTCGTGAGTTTGGAATGATCCCGGATCAGCGGCGCAGCAATTGCTGCGCCGCGTCCGGGGGACAGCTTGGCTATTTCTCAAGCGTTGAAAATAGAACACCAGGGACAAGGTCGTCCCTGCGAAAGCAGGGACCCATACGGCGACGCGATCTCGGCCTTCGCTGGGAATGACCGGTTCACGCCATCGGCTTGACGTCAGATGACCAGCAGACCGAGCTTGACGGCTTTGCTCACCGCCTGTGCGGAGGTGACGGCATCGAGCTTGAAGCGCGCTGATTTCAAATAAAAGCGCGCGGTATGCGGCGAGATGTCCAAGATGACGGCGATATCGCTGGTGTCCTTGCCGCGCGCCACCCAGCGCAGGCATTCGAGCTCGCGCGCCGTCAAATGCGGACGGTCTTCGCCGAACACCTCGCTGATCACGCGCCGGTGCAAGCGGTTGCCGATCTGGATCAGCGCCGGCTGCATTGCCCGCACGAACGCGATCCACTCCTCCTTCGAGCCCGAGGATGAGACCGAGAACAGGGCGCGATGGCCGTGCTTGCTCTGCAGCGGAATCGAGAGCCCGTGCGGCCCTACGCCGTGCGCCAGCGCATCGTGCAGAAAGGCGACCTCGGCCTCGGTCCGAACCGTCAGCTCGCTCCAGTCGAAAGGGAGCGTGCGCTGGAACCCTTCGCGCAGCACCGGATCGAGGTCGACATAGTTCATTTGCAGGTAGCGTTTGATCCAGGAAGCCGGATAGGTCAGGCGGATATAGGGGTCGACCGACGGGCTCGCCCCGAGCTTGGACGAATGATAGACGAGATGATCGACGCCGATGAGGTCGCGCAGCTTGGTGACCGTCTCTTCCGTGTCCGGCGTGTTCTCGATGATCGAGTAGGCTTCGGAAAGCCTCTCTTCGTCGAACTCGCGGGTTGCCATGGGGTCATCCGATCGCTGCTCCCGCATCATGCTGCGGAATTACCGCTCGCGCCAGTCCTCGCAATCGGCACACGGCATGAGTGCACCTTGCGAGGGGCGCCGGCGGATCCGTGCGGTTCTGAGCGGAGCGATGATCTGATTGCTCGCAAGATCGAAGCTCGTCTTGCCTCACCGCAAGGACGATTGTTGATTGCTTTGTGCCGTGCCGCTGCCCTTATGGGTGCGACGGCACCCATGAGGTGGCCGCGCGAGGGGCTCAGGTCCTCGCAGGTCGGGAGCGCAACGTCGGTGAATTTCTGGTCGCGGCGATTACCCGAGACCTGACGGCGCTAAAAGGTGCTATTGTACCGTAGATTTTGCAGTTCGAACCCGAAATTTGCGAGTAAAATCAGGGGGTAATCGAGCAAGTGCGGGTCGCCGCGCCTTCCGAACCGCAGGTTGCACATTGATTGCCGGATAGGCGGGGGCGTATTGCCGGAGAGCGGTCGCCGGCTTATCTCGAGGAGCAAATGCGGGCGCAGGCAGAGGGCACAGTGGAAGACGCGACGGCTCCGACCCACAGCCGGCCGCGGTTGCTGCCGTTCGCGGCTGCAGGCGCGACGTTGTTGCTCGGCGCCACGGCGGCGCTTTGGGCGTATTACGGCACTGCGGTCTTCTACGAGACCATCCTGGCCGGGATTGCGGCTTGCATGTGACGAGTGCCCCCTTTCCGAAGTTCGTGATACATCTCGCCACCCTTCGGCACGAACTTCGGAAAGAAAGGGGCACTAGCAAATGTGTGATTCCAGTGCCGCTCGATTTGAAGTTCCTGAAAGAGCTTGCCGCAGTTGTGGCTGGAACTTCAAATCGGCGGCAATAGCGCGGCGAGAGTAGACTATGACGCAACCTGTTATGCGCGCCGTTACGGTGTTCGGTGCCTTCGTGGCCGGTCTGGTGCTGGTCTTCGGCATTGTGCTCTTGATCAAGCCGAATACGCCGGCGCCGGGAGCCCCGCAGGCGGTGGCGATCGGCGGCCCGTTTGCGCTCACCGACCAGGAGGGACGGACCGTCACGGAGCAGGATCTCAAAGGACATCCTTCGCTCGTTTTCTTCGGCTTCACCCATTGTCCGGATGTCTGTCCCACGACGCTGTTCGACATTTCCCAAGTCATGGCTGCGCTCGGGCCCGATGCGGACCGAACCCACGCAATGTTCATCACGGTCGATCCGGAGCGTGACACCCAGAGCGTGCTTAAGGATTACCTGTCGAGCTTCGACCCGCACGTGTCGGGCCTGACCGGCGACCTTGACGAGATCACCAAGGTCGCCAAGGAATATCGGGTCTATTTCAAGAAGGTGCCGCTCGACGGCGGCGGCTACACCATGGACCACACTGCCATCACCTATCTGATGGACAAGGACGGTCGTTTCGTGTCGCCGTTCAATCTGAAGCGCACCCCTGAGGCGGCTGCGGCTGATTTGCGCGCCCAGCTTTGAGCTCTGCGCCGCCCGCCTCTCGGGCGGCCCGCCCCCGCTAAATGGGAATGTACGGCGCGCTGTGGCTATGCATAGAATGAATGCAGCTTGGAGCATGAGCGGCGGAACTTCGTTGTCCAGCCGAGAATGGGGTCACAGGAATGCGCAAGACGCGGGCGCGCCCAGGCGGCAAAGAACCGGAGCCGGCGCACGAGAAGGTCGTCGGACCAACCGATAAGGTCAACATACCGACCGACCTCCTGCGCACGTTCGTCGCCATCTATCAGCTCGGCAGCTTCACCAAGGCCGCGCATTTGTTCGAGCTCACGCAGCCGGCGGTCAGCGCCCATATGAAGAAGCTCGAGCAGCTGATCGGCGCCGATCTGATCGAGCGCAATGTCGCCGGCGTGAACCTCACGGCCTGCGGCGAGCAGGTGCTCAAATACGCGCGCCGCATCCTGTTGATCAACGATCAGATCGTCAACTCGGCGAGCCAGCAGCGGACCCTGCCGGTCATTAGGCTGGGCATTCCCAATATCTTCGCCGCCTTCAAGCTGAGGCCGATCTTGGCCGAAGGGCCGGACGCGATCGGGAATTCGCGCCTGCAGATCTGCTGTGACCATTCCGCGAGCCTCCTGCGCAGCATCCGCTCAGGCTATCTCGATCTCGCCTTCGTGATGACCGACGAAGAAGAGGGCAGCAACAATCCGCTGCGCTCCTGGCCGGAGGATCTGGTCTGGACCAGGGCGCCGGATTTCACCTTCGACCCGGATCGTCCGGTGCCGCTGGTGAGCTCCCCCAACGTGCTGCTGCCCGACCGGATCGCCATTGATGCGCTGGAGCAGGCGAACCAGCCCTACGAGATCGTGTTCACAGCGTTCGATTCGCTCGCGCGCCGCTCGGGCGCTATTGCGGGCATCGGCTATCTGCCGCTGCCGCGGCCGCTCGTGCCCGAAGGGCTCGTGATCGAAGAAGCCGGTGTCCTGCCCGCGCTATCGCCCGTGACCATCGACATCATTGCCCGCGAGGAGCTCGACACCTCGAGTCTTAACCCGCTGATCGACAACGTGGAACGCATCTTCAGGTCGTGAGCTGCGCCGGTCATTCCGGCGAAAGCGGGAATCCAGTCGTCTTCGCAAAATGCACTCCTCTGTTCATGCGGCAAGAACTGGATCCCGCTTCCGCGTCGCGGAGGCGGGATGAACGGACCATGGTTATGTCTTTTCGGTTCGCCTCGGGACCAAAATCCTTGACTTCAGCAAGTCGGCGCACGATGCACGCAAAGATGAAGTCTGACCCGCGGCCTTCAGCCCTGCTCTTGCTAGCCCTTGGCCTCTCGCTGGGGCTTGTGGCACTCATCGGGCCACAGGCGCGAAACGCCTTTGCGCAGGCGATCGGGGCCGAGGGACCGGTGCATGTGCCGGGCTTCTGGGACCCGCGCCGGCGGCCGGAGCGGCCCGACCTCGTGCGCGTCGCCGGCATCCGTTTTCTCACCGAGATCGATTATCCGCCGTTCAACTTCGCCGGGCCGGACGGCAATCCGCAGGGCTTCAATATCGATCTCGCCCGCATGCTTTGCGAGGAGCTGAAGCTCGCCTGCACGGTGCAGATGCGTCGTTTCGAAACGCTGCTCGCCGCGCTCAATCAAAATCGCGGCGACGCTGTGATCGCCTCTATCGCGGTGACGCCCCAGATGCGGGCCAAGGTGGACTTCACCGATCCCTACTATCGCACGCCGGGCCGCTTCGTCGGCCGCCGCGATTCGCCGATCGAGGATCCGTTGCCCGAAAAGCTCGAAGGCAAGAAGGTTGCGGTGGTGGCGGGCACTGCGCACGAAGCCTATCTCAAGGCGCTGTTCACCGAGGTCGATCTGCGTCCTTATCCGTCTGCCGAGGTGGCGCGGCTCGCGTTGCGGCAGGGGGATGTTGATCTCCTGTTCGGCGATGCGGTCTCGCTCGCCTTCTGGCTCAACGGCACCGACTCCGGCAATTGCTGCGTTTTCCGCGGCGGTCCCTACATGGACAGCCGCTACTTCGGCGAGGGCGTCGGCATCGCCTTGAAGAAGGGCAACGAGACGATCCGCCAGGCGCTGAACTGGGCCCTGTTCCGGGTTTGGGAGCAGGGCCGCTTCAGCGATCTATGGTTGCGCTATTTTCCGATCAGCCCGTTTTGAGAAATGGCGACCATGTCCATGGCCGATCCGCCATCTGCCGACCTGCGCGATCTCGCCGAGAGATCGAACGCCTGGCCGTTCGAGGAGGCGCGCAGGATAGTCGCGCGGCTCAAACGGGTACCGGAGAATGCCGATAAGGACGCGGTGATCTTCGAGACCGGCTACGGGCCGTCCGGCCTGCCGCATATCGGCACCTTCGGCGAGGTCGCCCGCACCACCATGGTGCGCCATGCCTTTCGGGTGCTCACCGACGACAAGATCAAGACGCGGCTCATCGCCTTCTCGGACGATCTCGACGGTCTGCGCAAGGTGCCGGACAACATTCCGAACAAGGACATGGTGGCGGAGCACCTGGGCAAGCCGCTCACCCGCGTGCCCGATCCGTTCGGCACCCATCCGAGTTTCGGCGAGCACAACAATGCGCGCCTGCGTGCCTTTCTGGATACGTTCGGCTTCGAATACGAGTTCTTGTCGTCCACGGCCTGTTACACCTCCGGCCGGTTCGACACGGCGCTGCGCCGCGTGCTCGAGCGCTTTGACGCAGTGATGGGGATCATGCTGCCGTCGCTGCGTGAGGAGCGGGCGCAGACCTATTCGCCTTTCCTGCCGATTTGTCCGCGCACCGGCGTCGTCCTGCAGGTGCCGGTCGTCGCACATGATGCTGGCGCTGGCACCATCACCTACGAGGATCCGGAGACCCATGAGCCGGTGACCACACCGGTCACCGGCGGGCGCTGCAAGCTGCAATGGAAGCCTGATTGGGCCATGCGCTGGCTTGCGCTCGGTGTCGACTACGAGATGGCCGGCAAGGATCTGATCGATTCCGCGAAGCTTTCCGGCGAAATCTGCCGCACGCTCGGTGGAACGCCGCCTGAGAATTTCATCTACGAGCTCTTTCTCGACGAGAATGGCCAGAAGATCTCCAAGTCGAAGGGCAACGGTCTAACCATCGAGGAATGGCTGCGCTATGCGAGCCCGGAAAGCCTGTCGCTGTTCATGTACCGTGAGCCCAAGGCCGCCAAGCGTCTCTATTTCGACGTGATCCCGCGCCAGGTCGACGAGTACCAGCAGCTGCTTGAAGCCTATGGCCGGCAGGACCAGAAGCAACGCCTGTCAAACCCGGTCTGGCACATCCATTCCGGCAGCCCGCCGCAGCCGGAGGCGCCAATCGCCTTCTCGATGCTGCTGACGCTGGTTGCCTCATCCAATGCGGAGAACGCCGAGACGCTGTGGGGGTTCATCGGCCGCTATCGGCCGGGCGTGACCCCGCAGACGCATCCGCGGCTTGATGCGCTGGTCGGCTATGCGATCCACTACTATCGCGACTTCGTGCTGCCGGCGAAGACCTATCGCGAGCCGAGCGCGGCCGAGCGGGCGGCGTTGATCGACCTGCGCGAAGCGCTCGGGCAGCTTGCGCCGGACTCGACGGCCGAGCAGATCCAGGAAGTGGTCTACGAGGTCGGCCGGCGCGAGCCGTTCCTCGACCAGAGCGGGAAAGTCAAGACCAAGGACGGCAAGCCGGGCGTCTCGCTCGACTGGTTCAACATGCTCTATCAGGTGCTGCTCGGTCAGGAGAAAGGCCCGCGCTTCGGATCCTTCGTCGCGGTCTATGGCCTGAAGAACACCGTCGACATGATCGACGGTGCGCTCGCCCGATCATGACTACTGGGACGCCCAGACGATACGCTGCATCCACAGCACGTCATGCAGCATCACGCTGCGCTCGGCGCCTTCTGCACCGAGGCTGCGCAGCTCGATGAGCTTGGACGTGCGGCGCTTGAGCTCGCTCAGCACCACCTGGCCATCCTTGGTCTTGACCACGATGCGGTCGCCGCGGCGGATTGCGGCATTGGGCGAGACGATCAGCATGGTGCCGTGCCGGTAGGTAGGCTCCAGCGAATTGCCGGAGATTTCGATTGCATAGATGTTCTCGTCGTCAATGTCCGGGAACTTCATCTGCTCCCAGCTCTTGCCGACCGGAATTCCGGAATCATCGAACGCGCCACTTGCCTCGGCGGCGCTGCCCATCTGGGTGAGGGCGATGCGTGGCACCGACTGCGCGAGGATATGTCCGCTCTCGCCGATCAGCTGCACGAACACATCGAGGCTCGTATGGGTCGCCGAGAGCGCGCGGGCGACGGATTCAGTCGAGGGCCAGCGTTCGCGGCCTTGCGCGGTGATGCGCTTCGACTTGTTGAAGGATGTAGGGTCGAGTCCCGCGGCCTTGGCAAGCCCGGAAGGCGAAAGTCCGGCGCGGGCGGCAAGCCGGTCGAGGGCGGTCCAGAGCTGGGCGTGCGTGAGCATGGATTTCTTCGCCGGCCTCTGCGGGGTGTGGACCTTGGGCTCGAATCTAGGATTTATAACCCAATAGGATTTATAGCCCAATGTCGAGAGGCGCTGCCGGTTGCGCGTGCTGGTGAGTACGACGTGCATGACTGGCCGGCGGCAGCGCAGGCGCCGACGGATTGACGTCGGAGCGCCAATCCGGGATTGGTCGTCCGGGGGGCGCGGGAGCGTGGACCGCGAGTGGAGCCGGGGAGAGTGCCGACTATCTACAAGATCTGTTCCGCAGAGCTTTGGCGGGAAGCCGAGCGTGCCGGCGCATTCGCGGGCGCCCCGCCTGATTTGCGCGACGGCTTCATCCATTTCTCGACCGGGGTGCAGGTCCCTGAGACGGCCGCGAAGCATTTTGCGGGCGCGACCGGGCAGGTCCTGGTAGCGGTCGATACCGCCATGCTGGGCGCAGCCTTGAAGTGGGAGCCTTCGCGCGGCGGTGCCCTGTTCCCGCATCTCTACGAGCCTCTGTCCCTAGATGCGGTCAAATGGGTCCAACCGCTGCCGCTCGGCCCCGATGGCCGTCACGTCTTTCCGGATCTGTCCCCATGAAGGGTATCTTCGATTGCCTTGCCCGGCCGCTGTTAGGGCTTGTCGAGGCCGAGAACGCCCATCGCCTGGCGATCCAGGCGCTCAAGCTGGTGCCGCGCGGAAGACCTCCGGCCGACGATCCGAAGCTCTCGGTCCGTGCCTTCGGTCTCAATTTTCCCAATCCGATCGGCATGGCGGCGGGCTTCGACAAGCACGGCGAGGTGGCGGACGCGCTGCTGCGGCTCGGCTTCGGCTTCGTCGAGGTCGGCACGGTCACGCCGAGGCCGCAATCCGGCAACCCGCGCCCGCGGCTGTTCCGATTGCCCGCCGACGAAGGCGTGATCAACCGGCTTGGCTTCAACAGCGAAGGCGGCGAGGTCGTGCTGGCGCGGCTCGCCGCGCGGGCGGGCGCAGGCGGGCTGGTCGGGGTCAATGTCGGGGCCAACAAAGACAGCCGCGATCGCATCGCCGATTATGTCAGCCTGATCGAGACCTTTGCACCGGTTGCGAGCTATTTCACGCTCAACATTTCCTCGCCCAACACACCGGGCTTGCGCGACCTTCAGCAGGGCGAGTTGTTCGACGAACTGCTCGCCCGCGTGGTCGATGCGCGCGCGCGTGCGAGCCGTCAGGCCGGCTTGAGCCCGCTCCTCATCAAGATCGCACCCGACCTGACGCTGAGTGAGCTCGACGATGTGGTCGGCGCCTGCCGCCGCCGGCGCGTCGACGGCATGATCGTGGGCAACACCACCGTGTCCCGCCCGCCGCATCTCAAGGATGCAAAAATCGCCAGGCAATCCGGCGGACTTTCAGGCCGGCCCCTGTTTGCGCTCGCGACCCGGATGCTGGCGGAAACCTACGTGCGTGCTGAGGGCGCTTTCCCGCTGGTCGGCACCGGCGGCATCCATTCGCCTGCCAGCGCGCTCGCCAAGATCCGGGCCGGGGCAAGCCTGGTGCAACTCTATTCGAGCCTTGTCTTTCGCGGGCTCGGTCTGGTTGGCGAGATCAAGACTGAGCTCGTGCGGGTGCTTTCGCGCGGCTCCCACAAAAGCCTTTCCGATCTCGTCGGCCTCGATGCCGCGGCGATGACGGCCGAGAGCTGGCCGGCTTGAGTTTAACGGGGTCACCTTCCACGCGGTGCATTGGCGAGTCGCGTCACCAGCCAGACCGGCACCACGATGACGGCGCCGAGCGCCAGGTAGCGCCACAGATAGCGCACGGCATCGAAGCCCAAATCCCAGATGTGCTGCACCAGCCGGCGGATGCTGTCGAGAATGTTCCACGGGTCGAAGCCGAGCGCTTCCAGGATCACGCCCACCAGGATCGACAGCAAGGCGAGGCGGAAGATGACCGCGAGCGGCGGACCGCCGAAGAACCGGGTGACGAGATCCTGCGGCGGTGCGGGCTTCGGCGATTGGGCGGGTATGCTCATGCGGCCCATTCTATCACTCCGTGCCGGCGCACCGTCAAACCGCCTGCGATTCATTCTCTGGTGGAGCAAGCGACCGGCCACGCCCGGCCTCGATCTGCGCGAGCATGCGCTCGAGTGTCTCCAACCGATCGGCTTCGCGAGGCGGCTTGTCCCAGCGCAGGCGGTTGATCCGCGGGAAGCGCATGGCAAGGCCCGATCGATGACGGCTCGAGCGCTGCAGCCCTTCGAAGGCTACTTCCAGGACCAGGCCGGCGTCGGGCTCGTGCGTAACCTCGCGCACCGGGCCAAAACGATCAATGGTGTGGCGCCGGACGTAGCGATCGATCGCGATCAGCTCCTGATCCGTGAAGCCGAAATAGGCCTTGCCGACCGGCACCAGAACGTCGCCCGCATCGGCTCTGGTCCAGACCCCGAACGTGTAGTCGGAATAATAGGAGGAGCGCTTGCCGTGCCCGCGTTGCGCGTACATCAGCACGCAATCGACGATGAACGGGTCGCGCTTCCATTTCCACCATGCACCCTTCGGTCGGCCCGGCACGTAGGTCGCATCGCGTCGCTTCAGCATGATGCCCTCGACCGCATCGGCGTCGGCGCCCGCAAGCGTAGGATCGGCGCGTGTGCGGGCGAGCTCCTCCCAGCTCTGAAACGGCACCAGCGGCGACAGATCGATGCGCGGTTCGTCGAGGTGCCCTATGAAGCTTTCAAGTCGCGCCCGTCGCTCCGCGAAAGGAAGCGCGCGCAAGTCTGCCTCGCCCTCGACCAGGAGATCGTAGGCGCGCAGATGGGCGGGAAATTCCGCGAGCAGCTTCGGCGTCACGGTCTTGCGGTTGAGCCGCTGTTGCAGCACGTTGAAGCTCTGCACCCGGTGGTCGCGCAGGATGAGGAGCTCACCGTCGAGGGCGCCGGAAAAGTGCATCGCGGCGATGAGGTCAGGAAACGATGCGGAAATATCCTCGCCGGTACGCGAATAGAGCCGTGCCGCCCTGGCGCCTGCGCCCGTGCTGCAGACCGCGACTGCTTGCACCCTTATTCCGTCCCATTTCCATTCGGCGAGGAAATCCGCCGGATTGAGCCCGGCCAGCTCGGCATCATCGATTGCGTGGGCGAGCATCGCGGGACGAAACGGAACCGGATCGCTGCTTGCGGGCTTCTCGCCGCGGCCTTCGAGCCAGGCGAACAGTTCCCCATAAGGCGGCGCCAACGCTGGCCAGAGAAGTTCGATCTCGGCCACGTCCGTGTCCCCCAATGCCGCCGCCGCGGTCTTGGCAAGCCGCGCCGAGACACCGATCCGCAAGCCGCCGGTGACGAGCTTGAGCAGCGCCCAGCGCCCGGTCTCGTCGAGCTCATCGAGCCAGCGCGACAGCTGGCCGGGCAGTTCGGCCTTGCCGAGCGTCGCGAGCGTGCGGATCACGGTCGCGAGGGTAGGGGCCTGCCCATCGCTGCGCTCACGCCGCGCCGGCCACATCAGGGCGACGGTCTCGGACAGGTCGCCTACGTAATCGTAGGAGAGATCAAACAGCACTGCGTCGGTCCGCTCGGCGGCGAGCGCGCGGATCATGCCGGGCTTGGCGTGCTGGAAGCGCAGGGCTCCGGTTAAGGCCGCCAGCGCCCAGCCGCGGTCCGGATCTTCCGTCGCGCGCAAGTATTCGATGATGAGCCGGAGCTTGTTGTTGCGGCCGGGCTCGTAAGCGAGGCGATCCAGTAATTGGGCGAAGCGGTTCATTGCGTCTGATCGCCTGAAGTCGTCCCCTCGTCCTCATCTCCGTAGCCAATGAGATCTAGGGGGCGGGCCTCAAGGCCGCGGCGCTTCGCGAAATAGACGAGCGCGTCCTCCTGGCCGTGCGTGACCCAGACCTCTGCTGCACCGGTCGCCATGATGGTTGCGGTGAGACCGTCCCAATCCGCGTGATCGGAGATCACGAGCGGCAGCTCGATGCCGCGCTGGCGCGCGCGGGCGCGCACGCGCATCCAGCCCGACGCGAGGGCGCTGACCGGCTCCGGGAAGCGGCGCGACCATGGTTCCTGCAAGGCCGAGGGCGGGCAGAGCACAATGGCGCCGGCGAGCTTCGCCTTGTCGATATCGCGCGCAAGGACGACTTCGCCGAGGGTCGCGCCGCGGCTCTGGTAATAGCGGGTGATGGCCTCGAGTGCGCCGTGCAGATAGATCGGCTGCGCATAGCCGGCTTGGCGGATGAGCGCGATGACGCGCTGGGCCTTGCCGAGCGAATAGACGGCGACGAGGTGCGCACGCTCGGGGAACAGAGCGACCGAGTGCAGGAGCTTGGCGATCTCGCCTTCAGGGCTTCCGTGACGGAACACCGGCAGGGCGAAGGTCGCCTCGGTGATGAAGACGTCGCATGTGACGAGCTCGAACGGCGCACAGGTCGGGTCGGCCACGTCCTTGTAGTCGCCGGAGGCGACGATGCGCACCCCGGCGTGCTCGATAGCGACTTGCGCGGAGCCGAGCACATGGCCGGCCGGATGCAGGGTGAGGCTGACCCCGCCGATGCTCAGCTGCTCGCCGTAGCGGGCTGCTTGGGTGGCGCCGGCGAAGCTTTCGCCGTAGCGTAGCCGCATCAGGTCGAGAGTCTCGGGCGTCGCCAAAACGCTACCGTGCCCGGCGCGCGCGTGATCCGAATGGCCGTGCGTGATCACGGCCTTGGCGACCGGACGCGTCGGGTCGATATGGAAGCCGCCCCCCGGGCAGAACAGGCCGGCCGGCGTCGGCTGCAGAATGTCTTCGGGCCGCATGCGCATTAAGATATGTCATGCGGCGGCGGCTGCGAGCCTTGAAGGTCGCAAGCGGCCGCTTTTGTGACGCGATGCCAGCCGTATTCCGCCTCCGCGCTGGCTCCGTTGAGTGTCCCTATTGCACCGGTCGACCAACGCTATTGATGAATTATTCGAGTTCCCGCCCCGAGAGCAATCGGCCCGCCGGCGATTGCGTGTTGGTCACCGGCGGAAGCGGTTTCGTCGGCCGGCATCTAGTCACCGCCCTGCTTGCCGGTGGCCGGCGCGTCCGCATTCTCGACATCCGGCCGCCGAAATATGCCGTGCCCGGGATGCAATATATGCACGGTTCGGCCTGCGATCCGGGCACGGTCGATGAAGCGCTGAATGGCATTGCCGAGATCTATCATCTCGCTGCATTGCCGGGGATGTGGAGAGCGCAGCGCCAAGATTTCGATGTCGGGAATCGTCTCACCACCGAGATCATGCTTGCCGCCGCCCGCAAGCATAATGTCGCGCGATTTCTTCATTGCTCGACCGAGTCCGTTCTCCTCGGCTGCGCATCCGCTGCAGGGAGCTCACCGAAGAGGCGCGGACGAGTATGGCGGGAGCCTACACGCGCTCGAAGAAAGCTGCTGAGGAGCTCGCGTTGCAAGCGGCGTCAGATGGAGCGCCCGTCGTCATTGCCAACCCGACGATGCCCATTGGGCCCCACGATTACGAATTGACGCCGCCGACGGAAATGATCCGGTATTTTCTCCGCCGGCGGCTCCAGCTGTATGTGGATGCCGTTTTGAACATTGTTGATGTACGCGATGTCGCCGCGGGTTTGATCCTGGTCATGGAGCGCGGGCGGATCGGTGAGCGCTACATACTCGGTGGCGAGAACTTGCGGCTGCGACACCTTCTCGAGATGATCTCCCACATCTCCGGCAACACGGCGGTTCGCGCCCCTCTTCCGATGCCCATTGCGTCGGCGATTGCGGCCACAATGGAGCTCATCGCCGCCCGGGCCGGTCGCCCGCCTTCAGCGACCGCCGAGGGTGTGGAAATTGCGCGACGCTCGAGAGTGCTGTCCAGCGACAAGGCGCGCCGGGAGCTCGGCTATACGACGCGGAGCTTGAAAGTTGCCTTATCGGAGACCATCAGCTGGCTCAAAACGAGCCACATCCATTGTTGGAATTCGTTGCCGGTAATCGGCTCGGCTTGCGCGGAAAAAAATCCAGAGCTTTCGGAGCTCCCCGGCCGATCAGGGGTGGCCTCCCTCGAGGCTGGGCGCGAGGTCGGGGCGAAAGCCAAGCGCAACGAGCCCCTTTGCAACAACGAACATCGGGCCGATGAATAATAAGGACACGTCATCGACAAAGCCGGGTCTGCGGCCCTCGAAGACGGAGTGCCCGACGAGGAGACATAGCCAACCAGCCGCGAAGGCCGTTGCAGCAAGCGACAGCGTCAGCGTGATGCTGCCGGTTCGCGCGACCCATTCCGCCGCTGCGGCGAGCGGGACGAAGACAGCCAGTAATGCGCCGCCGACCCCCGCATCCAGAACCAGCCAGAGCAACATCGCTGGGATCAGCAAGAGAGTCCCAATCGAAATGCCCGCGCCGGCGATCGGGACGAGGCGGAGCGCCAGCACGACCATCACTGCGAAAAAAATCGGCGGTATGCCGACCCCATGCAACAAGCAATTTCCAGCATTGCCGTGAAATGTGGAGTAAAGGGTAAGTTGCCGGCGAAAGTAGGCATTCATCGGATTTGCTCAGGACATGAACGACCACGATAATAGGCGCATGATGATCTTTTTCATGTCCTCGCGGATGATCTTGCCCATATCGTTGCGTGGGATGCGGTCGACCTTGAACAGGCGATCGGGCGCCATGCCGGCAAGCCGTTGACGGCAAGCCTCGAGCACCACGCGGTCCTGTAGCTCTCCCTTGCAAACGACGGCCGCCCAGATCTGCTTGGTCCCGGGCACGGCGAACACTGCCGTATCGACGATCTGCGGTATCTTGCGAATGACCTCTTCAATCAATTCTGGAGCCGCTTTGTCGCCGCCGCGATTGATAACTTCATCGGCGCGGCCGGTAATCACCAAGATGCGGTCTGACAGCAACCGACCAAGGTCGCCCGGATAAAAATATCCATCCTTGAAGATTTTGGAGTCTTCCTCAGTCGGCAGGAAATACTCGTCGATGTGATCGCACTTGATGCGGACCATGCCGTCCTGATCCGCACCAAGGAGGTTGCCGTCCTGATCGACGATCTCGATGACCTCGCCCGGGATTACAAATCCCGTCGCACCATCGATGTCGCGCATCCTGGCTGCCGGCCCGTAGGCGACCAGGCCCATCTCGGTCGAGCCATAGGCGCAGATGACATTGGGGCACAATTGCCGGCGCACCTCTGCGATCAACGAGCTTGGCAACACGCCGCCGGCCAGGAAAACCTGCCGAAGCGATGGACATTGCAAGCCGTTCTTGGCCTGCGCATCGAGCAGGGAGCGAATTTGAAAAGGCGCGGCAATCAGGTGCGTCACGTGAAACAGCGAAATGACCTGCAGCACGTCCTCCGGGGCGCCAGCGAAGCACACCGATCCACCGAGCGCGAGCGCCGTCATCAGCGTCTGATAGCCGCCCAGGGTGGAGAATCCCATCATGCAGAGGCAGCGTCCCCGCTCATTGGTGAGGGCCGCGCGCCGGAAGCGGTTTTCGAGCGTGCGCTCCGACACAGCGATCACTTTTGGCATTCCCGTCGTTCCAGACGAGAGAACAAGCCGGCACACGTCATCGGGATTGGCGAATCCGGTCAGGGGTAGCGCCGGCGCACTGGATGCCGTGAGCCAGTCGTTGCTGACCAGGATCAGCGAAAGGCTGCTGTCCGAGGGCTGATATCGATCGCTCAGCAGACGATCAATTTTCAGGCGCGACTGCTCGATAAGATAGGACGTCTGCAGCGTGATTGAAGCTATGCCACAGCGATGCAGCGCCAGGATGAGGACGAGGTGGAGAAGCGGATGACGCAGCTCGAGCGCGACCACATCACCTTTCTTCAATCCCGCTCGCAGAACGTGTTGCGAGGCATTCTCGACGCACTCAACCAGGCGCCCATAGGTCGCCATGCCGCCCGGAAACATGACAGCCGGTTCGTCGGGGCTGAGCTTCGCTTGAAAGCTGATCAGTTCAAACCAGCGCATCCGTGCGCCTGTGCGTCGGACCACCGGCTTGCGGCATCAGAAGCCCGGGAACTTGGCGAAATCAATGCTTACCACCTGAAGTCGACGCCGGCGCGGACGAGATCGAAGGCGTTGCCAAAATGTACGACCGAAGATCCTGGCGGATTTCCCAACGCGCTATTGCCGCTCGTGCCTGACGCGGAAATGTCGAGTGTCGTACCGCCCAGATCGACGTGAAGATATTCCAACTTGAAGTCCCAATTCTGGGCCATGCGGTATTCCCATCCGGCGCCGGCAGTCCAGCCGGTGCGGTCGACCGCCATGTTGAAAACCCGCGCTGGATTGCTGAGGCTCGTGCCGAGGACATCATTGCCGTAGGAGTCGTTCACGCGGCCAAAGGCGAGTCCGCCGGTACCGTAGAACAGCGACTGTCCGACGGCGTAGCCCACGCGTCCCCGCGCTGTTCCGAGCCAATCGTAGCGTGAGGCGACCTGATTGCTCTTGCCGGAGTCGATGCTCGGGAAGTACGCCGATGCGTTCACGTCGAGCGCACTCCAGTCGACCGCCGCACCGAGAACCCAATCCTGATATTGCCAATTAGCCCCGGCCTCGACGCCAAGTAGTCCGCCCCTCGATTTCAAATCGGGAAAAGCCGCGCCTTGGCACGGACTGCCGATGCCGGGAGTGAACGAGCAGCTAGTCGAGTTCTGGCCAAAGGCATAGCCCGCATTGGCGCCGATATAAAAGCCGGTCCAGCCCGATACCGCGACTGGGGGAACCGGGGGAGCCTTGAGAGGCAGGTTGGCGGCCATTGCCGGACTGACAATGAAAACCGGCAACGCAATGCCCCGGAACAGCCGGCCTTTCATGAAGAACTCCCCTCGTGCCCGGAGGCCGCCGGTATGCTAGCTGATTTGAAGTGAAGCACTGTTGCGGTTGGGCAACAGTAGGCAAGAAAGCGTACCTACCCACCCAGGTATCGGGTGACGATTGGACAGGCTCTGACGGAACACCGGATTTCACACGGGCTGGCTCTCCTGATCTCCTCGGGCGACCTCATCGCCGATCGGCGTTACCAATGGGCGCTTGATTATCTGGCCCGGGGCGACCGTGCGGCGGCCGCGGAAATTCTTGAGCAGGCGCTCGCAGGCGCGCCCGCGTTTGCGGGTGCCTGGTTCGCCCTTGGCGCGATCCGCGAGGCCGCGGGCGACCGCGAGCGCGCCATCGCGGCGTTTCGCGCCGCTCGGGACGCAGATCCGCAGGACTACCATGGCGCCGCTTTGCGGCTTGCGCGACTGGGCGAAGGCGAGGTGACGCCCCCGCTGATGCAGCGCCATGTGCGGCGCGTGTTCGATCAGCACGCGCGAGACTTCGAGGAGAGCCTGCTGCAGCGCCTCGCCTACCGAGGGCCGCAATTATTGCACGACGCGATCCTGCGGGCGCGGCTGGCGTCCGGCGCGCCGGCCACTTTCAGATCCATGCTTGATCTCGGCTGTGGGACGGGGCTCGCGGGCGATTGCTTCCGCCGTGATGTCGATCAATTGATCGGCGTCGATCTTTCCACCGCAATGATCGCAGAGGCGGCCAAAAGGGCGATCTACGACCGCCTGGAGGAAGGCGAGCTCGGCGCGTTCCTCAGCCATGAGGCCGGATCCGCAGCCTGCTACGACCTTATCGTCGCGGCCGATGTCCTGGTCTACGTGGCAGACCTCGCTGCGGTCGCGTCTGCCGTGCGGCCGGTATTGGCGGCGGACGGGCTGTTTGGCTTCACCGTCGAAACTCATGCGGGTGACGGGGTGGTCTTGGGCGAAAGCCTGCGGTACGCGCACGGCGCCGCCCATGTCCGCGCCGCCATTGCGGGTGCCGGCCTGCGCCTCGTCGACCTCGGCGCGGTTTCGGTCCGCACCGAAAAGGGTGCGGCGGTGCCGGGTCTTTTGGGGGTCGCGACCCCGTGCTAACAACGCGATCAACAAACAATTCTCGTTTTTTGGGAAGCCGTACAGGCCCGCAAGCGTATGAGCACGATGACTCCGGAATTGCTGATGCTGGCGCTGAGCGTGGTGCTGGGTTTCGTGCATATCATCGTCAGCGCCTGCGCTACCACGCGCCAATACGGATCCCGGTGGAATCTGAGCGCACGCGATGCCCCGATGCCTCCGCTCGATGTGGTGGCCGGCCGGCTGCAGCGGGCCTTGCATAATTTCCTGGAGACCTTCCCGCTGTTCGCGGTTGCAGTGCTCATCGCAGATGCCATCAACCGGCACGGCTGGCTGTCGCTGTGGGGCTCGCAGATTTATTTCTACGCGCGTGTCATTTATCTGCCGGTCTATGCAGCCGGACTGCCGGTAGTGCGCACGATCGTCTGGAGCGTGGCGACGCTCGGCATCGTCATGGTGCTCATCGACGTGTTTTAGTTTTGCTCGACCGGCGCGGGCTTGCGGTTGATACTGGAAGTGTGACCATCCAGGAAGCCTCATCTGCGGCAGCAGAGCTGTTGCCCGCTACATTCAGCCAATGGTTTGCGAGCCGCGGCTGGGAGCCGCGCGCACACCAGCTCGAGCTCTTGGCAAAGTCGCGGGTCGGACGCTCGGTGCTGCTGATCGCGCCGACCGGCGCCGGCAAGACTCTCGCCGGCTTCCTGTCGACGCTCGTTGATCTGCGTGAAGGGCGGAAGCGCCAGCGATCAGCTGCGGCCAGCACCGGCAAGCTCCGCTCCATCGGGCACGATGTGCGCCGCGAAGGCGGATTGCACACGCTCTATATTTCCCCACTCAAGGCGCTCGCTGTCGATGTCGCGCGCAACCTGGAGCGGCCGGTCGCCGAAATGAACCTGCCGATCCGCATCGAGACGCGGACCGGCGACACCCCCCTCTCGCGCCGTCAACGCCAGCGCCGCGACCCGCCCGATATCCTGCTGACGACGCCGGAGCAGCTGGCGCTGATTCTGGCTTCGCCGGACGCTCCTTTTCTGTTCGGCAGCTTGAGGCGCGTGGTGCTCGACGAGTTGCACGCGCTGGTGACCTCGAAACGCGGCGATCTGCTGTCGCTCGGCCTCGCCCGATTGTTCCGCCTGGCGCCCGCGCTTGCGAGCGTCGGCCTGTCAGCCACCGTCGCCACCCCCGACGATCTCCGCCGCTTTCTGGTGCCGCAACCCCTCGACCGCGAAGCTTTGGCTGATCTTGTATTGGCCGAAGGCGGCGCCGCTCCGCATGTCACCATGCTGGATACCGCCGAGCGGCTGCCATGGGCGGGGCATTCGGCGCGGCACGCGCTCGGCGAGATATACGGCCTCGTCAAGGAGCACCGCACCACGTTGATATTCGTCAATACGCGGAGCCAAGCCGAGCTTATCTTTCAAGAGCTGTGGCGCATCAATGATGATGGCCTGGCGATCGCGCTTCACCACGGCTCGCTCGACGTGGCACAGCGCCGCAAGGTCGAAGCCGCCATGGCGGCGGGCCGCCTGCGCGCGGTGGTTTGCACCTCTTCGCTCGATCTCGGCGTCGACTGGGGTGATGTAGACCTCGTCATCAATGTGGGGGCACCGAAAGGTGCGTCGCGGGTCTTGCAGCGCATCGGCCGCGCCAATCACCGTATGGATGAGCCTTCGCGCGGCGTGTTGGTGCCGGCCAATCGCTTCGAGGTTTTGGAATGCCGTGCCGCCCTCGATGCCATAGCGGTGAATGCGCAGGACACCCCGCCGGGGCGCACCGGCGCGCTCGACGTGCTGGCGCAGCATGTGCTCGGCTGCGCCTGCGGGGAGCCGTTCCTGTCCGAGCAGCTGTACGAGGAGGTGCGCAGCGCCGCGCCCTATACGGACCTCTTGCGCGCCGATTTCGATGCGGTCGTCGATTTCGTTGCGACCGGCGGCTATGCGCTCAAGGCCTACGAGCGGTTTGCCAAGATCCGGCAGGGCAAGGATGGGAAATGGCGCATCAGCCATCCGCAAATCGCACAGCGCTATCGCATGAATGTCGGCACCATCGTCGAAGCCGACATGCTCAAGGTGCGCTTGGTCCGCTCGCGCGGTGCGAAAGCGTTGCCGCGAGGCGGGCGCCTGCTCGGCGAGCTCGAAGAGTATTTCATCGAGATGCTGGTGCCCGGAGACACGTTCGTTTTTGCGGGCGAGGTCTTGAAATACGAGGCGCTCGCGAACGACGAGGTCTACGTGTCGCGCGCAGCCGCCGAGAACCCGAAGGTGCCGTCCTACGAGGGCGGCAAGTTTCCGCTTTCAACCTATCTGGCGGACCGCGTGCGCGGCATCATTGCCGACCACGCCGCCTGGCGGGGGCTGCCGCCGCAGGTGCGCGAATGGCTCGAAATCCAGGCATGGCGCTCGCGCTTGCCGGGGCGGCGCGAGCTCCTGGTCGAAACCTTTCCGCGCGCCGATAAATACTACCTGGTCTGCTATCCGTTCGAGGGGAGGCTCGCGCATCAGACGCTCGGCATGCTGCTGACGCGCCGGCTCGAGCGGGCGCGATTGCGACCGCTCGGCTTTGTAGCCAATGAATATGCGCTCGCAGTCTGGGGGCTGGGGGACGTGGCGCTGCGCATTTCCCGAGGCGAGCTCGCGCTTGATGCATTGTTCGATGAGGACATGCTCGGCGACGATCTCGAAGCATGGCTCGCCGAATCGGCACTGATGAAACGCACTTTCCGTAATTGTGCGATCATTGCCGGCCTGATCGAGCGGCGCTTCCCCGGCAAGGAAAAGTCGCGGCGCGAGGTGACGATCTCGACCGACCTCGTCTACGACGTGTTGCGCGGTCACCAGGCTGACCACATCCTTCTGCGGGCCGCCCGCGCCGATGCTGCGAGCGGGCTTCTCGACATCGCCCGGCTCGCTGAAATGCTCTCGCGCTCGAAGGGGCGAATCGTACATAAAGCGCTCGATCACGTATCCCCGCTCGCGGTGCCGGTGATGCTGGAAATCGGGCGCGAGATGGTGCATGGCGAAGCCGGAGACGCCTTGCTGGCGGAAGCCGCGGAAGATCTTGTGCGGGAGGCGATGCGATGAACGAGACTTCCGCCGTGGCGGTGGCGGAGGATCAGCCCCCCGAGGCGACGCAAATTGCGGTCGCGGGCGCTGGTTTTATCGGCGATCCGGGGGGCGCGCTCTATTGGCCCGACGAGGGCCTGCTCGCAATCGCCGATCTGCATCTCGAAAAGGGCTCGTGCTTTGCGGCTCGCGGCGTGCTGCTGCCGCCCTATGACACGGCGGCCACGCTGGCGCGGCTGGCGCGGCTCGTCGCCCTTTATGCGCCCCGGATTGTCGTGGCCTTGGGGGACAACTTCCATGATTCAAAGGGAGCGGCGCGGATCGCCGCGGTCGACCGCGCCGCTCTCGGTGCCCTGCAGCGCGGCCGCGAGTGGGTCTGGATTGCCGGCAATCATGATCCGGAGCCCGTCGAGGGGCTGGGGGGAAGCTCGTGCGAATTTCTTGCCTGCGGACCGATCCTTTTCCGTCACGCCCCGTGCATAGACGCGCCGGTCGATGGGGAGATCGCCGGGCATCTGCATCCCGTTGCGCGCCTCGTGCAACGTGGCCGCACCGTGAGCCGCCGCTGCTTTGCGGCCGACTCCCGACGGCTGGTGATGCCGGCCTTCGGTGCGTATACGGGCGGCCTCAACATTCGCGATCGCGCTTTCGCCGATGTGTTCGGGACGCTCGCTTTTACGGCGTATATGCTGGGCGAGCGCCGCCTCTACGCCATCGGGGCGCGGCGCTGCCTGGCAGATTAGCTCAGCGCAAGGCTGAGTGGCGGGATCATCTCACGCTTTCAGAACGTCCCAGCAATTGACCACTTCCAGCTCGAGCTCCGATGTATGGACCTTGAGGCGGTTGCTGTCTTCCCGTTCGATGGTCGCCACCGCGATACCAAATAGCTTGGCGCAGATTTCTAGCCTGGCGCGGTTCTCATGATTGAGGAGGCCAAGCCCAGTTGGGCGAACAGCTCACCGCGAAGCGCTGCGAAGGTCGCAAAGTTTAGTCGATCGGGCGGGTGCTGGAAGTCATTCCCGCCGGAGGCTACAGTCGTACCGTACCTAACGGTACGATCGATTTACCGAAGGGAGGTGTGTCTCATGGGAGAAAAGAGGAAAATTCCCGCGGAAGCGGTTGAGCTGTACACGCAATTTATTCACGGCGAGATCGATCGTCGTGCCTTTCTCCAGGGCGTGGAGCGTTTCGCCGTCGCCGGCCTGACGGCTACGGCGCTCGTCGAGGCGCTGATGCCGAACTACGCCTTGGGCCAACAAGTTCGCAAGGACGACGAGCGCATCAGAGCGAGCTACGAGACGGTGCCATCGCCGAATGGAAATGGCTTCATCCGAGGTTATTTCGTCCGGCCGTTCAGCGCCGATTCACGCGAGGAGAAGCCGGCGAAGTTGCCGGGAGTCATCATCGTCCACGAGAATCGCGGCCTCAATCCGCATACGGAAGACGTTGCGCGACGATTTGCGCTGGAGAACTTCATGGCATTTGCACCCGATGCGCTGACGCCGTTCGGCGGCTATCCGGGGGACGACTACAAGGGCGGCCAGCTGTTCACCAAGCTCGACCCGGCCAAGCGGACCCAGGATTTCGTGGCCGCCGCGCAGTGGCTTAGATCGCGCGACGACTGCACGGGAAAGCTCGCCGCCACCGGCTTCTGCTTCGGCGGTACGATGGCCAATAACCTGTCCGTTCTGATGGGGGCGGATCTGGCAGCCGCCGCCCCGTTCTACGGTGCCGCGCCCAAGCCGGAAGACGTGCCGAAGATCAAGGCCGCCATCCTCATTCACCACGGCGCCCTCGATAAGACATTGTCGGCGGCCTATCCGGCGCAGGAAGCCGAGCTGAAGAAGAACAACATCCGGTACGAAGGCCACATCTACCCGGATTCGGTTCATGGCTTCTTCAACGATGCGACGCCGGAGCGCTACAACAAGGCCGCTGCCGAGCAGGCATGGACGCGCACCATCCAGTGGTTCAATCAGTACGGGCGCAACGCGTAAGAGCTTTTGATGCGGTAGGGTTGGACTGGGGGTCCGAAGCCGCGCCCGCGTGGGTGGTGGCTTCGGATCCCTTCGCTGCGTCGATCTCTCCGACCGCGATCGGCAAGCTCCGGCGGTGCCGGCGGACACCTAATCGCGCCGGAACACCACCGAGGCAAACCAGCCGGTCAAGAGCGCCATCAGCGAGGTGGCAAGGCCATAAAGTGTGCCGTGATTCTGTGCGCTCGATGTGACGAATTGCTCGAAGCCAGCCTTGTAGATTTCGAGCGCCGAAGTGGTGCGCGCGATCATGGCGGCGTCGGCAAACAGCTTGACATCGATCTCGTAGGTGCCGGTTGGCACGTTCGCGGGCAGCGCGATCGAAGCCTGGAACAGCGCCGGCGTCAAAAAGGTCACGCCGTTGGGTTCCTGGCGATAGAGGCCGCGCTCGTCGTTGAGCTTGAGAAACGCTTGTCGGAACACACCGCTCGGTGTGCCGTTGGCAGGGTCGGAATCGCTTCGCTGCGGTAACGCGATATTATCGAGCCCGAGTTGCAGCCGCCGCAGTGTCTCGTCGCCGGTGATCGCTTCGAGCGGTCGGTTGCTCAGCACCGCGAGATAGGACGGCGCGTTCTCGAATATGCGTGACTCGTAGTTGACCCAAATGCCGAGCACGCGCTCTCGGCGGAAAGTGACGATGTCCTGCCGCGGACCAACCACCGTGACGGCGATATCGTAGTTGCCGCGCCCCGGCAAGTTGCCGCCTTCGCGCTCGATGCCGCCGAACAGCACGACCTCGCTCCCGTTGAAGCTCGACGTCACCATCACGCGATGCTCCGATAGCGAGGTGACGAGCCGCTCGGCCGCGGCCGGCGTCGTGGCGGCGATGCACCCGATCACCGAAATCGCCGCGAGAGAGCGGATCATTGGCTGCTCTCCAACGGCCGCAGCATGAACAGGTTTTCCGGTGGCAGCGTGAGATCGAGCCCGAAACGAATGCCGACCGCGAGCACCAGGAGCCCGAGCAGCAGGCGCAGCCGCTCACCGCTGATCCGATGACCGGCCCGGGCACCGAACTGGGCGCCGATCACGCCGCCGACCATCAGGAAAAGCGCGAGGACTGCATCTACCAGGTGATTGGTCGTAGCATGCATGACGGTCGCTGATGCCATCGTGACCAGCGTGAGCACCATAGAGGTGCCGATCACGGTGACGGTCGGAACGCGCAGGATGTAGATCAGCATCGGCACCAGGAGAAAACCTCCGCCGATGCCCATCACGGCGCCTACGAAACCGATGATGTAGCCGATGCCGAGCACCGGGATAGCGGACACATAGATGCGCGAGCGTTTGAAGCGTAGCTTGAGCGGCAGTCCGTGAATCCAGGTGTGGCTGCCCGGCCGCCGCAATTCCACCGGCTTGCCCTGCCGCCCCCGGATGATCGCGCGGACGCTCTCGGTCACCATCAGGCCGCCGACGACGCCGAGCAACAGCACGTAGGATAGACCGATCGTGATGTCGAGCTGGCCGATCGACCGCAGCAGGGTGAACAGCCAGACGCCCGTAAATGTGCCGCCGATGCCGCCGGTCAGGAGCAATCCGGCAAGCGGCAGGTCGATGGTCCGCCGCCGCCAATAGCTGATCGCGCCCGAGCACGAGGAGGCGGCGATGTGGCTCGAGACGGTCGCCACCGCGACCGCGGGTGAGACACCGAGGAAGATCAACAGCGGCGTCATCAGGAAGCCGCCGCCTATGCCGAACATGCCGGAGATGAAGCCGACCGCAAGCCCCATCCCCAGAATGAGGAAGACGTTCACCGGCAGGTCGGCGATCGGCAGATAGATCTGCACCGGAATTGTCCATCGATTTTGCGGAGCCCCGGGACGGCAAAATGGATCGCGGGACGCTTAGCCTCCCGGATAATGCATTTTCGCAAAAAGTGGAAATTCGCAAAAAAAGAAACCGCTTCCCGGCCGCGTCTACACCAAGGCGAAACGCGCCGGGGGCCGCTCCTTAGTGTATCGCCGACGTCGGATGATCGGATCTGGCGGCGGTGTGTCGCGGCTTCGCGCCCGTCGTGGGCAGCGGTGCGGCCGCATCCCAGCCGCCCGGCGGAACGGGCGCCTGGACCGCAGCTTCGGGCTGCTCCATCGCGGTCCAGGCCTGAACCGCTGTTTTTGCCGAAGCAAGCGACTGCTGGTCCAGACGGCCGGCAACCTCGTCGCGTTTGCCGGCCGCTTCCCGGTCGCCGTCACGCGCCGCCAGCGCAAACCACTTGTAAGCTTCGCCGAGATCCGCCGGCATGCCGATTCCGCGGCCGTAGAGGATTCCGAGATTGTATTGGCTATCGCTCAAACCATAATCGGCCGCCTTGCGGAACCATTTGGCCGCATTCTGGTAATCAGGCTTACCATCGATACCCTCGGCATAGAGCACGGCCAGATTGTGCATCGCCTTGGCATTGCCGGCGTCCGCGGCAGCCGAATAGAGCTTGCGCGCTGTGTCGAGGTCCTTCTTCACCCCGAACCCTTTTTCATAGAAGCCGCCCAGGCGGAACTGCGCTGGCGCGAGACCTTGCTTGGCGGCGAGATCGAACCAATTGGCGGCTTCCGGCAAATTCTGCGGCACCCCACGCCCTTCGGCAAAGCGTTGCGCGATCTCGTATTCGGCGGCCGGATCGCCTTTGGCCGCGGCCGCACGCAAAGTCCCCCCAATCCCCGGGGGCAGCCGGTCGACATTGCCGCCGCTGGTCGGGGCACGCGTCGGCTGTGCCGGCTCGGCGGCGGAGGCCGGAAGCACCGCGGGGGGCTTGCCGATGGCACTGGTGATTTCGCCGCCCGCTGCTGTGATTGTGTCCGGCGCCGGCGTGAGCGCCTGCGAAGCTTGCGTCGAGACGATCGCCGCGGCGCCTGCGGGGGCATTCAGAGACTGCCGTCCGGGCGGCGTTGCGTTAGGGGGTGTCGTGCTTTGCGCGGGGTCTTCGGTGTCGGAGCCCCCTGACGCCGGCGGAGTAGCGGCTGGTTCGCTGCTGTTGGGAGTGGACTGTATTTTCTGAGGCTGCGATCCATCACCTTGTTCGTCGGTCGATTGGAACAGACTTGCCACCAAGTGGAGCGAGCTCAGGACGATCGCCACCACACTTGCCGCCACCAGCACCGAGCGCACGCGTCCGCCCCAGCCTCCAGCGGCTTGCGCCTTCGGCTCGGCCTTCGCGGCGGTCGCCACCGCAACCTTTTCGGCGCGCACGGCGCTCTCGCTGTTAGCGGCTTGGGCGGCACGGCGTGCGGCAGCAATGAAGCTTGCTTTGCTGCCGGAGTCGGGCGCGGCAGGCGGCTTGGCCGTGCCGAGCGCTGCCTCGGAAGCCGCGATGCGCTCGCTGGGCGAGGCCGCGCGGCCACGCACCGCACCCGGTTCGAGCGGATGATCGGGCGGCAGCGAGGGGTCGATCGGCCGGTGCTCGGTCTGCGCGGCCGTCGCCGGATTCTGTGTCGCTGCGGCGGCCAGTGCCGCTGCAGCTTCTGCAGTCTTATGCAGGACATCCGGAATTATCGGCAAAGCTGCCGCGGCCTTGGTGCTCGCGCTCCCTGGCGCCGGCTGCAAGGCCGGCATTGCCAATGGCATCGCTGCCGGCATGGGGGCGGCAAACGCAGGGCGTGCGCTGCGAATATCGTTCTCGATGCCGGCCAGGCGATCGATCAGGTGCTCGAGCGCTCCCCGCATGCCTTCGACCGAAGTCCGGGTATCGCGCATATCCTGGCGGAGCGAGCTGACGTCGGGAGCGGGCGCGGCGGTGGGCCGTTCGAGATTGGCTAGCAGCTCGCCGAGTGCGCGCTCGATCGGTTCGAGATGATCCAGGCGCGCGCTGGAGCTGTCGAGCTTCTCGGCGAGCGCGTTGATGCGATCGCCGAGATCGTTCGGTTGATAGGCGCCTTCATATCCGGTTTGCGCGTGATCGGCGCGGATCGCTCCGAGCTGCTCGATGCGCTCGGTCAGGTTCTTGACCACGGCATCGAAGTCGACGGAGGAGCGCGCGCTCGCTTCGGGGCGCTGCTCGAGCGCAAGCGCGAGCGCGGAGATGCGCTGCTCGAGCCGCGAGAGCAGCTCAGCGGAGCCAGCGATCCGGTCGACCTTGGCGGCAAGCTCGCGAATCTCGTCCGAGAGCCTCGTCAAGGTACCGTCCGAGGCCACCTGCGAGGCCATGCCGCGCAAGGAGGCGATGGCGCTTTCGAGGTGCTCCATCGCGGCCGGGTCCTGGGAATGAACGGCGACGAGGTCGATCTTGTGCGACAGCTCACGCACCGCTTGGTCGACGCCGACGAGGCTTTCGGCGGGCGTGAGCGCGTGCAGCGCCTCGCGCACCTCGGCAAGTCCGCGTTCGACAGTTGCGACCGCAGCATCGCCCGCAGCGCTCGGCGCGCTCGCAGCCAGTCGCTCGGAAAGCTTGCGGATCTCGAGCTCCAGCGATTCAATCGCCTGGCGCGGCGCCGCTTCCTTGACCATCAGCCCGATCTCGGCGAGATCGTCACGCAGAGTTTCCATCGCTTCGTTGACCCCGCACGGGCGCAGCGTTTCGATACGCGTCGTGACCTGGCGGAGCTGCTCTTCTAGGCTTGATAAACCCTGCGTCGGGGCGCGTGGCAGAACGTCTGCGCGCAGCGAAGGCGCGGCAGGCGCACCCCCGTCGGCATCAAGCGCGCGCTGGCGTTCCGCAATCTCCATCAGAGCCTGCTCGAGCGGTGTTGAGGGGTCCTCGCTCGCTGCGCCGCGCTGCGGATGGATAGGCGCGGCAAGCGACCGTTTGGACCCATCGCCGCGCGGCCCCCCGCTGCCGATCAATTGGTCGAGCCGGCGATCAAGCTTCCAAATGACGTCGCTGAGCTCACGCGAGCGCTCATCCGGGTGCAGATTGGGGCGCAGGTAGGCTTGCGCATTCAAGCGAGAGAGTTGATCGAGCTGCCGCCCCACCTCGGCGAGACGGCCTCTGACCTCGGCGATGTCCTCGGCATCGGCATGGCGCGTCAGCGTGGCTCCGTCGCGGCGCGCGCGGTCATCGGTCGAACGCGCGCCTTCGCTGTCCGCGCGACCACTGATGACGGAATCGAGCCATTCGCCCACCGACATGCCGGAGCGGCGGGCAGCTGCAAGCGCTGCGTCACGCGCCTCCTGCGGTATGTTCTCGACTTCCCACGAAACGCCAGATGTCATGCCCGCATCCACGGTTCAACTAAAGGAGGGGCGGGAGCCGGACGGCCCATCGTGAACCGGTGCTCGCTGACAAGTGGGGACGGCACGCGCGACCCTATATCCTCAGTTTCAGTTTTTGCGGGTTAGGGTAAATGTCTGGTTAATTTCTCGCAGTCCGGCCGTTTCCTAGCGATATTTCGTGGCCGAGCTGCGCCAATCGGGGAGAGGTCGTGCCGATCTATCGGGCTCCCGTCGAGGACGCATTGTTCCTCTGGACCGATGTGCTCCAGGTCGCGCGCTACAGCAATCTGCCGGGCTTTGCAGATGCGACGCCTGATTTGCTTGAGGCTGCTCTGCGAGAAGCTGCCAAGCTCTGCGAGGAGGTCCTGCAACCGCTCAACCGCGTAGGGGATGTCCAAGGCTGCATCCGATCGGACGATGGCGGCGTTCTAACTCCAGAGGGTTTCAGGCAAGCCTATCGGCGGTATGCGGATGGCGGCTGGATCGGATTTTCAGCACCCTCGGAGTTCGGGGGCCAAGGCTTGCCGGGGGTCCTCAGGACCCTGATCAACGAATTCACGAACTCCGCCAACATGGCGTTCGCCATGTATCCGGGCCTCTCGCAAGGGGCGGTGGCGGCAATCCTGATGCACGGCAGCGCGCAGCAGAAGGCGCGCTACTTACCGCCGATGATCTCCGGCCGGTGGACCGGCACCATGAACCTGACCGAACCGCAATGCGGTACCGATCTCGGCCTCTTGCGCACCAAGGCGCAAAAGCAGGCCGATGGGACCTACAAGATCACTGGCACCAAGATTTTCATCTCCGCGGGTGAGCACGACCTCGCCGAGAACATCGTGCACCTGGTGCTTGCCCGCGTCGAAGACGCGCCCGCCGGCGTCAGAGGCTTATCGTTGTTCATCGTGCCGAAATTTCTCGTCAAGGATGACGGCTCGCTCGACGCCCGCAATGCGGTCACCTGCGGTGCGCTCGAGACGAAGATGGGAATTCACGGTAACGCCACTTGCGTAATGAACTACGACGGTGCGACCGGCTGGCTCATCGGTGAAGAAAACCGCGGCATAAACGTCATGTTCACGATGATGAACAAAGCGCGGCTCGGCGTCGGTGTGCAGGGCCTGGCGCTGTCGGAAGTCGCCTATCAGAACGCCGTCGCCTACGCCAAGGAGCGACGTCAGGGACGCGCGCCCGGTGGCGCCAAATCCCCGGATGAGCCGGCCGATCCTCTGCTGGTTCATCCCGACGTGCGCCGGATGCTGATGAGCATACGAGGGTTCAACGAGGCCGCCCGGGCTCTGGTGATGTGGACGGCGCTGCAGGACGATCTGGCGGAACGGGCCGACGATCCGGCCGTGCGCCAAGCTGCGGCGGATCACATGGCGCTAATGACCCCTGTGATCAAAAGCTTGCTCACCGATCGTGGCTTCGCCAACGCGGTCATGGCGCAGCAGGTCTACGGCGGACATGGCTATATTGCCGAGCACGGCATGGAGCAGTTCGTGCGCGACGCGCGCATTACGATGCTATACGAGGGCACCAACGGAATTCAGGCGCTCGATCTGGTGGGCCGCAAGCTCGCGCTGGATAACGGACGTGCGCTGCAGGCGTTTCTTGCCGAAGTAGGGTCCTATATCGGCCGGCACGGGGGAGAGGCGATGCAGCCTTTTGTGCGTCCACTCGCGACTGCGTTCGGCCACCTGCAGGAAGCGACCCAGTGGCTGATGCATCACGCGCGAGAGCCGGAAGCGGTAGCATCCGGAGCGAGCGACTACCTCGACCTGATGGGCCTCGTTGCGCTCGCCTTCATGTGGTGCCGGATAGCTGAGGCGGCGATCGCTCGGCTTGCCGCGGAGGCGGAGCCTGAGCGCATCCGCGCAAAACTTACCGCGGGTCGTTTCTTCGTCGAACGCATGCTGCCGGAGACGGCACTGCATCTTGCCCGCATCCGTCTCGGCGCTGCAAACCTGATGGAACTGCCGGCCGACGGCTTCTGAGCGAAATGGAGAACAGGGATTATCCGCAATGCCAAAGATTGATATCGCCAAGCTGCCCATCGATGATCGGACCGGTTACCCGCCGCCCTATGACCGGGTGGTCGCAGGACGCTCACGCAAGCGACTCGGCAACGCCGCCGGACTCGACCAGTTCGGCGTGAACCTCACCACGCTTGCGCCTGGCTCCGCCTCCGCGCTGCGCCACTGGCACGAACGCGAAGACGAGTTTGTCTACGTCCTTGAAGGCGAGGTGGTGCTGATCGAGGACGAAGGCGAGGCACTGCTTAAGGCGGGCGAGGCCGCTGGCTTCAAGGCGAACACGCCCAACGGGCATCATCTGGTCAACCGCAGCGATCGTCCGGCTGTATATCTTGAAATCGGCACACGGTCCAAGCACGAGCGCGCCGCCTATCCGGACGTCGATCTCATCGTCGTGCGCGACGACGCAGGCATCCGCTACAGCCGCAGGAACGGCGATCCGATTAAATGAACGGTCGCCGGCCCTGAATCGGAGCGGCGCTTGAAGCACGGCCGCCGAGGCTTATGTCATTGTGCTCCTGGCTGCTGCCCGTATAAGGTCGCGGCCCAATTCGCCGGTTCCCCTGCATGGCTCGTGACCAACTCGACCTGACGCCGATCGAAACGCGCCAAGATCTCATTGCGTGGTTTGAAGCCGGCATAAAGCCAAAATCGCAGTTCCGCCTCGGCACCGAGCACGAGAAGTTCGCCTTCACGATCGAGGGCCGCCGCCCCGTTCCCTATGACGGCCGGCGCAGCATCCGCTCATTGCTCGAGGGCATGCAGCACCTGCTTGGCTGGGAGCCGATCATCGAAGAGGGCAATATCATCGGCCTGTTGGACGTGACCGGCGGCGGCGCCATCTCGCTCGAGCCCGGTGGCCAGTTCGAGCTCTCCGGAGCGCCGGTCGAAACCGTGCATCAGACCTCGGCCGAGTTGATGGCGCACCGCGCGCAGGTCAAGGAAGTCGCGCGCCCGCTCGGCATCGGCTTTCTCGGGATCGGCATGACACCGAACTGGAGCCGTGCCGACATGCCGATGATGCCCAAGGGGCGCTACCGGATCATGACCGCCTACATGCCGAAGGTCGGCAAGCTCGGTCTCGACATGATGTACCGGACCTGCACGGTGCAGACGAATCTCGATTTCTCCTCGGAGGCCGACATGGTCAAGAAGCTGCGCGTGTCGCTCGCGCTGCAGCCGGTTGCGACCGCCATGTTCGCCAACTCGCCGTTCACCGAAGGCAAGCCAAACGGCTTTCTCTCCTTCCGCTCCCAGATCTGGCGTGACACCGACGCGGATCGCTCCGGGATGCTGCCGTGGGCATTTGAGCCGGGAATGGGTTTCGAGCGCTGGGTCGATTACGCGCTCGACGTGCCGATGTACTTCATCAAGCATGGCGCACGCTATGTCGATGTCAGCGGACAGTCCTTCCGTGATTTGATGGCCGGAAAGCTTGCCGGCATGCCTGGCGTGCGCGCCACCATCTCGGACTGGGCCAATCACATCTCGACTATTTTTCCAGAGGCGCGGCTCAAGCGTTATCTTGAGATGCGCGGCGCGGACTCAGGACCATGGCGATGGCTGCCGGCGCTGCCGGCGTTTTGGGTCGGCCTGCTCTACGATGACGATGTGCTCGATGCCGCCTGGGATTTGGTCAAAGACTGGAGCGCGGAGGAACGCCAGCGGTTGCGCAACGAGGTGCCGAAGCTCGGATTCAAGGCGGCCATCCGGGGTCGCAGCGTTCGCGAGCTTGCGAAGGCGGCGCTCTCGCTCTCCGAGCGGGGTCTGCAGCGCCGACAACGGCTCGACGGTAATGGCCACGACGAGACACGCTACTTGCGGCCGCTGCAGGAGTTCGTTGCGCGTGGGATCACGCCGGCCGAGGAACTCCTGGAGAAATATCATGGTCCCTGGAACGGTTCAGTCGACCAGATCTTCGCCGAATATGCGTATTGATTCTGTCGCGCGCGAGCTTGCCGAGACCGCACCGCTGGTTCCCTCCGCGCCAATCCTCCTTCTCCTGAAGCTGGCGTGCAAGCTGGCTGACGCGAGGGCATGCTTTTTCGCGAACATGCGCTAACATGCATCGGGGCACGCACGGGGCGGAGGGAAGTCACCGATGCGGCGAGGTGGCGTGAAGTTGATAGGCGGCTTGCTGATCCTGCTCGCCGCGCTCGTCCCGGTGCGCGCGCAGGTCGGCTTCGACCGGCTGGGTGGCGACTACATGAATTTTCCACTACGCTCGGGCGATCCGGCCCAGTGTGCTGCACGTTGCGAGCGTGACCAGCGTTGCCGCGCCTGGGCTTTCTCCTATCCGGCGACCGAGACCGCGAGCGCGACTTGCTGGCTCAAGTCGCGCGTGACCCCGCGCGTGGCTTCGAGTTGCTGCGTCTCCGGCGTGCGCGGCGCCAGTGTGATCGAGCCCCACAGCAATCCTATCGAGTTCGGCATCGATCGAATCGGCGGCGACTACCGAAACGTCGAGATTCCCTCAGATCCGACAGGTCAGAGCTGCGCCGCCGCCTGCATGGGCGAGGCGCAATGCCGGGCGTGGACCTATATGCGGCCCGGTTACGCGGGCAGCGCGGCCATTTGCTTTCTCAAGGATCGGGTCACCCGCCCGCAGCATCATCCCTGCTGCATCTCCGGCGTGGTCAGATAGCAGTTGTCAAAAGCCGGTGAACAGAAGATCGAGCGCGGCGATGATTACGTCGCGTGCGGCGGCTACCGAACCGCACGGATTGCCCAGGAGGCTCTTGCGGACGGTCACGAGCTCCTGTGCGACGAGCACGTATGACTGGCCCTCGATCTCGACCTGCGGATTGAGGCGATCGGCGAAAGTGCCGGAGGCCGCCGGCTCCAATGGCGCGATCACGACCGTATCGAGGCTGCGCACCAGAAGATCGCTCTGTAGAGCGACCAAATAGGGCTGCCGCTCGCGGCTGCGCGGAAATGGATTTGCGACGATGTCGAACTGTTTCATCGCCGGGTGCCGCCGGCCTCAGAGCGGGCTGGCTTCGTCGGCCAGCAGCCCCTCGCGTGACACGCGCGTGTTGTAGGCCTGGATGGCCAGCCTGTTCGAGTCCAGCCAGTGCCGCTCCCGCTCGGCTCGCACAATCGTGCGCAGACGATTTTCGAGCGTCTCCGAGATGTTGATGCGCAGGCGGCGCGCTTCCTCCAAAAGCTCAACGTCCACGAACAAATTGACGGCGCGCTTTTTTTGCGGGCGATCGCTCAGCATGGCTCATCTCCGCGTGGCGCAGCCTCAGCTGCCTGCGCAATGGTAGTGCGCATGGAGCATGCGGGCAATCCCAACGTAACGGGAATACGCGATCAGCCGGTGCCGCCGACGGTGATACGGTCGAGCCGCAAGGTCGGCTGGCCGACCCCCACCGGCACGCCCTGGCCGTTCTTGCCGCAGGTGCCAACGCCGGTATCGAGCGCCAGATCGTTGCCCACCATGCTGATACGCTTGAGGTCGGTCGGTCCGTTGCCGATCAGCATCGCGCCTTTGAGCGGCGAGCCGAGCTTGCCGTCGTGAATGCGGTAGGCCTCGGTGACCTGGAAGACGTATTTGCCCGACGTGATATCGACTTGCCCGCCGCCGAAATTGACCGCGTAAATGCCGTTCTTCACCGAAGCGATGATCTCGGCCGGGTCGCGGTCGCCGGCCAGCATGTAGGTATTAGTCATTCGCGGCATCGGCGCATGCGCATGGCTCTGGCGGCGGCCGTTGCCGGTCGGCTGCATGCCCATTAGGCGCGCATTCTGGCGATCCTGCATGTAGCCGACCAGGACGCCGTCCTCGATCAGCACTGTGCGACCGGTCGGGGTGCCCTCGTCGTCAATGGAGAGGGAACCGCGGCGCTGCGCCAGGGTGCCGTCGTCGACGACAGTCACGCCTTTGGCCGCGACCATCTGGCCCATCAACCCGGCGAAGGCGGAAGTCTGCTTGCGATTGAAGTCGCCCTCGAGACCGTGTCCGACTGCCTCATGCAGCATCACGCCCGGCCAACCCGGTCCGAGCACCACGTCCATCTCACCCGCGGGCGCCGGCACCGCTTCCAGATTGACGAGCGCCTGCCGCACGGCCTGGTCCACCCCATGCTGCCAGTGTTCGGAGCCAAGGAAGCGCTCGAACCCTTCGCGTCCGCCATAACCGTAATTGCCGGTTTCCTGCCGGTTGCCGTTGCCGGCCACGATCGACACGTTCACGCGCACGAGCGGGCGGATGTCTCGATAGGTTTCCCCGTCGGCACGCAGAATTTCCACGACCTGCCAGGAGGTGCCGAAGGAGACCGTCACCTGCCGGACCCGCGCATCCTTGGCGCGCGCATAGGCGTCGATCGTCTCCAACAGCCGCACCTTGGTCTCGAAGCTCGGCGCACCGATGGGATTTTCGTCGCCATAGAGGCGCACATTGGTGCGGCCCGGCGCCGCCGCATAGGTGCCGCTGTAACCACCTTTGACGGCGCGAACCGCATCTGCCGCGCGTGCGAGCGCGGCGTCCGACAAGTCCGAGGCATGCGCATAGCCTATCGCCTCGTCCTTGACGGCGCGCAGCCCGAAACCCTGTGAGGTGTCGTAGGTTGCCTGCTTGAGGCGCCCATTGTCGAACGCCAGCATCTCCGACTGGCAATACTCTAGGAACAGCTCACCGTCGTCGGCGCCCTCCAAGCCGCGTTTGAGGTGACGGTGGGCATCGTCACGATCCAGGCCGGCACGTTCGATAAGCGAGGTGGTTGAGGAGGTCATGGTTCAAGCCGGGGTTGATGCGTTTCACCGCAAAGATAGTGGCCCGGCTGCGAAGAAGCGAGGGCTCACCGCGGTCGCGGCGCTTTGGATGCCTTGTGGGGAGGAGGCCCGCTAAGCTTAAGGCAGCTTGTCGTAGCCGTCGCCGAACCCCTTGAGGCTGAGCGGGAATCCGATGCCTTCCTCGGGGGTCTGGAAGATGATGAAGGTTGCCGTCGTGCCAGTCCGCAATTGCTTGACCAGGTTGTCGTCCATGACCACTTCGGCAACGCAGCCGCTCGGCAGGCAGCGCACGAACCCGGCGCGTCCGACATCCACCTGATCGATTTTCAAGCCGAGCCCGGAGGGCAACAGCACCCCCATCGGGGCGACCACGCGCATCAGGCGGCTCTTCTGGTCGGCGGTCTTGAGCACGATCACCGTGATGCCGATGTTGGCGCGGTCCTCGGCGGTGACGCTTTGGATCAGGGCGCATTGCTCTCCTTGCGCGCCCGGCGGGGTATCACAGCGTATTTGCCAATCGTTGAAAACCGAGCGGACCACGCCCTGGGCCGTTGCCGGTTGATTGCTCCCGAGCAGCAGTACCAAGCTCAAGAGCGGCAGAATGGTCGCGAAAAGCGTCGACAGAATCGCGGGTGACCGCATTCCCGGGTCGGATGAACCCATCGGTGCCTCAAATCCTCGGAAGCCGCCCCGCCTCTGCAAAAATCGAATCACGCTCTCGAAGCGCGCTCATGCGCGCGGATCGAAACCATGCTGCGCCCGAGCCGTCAACCTTTCGTAAAAGCCGTTTTTGGCCGGGGAAAGGGTGAGGGCGGCGTCCGCAGCTCCATTTCGCGGCTCCGCTTTGGGGAGCATTTGGAGCGGACGGTTAGGTCGCACGTTCTGTGGCGCGAAGGTGCATTGCGATGTGGCCGGAATTGTGGTTTGAGGGGCTGGGATTTCCCGAAGGTCCCGCCGCACGTCCGCCGAGAAGCCGCCTAACCGGGGGGCGCCGCACTCGGCCAAGGTCCCGCCCATTGACGCCTGAATATTAATGGGTGCCCGGAAGCTTGGATCCTGGACCGTGCAGCGAGCAATCGCATGACGGTCGTCGGCTGACGGCTGCATCGAAGGAGCGATGACGAAGATGCTGGTTTACAAACGGAAGGCCGCCCTGGCGGCCGCGATCGGGGCGCTCGTGGTGGTGGCGCTCTTTGGCGGCGGGAAGCTCGCCTTCGCCGGCTATGGCGAGGCGGATCCCTGGCAGCTCGGGATGCAGGGCGCGGCGACCCCGGTAATGGAAGACATTGCCTGGTTCCACAATCGCCTGCTCCTGCCGATCATTACCCTCATTTCGGGATTTGTTCTGGCACTGTTGATCACCGTCATGGTGCGCTTCAACGCGCGCGCCAATCCGACGCCGTCGCGGGTGACTCACAACACCCTGATCGAGGTGGTCTGGACCATCGTTCCGATCATCATTCTCGTGATCATTGCGATCCCTTCTTTCGATCTGCTGTTCAAGCAGCTCGATATTCCAACCGCCGACTTGACGGTGAAAGCCACCGGCAAGCAGTGGTATTGGACCTACACCTATCCGGATAACGGCAAGTTCGAATTCGATTCGTTGATGCTGCAGGACAAGGACCGCAAGCCCGACCAGCCGCGCCTGCTTTCGGTCGATAACGAGATGGTGGTGCCGGTCAACAAGGTGGTGCGCGTGCAGACCATTGGGGCCGACGTCATCCACTCCTTCGCGATCCCTTCGTTCGGGGTGCGCATCGACGCCATTCCGGGCCGACTCAACGAAACCTGGTTCAAGGCGACCCGAGAAGGCATGTATTACGGCCAATGCTCGGAGCTGTGCGGCCGAGATCACTCCTTCATGCCAATCGCGGTGCGGGTGGTGAGCGAGCAGGCTTTCAATGAATGGGTCGATGCCGCGAACAAGAAGCCGGAATGGAAGACTTCGGGCATTGACCAATCTGCGCGGCGCACGGTCGCGGACGCAAAGCAGTAAACGGCCCGCTCCTCTCCTTCGCTTGCCTCCCCGCCTGGCGGGGCAGGATCAGGGCGGGAGAGCGGCTTGAAGGAACGGACGTCGGAAGGATTTGACACAATGGCTACACCGGCAACGACCCATACCCACGATGCGCATGACGACCATGGCGATCACGGTCACCCGACCGGATGGCGGCGCTTCGTTTATTCGACCAACCACAAGGACATCGGCACGATGTACCTCGCGTTTGCGCTCATGGGCGGGCTGGTCGGGGGGCTGCTCTCTATCGGCATCCGGGTCGACCTGATGCATCCGGGCGGAACCTTCCTGCACGACGCGCATCAATACAACGTGTTCATCACCGGCCATGGCCTGATCATGATCTTCTTCATGGTGATGCCGGCGATGATCGGCGGTTTCGGCAACTGGTTCGTGCCGTTGATGCTCGGGGCGCCCGACATGGCGTTCCCGCGTATGAACAACATCTCATTCTGGCTGTTGCCGGCTTCGTTCGCGCTGCTGGTGACGTCGATGTTCGTGGAAGGCGAGCCGGGCTCGCCAGGAGCCGGTACTGGCTGGACCGTTTACGCGCCGCTGTCGACCACCGGACATCCGGGGCCGGCCGTCGATTTCGCCATCCTCTCGCTGCATCTCGCCGGCGCCTCCTCGATCCTCGGGGCAATCAATTTCATCACAACCATCTTCAACATGCGCGCGCCCGGCATGACGCTGCACAAAATGCCGCTGTTCGTCTGGGCGCAGCTCGTGACCGTGTTCCTGCTGCTGCTGTCGCTGCCGGTGCTGGCTGGCGGCATCACCATGCTGCTCACCGACCGCAACTTCGGCACCAAGTTCTTCTCGCCCGATGGCGGCGGCGATCCGCTGTTGTTCCAGCACCTGTTCTGGTTCTTCGGCCATCCGGAGGTCTACATCCTGATCCTGCCTGGCTTCGGCATCGTCAGCCAGGTCATCTCGACCTTCGCCAAGAAGCCGGTGTTCGGCTATATGGGCATGGCTTATGCGATGGTTGCGATCGGCGGCATCGGCTTCGTCGTCTGGGCCCACCACATGTATGTGGTCGGCATGTCGTCGACCGTGCAGGCCTATTTCGTCTTTGCCACGATGGTGATCGCGGTTCCCACGGGAGTGAAGATTTTCTCCTGGATTGCAACGATGTGGGGCGGCTCGATCGAGTTCAAGACGCCGATGCTATGGGCGATCGGCTTCATCTTCCTGTTCACGATCGGCGGCGTATCCGGCGTGGTGCTGGCCAATGCGGGCGTCGACCGCTACCTGCATGCCACCTACTACGTGGTCGCGCACTTCCACTACGTGCTGTCGCTTGGCGCGGTCTTCACAATCTTCGCCGGCTGGTACTACTGGTTCCCGAAGATGACCGGCTACATGTACTCGGAGTTCATCGGCAAGCTGCACTTCTGGATCACCTTCGTCGGGGTGAACCTCACCTTCTTCCCGCAACACTTTCTCGGGCTTGCGGGCATGCCGCGGCGCATCGTCGACTATCCGGATGTATATGCCGGATGGAACATGGTCTCCTCGATCGGCGCCATGATTTCCGGGTTTGGCACGCTGGTGTTCTTCTATGGCATTGCGGATGCGTTCATGCGCAAGCAGCGGGCTGCGGACAATCCCTGGGGCGCCGGCGCCACCACCTTGGAATGGACGCTGCCCTCGCCCCCACCGTTCCACCAGTTCAACGAGCTGCCGCTCATCAAGTGAGCCTGATCTGCCGTGACTGACATTTCCGCCGTCGACAATCGCCCGCAAGGAGGCTCGCTCTCCGCCATCAATCTGGTGAGCGAGGCGGGCGTCGCTGACTACCTAGCGCTGATGAAGCCGCGGGTAATGTCGCTCGTCGTGTTCACGGCCTTGGTCGGGCTGGTGCTCGCGCCCACGCACATTCATCCGGTGATCGGATTCACGGCGTTGTTATGCATCGCGGTCGGCGCCGGCTCTGCGGGCGCCCTCAATATGTGGTTCGATGCCGACATCGATGCCGTCATGGCGCGCACGGCGGGGCGGCCAATCCCGAGCGGTCGCATTACACCGCGCGAAGCATTGGCTTTCGGAATAACGCTCGCGACTGGATCAGTGGTGGTGCTCGGACTTTTGGTCGATTGGTTTGCGGCGTTACTGCTTGCCTTCACTATCTTCTTCTACATCGTCATCTACACCATGTGGCTCAAGCGCACGACGCCGCAGAACATCGTGATCGGCGGTGCTGCCGGGGCATTCCCGCCGATGATCGGGTGGGCGGCGGCGAGCGGAAGCATCAGCATCGAGCCGGTGCTGCTGTTTCTCATCGTCTTCTTCTGGACGCCGCCGCATTTCTGGGCGCTTTCCCTGAACCGCACCGGTGACTATGCGCGCGCCCGTGTCCCGATGCTGCCGGTGGTTGCCGGCGCAGCGGAGACGCGGCGGCAAATTCTGCTCTACGCGCTCGTTCTCGTGCCGATCGGCGCCGCTCCCTGGCTCTTGGGCTATGCGGATGCGCTCTATGGCATGACCGCGCTCCTTGCTGGCGGCGTAATGGTCCTGCTTTCGTGGCAACTGTGGGTGCAGGGCTCCGGTCAACAGGCGGCGCGTCACGCCGGGCGCCTGTTCGGATTTTCGATCCTTTATCTATTTATCCTGTTCGCAGTCCTGTTGGCTGAAGGCGTCTGGGCGGGCTTGGCCGGCCGTGCGATGGCGTGAGGGCCGGGTGATGACATGGACAGCTGAAATGGACGACAAGCCGGAACGCATCGTCCTCACCAAGGAACAGCAGCGCAAGCGACGCGCGCGATCGATCGCGATTGCGCTCGCGCTCGGCGCCCTGGTCATCCTTTTTTATATCGTCACGCTGGTGAAAGGCCCCGGCGTGTTGAACCAGCCATGACCGCGCGCACGAGCCATGAGTGAGAACGGGAATATGGATCCGAGCTCGCCGCGCCGCCGTGATCTCATCGTGGCCGGCGCTGCTGGCGCCTTCGCTGCCGTAATGGTGGGCGCGGCTTTCGCCGCGGTGCCGTTCTACAACTGGTTCTGCCGCACGACGGGATTTGGGGGTACTACGCAGGTCGCAACGGCGGCTCCCAAGAACGTTTTGGAGCGCAAGGTCAATGTGCGCTTCGATGCTAACGTTGATGGCAACCTGCCGTGGCGCTTCGAGCCTGACCAAACCTCGATCGAGGTCAAGATCGGCCAAGTCGTGACGGTCGGCTATACGGTGGTCAACGAGTCGAACCGGGCGACCACAGGGGAGGCCTCCTACAACGTAGCGCCGCCCACTGCCGGCGCGTATTTCTCCAAGATCAACTGCTTCTGCTTTACCGAGCAGCGGCTTGCACCCGGCGAGAAGCGCGACATGACGGTCGTCTTCTTCGTCGATCCGCAACTGGTCAAGGATCACGATCAAGACGATCTCAAGAGCATCACTTTGTCGTACACGATGCATGCCTCCCGCAGCGCCGCAGAGCCGCGGGCCCAAACAAGTGCCAAGCAGGCTCCGGGACGGAGCTGATCATTCGGGGCCGAAGTGGCGCAGCTGAGCGTCCGACGGCGTAGTTGAGCTAAGACGGAGAGAAGCAAGATGGCCGATGCCCACGCCAAGCCGCACCATGACTATCATCTAGTCGATCCGAGCCCCTGGCCGGCGATCGGGGCCGCCTCGGCGTTCGTGATGGCGGTCGGCCTCATCACCTGGATGCACCATATGACGGAGGCTGCGCCGGTGATCTTCGCCTTCGGCACGCTGTGTGTGCTGTACACCATGTTCGGCTGGTGGCGCGATGTCGCCCGCGAAGCGACTTATGAAGGGCACCACACCCGCGTCGTCCAGATCTCTCACCGCTACGGGATGATCCTGTTCATCGCGTCGGAGGTTATGTTCTTCGTCGCCTGGTTCTGGGCCTACTTCAATACCGCGCTCTTTCCGGCCGACGCCCAGCAAGTCGTGCGCGACCAGTTTCTCGGCGGCACATGGCCGCCCAAGGGCATCGAAACTTTCGATCCTTGGCACTTGCCGTTGCTCAACACGCTGATCCTGCTGACTTCCGGCACTACCGTGACGTGGGCGCACCACGCGCTCCTGGAAAATGATCGGGAGGGACTCAAGCAGGGCCTGATCCTGACCATCTTGCTCGGACTTTCGTTCACATGCGTACAGGCCTGGGAGTACTATCACGCAGTCTTCCACTATGCTGGTCACATCTACGGTGCGACCTTCTTCATGGCGACCGGCTTTCACGGCGCGCATGTGATTATCGGCTCGACCTTCCTGATCGTCTGCCTGATCCGCGCCTATGCGGGCGAGTTCAAGCCCGATCAGCATCTCGGCTTCGAGTTCGCGGCCTGGTATTGGCACTTCGTCGACGTGGTGTGGCTATTCCTGTTCGCCTGCATTTATGTGTGGGGATCAGGCGCGGAGCATGCGGCAGCCTAGTGGCCGTAACGCTGTCGCAGAGACGGTGCGGCGCGGCAGCGCTGGTTGGCGCCCGGATTGCGAGCCGCTATGTTCGGCCATCATGCTAGGCCATCGAAATGGCGAGTGAGGAACGTTCGATAACATCCATCTCCCGTCTGCCGATCGGACGCGGCCTTGCCTGCCGTTGCCCGCGCTGCGGACAAGGGAAGCTGTTCCACGGCTACCTGACGCCCGCGTCAAGCTGCGCAAACTGTGGCCTTGACTACTCCTTCGCGGATGCTGGTGATGGTCCGGCGATCTTCGTCATTCTCATCGCCGGCTTCATCGTGGTGGGCGCAGCGCTGGTGGTCGAGGCCGTGTACCGGCCGCCCTACTGGGTGCACGCGCTGTTGTGGGGGCCGTTGATTCTGGCCACCACGCTGTGGCCGCTGCGAGCACTCAAGGGTCTCCTGATCGCGCTGCAGTATCACCACAAGGCTGCGGAGGGCAGACTGTCCGGCGGCAGCCCGTGAGTGTGAGGAAATCAGCGGCGCGCTGGCCTGCCGGCGTGATAGCGCCGGGCATTGCCATGCTGGTGGTGTTTGTAAGCCTTCTCGGTCTCGGCAAGTGGCAGCTCGATCGCAAGGTCTGGAAGGAAAACCTGATCGCTACGCTGACCGAACGGCTGGCCGCCGCACCCTCCGAGCTGCCATCGCGCGAACGCTGGCGGAGCCTCGATCAGAACGCAGACGAATACCGCCGTGTGCACTTTACCGCCGAGATTCTCCCCGGGGAGGAGGCGTTGGTCTTCACCAGCGGCTCGGCCTTCCGCCCGGACGTGTCGGGACCGGGCTACTGGGTGTTTATGCCGGCGCGCTTGCCCGATGGTGGCGTCGTGGTGGTCAACCGCGGCTTCATCCCCGAGGGCCAACAGCACAAGATAGGCTCACGCGAGGGTGGAAGCGGGGCCAAGCTCGACATCGTCGGGGTCATACGTTGGCCGGAGACACCTGCCTGGTACACGCCGGCTGCAGATCCTGTCCATAACCTCTGGTTCGTGCGCGATCCGCTTGCCATCGCGCAGGCCAAGAATTGGGGCGACGTGGCGCCCTTCTTCATCGAAATGGAGAGCCCTGTGCCCGCCGGCGGCTTACCGATCCCGGGTGTGCTAAAGGTCAACCTGCCCGACGACCACCTGCAATATGCGATCACCTGGTTCGGACTTGCCACCGTGGTGGCGGTCTCGTTCGGCTATTGGCTATGGAGCCGCTGGCGTACCCCCCACGGCGCCCCGATCCGATGATCGGAATGGGCTCTTAGTGCTGGCAGGCCGCGTGGCCGCCTATTTGGGGGCGACCATCTCGTTGAATTCTGCGATCACCTCCTTTGGGGTCGCGGCCATCTGACTGATGAGCTTGAGCACGGCGCTGCCGTCGATCGGGCTCACATCAAGTCCCAGTTTTTCCGCATCGGCCACAAAGCCGGCATCGGCGCACATTTGCATGAACGCGGTTTGCAAAGCATTGGCGCGATCAGTCGGCAGGTTCGGTGGGGCCGCGATCGGCAATGCCATGAAGAAAGGCGTTTCGGCAAAGGCGATGAGTGATAGCGCCTTCGGGTCCTGAGTGAGCTCGCGCGCCGTCGGCACGTCCGGCAATTCGGGTAGGCGCGTGGTGCGGCTGAACGCTACGAGCGGACGGAACGCGCCGGCCTCCCAGAGCGCTTTCTGGCCGGCCTTGAGCGCGCTGACGCCGTTGATCTGCCCATCGACCTCGCTGCGTTGCTGCGCCAGGAAGACGGCCGCGGCGCCCGCATAGCCGCGCACGATCTGCACATTGAGGCCGAGGACGTCGCGCGAGATGATCGAGAAGATGAGGTTGGTCGCGCCGGCTCCGGTCGTGCCGAGCCGCGCTGGAGCGATGCCCGGCTTTCTCAGATCGGCGACGCTCTTCGCCGGGAAGCTCGCGTTCACTTGCAGGAGATACGCGTCGTTGGCATAGGAGGAGACGCTGCCCAGCCAAGTCAGCTTGAGCGGATCGAACCGGACATTGGCGTCACCTTGCACGGCAAGCTGGGGCGTGCCGCGCTCCAGGATGGCGATGACGCTGCCGTCCTTCTCGCTGTTGACGGCGAGGCGGTTGGCAAGCGCGAGCCCGTTTGCGCCGGAAATATTCTGCACCACAACGGTCGGCCTGCCGGGAAGAAAATTGGGAAAATGCTTGGCAACGAGCCGGGCGGTCAGATCGTTGATGCCGCCCGGAGCGCTCGCCACATAAAGTGTAATTGTGCGTCCCCGGTAGAAGGTCTCGACTGATTGCGCGGCAGCGCTCTGCATCGACAGCGTTGCGGTCGCGATGCTTAGAACGAGAACCAACAATGGCCGACAAACGTGTGACATCCGTTTCCCTCCTATGAGGCAGGCGGCCTGCCTGAGCGTGCGCGAATGCCGCAGTCAGAGGCCGCATGCTAAGCCGAATTGACGGAGAATTTCTATCGCCTTGCTCCGCAAAGTCGGGCAAACTGCGTTCATATCAACCAACAGCCCGGGCCCCCAACCTAACCCTCCCCCGCTAGCGAAGGAGGGGAGGGAGGGGAAGGACGCTGCGATTCGACATGGAGTCGAGAGATGTTTGCGAAGATCAACCACGTCGCCATCGTCAGCGACAATTACGCGCAACTGGCGCAATTCTATGAGGCGGTGTTCGGCATGAAGACCTCCGCAAAGACGCGCCCCGGTCGCGCCGTGACGGTGGGTGACGGCTATGTCGGGCTCAATATCAATCCACGGCGGGCCGGGCGTTCGGCCGGTCTCGATCACTTCGGCATCCAGGTCGATGATTGCGAGACCGCGTTTGATCGCATGCGGCGGAAGTATCCGAGCGTAAAGTGGCTGAAGCGGCCGTCGAACCGGCCGTTCGCCGGCATCACCAGCCACGACCCCGACGGCAATGTGTTCGATATTTCGCAGAAGGATATGGCTAACCGCACGTCAGTCTATGTGGAAAACGACGGCAAGGCCAATCCGCGGCATATCAATCACGTCGGCATGCGCACGATGCGGCCCGACGCCATGGCCGAGTTCTATCGCGAAGTGTTCGAGCTTGCGTCCAGCAATATCGAGCGCAAGCAGGGCGACGCCAATCACTACCTGACCGACGGCCACATGACGCTTGTGATCATGCCGTGGGACATCACCGACTATGACGCAACCGGTATCATCACGCCCGGCATGGACCACATTGGGTTCAAGGTTGAGGACATCGGCGCCTTCAAGGCCGATGTGAAGCGGATCGCCGACGACAATCCGCGTCTCGCACCGGCGCCGGTCGGGACCGGTAAGGAGGGCGCGGCGCTGGAGCAGCTGTTTGCACGCAGCTGCTCGCTTGGTCAGCATTGCCTGGCCGATCCGGACGGCATCTTGATCGATGTAATGGCCGATTGACGCCAGGATCGCGCAGCCACGCGACGAGCGATAACCGCATGTCAAAAGGGTTCGGATATGAAGCGTAGCAGCACAGCTGCCCTTATCGGCGCCCTAATGCTCGCGCCCTGCTCCGGGGTGTCTGGTCTCGGGGCGGCCAAAGCGGATCCGATTGCCGACTTCTACAAGGGCAAGCAGATCAACTGGATCCTGAGCGCTGGTGCCGGCGGTGGCTACGCTGCCTATGCGCTCGCCTTCGCGCCGCATTTCGCCACGCATATTCCCGGCAATCCGCACATTGTGGTGCAGAACATGCCGGGCGCGGGCGGCATCCGGGCGATGATGTATCTACAGAATGTCGCCCCTAAGGACGGCACCACGATCGGGCTTGTGCATTCGAGCGTACCGTTCGCGCCACTCTACGGCATCAAAGGTGCGAACTTCGATCCGCGGCAAATGAATTGGATCGGCAGCATCAATGCGGCAACCGGCATCTGCGTGTCCTGGACCGCCTCCGGGATCACCACTTGGCAGGATTTGTTGAACAAGGAGTTCATCGTCGGCGGCACCGGCGCCGGCTCACAGATGGAAACATTGCCGGCGATGCTCGACAAGCTGTTCGGCACCCACATCAAGGTCATTTCCGGCTACAAAGGTGGCAACGACGTTTATCTGGCGATGGAACGTGGTGAGGTGCAGGGCCGCTGCGGCGGCTTGATCTCCTCCATCAAGTCGACGCGCCCGAATTGGTTTCCACAGAAAAAGGTCTCGGTGCCCATACAGATCGCGCTTGAGCGCGATCCCGAATTCCCCAACTCGCCCGCATTGATTGAGTTCGCCAAGGACCAGCACACCAGGGATGTCCTGAAGCTGATCCTGGCGCCGATGGGGATGGATCGGCCGATCCTGGCACCGCCGGGGACGCCACCCGCGATCATGACGGCGCTGCGCAACGCGTTTCACGATACTATGCGCGATCCGGCCTTCATTCAGGAAGCCGAGCGACAGCACCTTGAGATCCAAGAGGTTGATGGCGAAAAGATTGCTCGTCTCGTGGAGAGCGCCTACGCAATGCCGCCTGAGGTGGTGAAATCCGCCAACGAGGCGATGGCGTTGACCGGCGCAGCCGGCGAAAACTAGACGCGGACGGACGTTCCGCGTCTTCCTTGTGTGGGAAGGTGGTTCCGACTACTGTCCCTGGTCGTTTGCCTGGGGCGTCGGGTCTTTCCGGAACTCAATCGAAATATTTTGGTTGCGGCCCGACTCGCCCTTCACGAGAGCTTCGGAAATAACAACCGTGCGCTACATTTCGACCCGGGGTGAAGCCCCGCCGCTCGGCTTCGCAGAGGCCATGTTGACCGGGCTTGCCCGGGACGGTGGTCTCTACGTGCCCGAGACTTGGCCCCGCCTCGAGGCCGGCACGATCGCGGCTTTCGCCGGACGGCCTTATGCGGACGTCGCGCTCGAGGTCATGCGCCCTTTCGTGGGGGACGCCATTGCGGAGCTCGATCTCGCCCGCATGGCGCGCGAAGCCTATGGAAATTTTCGTCACCCGGCGGTGGTTCCGTTGGCGCAGCTAGGGGTCAACGAATTCGTGCTAGAGCTGTTTCACGGTCCGACGCTCGCGTTCAAGGATCTGGCCATGCAGCTCCTTGGTCGGCTCATGGATCACGGCTTGGCGGCCCGTGGCGAGCGGACCACGATCGTGGTGGCGACCTCGGGAGACACGGGCGGCGCCGCCGTGGAGGCTTTCCGCGGGTGCGCACGAGCCGACGTTTTTGTCCTCTTTCCCAATGGGCGGGTCTCGGATGTGCAGCGGCGGATGATGACGACCGTCGCCGACGGCAATGTGCATGCGCTTGCCATTGAAGGCACTTTCGATGACTGCCAAGCGCTCGCCAAGGCGATGTTCAACCACCACGCCTTTCGCGACCGCGTGAAGCTGTCGGGCGTCAACTCCATCAATTGGGCGCGGATCGCCGCCCAGGTGGTCTATTACTTCACGGCGGCGGTCGCGCTCGGCGCCCCACACCGCAAGGTCGCTTTCACGGTGCCAACCGGAAACTTCGGCGATATCTACGCCGGCTACGTCGCTTCGAGGATGGGGCTGCCGATTGAACGGCTGGTGATCGCCACCAACGTCAACGACATCCTGGCGCGCACGCTTGCGACCGGCACCTATGAGCTGCGCGAGGTGCTGCCTACGGCTTCGCCATCCATGGACATCCAGGTGGCGTCAAACTTCGAGCGGATTCTGTTCGACGTCTATGACCGCGACCCCGCGCCGGTGCGAGCCTTGATGGCTTCCCTTGCGCAATCTGGCCGGTTCTCTCTTTCCGCCGATGCGATCGCCGCCTTGCGCGCAGTCTTCTCCGCCGGCCGCGCCGATGCCGAGGAGACCGAAGCGAGCATTCGCGCCGTGCTGCGCGAGAGCGGCTACTTCATCGATCCGCATACTGCGGTTGCCGTTGCGGTGGCGGAGAAGGAGCCGCGCGATCCGGCGATCCCGATGATCGTGCTGGGCACCGCTCACGCGGCCAAGTTTCCCGACGCCATGCAGGCGGCCTGCGGCATCAGACCGCCGCTCCCTGCGTGGCTTTCCGATCTCGACGCACGCATAGAGCGCGTGACGGTGCTTGCCGCCGATCAAGCCGAGGTCGAGCGTCATATTTTTTCCGCCAGCCGGGCCACCCGTGAAGGAGCTGCCGCATGAGCGTCGAAGTGACCCGACTCGATTCGGGCCTGCATATCGTCACCGACAGCATGGCGCATCTCGAGACCGCCTCCCTCGGCGTGTGGGTCGGCGCCGGCAGCCGCGACGAGCGCCCCGACGAGCATGGTATCTCGCATCTACTCGAGCACATGGCCTTCAAGGGGACCACCCGGCGTACCGCGCGGCAGATCGCGGAGGAGATCGAAGCTGTCGGCGGCGATCTCAATGCCGCAACCGGGGTCGAGACAACCGCCTACTACGCCCGCATGCTCAAGGCCGATGTGCCGCTCGCCCTCGATGTCCTCGCCGATATCCTCTCCGATCCGGCGTTCGACCCGGAGGAGTTGCAGCGAGAGCAGAACGTTATCGTGCAGGAGATCGGCGCCGCGGAGGATACGCCGGATGATTTGGTATTCGAGCGACTGCAGGAGACCGCTTTTCCGGCCCAGCCAATTGGCCGTTCGATCCTCGGAAAGCGGGAATCCGTGCGGAGCTTCGACCGCAAGCGGCTCGGCGCCTATCTCAAGCGGAATTATCGTGCTCCCGATATGGTCTTGGTAGCCGCCGGCGCGGTCGATCATCAAGCCGTGGTCAGCGAGGTGGCGGAACGTTTCGCCAGTTTCATCGGTCCAGCAGCGCCGGCGCCGGAATCCGCGCGATTTGTCGGCGGCTCCCACATCGAGACCCGCGAGCTCGAGCAGGTCCATGTCGCGCTCGCGATGCACGGCGTGCCGCAGCGCGATCCGGAGCTGTTCAGCCTCCAGGTTTTCACCAGCGCGCTCGGTGGCGGCATGTCATCACGACTGTTCCAGGAGGTTCGTGAGATCCGCGGTCTCTGCTATTCCATTTATGCCTATCATGCTGCCTATTCGGATACCGGAATGTTCGGCCTCTATGCCGGCACCGATGCTGCCGACGTTCCCGAGCTCATGCGCGTCGTCGTGGGCGAGATCGAGAAGGCCGCTCACGACCTGAGCGAAGCCGAGGTCAAGAGGGCCAAGGTGCAGATGAAGGCGAGCCTGCTTATGGCGCTGGAGAGTTCCGGCGCCCGCGCCGAGCAGATTGCGCGCCAGATGTTCGCCTGGGGCCGGCCGGTTCCGCTTGAGGAATTGGTGGCACGGATCGAGGCAGTGACGGTCGAGAGCGCGCGAGCAGCCGGGGGAGACCTCATCATGCGTGGCCGGCCGGCACTGTCGGTGCTGGGGCCGGGGCCTGGCCTTGAAAGTGCCGCCACGATCGCAGAAAGTCTGGCGCGCAGGGCGGCATGAGATTCGTCGACGGGATGTGTGACCGATGCTGAAGCCTGGGCACCACGGGCGAAGGCAATAGAAGCTTATCGCACGGTCACGGCTCCTGTTTGGGATCAAGGCGCCGAGCTATCAAACCGTCCAGACGTCATTTGCGAGCCGATCGTCCATGGCGTTCTTTCGCAGCGTCTCATTTTCGGAGCAACTGCCCGCGGTTGTCGGGGAGGTGGTGGTGCTGCGCCCGCCGCAAATGGCCGACTTCGCGGAATGGGCTGCGCTACGCGAGGCGAGCCGCGATTTCCTCACGCCGTGGGAGCCGACCTGGCCGCCTGATGATCTGACCCGCAGTTCGTTTCGAAGACGCATCAGGCGCTATGCCGAAGACCAACGCAGCGATCTCGCTTATCCGTTTTTTATATTCCGCAAGAGCGACAACGTCCTGGTCGGCGGCCTGACTCTGGCCAATATTCGTCGGGGCTGTGCTCAAACCGGCAATCTGGGCTATTGGATCGGAGCAGCCTTCGCCCGCCAGGGCTACATGACGGCCGCGGTCACCAGCTTCGTGCCTTTCGCCTTCCAGACGCTGCGGCTGCACCGCATTGAAGCCGCCTGCATCCCGTCCAATGGGGCGTCGATCCGATTGTTGGAGAAAACGGGATTTCGTCGCGAAGGCTTTGCCCGCGAATATTTGTGCATCGACGGCGTCTGGCAGGATCACTTGCTTTATGCCCGTTTAAAACACGATCCTTCGCCCACGCCATAACTGCGACACTAAGGTTTAACTCGAAGCCATACGGCGGCCTTGGGGCCATCGTGATTCGCCTGCTATAAATCGCCTAGGGCTTTGATGTTCTCGCGGATTCTCCGGGTGAACGCGATGACATGCGAAGGCGATGGGCCTCGACGGCCTCCCGTCTGGGAGGCGGTAATCTTGAGATGCGCCGCGCTGGTGGCCGCTCCCTTGATTCTGGCGGCCTGCTCATCCACCTCGACATCGACGGCCCAACCGGGCTCGACCAGCCGGTTTGCCGGACTCTTCGCCACCGCGCCGGTCGCCGCCCCGCCGGCGACCAACGTGACTGCGTTCAATCCCGATGATTGCCCGCAGGTGGACACCCGCACCGGCGCGGCCTCTCTCACCGTCTCCGACAAGAGCTCAGAAGGTACCGCCGCCGATGTTCGGTACGAGCTTTCGTTGAATCAACTCGCCCGCCAGTGCACTCTGCTCGATGGCAACTTGGTGATGAAGATCGGGGTGCAAGGACGCATCGTCCTTGGACCTGCGGGCGCACCCGGGCCGGTCGATGTGCCGCTGCGTTTTGCGGTGATTCAGGAAGGGATCGAGCAAAAGACGATAGCGACAAAATTCAAGCGCGTGAGTGCCGACGTCCCGACCGGTCAGGACAATGTGATATTCTCTGACGTCGATGACGACTTGAGTTTCCCGATGCCCTCGCGCGCGGAGCTCGCCAGCTATAGGGCCTATGTCGGGTTCGACGAGATGGGCGATACCCCCGCCAAGAAGCCGGCCGCGAAGAAGCCGGCGGCAAAACGCAAGCAATGAAGGGGCACGATAAACGGGGAGGAACACATGATAGTGGTTGTCGCTATCGCCTGGCTGCTGGCCGTCTGGGCGGTCGTTCTCGCATTTTCGATCTACTTCAGCCAGAATCTGAAATAACTCCGCAAAGCCTGGCGGTCCCGATGCGAGCAGGTGACCCGATGCAGAGCGGGCACGGACAGGTATTTGGCATTTGCCAAGAATGGGCCGGACCAGGAGGTGAGCGGACGGCCTTCAGTGCAGCTTGCTCTTCACCTCGTCGATGGCCTTGACGATGAGCCCTTCGGCCAGGTCGCCCTTGACCATCTGACCGAGGATCTTTTCCGCGGCGACGACCGCCGCTTCCGCCGCAGCTCCGCGCACGTCGGCGACCGCCTGCGCTTCCGCCTGCGCGATCTTGGCTTCGGCCATCTTGCTGCGCCGGGCGATGAACTCCTCGGTCTTGGCCTTCGCCTCGCTCATCATGCGCTCGGCCTCGGCGGTGGCGCCGGCGACTATTTGGGCCGCCTCCTGCACCGCTTCGTGCTGCTTGCGCCGGTATTGGGCGAGCAGGTCTTGCGCTTCTTCCTTCAAGCGAAGCGCATCGTCGAGCTCGGCTTTGATGCGGTCGCGCCGGCTGTCGATGCCTTTGACCATCATCTGGTGCACGCCGAAGTAGATCATCACGCCGAGAAAGACCACGAAAGCCACGGCCACCCAAAATTCGGCATCGAGCTCGAACATTCCGGTTCCTCAGTGCTTCAGCGCTTCGGCGACCGCCTGTGCGGCAGCATCGGGGCTTGCCGGTGCAACGCCTGCGAGGCGCTGCACGATCGCGGTCGCTGCCTCGGTCGCTATGCCGCACAGGTTCTCCATTGCGGCCGCTTTGCTCGTCGCGATGCCGGCCTCCGCTGCCGCAATGCGTGCGCTCAGCCTCGCATCGAGGGCTTTGCGCTCCTTCTCTGCTTCAGCCACCTGCCGTTGGCGCTGCTCGTTGACGAGCGCCTGGGCGCGCGCACGCGCGTCAGCAAGAGCCCTTTCGTAGGCGGCAATCGCCGCTTCCGACTCGCCCTTGAGGCGCGTCGCTTCAGCGAAATCGCCTTCGATGCGCCCCTTCCGCTTCTCGATGATCGCGCCGATACGCGGTAGAGCGATCCTCCCCATCAGCAGGTAGAGCGCCACGAAGGTGACGGCGAGCCAGAACAGCTGCGAGGGATAAGTCGTCCTGTCGAACGGCGGGAAGGGATGCCCGCCGCCGGGGACTTCAGTATGGGCGGTCTCGTCGGCCATGACGGCTGTTCCGAGTCTCTTCAGGTGCCTGCACTCAGAATACGAACAAAAGGAGCAATGCGATCGCCAGCGAAAATATACCCAGCGCCTCGGTCACCGCGAACCCGATGAACAGATTTGTGAATTGGCTTCCCGCAGCGGAAGGGTTGCGAATCGCCGCCTCGACATAGCGGCCGAAGATGGTGCCGACGCCGACGCCGGCGCCCCCCATGCCGATGCAGGCAATGCCAGCGCCGATGAGTTTTGCTGCGGCCGGATCCATGGAAGTCTCCTTTTTCGATCAAGTAGGTTGGTCGGGCGTTAGTGCCCTGGGTGGATCGCATCTTTGAGATAGATGCAGGTGAGGATGGCGAACACATAGGCCTGCAGAACGGCCACCAATAGTTCAAGTGCGGTGAGCGCGACCGTCATGCTCAACGGCAGGATCGCTCCGGCCCAGCCGAGAAAGCCGAACGCGCTCAGCATGGTGACGAAGCCGGCGAACACCTTGAGGGTGATGTGCCCGGCCAGGATATTCGCGAACAAACGAAGGCTGTGGGACACCGGACGGGTGAAGAACGAAAGAACTTCGATGGGGACCAGCAAGGGAAGGATGTACACCGGCGCGCCGCTCGGTACGAACAGTCTGAAAAAACGCACGCCGTTGTGTCGCAGCCCATAGACGATCACGGTCAGGAAGACGAGGAGCGCTAGCGAGACGGTGATGATGATCTGAGCGGTTACCGCGAAGGCGTAAGGGATGAGCCCGATGAGGTTGACCGCCAGGACGAACATGAAGATCGAGAACACAAGGGGAAAGAATTTCATCGCCTCCGGTCCCGCCGCGTTCTCCAGCATGGAGGCGACGAACTCGTAGGTGCCTTCGGCGACGCTCTGCAACCGTCCCGGCACCATCGCCCGCGAACCGGTTGCGCCAATCATCAACAAGGCGATGAGTGCTAGCGAGATCAACATGAACAGGGCCGACCTCGTGAATGCGAGCTCGGCGCCTCCGATATGCGCAAAGACGAAATAATTCGTGACCTCGAATTGATGAATGGGATCCATGGATAGTCCTCATCACCGCCACCATCGCGCAGGCGGTTCATCTCACTTCTTGGCCGGCGGTTCCAGCGTGTTGTGCAAGACCACGCCTGCGGCCCTCATCATGTTGAGGATGGCGGCTGCGAAGCCCAAGAGCAGCCATACGATCAATCCCCACGGCGTCGTTCCGAGCCACCGATCCATCAACCAGCCAATCGCACCACCGACCACAATTCCGGCGACAAACTCCGCCGACAGCCGCAGCCCGAACGCGAGGGCCGAAGGATCGGCATTCGCGCCAGGGCCACGGTCGATTTCGGAAGGACGGTCAGATTGATGCTGGCCGAGCCGTTCGCCGAGTCGCTGCAACCTTGCGGACAGCGCCGCCTCGTCGGCGGGCGGTTCGTTGCGATCATCGTCTCCACGCGTTTGAGCCATCCGAGAAAACTTGCATGCGATGCACTAAAACAAATGATGCATTCGCCCTGCAGCGGACTGAACCAACGCGGTCGCGCGAGATCGCGGCCGATCCGCCGCCCCCGAAGCCGCGCGGACCATACTGACGGGGTCCGTTCAAGTCAAGATCGGTGCCCTTTATCTAAGATGCTGAAATCGCAGCAAAACCGCGCTTGTGGCCGAGTCGGTTGCCAGAGTCCGAACGGCCTTGTATGCAGCGCAAAATGGTTTCTGGTGGGCAGCGGCGGTGATAGCTTTGCCCCTGCCGGCCGCGAAGCGGCGAGGAGGGAGGATGAGAACGCGATCCATGGCTCGCATCGCCCAGTCGGTCTCGAAACCAGTGTTGAAGCTCATCTGGGTGCTTGCCGCGAGCGCGGTGCTCACCGGAACGGCGTTGCCGCAGGATGTGCAGCCGGAGAACGAGGAAAGCCGCTTTAGCTTCTTCCGCGCTGGCGGCGGCGGGTTCCTGAGGCTGGATTCGCAAAGCGGCCAGGTCTCCTTGTGCACGCGCCGTGAGGCGGGCTGGGTCTGTCAGGCCGCGCCTGAGGAACGGACCGCCCTCGAAGCCGAGATTGCCCGATTGCAGGCCGAGAACGCGGCGCTCAAAAAGGAAGTCCTGTTGCATGGTCTGCCGCTTCCAGGCGGGGTTTCCGACCCGCCGACCGGGAGCATCACGGAGCCGAGATCGAGTGATGACACGCTCAGGAAAATCGTGAGCGCGATGGAGAGCGTCTGGCAACGATTCGTCGCCACGGTGGCGAGCGTGCGGCGAGACCTCATGGAGAGATCGTGACCGGCACGCACAGTGATGCGGCCGCGGCGCCGCATGAGCTGACCTCCCTGGACACCGCGCGGGTCGAGGTCGTCGCCAGTGCGGCTCTCCGCCTCAACACCGGCGGTCCTGGATTCACCGAGATCACCAGTGACGTGGCTCGTTTCGTCAAGTCCGCCGGCGCCGGTGCGGGCACGCTCTCGCTGTTTCTGCGGCACACCTCGGCATCGCTGGTGATCCAAGAGAATGCCGACCCGGATGTGCAGGCCGACCTTTTGACTGCGCTCGAGCGCCTCGTCCCGCAGGGCCAACACTGGCGGCACGACAGCGAAGGGCCCGACGACATGCCCTCGCATGTCAAGGCGATGCTGACCGGCGTATCGCTGCAGATTCCGGTGCGTGAGGGGGCTCTGCTGCTCGGCCATTGGCAAGGCATCTATCTGGTGGAGCACCGCGCGGAACCGCACCGGCGCGAGGTCATTCTGCAGTTCGTCGGCTCGCGGGGCTGACCTGCGCCACGCTCATTTGACGCAAGGCCCCAGGCACGGCATGGATCACGAGCTTGCGACGCCCCCGAGCGTCGTGGCCGTGCCCGTCACGGTCATTCACGATTTGTGGCCCTGAAGCAAAGCAAAGACTTAGATGCCCGCGACAAACGGGGCATGACTCTGAAGCTGTTGTATCAACCGCCGATGCTGCCTGTCTTTGCCTTACGCCAGGAAACTCTCGAAGTCGGCGAAACGCTGCTGATCGCTGCGGCAGGCGGCATCACCTTCGTCGCGATCGGCGTGCCGGCGGGGCTTGTCTCCGGGTCCGTGCTCGCGGTTGCGACCGCGGCGCTTGCCGGGCGCCCGACCAAGGTGCCGCCGTGGCTTGCGCGGATCTGCTTCGTCATCATCGGAATGCTGCTCGGCGCGGTGGTCACGCCGGAGACCTTGGTCGGCATCAAGACTTGGCCGGCGAGCGTCGCGCTCCTCACCGTGTCGACGCTGTGCATGACGCTGGCCACCACCTCATACCTGCGCTTCGCGCACGGCTGGGACTCTCTCTCAGCTCTGCTTGGCGCGAGTCCCGGTGCGATGGCGCAGGTTGTGGCACTGGCGGCAGAATTCGGTGCCGACATGCGCGGCGTTGCCATTGTGCAGACCGTGCGCGTGCTGGTGATCACAATCGGCGTGCCGGGCGGACTTGCTCTTTTCGGTTTCGCCACGACCGGGATCGTCGCGGTACCGCCGCCTCCTTCCGGCTCCTCGCCCTACGAGCTCGCCCTCATCGCGTTTGCGTCCTCCCTCGGTGCTTGGGTGATGGCGCGTCTGCGCTTTCCCGGCGGGCTGTTGTTTGGTGCCATGGCGGGGTCGGCGGTGCTGCACGGCACCGGTTATGTGCATGCAGTCCTGCCCTGGTGGGTCGGCAGCAGCGCGGTGGTCATGCTGGGAGCGGTCGTGGGTGCGCGATTTGCCAATGCCACGCCGCGCATGCTGTTCGGCTACATTGGGGCAGCGCTCGGCTCGGCGGCGGTTGCGACTGCGGTTGCCGCATGCTTCGTGCTGATCGTGACGCGGTATCTGCCGTTCCGGCCCGCCGACGTAGCCATCGCTTTCGCACCTGGTGCGCAGGACACGATGATGGTGCTGGCGCTCGCACTGCGCCTCGACCCTGTCTATGTGGGAGCGCATCAGCTGGCGCGCTGGCTGGTCGTCACCTTTTCGGTCGCGCTTTCCGCCCGGCAGATCGCTCGTTGGAAGCCAAAAGCATCCGCCGGCCAGGTGGGGCAGCCCGATGGGGAAAGATAAACAGAAGAATTGGAGACTGGGCCGTGCTACTCGGCCGCCAGGGCGCGATCCTTGAGCGGCAATCGCAGCCGCTCCCAGACGTCGACCAGCGCTTCGGCAAGTGTATCGATCAGCGCATCCTCATGGAAGGGCGTCGGCGTGATGCGCAGCCGTTCCGTTCCCTTCGGGACCGTCGGATAGTTGATCGGCTGGATATAGATGCCGTGATCCGCGAGCAGGAGATCGGTCGCTTCCTTGCATTTCTCCGCATCGCCGACGAACACGGGAACAATATGCGTCTGGTTCGTCATCACCGGCAGCCCCGCCGCCCCGAGCACTGCCTTGACGCGGCCGGCACGATCCTGATGACGCTGTCGCTCGAAGCTTGACGTCTTGAGATGGCGGATCGCGGCGGTAGCTGCCGCGCAGATTGCCGGCGGCAGCGCCGTGGTGAAGATGAAACCCGGCGCGTAGGAGCGCACGGCGTCGATCAGGTCCGCGCGGCCCGCGATATAGCCGCCAAGGCAGCCGAACGCCTTGGCGAGCGTTCCCTCGATCACGTCGACGCGGTCCATGACGCCTTGTTGCTCGGCCATGCCGCCGCCGCGCGCCCCGTACATGCCGACCGCGTGCACCTCGTCGAGATAGGTCATGGCGCCGTACTGTGCGGCGAGATCGCAGATATGCTTGATCGGAGCGATGTCGCCGTCCATCGAATAGAGGCTCTCGAACACGATGAGCTTGGGTTGCGCAGGATCGGCCGCACGCAACAACTCCTCGAGATGCGCCATGTCGTTGTGGCGGAAGATCTGCTTGCTGCAGCCCGACTGGCGCACGCCCTCGATCATGGAATTGTGATTGAAGGCATCGGACAGGATCATGCAGCCCGGCAAGAGCCGGGCGATGGTGGAAATGCCGGTCTCGTTCGACACATAGCCTGAGGTGAAGATGAGTGCGCCTTCCTTGCCGTGCAGATCGGCAAGCTCATGCTCCAGCGTCACCAGCGGATGATTGGTGCCGGCGATATTGCGGGTGCCGCCCGCGCCGGTGCCCATCCGGGTCGCCGTCTCCACCATGGCGCCGATCACCTTTGGGTGCTGGCCCATGCCCAGATAGTCGTTGGAGCACCAGACGACGACATCACGCGGACCGTCCGGGGAATGCCAGATGGCGCGCGGAAACCGGCCCGCCAGCCGCTCGAGATCGGCAAACACGCGATAGCGGCGCTCGTCCTTGAGCCGAGCCAGAGCGTCGGCAAAATACTTGTCGTAATTCATGAAAACCTTCCCGGCGGCCCAACGGAACTTCCCAGGCAGACATTTTTAGAGGGCCGGTAGGGGGCTTGTCGAGCCGATAATGGGGCGGTCGATTGCCGCGCAAAAAGCCCGGCCCATTCGGGCGCCGGGGGGCCCCCGGCTCTTTACGCCGCCTTGACCGTGCCACCCGCCCGCGACGAGGCGGGTGCGGCGAGCCATGGGCTCCAGGGTTCAGGTGGCACCAACCCTTCGGTCGCCCACACCGGGAGGATCGCTCCCTCCTTGTTGATGCGGCCGATCATGGCCGGCTTGAACAGATGATGGCTCTTGCCGTCCATCTTCACCCGGAAGCCGCTCGGGGCGTTGATCTGGCGGCCGCCGAGGGCGGACTTGACCTTGTCGATCTCCGTTGTGCCGGCCGCTTCGACCGCTTCGGTCCATAGATGAAAGCCGATCCAGGTTGCTTCCATGGAGTCGTTGGTGATCGCCTTCGGCTGCCCGGTGAAGCGCCGCCAATCGGCGATGAAGGCGCGGTTCTCCTTGCGGTCGAACGCCTGCAAGTAATTCCAGGCCACCATGTGCCCGGCCATGTTGAAGCGCATGAGCGCAGGCAGCTCCGCCTCGGTGATCGAGAGCGACATCACCGGGATCAGCTCCGGGGTCACCCGCTGGCGCGCAAGCTCGCGGAAGAACTGCAGATTGGCATCCCCATTGATGGTGGCGACGATGGCTGCCTGCCGTCCTTTGGCGAAGCGGCGAATGTCCTCGACCAGTGCGCGCCAGTTGGTGAATGCGGCGGGAACATAGCGCTCCGCGACCAGTTCGCCGGAAATTCCGAGCGAGGCGAGATAGCCCTTGAGCACCGCATTGGTCGTGCGCGAATAGATGTTGTCGGAGCCGACCAGGAAGTAACGTCGGTAGTCGAGCGTGCGCAGATAATTGACCGCCGGAATCGCCTGCTGATGCGGCGTCGCCCCGGTATAGAAAACATTGGGCGAGCTCTCCTGGCCTTCGTACTGGCTCGGATAAAACAGCAGGGCCTGCTCGCGCTCGACAATTGGCAGCACTTCCTTGCGCGAGGCGGTGGTCCAGCAGCCGAATATGACGGCGACCTTGTGCTCGCTTAGGAGCGTGTGCGCCTGTTCGGCATAGAGCCGGGGATCGGAACACGGATTCATGATGATCGGCTCGAGCGGGCGGCCGAGCAGGCCACCCCGGGCGTTCTTCTGCTCGATAAGCATGACCAGCAGCTCTTGCAGCGGCCGCTCGCTCGCCGTCATGGTGCCGGACAGCGAGTGCAGGATGCCGATCTTGATGGAACCGCCCTCGAGGTCCGAGAAATAGCGCGAGACGGCTTCGACCAGCCATTGTGAGCGGCCAATCAGGTCTTCCGCGGTGCCGAGCACCGCGTTACTGGTGTCCTCGACCTGTTCGACGGCGGTGCAGATTTCCGGCACCACGTTGCCCACCCTGCCGGCCACGCTCTCGGCGCGGTTGCCGATGCGATCGATCTCGGCGGCCTGATGGTCGAGTATGCCGGTGAGCTGGCGATTGGCATCGCTCATGGTGGTGACGCTGGCGGACACGGCCGAGATGGCGCTCACCGTCTGCTCGACGGCCACCTGGATGTCGCGGATTTGGGCCCCGATGTCCCCGGTCGCCTTGGCGGTCTGCTGCGCCAAGGTTTTGACCTCCCCGGCGACGACCGCGAAGCCACGTCCGGCGGCCCCGGCCCGGGCGGCTTCGATGGTGGCGTTCAGCGCCAGGAGGGATGTCTGCGCCGCAACCTGCTCGATCAGCTTCACCACCATGCCGATGCGCTCGGCCGCAGCCGCCAAGCTGCGCACCGTGCGATCCGTGCGGGCAAGCTCGTCGACGGTGCGATCGGTCGCGCCCTTGGCTGCCGCGACTTGATCACCGGACTTGGTGATGAGCGCGAGGAGGTCGCGCGCTGCGAGCCCAACCGCCTCGACATCGCGAGCGGCCTCGGCGGCCGAATGGGCCGCCGAGGTCGTGCGCAGGCGCATGTCCTTGCTGCGCGCGCCGAGATCGGCGGCAGTGACGCGGATCTCTTCGCTCGCCTTGTCAAAGGCGGAAACCATCTCGTTGATCGCCGAGCGGAAATGCTGAGTAATGAAAGTATGGCCGGCGAGGTGCAGCTTGGATTCCGATTCGCGGCTGCGGTGGGCGACCGCGAGCGCATCTGCGTCGATCAATGATTGTCGCATGCGCTCCGCCGCGCTCGCGATGTCCGCAATCGGCCCCTTGCCGATGCGCTCCGGCAAGGCGGCGTAGCGGTCGCCGGAGGCGATCTGGGAGATCGGCTCGATGACGAGGCGCAGGCAATGCTCGGCCCACCACGCTGCCGTGAGTCCCGCAGCGAGCGCGATGGCGGCAGTTAGTGGCGCGCTCGCTCCCGCCCAGCCGGCCAAAGCAGTCGCGCCGCATGCGAGCAGAACCGGGAGAGTGATCCATCCCGCTGGCGCCCGGCTTCGACGATCGGATTTCATTCTAAAGGTTGTCGGAGATTGCAGAAGCTTTGACGAAACTGCGTGTTTTCGATTACCAAATCCTTTCCCCTGCTTGCGCCGGAAGGGGATAATTTGTTGGCACTGCGACTAAAATCTGTGCGCCGGCACGCTTTTGCACGCCACTCCTTGGCGCAAGCATTTCGGAGAATGCATCGATGACCGAGCGGACGGTGGGCTTCGCCAACGGCCTGACAAATTACGGCGATCGCGACTTCTCGCTCTACCTGCGGCGCTCGTTTGCACAGTCGATGGGATACTCGCGTGCGATGCTGGCCAAGCCCGTGGTCGGCATCGCGCAGACTGCTTCAGGTTTCAACAATTGCCACCGTCATTTTCCCGAGCTCATCGAAGCGGTCAAGCGCGGGGTATTGGCGGCGGGCGCACTGCCGGTCGAATTCCCCACCATCTCGCTCGGCGAGGTTTTTCTCGAGCCCACCAGCTTGAAGTACCGCAACCTCATGTCGATGGACACCGAGGAGATGATCCGCGCGCAACCGATGGATGCGGTCGTGCTGATGGGCGGATGCGACAAGACCGTCCCGGCGCAGCTGATGGGGGCTGTCTCCGCCGGCAGGCCCGCGATCACGCTCGTCGCCGGACCTATGATGACGGGTCGTTATCGGGGCGAACGGCTCGGTGCCTGCACCGATTGCCGCCGCTTCTGGGCGCGCTATCGCGCCGGGGATATTGCGGGGCCTGAGATCAGCGAAGTCGAGGGCAGGCTGGCGGTAACGGCCGGAACCTGCGCCGTGATGGGAACCGCATCCACGATGGCGTGCGTAGCCGAGGCGCTCGGGATGGTGCTGCCCGGCACCGCGGCCATTCCGGCCGTGCACGCCGACCGGCTGCGCGCCGCCGAGGCGACCGGTGCCGCCGCGGTCAGGCTGATAGGCTCGAAGCTCACGCCCGAGCGGATCATCAATGCCAAATCGGTCGAAAACGCGCTGCGGGTGATCCTGGCGATCGGCGGATCGACCAATGCGGTGATCCACCTGACCGCGATCGCCGGGCGTGCCGGCGTTAGGATCTCGCTGCAACGCCTGAACGAGCTGTCGGATTCAACCCCCCTCTTGGTCAACCTCAAGCCGGTCGGCAACGGCTACATGGAGGATTTCTTTGCCGCCGGCGGCATGGGCGCGCTGCTGCGCGAGCTCAAGCCGCTCTTGCATCTCGATTGCATGACCATCACTGGACAAACGCTCGAGGAGCGGCTGCGCGAGGAAGGCGGCGCATGGATCGATCGCTCGATCATCGCATCGCGCGAAGCGCCGATCGAACCGAGCGGCGGCTTGATCGCGCTGTTCGGCAATCTCGCCCCCAAGGGAGCGATCTTCAAGCGCGCGGCCGCCGACAACCGCCTGTTCGAGCATGAAGGGCGCGCGGTCGTGTTCTCCTCGCTCGAGGATCTCTCCGCCCGGATCGACGATCCGGCGCTCGACGTTGCCCCGCAGGATGTGTTGGTCCTGCAGAATGCGGGCCCGCACTCTGCCGCCGCCATGCCGGAGGCTGGCTACCTGCCGATCCCGAAGAAGCTCGCGCAAGGCGGGGTCAAGGACATGATCCGTATTTCCGATGCCCGCATGAGCGGCACGGCCTTCGGATCAATCGTCCTGCACGTGAGCCCCGATTGCGCTTCCGGCGGACCACTCGGGCTGGTCAAGACCGGCGATCGGGTGCGTCTATCAGTGGCGAACCGACGGGTCGATCTCCTGGTCGAAGATGCAGAGCTCAGGCGCCGCGCGGCCACGGTAGATTCTGCGCCGCCGCAGCCGGCGCGCGGTTACGCCCGGCTCTATGCGCAGGAAATTCTCGGCGCGGACGAAGGCTGCGATTTCGCATTCCTCAAGCCTTGATGGCGACAAAGTCGCGCGGACACGCGGGCCGCCTCGAACGGCCTCATATACGCGCTGCAACAACTGGCGTAAAATCTGCGTAACGATAATTGGCGTTAATATCTCATTAAATCGGGCCTTCGGGATTCACTAAAGGTTCTTCTCTCTACCATGGCGAAATAAGAAATAACGCCGTGCAACAACGAAACTTTCTCTTGCATTCTGACAGCCAGATGACCTTCGCCCAGTAGAATTGCGAAGTATACAAAACCGTAGAAATTAATGCCCGCGGTCTATTCCATTTATGCAATTTTTATCGTAGCGTTTCCTTCGACACAGTCCGTGTCGGGAACCCCAGGGAGAAAAAACCATGCGTTCCACCGTCGCTCTTGCCGCCGCCGTTGCTCTCACTCTTTCCAGCTCGCTCGCTTTCGCGGGTGGCAAGAAGGCCCAGCCCGCCGATCCGCGGACCAATCTCGTCACCCTCGCCAAGAAGAGTAAGGGCGGATGGCAGACGTGGGACGATATCGACCCGAACAAAAATGGCTGGTCGACTTGGCTCGCCCAGCAGGGAAAGAAGAGCTAAGGCGCTGACAGCGGATTGTTCGTTTTCAAGTCCCGGGGCCCCGTGCCCCGGGACTTTCCTATTCAGCGGGGGGAAAGTGCGATAATCGGGAGCGGGAAAGACGAACGCGGACTGCAGCAGTGATCAGGACCGTGACCGGAGATATCGCGTCGGTGCGCGGGCGGATTCTCCTGCATGAGCACCTGCAGATCGATTTGTCGGCGCAAAAGGGCGCCGCCACGCGTCTCGGCGCGGATGAGGAGCCGGCGGTCCTCGAAGACCTGCGCCACGCAAAGCAATTTGGACTCGCGGCGATTACGGACCTGAGCGCCCCCGGTTGGGGTCGTGATCTCGTTGCCCTGCGGCGGATCAGCGAGCAATCCGAAATCGCCGTTGTGGCGGCGACCGGCTTCTACTGGGACCCGTTTCCCAGCGTGGCGCATGACGGAAGCGTCGCCCAATTGCGCGACATCATGATTGCGGAGATCGAGCAGGGTGTCGGCGATACCGGGATCCGCTGTGGCGTCATCAAGGTGGGCACCAATCGGGGAGTGCCGGACAACGTGGCCGAGCGCGTCTTCCGTGCGGCAGCCGGCGCCGCGCAGGCGACCGGCGCAGCCGTCATCACCCACACGTCGAGCCCGGATCAAGCCGCCTGGCATGTCCGCGTTCTCGCTTCGAGCGGAATGGATATGTCGCATGTGGTCATCAGCCATATGGGGGCGGCGCATGATGTGGGCGAGCTCGCCGAGCTCGCCCGCTCCGGTGTGACGATGGGGGTCGACAAGGTCAGCTTTCCCAAGGGCCCGACCAACGATCAGCTCGCCGACCTGGTGCGCGATGCTTGCGCGAAGGGGCTCGAGCGGCAAATCATCCTCTCCTCGGACATCGCCCGCAGAACCTTTCTGCGGCGCTACGGCGGGCGGGGTTACGCCACGGTGTTCGCCGATTTTCTGCCGATGCTGCAGGCCCGCGGAATCACACCGCAGCAGATCGAGGCCATGCTGCACGACAGTCCGGCGCGTATCCTTGCGTTCGCCCCGGCAAGGGCAACAGCTTGATCAGGGAATCCGGCGACCATGCACAAGTTCGCAATCCCCCAATCCATCACCGCGCGCGTGGTCGAACGTCGCGGCCGCGCGCATGTCTATGACGACCTCGATCCATCAAGATGCGCCCTGCTGGTGGTCGACATGCAGAACGCGTTCATGCTGCCGGGCGTCGCCCATTCGCTCTGCCCGACGGCGCGCGAGATCGTTCCCAACGTCAATCATCTGGCGCGGGCGGTGCGAGAAACCGGCGGCACGGTCTTCTGGATCAAGACCACGTTCACGACGGAAGCTCTCGAGAGCTGGTCGACCTATTTTGCGATGGTGCGCAAGGAACGCGCCGAAAAACGCATCGCGGCGTTGACCGCAGGCAGCCGCGGACACGAGCTCTGGAGCGAACTCGACGTGCAGCCGGCGGATCAGATCGTCGAGAAGACGCGCTTCAGCGCGTTCATCCAGGGCTCCTCGGAGCTTGCCGCAATCCTCCGGCGGCGCAGCCTCGATACCGTGCTGGTTGCCGGCACGCTCACCAACGTGTGCTGCGAATCCACGGCACGCGACGCCATGATGCTCAATTTCAGGACCATCATGGTCACCGACGCCAATGCGGCCGTGACCGACGAAGACCACGCCGCCTCGCTTTTCGCATTTTATCTCACCTTCGGCGACATCATGTCGACCGACACCCTGATCGGCTGCCTCCGCCGCGACGCCGCTGCGCCTGCCACACTGGCGGCGTCCCGATAGCCCGACGGGTGGCATTTGCGCTAAGCTCTGCGTTGGTTTGGCGGTTGATCGGGAGATTTTGATGAGCCGGGATTTCTTGTCGCGCAGCTTGCGCCTTTCCGGGAAACGTGTGGTCGGCCTGACGCCCGCGATTGTGCTGGCCTCCGCTCTGGCCGCGCTGCTCGCGGGTGCGCAGGCGCAGCAGGGCCCGACGCTCGCAAAAGGCACTTGGACGAAGCTCGCCCCCATGCTGCACCCACAAAACGAGGCCGCGGTCGCGGTCCTCGGCAACCGCATCTATGTGATGGGAGGCTTTGCGCCCGGTGTCGAAGGTCCGGTCGATCGAGTGCAGGTGTACGACACGACCAAGAACGAATGGAGCGAGGGCACGCAGCTGCCGGACCCGGTGCATCACCACGGCGCGGCCGTCATCGGCGGAAAGATCTACATCGTCGGCGGCTTTCACGAGCCTTTCCCTAAGCGTGATCCGATCGGCCTTGCCTGGGTCTTCGATCCAGCTACCAATCACTGGGACAAGCGCGCCCCCATGCCGACCCCGCGTGGCGCCATGGTGGTGGGCGCGATCGGCAACCGCATCTATGCGGCGGGTGGCGAGCATCGCCGGCCGCCCGGTGCGCCGGTGCCGCAAGGCGCACCGCCCGCCTACGAGCCGATTGCGGATCTCATCGTCTATGACACCACGACAGATCGGTGGAGCCCGCTCCCGCCGATGAAGGTGGCGCGCGACCATGCTTATGTCGGCGTGATCAATAATCGCCTTTATGTGGTCGGCGGCCGCGATCGGCCCAAATACGATATCGCCACGGTCGAGGAATTCGATCCCGCGACCGGCGCCTGGAGCGAGAAAGCGCCCATGCCCACCGGTCGGTCCGGCGGCACCGCCGCGGTGCTTAATGGCGAGCTCTACGTGTTCGGCGGGGAGGGGGACAACTCGAACCCGAACGGGGTCTTCAACGAGGTCGAAGCGTTCAATCCGGCAACCAATAGCTGGAGAAAGTTCGGCCCCATGCCGCTTCCGCGCCACTCGATCGTCGCCGCCGCGATCGGCGATCGCATCTATGTGCCGGGCGGCGCGACGACGCGGGGCGGCGCCCATCTCACCGATTATCTAGATGCTTTCACACCCGACAAATGAGGCGCCGGACCAAGTCCCACCTGGCGCGCCCGCACCGACGGGCGACAAACCCGGAGAGCCGCCGGCACGCGAGGTGATCTACCGACATAGCGTGCCGGTGCGGGTGACCCACTGGATCAACGTACTGTGCCTGACGCTCCTGCTGATGAGTGGCCTCAGGCTCTTCAACTATCATCCGGCCCTCTATTGGGGAGATGACGGTTATCGCGGCAAGCCCGCCTTCCTCTCGATCGGTGCCGCGATCAATCGCCACAACGGTGCGGTCGTCGGGGTCACGCAAGTTGCCGGCCTGACCTTCGTGACCACCGGCGTGCTGGGCGTAAGCTATGATCCCGAGCGGGGTATGGTCCGGCGCGCTTTCCCGGCCTGGCTGACCTTGCCGGGCGAGCCCGGCCTTGCGTTGGCGCGTGATTGGCATTTCCTCATCGCTTGGCTTTTTGTCGCCAACGGCGCCGCCTACCTTCTGTTCGGTTTCCTAAGCGGACACTTTCGCCGCGACCTGGCGCCGACCTCGGAGCAATTGCATCCGCGTCATATCCTGTCCGACATCTGGGATCACATGCGCTTGCGTGCGCCGCGGGGCGAAGCGGCGCGCACCTACAATCTCCTACAGAAACTCGCCTATTTGATCGTCGTGTTCCTGCTCTTGCCGCTGATGGTCTTGACCGGGCTCACCATGTCGCCGGCCGTAACGGCCGCGGCACCCGCGCTCTTCGATCTGTTCGGCGGACGTCAATCAGCCCGCACGATCCATTTTCTCGTCGCCAATCTGCTCGTCCTGTTCGTGCTCGTCCATGTGGCGGAGCTTCTGATCGCCGGCGCCTTCAACGGCACGCGCGCGATGATCACCGGGCGCTACGTGCTTAAGCCGGAGCGACGGACATGAGACGCGTCTCGCGTCGAGGATTGCTGCGGGCTGGTTCCGCAATGGGGACGAGCTTGTTGTTGTCGGGCTGCGACGGCGTCTTCGAGTCTCCATCGCTGCGCGGCGTCCTCGACTTCGGCCAGTGGATGTCGCGCAATATGCAGCGCCTCCTGCTCGTGCGGCAGCCGCTGGCGCGGGAGTTCGCGCCCTCGGACATTTCGCAGGACTTCCCGGTCAACGGCACCACGATGCCGGGCGGCTTTGATTATTTTCGCATGATGACCTCGGGCTTTTCGAGCTGGCGGCTGACCGTCGACGGCTTGGTGCGGCGCCCGCTCTCGTTTTCCCTCGAAGAGATCAAGGCGCTGCCCGCGCGCACCCAGATCACCCTGCATTGCTGCGACGAAGGTTGGAGCGCGATCGGGCAGTGGACCGGGGTTGCGCTCAGCCGCATCCTGGAGAGCGCCGAGCTGATGCCCAACGCGCGCTACATCGTCTTCCATTGTCTCGACGCGCTGGAGCAGAGCTTCGACGGCAGCGGCATCTATTACGAAAGCCTCGATTTGTTCGATGCTTTTCACCCGCAGACCATTCTGGCCTACGGCATGAACGGCGGCCCGCTGCCGGTCCCACACGGCGCGCCGCTGCGGCTGCGGGTCGAGCGCCAGATCGGCTACAAGAGCGCCAAATATGTAACCCGCATCGAAGCCGTGGATCGACTCGACACCATAGGCCGCGGCCGGGGCGGCTTTTGGGAAGACCGCGGCTATCAGTGGTATGCGGGACTTTGAGCTGCAGCTCGCTCGCTCAGCTCAGCCGATCACCTCGTAAGCGGCGAAATCCCCTTGCGGGGGCAGAGCAACACCGAGCGCGTGTGCCGTCCTGCGGTTGACCACGAGATCGAGCAGCGTGAGCTGCTCGATGGCCAAATCACCCGCTCGTGCACCTTTGAATATCTTGTCGACGAAAGTGGCAGCGTGCCGATAATAATCTTTGAGGCTCTCGCTGAGGCTCATCAATCCGCCGGCCTCCACAAAGGCGCGCTCGGGAAAGATCGAAGGCAGACCGGCCTTGAGCGCGAGATCGGCAATCCGCTGTTGCTCGCTGAAGAGAAATCGGTCCGATCCGACCTTGAGCGCCTGCACGCGCTCTTTCGCCAGTGCTTGAAAGGCGGGCTCGATGTCGCGCGCCACCCGCGCGTCCACCGTCACCAGGTGAAGTCCCCCCGCCTCCGCAGCGGCCTGTGCAGCCTTGAGATCTGCCGCCGCGTCGGAGCTGTCCGGATTCTGCAGAAGCCCGACGCGGGAGAGGTCGGGGACCATGGCGGCCAACAGCCCAAATTGCTTGGCCGAGATGTCCTCACCTGTGCTTGCCACTCCGGTAATATTGCCGCCCGGATGCGCCAAACTCGAAACAAAGCCGTTGCCGACCGGATCGACCGAGTAGCCCATCACGATCGGTATCGTGCGTGTCGCCTGCCGCACCGGATAGACAATGGCCGGGCTGCCGACGAAGATGAGATCGATGTTGAGCTTGGCGAGTTCGCTCACCGACTCAAGGATGCGCAGGAACCGTCCGTCGGCAAAGCGCCATTCGATCAAATAATCTCTGCCCGAGATGTAGCCGAGCGCGTCCATGCCCTGCAGGAATCCGTCATAGGCAGCCGATCGCATCCCTTCGACGATGATGCCGATGCGGCGTGTCTTGGCGGGCGCCGCCGTGGTCGCATTGGCCGTTCCGCCGGTCCCTTGGGCCCGTAGCGCAAGTGGAGCAAGCATTCCACACGAGGCCGCCGCGCCGCCGACGAAACCAATAAATTGCCGCCTGATCATGCCGGTCCGCTCTTGGTCCCCGAAAATGGTCGCCGCGTCGCCGGCGACCGGTCGATCTGCGCACCTTAAGGGCCGCCGGATGAGCCTTCGCAGGCGCACAAGTATCGCAATTTGTCAGCGTTTCGGACAAGGGGGAGACCCCCAGGGGACTTGATCCGTGCGCCCGGCGGCCGGTACGCTTCGTGGCCGGGGGTGGAACATGAATGACGCCAATAAAAGTCCGAACGTCCGTGCGATCTACCAGGTTGCGGTGGCGAGCATCGTCGGGTCGGTGATCGAGCAATACGATTACCTTGTCACGGGTGTGATCGCGGCGACGGTCTGGGGCGACATATTCTTCAAGCTCCCGGGCCTTGCGGCGGCTGCCGCGGCAATCAGCGTATATGGCATGGGCATCATCATCCGCCCGGTGGGTGCCTTTGTCTTCGGACACATTGCCGATCGCTACGGCCGCAAGGACGCGATGGTCTACGCCCTGGTGCTGATGGGCGGCAGCACTCTCCTGATTGGGCTGACGCCGACCTACGACAGCATCGGGGTTGCCGCTCCGCTGTTGCTGATCGTGTTTCGCCTGCTGCAAGGCATCAGTTTCGGCGCCGAATTCGGCACTGCCTCCACCTGGGTGGTCGAGCAGGCTGCGCGTTCCAAGTATCGCGCCTTCTGGGGAGCGTGGGTCGGATTTGCCATACCGATCGGACTGTTGCTCGGGTTCGGCTCGGTCATTCTGGTCAAATCGCAGATGACGCCGGAGGACTTCACGGCCTGGGGCTGGCGCATTTTCTTCATTGCCGGATTCCTGGTGGCCATCGTCGGCCTCGTGATCCGGGCGCGCACGATGGACAGCTTCGTCTTCGAGCAGCACCGCGCTCAAGCCGCGGTCCTCGACCAGCCCGCCGCTGCGGTCTGGCGCGAAATGCCGCTCACCATTCTGCGCACTTCACTCGTCAATGCCATGTTCGGCGGCGCGTTCTTCCTCTACTTCGTGTTCGGCACCAGTTACATGAAGGCGGTGGGCTTTACCGGAAACGAGCCCGAAGCGATCGGGCTCATCGCGGCGGCCTTCATGCTCTTGTTCATGCTCGTCGGAGCGTTCCTGGCTGACGTCATCAACCGGCGAACGATTCTCTTGATCGCGGCGGTTGTGTTCCTGGTCTTCGCGCTGCCGTATTTCTATCTCGTCAACACCGGCAGCTTCGTGTTGGCGACGATCGCCGAGATCATCGGGTTCGGCTTCGTTTTCGGATTTGGCTATGGGGCTATCCCGACCTTCTACACGGAGAATTTTCCGACCCGTTACCGGGCGTCGGGCGCCAGCGCGGGCTATCAAACTGCGCAAGTCTACGGCGGCGGCTTGTTGCCGATCGTCGCAGGATGGATTCTGCGCACCTATGGCGTCAAAGATGCGTACCTGTATATCGGCCTCTTGGTGATGCTCTACGCGGTGCTTGCCATAATCGCGATTCTCCGCACACCTGAGACCAAGGGCAAGAATCTCGAAGCTTGACTGCGAATTTATCTAGCTCGCGCTGAGCGCCGCCTTGTAGCGGGCGATCACGGCAGGCGGCGTCTGTGCGATGCGGGTCATGAGCGCCTGCATCTCCCCGCCCGACATGGGACTGACGTCGAGCTGCATCTCTTTCGCTTCGCGCAGGTAGTCGGGGTCTTGGTGCGCAGCCATGAAGGCGCGGGTGAGGATTTGGGCCTGCTCAGCCGGCAGACCGGGTGGCGCCACGAAGGGCCGCGACATTTGGACAGGGGCTTCGGCGAGCGCCAGTAGCGCCCGGTCCTCCTCGCTGGTGGCGAGTTCGTGCGCGGTCGGCACTTCCGGCAAGCCCTTCCAGCGCGTTTCGTGGCCGAGCTGCATCAGGTAGCGCAGCTTCCCGGCGGCAAGCCAATCCCCCATGCCTCGCTGCAGCGCCGATACCGTGATGCCGCGGCCTTCGATCTCGCCGCGCCGCAGCGCCAACAGCGTGTCGCTAGAGCTGCGGTAGCCGCGGATGAATTGCAGGTTGAGCTTGAACACCGCGCGGGCGATCAGCACGATATCGGTTTCCGAGCCGCCGGCGGCTTGTCCGCCGAAGATTGCCGGCCGCCCCGGCTTCTGCAGATCGCCGATGCCGGCGATTCCGCTGTCGGTGCGGATCGCCAGGCAGAACGCGTCGTCTTCAAAGCGCGACGAAGTGCCGAGCCATGTGAAGCGCTCGGGACTGTATTTGGCGGCGGGATTTCCCAAGAGCGGCTCAAGCGGGTTGTCGCGCAGCATCAGGCCGATGGTCAGGCCGTCGCGCGGCGCCGTCGTATAAAGCGCATTGGCCATCGCGATCCCGCCGGCGGCGGGCTGGTTCTTGACCACGATGGCGGGCTCGCCGGCGATGTACTTTCCGATATGGCGGGCGAGCAGCCGCGCATATTGATCCCAGCCACTGCCTTCGCCCGAGCCGACCAGCAGCGTGATGGTCTTGCCCTTGTAGAAGTCCTGCGCGGCCGCTGGAGATATCGCGGAAGTCGCGACCCAGACGACGGCGACGAATGCTCGCAACATTTCAACCCCACATGCGCCGTAGCCGCGCCCCGATATCGACCGGCTTTCCGCTGGCTGACATCCCCTCGGAGGTGCCGGGCCGCGCCGCCGGCCACGTGCCGCAGGTGAAGTACCGCAGAATGTCGGACGGAATGAAGCGGCTGCGCGCCGCATAGACGTGGCGATCACCATTTTTCCGCTGCTGATGCATGAAGAAACGCTGCGGCACGATCAGGTGCAGGTCATCCTTGGCGCGCGTCATCGCCACATAGAGAAGGCGGCGCTCCTCCTCGATCTCGGCCGACGTGCCGGCCGCGAGATCGGAAGGCAGGCAGCCATCGACGACATTGAGCGCAAAGACCGATTTCCATTCCTGCCCCTTGGCCGAATGAATGGTGGAGAGGATGAGATAATCTTCATCGAGCAGCGGTGCGCCGGCCTCCGCGCCGGTGGCGTCCGGCGGATCGAGCGTGAGCTCCGACAGAAATCGCTCGCGGCTCGCATAGCCGGCGGCGATCTGCGCGAGTTGAACGAGATCGGCTTGGCGCACCCGCGCATCGTCGTGGATGCGTTCGAGATGCGGCTCATACCAGCGCATCACCACATCGAGCTCGGCCGGCCAGGCTGCGTCGCGTCGGTGCAGCACATGGACGGCGTTGACGAAATCCGGCCAGAGTTCGGCGGCGGCCGGCGGCGGCTTGAACCTTTCAAGCTCGGCCTGCGGTTCGCCCTCCGTGATGCGGTCGAGCAATCGCGCCGCTGTTGCGGGTCCGCAGCCGGGCATGAGCTGGATCACACGGAACCCCGCCATGCGGTCGCGCGGGTTTTCCGCCCAGCGCAAGAAGGCGAGCATGTCCTTGACATGCGCGGCCTCGAGAAATTTGAGGCCGCCAAACTTGAGGAACGGAATATTCCGGCGCGTCAGCTCGACCTCCAGCGGTCCGCTGTGATGCGAGGCGCGAAACAGCACGGCTTGCGCCTTCAGGGCGACGCCTGCCTCGCGGTTTGCCAGCACCTTCTCGACCACATAGGCGGCCTGCGCGGCCTCATCCGCCACGCTGACGAGGCGCGGGCGTTCGCCGCCGTGCCGCTCCGACCGTAGATTCTTGGTGAAGCGCTCCGCGGCGAGCGCGATCACCGCGTTGGCGGCCGCGAGGATCGGCTGCGTCGAGCGGTAGTTGCGCTCGAGCATGACGGTCGCGGCGCGCGGGGTGAAATGGTCAGGGAAGTCCAGGATGTTGCGCACGGTCGCGGCGCGAAACGAATAGATCGATTGGGCGTCGTCCCCGACCACGGTCAGGCCTTCGCCGCGCGGCCGCAGCGCCAGCAAGATCGCAGCCTGCAGCGCATTGGTGTCCTGATATTCATCGACCAGCACATGATCGAAGCGGCGCCCGATCTCGGAGGCGATCGCACCCTCCGCCATCATATGTGACCAGTAGAGCAGGAGGTCGTCATAGTCGAGCACGCACTGGTGCTGCTTCGCCTCGACATAGGCAGCAAAGAGTTGTTTGAGCTCCTTTTCCCACATTGCAACCCACGGAAAGCTTGTTCCCAAGACTTGTGCCAGGTTCGCCTGGGCGTTGACGGTGCGCGAATAGATGGCAAGGCAAGTGCCCTTGGATGGAAAGCGCTGCTTGGTCCGCGAGAAGCCGAGGTCGTGGCGAACGAGGTTGAGAAGATCGGCGGAATCCTCGCGATCGTGGATCGTGAAGGCGGGCTCGAGAGCGATCTGTGGCGCAAACTCGCGCAACAGTCGCGCCCCAATAGCGTGAAAGGTGCCGGCCCAGCCGAGCGCTTCGCCGATCGGCCGTTCTCTCGCGCGCAGCGCCGAAGCTGCGATACGATCGACGCGGCGGATCATCTCCGCGGCGGCACGGCGCGAGAAGGTCAAGAGCAGCAGGCGGCGCGGATCGATGCCGTTGACCAGCAAGTGTGCGACCCGGTGCGCCAGGGTCGCGGTCTTGCCGGAGCCGGCGCCGGCGATGATCAGTAGCGGCGGCGCCCGCAACAAGTCTTCCGCGCCGTATGCCACCGCACGGCGCTGCTCGTCATTGAGCCGGTCGAGATAGGCCGTGCTCGCTTCGTTAGCGGTCAAGCCCCAGCCTTCCGATCATACCCGCGCGCCCTTTCGACTCGCTCGCGCGCATTAGAACGGGCCATGAACGAAATGCCAAGCCGAAACCACAAGCCGAAACGAGCGAGCCGAATCGACAGGGTTCGGACGCAACCCGCGCCGACGCGTTGCCGGCGCGGAGGGTCACGTCAGTCCACGCAATTGCTTACTTGGCGGCGGCCCGAGCGCCAGCCTTGCGGAAGCGACGACGGACCCGGCCGGGTTCCTGTATCCCTGCATGATTGGTCGCGAGATCGATATGCCGCCCGTCGGGAAACTCGACGTAGCGCGCAAGGACGCGGCCGGCGCGACCCTCGATCACAAATCTGGTTCCGTCCGGAAATTGGTTGGGGAGACGGCGGAGCTCACTCATAGGGTACGGTCCTCACCTGAGTAGGGCGCATTGGAACGTGAAGTTTCCGACACAGAGATGGTTCCGGGTCGGAAATCCGCGGCGGCAGATTTTTGTGAGTTGCTGTGGACATCGGCACGAACGACGCGGAACTGCAGAGGCGATGGGCGAAGCCACCCGTCCGAAGCGCCACGGCCATCGCGTTCCACGGCAACCTGGTCGACATTGGCGCGCGGATCTTCAGCGCGCAGGTCCACCTATGGTTCGATTGCGATCATATCGTGGTGCTGGTGCGCGAGTCGGATTGGAAACCTGCTCGCGGAAGTGCAAACTTTCTTGGTTGGCTCTAACGGGCTGTTCGCCATTCCCTCCGATCGGATCGAACTTGGCTTCGGCTCTGCGGTTCTCCTCGCGACCGGGCGGACGGACGGAGGACGAGGACGGAATGGAGCAAGCGTGCTATTCGGTGGAGCGATTTCGCAGTCAATGGATCGTGTCGGTCTCGGGGGCCGGAGTTTTGACCTTCAAGACGAAGCGAGCCGCAGTCAGGGCGGCACGTCGCGCGATGGTATTGCTTCACCGGGATCGACAGGAGAGCCGTTCAGCGCCGGAGGCGGACGCAAACAGTGTCATCCACGACGGTCCGAGGCTTGACCACGCCGCGCCGAAGCGCTCTTGATGCACCCGTGAGCATGCACGCATGAGCGAACAAGAGAGCATTGAACGCTTCGTCGAGGTGCTGGGACTTGCGGCACTCGACCTTTGGAGCGATTTGCCGAACGAAATTCAGCATGCCCTGTTCGAGCGGGCGGTCGTGCGCGGTCACAGGACTGAGCGCGACGAGAGCCTGCGCGAGCAGCTCGCCGCATTCCTGCACAACCATCACGAACGAACGGCCAAGCGCGATGCCCCGCGTGCGGGGGAGGATTAGGGCGGGGGTTCAGTTGCGATGCCGGGTAAGCGGGTGCAGTTTGACGCGGAAACCTGGGCCGCACTCGACCTGCTCGCCCGCGACCGCATGATGGATTTCCAGGAGCTCGCCGATGAGGCGTTTCGCGATCTCCTGCGCAAGCATGGCCGGCCAACCGATTTGCGCACCGCGCTGCGCCAAAGCGCCGGCGTGAGCGCGACGGTCCATCCGCTGCCGAGCAAGAAGCAGCCCGGCAAGACCAGGCGCCAAGGCAAGGCCAAAGGCGGGCGCTGATTTCCTTCTGGAGTCGATATTGAAGCTTGCTGCCTCGGCTGCCTTCGCTCCTACAACCCAGGCGGGTCGGCTGGCGCAATGAAGCCTATCTCTCCCTGTTAAATCAGGCCGAAAACAGGAAATCGTCGTTGGACCGCACCTGTGTGGTGAGCCCTGCCGCCAGCACAGGACGTCACCCTGGAGGAGCATCGCCATTTCGCGGCGAAGACGCGCGTAAAAGCGCTGGTGGCATCTCGAAACCTCATGGTGCCGCATGGTCCGCGAGTCTCGAACCATGGCCGCAGGCGCCTTGCTTGCATCATCCTTCGAGACGCCCGCCGTCAACAAAAAGCCCGGCGCGGAGATCCGTGCCGGGCGCAAATCATCACTTTCAATTTCGTCAATGCCCGAATGCGGACAATGCGTCAAGCGTGAAATTGTCAGCCGCTTGCGCAAATCCGAGAACAGCTCGAGCTGGCGACCGAAGACGGGCGCACATCACTTCTGCGTCTGCTGGAAGTAGCGCAGATCCGGCGCTCCCTGGCCCTTCTTGGTCGGCATCAGGAAGCCGTCGGCGCTCAGCATATAGTTCTCGCTGCCGATCCTGACGTGATTGTTGGTTTCGCTGCAATTGTTGTCGCGCCAGAACGGCCGTTCCTTGTTCGGCTCGCGCCCGTAGGTCTTGTTGACCGTCCAGGGGCGCGTCAGCGCATGGTCGATCACCGTGACGTCGTCGTGCAAAATGTCCGCGTTCGCCTGATCGAGATAGAAGCGTTCCTTGACGATGGTATGATTGTCCTTGTGCAGCGGCGCGCCGGTGACGTCGAAGGCGCGCGGGCCGCGGAAAGGACCGCGGGTCTCGGCCTCGAGCAAGTCGAAATGGCCGCTTCCTTGGGTGTCGATCCAGCGGCCGATCGTGTAGCCGAGGAAGGTCGGATCGATGTCGGTCGGCCAGTCGCGCCCATCCGTGTAGATGCGCCGGTCATCGTCGATGTGCTGCACCAGGATGTAGGTGGTGAACGGCGTCACCACGAACTCGATCTCCCCATAGCCGTTGGTGGCGCGCGGCATGCCGGGGGAGATGCAGGTGAAAGTCTGCGCCGAGCCCTGGCCGCCTTCGGCTTGATCCTTGAGGTTGGCCTCGAACAGCGCCTGGTATTCCGGGGTGAAGGGCGGCTCCTGTGCGGCGCCGGGCGGCTTGTGCGGATCAAAGCGTGTGCGGAAAACCCCAGAGGGCCCGAGCCGGACGAGCGGGCCGTCGAGGTTCGGGCCGGAGGGTCCGTAGCGCACCCACTGGCCGCGCAGGTCCGGATATTTGCTGTAGTCGAAAATCTGTGCGTCGGTGCTCGCCGGCGAAAACACCGCAAGTGCGACAGCAAGCATCAAGCTTCGGCAATCCATGGCAACCTCCCGGCATTCTCGGCACATTTTTCCTGGCACACTATGCGTGCTCGGACGAAAAGCTACACGACTTGTTCCGCTGCCAGGAAGGGCCCGATCGCCACAATGAGAACCCATCGCCTGGACGCAGCGCCCGAGACGGTGCACTGGGGCTTTCTCGATGCCTCGCTCAAGCCGGTGATGACGATCGATTCGGGGGACGTCATTGTTGTCTCGACAGTGTCGGGCACGCCCTCGGGAATGCCCAAGCCGGACTCGGGCCTGATTGTACCGGACGCACTGCGGGCCATTCACTTAAGCGTGCCGCAGAAGCTCGGCGGGGCTCATATCCTCACTGGTCCGGTTGCTGTGCGCGGCGCAAGGTCCGGGCAGGTGCTCGAGATCCGCATCAAGGCGATCGATCTGCATTACGACTGGGGCCACAACATAGTCCGGCCACAGCGCGGTGCGCTGCCGGATGATTTCCACGAGATGCGTCTCGTCCACATTCCGCTCGACCGTGTGCGTATGGTAGGGCGGCTGCCGTGGGGCCTCGAGCTGCCGCTCAAGCCGTTCTTTGGGATCATGGCCACCGCACCGCCGGCGGCCTGGGGGCAGGTCGCATCGCCGCCGCCGCGGCGCAACGGCGGCAATATGGACAACAAGGAGCTGGTCGTCGGAACCACGCTTTATCTGCCGATCCACGTCGACGGCGCGCTGTTCTCCGTCGGCGACGGCCACGCCGCGCAGGGCGATGGGGAAGTCTGCTCGACCGCAATTGAAACGGGCCTGATCGGCACCTTCGAGCTGCACGTGCGCAGCGACATGTCGCTGGAATGGCCCATGGCCGAGACGCCGACGCATGTCATGACCATGGCGTTCGATCCGGACCTTGATGAAGCCGTGGTGATCGCACTGCGCGACATGATCAAGCTCATTTGCGCGCGCACCGGGATTTCCCGCGAGGACGCCTACACCCTGTGCAGCCTCACCGCCGATGTGCGAGTGACACAGGTCGTGAACGGCACCAAGGGCATCCATGTGATGCTGGAAAAGTCGCTGCTCGCGGGCCCGGTCGCAGCGGGACCGAGCTATCGCAGCAGCAATGATGCAGGTTGAGGTGCGGTCGAGGCCGAAGCACACCCTCGTGAATCGATGCCGTGCCCATCGTGCCTCCTTTGTTCCGGGGCCGTTGAACATGGCAATTCACGAGCTACAAACGCACGACAGTTCACGCGCTAGCTACAGTACTTATTGCAATCGTCGGACGAGCGAACAAATCTGATTTAAATAGCTCATCTGTTTGTGATCAGTACGCTCTCGCAGCCAAAGCGGGATTTTCCGCGTGAAGTCAGTCGCCTCGTCGAGACGAGACTCAACTATTTTGCTAATCATAATTTCTCGGAGGATACAACGCGCGGGATCAAGCCCGGGAAACTCTTTCAGGATGATTTCGTCCCGAAGGAGGCGGAGCGCGAGCTTTAATTCCGACTCGGTGAGCTGTTTCTTTCCGTCGAGTGAAATTGCGTTAGCCGGCTGCTTGACAATCGAAGACGAGGACAGCGCGGTCTCTCCGTCGATTACCTGTGGCTCATTTGTGGTCCGGGCAGCCTCTAGCTCCGTAGTGGGTTCGCCAGCGATAGTCCACTCTGTGTCGGAGGGTATCGGATGGGCCGCGAGGCGTTCGAGTTCGGCGACAAGCCGATCAGTTTGCAAATCAGCATTGGCAAACCAATCTGTCGACCAAACTCGCAGGATGTTCCATCCCTTTCCGCGTAGAACAGCTTCGCGTAAGCGATCGCGGTCTCTTGCGCTCCGCGCGCTGTGGAAAGCCGCGCCGTCACATTCCACGCCAGCGAGATACACCGATGCATTGCGAGGGTGCCGGACCCCCAAATCGATGCGATACCCGGCAACGCCGACTTGGACGTCAACGGTAAACCCCCGTATCTCCAGCCTGGATTGCACGTCTCGCTCGAAATCGCTGTCGAAATTCCGCCCCGTGGGTACCCCAACCTCAAGCCGCCGGCTCTCAACGTACCTAAGATAGTCCCGCAGCACTCGGACGCCACGCTTCGTCGACGGTCCGACTAAGACATCGTCGGATCCCATCGAAGCAAATAGAACTATCCGCTGGCGGGCGCGCGTAAACAGCACGTTCAAGCGACGATGGCCTTGCGCGCGGGCGATTGGGCCAAAACGTTGCGCAACCCGCTCCTGGCCTTCTTCTCGGCCATATGTGAGCGAGATCATGATGAAGTCGCGTTCATCGCCCTGCACGTTTTCGAGGTTCTTGACGAAGAATGACTCGGGCCCCCGTCGGCTCGTACCGTTGTTGCAGGCGGTGAGATACCGCTCGATTGCCTCGTCACGAGCGCACCTATTAAATTCCTCACGGATCGCATCCCGCTGCTCGATATTGACCGCTACTATACCCAGCGTCGGAATTTGTTCTTCCGGCAGGTGAGCGTGTCGCATCATGAAATCGATGGCGGCTTCAACGATACGAGCAACCTCAGCCGGGTTCCGGCTCGCCTTGTAACTCCCGTTGACCCGCACAAGGTCGACCGAGAATGAGCCAGGGCGTGCGTTCGGGTACGTAATAAGGTCGCCGTGCGACCCGGGCTTCGACGAATAAAACTCCTTGTTTGAGAACGCGATCAAGCTTTCGCAGCGACTGCGGTAGTGCCATTTGAGACGGCGCGGCGTCTGAAATGTTTTGAGCGACCAGTCGAGGATCGATTCCGCGTCAATGTCATCTGCTTCGTCATCATTGGTGCAACCCCCCTCGTCAACCGGCGTGACGCGCGCAAAGAAGTCTGATGGCGGCAATTGGTTTGGATCACCGACCACCACCACTTTCTTCGCCCGCAACAACCCACCGATCGAATCTTCTGGCTTCATTTGAGATGCCTCGTCGATCACGAGTAAATCGAATTTTATGGCCTTTGACGGAAGAAATTTTGCGAGTGAAAGCGGGGACATCATGAAGCACGGCTTCATCGCCTGCACCGCGCCACCCGCTCGTAGGAGCAAGCGCCTTATCGGGAGATGACGCGCCTGTTTCGTGAATTCATTTCGGAGGCATTGAAGGTCAGTCCAATCTCGCTTCGGACCGACACTCATCCCGGCCGGAATGGCATTCGTCAATAATTTCGCCCGCACGGCGTCGCGTTGCCGCTTCTTCAGCTCTTCGTCGGCGTTCACGAACCGCGCACGCTCGTTTTCAAGATCGAGGCCCTTCATATTCCTAAGCGCGACGCGCTCTTGCTTTGCCCGGGTAGCGCGGTGGTAGAACACGAGCGCGCTAAACGTTTTAGGTAGACGCTCGGCGGGTAACTGCGCCTCCTCGAAGGCCGTCACGAGCTCGTCGACGCCGTAGCTCCTCAATCGTGATCGCCGGCTGGCAACTTCAAGCCACTCACCCAACGACGGTAGATCATCTATTAACGGCCGAAGCCAATTAGCGATGGAGCTAGGTTCCTTAGCGTTTCGATTCGCCGGGGGTGGGATGGATGCCGACAGCCGAGCCAATGCCGCTTCATACACGGCGACAGCGCGGATAAGCCCCGATGCGTGGATGCGCAAAGAGCGTCGGAGGGCGGCTGCGCCCGCCGAGAAAAGTCGAGCGCGGATAGCTGCATCGGGAGATGCGATTGCAATTGCCCTCGAGATTTCACCTGATCGCTGGATCGATTGGCAGCCGTCCGGCGACAGCCACACTTCGGCGCCGATCTTCTCGAAGACCGGGTGAGCGCGCAGTTTTCCCTGCAACTCGCTAACTTTAAGCTGTCGATCGACTTCGCTCCGAATCGTCACGAACGATACCGTGATCGCCGCAAGACCGAGCTGCTCGACGTGTGCCGCAATTGCTAAAAACTTGTCAGTATTCGCATTGATGTGCTTGGCCGCCTCTCGCATCGGTACTTCCTCGATACGGGTGTGCCACTTCTGCAATGAATCAAGCAATGCGCTGCTCCACCCCGCGTAACTGCGCAGCGCCTCAGCGATTTTGCGGTTCTTGGAAAAAAGGTTCGCCTTAACGAGGCCAACAATTTCGGACTTTCCGTCGATTTCGCCCTCGAAACGGGCGCGAAGGCGTGCAACTGCGAGCAGCTCCTCAAGTGGGGTTGCAAGACCGGACCAGGCGGCATCAGCTGAGGCCGTGAGTCCCGGATCAGCGATAAAGGCTCGCTGGTCTATCACAAGGGACATGATAGCCTCGAGGTCATCTGCGCTCACTTTCGGATCGCCCAACTCACGCAAGACGCGTGCTGCGCGTCGGTTCTTGCCAGTAATCCAAACGCCAATTCGGCGTAAGCCGGTGGCCGAATAGGCTTCATAGGCGGTGCGCAGATGATCCACCGGCGGCCACTGTGCGGTAGCGTCCAAACCCACGCGGGCTCTCAGCGTGCGGTCTCTCTCCCGAAGATCTCGCAGACGTCTACAACCGTCCGCCAGCACCGCCTCACAACCTCTGCCCTCGAACCAGAGATAGGGATCGAGCTCCTGCGGAATCGAGTTGACGAACCTGACGACGGTGGCCATGGCGGAGGCCACCGACAAGTCAGGCTCAGACTGTGGTCGAAATGCCGCGATCAGCGGCATGAAGACCTCGATACTCTCAATTAGCGATTTCCGGCTCGACTCCATCCGGCTGGCGCTTTCGACGATTTCGGCAGGCGATAGTTCAAGCAGCGCTGCATTTTGCACTTGCCGCGCGAGCTGAGCGATCGCCTCGGGGTCGCCAGTCAGCGTTTCCATAACGGGATGAGTAGCAAGCTCCAGCCGTTCCAGCGCGAGCTCTGCCGCGGCTTCGATGTCCGTGGGAGTGAAGCCTCCCAGGCAGGGAAGCAGGCCGTCTTCCGTGATCGTGGGCAAACGCTCCACCGCCGCCGCCCAGGCCTCGATGCCATCGGTCGACGTTGGCATCTCAAGCGTGAGGCTCGACGAAGTAGTCGCGAGCAATTCATTAAGGACGCTAGCGCTGTGGTACGTGTCACGAATTGCGTCCGCGATAGCTATAGGATCATCGGATACCGACGAAAACCCTGCCCGCGACCACACGGCCTCCCCGAACGGTCCGTGCCGAAGCCCGTAGTCATGCGCGGCCGACGCATAGAGCTTCAAGGCTTCTTTGCATTGTTCGATTTCAGCCCACCCTTTACTGAAGACCGAATTCAAATCCACACGCCGCACGACCTCAAATTCTTGGGGAAGTTCGCGGCGTGCCGCGATCGCGGACCACATAAGTTCGAACGGCGTTCGGTCATCGTGCTCCTCTCGCTCATGGAGGGCTGATAGATAGTCCCGGACCCGGCCGCGTGCGCTTCGCAATCGTTGAAGCTCGTCTCGCCAATTGGGCTCGGGACCGGTATGCCGTGCGAGTTCGTATCGTTGTTTCAGACTTTCGACAATCGGTTTTGGGTGCGCCTTATCCGAATGTAATTCGAGGCAGAACTCACCAAGCCCGACCGCGTCCAGACGGTCCTTCACTACTTCAAGCGCCGCGAGCTTGTCAGCCAGAAAGAGAACCGTTTTACCTGCGTAGACTGCGTTGGCGATGATGTTTGTAATCGTCTGTGATTTTCCGGTCCCAGGCGGCCCTTCGATGACTAGATTCTTCCCTTTCATCACATCGACAATGGCGCTGTGCTGCGACGCGTCTGCGTCACTGATCAAGATCGGTGCGGCGTTTTCGATAAACTCATCGTCCAAGTCGTAGTCGGTTGCGAACAGGAGAGCGCCGCCACTCTCCGTATCCGAGCCACGCAACAAGCTCTCCAATACGGGATGTCGGACAGGCGATTCCGACCAGTTATCGGGCGACAAGTCCTCGTACATCGCGAGGCGGCCGAACGCGAAGTGCCCAAGCGTGAGGTTTCGCTCGATCCGCCATCGTTTGAGGCCGTTGATCGCGTCCTGTACTTTCTCGAAATAGCTCCCGACCGAGTCGCTCTCTTCATTGAAATCCGGCAAATACCGGGAAACGTCGGGGGATTCTCGCGACAGGAATTCCCGAAGGCTCAGATTGATTTCGGGAGTGTCCGCACCCGCCTTTATGCTGTAAATCGCCTTTCGACCCTGCAATTGTTTCGCGATCTGTACGGGCAACAAAATCAATGGCGCAAAGTTCGCGATATCGCTGTCGTTCGACTCGTACCAGCGGAGAAAACCGAAGGCGATGAACAAGGTCGACAGTCCAGTTTCTTGTTCGGAAAGTCGGGCGTCCGCTGCGATGCGCGCGAGTCGAGAATCGAGTTCATCTGCAAAAAACATTGATTGCAGATGGCGGACCACGTTCGCGTCGGCCGTGGCCGATAATGGTAGTTCATAGCTCGGTTCTATGTGTTTCTTGCGCGCGTGCTCAACTAGGTTGAATTCTCGCCTGTTGGGGCGTGGAGGGAGCTCCAGCTCCTCGCGCACTCGGTCGCGCAGCCATCGATCTAGTCGAGCAAGCGAGGCGTCATCTTGGCGTGCGACCGCGTCGAGTGCGGTAAGGCGCGTGAGATAATCAAGGTCGGTCGACTTCGCATGTCCGAGGGCAGCTTTGAATCCGTCGGTCAGTTCGTCATCCGGAATATCATCCGGCTCAGGTAAAGGGATGAACGGCAAATCCCTTTGCTGCTCGGTCAGCGCTGCGAAAACCCCTTCCAGATTCGTGTTAACAATGCGCAACTGTCGCCGCGATCCCGCACGGTGCTTGTAGTTGAGCATCGGATTGCGCCGTGAGAGATCGAGAAGCTTCTTGCGTAGGTCGTCGTACAGCCGTTGGTAGCCTTGGCTCTCGGTCCCCCCGTCGGCCATACCGAAGTCCCTCTAAAACGTTGTCGTTTATTATCACCACAACCAGCCAGCCCCTATCAAGATACGATTTCACGGGAGATGCTGCGGCGAGTCTTTCTTAGGAACGTCAAAGCCAAAGCCGCACCAGAAACGGATACTTTGCTAGTGTCCCTTTGGTTCCGACGTTCGTAAACATGAGCGCGGCAAACTGATACGAGCGTCGGAACCGGGGCGATAGCCGCGGCCACCGCTCGATTTCAGTCGCCACGGTCCGGCTCGGATCTTGGCGCGCCGTGAGCAGCCGCGGTCGTCTTTGCCTGTTCGGCAAGGCGCTGCCACTCCTGAGCCATTTCCACCAGGAAAGCCCTCAGCCTGGAATCGGTCGTGGTGCGTGCCTCTTGCAGGCACCGCGCCGCATATCGCTGGTACTGCTTCACAGAGTGCACGGCCACCTCCGGACGAAGATGGGCGGGAGCCTGAGCTGGTGCTGCCGGTAAGGATTGAACTTACGACCTCCCCCTTACCAAGGGGGTGCTCTACCACTGAGCTACGGCAGCGCGCCGGAAGGGGCGCTTTCGAGAAAGCGCGAAGCAATGAAGGTGGCGCAAAAGCGGGCGTTCTTTGCCACAAGGCCATAAGGGGCGCAACCATGATTGGACTTCATTCCGCCCGGCGCCCGGCGTAGTCTTGTTTCATGAGCGAGAGCAGCAAGATCGCCGGAACCGGCAAGGCGGCGCGTAAGGTTGCGGAGCGGCGGCGCCTGGCAGCGGCCCTGCGCGAGAACTTGAAGCGCCGCAAAGCGCAGATGCGGGGCAGGGGCACCGTGGACGTGACTGCCGAGCCATCCCCAGCGCCTCACGATTTCGCCGGATTTGCCGACGACAAGCAAAGCCACTAAGCACTTGAAGGAACGCCGTGGCCGACGGGTCGCGCGTCAGGCTAGCATCGTCGGCGGCACTAGCTGCCAGCCGCAGGAGGGCGCATGGATCGCATTCGCATCAAAGGCGGCCGCAGGCTTCAGGGTGCGATCCCGATCTCCGGAGCCAAGAACGCGACCCTGCCGTTGATGATCGCGAGTCTCTTAACCGACCAAACGCTCATTCTCGACAATGTGCCGCGGCTCGCCGATGTGGGCCTCCTGCAGCGCATCTTGAGCAATCACGGCGTCGACATCATGGTCGGCGGCAAGCGCCCGGGCGAGACCCAATATGACGGGCAGACGCTGCACATTTCCGCCTCCCGCATCATCGACACCACCGCGCCCTATGAGCTCGTCTCGCGCATGCGGGCAAGCTTCTGGGTGATCGCCCCGCTGGTCGCCCGCATGGGCGAGGCGCGCGTCTCCATGCCGGGCGGCTGCGCCATCGGCACGCGCCCGGTCGACCTATTGATCATGGCCATGCAAGCGCTCGGCGCCGAGATCGAGATCGATGGCGGCTATGTGGTGGCGCGCGCGAAGAACGGGCTCAAGGGCGGCCAGGTCAGCTTTCCCAAGGTGACGGTCGGGGGGACCCACACGGCCGTCATGGCGGCCTCGCTTGCCCACGGCACCACCGTGATCGAGAATGCGGCGCGCGAGCCCGAGATCAAGGACGTCGCCGACTGCCTCAACAAGATGGGTGCCAAGATTACCGGCGCCGGCACCTCGCAGATCGTGATCGAAGGCGTGGCCAAGCTCGGCGGCGCGCGGCACCGCGTGCTGCCTGACCGTATCGAAACCGGCACCTATGCGATGGCGGTGGCGATGACGGGCGGTGATGTGATGCTGGAGAATGCCCGCGCCGAGCTCCTGCAGGCGGGCCTGGATGCACTCAGCCATGCGGGCCTAGAATACAACGAGACCAATCGCGGATTGCGGGTCGCCCGCAATGGCGCACCGCTTGCCGCCGTGGACGTGACCACGGCGCCGTTCCCGGGCTTCCCCACCGATCTGCAGGCGCAGTTCATGGCCTTGATGACACGGGCGGAAGGAACCTCGCGCATTACCGAGACCATCTTCGAGAACCGCTTCATGCACGTGCAGGAGCTGGTGCGGTTGGGGGCACAAATCCATCTCGAAGGCGAATGCGCGACCGTCAAAGGCGTCGACCGCCTCAAGGGCGCGCCCGTGATGGCGACCGACCTGCGCGCCTCGGTTTCGCTCGTCATTGCGGCGCTCGCGGCGGAGGGCGAGACCATGGTCAACCGCGTCTATCATCTTGATCGCGGGTTCGAGCGGCTCGAGGACAAGCTGTCCGCCTGCGGGGCCGACATCGAGCGGCTCTCGGGGTGAGTTCTCCGGTCATTCCCGCGAAAGCGGGAATCCAGTCCCTTTGCAAAATGTCGATGCGGACGGTTTGCAAGGACATTTCTCGAAGCGAACTGGGTCCCCGCTTTCGCGGGGACGACCGGGGTGTGATCAGTTTTTTGATACTCGTTATTTTCGCCAGCGGTACGGCTTTCGCCCAGGCCCAGCCTGCCGAATGCTCCGCCGGCTTCAAAGCGCAGCAAGTCGCACAGCTTCTGTTCGGACGCAACGTCGGCGACCGGCTCGGCGTCAGCGAGGCGCGCTTTCAGCGCTTTGTCGCGCGCGAGGTCACTCCGCGCTTTCCGGATGGCCTCACCATATTGGAGGCGCAAGGCGAATGGCGCGATGGCGGCCGCGGCACGATCGTGCATGAGCCGAGCAAGGTGATCGAGATCGTATTGCCCGGCAAACAAGATGATATCGACGCCCTCAGAGAGATCGCCGCGGCCTACAAGTCCACGTTCCATCAGCAGTCGGTGGGCATCGTGGTGCGCAGCGCCTGCGTCTCATTTTGAGGCGTTCCTGCGAAAGCAGAGACCACTCCCAAGCGTGTCGTCCCGGGCGAGCACAGCGAGACCCGGGACCCATTGTCCTTAGCGGACATGATAGTGCACAGCGGGATGGGCTCCTGCTTTCGCAGGAGCGACCGAGTTCATGCTCCTACACGCCCTCTACACGCCATCGAGAGTGCGCAGCCGTATGGGCCCCGGCTCTTCGCCAGACTCGGCCGGGACGGCGCTCCAAGAAGGCCTGCAGTGGTGCCGGCCCGACAGGGGCGACAAGTTCACGCCCCGGCGGCTTGCGCCCGCATGGGCGATTACCTAACTAATTCACACACAGAACCGACAGGACGCAGCGCAGGGAGGGAACCGTGCAGCCGCTCGACTTGCAGCCGCTCAAATTCGTGGCCCTCGACGAAGAGGACCTGGCGATTGTTTCAACCCATCTGCAGGATGCGACCGTCAAGGTCGCAGATGTACTGTGGCGGCCGCAGGAGAAGCGGCTGGTGATCGGCCTCGATCGTTTCGACTGGCTTTCGGCCGACGGCGACAAGCCGGAATTGCGCCGCTGCCGGGCAGCACTGCGGTTCGAGCGCGTCGCGGCATGCAAGTGCAAGCAGGTCGATCCCGCCGGCAAGGCCGCGGTGCTCAACCTCCTGGCTGTCGAGTTCGAGCCGACCGATGCGCCGGCGGGCGTGGTGAAGCTCGTGTTTTCCGGTGGAGGGGTGCTGAGGCTGGAGGTCGAGTGCCTCGAGGTCGAGCTCGCCGATCTCGGACCCGCCTGGCACGTCGATACGCGTCCGACCCACGCGGAGGTTTTCCCCGACGCCCGGGGTTGACGCCTTGCCCGGCTGCGGTCATTGACCGGGTGCCCTTCCCGATTCCCGGGACGGCGGTTTTGCAAGCCCAAAGTCATGCCCATCCGCCTCGACGCGCGCGCGCCCGATTTTGCCGAGCGCTTCCGCGCCTTCCTCGCCGGCAAGCGCGAGGTCCAAACCGATGTCGAAGCGGCGGTGCGTGCCATCCTGGCCGATGTGGCCGCGCGCGGCGATGCGGCGCTGATCGAGCTTACCCGGAAATTCGATCGCATCGATGTTGCGGTCACTGGCCTCAAGGTCGCGGCGGACGAGATCGAGGCGGCGGTCGCGGCATGCGAGGAGCCCGCGCTGGCAGCGCTCAGGCTCGCGCGCGACCGCATCGAGGCCTATCACCGCCGCCAGCTGCCGCGGGACGAGCGCTTCACCGACGACCTGGGGGTCGAGCTCGGCCACCGCTGGACCGCAATCGAGGCGGTCGGGCTTTATGTGCCGGGTGGCACCGCCGCCTATCCGTCTTCCGTCCTGATGAACGCTGTGCCCGCCAAGGTGGCGGGCGTGCCCCGTATCGTGATGGTGGTACCGGCCCCGGACGGCAAGCTCGCCCCGCTGGTTCTCGCCGCCGCCAAGCTCGCCGGTGTCGATGAGGTCTACCGGGTGGGCGGCGCGCAGGCGGTGGCGGCGCTCGCCTATGGGACCGCCAGCATCGCCCCCGTGGCCAAGATCGTCGGACCCGGCAATGCCTATGTGGCGGCCGCCAAGCGGCTCGTGTTCGGCCGGGTCGGCATCGACATGATCGCCGGGCCTTCCGAAGTGCTGATCCTGGCAGATTCGACCGGGCATGCTGACTGGATCGCCGCCGATCTCCTCGCCCAGGCCGAGCACGATGCGAGTGCGCAATCGATCCTGATCACGGATGATCCAGCACTCGCCGGCCGGGTCGAGGCGGCGGTTGCAGCGCAGCTCACCTCGCTCCCGCGCGGCCGCGTGGCCGAGGCTTCCTGGCGCGATTTCGGCGCCGTGATCCTGGTCGGCGCGCTCGCGGACGCGGTGCCGCTCGTCGACGCCCTCGCGCCCGAGCATCTCGAGATCGCGACGCGCGAGCCCGAGCACCTCGCTGCCCGGATCCGCAATGCCGGTGCGATGTTTCTTGGGTCCCATACCGCGGAAGCGATCGGCGATTATGTGGGAGGCTCCAACCACGTGCTGCCGACGGCGCGCTCGGCCCGCTTCTCGTCTGGCTTGGGCGTGCTCGATTTCATGAAGCGCACCTCGATCCTCAAATGCGGGCCGGAGCAGCTGCGTGCGCTCGGCCCCGCCGCCATCGTGCTGGGCGAGGCCGAGGGCCTCGAGGCGCATGCCCGTTCGGTCGCGATGCGCTTCAATCCGCAATGACCCGCCCGGGGGAAGCGGTCGATGCGAGCTCCCAGCGTCTCATCGAAGTGACGCTCGATGAGAGCTCGATCGGCCGCTCCGGGCCCGATGTCGAGCACGAGCGGGCGGTCGCGATCTATGACCTCATCGAGCAGAACACGTTTGCGCCGGTCGGCCACGCGCGCGGCCCCTTCCGGCTGCATCTCGCCATCACCGGCAACCGGCTGATGCTCGACATCCGCTACGCGGACGGCAGCCCGGCGATGGCGCATCTGTTGTCGCTCTCTCCGCTGCGGCGCATCGTCAAGGACTATTACCTGATCTGCGACAGCTACTATCAGGCGATCCGCTCCGCCACGCCCGACCGCATCGAAGCGCTCGATATGGGCCGGCGTGCGCTGCACGACGAGGGCTCTCAGCTGTTGCTCGAGCGCCTCAAGCGCAAGGTCACGATCGACTTCGACACTGCGCGGCGGCTGTTCACCCTGGTCTGCGTGCTGCACTGGAAAGGGTGAGCCGCGCATGTTCCGGAAAAGTGGAAGCCGGTTTTCCGATAAGAACATGCGCCAACGTCAAAAGCGCATGTTCCGGAAAAGTGGAAGCCGGTTTTCCGCCAAGAACATGCGCCAATGCCAGCGCATGTTCCGGAAAAGTGGAAGCCGGTTTTCCGATAAGAACATGCGCCAATGTCAAGATGCCGGAGCGCATCGCGATCTTTTCGATCGCGAGGCGATTTAGCGCATGGGCGAGGCGGCGCCTGCGTCTGCTCCACAGGCGGTGCTGTTTGCCTGTGCGCTGAATTCGGTGCGCTCGCCGATGGCAGCAGCGCTGCTGCGGCGCTTTTGCGGTGCCCCGCTCTACGCGGCTTCGGCCGGCGTGCGCGCAGCCGAGGTCGATCCATTTGCGGTCGCGGTGATGGAGGAGATCGGCATCGACATCTCCGCCCACCGGCCGATCACGTTCGAAGAGCTCGAGGATCTCGAAGGGCTCAACTTCGACCTGATCGTGACGCTCTCGCCGGAGGCGCACCACAAGGCGCTCGACCTGACCCATCGACTGGCCGCGGAGGTGGAATACTGGCCGACCCTCGACCCCTCCGCCGTCGAGGGCAACCGGGAGCAGCGGCTCGATGCCTACCGCGCCGTGCGCGATCAAATCATCGAACGCATCCGCGCCCGGTTCCTGCCGCCGCCGATCGGCAATGTGTGAAGCGGGCGCGCAGAGGCTTTCAAATACAGTTGAGAACAGGATGGCCTTCCGCTACGCATAGACGGATTCGCCACGGACCCCCATGATCGGTCGCCCCAAGCTTGTCCTCGCGTCCGGCTCACCGCGACGGCTGGCGCTCATCAATCAGGCCGGTATCGAGCCGGAAGCGCTGCGGCCTGCGGACCTCGACGAGACGCCGCTGCGTGGGGAGCTGCCGCGCGCCTGCGCCAATCGTCTCGCCCGCGCCAAGGCTGATGCTGCGCTCGAGCTGGTGCGCGTGGACGATGAGCTGCGCGGCTCCTACATCCTGTCTGCCGATACGGTGGTGGCGGTCGGGCGCCGCATCCTGCCCAAGGCCGAGCTGCTCGATCAGGCGGCGCAATGCCTGCGCTTGTTGTCGGGACGCAATCACCGGGTTCACAGCGCGGTCTGCCTGGTGACGCCCAATGAATCGTTTCGCCAGCGCCTGGTCGAGACGCGCGTGCGCTTCAAGCGGCTTTCGGATGAGGACATCGAGGCCTACCTCGCCTCGGGCGAATGGCGGGGCAAGGCCGGCGGCTATGCGGTGCAGGGCATCGCCGGAAGCTTCGTGGTGAAGATCGTCGGCTCCTACACCAATGTGGTTGGTCTGCCGCTCTATGAGACGACCACGCTTCTCGCCGGCGAGGGCTACCCCATCCGCTTCGGCTGGCTCAACGCGGTGTGAGCTGATCTGCGAGAGGCCCCTTGCGGCCGCCCGGGCGCCTTCCCGACCAGCGATCGACGATTATATCAGCGTGATGCCAGGCAACGAGGCTCAGAGCGACAGCAAGCCCCGGGTCCGCCGCTGCCCGATCTGCGGCAAGCCGGCGGTGACGGAATTCGGCGCCTTTTGCAGCCGCCGTTGCGCCGACGTCGACCTCAACCGCTGGCTCTCGGGCGTCTATGTGGTGCCCGGCAAGGCGGAGGAGGATGAGGACGGGCGCGGGGAGGGCGAGTGAGGGTCTGCCTGTCCCGGGCGCGGCGCAGCGCGGCCATGGCTTCGCCGAGCCGCGAGTGATTTGATCCGCGGTGCACCGCCGACCTGGCCGACCGTTCCGGGGCTACGGACCGCATTAAGCTTGGAACGGTCCCGGTTCAGCAGCGCACCGCAGGACTACCGTCGTCGCGAAATGACTGACGCCAGGGCGCGCTGCGCCCGGGACAGACTTTGGGCCATTGGGTGGAACAAGCCTCTGCCATTCTGGACAACCCGCGCTTCGGCCCCTATAACGGCCCGTCTCCGCGGGGCAGCCTTTGCCTCTCGGCGCCCAGGTAGCTCAGTTGGTAGAGCACTGCACTGAAAATGCAGGTGTCGGTGGTTCGATTCCGCCCCTGGGCACCACAATTCTTCCAGGCCATTGATCCGTCTCATAGCTGGCGCCGCAAGGGACGTGCAGATTTCCCGCATCCGGTTCCTCGCGTCAGAGCTTCGCTGTCTTACCGCCGATAACCCGCACATTCGGTGTAGAAGTCCGGCTTGCTAGAAGTCCGGCTTGGCGGCCTGCGGAACTTCCGAGTTCTTGTTGTTGTAGTACTCGTGGATGTTCTCGGCGCACACCGTTTCCGGCCACTCGTCGGAGCCGCGCCCATAGGTGACGGTCGCGCTCCATGGCATCGTGAAGACGACCGGATCCTCGATCGTGTAGAGGAGCTGCAGATATTTGCCGCGGTAGCTGCGGTCGATGCCGACCATTGGGCGTTGGTTCTCTTTCGCATCCCGCTCGATCCCCTCCTTGGCCTCCTCGTAGGGAATGAGCCGATAGCGCTCGACCACGTGCAGCTTGTCGGAGTAGGGCGTGCCGTATAGGTCGATCATGGCGAACGGCCGGTCGGTCCGCGTTCCGACCGTATCGATCACCAGCGTGTCGCCTTCGTAATGGCCGACTGAATCGCCGTACCAGGAGGGGCTCAGCTTGGAAGGATGCGGGACGTTCATGCGAACATGCCGCACCTCATGATCCTGGTCGTAGATGATCGTGGTGGTATCCGGTTTCTGGAAGATCTCGATGGCGAAATTCTTGTAGATGTACGGCACCGGCTCGGGCCAGCACTGGTTGGCCGGGCTCGGATAGGTGATGCCGGCAAGTGAAAGCTCGCCGAACTTCTTCACGATGGCGGCGGTCTCCGGCTTGAGTATTGGGTTGTGGTAGTCGCCGACCAGTTGGTCATAATTGCTGGCGCCGCTTTTGTTTCGCGACAGGTTCTTGAGGCCCGTCGGGCCTGAAGCGAGCGGCTCCGGACCGGGAAGGGACGGATGCCACCAGATGCCCGAAAAATCCGGGATGAGGTGTTCCTCCGCAAAGGCGGCTGACTTGCCAAGCAACGCGGCTCCAGTCAGCGCCATCAACATCGTCAATGAAGCAAGCTCTCTCCGTCGCATGCGCATGCCAACCTCCGTTGAGAGACCGTCCGCAGGCGGATAAGTTACGGCATATTCGGAATTAGCCTTTCTTGCTCCGTCTGCGGCGCATTCGGACTACGTGCTGGATGAGATCGGGTCGAGCGCCAGCTTAGCGCATCTCGAAAAGGGCGAGTATCGATTTTCTCTGCGCCCCTGGGCACCACTTCGCCGCGCCCAGAACAGTCCCATACGCTCAAGGCTGGACTCGAATGCCTTCGTTATTCGAATGCAAGCGTGATGTCTTCCAGCGGTATGCCGGAGACTTTCGTTGTCCAGCTTTCGCCTGCGTGAACCGGCATAGCGAGCGTCAATGTTCCGGTTGAGATAATTTCAGCGCCGGATAGCGGCGGGTTGTCAGGATCATTCGCGAGCAGTTCGACCAGATGGCGCAGTGCCAGAATGGGGCTATCGAGTACCAATGCGCCGCCTCCGCGCTGGCTCAATCTGCCATCGCAATATAGTTCGACCTGAAATATTGCCAGCTCGCGCAGCCACTCCTTCGCGCGTGGCTCGATCGGATGGCGCGTGCCTATCACCAGTGCACCATGCAGGCCGTTCGCCGCGACTGTGTCCGAGGCTGTGAATTTCCAGCCGGGGAAGATCGACTGCACGATCTCGTAGCCGAGCGATAGCCATTGGACGCAATCGAGAAGCGCTGCGTCGCTCATGCTGGGCTTCGGCGCCGCCTTCATGCCAAACATGATCTCCGGCTCGATGCGGGGCTCTGCGAAGTCCTTGACACGTACGGCGCGCGTATACGCGAGCTCACGCGTGGTTTGCGTAGTGGTGTAACCCCAAATCGGTGCCTGAACGCCGTGCACCTTCCACATTTCACGATTTGTGAATCCGATCTTGCGCCCGGTAACTCCCTCCCCGCGGCCTTCGAACGCGGCCCGGAGCAAAGGCGTGACGCAATAAGCTTGGCGGAGTGTCAACCCGCCGGGCCGCGAGGAGAATGTCGGGATTTGATCATGGCCGGTGAAAGCCGCCATGACTTCGTCCGCGACGGCTTTGGCATCGAGAGCCTCGGTCAATACGGTCATAGGCCGAGCTTATCCGGACTGGTCAACGGCCCAAATAGTGGCGTGCAACTTTGCCAAACGCGCACGCTATCGACACGCCGCAGGCGGAAGGCCGGTCCGATCGGTTTTCTTCTTGGCCGCAACGACGTCAGGATGACGCTTCCACTCATCCTCGCTCATGACTACCCCGCCGATCATGAACGAACGCCCTCAGGGCTGACCTTCGCAGGACCCAATACATTTCCGATCTTGTCGAACCTGGAAGTCGCCGCGTCCCATTCCTTTATGACCACGGTGCGTCCATCCCGGGAGAACACGGCACGATGGCTCTGCTGCGGATGAGGGGGCACCTCGACCTTCGGCGTTAAAGCTTCGCGCCAAGTCTTTGCCACACCTTGCGCGATCGCGAGACAGCTCTTCACCGGGCTCAAAGTCCGGATAGGCATCCACCTTGTCAGCTAGTTCTTTTTCGAGAACGGGCTTTATCTCCCTCAGGCGAGCATCGAGATCATCAAGATGTCCAAAGGTGAGGCCGGGCAGAACCGCGGCGATCTCCTCGGGCTCGGCAATCGCCACGCACGCAAGATCGAAGACATCGCGCGTCTGAAAATTGCGCCCGCGGTAGACAACCTTCTTGGCAACGATCTCCCTGGGCAGCTCGACGAGCACCTTCCGACCGCCGAGCTCGACCTCCTCCACGGCGCCGTCCAGAATGATCGGAGCCGCCGCAATGATGTCGATTTCTTGCATGCCGGTGACGAGCTTCAACGCCGCTGCCTCCTCGCCATAGTCGGGAAAGAGGTCGGCCGCCGTCTCGTTAAAGCGCGGCGAGCACCACCGGACCAGCTGCGCGTCGGTGACGAAGAAGTCGAGATCCCGACTCTTTCTGTGCTTGTAGCGCCGCAGGAGCATGGAGCCGCCGCCGATGCGTATCGGAAACTCGACTTTGCGCTCCCGAACGACCTCGTCGATGACCCTGAAGCAGGGAGGCAGAAGCTCCTTCCACGCGTCGTCGTGCGGCCCGTCATCCACCGGATAGGACACGGAGATGCTCCTGCAGATCGGGGCGGTGCAGCGCGAGACCACCGCCTTGCTCGCGCACAAACTTCGCGACCGTCGCAGCGTCGATGTGATGACGATCGAAAAAGGCCAGCAGCCTGCTCAATGGGATCTCGCCCAGGAATCGTTCGATATGTCCGCGATAGCCCGGCGGTATCCGCCCTGTACGGATCACTTCGGCCAAGCCTCCACTGTCTATGCGATTGGCGAACGGCACATTCACGCTGGTCACCAGCAGGTGGTCAGGGTCCGTCTCCGAAATCACGCGATGTGAGGCCGGTAGGCACAGTGCACGTAGCCTTGCGAGTACTTTTTCGACGTCGATGCCCTTCTTCGGTTCTGAAGCCCGCTTTCGAGCTTCCCTCCGCAGTCGCGACGCGAGCCTCAGGATCGCATCCCTGCCATCGGCAGGCACCAAAGTTTCCACCCGGACCAAGCCTGCGCCTGCCCCTTCATTCAGGTATCGCTGTTGTCGCTTCCGCTTCGCCATCAGGCCGAATATAGCGTCTCCCGGAGACGGCCGCCACAAGAAGGGCTTCTCATGATATTTTCTATATAATTCAATGTATTAATGCTCATTGACGTCGATATGCACGCCTTCGAGATCGGTCAGCTGGAACTGCCCTATGGGGCATTGTTTCAACACCGCGAGCCGCGCCTGGCCTTCCGCACCGAGGCCCAGGGGCTTGGTGACCATCACGGGATTGGTGCCCGCGATGTCTTCCATGTCGCGTTTGACCGCCTCGATGCTTTCGACTTTGAAGCCGAAGTGTTCGAGACGTGGGGGTTCTGGATCGTGCCCGATAAAATTCTCCATCTTCCAGGGAAGAATGAGGAGCGTTACGCGACCATCGCTGAGACGATAGCTGCCGCCGCTCCTGTCGTTTGAAAGCGCAAGCTCATAGACCGTAGAATAGAACTCCGCGCTGCGTTCCGGATTTGTGGCGCGCAGGGCTATGTGGTTGATGTACCTTCGCGGAAGCTCTCCCCCGGTATTCTCGGCGAAGATGTCCTGCGCCTTTCCGGAATCGCGCTCAGCAAGATCGTAGATGATCATGTCATGGTCGGCTGCGCTCCAGGCGGCGTTGGGACGGACTGCCGGCCGCTGCACCGCCGGAAGGTTCGGATCGAATTTCTTCATCCGTTCGAGCGCGAGCGGGATGCTTTCAACCTCCAACCCGAAGTGATCAAGCCCGCTGCGCCGGCCATCGCGAAGCGGGATGTTGTTGAGGCCGACCTGGCCATCGCCAACCGGTGCTGCGCGAGCCGGGCGCTGCGTGTTCGATGCCTTCATTCCAAAGAGCGCCTGATAGAACCGAGCATTGGCGGCGTAATTCATCGTGCAGATGGCCAAGTGGTTGATCTTCGCGAACATCAAGTGGCTCCTTTGACGGCCAAAACTACCGGCCTGCAGCTCCGGTCGACGACACGAACCTCGTTGTCACCAGTTCGCAACCGACGAACACCGGCAACCTGATCAAGGCATGCTGTTCGAGCCCCTGCTTATGGCGAGGGAGCGGACATCCGGCAAGTTCGGAAACGAGGTCATCGCTCCCTTCGGCGAACGACATTCCCCATTGACGGTGAGTTCTCTATTTGTTCTTATGGTGACTGGGGTAGCGGGCGCTCGCGGGATCGTCGCCCGGCTTGTCGGGGATGGCAGCATGGAGACAGCAGCAACCATCCTGCATGCGGACCTCGATGCTTTTTACGCATCGGTCGAGCAACTGCTCGAGCCTCGCCTGCGCGGCAAGCCCATCGCGGTCGGCGGTGGTGTGGTGCTGGCTGCCTCCTACGAGGCCAAGGCCTTCGGGGTTAGGAGCGGCATGTCGGGGTGGCGGGCGCGTGAGCTTTGCCCGCAGCTCGTCTTTGTCGGTGGGCACTTCAAGGATTACCAGCGGCTGGGCGATGCCGCCATCGGTGTGCTCAACGATTTCACGCCGCTCGTCGAGCGCATTTCCATTGATGAGGCCTTTGCGGATGTTGCCGGGTGCACGCATCTTTTCGGCTCGCCGCCTGAGATCGCCGAGGCGGTGCGCCGCCGTGTGCGCGAAGAGCTGGGCCTGCCGATCTCGGTCGGAGTGGCCCGCACCAGGCATCTTGCGAAAATTGCTTCGCAGGTCGCCAAGCCGGACGGGCTCAAGGTCGTCGATCCTGCGACCGAGCTTGATTTCCTTCACGACCTGCCGGTCGAGCTGATGTGGGGCGTGGGCCCCGTCACCAAAACGCGGCTTGCAGAGGTCGGCGTCCACACCATCGGGCAGCTGGCGAACATGCCGGGATGGTCGCTTGAGCGAATTGTCGGCCGCGCGGTCGGAGAGAAGCTGGCAGCGCTCGCCTGGAACCGCGATCCGAGGAAAATCAGGACGCATCATCGCGCACGATCGGCCGGAGCCCAGTCGGCGCTCGGCCGCAAGCCGGCCGAAGCGCAGGTGATCCGCCCGACGCTGCGTCACCTCGCCGACCGGGTCGCGAGCAGGCTTCGGGCAAAATCCCGTCCCGGCCGCACCGTGACAGTGCGGGTTCGCTTTGCTGACCTGCATTCGGTCACGCGCTCGGTTACTCTTGACGCTCCGATTGCAGCGACCGCAACGCTCGCGGAGATTGCCGAGGAGCTCGTCGCGGCGGCGCTCGCGGATCACGCGAACGAGAAAACGATCTCGCTGCTGGCAATTTCGGTATCGCACCTTGAGCAGGACTGGGATCTGCAGCTCGAGCTTCCGCTCGGCCTCCCCGATGAAAAGCGCCGGCCGGGCAGCAGAAGAGGAATCGCGCGTTGGACGGCCGACCGGGCGATCGACAGGATTCGCGATCGATTCGGCTGGGATGCCGTCGGATACGGATCGGTCATGCTGGGGCCTAATCGTTCCGTTCCGGATGCATTTCGCGAGCTCGCCGAAAAGGATCTGTAGGCGCTAGGCCTTCTCGGCTCCTCGTCCGAAGAAGATAATGCAGGTCATCGAAGCAGTGATCAGGAATAGGTAGGACGGATAGAGTAGGTTCGACGGCGTGAATGCGGTTGTCGACAGCAGCGTGAGCGCCGAAGCGACCGCGACCAGGAACCAAGCCAAAAGCGTTTCAGAATGGGGGTCTCGGATCGTCTTTACGACAGTCGGAATGGCGATAATGAAATCTGCCGCCACCGAGAGGGTAAGGGCAACCAGCGGTTCGCCGGTAATCAACCAGAGTACGATCGCGGCAGCCCCGATGGCACCACAGGTGTAGTCGAGACCTCCGTATCGCCGATACCCGTATCCCATGGAGCCGAGCACGGCCACAACAGCAGTATTGAAGGTCATTGCGACCAGCAGAAGTACCGACCAAGAAAATCCGGCACTCAGCTGCGCGGCGAGCGCGATGCTCTGAAGGACCGTCCAAAGTGACCATGAGATGATGTTAGGACGCGTTTGACCCCAGAGCATGTCCCGAACGTATGGGATGGCCGAGAGGATTTGCACGATCCCGCCGAGGATGGCGAGCAGCGGATGCCAGTTCATGTGCGGCAGTGTAGCGCTTCGCGTTCGCTCACAGCTCCATTTCCCAGTCTTCGCTGACGACTTGCTGCCCGAAGCTGATGCGCTCCTCGCTGCGGATCAGCTTGAAGCCGGCCTTCCGATAGATGTGGCGCGCGGCCGTGAGCACGCTGTGGGTCCAGAGCGTGATCTTCCGGTAGCCGGCACTGCGTGCGAAGCGGATGCACTCATCAGTGAGCCGCGCACCAAGCCCGAAGCCGCGCGCCTTCGGCTCGACCAAGAGCAGCCGCAGTCGGGCGACATCAACCGTCTCCTTCGCGATGAACACGCAGCCGACATTTTGGCCGTCCATCTCGGCGATCCAACAGCGCTCGCATTGCGGATCGTAGGTGTTGAGGAAATCGGCGATGATTTTCGCGCAGACGCCCTCGAAGGGTTCCTTCCAGCCGTATTCTTGCGCGTACAGCTCGGCATGGCGCTGAACGATCCAGCCGAAATCGCCATGGCGGGGGCCGCGCAGGATGGTGCCGCTTTGCCGCGGCTCTTCGGAGACGCCGCCGAGCAGCGCCTCGATCGTGCACATCGCCGCCATCAGTCGCCCCTGGTCGGCAGCGGTGAGCTTGCCCAGCATGTCCGAGACGTCGCGCTGCGATTTCGTGTTGAGCGCACGCATGGTTTTCTTGCCGCGTGCGGTCAGCGTAAGATGGCTCTGCCGCGCATCCTGCGGGACCGCGCTGCGCGTGATGAGGCCGCTCTTCTCGAATTTGCGCAGGAGGCGGCTCAGATAGGCGGCATCGAGACCGAGCGCGCGGCCGACGTCGGTTGCGGTCGGGGTGGGCCGCTGCCCGATCTCGTACAGCACGCGCGCTTCACTCAGCGTGTAGGGGCTGTCGAGAAAATTCCGGCGCAGCACGCCGATCTGCCGCGTGTAGAAGCGGTTGAAACGGCGAACCGCGGCGACCCGGCCTTCATGCTGCTGGCGCGCTGAGAGCATCCGGGAAGCTTCGGCCAGATAGTTGACTAAGTCAAGTATCTCGGCGTTGCGCCAGCCCCGTCAAGTGCGCGCACCAGTCCCGCGCCGAAGGCGGACGGAATGCGCCTCCACCGACCCTCAGCGACATTGAGCGAGTCTCGCTTGATAACAGAACCAGCGCGCGCCTATCGCCCCGGCGCCAGGATCGTCTGTGCGGTCTCCCGCCCGCTCGCCAGCGCCGCCTCCACCGTGCCCATATCCGGGCCGGCATAAAGCGCTTCGCCGGAAAACAGGATCCGGCCGCCATTCGGCTTTCGCAGCATCGACTGCGCTTGCCGGGTTTTGGGCGTGGCAAAGCAATAGGCGCCGCGCGCGAAGGGGTCATTGCCCCAGTTGACCACCTGTGACGCAACGAGATCTCTCTTCAGTCGATCCATCGTCAGGCCAAAAATCTCGGCAAGCGAGGCGAGCCCCATGTCGACCAAGTCGCTCTCCGTAAGCTGAACCACAGTGTCGGCCTTGGGCCCGGCGAACCAGCCCGTCAGGACCGGAGAGCTCGCCGGATACTGCGTCCACCAAGTTGGAACCGTGGCTTCTGAAAACAAAAATGACAGATCGGCGAGGTCGCCCCCAGCATGATCAGTCCACCATCTTGAGGTAAATCGCAGCAGAATCTTCACGACCTTGCCAAACCCGATATCGGCGCTCGCCGCCGCCTGCTCGCGGGCCGAATGCGGAAGCTCGATATCGTTCAGGAGCGGGAGCGGCACCGTGAGAATCGCCGCATCACCCTCGAGCAGCGCGCCATCACGGCAATGGGCGGCAATTCGTCCGCCGCGCTCCTCTATTGCCGTCACCGCCGCGCCGAGACGGATCGAAGCGCCCTCGCTGCGACACTCCGACACGAGAAAGTTGACGAGCGCCCCATACCCGCCGGCGATGCGCCCGGGGCGGGTGAGGCCGCGGCCCATCCATTCGTCCCGCAGCGCAAAGGTGCTGGCCTGGCTTGCGTCGGCCGCGTCATAACCCTCGACCATCCGCCTGATCTCGTGGCGAAGGCGGCTGTATTGCGGATCGGCAAAATGGCGCTGCAGGAATTCGGCGACCGGCAGGTCGGTCTTCAATTCCATCAGCGCTTGGCGAAGCCGATCCGCATGCGGCGCAGGTTCGGTCGGCACGACCGTGCCGCCACGGACGCTCCACCGCCTGCCCTCGACGGGCGACAGCGTAAGCCCCGCCTCGCGCATCAATTCATGGGTCACGGGTGCCGCGCCGTGGATGAACTCGGCGCCGCCTTCGGCCGGGTATCCAAATTTCTGCGCGGACAGCGGATAAATGCGGCCGCCGCAACGATCCCGAGATTCGAGGACGGTCACCTTCTTGCCCGCGCCGGCAAGCTCTCGAGCGGCCATAAGGCCCGCAGCCCCGGCGCCGACAATCAGGACATGCATTGGAGATTGAGGAGCCATCGCGCACCAAGTTGGCTAGCCGTATTCCAGCCTTCGCGCATTAGGCAATCGAAGGGTCCGCACAGCGGCCCGCATATCTTACCTCTCTTTTGCCGTGCCAGAAGGGAACGCACGCGCCTACTCCAAGTTTCAAGCTCACAGCTGTGGGTGTTCGAGGTATGTGGAGACCAGTCGCGCTGACGAGCAAATTCGTGGCTTATGAATCTCCTTTACCTCCTGTGCTGAGGGCTGGCGCGACGATACTGGGCTTTAAGCAAGAGAAGCTCCTCCGAGAATGGGCGATGCTGCCGAAGGACTCTTACCGCAAAGCGTTGCGCCTGCTCGGCGTCATCAGATCTCGTTGGAGCCAAGAAAATTTTTTCCGATCTGAAATTCGTGCCCCGCGAGGCGGTCCGCCATGCCGGCCAAGCCCATGAACGAAACGCAAGCGCAACACATCAGTGAAACGCGCGATCCCGTGCTTGTCGACCTTGCTCTGCAAGGCGGCGGCTCGCATGGCGCCTTCACCTGGGGCGTGCTCGACCGGCTGCTCGAAGAGGACTGGCTGCAAATCGCGGCGATCTCCGGCACATCGGCAGGCGCCATGAATGCTGCAGCACTGGCGGACGGCTGGACCAAGGGAGGTGCGCAGGGGGCGCGTCGCGCGCTGGCAAATTTCTGGCAGCGGGTATCGCGTGCCGCGGCCTTCAGTCCGCTGCGGCGCTCGCCACTCGACCGCCTGATGGGGCGCTGGACCCTCGACACTTCGCCCGCCTACGTCGCCATGGATCTGATGTCCCGCCTCCTGTCTCCTTACAATCTCAATCCGACCGGCTTCAATCCGCTGCGCAACATTCTGGCACGGAGCATCGATTTCGAGCGCCTTGCGGGCTCTTCGATCAAGCTGTTCGTTACCGCGACCAATGTGCGTACCGGCCGCGGCCGCATCTTTCGCAATCCGGAGATCACCGCCGACGTTCTGCTGGCTTCGGCCTGTCTGCCGACGATGTTTCGCGCCATCGAAATCGATGGGGAGGCCTACTGGGACGGCGGATATGCGGGCAATCCCACGATCACCCCGCTGGTCCGCGAAAGCGATGCGCATGACACGATCCTCGTGCAGATCAATCCGCGTGAGCGGGCGGACTTGCCGCGCTCGGCCGCGGATATCCTTAATCGGCTCAATGAGATTTCGTTCAACTCGCCACTGATGAAGGAACTGCGCATGATCGCCGTATTGCGCCAAGTGGCCGATGCCGGGTCCGGAGAAGGCGTCCGTTGGGCGCAGATGCGCACGCACCGGATCATGACCGACGCGCTGGCCAAGTTCGGCGCTTCCTCGAAGCTCAATGGCGAATGGGAATTCGTGGCGATGCTGCGCGATGAAGGACGTCGCGCCGCGGACGAATTCCTCAAAGCACATGCCGACGACGTCGGACGACGCTCCACTGCCGATATTGATGTGCTGGCGGAGTGCTGAACAATGGGACTACTGGGTATTCTGGCTGGGCTGGTGATCCTGGTCTGGCTTGCGTTTCGCGGATGGAGCGTCTTGCTGCTCGCTCCCGCCGCGGCACTCGTCGCCGCCGCTTTTGGCCGGCAGCCGCTGCTCGCCATCTGGACGCAAATCTTCATGGAGAGCGCCGCACGCTTTCTGGCGCAGTTCTTTCCGTTGTTCCTGCTGGGCGCGGTGTTCGGCAAGCTGATGGACGACAGCGGCTCGGTGTCGACAGTGGCCACCTTCCTGACCAAGAAATTTGGCGAGCGCCGCGTCATCCCTGCGGTCGTGCTCGCGGGCGCCGTCGTTACCTATGGGGGCGTCAGCCTGTTTGTCGCCTTCTTCGTGCTCGTTCCCATGGCGCAGACATTATTCCGTGCGGCAGCAATTCCGCGCCGCCTGGTGCCCGCCGCGATCGTGCTCGGCACCTCGAGCTTCACCATGTCGGCGCTGCCCGGAACACCGTCAATCCAGAACGCGATCCCAATGCCGTTCTTCGGCACGACGCCCTTTGCGGCTCCCGGCCTTGGCATCATCGCATCAATCATCATGCTCGGCCTAGGTCTGTGGTGGCTCAGCCGGGCGGAGAGCGCAGCGCGGGAGGCGGGCGAGGGGTACGGCGCGGAAACCCCGGGGAGCTTGGATGCTGCGATCGATAACGAACTGGTGCGCGAGCGCGCGACCACGGCGCGCGAGTTCGACCCGGCGGAAATCCGCCACGGCGGCCACGGCGCAGCCGCACCTCCGCTGCTGATTGCGGCGTTGCCGCTCTTGGTGGTCATCGCGGTCAATCTCGCAATGTCGCTTGCGATCCTGCCGCGAATTGATTCCTCGTTCCTCGCCGAAGCCCGCTGGGGTGGGACCTCGATCAGCGCCGTGGCCGGGGTGTGGTCCGTGGTGGTGGCGCTCGCGGCTGCGATCGCGACGGTGGTGGCTCTCAATCGCGCGCGCCTGCCCGAATTGCGTCTGAGCATGGATGCGGGCGCCAATGCGTCGGTGCTGCCGGCGGTCAGCGTCGCCAGCCTGGTCGGGTTTGGCGCGGTCATCGCGGCGCTGCCAGATTTTGCAACAGTGCGGGACTGGGTGCTGGCGATACAGGGCGGCCCTTTGGTCTCGCTCGCGGTGGCCACCAATATACTGGCTGCGCTGACCGGCTCGGCCTCCGGCGGATTGACTATAGCACTCGATGCGCTGGGCGATAATTACCTGGCCATTGCATCGCAGGAGGGCATTGATCCCGCATTGATGCATCGCGTCGCCGTGATCGGCGCCGGCACACTCGACATCCTGCCGCATAACGGCGCGGTGGTGACGCTGCTGTCGCTGTGCGGAGCGACCCATCGCGAGAGCTATTTCGACATCATCATGGTCGGTATTGTCAACGCCGTGCTCGCTTTGATCGCGGTCATCGCTCTCGGCACGATGTTGGGTTCGTTTTGAACGCCAAGACCACTCGGTCCGCCGAACTGTCTGCTGGCGTGTCGAGAACTTTCAAAGCTCCTGTCGCTGCCGTCAACATCGACCTTGAGCAGATCGAGGTCGCGCATCATCTCGCGTAATTCCTGGGCTTTGCGAGCGAGGTCCTCGATACCTCAACCGCCATCTTGCGCTGGATCGTCGCCGTCACGCGGTTGCAAAAGCAGTAGTTGCAAGATACGTTTCTAGCAACCTAGCTCTCTTCGAGTTCGACACCGACATTGCTGGAGCGCATCGGCGCGCCGGGGACTGCGCATTGCTCGCCTTTGCGTGAAGCTACCAACAGATGGTCACCGCACGTATTGAGTGAGGGCAGCTGAGCCCTGAATTGGTCCGCCAGATCGGAGGCTTGAGCCATGAGCAAGAAGATCGTGTTTTGCGCCGACGGAACCTGGAACGGTCCGAGCGAACCGGACCATGACGACAAGAGCGCGCCTCCTACCAACGTTTTCAAGAGTTTCTTGAACCTGGACGGACGGGATGAACCCGGCAGCACTCTGCTCGAGAACGAGCAGGAGCGCAGCTTGCAGGATGCGAACGGAGCCATCGCTCAAATAGCGAAATATCTCAACGGCGTCGGCGATTCTGACAACTTTCTCGTAAAGGCGCTCGGCGGGACCTTAGGAGCAGGCCTTATTACGCGGATCGTGCGCGGCTACACCTTCCTGTCGCGCAACTACGCGGACGGCGATGACATCTTCTTATTGGGTTTCAGCCGGGGCGCGTATACGGCGCGGGCGCTTGCCGGGCTGGTGGCGACGAAGGGCCTGCTCGACGCGCGGAAGCTCGATCTGACCGACAAGGAGATGGCGTATCGCCTCGGCGCTGCGGTTTGGTTTCAGTATCGGGCAGCCGCTCGGCAACAGGATGCGAATTGGCTCGCTAAGCTGGAGGACGCCGTGGTCGATCTCCCCAGCTTTGTCCTGCGGCCTCCGCCAGATGACCAGCTGCTCAAGGCCCGGATCAACACGATCGCGGTTTGGGATACAGTTGGGGCCTTGGGCATCCCGGCCTACACCGCAAAGGATGTTCGCATCGATGTGTTCCAGTTTGCTGACACAAAGCTCTCTCCCATTGTTCAGCGCGGTTTCCAGGCCATAGCCATAGACGAACAGCGTGCCGACTTTACCCCGACGCTTTGGGACGATGATCCGCGGATCGTCCAGGTGCTCTTTCCGGGAGCGCATGCGGATGTCGGCGGGGGCTACCCCATGAACAATAACCAAAGCGGTCTCTCCGATTGCACGCTGAAATGGATCACAGATGAGCTCGCCAAGCTTGGCGTGCGGTTTTCGTCATCGCTCACCTTCGTGCCGGCGCCTGACCCGAAGGGGGTGGGGCATCGACCCTGGGATTCTCCGCCATGGACCGGGCTGCCCCGCGGTTCCCGCGCGTTTCCCGCCGGACTGAGCCTCGCCCAATGCGTCCTTGATCGCATGACCGCCGGCGCGGTCTGCGCGGCCCCCGGCGCTGTAGCAGGCCCGTACGGGCCCACGAACCTTTCAGGATACCTCGCAGGAAGTGCCGCCGCCCCCGGAATCGCTGTTGTTTGATATTTGGCGCTCACCCAGCCTACGCCTTCCCGAGCAGCATCTCCCTCAACACGACCGCGTCCTTGTGCGCCTCGTCGCGAGCCGCGAACACCAGCGTCACGCGGCCGCGCGCGGCGAGCGTGCGCAGGTGCGCAACTTCGTCAGGATGTTCCTTGAGCTCCGCCTTGTAGCGGCGGCGAAATTCCTGCCAGCGCTCGGGATCATGGCCAAACCACTTCCGCAGGTCGGCGCTGGGCGCAATCTCCTTCATCCAATCATCGATCGCGGCGTCGCTCTTCTTCACGCCGCGCGGCCACAGCCGATCGATCAAAATGCGGGTGCCGTCGTCGGGCGCGGGAGGCTCATAGGCCCGCTTGAGCTTGATGCGGCTAGTTGCGATCTTCCGCATTGCGCGTCTTTCCTTTGCGTGCCCTTGCTTGCCCTGAGGCATCTCCTCCAAACGCTCCGGCGTCGGGCTTGCGGCACGCAATCGTGTCACTTTACCGGGGCGCCTTATGCTCAACCGGCAATCGGCATCGCCGTTCCCTCGCTCGGCATGGGCTCGCGAAGGCTTCTCCCCTCTCAAAAATCCGGCTGTGTCGCTTCCGGGATCGGGAACAGATTGTGCTCGAAGCGGTCGCCGTTGTTCTCGGCGCAGATGAATTCCTGCCAGGGACCGGGTTGCTTGCGCCAGCGCATCGCCATGTACATGGGCTCGTTGAACGTGTCCGGATCCTCGACCTTGACATTGGCCTCGAGGAATTTGCCGTCGGGGGCCAGCTTAAAGCGCTCGACGACGTGCAGCTTGTCGGTATGCGGCGTGCGGAACATGTCGATGAAGCTGAGCTTGGTGGAAAGCCCGATGGTGTCGACCACCAGCTCGCCATTCTCATAATGACCAATGGACTCGCCGAACCACGACGGCTTCACGTCCTCGGAATGGTGGTCGGTCATGTAGATGCGGCGCACGAGCGAGTCGCGCTCCCACACCATGTGCACGATCTTCGACTCCTGGATGAAGAAGAGGCGTTCCGTCGTCCACAACAGCTGTCCCGGAACGCCGCCCGGATAGCAGCGCGAGGTGGCGAGGAACGGCATGCCGCGCTGGCCGGAGAACACCTCCTCGTTCGACTCCCGCATCTGCTCGGCCGCCCACGGTTTGAGGATCGGATCGCGCCAATTGCCGAAGGCAAGCGTCACCTGACCGCGCGCGCCGCGATCCGCATTGCCGAGCAGCGGATGGGCCGGATCATTGCGGATCGGCCCGCGCAAGCCGGGGGCCGGATCCATCCAGCCATCGCCGAACAGGGCGTTCTTGCCATCGGGCCTGATGCGCACCCAGGCCCAGTCGTTTGGGTTCGAGGCGAGTGCCGGGATCTTGCCGTCGGCTTGCGCGAAAGCGCGGCCCTGATCGGAAATCGAGGCGCACGTGCTGGTGACGGCAATGATTAGTGCGCCGATCCACCGGACGCTGCGCACGAAGCGCGCGCGATCAATCGCCAAGACCATTTCCTTCCCTCCGCAGGGGCGGCCGTCAGCTTCTGAAGGCTGGTTCGGGTTCCGACCCCGCTGCGCAATTACCATGACTGGTCCGCAGCAGCAATTCACGGGGTTTGGGCGCGGCTCCTATGGCGGACAGCGAGTCGTGCGGGTCCTAAGGCTGAGCGGAACCACCTTTCGCTCGGTCCCGCACGCTCGTAGGATCACGCCGCTGCGCGGCTCACACGCGGCAGCTCGGCAAACAAATCGGGAGGCGCTCGATGAGACATGGGACGGCGATGCAGCTGCTGCTCGTTATTGCGGTCGTAGCCACCGGGATGCTCCTCCTGATCCCCGCCCGCGCGGAGGTGCTGGAGGCGACCAAGACGGTCGGCGACACAGATGTCCACTACAAGGTCGTGCTTCCGAGCGGCTTCGATCCGGCCAAGTCCTATCCGGCGATCCTCGCCTTCGGGGGCGGTCCGCAGACCATGAACACCGTCGACAGCATCCTCGAGCGCAACTTTCGCGCCGAGGCGGAGAAGCGCGGCTACATCGTGATCGCTCCGGCGGCGCCCGACGGCGATTTGTTCTTCGAGGACGGAGACCGGATCTTCCCGCAGTTCCTGCAGTTGATGCTCAAAGACTACAAGATCAAGGACAACAAGTTCCATATCGCGGGCGTCTCGAACGGCGGCATCGCTGCGATGCATGTCGCGGCGCGCAATCCCCAATATTTCCTCTCCGTGACGGCCTTCCCCGGCTACATGTGGCAGCCCAGCATCGCCAAGATCATGGCAATCAGCAAAATGTGCGTGTTCCTGTATGTGGGCGAGAATGATCCGTATATGTGGCACAGCGAGATGAAGCGCGAAGCTGATTTCTTGGCCGCGCACGGGACGCTGGCCCATTATAGCGTCGAGCCAGACCAGCCGCATCGGATCGCGACGCTCGCGGGCGCGGGAGCCGCACGGCTGTTTGATGGTTTCGAGGAGACCGCGAAAGGCTGCAGCAAATAAGGTTACGACGCATAAAGCTGCGGCGCATGAAACTGCGGCACATAAAAACTGCGGCAACAGTGCCCGAACGAGCCCGCGAGGCGGATCGCTGCAGTGCAACGGGCTGGTCACGCGATGTCAACCTCGCCCGTTTGCCTCGCGACGGTAGGTCTGGCGGCCGCTTGAAGGGGGGGAGGGGCGAGCGTATCGTTGATGCCCGCAAGGCAGTCGTTGCAAGCTTTCGCCCGCGTCCACCACATCGCAGAAAGGTCACGACGATGAAGGCCCATCGCAGCATCGGAGCGGCATTCACGGCTTTTGCCATGGCCGCGCTGTTATCACCCCGTGTAGCGCTGGCGGCCGATGGCGCGCCGCTGCTGACCGGCAAGGTCGTCTCCACAACCGGCGAAGCCTTGGCCGGAATTCCAATCAAGGCGCATCGCGATAACAGCCCGATCACGGTCGCAGTCTATACCGACGCCAAGGGCGAATATTCGTTTCCGTCCTGGTCGGATCTGACCCCCGGCTCCTATTCGGTCGGCGTCGAGTTGCCGGATTTCGAGCACACCGCCCAGCCGGTCACGGTCGCGGACGGCAAAGCCGCGAAGGCCGATTTCACCCTCAAGTCCAAGCCGCTCGCCTATGAGGATGCGACCGCATCGGAGATCATCGCCGGCCTGCCCGGCACCGACGAGCAGAAGGTTCTGTTCTCCCAATGCAGCAATTGCCATACGCTGCAATGGGCGCTGCAGGCCGGTCGCACGAAGGAAGATTGGATTAGGGTGATCAAGAAAATGGCGGGCCGCGCCGCCGAGCGGGCGACCCCCGGCACATATGCGTTCACCCAGGCGCCGATGATCGAGCCGTTGGCCGACTATCTGGTCTCGATCCGCGGGCCCAACTCCTCCGACCAAATTCCGTTCAAGCAGCGCCCGCGCCCGACCGATCCGGCTTCAACCAATATCGTGGTGACCGAATATGCGCTGCCGCGCGGCGGCGATCGTGAGCTCTACATGCTGCGCGGTGATCGGCGCTTCGTCTGGCCGCACGATGTCATCATGAACGACAAATATGCCTACTATACTGACCACTTCTCCTACATGATCGGCCAAGTGGATCTGAAGACCGGGGCAACGCGCGAACTGCACTTCCAGCTGCCGCAGGGCGCCGGGCGTGAAGGGCGCATGCCGGGCGAAGCCGACGGGCGGCCTGGCGATCCGGGCGGCGGCGCGCATGAATTGCAATTCGACCAGCACGGCAATGTCATTGTCGGGATGGACAACGGCACCGTCAAATACGATCCGAAATACGACAAGTTCACCGCCTGGCCGGCCGGCCGCGCCATGTTCGGCCTCGATCCGCAAGGCGATGTCTGGTATCTCGACCGGCGGACCAACCAGCTGACCAAGCTCGACACGTCGAGTCCCGACTTCAAGCCGGAAAGCTTCGTCATTCCGAAGAACCAGGGAATCTACGACACCGACACCGATTCCAAGGGACGGACCGATCTCTACATCTGGACTGAAAACAAGATCGGCCTGTTCGATCCGAAGACGATCTCCTACACTGAATACACGGCGCCGACTCCGATGTCTGGACCGCGGCGTGGACAGATCGACGCGCAGAATCGCCTGTGGGCCGCCGAGTTCTACGCCGGACAGATCTTGATGTTCGATCCGGACAACAAGATCCTGAAAGAGTATCCGCTGATCCCGGGAACCAAGCCCTATACGGCGCCCTATGCGGAGCCCTATTCGGCGAGCGTCGACGACAAGAACCAGATCGTGTGGACGCACGATTTCTCCAGCGACCGCGTCTACAAGATCGACATCGCGACGGGAAAGTCGATCGAATACATGACGCCGACCAACTACGAGGTGCGCGACCTCAAGGTCGACACTGCGGCACCGCGGCCAACCGTCTGGATTCCCGCCTATCGGCCGCCGTCGAAGCTGGTGAAAATCCAGGTGCGGGATTAGTTCGCCGGCGTTTGCCCCTCGTCACCCGCGGGCTTGACCCGCGGGTCCATCTTCTTGAAAGAGAATGGATCGCCGGATCAAGCCTGCTCAAGTCCGGCGATGACGCTTGGGAAGATGCGTCTACTTCGGCCTATCTAATTCAAAAGCTCGCGTGTCCGGGTGTGCGCGGGAAGGGAATGGCGTCGCGCACGTTGGATAGCCCCGTCACATAGGCGAGCGTGCGCTCGAAACCGAGGCCGAAACCGGCATGCGGGACGGTGCCGTAGCGGCGCAGATCCCTGTACCAGCCGTAGAGCTCCATATCGATGCCGCGCTCGGCCATGCGGGCGTCGAGCACATCGAGGCGCTCCTCGCGCTGACTGCCGCCGATGATCTCGCCGATGCCGGGCGCCAGCACGTCCATGGCTGCCACCGTGCGCCCATCATCGTTTGCCCGCATGTAGAACGCTTTGATGTCCTTCGGGTAGTTCATCACGATCACGGGCTTCTTCGCGTGCTTCTCTGTCAAATAGCGCTCGTGCTCCGACTGCAGGTCGATGCCCCATTTGACCGGAAACTCGAACTTCTCCTTTGCCCGCGCGAGCACCTCGATCGCCTCACCGTAGTCCATGCGGACGAATTCCGAAGCAACGATGCCTTCGAGCTTGGCGAGGAGCCCCTTCTCGACCCGCTCGTCGAAGAAGGCGAGATCCTCATGCCGCTCCGCGAGCAGCGCTGTGAAGGTGGATTTGAGCAGCCGCTCGGCGAGCGTCGCATCGTCGGCGAGATTCGCGAAGGCGATCTCCGGCTCGATCATCCAGAACTCGGCAAGATGCCGGCTGGTGTTCGAGTTCTCGGCCCGGAAGGTCGGCCCGAACGTGTAGACCTTGGTCAACGCCAGGCAATACGCCTCGACATTGAGCTGGCCGGAAACCGTGAGGAACGCTTCGCGGCCGAAGAAATCCTTGGCGTAATCGATCTTCCCCTGCGCCGTGCGCGGCAGGTTGGCGAAATCGAGCGTCGATACCCGGAACAGGGCGCCGGCGCCCTCCGCATCCGAGGAGGTGATGATAGGCGTGTTGACCCAGAAGAAGCCGTTCTCGTCGAAGAAGCGATGGATCGCCTTTGCGAGCGTGTGGCGCACGCGGGTCGCCGCGCCGATCACGTTGGTGCGCGGCCGCAAATGTGCGACCTCGCGCAGGAACTCCATGGTGTGCGGCTTCGGCTGGATCGGATAGGTGTCGGGGTCGTCGACCCAGCCGATCACGTTGATCGCGCTCGCCTGCATTTCGAACGGCTGCCCCTTGGCGGGTGATGGCACGATCATGCCGGTCGCCGCGACCGCGCAGCCGGCGGTGAGCTTCAACACCTCGTCCGTGTAGTTGGCGAGCGTGCTCGGCGCGACCACCTGCAGGGGATGGAACGCGGAGCCATCGGACAGGTGCACGAAGGAAATGCCGGCCTTGGAGTCGCGCCGGGTGCGCACCCAGCCTTTGACGGTGACGGAGGCATTCTGCGGCGCCTCCCCAGCGAGGATTGCGCGCACATTGTATTCAGGATTGTCGTATTCAGGATTGTCCATCGGGCGAGACTAGCCAAGGGGGCGGGCTTGTCTAGGGGAGGGTCTTGATCAGCTTCGCTCCCGCCGCGCCTCGTAGGCCTTGAGGTGCGCATAGGCGAGGCGGAGCAGCGACGAGCTGTCCGGCGAGTCGGTTCTATCTGCGGTTCGGTCACCACGCGCAATCAAATCTCCGATGATGTGGTCGGCCTCGATTGCGGCGTTGCGCTCGATGTCGCGCAGCATCGAGGCGGTGAGCGGAGAGCCTGCGGCGGTGAGGGCACCGCGATAGCGTTCGACCAAGCCCGCGCGGGGAGCATGCCCGTTCGCTTGCGCGATTGCCCCGCATTCGCTCAGCAGGCCGAGGATGAAATCTGGGCCGCCCGGCGCCGCCATGATGTCCCCAATGGAAGCACGCATCAGACAGGTCGCGCCGGCGAGGCTCGCCAGGAACACCCACTTCTCCCACATCTCCTGCACGATCTCGTGGCTCAGCCGCGGCTTGAACTTGACGCCCTGCATGGTCTGAGCGATGGCGCGAATGCGATCGCTGTCGCCGCCTGCGCGCTCGCCGAAGGTCAGCTCGTGATCGGTGTTGAGGTGAACGATTGTCCGCTGTGCATCGAGCGTCGCCGCGATGTAGCATTGACCGCCCAGCACGTGCTCGCGCCCAAAGTGCTGATCGAGCACATCGAGATGGCGCATGCCGTTGAGGAGCGGCAGAACCGTGGTCGCGGGTCCGACCGCCGGCGCGAAGGAAGCAATGGCGCCGTCGAGATCGTAAGCTTTGCAGCTCAATAGAATGAGATCGAAGGCTTGCTTGAGATTTTCAGCGAGCACGGTTTGCGGCGTGGGGGCGGTGAAGTCGCCGGTTGCACTGCGGATCACGAGCCCGCCGCTCTCCAACTCCGCGGCGCGTCGCGGGCGTACTAGAAAGGTCACGTCGCGACCGGCCTCGATGAGGCGGCCGCCGAAATAACCGCCGATGGCGCCGGCGCCCACGACAAGTATGCGCATTGACGACCCTCCTGTGTGCGGGCGTTCACCGGCGGCGTGCGATGCAACGCAAAACAGCTGAAGAGTGCAGCGATGTATCACGGAATTCGGAAGCGCGGCACTGGCAGGGTCTTAATCATGCGCAAGGGCGCGACCGAGGAGTCCTATCTTCGTGATGTAAGCTGCTGGTCGGCGCGTTGTGTCGATGCTGCAAAGACGGGAGAATGCGATGGCGACAGGAGGGCAGGGCGGCGAGGCAAGCCGCCTCTATCTTGAGGATTTCCATGTCGGCCAGAGCTTCACCAGCGGCAGCCGCCGCATGGAGGGCGAAGAGATCAAGGCCTTCGCACGACAGTTCGATCCGCAGCCGTTTCATCTCGATGAGGAGGCGGCCAGGAGGAGTATTTTTGGCGGCCTGGTGGCGAGCGGCTGGCACACCGCGGCCGTAACGATGCGGCTGCAGGTCGAGACCGGCCTGCCGATCGCCGGCGGCATGATCGGGCTTGGCGGCGAAATGAGCTGGCCGCAGCCGACGCGCCCGGGCGATGTTTTGCGTGTTGAGACGGAGGTCAAGGAAATAACGCCCTCGCGCTCACGCCCGGACCGCGGGACCGTCCGCATCCGCAGCGAGACCAAGAATCAGCGCGGCGAGATCGTGCAGGTTCTCGATGCGCGGCTGCTCGTCCCGCGTCGGCCGACGCCGAGCATAAGCTGACTTTTGTATCCGACCGTTTTGTAATCATCGGCGGATTCGCCGATTCTCGCTCACCTAAAGCATGTCTCGATCGAAAGGATTCACCTCGGTCGTCACCCGCGGGCATAGCTCGTCGAAGACGGGCGTAAACGCCCTTATGACCCGCGGGTCCATCTTTTTCGCAAGACGACGGATTGCCGGGTCAAGCGCGGCGATGATGTCGGAGTGGATCAGTTCGACCGAGATCCGCTTTAGCTCAGCTTAGCCTGCGAACGGAAGCGCATCTCGCTGAAGGCGAATGCTGCAACGATGATACCGACGGTGATCTGCAGCCTTGCGGCCTCGATCCGTTCGAAATGCAGCAAGACCGGTGAGATGATCAGCCAAAGACTCACCAGCAGGTTCAGCCATTCCTCCCACACCGCGAACCTCGTGAGTGCGGCCAGCGAAAGGATGATGATCGCGGCGCCGCCGCCGATCAGCGCGGTTGCCTGAGTTCCGGGTGCGATTCCGAACAGCCAAGGAGTGGAAATCAGCACCAGCCCGAGCACCAGATTCACGAGGTCGCAAAGCCTGGCATTTCTCCGGTTGATGCTCGTCGGACTGCTGTTTCTCGGTTCGTTGGCCGTCAGATTGGTGTTGCTCATGACGACCTCCATTGAGGTTCAAATCACTCCTACAACCAAACATAAGCACTGGCTTGGCCGCGCGACAGCCGCAAAGCACCGAGGCAGCGAAATGTCGCATGCTTGCCGCGTGCTCAGGATCGCGCGGGCAGGATCAGTTGCGACAGCTCAATGTGCGGTTCGCGAGACGGCAGCGGTTGATCGGCCGCCCGTTCACATCGAACAAAGTGCCGGACCAGGCGCCGCTCCCGGCACGGTCCCAGACCATGTAGCCGAAGCCCGAGTAGGTGACCGAGTCGGCCACCTTCACACCGTTTATGTCGGCTCCGATCACGCTCAAGGGCGGAAGATTCTCGAGATTGTCGCCGCCGGTGCCGACCACGAGCTGTGGAGGGCGCGCGCCGCCGAAATCGACCGCCTGGAAGAAATGGATGTGGCCCGAGACGTACATCCGCACGCCGGCCGGCATGTCCTTGCCTAATGCGAGCTCGATCACCCTGTTGCCCACGAAGTTGCGCGGGGTACCTTTCTCGGTGCCGAGCATGGCATCGAGCGGGCGATGGGTGGTGAGCCAGGCTTCCGCGGGCACCTTGGCCATCACCTCGATCAACTGGCGGCGGAGCGTTGCCGCCATATCGGTCGGATCGCCCTTGGGATCCTCGGCCTTGGCGGCATCCACCACCACGATCCCGAAGTCGCCCATGCGGGCCACGAAATCTCCAGTGAAATCGCGGCAGGTAGGCTCCATCGGCAGGCGGTCGAGAAAGCGGAACCAGCCTTCCCCGGCGCGATTGCAATCCTCGTGATTGCCACGCACCATCACCCACGGAGCGGCAGCAAGTAGCGGTGCTGCGGGGGTAAAGAAATCGGCATTCCATGCATCCCAGCCGTAGCCGAAGGGGCTGCCGGCGCAACCCGCATGGTCGGCCGGGCAGGCGTCCTCCCGGTAATGGTAGTCGCCCACGTGAATCACCAGGTCCGGCCGCGCCGCTGCTGCCAACGTCGCGATCTTCGGGAAGGGCCAAGTATTGATGTCGTTGCAATCCTGGGTCGGATCGCCGGTCTTCAAACGACAACCGCTGTCGCCAAAAACCACGATGCGCTGCGGGTTACCGCGCGGCAGCGGCAGGGGCTTGCCGTCGAGGACGGCGGCGATTGCGTCGGCGGGCACGGCCGCCTCGCAGCTGCGTACCGGGAACTGTGCGGGCTTCACGTTCCCAAAGCTGCGCATGGGCTCGGCGCGAGTGCTCATGGGGACAGCCTTGCCATCGAAAGTAACTGAAGGGCATGCATCGTCCGTGATTGCCCGCACACTCGAGCTGCCATCGGGACCGACTTGGACCCATTGCGATAAGATGCGGGCGTCGGCCCTGTGCATCGGCGCGAAAGCAAGGACGGCGGCGAAGGCGGCAAGATGCAGGGAGCGGACAATCAGGACGCGGGCAATCATTGCAGCATTCTCCAGTCGAAGGCGGGAAGCCGGCCGAGCGGTAGTATACAAAGTATCATACGGTGGCACCCGTGGATGACATCGGCATGTCGCGACGTCGTCCGGGCTTACACCGGTTGTGAGCTTGGGAGGATTGTGGTCGGATCGGGTTTTCGGGCGCCGAGATCAGGGGACGTCAGCAATGAAGCTCATCCAAACGTTAACCATGGCGGTTGCCGCATTGGTGTGGGCGTGGGCCACGCCTGATGCGGGTGCGCAAACGACGCGGACGATCAGGATCGTGGTCCCATTTCCGGCCGGCGGCAGCGCCGACACCTTGGCGCGAATTTTCGCCGATCAGATCGGCAAGGCGGGCGGGCCCGCTATGGTGGTTGAGAACCGGCCAGGAGCCGGTGCGTCAATCGGCTACGAGGTCGTGGCCCACGCGGTGGCGGACGGAAGCACGGTTGGGATGATCTCCAATTCCTTCGTCATCAATCCGAGCCTGCGCAAGGTGAACTATGACCCACAGGCTGACTTCGCGCCGGTGTGCAATCTTGTGACCTCGCCGCAGGTGATCGTGGTCAACAGCGCATCGCCCTATCACACGCTCAGCGAGCTCATTGCAGCCGCGCATGCCAAGCCGGGCGAGCTCACGTTGGCGTCACTCGGCCCCGCGACCACCCAGCACATCGGTGTTGAGCAGCTCAAACGGCTCGCCCAGGCTGACTTCACCTATATACCCTATTCGGGCGGCGCGCCCGCGATCACGGCGCTGCTTGGGGGACACGTGACGGCGGTGTTGCAGAACTATTCGGAAGCCGTTGAGCACCTGCAAGCCGGCACGCTGCGCGCCTTGGCGGTGACGACCGCGAAACGGCTCGAGCCGTTGCCGGACGTGCAGACCGTCGCCGAGGCTGGCTATCCCGCCCTCGAGCTCGCCGTTGCGTGGTTCGGCATTGCGGTGCCGGCGAAGACCCCTGCTGCAACAGTCGGTCAGCTCAGCAGTCTTTTCTCTGCGGCGCTCGCGGCGCCCGAGGTGAAGACCAAGCTGCAGACGCTCCAGCTCTACCCGGCAGGCACCTGCGGGGCGGACTTCGCCGCGCAAATCCGCGCGGCGGATGCCAGCTACCGGAAGATCATCACCGACGCGCATATCAGCGCCGAGTGAATGCCGCGGGCTAGCAGGGATGATTTTGCGGCTCATCTGCGCGGACAATTCGATGCCTATGCGCGTGTGATCCGCGTGGCCGGCATCAAGGCGGAATAGGAGCTCACCGTGGCCCATGTGCCGCCTTCGCGTCCGCCACGCCGCGTTTTTGATCCGGCGCGGGCGCGAGGTGACATGCGCGCCGCTAGTGCGCCGCGCATGAGGTAGCAAGCTACCCGTTGCGTTACCTACTCCACATTGATCTTGTCGAGACGCCAGCTCAGCTCTTCGGTCGCATAAACGGTGTGCTCGTCCGGGCAGGCGATGCCGTGCACCCAGTCGAAGGTGCCGGGCACGCGGCCGAACTTGCCCATGACGCCGAGGATCTTGCCGTCGGTATCCATTTTGTAGATGCGCCCGACGCTGCCCACATACATGATCTGGCGCGGTCCCGGCGTGATGCAGATCGACCATGGCGCGGTCGGCATCCGCCATTCCTGCTTGAAGTTGCCGTCGGTGTCGAAGGTCTGGATGCGCCCGTTGGCGCGATCGGCCACGTACAGCGTGTTCTTCTGGTCGATGACGATGCTGTGCGGGGTGTTGAACTCGCCCTGAGCGGTGCCGCGCTCGCCCCATTGCTTGACGAGGTTGCCTTCCTTGTTGAACTTGGCGACACGCGAGTTTCCGTAACCGTCGGAGACGAAAATGCTGCCATCCGGCCCCCAGGTCACGTCGGTCGGCTGATAGAAGTTCTGCGGGGGCGTTGCGGCGCGCTCGATCACGTGGGTCAGGAACGTCCAAGCCTCGGGGCGGCGGCCCAGCACCATCTGAACGTGCATCCCCTGATCGAACTTGATGACCAGGTTGGTGCCGGCGTCGACGTACCAGAGATTATCCTGCGGATCGACGCGGACGATGTGCGGGCCCTCGGTCGGAATTCCGTTGCCGATCCAGCGCATGAAGCTGCCGTCCGGATTGAATTCCAGGATCGGCTCATGTCCGCGGTTGAGCACGAAGATGTGGCCCTTCGAGTCGAGCGCGGTGCCGACCACCTCCCCCATGTTTATGGTCTCGGGCAGCTTGATGAAATTCTCCACCACGTGGAAAGAGAGCTGCGGCATTGCCTGCCGCTGCTCCTGTGCGGCGGCTCCGCTGAGCGCGCTCAATCCGATTGCCAGCGCCGCAGATGCGGCAAGCACAGCTCTTTTCAGATCAACCAACATAGTTTCCTCCGATCGTTGCATCATTTCAAAGAATACTCCCACCCCGACCCTCCCGGCAAAACGGCAGAGGGCGACTGGCTCATTTGAGGAAATCGTCGTAGCTCAGCTTTGCCTTCGGGTAGGTGAGGGCGCTCTGCGTCATGCGACGGGCGACGCACATTTCCGCAAAGCGGATACCGATCGCCTTGGTATTGAGCACCTGCACGCCCGTCGCCGCCGCCAAGTCCTTCGGATCGACTACGTAGGGAATCAGCGCGCCGCCGAGCGGCACGATGATCTCGGCTCTGGTCTGCGCCACCAATCCGCGGATGGTCTCGGCCGTGATGGCGAGAATTTCCTCACGGCGTTGCGCAACATCGGCGCCGTAGACGCCGATCGCCCGGATGTCGCTGACGAAGTGATCAAGACCGTGGGTTCGCAACAGTCGCCACGTATAGGGAACATGCGGCGCCAGCGGCACGGTGATGCCGATGCGATCGGCGAGCGTCGCCGCCGCATGCAGCGCGGTGCGCATGAGCCCGATCACCGGAATATCGACCGCAAGGCGCCCGCCATCGACGCCCGGCTCAAACGTGTTCGAGGAGATGACCGCGTCGTAGCCGTTTTCGGCGGCCCAGAAGATCTTCCGCACGATGGCCGGCGTCTCCATCATATGATGCAGGCCGTTGAGCGCATTTTGCGCCCCGATCGCCAGGAACACGTTGGAGCCCGCAAAGTCGTCCGGGAAGCCGATCTCCACTTTGGTCCCGGGCGACGCATAGCCATTGAGCAGCCGCTCAATGGCCGCCACATCGTAGGGCTGCGACCCTTCCGTTCGCGGCGCCTGGTCGATGACGAGAATGCGCATGAAAGGTCGGTTGAGCGAAGATCAGTCGAGCGGCTCGAGCTTGATGATCTCGGCCCCATGATTGTTGCCGACCCAGAAGGTGACCGGGTTGGTCGAGTCGTCGACGAACACACGGCGGACATTGGTGGGGCGCGGCAAGAGATATTCGATGGATCTTCCGCTCTTCGGGTCGAAGCGCAGAATCCGGTCGCTCGCCATGCCACCGCTCCACAGCTCGCCGTTATGGTCGCGGAACACGTCATACGGATAGGTATGAGGGGTGGGAACGTCCCATTCGGTGAACTTTTCCTGTTTCGGATCGAACATGCCGAGCTTGTCGGCGGCGAACTCGGCAAACCAGATGCGGCCCTCGTCGTCCATCATGGTGCGACGCGGGCGCGAGCGCGGCGTCGGCGTCGGATAGATCGTGGCCTGGAGCGTCTTGGCATCGACGCGGCCGACATTCTCGTCCGCAAAGTCCATGAAATACAGGTCGTTGGCCACATCAGAGACCATGCCATAGGGCGAATGCTGGCGCGCCTTCGGAGTATACTTGAACGGATCGATGAACTCGTATTTTCCGGTAACAATGTCGAGACGGAGAACCGCCTGCTTTCTCACGTCATTGGTCCACACCTTGCCGTCGACGTTCATGTGCCGCGGCGCCAGCAAAGATTGCTGCGTGGTGTCGATGTTGAGCTCCTTCTGCACCGGAAAGAGCTGGAATTTCTCCGTCTTCACGTCGAACTTGGCCAGTCCGGCCTGGAACATCATGGCGAGCCACAGATTGCCGTCCGAATCAGGTTCAAGCGCAAGCGAACCGGTCGGAAAACCGGGCTTGAGCTCCGGATAGGCGAACTCCTTGTGCGCGCCGGTTCGCGGGTCGAGCCGGCCCAAGTAGTTCTCGACGAAGTTCGAATACCAGACGAAACCGTTTGCGTCGGTGCGCACGTCATGCGGTGCTATGGTCTTTCGCGGCAAGTCGTATTCGGTGATGACGACGCGCGTCGCCGCACCGCTTGGGCGCGGCAGCGTCTGCAGCGGATACACCCAAGTCTCGCCCCTGCTCAGGTTGACGGTCGCCAGATACTCGGCGACCTTGCGGGCGGCGTCTTGAGAAAATGCCGGGGGCTCGCCCGGACGACCCTGTATGCGTGCCTGAATCGTATTGTTGGCATAGCCGGTCATGCGCTTGAGCACCGGCATGAATTCGTCGGCATTGAATTTGGAACGGGCGACCCGCTCGAGCGTATGGCAGCTCATGCATTCAATCAGCACCCGTTTTTGATCCGCCGTGCCCGGAAAGCTCATGAACCATTCGGTATTGGTGAGCTGGGCGGCGAGGTCGGCGGCCGCGCGCAGCTTCAGGTCGACGGTGCTGGTGCGCCCGTCGGCGACATCGGCTGTTTGCGGGCTATCGAGCTCGTAGCCGGTCGCCCGGATGCGCAACGCATAGTGTCCGGGCGCGAGCTTCGCTGCGGGAAAGCTGAAGCGGCCGCTCTGGTCGCTGACGACCGTGATCGTGATCGGCGATCCGCTCTTCTGGGCACTGACCAGGACGCCCTCCATGGCTGCGCCTGCGTCGGGCGCGATGATCTGCCCGGTCAGCGCCTCCACGGGCGTTTGCGCTGCGGCCGTGCTCGGAATGGCCGCTAAGCCAAGCGAGCCCATGGCAGACGCGAGCAGGCCCGATGCAAAGGTGAACTCGATCATTCGCGCAAGCATGACTGCCGCTCCGCGCTTCTTATTCTTGCTTCCGCGCATCGTGCAGGATCGCCGGGACGCGCAAACCCGGCGCACCGTCGCAGATCGGATGGATCAGCTGTTGCGCTGCAGAGTGCACTCGGTTTCGACGATCGGAGCATTGGGCGCCGACGGACGCCGCGAGGTCTTGACCTCTTTGTAACCTTCTTTCTCGCAGGTCACCTCAACATCCTTGATATCGACATCTTTGCCGAAGCCGGGGACCCGATAGGTGCCGAGCGCATCGGTCCGCGTGACCACGCCCCCGCGGTTCTTGATGCCGACCGTGACCTTGGCGTCGGTGACGGAGTTTCCGCTCGTATCGCGCACGAAGCCGAAGAAGGCCGGCCCCTCATCTGCATCGTCCGTGTCGTCGTCGAACGAGGAGCCGCCGGCCCACACCGGCACGGGCCGGATTGACAGAGCGCCAAGCGCCGCGACTGCAATGCACAGGCTCAAGCAGGTATTGCGGAGCAGGAATATCATCCGGAACGTCCTCCCTGTCAGGGTGCCCCCGGTCGCGCATCGCGGACCCTGAAAGTCGTGCAGGCGACCTCTCATTTGCGAGCCATGAGTAAACGCTGATCCCGGACCTCTCCGAGAGGCGCAAAGCACCACGGCAGGCTTGAGCTAAGATTTTGGGGCATTTCGTGTTCGGCGACAAGCCCTCCGCGATCCGATCTCTCGGTCGTTTCCGGGTTCATTCCGCGGTGATGCCGGCGCGTGTAATCACGTCCCGCCACTTCGCTATATCGGCGCGAATTTGTGCGGTGAGCGCCGCGGGCGTGCCCGCCTCCGCGAGAAGCCCCTGCTCAGACAGGAGCACCATCATGTCCGCGGCCGTGAGCGTATCGGCGACCTCACGGTTCAAGCGCTCCGCCAGCTTGGCGGGAAACCTGGCCGGCGCGACCAATGCGAACCAAAGGGTTGCCTCGTAGCCCGCGACACCGGCCTCCTCCATTGTGGGGACATCGGGCAACGCTTCGACCCGTTTGCGGCTGGTGACCGCAAGCGCGCGCAATTGGCCTGAGCGAATCGTTTGGATGCTCGGCGGGATGGTGGCGAACTGCATCTGAAGGCGCCCGGCTATCATGTCGATAACCGATTGCGCGGTGCTCTTGTAGGGAACGTGCGTGAGCTCGGTCCCGGTCATGTTAGCAAACAGCGCGCCTGCGAGATGGGCAAGGCTCGCCGGTCCCGCTGAGCCATAGTTCAACGCGCCCGGCTTCTGCTCGGCCAGGGCGACGAGCTCCCTGACGCTTTTCGCCGGCAGGCCCGGGTAGACGACCAATACATACGGAGAGCTCGCGAGCTTCACGATGGGGGTAAAGTCGCGGAGCGGATCATAGGGCAGGCTTTGGCTCAGCGTTGCCGCCACCGCCTGCGTACTCGAGGTTACGATGCCGATCGTGTAGCCGTCGGGTGCTGCCTTGGCGATGATCTCCGCCCCGATATTGCCGCTCGCGCCCACCCGGTTGTCGACGACGAATTGCTGGCCCAGACGCTGGCTGAGCTTCTGGCCGAGCATGCGCGCCAGCACGTCCGCGGTGCTCGCCGGCGGAAAGGGCACGATGAAATGGACCGGCCGCGCCGGCCACGGACTGTCGGCCGCAACAGGCTGGGCGACCCCCGCATCTTTCGCTGCCGCGAGCAACAATATTGCCAGAACAAACAATATTGTCAGCACAGGAGCAGAGCGGTTCATGGCGCGGCCCTTTCGCGCTGCGCGCGTTCGTGCCGGGAAGCCGGTGTCCGCCCTCGCTTTCGCAGGGGCGAGCCTTTCCGGAACGTGCGCTCGAGCCTCACGGCGCGATGATCCCGGCGAGATCCGCGAGCAGGTCGGAAATGTCGTCGAGGGCGTTGAAGCGAGGCTGCGCCGCTATGTGCGGCGACAATACCACGTTCTTGAAGTTCAGAAGCTCGTCGTCGCTGCGCCCGGGCGCCGCGTATTGCGGATCGAGCGCAAAGCCGCCGAGGTGTCCGGACCGCAGGGCCTCGATCAATGCGGCTCGGTCCACAATTTCGGGCCACGCGATGTTGACGAGGCGAGCGCCCGGCTTCATCTGCGCGAACCGGCTCCGGTCGATGAGATGGCGGGTGGATGGTCCGCTCGGCAGCTGGGTTACGATCCAATCGCTGGTCGCCAGCAACTGCTCGAGCGGAACGTAGTTGATCTCTAGGTCCCGCTCCACGGCGGTCGGGAGCGGCTTGCGCTGATAATAGAATATCCGCATGCCGAAGGCCGCGGCGCGCAGCGCGATTTCTCGTCCGATCTCACCCATTCCGATGATGCCGAGCGTCGATCCGTAGAGAATGCGCACGCCGCTGATGCGCCCCCAATTCGAATTGGGCGTGTGCCGCCGGTCGAACGGCTTGTAGGCATAGCCCTCGGCCGCGAGTTGTTCCGGGCTGATCCGCCCGGCGAGGCGATGCATCTTCTTCGCCAGCGTCAGCATCAGCGTGATGGCATGTTCCGCGCAAGCGATGTTGGCGCGCCGGCGGAAGGTGAGCACCTTGATCCCGCGCTGCGCGCACGCAGCCGCATCGATATTGCGGGGCATGACGCCGTACTTCTGCACAGCAACAAGATCGTTTCCGGCGGCTGAAAGCTCAGCCTGCCCAACCGGCAGCGATTCCACGATCAGTCCGCGCGCCCCGGCCAGCTTTGCGTGCATCTCGTCGACCGTACCGACAAGCAGCACTTGGCACGGAAAGAGCTTGCCCACGCGGGCGCGGACGCGCGCGCAATATCCCTCGAAATCGCCTTCCTCATGGGCGAAGAAGTCCGCAAAGGCGGCGCGGCGCTCGGCCGAGGTCGACGGATCGAGCACGATGCCGACCATGCGCAGGAAAGGATCATCTTCAACGACGAGGATCGGAAGCTGGGCCATCGGGGAGGGGCTTGAGAAGAGGTTGCGAGACGAGTCGGACGATCAGGTTTGCGACAATCAGGTGGCAAGCTCAAGCGCCTTCGGGGCAGCGGCGGCCGGTCGTGCAGCGTATCGCCCGGTGCGGCACAGGCAACCGGTTGCCCACGGCGCCGCGATCACCGCGCGTCTCGTCCGCGGCTCGTTGACGCAGCGGCGGGTGATGGCCATAAGATGTGATCCAAAATCAACACGGGAGACTGGCCGTCGTTTACGACGGTCCGGCGGGAGGGCGACATGGCTAGCCAAATACCGAACCGCAATATTACCGGTGCAATTGCCGGAGCAGGCATCACGCGACGTCACGCCATTGTGGGGGCCATCGCGGCGCCAGCCGTCCTTGCGGCATCACGGCTCGGCATGGCGGCGCCCGCCCAGATGCTCAAGATATCGCACCAGTTTCCGGGAGGCACGATCGACGAGGGCGACTATCGCGATCGCATGTGCCTGAAGTTCGCGGCCGAGATCGAAAAGCGCACGGGCGGCGCCATCGGCGCGCAGGTCTATCCCAATTCATCCTTGATGAAGACCGTTCCCCAGTTTGCGGCCCTGCGCAAGGGCGCGCTCGATATCAGCCTTTATCCGATTTCCTATGCGGGAGGGGAGTTTCCCGAGCTCAATATCGGCTTGATGCCTGGCTTGGTGACGTCCTACGCGCAAGGCGCAGCCTGGAAGAAATCGCCCGTCGGCCAGAAGTTCGGGGATTTTCTCCGCGACAAGGGCGTGCTGATCCTGTCCTGGACCTGGCAGGCCGGCGGCATGGCGAGCCGAGGCAATCCGATCGTCAATCCAGAGGACGCGAAGGGCCTCAAGATCCGCGGCGGCAGCCGCGAGATGGACATGGTGCTGCAGAAGGCCGGCGCGACCACGTTGTCGACGCCGTCGAACGAGCTCTATCAGGCCATGCAGACCGGCGCCTGCGATGCAGCGCTCACCTCGTCGACCAGCCTGATCTCGTTCCGGCTCGAAGAGGTGGCCAAGAGCCTCACCACCGGCCGCGGCAAGTCCTATTGGTACATGCTGGAACCGCTCGTCATGTCGAAGCTGGTCTTCGACAAGCTGCCGAAGAACCACCAGGAGGTGGTGCTGGCGCTCGGCGAGGAGCTCGAGCAGTTCGGCACCAACGAGGCGATGGCGGACGACCAGAAAGTCGCCGAGGTCTATACCAAAAAAGGTGCCAAGGTCGCCGATCTGGACGAGACGATCGTCGCAAAGTGGCAGGCGATCGCCCGCGACACGGCCTGGAAGGATTATGCCGCCCGCACGCCGCTTGCGGCCGATCTGCTCAAGATGGCCGAGGCGGTGAACGCCTGACCTGAGGGCGAGGCACCGCCATGCAGCACGGCCTCGACGCCGTCGAGACCGAAGCCCCGGTAGCGTCCCGTGTGGATGCGATGGGGCCGTTGGCGGGCGCTTTCGGCCTCATCAACCGACTCATCGTCGGCGTGTCATCGGTTGCTCTGGTGGCGGCCGCCGGCGTCCTCACTTACAGCGTTCTTTCGCGCTACTTCCTGCATTTCTCCACCGAATGGCAGGATGAGCTCTCGGTATTCCTGATCGTCGGCGCCGTCTTCATGTCGTCGGCCGCCATCCAGGCGCAGCGCGGCCATGTGGCGATTGAAGCGATCGTTGCCTTGCTTCCACCGCGCGTGAACCGGGTGCGGCAATGGCTGGTGGATGTCGCGAGCCTCATCTTCTGTGGCTATTTTGCCTGGAAATCCTGGACGCTGCTCAATGAGGCCTGGGTCGAGGACTATCATTCGGAATCGACCTGGGGTCCGCCATTGTGGATCCCCTATTCGCTCATGGCGGTGGGGATGACGTTGCTCTCGCTACAGCTTCTCCTGCAGGTCGTCGCGCCGCTGCATCGGCGGAAGCCCGCCGCAAGGACCGCGGCGATGACCGCGCCACTGCCTCCCACATGACCACCCTGTCGATCGGCCTTCTCTATGGCGGCGCGACGCTGCTCGCCATGTTCGCCGGCATGCCGATCGCTTTTGCACTCGGCGCAGTGGCGACCGTCTTCATGATCGCGTTCATGCCGGCTGCCTCGGTCGATACCATAACCGAGAATGTCTACGACGAGATGGCGCAGATCACGCTCCTGTCGATCCCGCTGTTCATTCTCAAGGGCGCCGCCATCGGGCGCTCGCCGGCCGGGCAGGACCTCTACGGCGCCTTGCACGCTTGGATGCACCGCGTTCCGGGCGGACTTGGGATTGCCAATGTCTTTGCCTGCGCGTTGTTTGCCGCCATGGCCGGATCCTCGCCCGCTACCTGCTCGGCGATCGGCTCCGCCGGCATACCGGAGATGCGCCGACGCGGTTACTCCGCGAGCTTCGCGGCAGGCATCATCGCCGCCGGTGGCACCCTCGGCATCCTGCTGCCGCCATCCATCACGATGATCCTCTATGCTGTCGCGGCCGAGCAGTCGCTCGGCCGGTTGTTCCTCGCGGCGATCGGCCCCGCGCTCTTGTTGGTCGTCTTGTTCGGCGGCTATGCGATGTGGCGATTTCGCTTCGAGCACGCCCGCGCGTTCCGCGCCTTCAAGGAAAGCGGAACGAGCTCGGAGCTGCTGCGTGGCGACGATCTTTCGGTTTGGGACAAGTTCGCGCTGTTGCCGCGCGTGCTGCCGTTCGTGATCTTGTTGACCGGCGTCATGGTGGCGCTTTACGGCGGCTTTGCCACGCCGTCGGAAACCGCCGGACTGGGCGCCTTGCTGGCGCTCGTCCTGATCGCCGGAATCTACAGCGTGTGGAAGCCGCGCGACCTCAGCCCGATCCTGGTGTCGACCTTACGCGAATCGACGATGCTCATGCTCATCATCGGCATGTCGCTTCTCTACTCCTATGTGATGAGCTATCTGCACATCAGCCAGTCTGCCGCACAGTGGATCGTGGAGCTGCATCTGTCGCGCTGGGTGCTGCTTGCCGCCATCCTGGTTTTTGTCGCGGTGCTCGGCTTCTTCCTGCCGCCCGTATCGATCATCGTCATGACCGCGCCGATCATCCTGCCGCCGCTCAAGGCCGGCGGCTTCGATTTGATCTGGTTCGGCGTGATAATGACCATCGTGATGGAGATGGGATTGATCCATCCGCCGGTCGGGCTCAACCTGTTCGTGATCAAGAATATCGCGCCCGACATCCCGCTGCGCGACGTGATCTGGGGCGTCATGCCCTTCGTCGCGCTGATGATCTTTGCCGTCGTGTTGATGTGTATGTTTCCCGCAATCGCCACCTGGTTTCCGGAAGTGGCGATGGCACGCTGATCTGCGCGCCATCCCGAAAAGCCTCACCGGCCTTCGCAAAGATCCTGCTTTGCGGACAATCTCGGCGAGATCACCGCAGCACGTTGAATCCGGTCCAGCGGCCGAGCACCACGACCAGGATCCAGCAAGTCAGAGACAGCGCCCCGGCGAGTCGCGCCCGCGGTGGAGTGGGGCCCAGATCCCACTTCTGCGCACCGCGCGCCGTGATTAGCTCAAAGATCAGCATGTTTATTCCGGCGATCGCGATGATCAGCATCTTGATGCGGAATGTCGTGCTGTTGAAATAGGCCGTGGCTTGGCTGATGAACAGGAACGAGCCGGCAATGACTGCAACAACAAATGCCGCCCAAGTGTACGGCAGAATCCGCCGGCTAAGCTCGCGGAACGGCCGTTCGGTCGAGCCGACGCCGATGAGCCGCAAGTCCACGATCGCGATGGTGCCGACCACCAGCGAAATCGCGAAAACGTGAATGAGCTCGACGGTCGTGAAGGCCCACGGCGTCCGGTGAATGAATACGGCAGCAGGCAGGGCTTGCAGCCACGTGAGATACGCGTTGATGGACTCCAAGTTCCACCCCCTGGTTTGATTTCCTCGCCTTTCACGTCTTTTTTTGCGTCAACCCGCCAGATGTCCGGCAATTGCCGATTTGATTTGCCGACGTTGGGCTTTGAATTTGTGGGACATGATCATTAGCACTTCGCTGCGCGAGCGGGAAGGTTGCGAAACGACGCAACTCCTCTCCCCGCCTACCCGGTTGTCATCGGCGTCGCTTCGTTCGATACTTGTGGCAAAGGCATTCCGGAGCGCACCGCTCTTAAGCTTTTGCCGGAGGGAGCATGGACACTCAAACCTTCTGGAAGATACTGCTGTTTGTGCATTTCGTGCTGGCGGTCGGCCTCTTGGCGGCAGTGACCATGCAAGCCGTCGGCGTGCTGATGCCGGCACGTCAGGCCGTCGGTGGCCTTGCCCGGCGCCTGAACCCGATGCCGCTCGCACCCTTTGCCACCGTGGTGGTCCTCCTCTACGTGCCGCAGGCACTGATGGGGGCTTGGGTATACGTCAAGTACCGCACCTATGTGCGAATTCCCATGGAGGGCTTCCGCCATTGGTGGACGGTCGGCTCGTTCGAGTTCAAGGAGCACGTGGTGACCATGGGGTTGGCGCTCCTGCCGGCCTATTGGTATTTCTGGCAGCAGCCGCAGGCGGAAACGCATGCCACCGCGCGCAAGTGGCTGACCATCTTCATCGCCTTCACGGTCTGGTACGCGTTCGCGGTCGGCCACGTCGCCAACGATTTCCGCGGAGTAGGGTCATGACACAGGCTTTAGACGCGAATGTCGCGGTCGCCGATCTCGTCAGCCCGCGTGCGGCCGCCGCGCCGGCGGAGATCGCCGGCAAGGAAACCAGCAAATTCGGCACTTTTGCGATCGCGTTCGGGATCGCTTTCGCGATCCTGTACACGCTTTTTGAGCGGCAGAACTGGCCGCTGCTGACCTATCATCCGGCGGTAGGGCGGCTCGATTTCCTGCGCAACATGGGTGTTCCGGAGGACGGGCCGCCGATGTTCTGGTATGGGTGGATCGTGCTTGCCGGGGCGGCGGCCGCGGTGCTGGGCTATGTCGCGACCTTGCTGCCGCGCCAGGTGCTCTATCGGCTTGCCACCTTCTCCTGCGTCCTGGCTGCGCTCTGGCCCATCTGTTATTATCTCGCCGGCATCATCGACCAATACGCGAGCTTTAACGCCGAGTTCCTGCGCTCGACATGGATCGTCGGGATTCCCGCCTGGGTCGGCGCTCTGGCGGTGACCAGCCTCGTGTCGTCCCGCTGGGCCGAGCGCGCCATGATCGGCTGGTTATTTCTTATGCCGATCGGCGGCTTGGTGATCCTGGGATACTCGCTCAACGACTATTTCACGCGTTAAGGTGCATTCCGATTTAAGCGATCGGAATGCACCCAACTTCATCATGCTTTTGCGCGTGTTCTTGTCGGAAGGAAAACCGGTATCCAGTTTTCCGGAACCTCACGCTTCCCCGATCTCGCGCAGGATTTCCTGCGTGTGCTCGCCAAGGCGCGGTGAGCCCCGTTCCGCCGCCGCTCCCTGTCCGTCGAACGTGATGGGGGTGCGTACACCGGGAATGTGACCGTCCTTGGCGGCAGTGCTCGGCAGCTTGAGCTGCATGCCGCGGTGGACCACCTGCGGATCGGAAAAGACATCGGCGAGATTGTTGATCGGGCCGGCCGGGACGTTCACGGCTTCGAGCTTGGCCAAGATGTCGTGGCGCTTGCAGCGGGCGGTCAAGCCGGACAGATGCGCGACGAGCTGCTGACGGTTGTGCACCCGGTCTGCATTGGTCTTATAGGCGGGATTCTGCGCCAGCTCCGGCTCCCCGAGTACCCCGCACAGCTTGGCAAACTGCCCATCATTGCCGGAAGCAATGATGATGTGACCGTCGGCGACCGGGAAGACCTGATAAGGCACGATATTGGGATGGGCATTGCCGATCCGCTCGGGCAGCTTGCCGGAGACAAGGTAATTCAGCGCCTGATTGCCGAGCACGCCCACCTGGGTATCGACGAGCGCGGTGTCGACATGGCGGCCGCGGCCGGTGCGCTCGCGCTCGGCCAATGCCGCCAGGATGCCCACCGCCGAGTAAACGCCGGTGAAGATGTCGGCGATGGGCACGCCCGCGCGCGTCGGCTCGCCATCCGGCGCGCCGGTCAGGGACATGAAGCCGCCCATCCCCTGCGCCATCAAATCGTAGCCGGCGCGGGGCGCATGGGGGCCGGTCTGGCCGAAGCCGGTGACTGAGCAATAGATCAGGCGCGGATTGATCGCCGAGAGGCTTGCATAATCGAGACCGAATTTGGCGAGGCCGCCGACCTTGAAATTCTCGATCACCACGTCGGAGCCTGCCGCGAGCTTGCGGACAATCCGCCGTCCTTCCTCGGATTCGAAATCAAGCTCGATCGAGCGTTTGCCGCGGTTGGTGCAATGGAAATAGGCAGCGCCGAGGTTGCCGCCGTCGGCGGCCGCGACGAAAGGTGGGCCCCAGCCGCGTGTGTCGTCGCCCGCACCCTGCCGCTCCACCTTGATGACGTCGGCGCCCAGGTCGGCGAGAATCTGCCCCGCCCAAGGTCCGGCGAGGATGCGAGCGAGTTCGAGCACGCGCAAGTGAGCGAGCGGACCCGGCATGAAATTGCTCCTTTTAGACGGCGGCCCTCCTTTCTTTGCGGGGAGGGTCAGGTGGGGGAGGTCGGCCGAAAACAAGCCAAGTCGACCATTGTTTCTGTGGCTTGCCGGCTCCATCTTGTCCATAGTGTCGCGCGGCCTCACCGTTAACGATTCTTGGCCGGTGCGGTGCGCTGGGCGAGGAACTCAAGTTTCGTGAATACCTCCTTCTTCGGCGAGCTCTTGCAGTCGATCTCGGAGCGCGGGCGAGCTCTTATCGATCGCACGCGTGATCGCCGCGGGATGGCGGAACGCCGCTCAGCCGATCTGGTCGAGCTTTGCAGCGAGCTCCTGTCCGAGCGCGGAGAAGCCTCCGGGGTGGCGCTGGCCCGCGAAATCCTCAATCGCTATGCGGAATTGACCACAGGTCCGCGGATCGCCTTTTTCGAGGCCTTAGGCCAGGAATTCGGTCCCGATCAGAGGCGTCTGGCGGCCGCCGCCGCGGCTTGGCAAAACAAGGCCAGCGACGAAGCCGCCGCCGAGCTGCACCTTGCGTCGGAGCCGCGCCGGCAGGAGCTGTTCCGTCGCCTAAATCTTGCGCCCGGCGGGACCGCCGCGCTGGTGCGGATGCGCGAGCAACTGCTCGAAGCTTTGGATCGGCGTGAAGACCTTGTCCCGGTCGATTCAGCCTTCGTGCATCTGTTCTCCTCTTGGTTCAATCGCGGATTCCTGGTGCTGCGTCGCATCGACTGGTCGACGCCGGCCATCGTGCTGGAGAAGATCATCCGTTACGAAGCGGTCCATCGCATTCGCGGCTGGGATGATCTGCGCCGGCGGATCGATGCCCCCGATCGCCGCTGCTATGCCTTCTTTCACCCGGCTTTGGTCGACGAACCGTTGATCTTCGTCGAGGTGGCCCTGACTCGCGAAATCCCCGACGCGATCGCGCCGATCCTCGCGGTCGAGCGCGACGTGATCGAAGCGGAAAAGGCGGTGACCGCCGTTTTCTATTCCATCTCGAACTGTCAGCGGGGGCTCACCGGCGTTTCGTTCGGGCATTTCCTGATCAAGCAAGTCGCCGAGGAGATTGCGCGGGAGAACGCGCGTCTATCGCGTTTCGTCACCCTGTCGCCGGCGCCGGGCTTTGCCGCCTGGCTCAAGCGCGAGCGAGCCGCCGAAGCCTCGCCTGCTCTTAGCCCGGAGGATAAGGCTGCGCTGATTCACCTCGACACGCCGCAATGGTGGCAGAATGCGGAGGCTTGCGAGGAGCTGGAGGAACCGCTCCTGCGCGCGGCCGGTTGGTATTTTCTGCGCGCGCGCAACCGCAACGGAACGCCGGTCGATCCGGTTGCCCGCTTTCATCTCGGCAACGGCGCCAGGCTCGAGCGGTTGAACTGGCTCGGCGATCTGTCCGATAAGGCGATCGAGCAGTCGCACGGCCTGATGGTCAATTATCTGTACGAGCTCGATGAGATCGAGAAGAACCACGAGGCCTATGCCAAGCAGCGCACCGTGATCGCCGCCGGCGCGGTCAAGCGCCTGGTGCGCGGGTCCGCCCGCGATGTAGTGCCGGTCGCGGGGTGAAGCCTCAGGGTTCCCGCCGCAGGAGCGCCCCTCGTGGGCGCCCGCTTGCATTTCCCACAGCCGGTTGCGCGAAGATAAGCAAAAGCTCCTCGTGCCAAGTCGTTGTCAGAGGCGTTGACAAGTCGGCGGCCACAAGGGCCGCCGCTGCGACTATTGACGCAAAGACTTGATCGAGCATCACGACCGTCCGTAGACCGGCACGATCCCGCCGCGGCCGACCTTGTTATCGGGTGAAGCGAGAAAGAGGATTGTAGCCGCGACCTCTTCCACTTTCGGCCATTGAGAGAAATCAGCCTTTGGCATGGCGGCGCGATTGGCGGCCGTGTCCATGATCGAAGGAGCGACTGCATTCACCAGGATGCCGTTCTTGGCGACTTCCTCGGCCAGCGCCGTCGTCACCGCCGCCACCGCAGCTTTGCTCGCCGTGTAGGCGGCCATGCCGGCGCCGCTGCGCCATTCAAGCGCCGGGCGTGCCGCCACATTGACGACCCGCCCACCCGTGCCGGTCATGGCTTTCACGGCAGCGCCGCAACATAGAAATGCCGTCACCAAATTGAGCTCGACCTGTTTCATCAGGTCCGTCTTGCTGGTCTCGGCAATCGGCGACATGGCAAAACCGCCGGCCAGATGGATCGATGCCCACAGGCGCGGCACCCCGTGGTAGAACCGCGCAACCGAGGCCTCATCGGTCAGATCGATCCCGCCCACGAGCTTGATCTTGGGATGATCGCGATGCGGAAAGCGTTCCGCCTCGGTCCCGTGCACATAGGGCACATGGCAGGAAGCATTCGCCTGCAGCAACGCAGCAACGACCGCGCTGCCCAGCGCTCCGGTGCCGCCCGTCACCACCACATGCCGATCGCTGAAATCCATGGTCGCCTCCTCGAGGCCCCGGTGGTCGCATCAGTATGTCGTCGCATCAGCATCTTGGCCAATGCGGGGCCCGGCGCAAGACGGTTGCCTTGCGATTGGCTATGAATGCTCCGGTCGCGCGCGAATCGCACAAGGAGCCCATGTCGGATTTCGATCTCGCCATCGTGGGCGGCGGCATTAATGGTGTCGGCATCGCGCGCGACGCGGCCGGCCGTGGCTTGCGCGTTTTGCTGGTCGAGCAGAATGATCTCGCCTCCGGTACGTCGTCCGCTTCCACCAAGATGATCCACGGTGGCTTGCGATATCTCGAGCATGGCTGGTTTCGCCTGGTGCGCGAGGCGCTCAGCGAGCGCGAGGTCATGCTGCGCATGACACCGCATCTGGTCTCCCCGATGCGCTTTGTGCTGCCACTGGAGCCCGGTAGGCGCCCGGCCTGGCAGCTGCGGCTTGGCCTGCTCGTCTATGACTACCTCGGCGGTCGCAGGATCCTGCCTCCCTCGCGCAGTATCGACCTTTCCGCCGATCCGCATGTCGGCACGCTCAAGGGGCGTTATCGCCGCGGTTTCGAATATTCCGATTGTGTCACCGACGATGCCCGCCTCGTCGTCCTCAATGCGGTCGATGCGGCGGCGCGCGGGGCTTTGATCCGTACACGCACGCGCTGCCTCAGCGCCGAGCGCGGCAGTGCCTGGAAGATCGTTCTGGAGGCGCGCGGCCGGCGCGATGTCGCGACCGCCCGCGTTCTGGTCAATGCGACCGGCCCCTGGCTCGGGCAATTTGTGCAAGGTGTGCTGCGGATGCGTCCGCCCAGCGATCTGCGGCTCGACAAGGGCAGCCACATTGTGGTCCGTCGTCTGTTCGGGCACGATCGCGGCTATATCTTTCAGACCGCCGACGGCCGCGTCGTGTTCGTGCTGCCCTACGAGCGCAATTTCACCTTGGTGGGCACTACCGACTCCAGCTTCTCCGGCGATCCCGCATTGGCCAAGCCGACCGCCGAGGAGATCAGCTATCTCTGTGCGGTGGTGAACGATCATCTGCGTGCAGTCATCTCACCCGCCGATGTCGTATGGGCTTTCGCGGGCGTGCGCTCGCTCTATGACGATGGTGCGAGCCGCCCGCAGGACGCGATGCGCGATTATGTGCTGCGTCTCGACGAGGACGGCGGCAAGGCGCCGCTGCTCAGCATCTATGGCGGCAAGATCACGACCTACCGTCGGCTCGCCGAGGCCGCGCTCGACCGTCTTGCTCATGTGCTTGGCGCGCGTCCGGCTTGGACCAGGAAGTCGCGCTTGCCCGGCGGCGATTTCGAGCTTGATGGCGTTCCCCGTCTGATAGCGCAAGCGCGCCGGACCTGGCCGTTCTTGAGCGAAGCCCATGCGCGCCGGCTGGTGCATGCCTATGGGACGCGCATCAGCCGCATTCTGGGACCGGCCAAGCGGGCGACCGATCTCGGACCGTCATTCGGTGCCGATCTCACCGGTGCGGAGGTTCGCTATTTGATGGAGCATGAGTGGGCGCGAACCGCGGACGACGTGCTCTGGCGCCGCAGCAAGCTCGGGTTGCGCATGTCCCGAGCCGAATGCGAGCGCTTGGCGCGTTTCATGACGGATGCGATCGGCAGCGGTGCTCAATAGGCCGGGATCGATCGAATTTTAGCGATCCGATTTACTGCAATCCAATTTGAAATCGCTAGACAATCTGCGTCGGCTTAGGGGCGATATTTGTTGTTTCGGATGCGCCATGCGGCCCAGCGCCAGCGATCGCGACGGCTGGCTCCAATCAGCAAGGATTTTGCTGATCGGTGCCGATTTCGGCACGCGTAAGATCATTCGCACCCTGCTGTTGTCGATGGGCGCAACCGATGTCCATGACGCACCGGCGGGCGAGGCCGGTCTCGCAGCCGCCGCCGAGCTCGATCCCGATCTGGTGATCCTTGAATGGCAGGCGCCCGGAATGCGCGGCGCGGAATTCGTGCGGCGGCTGCGCGCCGACGATCGATTAGCTTGCGCAAGCGTGCCGATCATCATGTTGACCGACCACCACGCATCCATACCGGTGGCCGAGGCCATGCGTCTCGGCGTGCGCGGGTTTCTGGTGAAGCCCGTCTCGGGTCCCGCGCTATACGAGCGGCTTGTCTCGGTGCTGACGGCGCCGCGGCTGCGCCATGCCGCGACCGTGGCGCCGAGCCTGCAGCCGCAAGGCGATTCCCGGCCGGTCGACGACCGCGCTCCCGATGCTATAGTGCTCGAGTAGTACCTGCACCGGAAAGCCCGCGCTTGTGAAAGCAAGGAGTAGATTCCGGTTTTGCAGAAAAGGGGCGGCCCGCAAAAGCGGGCGACACGCACCACTTTGAAATGCGCACGCGCGCGCCGGCCGGGGGCTCCTTCAACGTGGCCGATTATCTCATCGCCATCGATCAGGGAACCACCTCGACGCGCGCCGTCATCTTCGATGCGGCGCTGGCGCCCGTTGCGCTTGCGCAGCAAGACCTGCGGCAAATCTACCCGGCGCCCGGCTGGGTCGAGCACGATCCGGAGGAGATCTGGTCCGCCACGGTTGCGACCGTGCGCGAAGCGATGGCCAGGGCGGGGTGTGTGGCCGGCGAGGTTGCCGGGATCGGGATCACCAATCAACGCGAGACCACGATTCTATGGGACCGCGCGACCGGAGGGCCGGTCCATAACGCCATTGTCTGGCAAGACCGCCGCACCGCCAAGACCTGCGCAAGCCTGCGCGCAGCGGGTCACGAAGCGGAAATCGCTTTCCGTACCGGGCTGCTGCTCGATCCCTATTTCTCCGCGAGCAAAATCCGCTGGCTCATCGATCATGTCGAAGGTGCGCGCGCCGCCGCCGCGGCGGGACGGCTCGCCTTCGGGACCGTCGACAGCTTCCTCTTGTCCCGGCTGACCGGCGGCCAAGTCCATGCCAGCGACGCGACCAATGCGGCGCGCACGATGCTCTTCGATATCCGGCGTGGCGAGTGGGATGGTGGCCTCTGCGAAATTTTCGGGGTGCCTGTGCCGCTGCTACCTTCGGTCCACGATTGCGCGCACGATTTCGGCACCACGCTGCCGGATCTGTTCGGTGCCGGGATTCGCATTCTCGGCATCGCCGGGGACCAGCAGGCCGCGACCATCGGGCAGGGCTGCTTCACGCCCGGCATGATCAAGTCGACCTACGGGACCGGGTGCTTTGCGCTCCTCAATACCGGCGATGAGCCCGTCGCCTCCAAGCATCGCCTGCTTACGACGATTGCGTATCAGCTCGCCGGTAAACGCACCTATGCGCTCGAGGGTGCCATCTTCATCGCCGGCGCGGCGGTGCAGTGGCTGCGCGACGCGCTCAAATTGATCACACGCGCCGAGGACGTGAACGCGCTCGCGGCCGCGGCCGATCCGACCGAGCAAGTCTATCTGGTGCCCGCCTTTGTCGGGCTCGGCGCCCCGTACTGGGACGCCCAGGCCCGCGGCGCCGTGTTCGGACTGACGCGTAATTCCGGTGCGGCCGAGCTCGCGCGCGCCGCGCTTGAAGCGGTAAGCTATCAGACACGCGATCTCCTGGAGGCGATGCGCGCCGATTGGCCGCTGCGGGGAGGGCAGACCGTGCTGCGGGTCGACGGCGGGATGGCGGCAAGCGATGCGACCATGCAGTTCCTCGCCGATATTCTGGCCGCCCCTGTCGACCGTCCCGCCGTGACCGAGACGACCGCCTTAGGGGCTGCCTATCTGGCCGGGCTCGCCGCCGGCCTTTGCCCGGACCTTGCAGACTTTGCCGCCGGTTGGCGCTGCCAACGCCGGTTCACACCGCAGATGGACGAAGCCGTGCGCGCGCGCAAATGGGCCGGCTGGCGCGAAGCGGTCGCCCGCACCTTGACGCAAGCCTGAGCACCGGGCGGAATCAGGTTCACACTTCGCGGACTGATGCTGTAGCGTGGCTCGCATGACGAGCGTTCTTGATTCAAGCAGTGCGCCCGCGCGCCACCAGGGGATTTCCCGGCCACCTCCATTCCGCAGCGATCCGGCCACGCCCCCCTTGGTGCGGTTCGAGGCGGTCGGCAAGCGCTTCTCCGGGGTCGCCGCGGTCGAGGACTTGTCACTCGACATTTTCCCGGGAGAGTTCTTTGCCCTGCTCGGGCCCTCTGGCTGCGGCAAGACCACGTTGCTGCGCCTGCTCGCCGGGCTGGAAATCCCGGATACGGGAAGGGTCCTGCTTGACGGGCAGGACCTCGCCTCGGTCCCGCCGCATCGGCGCGCCGTCAACATGATGTTCCAAAGCTACGCCTTGTTTCCGCATCTCAATGTGGAAGGAAACGTCGCGTTCGGGCTGCGACAGGATGGGCTGCCGAAGGCGGAGATCGCGGCGCGCGTCGCCGCCATGCTGGCGCTGCTCAAGCTCGAAGGCTTCGAGAAACGCAAGCCGCATCAGCTTTCCGGCGGCCAGCGCCAGCGCGTGGCGCTGGCGCGTGCGCTGGTCAAACGGCCGCGCGTGCTCTTGCTCGACGAGCCGCTCGCCGCCCTCGACAAGAAGCTGCGCGGGGAAACCCAATTCGAGCTGATGCACCTGCGACAGAAGCTGGGTCTCACCTTTCTGATCGTCACCCATGATCAAGAGGAGGCGATGACGGTCGCCGACCGAATTGGGGTGATGGACCAGGGACGTCTCATTCAGGTCGCGAGCCCGCCGGAAATCTACGAGCAGCCAAATTCTCGCTGGGTCGCCGACTTCATCGGCGACGTGAACCTGATCGAAGGACGACTCCTCGCCTCCGGCGCCGGCTGCGCGACGATCATGAGCGCCAGCGTCGGCAGGCTCGAGGTTGCGACCCCCGCCGAGGCAAGCACAGGCGACACGGTGTGGGTTGCCCTGCGGCCCGAGAAGGTCCGCGTCTCGCACACGGCGCCGGCGGACGGGCTCGGGAATTGTGTCGCCGGAAAGATCTGGGACATCGGTTATCTGGGCGACATTTCGATCTACAAGGTGCGCCTGCCCGATGGCTTCATCATGAAGGCTTCGGCGGCCAATATGACGCGCCTCATCGAACGGCCGTTCCGCATCGATGAACCGGTATGGCTGTCGTGGGCGGGCGACGCCGGCGTCGTGCTGACACGATGACGGTGGAGGCCATCATCAAGGCGCAACCGTTGCCGAGAGCGCGCGCTGCGCGGCGACCGCTGGGCTGGTGGCTGTTGATCCTCATCCCGTATCTGTGGCTCGTCGTATTCTTCCTGGGTCCGTTCCTGATCGTGCTCAAGATCAGCTTATCGCAGACTGCGATCGCGCAGCCGCCTTATACGCCGGTGCTCGACCTTGCGGGCGGAGCGCACGGCCTGCGCGAGTTCTTCAATGCCCTGTCGCTCGACAACTACGCGCTCATCGCCTCCGACCCGATCTATCTGTTGTCTTATGCCAGGAGCGTTCTGATCGCTGGCATTTCCACTGCGATGCTGCTTCTGATCGGCTATCCGCTCGCCTACGGGATGACGCGCGCCCCGCGTGGATGGCAGCCGATCCTGTTCATGCTGGTCGTGCTGCCGTTCTGGACTTCATTCCTGATCCGCATCTACGCCTGGATCAACGTTCTCCAGCGCGAGGGTCTGCTCAACCAGTTGCTGCTTGCGCTCGGCATCGTCGATACCCCGCCCGCCTGGCTCGCGACCGATACGGCGATCTATATCGGCATCGTCTATTCCTACCTGCCGTTCATGGTCCTGCCCATCTATGCGACCCTGGAGAAGCTACCCGAGGCGTTGCTCGAGGCTGCGGCCGATCTCGGCTGCCCGCGCTGGAAGGCTTTTTGGCTGGTGACCCTGCCGCTGTCACTCCCCGGAGTCTTCGCCGGGACACTGCTCTGCTTCATTCCAATCGTCGGGGAATTCGTCATCCCCGATCTCCTGGGCGGCTCCGACACGATGATGATCGGGCAGACCCTCTGGGTCGAATTCTTCGCCAATCGCGATTGGCCGGCCGCTTCCGCGGTTGCCATCGTGCTGCTTGCGCTGCTCCTGGTGCCGATCATGGTCTATCAGCAGCGGCAGATGCGGCAGCTCGAAGGGCGCTCCTAACATGCGCAAGACCTCCTGGTTCAACCTGGTCTCGATCGCGTTGGGCTTGGCCTTTCTGTACCTGCCGATCGTCATCCTGGTGATCTATTCATTCAACGCCTCGCGCCTGGTCGGAGTTTGGGGCGGCTGGTCGACGCGCTGGTACGCGGCGCTCCTCGATGATCAGGACATGCTGGATTCAGCGCGGATCAGCCTCGCCATAGCGGCCTTATCGGCGACGGCCGCTACCGTGCTCGGGACGCTGGGCGCGATCGTCCTGGTGCGCGGCGGCAGATTCCGCAGCCGCGTCCTCTTCAGCGGGATGACCTATGCGCCGCTGGTGATGCCCGAGGTGATCACCGGGCTCTCCTTGCTGCTGCTGTTCGTGGCGCTCGACGTCGATCGCGGATTCTGGACCATCACCATCGCCCACACGACGTTGACCATGTGTTTCGTCACCGTGGTGGTGCAGGCGCGGATTCTGGATTTCGATACCGATCTGGAGGAGGCGGCCCAGGATCTCGGCTGCCCGCCGCTCAAAACGTTCCTCACCGTGACACTGCCGCTGATCGCGCCGGCAATAGCCGCCGGTTGGATGCTGGCGTTCACGCTGTCGCTCGATGATCTGGTGATCGCGAGCTTCACCACCGGTCCCGGGGCGACCACGCTGCCGATCCGCATCTATTCGGAGGTGCGGCTCGGCGTTAAGCCCGAGATCAATGCGGTCTGCACCATCATGATCACGATCGTGGCCGTGGTGGTGGCGGCGGCGTCGCTGTTCGGCAAGTGGCGGGTAGGGAGCAGGGAGTAGGGGTGGGAAATGGTGTTCCCTACTCTTCGCTCCGCGCTCCCGGCGGGCGGAACAGATAGATCAGGAACCAGACCGGCACGATGATGAGCGAGCCGGTGAGAAGGTTGGGCAGCGCCCAGGTGAGACCCTGCCGTGCCAGCTCCATGATGCGATCCGGCGAGACGCCAAATTCCCGCATCACATGCTCGGTGGTGATGCCGAAATGCCCGAGGATGGTGCCGACGATCAGCGAGGCGACCGCAATCTTGATCAAGGTCTGCAGGAAATCGTAGAGCATTGAGGCTCGCCGCCGCCTTCAGGATTCGGCGGCTCGATGATTCGGTCGGCTTCGATGATAAACGATCGCGTGCGCGTCGCCCACGTAGTTGGCTGCGGCTGGCTTAGCGCCCCATCTGGGGAGAGCAATCGCCCACGGCGGCGAGCTGCATCCGGTTCTGGCATCCGTCGCCGACATTGGCCGGGGCCGGTGCTGCGTGGTTCAGCACGGAATCCATCAGCCGCGATCCGGCGTCGGAGCGTTTCATCAGGACCTGGACATCCGGTAGGAGAAGGGGGTCGTCCCACGGTCCGCGCACCATGAATGGCAGCTCGAAAGCCGTCGTCGGGTCGCCGGTCGCCGTGCTTGCCAGGAGGCTTGCGGTTCCGGTCAGGTCGAGCTCCCGCGCCGGTATGGAGGCCGAGCCCGCAAGCGAAAGCCGCAGCGAAGGCCCTTCAATCCGCACGTCGCCGACGTTGACGGTGCCCTGGTCGATCTTCACGTTGGCGGCGAGCAGGTCGTACGGGGTCTTTCCGCCGCGCAATTCATTGCCCCCCGACAATGGACTTTTGGCCAGGCGCTTGAGCAGCTGCTCGACATTGAGGCCGGCAATCGCGCCTTTGTGGCTGATGAGGTTTGCGGTGCCGTTTAACCCCTTGGTCAGGCCATAGACGCTGCCGCCCTTGCTGTCGACCGCAAAGCCGAGATTGCCTTTGCCTTCCATCCGGCGAATTCCGAACAGCTCACCGAGCGTTTGATCGAGCTCGACGTCGTTGAATTGGAGCTGCGCCTTGAGCTCGGCTCCTCCGATGGCCCGGGCAAGCCCGAAGGATCCCTTCACCACGCCACCGAAGGCTTCCGATTCGCCGACCGTGACGGTGAAGTGCCCGTTGCGCAGATTGGTCGCGACTGCGGTGCGTCCGAGCTTGGCGCTGCCGATCGTCACGTGCGCGGCCGAGAGGCGCAGGTCGACATCGGCATCGTCGAAGCCATCGAGCGTGATCGGCACGCGTTCCCAGCTGCGCTCGCCGGAGGTGAGCAGCCGCACGGCAGAGACATAGGGCGTGAGATCAAGCCCATCGGCTGCGAGCGTGCCCTGCACGGTCTGCCGGCCATCGGCCATGAAGGTCAGCGCGCCTTCGCTCACATTGCCGTCGAGCTCGATATTGAGCGCAGAGAGCGAAACGTTCCGGCCGGCCACGTTGGTCTGCGCCTTGAGCGAGAATGGCCCGAAGCCGCCGCCGGGCGGGGCTCGGTGCGCGGCCCAGCGCAGAGCATCGCGCAGCGAGGGACCATCCGCCGCAAGCGTGCCCTCCATCCGCAGCGTTGGGCTGTAACTGAGGTAACCGTCGAACGCGATCTTTACCGGGGTCCCGCTGAAGCGAACCTTGAGGCCGGAGCGGTCGCCGACCAGAGCGGCCACGAAATCGCTCAGGCTGAAGGCCCCTTCCATGATCTCGTCGTGCCACAGGAAATGGCCGGTTGCCGCGAAGCTCTTCGAGATCGATGGCCAGGCGAGCGCAAATTCGACGTTGCTGAGCGTCTCGGTAATGTCGTGGCCCTGATCCCGCAGGATCACCTTGCCGTCGCCGATTCGGATCTCGGAAAAGGACGCAACGCGCTCGGCATCCGCTTGCGGCTGCGGCCGCAGCGCACGCGCTAGCATCTCCACATGCCGTGACCAGTTCGAGCTGCCGTCGGGCGCGAACGAAATCGTGATGGTCGGGCGGATCAGCGACACGTCCGCAATTTCGATTCGACCGATGAGGAGTGGGAAGAAGCGCAGGCGCACAACCAGCTGATCGACCGTCATCGCCGGCTCGGTGCCGCCGTCGCCAAGTGCGACATGGTCGAAAACCACCGTGCCGGTGGGAAATAGGGACACCGCGACGTCCCCGCGCAGGACCGGTTCAAGGCCGGTGACCGCTTTGATCTCGCTCTTGATCGAATCGCGCACGGTATCGGCCGGGATCAGGAACGACAGCACGACCAAGCCGATGAACACCCCCGCGATCAGGGTCGCGGCGGCTAGTCCAAGGCGCTTGATCCCGATGCCCGCAATCAAGGCTCGATCTTCCCGATTATTCGCTGATTATTCAGCGGCAAGCCGACGAACCCCCGTCGTCGGGGCAAGGAAGCCAGCGTCCTTGTGGCGTCCGTCTGTGTCGCTTTCGTGGCCAGCCACAAGCCCGCCGGAACGAAGCCTTCCCCTGTGTCCCAAACGCATCAGTAGGGAGGCCACGCCTCCAACAGCCCGATCACCCTATCAGTTTGGGCGCACGCTGACCTTGTAGCTCGCCTCGGTCTTGCGTGCGATCTCGTCAAGGGTCACGCCGGGCGCCAGCTCGGTCAGGCTCATGCCGCCACCCTGCCGGTCAATGGTGAAAACCCCAAGATCGGTGATGACGAGATCGACCACATTGGCCCCGGTCAGCGGCAGCGTGCACCGGTGCAAGAGCTTGGGCTCGTTCTTGGCCGAGTGCTCCATCACCACGACGACGCGCTTGACGCCCGCCACCAGGTCCATGGCGCCGCCCATGCCCTTAACCATCTTGCCGGGGATCATCCAGTTGGCGAGATCGCCGTTCTCAGCCACCTGCATGGCGCCCAGAATGGCAAGATCGATATGCCCGCCGCGGATCATCCCGAAGGAATCGGCGCTGGAGAAGTAGCTGGTGGTCGGCAGCTCGGTGACCGTCTGCTTGCCCGCATTGATGAGGTCGGGATCCTCCTCGCCCTCGAACGGGAAGGGTCCGGTTCCGAGCATGCCGTTCTCGCTGTGCAGCTGAACGCTCATGCCGGGGGGAATGTAGTTCGACACCAGCGTCGGGATGCCGATGCCGAGATTGACATAAAAGCCGTCGCGCAGCTCTTTCGCCGCGCGTTCGGCCATTTGCTCGCGGGTCCAGGCCATATGGCTGCTCCTATTCGGGTTGGCGCATGTCCCCCGCTTTCACGGAGGTAGGTCTTTGGGAAAGCCGATGTCCACTCTTCCGGAACATGCGCCTGCTCAGCTGCGCTTGCGCACGGTGCGCTGCTCGATGCGCTTTTCCGCATTGAGCACGTGCACGATACGCTGCACGAATATTCCCGGGGTGATGATGTGATCGGGATCGAGCTGCCCGGGCTCGACCAGGTGCTCGACCTCGGCCACGGTGACCTTGCCGGCGGTCGCCATCATCGGATTGAAATTGCGCGCCGTCTTGCGATAGACGAGGTTGCCCTCGGTGTCGCCTTTCCAAGCATGAACGATCGCCAGATCGGCAACGATGCCGCGCTCCATCACATAGGTGTGGCCATCGAACTCGCGCGTCTCCTTGCCTTCGGCGATCAGGGTGCCGGCCCCGGTCTTGGTGAAGAAGGCCGGAATGCCGGCGCCGCCGGCGCGGATGCGCTCGGCCAGCGTTCCCTGCGGGTTGAACTCGATCTCGAGCTCTCCGGCTAGATATTGTTGCGCGAACGTTTTGTTCTCGCCCACATAGGACGAGATCATCTTCTTGATCTGGCGGGTTTCGAGCAGCACGCCGAGGCCTACTCCGTCGATGCCGGCATTGTTGGAGACGACGGTCAGGTTTTTGACGCCGGAATCACGGATCGCATGGATCAGCGCCTCCGGGACGCCACAGAGCCCGAAGCCTCCGGCCAGGACCACCATGCCGTCCTTCAACAGGCCGGCAAGCGCCGTTTTGGCGTCCGGATAGACTTTGTTCACGTAATCCTTCTCCCCTATGCGAGGCCCGCTATCGAGCCCTCGATGCCCGGTGCTTCCACAATGGCACAATTTGCTGGAGCGGGCGAGCTTGCCCATGCCGAAGGCGCGGGCCAAAGCCGCCCAGAAAACAGGCAGGCAATAATGCGGGAGCCGCCGGCTATCTCGCCGATGCGGTCTTCTGCAGCCGGGGAGCAGCCGCGATCTCGGCGATCAGCTTCTTGACGATGGCTCTGCCGAAGGCCTCGAAGTTCTCCGCCACCATCACGAACGCGCCGGGGCCGCCGATCACGTGATCCCGGTAGTATTTCTCCAGGCCGCCGGGTGGGTTGGTGTGCTCGGCGTTGAAGAGGACCTGATTGTCGCTGAGGATCACCAAGCCGTTGATGATGATGCCTTTGGCGACCACATCGTCGCGCGCGGCTGTGACCTCGCGGCCGGCATTGTTGGTGCCATCGCCGGAAACATCGATGATGCGGCGCGGGGCGTTGAAAGGCGAGGCGGAGAGTTGTGCCGCGGCGAACTCGATGCCGCCGCTGATCGAGGTACGATCGGCGAAGGAGCGCGGTGCTTCGACGATCTGGTCGGCGAAGCGACGGGCACTGTCGGGCCCATCGATCACCGTCCAGTCGATGACGACCTTCTGGGCCCCGTAACCCGACCATTCCACGAACTCGAGGCCGATCTTCTGATTGGGCCCCGACTTGATCGCGTCCAGCACGCCACGATTGGAGACTGCGGCCGCATAACCATCACGCTGCAGCAGGAACTTGCCCTGATCGATGCTGCGCGAGACATCGACCGCGAGCACAAGCAGGAGGTCGACATCCCCGGCTGCGTGCGCCCGCGGCGCCGAAAAAAGCACGAGCGCACAGAGCGCGAGGCAGCGAAGCATCCGCATCATGGCCGCACCTTCGGTGCCGAATTCCTCCCCCCGCCAAGCGAGAGATTATCCGATTTCGCTCGCCTTGCGTAGCTGGCCCTGTTTGCAGACCTGCCGGCCGCGCCGCTCATGCGGTCAGGACGCGCTCGCGCGGAAACACGACCTCGATCAAGGTGCCGGGCTCGGCCGTGCTCTTGATGTGCAATCGCGCCTGATTGGCCTCGGTGAGCGCCTTGACGAGAGGCAAGGCGAGGGCCGAGCCGGTGCCGCTCGGGCGGGCCGTTGCCGAAGCCCGGCGGAACGGCTGCAGCGCAATGGCGATCTCGCTTTCGCTCATGCCCGGGCCGTTGTCGCGCACGCGCAAGACCACCTCGCCGACGTCGGTCATACCGGTCGCGACGATGACCTGGCCGCCGGATCCGGCCAGAGAGCTCGCATGCGAGATCAGGTTGAGCACGATCTGCTGCAGTGAACGGGCGTCGGCCCTTACCTGCGGCAGCCGGAGCGAAAGCGAGGTGCGGAGAATGATCCGCTCGCGATTGGCCTGCGGCTGCAAGACCGCGACACACTCCTGGATCATCGGGTTGAGCGCGACATCGGCCAGGCTGAGGTCGAGCTTGCCGGCTTCTAGCTTGGACAAGTCGAGGAGATCGTTGACCAGCGACATGAGATGGGCGCCGGAGCTCTTGATGTCGCCGAGATATTGCCGGTAGCGCTCGTTCGGCAGAGGGCCGAATCTCTCCTCCGCTATGATCTCGGAAAAACCGATGATAGCGTTGAGCGGACTGCGAATTTCGTGGCTGATCCTGGCCAGCAAGTCGAATTTGGCAGAAGCCGCCTTCTCGGCTTCGCGGCGCGCCGCGTCAATGAGCCCCCTGAGCTTGAGAATCTCGGCTTGAGCGCGGCTGAGCGCGGAATTCTGGTCATCGGCGTCGGTGGCGACGGATAAATCCGACGGCGGCGGATCATCGTGTGAGATCGGGGCCGCGGCAACTTCGGCATCAGGGCTCGCCGCTGTCGCCCCGGCGGCTTCCAGGCGTTCCTGTAGCCTGCGCGTCAGCTCATGAAAGGCATTGCGCTCGACGGCGTTCAATGAAGGGGGGGCCGGTTGGGTCTGCCGCAAGGGAACGACCTTTGACAATCCTTCTATGGTTGGTGCAGCCTCGTGCGCATCGGCGCGGCAGATGCCGAAACCGCGATAGCCGCCAAAGACGCGCTCGCGGTCGTAGACCGGCAGCCCGGAGAGCTCGACCGTGAGAGGCTTGCCGCCATTCTCCACCGGCCACGCGACCGAGAGCCCGCTCCAGGTCTCACGGCTTGCCAGCGCGCGCGCGATCTGTCCTCTGGGATCGAGGTCGAGCGCTGCCGCCAGCTCGGCCCAGGGACGCCCGAGCAGAGCGGCGGTCCTTGCGCCCGCGAGGTGCAGGAACTCCTCGGAATCGATCGTGAAGTGTTGATCCGCATCCATGTGCCAGACGAAACGCCATGGTGGGCGGCGCCTTGCTGCCCTCTCGACAGGCTGCATCACCTCGTTCGTGGCGCGCGGAGCAGGCGTGGCCAACGCTTCGAGCACAGCAAGAAGTATCGTGGCGGCTTCGACATCGATGCGTTCGACGCAGAGCGGCCCAATCGTGCTCATCCCGCGCGCACGGCCGGACTGCCGCGCCATGGCGCCAACTCCTTCGGCGCCAATCGCCATGAGGGTCGGGGCCCCGCCTAGCCGCAGCTTTGCAGGCGCGGAGGCTTGGATGAGCTCTCCGGCGGCTGAGAATGCCGCAACCGGCGCGGCGCATTGACCAAGCAAACGTCGCAAACGTTCCGCCAGCGGCCAGTCGGCACCGGCCCGCTCGGTCGCGGCGACCAACACCGCGCGCGAATTGTCCGCCAGCCTAATGCTGGAGCAGGAGCAAGCAAGAACGCCGCCCACACCGGTGCCGAGCCCGCGCAAGCGCGCCGAACGCGTTTCGCCGTCTACGCGCAGGGTCGCGGCAAGCCTTGCCACCTGGATGGCCGCCGGTCCGCGCGATCCGAACACGCTGGCGCGGATGGCGGCAGAGAGCGGTGCATCGAATATCGCTGCGCCGACCGGATTGGCCCACAAAAGCCGCGTAGCGTCGAACGACCACAGCCAGGCCGGAAATGCGCTGAACGCCGCAGCGGTCAAGCTCGGATGGCCGAGCCAAAGGAGATCGCTGGCTCCCTCGTCCATCAGGATGGCTTTGTCATCTCGGCATCAAAATCGACGGCACCGGCGTTGTCGGGCCTGATTGCTATTAATCCGACGCCGCCGCCTGCGTCCACGGCGCAGCCTCTATTTTGCAGCGCAAAGCACAGGAAATCTTCCCGGCAAAGTCGGAGCCGTGAGCCGCGGCTCTCCCAAATCTTGGCGGCGATTCCGAGCCGCAGTCGCGACCTCAGCTTGGTTATCGAGCTCGGTCGGCGCCAATCGCTGAACGATCCAGCGGGAATCCAGTTAGGGTTTGAGAAAGGAGCCAACGATGGTGTCGAACCGAGCCGGTGAGTTTCAGATCCCGCAGGAAATGCGGGCGCTTGTAGAGAAAAGCATGGAGCAGGCCAAACAGGCCTCCGACAACCTCATCTCGGCGGCGCAACACACCGTCACCACGTTCGAGGGGCAAGCTGAAACGGCGCGCAAAGGCGCCAAGGATGTCGGGCAGAAGGCCATCGAGTTCGCCGGCCAGAACATTGCGAGCTCCTTTGAGCTCGCGCAAAAGCTCGTCCGCGCCAAGGACATCCAGGAGATGCTTGAGTTGCAATCGAATTACATCAGGACGCAGATGCAGCTCCTGGTCGACCAGGCGAAGGAGCTCGGGCAGGGCGCAAGCAAGCTCGGCGAAGGTCCGCGGAAATCGAAGCTTTAGTTTTGGTGCCCTTCTGGCAGGCGGCCCGTTGCGGTGCACCTTGAGTGAAGGCGCGGGGGACGGTAACGTGAGGGCGCTGAGGCGGATCGCCGAACAAGAAAAATTAAATCAGGCGTACCCGGATCCACCTGATCTGGAAGTGGATTAAAGGCCGAAGCCGTTGGATTGCGATACAACCCCGGCCGCCGTGGCCGGGGAACGGGTGAGATGTCTCATTGTGCGATGCAAAAAATCATGTTGCGCCGCACTAAGGGTTGTGCCATTATTACTTTCAGTAGTGCAGCGGCGGCGCTTTCCGGAACCGAAGGCGTGCGCACGGTTGGAATTCGGGGGCTCAACAAATGCGGTTTGCCCCCACCCTATGACGGAATGCCCCCACGAGTGAATGCCCAAAAGCCCCTTAAGGATGGATGAATAGCCATGGAAGAAGTCACCACGACCAAATCGTCGACAAGGCCGGCATTTAGCGGGTCTGCTTTCGAGTTCCCGAAGTTCGGGATCCCGAATTTCGAGATGCCGAAAATGGAAATTCCGGCCGCCTTCCGCGAGTTCGCCGAGAAGGGCGTTTCGCAGGCGAAGGAGAACTATGAGAAGATGAAGTCCGCGGCCGAAGAGTGCACCGGCCTGCTTGAAGGCACCTACGCCACCGCTAGCAAGGGCATCTCCGAATACGGCTCCAAGGTGATCGAGGCGGCGCGCACCAACACGAACGCAGCCTTCGACTTTGCGAGCGAGCTTTTGGGTGCGAAGTCACTGTCCGAGCTCGTCGAGCTTTCGACGGCGCATGCCCGTAGGCAGTTCGAAGCTCTGACCAGCCAGAGCAAGGAGCTTGCCGCGCTGGCCCAGAAGGTTGCGACCGAGACGACCGAGCCGGTCAAGGAGAGCATGACCAAGGCGTTCAAGAAGGTCGCCTGAAGGCCGCAAGGTAAGCTTTGCAATTTGACGGAAAGCCCGGGCTTGTGCCCGGGCTTTTGTCGTGGTGGGGCGCTAAATTGGCGCGCTTTGCGCGAGCACTGGAGCTTTGGCCACGAGCGCAATTCCAGAGCCGGGTTGCCCCGCTCCGCGTTTGTGAACGAGGAACCCTCCGGCGGTTGACCAGGTTGGGAACCGGCGCTCTTGCCAAGCCGGGAGGTTTGCCCCTAGTTTCGCCCCACATTCGCGCGTGCTCCGGGCCCTGCGGACCTGTGCAGCTGTAGCTCAGTTGGTTAGAGCGCCTGACTGTGGATCAGGAGGTCGGTGGTTCGAGTCCACCCAGCTGTACCAAATTGACTGATTAAGTACTTATAAAGCCATCTCTTATTCCTGATTTGATTCCATCTTTGTTGGCGGACCCGCAGCCGGACCCCGCGCGTGAAATCCAGCTACCGATTGCACCGGGCACGTCATCGTCACGGGGGGCATATCGATCGGCGTCGCAGCGCGAACGTGGGCGGTAGCCGTGGCCGACTCCTATGCGGGTAATCCCGGTGCCGCGTGTGGCTCGAACTGAACGCGAACGTTGAAAGATATGGAAATTCTCTCCTCCGAGCCAAAAAACGGATGCACCATGTGCCTCAACCAGCTTGGAAACATCACCATGAGCCCCGGCACCGGTTCGACCAGGTAACGGCCACCAAGAAGTCCCTCTTCAGAACCGAACAGGCCAACGCCAACGCGTGGGTCGATCAATTCAAGCCGCCCATTAGCAGGGCCATTAGCGGGATCATTGGTGTCGACTTTGCCGGCTGTGACGTAATACACGCCGGACCAGGTCGTGCCGGGATGGTCATGCACGCCGTGATAATGGCCGTGTCTGGACACGTTCGCCCAACATTCCATTTGTAAATTGACCCTTCTCGGGCCTCCTCCCAGCACGATGCCCGTCAAGCTGAGCGTGCAGCTCGTCACGCGATCTTTAAGATTACGAACACAATCGGAGTCCCACTGAAATAGATTAGGTTGGGAATGCCAGCCTCCTACATTGCTCCTCGTAACCCCTCGGTCCTCTTTCTCCTTCTGCAGAACGAGAGACGCTAATTCCGCATTGAGCGTTTCACTGTTCGGCCAGAGATAGATCGAGAGCGGCGTGCCAAACGCGAGCGTCACATGTTCCCTCTGCAGAACATTGGTCGCAATGTTCATCCGCCCCTCCTGGTCTTTGGCGTAAAACCGCCGCTGGGTCGGCGATGCTACAATAAAGAAAATATAAATTGAACATCTCTAAGTTATATAATCTACACGATCGATCCGGCCAGAATCAGGTTGAATATGCAAAGAATACGCGATTTGCGATTAGGTGTTTGTACGAGAGCGAATGACAATCCGGGAGCGAGCTCAATTTTGTCACACGCTTCTTCAAGGACGAGACGACCGCTTCAAGGACGAGACGACCGCGACCGCCATCAAATATGTCTCATCGCGGGCCGGATTTGCGGTCGCGATCATTGCGGTTGCGCAGGGCATTGGCGGAAATCTGAACACGAACCTTCGGCAGCGCGCCCGCGCTGAAACAAGGTCGGGCGCCGGGGCCATTTCCTGAAACCACCCCGCTACGGATTTCCTCAGGGATGGCGCCGCGCCGTACCTGCGAACCCGGTCCATCGGCGTGCGGCCCGCCCCGTTTCGGCAACGGCAATTCGGACTATATTCACCCGGTCCGTCGGCCTCCGCGGAGGGCCGTCGGACAGGCTTTAGCCCTGGGAGCCTTCGAAATGCCGTCTACGAGCGAATGGAAAGTGCCGGCCGGTGTGCAGCCCAAGCCGCAGGATTATGCCTATGATCTCGACGGTGCGCTCGAGGCGGTGGTGGGGGTGCGCTCAGTTGTCCCGGGCGATGCCTTCAGCGCCGAGACGCTCGGCACCGAGCGTGCCGGCAACGGCGTGCTCATCCGCCGCGACGGCCTGGTGCTGACGATCGGCTATCTGATCACCGAAGCGGAGACGATCTGGCTCAGCCTGAGCGATGGACGCGCGGTTCCGGGACATGTGCTCGGCTATGACCAGGAGACCGGCTTCGGATTGGTGCAGGCGCTCGCCAAGGTCGACCTTCCGGCGCTTTCGCTCGGCCAGTCAAGCGGGGCTGCTGTTGGCGAGCCGGTGGTCGTCGCCGGTGCCGGCGGGCGGCACCACTCGGTTGCCGCGCATATCGCCGCACGGCAGGAATTCGCCGGTTATTGGGAATACGTGCTCGATGAGGCGATCTTCACTGCGCCGGCGCATCCCAATTGGGGCGGCACCGCGGTCATCGGCCCCAAGGGCGACCTCATCGGCATCGGCTCGCTGCAGCTCGATCAGCCGCGCGAGGGCGGCGCGACCGAGCATCTCAACATGATCGTGCCGATCGATTTGTTGAAACCAATCTTCGATGATCTCCTCACCTTCGGTCAGCGCAACCGGCCGCCGCGTCCATGGCTCGGCCTCTACGCCACCGAGGTCGAGAACCGCGTGGTCGTGGTCGGCCTCTCCAACCGAGGCCCCGCCAAGCGCTCGAACCTGCGGACCGGCGACGTCGTGCTCGCAGTCGGCGGCAAGGAGGTCAACGACCTCGCCGGACTGTTTCGCCGCATCTGGTCGCTCGGCGATGCCGGTGTGGAGGTGCCGCTGACGATTTATCGCGAAGGGCAGGCCATGGAGCTCAAGGTCGCCTCCGCCGACCGCCGCCGATTCCTCAAGTCACCACGCCTGCATTAGGCTATAAGCCAAAATAGAAGTCCGCCAACGGGAGGAAAACGATGGCTGTCGAGCAACGGATCGCGAGGGTCAACTCGGGCGACGTGTCGCTGTTCTATCGAGTCTTCGGCTCGCCCGGCAAAACGCCGGTGATGATCCTGCACGGATCCAACTATTACGATTCTTACGACTGGATCAACGTCGCGACGCAGCTTGCCGTAGACCGTCAGGTCGTGACGCCGGATCGGCGCGGCTGGGGCGAATCGACCTGGAGCCCCAGCAAGGACTATCGCCGCGACACGCTCATGGACGACATGCGGGCGGTGATGGCCGCCATGAAGTGGACCGAGAAGCCGATCATCGCCGGCCATTCGGGCGCGGGCCCAACCGTGATCGCCTTCGCGGTCGACTATCCTGATGAGCTGTCGAAGCTGGTCATCGTCGACAGCCAGATGAACCGCGACGAGGATGCAGTCTCGGGGCCGACCATTGGCAATCCGCCGCTGGTGTTTGAATCGATCGAGGCCGGCATGGCGCATTTCGCCAAGCTGAAGAACCCGCCGCAGGTGGCGAGCGATCGCGATCGCATGGTGCACGCGCTGATCAAGGTCGACAACGGCTTCATGCTCAAGCGCGATCCCGACAATGGCAACAAGAAGCCGCTTGGCGCTGACGTAAAGCCGGCGAAGTTCCCGGTGCGGGAAATGTGGGCCGAGCTGCACATGGTGAAGACGCCGACCATGCTGATCCGCGGCCTGCGCTCGGATCGTTTCCCGCCTGAGACGGTCGACCGCTTCACCAAGGAATATCCGCACATTCCGCAGCGGACGGTCGATTCCCAGCACAACATTCCAGGCCAGGCGCCGGATGCGTTCGTCGCGCATATGCGCGAGTTCATCAGTTAAACGGAGTTGCGCATTCAGAAGCCGGTCGTCCCTGCGAAAGCAGGGACCCATGCTGCTGTGCACTCTCGATGGCGCGCAGCAGTATGGATCCCGGCTCTCGCTTCGCTCGGCCGGGACGACCGGAGTACGCTATTCGGCAGCGGCTGTCGGCGCCGGGGTCTCGAGATCGACCAACACCTCTCCGTCCTTCACCTCGGTCTTGTAGGTCTTGAGGTCGATAAAGCAGGGTGGTTGCACCGCCTTGCCGCTCGGCACGTGAAACGCGCCGAAATGGAAGCTGCATTCGATCGTGTCGCCTTCGAGCGTGCCGTCGGCGAGATCAGCGAGGCCGTGCGTGCAACGGGCTTCGGTTGCATAGAAGGTGCCATCGATATTGTAGATCGCGACAAGCTCATCACCCACTTCGCGGCTGATGACGCTGTTCACGGGAACATCGGCGACGGCGCATACCGGGACTGATGCCATTGTTGTTTCTTTTACGCTGTAGTTGAGTAGCGATGCGTGTGCTTAGCGATCCCGCCGGAAAGCGCAAGAGGGATCGGCGAGCCGGGCATTCGGCCAGCGTTTGCGGCGCGAGCGGGCCATGCGCCGGCGCTGGCTTGACTAGCCAACTATGAGCGCCATTAGTGGCCTGCAAGGAAACCGACCCCGAGCCCTGCCATGCGCTCCTACATCGTCGACGACCGCGAGCGGAAAACCTTCCTTCTGGACCGCGAGGTCCTCGTCTCGGAGGACATCCTGCGGCAGGAGATGGCGCAGATTTTCGCCCGCTGCTGGATTTATGTGGGGCATTCTTCCGAGCTGAAGCAGGCGGGCGATTTCCGTACCCGCAAGGTCGCCGGGCGCCCCGTGATCTTCTGCCGGGACCAGGCCGGCAAGTTCCATTGCCTGCTCAATACCTGCCGTCACCGTGGTGCCATCGTCTGCACCCAGCGGGAGGGCAATGCCCGCCGCTTCATGTGCATCTATCATGGCTGGACCTACGGCAATGATGGGTCGCTCGTTCGCGTGCCGGGCGATGACGCCTATGCGGATGGCTTCGACAAATCGTCGCATGGGCTGCGTCGGCCCGCTCGCTTCGAGCAGTACCGCGGCTTCTGGTTCATGTGCCTCGATGCCGATGCAAGCCCGCTTGAAGATTATCTGGCAGATGCCAAGGACTATATCGACCTCGTCATCGATCAATCACCGTCCGGACAGATGGAAATCATCGCCGGCGTGCAGGAGTATGATGTCGCGGCCAATTGGAAGCTGATGGTCGAGAACTCGGTCGACGATTATCACCTGCCGTCGACCCATTCGACCTGGCTCAACTTCATGGCGAATTCCGGAGTCAAGATCGAGCCGCCGCCCAAGTCGGCCGGCCTGGTGCTGCCGACCAAGGGCTTGGCGGTCGATCTCGGCAACGGCCATTTCACCACCGACAACGTCAACTTCCGGGGGCGGCCGGTCGCGAAATGGATTCCGCTCTATGGCGAGGCGGCCAAGGCCGAGATCGATGCGATCCGCGCCGAGCTCGTGCAACGGCTGGGCGAGGAGCGGGCGCGCCGGGTCGCCGACACCAACCGCAACCTCGTGATCTTTCCAAATCTGGTGATCAACGACGGCTCCTCGGTCACCGTGCGCACCTTCTATCCGGAAGGGGTCGGCAAGATGCACGTCACGGCCTGGGCGCTCGGTCCGGTCGAGGAGAGCGAGAGCGCGCGCGCCCGCAGGCTCGATGCGTTCCTGACGTTCTATGGCCCCGGCGGGTTTGCCACCCCCGATGACGTCGAGGCGCTCGAACTGGTGCAGCAGGGTCTCGCCAATTGGCGCGACGACCGTTGGTCGGAAATGTCGCGCGGAATGGGCAAGGAGGGCGAGCAGCTCAACAGCGACGAGCACCACCTGCGCATCTTCTGGCGCCGCTGGAACCAATTGATGGGGACGCCCGCATGACCGCGCCGGTCGCCAAGGTGGTCACCCGTGCCGAGGTGGAGGACTTTCTCTACCACGAGGCAGCGCTGCTGGATGAATGGAAGCTCGACGCTTGGCAGGAGCTGTTGGCCGAGGATGCCTGCTACTATGTGCCGTCCAATGATCAGCCGGAGAGCGATCACCGCCACGCGCTGTTCCTGGTCGCCGACGATCGCGAGCGCATCCGCCAGCGTGTCATCCGGGTGCTCGATCCGAACTGCCACGCGGAATTTCCCAAATCGCGCACCCGCCGCATGATCGGCAATGTGCGCATTCTGGGCGTCGAGGATGACCTGATCCGCGTCGCCGCCAATTTCGTCTGCTACCGCTTCCGCCGCTACGAGCGCATCCGCGAGTATGTCGGCTCCTACCGCTACCTGCTGCGCCGTGCGGGCGACAGCTTCCGCATCAAGGAGCGGCGCGTGTTGATCGATGCCCATGAGCTCGGAAACCTGGGCTCCGTAAGCTTCATCTTATAGAGGGCCGCTGGTTCGTAGCCCGGATGGAGCGAAGCGCAATCCGGGAACGCTGCTCCCGCATTCCGCTTCGCTTCATGCGGGCTACAGCCCGAGCCAAGGAAAGCCGATGACCAAGCTTGAATCCGTTATCGAGGAGATCGTGACCGCCAACCGCATCCTCGCGCGCGAAGGGATCGTGGATTCTTTCGGTCACATCAGCGCGCGGCATCCCGACAATCCGCAGCGCTTCCTCCTGTCGCGGGCGCGGGCGCCGGATTGCATCGAGTCCGGCGACATCATGGAGTTCACCCTAGAAGGAGCGCCCGTCAATGCCGGCTCGCGTGCACCCTACCTCGAGCGCTTCATTCACGGCGGCATCTACGAGGCGCGGCCTGATGTTGGATCGGTCGTGCACAATCACTCACCAAGCACCATCCCGTTCGGGGTGACCGGGACCAAGCTCAAGCCGCTCCTGCATATGTGCGGCAATATCGGCCACGATGTTCCCATCTGGGACTCGCACGACAAGTTTGGCGACACCGCGCTTCTGGTCGACAGCGTGGAGATGGGCCGCGATCTGGCCCGCGCCATGGGCGCGGGCCGGACTGTCTTGATGCGCGGTCATGGCGCCACCATTCTCGGGTCGACGGTGCGGCAGGCGGTGTATGTCTCGGTCTATCTCGAGCTCAACGCCAAGCTGCAGATGCAGGCGATGGGGATGGGCGATATCAAGTTCCTGACCTCTGGCGAGGTCGACAAGATCATCGCCCGCACCGGGCCCTACAGCATCAACCGCGCCTGGGAGAACTGGTGCCGCCGCGCCGGGCGTCCGATGCAGGAGGAGGGCTAGGTTTACTTGTCCCGGGACCACGAGGTCCCTCCGGCGCCGCCTTCTTACGAAGGGCGCGCCGACATACAACCCGGGACCGTTCCGGGCCACGGATAGATTTGTGACTGAAACGGTCCCGGTTCTGCAGCGCATCGCGGGCAATAGCATTTTCGCGAAAGCCCCGAGTCCTAAGGCCGCGCTGCGCTGCGCCCGGGACAAGAGCCCAGGGTAATGCCGACAGGCGACAATGCGCGGGCGTGTCCTGCTCGTTGCGGTGTGCTATAGGACGCTGAAGCTTTACAACAACAACCGTGGAACGCGTCCAAGCCCGGCGCGCGGCGGGGAGCAAGAAGCGTCATGTCGGTAGTATTATGGCGGTGATGTCGACGCCAACCCGGCGAACGGCTGCGCGTGCGGATGCAGCTCCAGACAAGCCGATCCTGCTGGTCGACGGTATCGTCAAGCGCTTCGACACGCCGGACGGACCGCTGACGGCGGTTGACCACGTCTCCTTCACTGTCGCTGCGGGCGAGTTCGTCTCGGTCATCGGACCCTCGGGCTGCGGCAAGTCGACCCTGTTCAACATCATCGGCGGCCTGGTCGATGGCTACGAGGGAAGCGTCTCGGTTGCGGGCGAGCGCGTCGCCGGGCCACACGCCGCGATCGGGATGATCTTCCAGGAGGAGTCGACCTTTCCCTGGCGCACCGTGATCGACAATGTGGCGTTCCCGCTCGAGCTGGCCGGACTGCCCAAGGCGGAGCGCTACGAAAAGGCCCGCCACTTCGTCGAGCTGGTCGGGCTCGCCGGCTTCGAGCGGCGCTATCCGGCCGAGCTCTCCGGCGGCATGCGGCAGCGGGTGTCCATGGCGCGCACGCTCGCTGCGAGCCCCAAGATTCTGCTCATGGACGAGCCGTTCGCAGCTCTTGACGAGCAGACCCGGCTTCTGCTCGGCGACAAGGTCTTGCAGATTCAGCAGGAGCTCGAGCAGACCACGCTGCTCATCACCCACAACATCACCGAGGCCGTGCAGCTGTCGGACCGCGTCCTGGTGATGACCTATCGGCCCGGAAAGTTGAAGCGGTCGGTCGCCATCGACCTGCCGCGCCCGCGCTCCTCGGAGATCGTATCGAGCGAAGCGTTCGGCCATTACGTGGCGCAAATCTGGGGCGATCTGCGCGAGGAGGCGAGCCGCGGCCTCATCGATGACGAGCAGCACAAGCTCCGGCGGAGCGGTGAGACATGAGCCGCGCCGCTGCGCTCAGCCGGACATGGCAGCCGGCCGCGCTCGGGGTGGGCACGGTCGTGGGCGCGATCGTGCTCACCGAGGTGCTGATTAGGGCTGGCCTGATCAATCGCTTCATCGTGCCGCTGCCGTCGGAGATTCTCGCAGCATTCCCGCGCATCGTCACGGAGGAGAACGTGCTGTCGCGCTTCCTGCTCACGGTCTCAGAGGCCCTTTCGGCCAGCGTCCTGGTTGCCATTTTCGGCGTTGCCGGAGGCGTGCTGCTGCACCGCTTCGTGCTCCTGCGGCAGGCGACCGAGACGTGGGTCGCGGCGATTGCGGCCGCGCCTTTGGTGCTGATCTATCCGCTCTACCTCGTGATCTTCGGCCGCAACGCCACCACCATTGTGATGATGGGTTTCACCGCCGGTATCGCACCCACGATGCTCAAGACGCTCGAAGGCCTCTCCGGCACCAGGCGTGTGCTCATCAATGTCGGCAAGAGCTTCAATCTCACGCCGGCTCAGCAATTCTGGAAGATACTGTTTCCGGCCGCGCTGCCGACCATCTTCGTCGGCTTGCGGCTTGGCCTCATCTTCGCGCTGATCAACATTGTCGGGGTCGAGTTCCTGATCAACTTCGGCGGCCTCGGTCAGCTCATCAACGAGCTGTCGGAGCGTTACGACCTTGCCGGCACCTATGCGGCGATCTTTTTCGTGGTGCTGGTCAGCGTCTGCATCTTCGTTCTGACGGAAAGGCTGGAACGATGGCTGAGGCCGGGCGGTTGATCGCAGCCGGAGCGCCGCCGCGCCGCGCGCTCGTGCGCCCGGTGATGCTCCTGCGCGTCGTCATCATCGTCGCGGTGCTCGTGCTGTGGCAGCTCCTTGCCGTATCCGGCCTTCTGTATCGCGATGTCGTGCCCTCGCTCCCTGCGATCGCGGCCGCGCTCTACAGGACCTTGAGCGACCCTGGCTTCTACCTGCATCTGGCCACCACCGGCTATGAGATCGTCGTCGCGCTGTTGATCGGCGGGGTGAGCGGTGTTGTGGTCGGCATATTGCTCGGTGCGAGCCGGCTGCTTTCGCGCGCTTACGAATCCCTGCTCTACTATCTCGGGCCCACGCCGAAGATCATCTTCTTTCCGGTCATGATCATGTGGTTCGGGGTCGGCGCCGGCTCCAAGATCGCCATGGGGGCTGTCTCCTGCTTCTTTCCGATCGCGCTGAACGTGGCGGCCGGCATGCGCCAGATCGATCCGGTGCTGATCCGCGTCGGCCGAAGCTTCCGCGCCAACAGCTGGCAGATGGTGACCAAGATCTATCTGCCGGCCATGCGTTATCCGGTGATGAACGGCTTGCGCATTGGGCTCGGTGTGGCGCTGATCGGCACGCTGTTGGCGGAAACGAAGCTGTCAAACCGCGGCATCGGCTTCTTGGTGATCCAGGCTTACAGCCTGTTCAACATGCCGCAAATGTACTCGCTGCTGATCGTGCTGTTCGTCCTCTCGATCGGGGCCAACGCGCTCATCGGCCGCTTCGGCGGCAACCGCAAGGGTAATTAAGGCCACGCAAATGAACATCGCCGCCGCTCAGAAGAAAGCGCCGCCGCTCAATCTGCCCAAGCACCGCGAGCCCTATTATGCGGGCAAGTGGCAGAAGCCCTTCGGATCTTATGTCGAGGTGACGAGCCCCGGCACGGGAGAATCGCTTGGCCGAGTGGTCGAGGGCAGTGCCGCCGACGCGCAGGCTGCGATCGCCGCCGCCAAGGCAGCGTTCAACGACTGGCGCCGCGTGCCGCCGCTCGAACGCGCCAAGATGCTGCGCGCCGTCGCCGAGGTGCTGCGGCGGAACGGCGAGGAACTCGCCATGATCGATGCCGCCGATTGCGGCAATCCTTATGCGGAGATGGTGCGCGACGCGGAGATGGGCGCGGCGCAGCTCGATTTCTACGCGGGCCTCGTTACCGAGATGAAGGGCGCGTCGATCCCGATGGGGCCTGACTCGGTGAATTTCTCGGTACGTGAGCCCTACGGGGTGGTCGGCCGCATCATCCCGTTCAACCATCCTTTCATGTTCGCCGCCGGAAAGTCGGGCGCACCGCTTGCCGCCGGCAATACCGTGGTGCTCAAGCCGCCGGAGCAGGCGCCGCTGTCAGCGCTGCGGCTCGCAGAATTGATCGATGGCATCCTGCCGCCCGGCGTCTGGAATGTCGTTCCCGGCGGGCGCGAAGTCGGCCAAGTGCTGGCGAGCCATCCGGATGTCGCCTCGGTCGCGCTCATCGGCAGCGTGCCGACCGGCCGTGCGGTGATGAAAGCCGCTTCCGATACGCTCAAGCCCGTGCTGCTCGAGCTCGGCGGCAAGAACGCGCTCATCGCCTATCCGGATGCTGATTTGGAGGCCGTCTCCGCCGCCATCGTCGACGGCATGAATTTCACCTGGTGCGGACAGAGCTGCGGCTCGACGAGCCGCGCCTTCGTGCATGCCGACATCTACGATGCCGTCATCGAACGCGCCAGAGCGCAGGTCAAGCGCTACCGCCCGGGCATCCCGACCGATCCGTCGACCACGATGGGGGCGATCATCAGCCGCGTTCAGCATGAACGCATCATGGGTTTCATCGAGTCCGCCAAGCAGGAGGGCGCGCGGCTCGTCTCGGGGGGCGGCCGTCCGAGCGATCCTGCGCTCGCCCAGGGCCTTTATGTCGAGCCGACCATATTCGCCGACGTCACCATGGCGATGCGCATCGGCCGGGAGGAGATTTTCGGACCCGTCCTCTCGGTCTTCAAATGGACCGACGAGGCGAGCATGCTTAGCGAGGTCAATCAGGTCGAGTACGGGCTCACCTGCTCGATCTGGACCAATGATCTTGTGACGGCTCACCGCACCGCCGCGGAGGTGGAAGCGGGCTTTGTGTGGATCAACGAGGTCTCCAAGCATTTCCTCGGCGCGCCGTTCGGCGGCTACAAGCAGTCGGGCATCGGCCGCGAAGAATGCATCGAGGAATTGCTGCGCTTCACCCGCGAGAAGAACATCCACGTGAATTTACGGCGCCGTGCGGGCGGGCATTGAGGTAAGCTAAACCCTCGCCACCGCCCGCACCTCCGGCGGGAATAGATCCTCCGAGGTCATCAACCGCTCGGTGACGCCCTGCGCGTGCGCGTAGCGACAGAAGGCCTCGATGGTCTTGCGGCTCGCTTCCACGCCATACGGATAGGGATCAGGCCCGAAGCGCTCAGCCATCTCGTCCGCAATCGCCGCGATCCACGGCAGCGGCGCGCGCGCGAGCGTGAAATCGCGCAAGCGCTCGAAACAGCGGCGCTTCGCCTCTTCGAAAGCCTTGAACAGGTTCATGGCGACCCACGGATATTGCTCGAATACGGCGCGGCGCATCGTGATCAGGTGCATGATCGGGAAGACGCCCGTCTCCTTGAACAAGCGCTCCTCCTCGGCGCGGTAATTTGGGAACAAGCGCACGATCGCTTGCGGTGCCCGCGCAAAAGCGAGCGGCGCGCGCGCCGTGATGGCAGCGTCGATCTCGCCACTCTCCAGCATGGCGGAGATGCTGGTGTCGGGCCTTGCCTGGTAGCGGATACCGTTCGGCAGCTTGAGCGCGACCTTCTCGTCACGCCCTGCCTCATCGACACCGGCCTGCAGCCATTTGATGGCGGCAAGATCGACCCCATAACGCTCGGCCAGGAAGCCGCGCACATAGATGCCGGCGGTCTGCGCCCATTCGGGAATCCCCACGGTCTTGCCTTCGAGGTCTTTCGGGGTCCGGATGCCGCGGTCGCTGCGCACATAAATTGCCGAATGGCGATGCACACGTGACGGGAACACCGGAATGGCGATCATCGGCGCATTGCCCTTCGCGGTCAGCGCCGTGTATTTCCCGAAAGACAGTTCAGAAACATCCCACTCCACATTGCGGGTGAACCGAAAGGTGATTTCCTCGATCGAAGGGAAGACAAGCGGCGTCAGCGCAATGCCGTCGACGCGGACCACGCCGCTCGTCAGATCGCGGACGTGCTCGTAATCACAGACCGCCAGCGTCAGATTGAGGCTGGCGATGCCGGCATTCGCGATGATCTGCGGCGCGCGCAGCGGCGACGTCTTCCCGATGACGCCATCGGGCCCCTGCCAATTCTTCTTCTCCAAGTTCTTTGCCTCCAGCCCGCAAGCCAACGCGGAGGCCCTTGATAAGGGCAGCGGCGCGCTTAGGCAACGCACGCAAGCATTGGTGGCATTCGCAGGTTCCCGCCTACGGATAGGCTCCGGTGATTTCCTGTAGGAGTTCTGATAAAAGTTTGCACTGCTGCATAAGAGCTGAAAAGGCCAAGGAGGCCCGATGATCTTGATGACCGCGGCGCGATGGGCGAGCGGCTTGGCGGCGGGGCTATCGCTGGCGCTGGCGTTTGTCGCCGCACCGGCAGACGCGCAGACGCCCTGGCGGCATGGGATCATTTCGCCGAAATCCGACGCCGGCTTTCTGCTGATGGCGGCCAAACGCGGCTTCGCCGAGCAGGAAGGATTAAAGCTCGAGCTGTTGCAGGTGAAGGATGATCAGATCGGGCTCAAGGCGCTGCTCGCGGGCGAGCTCGAAAGCTACGAAGGGGGAATTCAGGGGGCGATCGCGGCGGATGTTCGCGGTGGCGACGTGAAGATCATAGGCTGCCAATGGCCCTTGGTGCCGCACGGCCTGATGGCCAAAGCGAGCCTCCACGCCGTCGCCGACCTCAAGGGCAAGTCCATCGCGGTTTCCGCGCCGGGCTCGTTCCCCGACATGTTTGCGCGCGTGGTGCTGGCCAAGTTCGGCCTCTCGCCGGCGGACGTAAAGTTTGCGGCGATAGGCGGCGATCGCGACCGCTATACGGCGCTGGTCGGCGGTGTCGTCGACGCCGCGGTGGTGTCGAACGAATACCTGCCGCTGCGGTCGTCGAAGGGCCTGAAAATGCTGGTGTCCGGCAGCGAGGCCGGACCGAATTTTTTGCGGGTCTGCACCTTCTCCACCGCCCGGGTGCTGGCGGCGCGGCGTGATGAGGCGGTCCGCTATGTGATGGCGCAATCGAAGGCGCTGCATTTTGCGCTGACGCATCGTGACGAGACGCTCGCGCTCACGCGTGAAGCGAGTGACATGACAGCCGATGACCCGCGTCCGGCCTTCGTGTTCGACGACGTGGTCAGGACCGGCGCCATCGCGCCCGACCTGCCGATCCCGATGGACAAGATCGCCTGGATGCGCGACCAGCTCTTGGCGCTCGGCCAGATTCCGAGCGCCGGCAATCTGGTCGGCATGGTCGAGCCGTCGATCCGGGCAGAGGCGATGAAGCGCCTGGGCCACTGATCATCGGATTGGCAAGCAGAAGGGAGCGCGAGATGGCCGAGTCGCATACCGCGATGCGGAGGGTTGCGGGTCTCGCGGCCGCGCTCCTGATCGCGCTCGCCGCAGGCGCTCCGCTGGCGCAAAACGCGAAGGCCGAGGAGCTCAAGGTTTGGCGTCAGGCGATGATCGCCCCGAAGGCGGACGCCGGGTTCTTTCAGATGGCGGGACGCCGTGGCTTCGCGGCCGAAGAGGGGCTGAAGCTCGAAACCATCGACGTCAAGGACGATCAGGTGGGCATGCGCGCGCTCATTGCCGGCGATGTGGACAGCTTCGATTCGGCGACCGGCGCCGTCGTTGCGGCGGTGCGCGGCGCCGACGTCAAAACAGTGGGATGCCCATGGTTGGCCGCGCCGTATGTGGTTCTCGCGCGCTCGGGCATCACGCGGATGGCCGAGCTCAGAGGCAAGACCATCGCGGCATCCGCGCCGGGAACTCCGCCCGACATCGTGGCGCGCGCTGCGCTAGCTGATGCCCAGGTCGAAGACCAGTCTGTCAGGTTCGCGGCTATTGGCAACGACCGCGACCGCTACACCGCGCTGATCGGCGGGGTGGTCGACGCGGCGGTCGTGGCGAACGAATATACCCCGATGCCGTCCTCCAGGGGATTGAGCCTACTGGCCGAGGCCAAGCAGGTTCTGCCGCAATGGGTTCGTTTCTGCACGTTGATGAACGGGCGGGCGCTTGCCGCGCATCGCGACATGGCGACGCGATTCCTGAGCGCGCAGATCAGGGCTTTCCGCTATGCGGTGGCGCACCGCGCCGAAACCATCAAGCTGACGCAGGAATTGACCGCTGCCGGGCCTGATGATCCGCGTCCGGCCTATGTGTTCGATGAAGCCGTGAAGCCGGGCGTCTTGGCTCCGGACTTTCCGCTGCCCTTGGAAAACCTGACCTGGATGCGCGATAAGCTCGCAATGCTCGGCCAGATACCGAAGGCAGATATCGCTCGGGCAATCGATGCCGGGCTGCGTCTCGAAGCGCTGGAACGCGCCGGCAAATGAGCGGGCCGGGAGCGTGTGGCAATCGACCGCCGCGGGGACACCCGAAGGAATGCTCATGGGTGAGGTAAACCTCATCAACGTGTCAAAGCGGTTTACGCTGCATGTCGAAGGCAAGCTGCACACCGTGACGGCACTCGATCGCGTCAGCTTTTCGGTCGCTGACGGCGAGATCGTCGCGCTGATCGGGCCTTCGGGCTGCGGCAAGACCACGGCGCTGCGCATCGCCATGGGCCTGGAGACGGCATCCGGCGGCAAGGTCACGGTGGATGGCCGCACGGTCGCGGGCTGCGGCTACGATCGCGGCATGGTGTTCCAGTTCGCCGAGCTGCTGCCATGGCTCACGGCGTTGCAAAACGTGATGTTCGGCCTGGAGATGAAAGGCCTGCGTGGGTCGGAGCTGCGCGCCACCGCGACCCGCTACCTCGAGCTGGTGGGCTTGAGCGACTCGCTTCATCGACGGCCGTATCAGCTTTCCGGAGGCATGAAGCAAAGGGTTGGAATAGCGCGGGCGCTCGCCATCGATCCGAAGGTGTTGTTGATGGATGAGCCGTTCGGGGCGCTGGATGCGCAGACGCGCGAGACCTTGCAGGCGGAGCTTCTCGACATCCATGCGCGCACGGCCAAGACGATCCTGTTTGTGACCCACGATCTCGACGAGGCGGTGCTCATCGCCGACCGTATCGTCGTCTTGCAGCAAGGGCGCGTGCAGGAGATCATGAACGTGCCGCTTGCCCGGCCCCGTACGAATCTCGGTTTGCTGCGCGCTCTGCCCGAGTTCGCGGCGACCCGCTATCGGGTGTGGCAGGCCTTGCACCGGGAGAGCGACGCGCAGCATTGAGGCAGCGCATGTCCCGGAAAAGCGGACGCCGGTTTTCCGAAAATGGACATGCGCCAACGCAAGAAAATAGGAACACGAGATGCTCGATGCCCTTGAGCGAGCGGCAGCGAGGCAAGCGGGCGAGGAGATCCCGGCCTCCACGCGGCGCGCAGTGCCACGCTGGCTTATCACCACCGGGTCGCTTGCTGCCGTGTTGCTGATCTGGCAGCTCTGCAGCCCGTTCATCAATCCGCTCTTTGGCACCTATCCGAGCGCAATCGCGGCGGCGTTCTGGAAGCTCGCGGCCTCCGGCAAGCTGACGGCGGCGCTGCTGGACAGTCTGCGCCCCTTCGCGGCCGGCTATGCGCTGGCAGTCGTCATCGGCATACCGCTCGGCCTCTTGGTCGGCAGCTCCCGTGTGCTCGAAGCGACAATCGGAATTTATGTGACGGCCGGATACGCGATGCCGCTGGTAGCGTTGGTGCCGCTCTTGGTGCTGTGGCTGGGGCTCGGTTTTGCCGTCAAGGTGGCGATCATCCTGCTGATGTCGGTGTTCCCGATCTGCATCAACACCTGGCTGGGCGTGACTGCGGTGCCTAAAGCGCTGATCGAGGTCGGCAAGTCGTTCGTGGCGCCTCAACACGTCATTCTTCGGCGCATCATCCTGCCGGCGACGCTTCCCTACATCATGGCCGGCTTGCGGCTTTCCGTCGGACGCGCCGTGGTCGCCATGGTGGTCGCCGAATTCTTCACCTCGATTTCCGGGCTTGGCGCGATCATCCAGACTTCGGCCAACAACTACGACACGGCGACCACCTTCGTGCCGATCATCATCATCATGCTGCTGGCGGTCTTGCTCAACTACTGCGTCGGCGCCATCGAGCGATGGGTCGCGCCCTGGCATGCGGACATCACCGGCCGCGAGGAGCCGTAAATTCGCGTGCAAACAAAAGAAAACCGGACCCTTGCGAGTCCGGCTGCAGTTTGCCGGCGAGGGCCGGCAATCACCTTCCAGAGGGGAACAACTGCCGGCGCGGCGATCACCATCTGGGAGAAGAGCGAGCGCTGAGCCGACAGCGGTTCTAAGTATGCGCCCGCACGAGATTTGCGCAACGCGGACACCCGCATGCCTGCCATGCAGGATGCCGACGCGGCGAAAACATCCCGTAAATATTTGCTGCGTGCTGGCATCGGCGACGAGGCGGCGCTGGGAATCAATACGCGCTGTCGCCGAAACGTCAAAAATTCCAGCGCTGCGCCTTGGCGACCAGGAAATCGCGAAATACCTGCACGCGCGCCACGGTCTTGAGCTCTTCCGGATAGACGAAGTAGGCGTCGTAGGCGACCTCGTTGTTGTCGCCGAACAAATGCACGAGGCCGCCATTCTCCTCGACCAGATAATCGGGAAGCATGGCGATGCCGAGGCCCCGCTGGCAGGCGCGCAGCACGCCGAGAACGTTGTTGATCGTCAGCGAGGGCAGGCGTGGCTCGCGCTCGTTGCGCCCGGTCGTAAGCAGCCAATTGCCGCTCTGCTGCAGCCATGGCTGGATAGTTCCGCCCAAGATGATGAGTCGGTGCTGGTCGAGCTCCTCGACCGAGCGCGGCGTGCCGAGTCTCTTCAGATATTCGGGCGAAGCGCACGCATGAAAATGCATGGAGAACAGCTTGCGCTGGATCAAATCGGGTTGGGTCGGCTGGCGCAGCCGGATGGCGACGTCGGCTTCCCGCATGGCGAGGTCGAGCTCGCCATCCGTGGTGATGAGCGTGATGCGGATTTCGGGGTAGAGATCGAGGAATTCGCCGAGCCGCGGCGTCAACCAGTGCACCCCTATGCCAACCGTGGTGGTGACCTTGAGCTCGCCATTCGGCCGCTCGCGGCTGTCGGCGAGCTTGGTGCGAGCGGCCTCGAGCTTCATGAACACATCGTGGGCCGTGCTCTGCAAGAGCTCGCCCTGCTCGGTAAGGATGAGCCCGCGCGCATGGCGGTGGAACAGCGAGACGCCGAGCTCCTGCTCGAGCGCCGACACCTGCCGTGAGACCGCCGATTGCGACAGTCCGAGCTGCTCGCCCGCATGCGTGAAGCTGCCCGCCTGGGCGGCGGCGTGAAAAACCTTGAGCTTGTCCCAATCCATGACGATCCCGGTGCGCGATGAGCGCTCGAATTCAATCCCCCGGACGCAGTGCGAGCTCTCAGCTCACTGCGGCGGCTGTTCGCTGTTCCGCTTTGCCTTCGCTGACGGCGGTGTGATCGTCGTGCGCCGCCAAGAAGCGCTCGGCCTCGAGTGCCGCCATACAGCCTTGGCCGGCCGCAGTCACCGCTTGGCGGTAGACGTCGTCGGTGACGTCCCCGGCCGCAAACACGCCGGCGACCGAGGTCGCGGTCGAGTGCGCGGCCGTCCTGATATAGCCCGATGGCTTCATCTCGATCTGGCCGGCGAACAGCTCGGAAGCCGGCGTGTGTCCGATGGCGATGAAGACCCCATCGGTAGCGCGCTCAGTGACGGCCCCACTCCGGGTGTCGCGCAACCGCACCGCCTTCACCTTGAGCGGGTTGTCGGAGCCGGTGACTTCGGCGAGCTCGGCATTCCAGATCACCGAGATCTTTGGATTCTTGAACAGGCGATCCTGCAGAATCTTCTCGGCCCGGAAGCGGTCGCGCCGGTGCACGATCGTGACCTTGGCGGCGAAGTTGGTGAGGAACAGCGCCTCTTCCACCGCGGTATTGCCGCCGCCCACGACCACCACGTCCTTGCCACGATAGAAGAAGCCGTCGCAGGTTGCGCAAGCGGAGACCCCATAGCCCTTGAATCGTTGTTCCGAAGGGAGCTCCAGCCAGCGCGCCTGCGCGCCGGTCGCGATGATCAGGGTATCGGCCAGATAGGCATCACCGGAATCGCAGTCGAGCCGAAATGGCCGGCGCGCGAGCGCGACCTTGTTGACATGGTCGGAGACGATCCGCGTCCCGACATGTTCGGCCTGCTTCAGCATTTGCTCCATCAGCCAGGGACCCTGGATGACATCGGCAAAGCCCGGATAGTTCTCGACGTCGGTGGTGATGGTGAGCTGGCCGCCCGGCTGGATCCCCTGGATCAGAACCGGTTGGAGCATCGCGCGTGCCGCATAGATCGCCGCCGTGTAGCCGGCCGGCCCAGAGCCGATGATGACGACCTTGGCATGGGTGGTCTTGCCCATCTGGACGATCTCTCCACGATCCGGTGATTGCGATGCGGGGTGGTGGCCACCAGACAGGTCGATCCCGGTCACCGTGCCCTCGGCACGCTCAATTTAGGGTCTCCCCGGAGCTATGCAAGATACGCAGATCGGGAGCCCACAATTGATGCTTATTCTTTCGAACGCCAGCTCCTAAATCGCGCAATAATGTTTCGCACGCCTCCCAATAAGGGTAAGAATTGGGCATCTACTTTGCCCGGAGGCCCTCGGTGGAAGTCCAGCTCGACTCGATCGACCGGAAGATCCTCAAAGAGCTGCAAGAAAACGGCCGCATCACCAATGTGGAGCTGGCCAACCGGGTCGGGATATCGGCCCCGCCGTGTCTGCGCCGCGTGCGCGCCCTCAAGCAGGCCGGCTATATCAAGGGATACCGGGCGCTGCTTGACCAGAAGATGCTGGGCTACGAGGTGACGGTCTTTGCCATGGTGCACCTTTCCAGTCAGGCAGAGGCGGATCTCAAGGCGTTCGAAGACTTCGTTCGCGCGGAGCCGCTGGTGCGCGAATGCTGGATGCTGTCGGGCGAGATCGACTTCATCCTGAAATGCGTTGCTCCCGACCTGCCGACCTTCCAAGCCTTCGTGGCCGAGCTGACCGCGGCTCCGCACGTGCGCAATGTCAAGACATCGCTCACGCTGCGCAACTCCAAGGACGCCGCCATGGTGCCCTTGGAGGTCGCGCCTCCCGGCTAAGCAAGCTGGAGCTCGATCCCAAGCTCCACAAGGTCATGCCCAGGCTCGTCCCTGGCTTGGCCAGACCAAGTCCGGCCAGGGCAGAAACCAGGCCTCAGCGCCACTCCACCTTCTTGATCTCGTAGGCTTTGGCGCCGCCGGGCGTCACCACCTCGACGCTCGCGCCCTTGGTCTTGCCGATCAGCGCGCGCGCCATGGGCGAGGTAATCGAAATCTTGCCCTTCTTGGCATCGGCCTCCGGCTCGCCGACGATCTGCCAGACCACCTTCTTCTCGGTGTCCTCGTCAATCAGCGTGACCGTGGCGCCGAACTTGATCGTGTCGCCGGACAGCTTCGAGACGTCGATGACCTCGGCGCGCGCCAGCTTGTCCTCCAGATCCGCGATGTGGCCCTCGTTGAGGGATTGCGATTCCTTGGCGGCGTGATACTCGGCATTCTCCGACAGATCGCCGTGCGTGCGCGCATCGGTGATCTGCTGGATGATGCGCGGCCGCTCCACCTGTTGGCGATGCTTGAGCTCGTTCTCGAGCGTCGCATAGCCCTCAGCCGTCATGGGGAGCTTTTCCATCGGTTCTTCAGTCCTCTCGAATCTTCAGCTTTCTCGCGGTTGCAATAACCGATAGCGGTGCTGTAACCACAACATGAAACGGCACTCCGCCTCCGGCGATTCACGCGTGAATCGACGGGAGATGGAGTACCGCACGCCGTCGCTCTACCGCGGTTGGTCTTGCCGTCCGCGATCCTAAGCCGCCGGTTCACTGTCCCTCCGCGGCCAGGCAGGACGCCCGCTTCGGCACGATTGTCCGGACAGCTCCGGCCGAAAATATGGCCGCTCAGGCCCGTTCGCAACCCTTCGCGATTCGCCTAGATTCAACCCCAATCGATTGGGATTCAAGTGATTTTTGAATTGCGCAGGTTGCTAACGGGTATCGAAATAGCTTTGCAAGGTTCGCACCTCGAGATCGCCCCCGAGATATGCCTTGATCCCTTGCGCTGCCGCGACGGCCCCTGAAAGTGTGGTGTAGTAGGGGACTTTGTGCAAGAGGGCAGCGCGGCGAAGCGGACGGCTGTCGGCCAGCGCCTGAGCTCCTTCGGTGGTGTTGAAGACCAGCTGAATCTCGCCGTTGCGGATGGCGTCCACGATATTGGGACGTCCTTCGGATGCCTTGAGGATGCGCTCGGCCGCCACGCCCTTCTCGACCAGGAAACGCTGGGTCCCTGAGGTGGCGAGCGTTCTGAAGCCGAGATCGCTGAGAATCTTCACCGCCTTGAGAATGCGCATATCCTTGTCGGCGTCGCGCACCGAAACGAAGACCGTTCCATTGCGCGGCAGCCGCGAGCCGCCACCGAGCTGGCTTTTGGCAAATGCGATCTCGAAAGAGCTGTCGATGCCCATCACCTCGCCGGTCGATTTCATCTCCGGTCCGAGGACCGTATCGACGCCGGGGAAACGGGCGAAGGGAAAAACCGCCTCCTTGACGGCCACATGAGCAAAGCGCGGCGCCTTAACCTGGAAGGCGGAAAGCGGCTCGCCCGCCATGATCCGTGCGGCGACTTTGGCGACCGGGACACCGATCACCTTGGCGACGAACGGCACCGTGCGCGAGGCGCGCGGATTGACCTCGAGCACATAGATGTCGCCGTCCTTGATCGCATATTGCACGTTCATCAGGCCGCCGACCTGCAGCGCCAGAGCGAGCTCGCGCGTCTGCCGGCCGAGCTCGGTGATGACTTCCGGTTTCAGCGAGTGCGGCGGCAGCACGCAGGCAGAGTCGCCCGAGTGAATGCCGGCCTCCTCGATGTGCTCCATGATGCCGGCAATAGCGGTGTCGGTGCCGTCGGCGAGGCAATCGACATCGACCTCGATCGCATCGGACAGGTAGCGGTCGATGAGCAGCGGCCGCTTGTCGGAGACGATGAGCTCTGAGGGGCGATCCAGATCGCCGGCCAGGCGGGATAAGTAGCGGTCGAGGTGCGCCGCGTCGTGCACGATCTCCATGGCCCGCCCGCCCAGCACATAGGAGGGACGGATCACGATCGGATAGCCGATCGCTTCGGCGATGGCGCGCGCCTCGCTGGGGCTGCCCGCAATGCCGCTGGTGGGCTGGCGCAGTCCCAACCGATCGAGCAATTGCTTGAAGCGGTCCCGGTCCTCGGCAAGATCGATGGCGTTGGGCGAGGTGCCGAGGATCGGCACTTGTGCGGCTTCCAGCGGCCCCGCGAGCTTGAGCGGCGTCTGGCCGCCGAACTGCACGATTACGCCGTGCAGGGTCCCTTTGCGGCGCTCGGCGGCGACGATCTCGAGCACGTCCTCAGCGGTCAGCGGCTCGAAGTAGAGCCGGTGCGAGGTGTCGTAGTCGGTGGAGACCGTCTCCGGATTGCAATTGACCATGATGGTCTCGAATCCGGCCTCGGCGAGCGCGAAGGCGGCATGGCAACAGCAATAATCGAACTCGATGCCTTGGCCGATGCGGTTGGGACCGCCGCCGAGGATCATCACCTTGCGCTTGGCCGACGGGTTGGCTTCGCAGGCGAGCGCGCCAGCAAAAGGCGTCTCGTAGGTGGAATACATGTAGGCGGTCGGCGAGGCGAACTCGGCCGCACAAGTGTCGATGCGCTTGAAGGCCGGCCGCACGCCGAGCCCATGACGGCGCCGCGTCACCTCGACTTCATCGATGCCAGCGAGGCGGCCGAGCCTGCGGTCCGAGAAGCCCATCGCCTTGAGCCGCCGCAGCGCGGTCGGCGTCTCCGGCAGGCCCTTCGCGCTGATTTCTTTTTCGGTATCGATGATGTCGCGCAGCTCGCGCAGGAACCAGGGATCGATGCGGCAGGAAGCGTAGATCTCCTCGTCAGTGAAGCCGAGCCGCATGGCCTGCGCGACCTTGAGCAGGCGGTCGGGCGTGGGCACGCCGAGCGCTGCGCGAACGGCGGTCTTGTCGTCGCCCCGGCCGAGGCCTTCGATCGCGATCTCGTCGAGGCCGGTCAACCCGGTCTCGAGTGAGCGCAGCGCCTTTTGCAGGCTCTCCTGGAAGGTGCGGCCGATCGCCATGACCTCGCCGACCGATTTCATCGAGGTGGTCAATGTCGGCTCGGCGCCGGGAAATTTCTCGAAGGCAAAGCGTGGGATCTTGGTGACGACGTAATCGATGGTGGGCTCGAACGAGGCGGGCGTCGCTCCGCCGGTGATGTCGTTGGCGATCTCGTCGAGCGTGTAGCCGACCGCGAGCTTGGCCGCGACCTTGGCGATCGGGAAGCCGGTCGCCTTGGAGGCAAGCGCGGAGGAGCGTGACACGCGCGGATTCATCTCGATGATGACCAGGCGACCGTCCACCGGATTGATGGCGAACTGCACGTTCGAGCCGCCGGTCTCCACCCCGATCTCGCGCAGCACCTTGATCGAGGCGTCGCGCATGATCTGGTATTCTTTATCGGTCAGGGTGAGGGCCGGCGCGATGGTGATCGAATCGCCGGTATGCACGCCCATCGGATCGAGGTTCTCGATCGAGCAGATGATGATGCAGTTGTCGTTCTTGTCGCGAACGACCTCCATCTCGAATTCCTTCCAGCCGAGAACGGCCTCCTCGATCAGCACCTCGTTGGTGGGCGAGGCGTCGATGCCGCGTTCGACGATCTCGATGAACTCGGCCTTGTTGTAGGCGATGCCGCCGCCGGTGCCGCCGAGCGTGAAGGAAGGACGGATGATGGCCGGCAGCCCGATATCCTCGAGTGCTGTCAGAGCGGCCGGTAGCGTCTTGATGTGGTGCGAACGCGGCGTTTCGAGGCCGATGCGCCGCATCGCCTCGCGGAACAATTCGCGGTCCTCGGCCTTGTCGATCGCGTCTGCCGTGGCTCCGATCATCTTGACGTTGAATTTGGCCAGCACGCCCATCTTGCGTAGCGACAGCGCACAGTTGAGGGCGGTCTGCCCGCCCATGGTGGGCAAGAGGGCGTCCGGGCGTTCCTTCTCGATGATCTTGGCGACGATTTCGGGCGTGATCGGCTCGATATAAGTAGCGTCGGCGAGGTCCGGATCGGTCATGATCGTGGCCGGGTTGGAATTGACCAGCACGACCCGGTAACCCTCGGCCTTCAGCGCCTTGCAAGCTTGGGTGCCCGAATAGTCGAATTCGCAGGCTTGGCCGATCACGATGGGGCCGGCGCCGATGATCAGGATCGAGGATATGTCGGTCCGTTTGGGCATTGGGGCCTTTTGCTTTCGGGATGCCAACAAGACGAAGTAGGCATAAAAAAAGGGCGCGCGGTCGCGCGTCCTTGCTCTCCGACGCGGACGCAAGCCCGCCGCGGCGCGGGCTCATTAACGCAGAATCGCCGCCGATGCCAGAGCCGGCTGTGGCAGCCCCCGCGCGCCAAGCAAGGCAACCCTTCGGCGCACCCACCCGAGATGCCGGATCGCCTCAAATTGGTCGTGCCCGGAAGCTCATCCGGGCGGAATTGTGCTCGAGATTGCGGGCGAGCCGCTCGCCGGCGAAGCCGGCCGCCTTGAGCTTCTGCAAGAAGGCTTCTTGCGTATAGCGCGTCACGCCGAGCCGGCTGCGCAGGCGCCGATAGGGTGAGGCGACTGTGCGGGCGAGCCCCAAGAGCGCGGCCAGGAGGAATCCATTGGCGACCGCATAGCGCAGCAGCGCCGCCACGTCTGTGAGCGTGCCGGCATTGGGCGGAATGACGTCGCCGACGATGAGCGTGCCGGACGGCGCCAGCAGGCGACGCCAGAGCGCCAGCGCGCGGTCGAGCTCGGCCGGCTCGAGATATTGCGTCATCGAGTTTGCGACGATGAGGTCGATGCTGCCGTCCGGCAATCTTTCCACCTCGGCCGGGGCGAGGACGCGGATGCGCGGCTCGCCTGAGAAGCGCGCCGCGATGCCGGCGCGAACGCTCGGCGCAGAATCGCATAGAAGCACCTCGCAGGCGACGGCGGCCACGCGCGCGGCGTGGATTGCTTCGCCGCATCCATAGTCGAGCACGCGCGCCGAGGGGCCCGGCACGAAAGCGGCGATCTGGTCGGCGATCTCGCGGTAATGCACGTCCTTATGACGGGCATTGACGTAGATCGAATGGGCGCTGTCCCAGAAGGCGCGCCAGTCGGACATCGCTTCCATCGCCGGAACCTCGAAGGTGGGGCGGCAACCTATCGGGCCGGGTGGCCACGCGCCAGAGGGGCAACCGGCGCCGTTGTCAGCAGGCGAGCCCGCCGATCAATCGCGGGTCGGCCTTCGCCAAGATTTGTTTGATCGCCGCATCTGGGACCGCTCAAACGACAGCGCTTCCCGTCCGCCGACGCTCGCGCATCAGCGCGACGAAGCGGCCGAACAGATAATGACTGTCGCGCGGACCGGGTGAAGCTTCGGGATGGTACTGCACCGAGAAGACCGGCCGGTCCTTGAGCGCAATGCCGCAATTCGAGCCGTCGAACAGCGAGACGTGAGTTTCCACCGCGCTTGCCGGCAAGGTCGTGCGGTCGACCGCAAAGCCGTGATTCATGGAGGTGATCTCGACCTTGCCGGTGGTGAGATCCTTTACCGGATGATTGGCGCCGTGGTGGCCCTGGTGCATCTTCATGGTCTTGGCGCCGACCGCGAGGCCGAGCATCTGATGGCCGAGGCAGATGCCGAAGGTCGGCAGCCCGGAATCGATCAGGGTTTTGATCACCGGGACCGCATAGGTGCCGGTGGCGGCCGGATCGCCAGGGCCGTTGGAGAGAAAAATTCCGTCCGGCGCCAGCGCCATGATCTCGGCCGCGGAGGTTTGCGCCGGGACCACCGTCACCCGGCAGGCGGAGCCCGCGAGCAGGCGCAGGATATTGCGCTTGATCCCGTAATCGATGGCGACCACGTGGAATTCAGGCTTCTCCTGCCGGGCATAACCTGCGCCCCAGCGCCAGGCGGTCTCGTCCCAGGTGAAGCGTTGGCCGCTGGTCACCATCGGCACCAGGTCCATGCCGACGAGCCCCGGCCATTCGCGCGCCTCTTTCTTCAACGCCGCAAGATCGAACACTCCGTTCGGAGCATGTGCGATCACCGCGTTAGGCATTCCGTGCTGGCGGATCAGGCTCGTCAATGCGCGCGTGTCGAGCCCGGACAGGCCGATGACGCCGCGCGCCTTGAGCCATTGGTCGAGATGACGGGTCGCGCGGTAATTCGACGGCTGTGTGATCGGCGCGTGCAGGATCACTCCCCGGGCGCCCGGCGTCGCCGCCATGTTGACGGTCTCGATGTCCTGCTCATTGGCGCCCACATTGCCGATATGCGGGAACGTGAAGGTGATGATCTGCCCCGCATAGGAGGGGTCGGTCAGGATTTCCTGATAGCCCGTCATGGCGGTGTTGAAGCAGACCTCGCCCACCGCATGGCCGACGGCGCCGAAGCCCACGCCCTCGAGCACGGTGCCACCGGCGAGCACCAACACGGCGGTCGGGAGAGGCTCCGACCAGCCGCCAGCGTCTTGTTTGCCGTTCATGCGGCGACTACATAGTCCCGGCCGCCAGCGCCGTCAAAAAAAGCCGGCTGCAGCGTCCAGAATTCACAACCATCCGGGCGAACGATCCACGAGGCCACCCGTGCTGCGCGATGAGATCAACGAGGCCGTCAAGACGGCCATGAAATCCCAGGACAAGCTCAAGCTCGGCACGCTGCGCATGGTCAATTCGGCGATCAAGAACGCCGATATCGAGGCGCGCGGCGCCGGCAAGGCGGCGCTCGGCGATGCCGACATACTTGGCCTCCTGCAAAAGCTGATCAAGCAGCGGCAGGAATCGGTCGAGCTCTACCGCAAGGGCGGCCGTCAGGAGCTGGTCGAGCAGGAGGAGGCCGAGATCGCCGTCATCAGGCATTTCCTGCCGCAGGCCCTCTCGGAGGCCGACACCAATGCGGCGATCACCGAGGTCATCCGCGAGACTGGCGCGAGCGGCATGAAGGACATGGGCAAGGTGATTGCGGCGCTCAAGGAGCGCTATGCGGGGCGGATGGATTTCGCCAAAGCAAGCGGCTTGGTGAAAGCGAGGCTGACGGGGTGAAGGCTATTGTCCCGGGCGAGCGCAGCGAGACCCGGGACCGTTCCAAATAAGGCCTGAGTCTGTAACGGTCCCGGCTCAAAGCCGGGACAAGTTGCCTGTGGAAAACTAGGACAAGTTGCAGCCGCAAGCCGTAGCCGTACCGCCGCCCTGTATTCGCCGTGGCGAAAGGTTACCCTTGCGAATCACCATGCGCTTTCCGCCCGAATTTCTCGATGAGCTGCGCGCCCGCCTGCCGGTCTCGGAGGTGGTGGGCCGACGGGTGAACCTCAAGAAAAGCGGACGGGAATGGAGGGGGCTCTCGCCCTTCAATCAAGAGAAGACACCGTCGTTTTTCGTCAACGACCAGAAGATGGCGTGGTTTGACTTTTCCTCCGGGAAGAACGGCACGATCTTCGATTTCGTGATGCAGACCGAAGGACTGTCCTTTCCCGAGGCGGTCGAGCGCCTGGCCGCACAGGCCGGCATGGCACTGCCTGAGGTGAGCCGCGAGGAGGAAGCGCGGGCACAGCACCGCAAATCGTTGCATGATGTGCTCGAGCTTGCCGCCAAGTTCTTCGCGACGACCCTCGCCGGTCGTTCTGGCGCGCGGGCGCGCGGCTATCTCTCCGATCGCGGACTCGATCCAGCGGCCCAGCTCAAGTTTCGCCTCGGCTATGCGCCATCCGAGCGCTTTGCCCTCAAGGAGCATCTCGGCGCCCAGGGCGTTTCGGTCAGCGATATGGTGGAAGCAGGGCTGCTGGTGGCCGGCGAGGATATCCCGGTGCCCTACGATCGCTTTCGCGAGCGCGTCATGTTTCCGATCACCGATCTACGCGACCGCGTCATCGCGTTTGGTGGGCGCACGCTCGATCCCGACACACCGGCGAAATACTTGAACTCGCCGGAGACCCCGCTCTTTCACAAGGGCGCAACCCTCTACAACATCGCCGCCGCGCGCGCCGCCGCTCATAAAGGGGCGACGGTGATCGCGGTCGAAGGCTATGTGGACGTGATCGCGATGGTGCAAGCAGGCTTCGAGGCGGCGGTGGCGCCGCTCGGCACCGCGCTGACCGCCGATCAGCTTGGCCTTCTATGGAAGATGGCTGACGAGCCCACGCTCTGCTTCGACGGCGATGCCGCCGGGCGGCGGGCCGCCTATCGGGCGATCGATTTGGCACTGCCGTTGCTGCGGCCGGGCAAGAGCCTGCGCTTTGCATCATTGCCGGACGGCAATGATCCCGACGACCTTGTCCGCGCCGGCGGTCGTGATGCGGTCGAGGACGTGTTGGGCGGCGCCCGTCCGCTCGTCCATATGCTGTGGACGCGAGAGACCGAGGCCGGCGGATTGGATACGCCGGAGCGCCGTGCGGCGCTCGAAGCGCGGCTCGGCGCCGTCGTGAACGGGATCGGCGACGAATCCGTGCGCCGCCACTATCGGCAGGAATTTGCGAATCGCCTGCAAGGCCTGTTCGCGGCCGATCTGGCGGGTGGGCGCACCTTTGGGCCGCGGGAGGCTTGGGCGCGCGGCCGCAATTCCCTTGGCCGTGCCGTCGCTTCGGCCGGGCAATTCGCAGCCGGATGGAGCGGCCCGCGCACCGGCAAGGGCATGCGCGCGGGGGGCGGACCGCGGCATCCACGGTCTGTCCCGTTGCCGGCGGCCGGCGGGCGGTATCTGGCCACTAGCCCGCAGCTCGCCGCCAGCCCGATCCACCGTGGTGATCGTGCCGCCATTTCGCGCCGTGAGGCGCTGATCCTGCAGGCTGTGCTCAACCACCCCTGGCTTTTGCACGATCATCTGGAGGATATGGCCGATGTCGACTTCCGCTTTCGCGAGGCCGAGAAGGTCAAGGTGGCGCTGGTCGACATCATCGCGCACGGAGGGGCGCCGGACCGCGACGGCTTGGTGGCGGAGCTTGAGCGGCGCGGATTGGCGGATGCAGTCAGCCGGATCGAAAGGGCCATAACCACCGTTTCAGTTTGGGGGGCGCGGCCGGAGGCAGCACCGGCGGACGTGCTGATGACCTGGAAGCAGCTGATTACCTTGCATCGGCAATGGCACTCCTTAATTAAGGAACTCAAGGATGCCGAGCAGGCGTTGGGTCGGGAACAGACCGAAGCCAATTATTCCTGGCTGCAGGACGTGAAGGCTCGTCTTTCGGTCATTGACGGGACCGAGGCTCTGGTTGAAGGGTTTGGGACCTCATCCGGCCGGGCGGGCCCTTCATTCTGATCTCGGTTCCATGGTCTCCGAGACTGGCGAATTTACCTGGTAGATTTGCTGAGGGAGAACCCTTGAGAAATGTCTGGGGTTGGGGCGCAGAGGGCGGTAGAGAAGGAGCTTGACGTCCGCAAAGGCGACATTCGTTAACGCGAATCACGGTTAGGGGTGGTCGAGAATGGCGGGCACGGGACCGATTGCGGAACCGGGCAGCCCTTTGAGCGTGTCGGAAGTGTATTGGCGGCGAGCCGCCGCCGTTCTGCAGATTGGGGCAGCGGAGGACGGACAAAGATTCCCCGCATAGGGTAGGGGGACTTTTTTTGGAGGAAGGCTCGGGCCCGTAGAGCTCGATTTTGTAGTCCCAGGGACGACCGACTTGCCTGCCGGAGCGTTTCACGTTCCGCCGGCTTATGTTCTCAATAGGACCTGCGGGCAGCAGGGACCTCGCGTTCTCAGGCGAGACGCTTTCTCAGGAGAGAAGTGCATGGCGAGCAAGACCAAAGTGGTCCAAAAAGACAAAGACAAGAAGGAAGAAGCGCCCGAGAAGGAGACCCCGGAAACCCCGGATACGCCGCTGCCTTTGCTCGATCTCTCCGACGCCGCTGTCAAGCGCTTGATCCGCAACGCGAAGAAGCGCGGCTACGTCACCCACGATCAGATCAATTCGGTGCTGCCCTCCGAAGAGGTTAATTCCGAGCAGATCGAGGATGTTCTCGCTTTGTTCAGCGAGATGGGGATAAACGTGGTGGAGACCGAGGAGGCCGAGCAGGACGAGGAATCCAAGGAGGAAGCCGAGGAGGAGTCCGAAGGCGAGGGCGAGCTTGTCGAGGTCACCCGCGCGGTTCCGGCCAAGGCCGAGACCAAAGAGCCGGCCGAACGCACCGACGATCCGGTGCGCATGTATTTGCGCGAGATGGGTTCGGTCGAGCTGTTGTCGCGCGAGGGCGAGATTGCGATTGCCAAGCGCATCGAGGCCGGCCGTGAGGCCATGATCGCCGGTTTGTGCGAGAGCCCGCTCACCTTCCAGGCCATCATCATCTGGCGCGACGAGCTCAACGAAGGCAAGGTCTTCCTGCGCGACATCATCGATCTCGAAGCGACCTATGCGGGGCCCGACGCCAAGGGCATGGCGGCCCCAGTAGTGATCGGGCCCGATGGCCAGCCGGTCGCCTCGAGCCAGAGCGGGGGTGGCGCGCTGCCGCCGCAGACTGCGGCGCCCGCGACCGCTCCGGCCTCCGCCACGCCGTTCAAGGCCGCCGCCGACGAGGACGGCGATGGCGAGGAGAAGCCTGAGGGCGCGCCCGAGCCCGATTTCGACGAAGAGGACATGGAGGGCTCGCTCTCGCTCGCTGCGATCGAGGCCGAGCTCAAGCCGAAGGTGCTCGAGACCTTCGACAACGTGGCCGATACCTATAAGCGGCTGCGGCGCCTGCAGGAACAGGACATTCAATTCCGCCTCAAGAGCGCCTCGCTCACGCCTTCGCAGGAGCGCAAGTACAAGAAGCTCAAGGAAGAGATCATCGCCGAGGTGAAGTCGCTGCGGCTCAACCAGGCGCGCATCGATTCGCTCGTGGAGCAGCTCTACGACATCAACAAGCGCCTGGTCGGGTACGAAGGCCGCCTGATGCGGCTCTCCGAAAGCCACGGCGTCTCGCGCGAGGACTTCCTGAGGAACTACCAGGGTTCCGAGCTCGATCCGCGCTGGCTCAACCGCGTGTCGAAGCTCTCCGCCAAAGGGTGGAAGAGCCTGGTCGCCAAGGACAAGGACAAGATCAAGGAGATGCGTGGCCAGATCCACGCGCTCGCGGGCGAGACCGGGCTCGAGATCGGCGAGTTCCGCAAGATCGTGCAGATGGTGCAGAAGGGCGAGCGTGAAGCCCGCCAGGCCAAGAAGGAGATGGTGGAGGCGAACCTGCGGCTCGTCATCTCCATCGCCAAGAAATACACCAATCGGGGCCTGCAGTTCCTCGACCTGATCCAGGAAGGCAATATCGGGTTGATGAAGGCGGTCGATAAGTTCGAGTATCGCCGAGGCTACAAGTTCTCGACCTATGCGACCTGGTGGATCAGGCAGGCCATCACCCGCTCGATCGCCGACCAGGCGCGCACCATCCGCATCCCGGTGCATATGATCGAGACGATCAACAAGATCGTGCGCACCTCCCGGCAGATGCTCAACGAGATCGGCCGCGAGCCCACGCCCGAGGAGCTAGCCGAAAAGCTCGGCATGCCGCTCGAGAAGGTGCGCAAGGTACTCAAGATCGCCAAGGAGCCGCTGTCCCTCGAGACCCCGATCGGCGACGAGGAGGATTCCCATCTCGGGGACTTCATCGAGGACAAGAACGCGATCCTGCCGATCGATGCCGCGATCCAGTCGAACCTGCGCGAGACCACGACGCGCGTGCTCGCCTCGCTTACCCCGCGCGAGGAGCGCGTCCTGCGCATGCGTTTCGGCATCGGCATGAACACCGACCACACGCTTGAGGAGGTCGGCCAGCAGTTCTCGGTCACGCGCGAGCGCATCCGCCAGATCGAGGCCAAGGCGCTGCGTAAGTTGAAGCACCCGAGCCGGAGCCGGAAGCTGCGGAGCTTCTTGGATAATTGATCTTCCGGCGATGTTGCCACGGGCCGAGCAAAGCGCACGATCAAGATCGTGTGCGTCATGCACGGATGGTCGCCGCTCAGATCACGAGATCTGGATCATCGCGGCGTTCAAGAAATTACCCGCGTGTCTCCGGATGATTTTTAGTCCTGTACCGCGCCGCCCGCTCCAGGCCGTTGATCGACCCGGCCGTGAGTGCGATGGTCGTCCCGGCCGAAGCGCCGGGACCCATACCACTGCGCGCTATCGAGGGAACGTAGAATATGGGTCTCTGCTTTCGCAGGGACGACATCGCGAGGTGTCAAAGGTTTCGCGAGCCGGGGTATGCAAGGATGAAAGTCGGCCTCTTCGATCACGTCGAGCGTGCGGTGGATCGGCCGCTCGCAACCCAGCTCGATGAACGGCTGAAATTCGCGGTCGCAGCGGAGGCGGCCGGCTTCTATTGCCTGCACGTGGCCGAGCATCATGGGACGCCGCTCAACATGGTGCCGGTGCCGGGCGTCTATTTGGGCGCGGTTGCGCGCGCGACCACCCGCCTGCGGCTGGGCCCTCTGGTTTATCTGCTGCCGCTCTATTCGCCGCTGCGCCTGATCGAGGAAATCTGCATGCTCGATCACTTGAGCCACGGCCGGCTCGATATCGGGATCGGTCGCGGGGTCTCGCCGTTCGAGCTCAATTTCCACAAGGTCGCGCATGATAAGTCGCGCGACATCTTCATGGATGCATTCGCGTGCATCAGCGCGGGCCTAACGAGCGACACCTTGAACCACAAGGGTCCGTATTTCACCTACACCAATGTGCCGATGGCGCTGCGCCCGCTGCAAGAGCCGCATCCGCCGTTCTGGTACGGATCCTCGAACGAAATCGGCGCCGCCTGGTCGGGGGAGCGCGGCATGCATTTCACCGCCAACGGGCCGACCGCGCTCGCCAAGACCAATATCGCGGCCTATCGGGCGGCGCTCGCGAAGGGAAATGGCCCGCCGGTGCCCAAGCCTGAGTTTCCCGGCGGCACCGCGATCGGGCTCCTGCGCCACATCGTGGTGGCGGAGACCGATGCGGAAGCAAGAGCCATCGCCGGGCCGGCGATCGCGCACCACTCCGCAAGCCTGAACTATCTGCGCAAGACCCAAGTCTTGACCACGGGCGCTGATCCGCGCGCCAACATCCATCGCGGTGCGACCTTCGAGGAATGGGAGCAGGAGGGCATGGCGATCGCCGGCAGTCCGGCAACCGTGTGGGCGAAGCTCGAGGCACAAGCGCGCGAGCTCGGCATCAATTATCTGCTGTCCTATCTCTTCTTCGGCGCCATGACGCTCGAGCAGGCGCTGCGCTCGCTGGAATTGTTTCGCGCCGAGGTAATGCCGAAGCTCGCCGTGTTGTAAGTTTGTAGCCCGCATGGAGCGTAAGCGAAATGCGGGACCGGCCACCCCGGATTGCGCTGCGCTCCATCCGGGCTACAGGTGCCTCATGACCTGGCGACCCAGCATTCTTCGAGGAAACTGGATTTCCGCTTTTGCGGGAATGACCGGATTGGTGATCGCGGCAACGCTGGTCGTAGCGCAGGCGCAAAGCTGGCCTTCGCGGCCGATCACCCTGGTGGTGCCGTTCCCGCCGGGGCCGGCGCTCGATCTGGTGGCGCGGCTCGTCGGCGCCAAGCTCAGCACTTCGCTCGGCGTCAATGTCGTGGTCGAGAACCGTACCGGCGCCAACGGCATGATCGGCGCGAGCTTCGTGGCGCGTGCGGCGCCTGACGGCAATACGCTGTTGATGACCACGGCGAGCACGCATGTCACCGCGGTGTGGCTCATGAAGAACCTGAGCTACGACCCGCTCAAGGATTTCACGCCGATCGTTGCCGCCGTCGAGCCGGTGACTTGCCTCGTGGTCAACGGCAAGCTGCCGGTCAACTCGGTCGGCGAGCTCATTGCCTACGCCAAGGCGCATCCGGGCCAGTTGTCCTACGGGTCTTCCGGAGTCGGCTCCGTGTTCCACCTGATGGGCGAGCTGTTCAACCAAACCGCGGGTGTGAAGATCAATCACGTGCCCTATCGGGGCGTTGCCCCTGCGCTGCAGGATGTGATCGCCGGCAATATCCCGATGGCGTTCCTGTCGATCTCCAACGTCCTGGGGTTGGCACCTCCTCCCTGTCCGTCCCCGGCTTGCGGCGGCGGAGAGGGAGGGGGCGTCAAGATCCTGGCGGTCTTGGAGCCCAAGCGCTTTGCGCTGCGCCCGCAAATTCCTTCGATGTCGGAGGTGCTGCCCGCCTTCCGCAAGCCGTCCTCATGGTTCGGCGTGATGGGACCCGCCGGCTTGCCGGCGCCGATCACCAACCGGCTCAACACCGACATCATCAATGCGCTCGACGCGCCCGATGTATCGGGTAAGCTCAGCGACAACGGTATGGCGGTGATCGGCGGCAGCCCGCAGGATTTCCGGTCCCTGATTGAGGACGGCATCGCCCGCTATGGCGCGATCATCAAGGCCGCCGGGATCGAGCCGGAATAAGGCGACAAGGCCCTACTCGACGAACAAGCGGCTCAAGTCAAACGCGACAGCTGCGAAGGCGCAGAACGCCAGGCCTCCGCACACCAGGCCCAAGACACTCAAGGCGAATGCCGAATTTGCCCGCGCGAGCAGCTTTCTTTCGCTAACCTTTGCCATGGCATAGCGCTTTCAAAGGCTCTGACGCCTTTCTCGCAACCGCCCCGGCCCCTGTTTGGTTAGATTACGGCATTGTCCGAAGTCGATGCCAAGTCCTACACGACAATGCAGGATTGCGCCAGCCGCTGCGCTCGCCCTTATTGCCTGGGGCACGTTGCGCGAACCTTCGACCATGCGGTGACAGGCGCCGCGCGGGTTGATAGGAGACGTACCTATAAATCGGGGGAAAGTCCTATCATGCTGCAAAAGCCCAAATGCCAAGTCATCGCCATCGAGGAGCACTATTACGACCAGGAGCTGGTCAAGCATTTCGGCACCGTTGAGCCCAATCCGGCGGTAACCGATCGCATGTACGAGTTCGGCGAGCGGCGATTGAAGGAGATGGACGAGGCCGGCATCGATATCCAGGTGCTCTCACATGGAGCACCTTCCGCGCAGAAGCTCACCGGCGACGGCGCAATCCCGCTCACGCAGCGGGTGAACGATCGGCTTGCGGCGGTCGTGGCCGCGCGGCCGGATCGTTTCGCAGCATTCGGGGCGCTGCCGACCTGCGATCCTAAGGGCGCGGCCGACGAGCTCGAGCGCATCGTCACCAAGCACGGCTTCAAAGGCGCCATGATCCATGGGCTCGCCAACGACATGTTCGTCGACGACAAGCGCTTCTGGCCGATCTTCGAGCGGGCGCGCCAGCTCGATGTGCCGATCTATCTGCACCCTTCAGTGCCACACAAGGCGGTGATGGAGGCCTACTACAAGGACTATGTGAAGGACTTCCCGCTGGTGATCCGCGCCGCCTGGGGCTTTACGGTCGAGACCGCGACGCAGGCGATCCGCATGGTGTTGAGCGGGGTGTTTGATGCCTATCCGGGGCTCAAGATCATCATCGGCCATTTGGGCGAGATGCTGCCGTTCCAGGTCTGGCGCATCGATCAGGCGCTCAAGCGTCCGGGACAGAAATCGATCAGCTTCCGCGACGTGTTCTGCGGCAATTTCCACATCACAACCAGCGGCAATTTCTCCGATCCGGCGCTGATGTGCTGCGTGCAGGAGATGGGGGTCGATCGTATCCTGTTCGCGGTGGACTGGCCGTTCGTCCCCAATGCGCCGGCGACGGAGTGGATGAAGTCGGTGCCGCTCTGCGAGGAGGACAAGGTCAAGATCTTGAGCGGCAACGCCAAGCGCCTCTTGCGCATGTAGACCCGACCTAACCCCTCCCCCGCAGGCGCGGAGGGCGGGCTCACTGCGGCCGGTTGCCCGGGGTCGCAGGCTTGCCGGCGACCTTCCGGGCCGTGTTCGTCGGGCCGTAACTGGACCCCGGCGTGCTGGTGGTGGAGGTGCCTGGATTCTGCCACCAGTTCTGCGGCCAAGCCTGCTGATTATTCTGCTGGGTTTCCTGGGGGCGCGCACGCGCGATCCGCCGGCGCGGGCGGAGCTTCGGCCGAGAGAGCGGAATCGGCGGCGGAGCTTCAGGCGCAACATCAGCCAGCGGCGGTGCCGGCGCTTCCGCGTCGGTGGCTGGTTCGGCAGGCTTCGGATCTCCGCCCCGCTGGTCGTCGGGAGGATCGGCAGCCGCGGATGGAAGCGGCGCACTGGCCATGCGGGGCGAAAGCTGTGCAGCGTCCGTCGCCGGCGCATTTCCGGGCGAACCCGAACTCGACGACGAAACCGCGACCGGTTCAGAAGCTCTCGAAGGCGGGGAATCGAGCGATGCAGGATCAAGCGGTGCCGGCTTCTCGTTCACGGCTGCCGCATTCGGCATTGCCAAACCTCGCGTCGGCGTAGTTATTGGCGAGGTGACGGCGACTTTGGGGTCTTCAGCCACAGCAGGCGGTTTCGTGTCGGATGCGCTCTCGCCTCTGCTCTCCAGCCCGGCGGAGCGACGCCCGCCGTCGGGGTCGTAGAATTGATTCCACTCCGGATGCCCCGCATAGGCGAGCGTCCGCGACTCCTCGATCGGCGCCATATGCGCGTCACGTACCAAGCGGGCGGAAGCCACGAGGCCAAGACCCGCCACGAAAAGCACCGCCATCGCCAAGAAGGCGCCGACCACATTGCGAAAATCAGGCAGCATGCGGTTCACCGTCGGTACGCGGGCCCGCAACAGCCGCACACATTCTTGAACTACGGAAGCCGGGCCGCTCGTGGCGCTGCATCAGCCGCGATTCGCCATGCATAACTGAGTCGGGCCGCGGACCAAAGAATCGAGAAACCGGAATCGAGAGACCACGGACAGAAGCGTAAGGCATTTTGGCTTGCCTTCCGCTGCGCTCGGCCGAGCGTTCGGCCTCCTCATCGTGCGGGCGCCGCCAAGGGCACTCTGAGCGAGTCTGCGCGTCCCGTCGCTGGCGCCGGCGCGGCCCGTGCGTCTCGGCGATTGTCGCGGCTCCCGCGACATTGTATGGGAAGCGGCCGCTTGCCTCGGCTCCTCTCTTCTATCGCAGGACCGAGCTGCCCGGGCCCGTAGCTCAATGGTTAGAGCCGGCCGCTCATAACGGTCTGGTTGGAGGTTCGAGTCCTCCCGGGCCCACCATCCTGCTTCGCGCTTACGCGCTTCGCAGGATTTGCCGCGAACGCAATCGCGAAGCAGGATGCCCTCCGGAGCCTTGGCGAAGGAGGGCTGTTACGAATGCGCTACGTCTACCTATTGCAAAGCGAAGCGGTTCCCCGTCTACGCTATGTCGGTGTCACGTCTGATTTGAAGCAACGACTGGCCGAGCACAATGCGGGAAAGTCTGCGCACACATCTAAATTCCTCCCATGGAAATTGGTGACCTACGTCGCATTCTCTGATGATCAAAAGGCCCAGACTTTCGAGCGCTATCTGAAATCCGGTTCGGGCCATGCCTTCGCGAGAAAGAGGTTGTGGTAGGATCCCCGAACGGAGAGGAACCGGGATGGGGACATGATGACGTGCAAGACTTGTGGACAGCCGCAGCGGAGCCTCTGGGCGTGGGGCGAGATGTATCCGAAGTGGGTGACCGTTCGCGCTGGGAACTTCTTGGCCTTAGTGCCTAAAGTCGGCGTATGCTTGCTCCGCAGCTTGGAACGTCCACGGGAGGTGGGAGATGGTTGCATTCACGGTCAATGGGCAGCGCCACGAGGTCGGCGTGGACGGCAACACGCCGTTGTTGTGGGTGCTGCGCGAGCATCTCAAGCTGACGGGCACCAAATTCGGCTGCGGCATCGCGGCCTGCGGGGCTTGCACGGTGCACATCGACGGAGAGGCGGTGCGCTCCTGTTCGATGCCGGTCTCGCTCGTCGAGGGGAAATCGGTCACCACCATCGAGGGGCTTTCCCCTGACGGCGGTCATGCGCTGCAGAAGGCGTGGATCGCCGAGCAGGTGCCGCAGTGCGGCTACTGCCAATCCGGCCAGATCATGCAGGCCGCCGAGCTCCTGGCGAGAAACAAGAATCCATCGCGCGCCGAGATCGTCGCACACATGAACGGCAACATCTGCCGCTGCGGGACCTACCTCAAGATCATCAGCGCGATCCAGCGCGCGGCGCGTGAGGGTTGAGCCATGAGCAAGCACGCAAATATGACCACCTTGGATCGCCGGAAGTTCCTCACCGCTGCTGCGGGGCTCACCTTTACGCTCACGGTGGCGCCCGAGGCGCTGACGCTTGACGATGAAGCCCTTGCCGACGCACCGAGCGTGCCAGGATCGCTTACGGCCTGGGTCACGATAGCTGCCGATGGCATCATCACGATCGTGTCGCCGGCGGCCGAGCTTGGGCAGGGCACTTTCACGACCTTGGCGCTCGTGCTGGCGGACGAGCTTGATGCCGATTGGTCAAAGGTCAAGGTCGGCTACCCGCCGGTGTGGGATGAGAAGACCTACGGGAACCCCCAATTCTCCAACTTCATTCACACCGTAGCCAGCATGGCGACGCGCGGTTATTTCACGCCGATGCGGATCGCCGGCGCGCAGGCGCGCCGTGCGCTGCTCGATATCGTGGCGACAAAATGGGACGTGCCGGTTGGCGAATTGTCGACCGAGCCGAGCGTGGTGGTGCACGCCGCTTCGCAAAGACGCCTCGGCTATGGTGAGATTGCCGCCTTTGCCAAGCCGCCGGCTGCGCTCCCGAAGATCGCCGATAAGGACCTCAAGACGCCGGCGCAATTCCGTTATATCGGCAAGGACATTGCACGCAGCGAGTTGCCGCTAAAGGTCACCGGCGCGGCCAAATATGGCATCGACGTCCAGGTGGCCGGCATGGTGTATGCGACGGTGCTGCATTCGCCCTATGTCGGAGGCGCGCCGGACACGGTCGACGACGCCGCAGCGCGCCAAGTGCCCAACATCACCGACGTGGTGCGGCTGCCGGACGGCGTCGGCATCATCGGCACCACAGTCGAGGCAACCCTGGCGGCGCGCAGCCTTGTCAAAGTCGGCTGGTCGAACGCGCCGGCCGCCGCCTATGACAGCGAAAGGGCGCTCGAGGAATTCGCGTCCTTCGCCCGCGACAAGAGCCGCGCCGGCCTGCCGTTCCGCCCGCAAGGCGACGCCAAGGCCGCGATGGCGCGTGCCGCGAAGGTCCTGAGCGGCGAATATCGCACCCGCTACGTCTGCCACACGCAGATGGAGCCGCTCAGCGCCACCGCCATGGTCGGCGCGGATGGCAAGTCGGTGGATATTTGGGCGGGGGCGCAGTCACCGACCAACGTGTTTCTTCAGGTTTCTAACCTACTGCAGACGGGCCGTGAGAGCATCAACTATCATCAGCATTTTGTCGGCGGCGGTTTTGGTCGGCGAGGTGGCGAACAGGACGTCGTGCTCGATGCCGTTCGGCTCTCTAAGGCGGTCGGTAAGCCCGTCAAGGTAATCTTCCCGCGCGAGGAGGACCTTGCCTACGGGAAGTTCCGGCCGATGACGGCACATTACATCGAGGCGGGCTTCGATGCCGGCGGAAGGCTTGTGGCCTGGCATCATCGCGTGGCGGCGGAGTCGATCTACGATTATCGCCGCGCGGCGTCGATGAACACCACACCAGGTACGGAGGCCGGCAAGGCCGATGGTGTGGTCATGTTCGGGGCCGGCGTCGCTTATTACCCGATTCCGAACAAGCTGGCCGAGCACGTCTTGCAGCCGGCGCATGCGCGGCTGTCGACGCTGCGTGGGGTCGGGGTCGGCCCCAATGCCTTCGCGATCGAAAGCTTCGTCGACGAGTTGGCGAAGGCGTGGGGCAAGGATCCGCTCGCTTTCCGGTTGGAACTCGCCGAAGGCCAGCCGCGCATGCAGGCGCTGCTGCGTACCGTCGCGCAGATGTCCGACTGGACGCGCAAACGCGACGGCACCGCGCTCGGGCTCTCGCTGCAGGAGAAGGCCGAGACGCTGTCAGCGGGTGTCGCCGAAGTCTCAGTCGATCGCACGAGCGGCAAGATAAAGGTGCATAATTTCTGGGCCGCGATCGATGCCGGGCTTGCGGTGCAGCCGCGCAACCTTGCCGCTCAAACCGAAGGCGGCATCGTGTGGGGTCTCGGCCACGTGTTGCGCGAAAAGATCGTTATCAAGAACGGTCGCGTGCTCCAGACCAACTACACCGATTACGAGGTCGCCCGCATGGCCGACGTGCCCAATATCGAGGTCAAGGTCGTGTCGACCGACAATGCGCCCACTGGTGCCGGCGAGGACGGCGTTCCGCTGGTCGCTCCCGCCGTCGGCAACGCGATCGCAGCATTGACCGGCGTCCGGCTGCGGGAGCTCCCTTTCGCGCCCGATACTGTGCGTGACGCTCTGGGAGCTTGAGGGTCGTCGTTCCCACATCACCCTTGCGGTGATCCGGGCTGTCGAGGAATGGGCTCAACTCGCGCATCTTCCGGCGCACGTGGCGATCTCATGAGGCATGCCGGACTGAGGCGGGGCCGGTTAGGTCACCTCACCGGATAAACGGGGCGAGGAGAAAACCGATCGAGGCCGCGATAAACAGAGACACAACCATCGCAGTTTTGAATTTCAATGGTATCGCCGTGCGCTGTCACGGAACTGTCATATCGGGGCTGGTGCCAAAAGGAAGGTAATCCCCAAACGAAGTGCTGATGTACAATCAGCATCCTTACCTTTGTAATTGCGTTAGATCGGCGCGCAAGAGTAAACGGCGGTGAGGAGCACCGCATATCCGGCGAAATGGCGAACGCCTGCCCCGCTCCCGGCCGACGGGTTCGGGCTCAGCAGTTGAGCCGATGCAGCATCGAGCGATTGCGCAGCGCGATCCTGCGGCGAGATGAAAGCTCGATGGCGCCGAGAATCTCGAGCTGCGTGAGCGTTCGGGAAACGGTCTCGACCGTAAGCCCCAGGTAGTCCGCGATATCTTGGCGCGACATCGGCACCTCTATCACGTCGCCGGTCGAGTTCCGTTCTGCCATCTCCAGGAGGAAAGCTGCGACCCGCTCCTGCGCGGATCGGATCAGCAGCAAAGTATGTGTCTGCACCCGGCGCAGCTCGTGGCCCATGACCTGCAACACCTCAAGCGCAATCTCCTGTTGGCGCCCGGCCATCGCGACCAGTGCACTGCGCTTGACGACCAGCACGTTGCATCTGCTTACTGCCTCCGCGGACAGCGAATGCGCGTCACCGGCCTCCAAGCCGAAAATATCGCCCGGCAGGTGGAAGCCGCCGACCTGCCGGCGGCCATCGGACAGAATCTTGTAAGTCATCGCAGTCCCGCTGAGCATTTTGTAGAGATAGTCGGCCGGCTCACCCTCGCCGTAGATCTCGGCATTACGCCGGAAGATTATTGAGGCACCCATGAGCTCGCCTGCTTCGGGCAAGTGTTGGCCAAGTGAATAGAGCTGGGCGGCGTCGGTGTGATTCATAGGTTGATTAAAGCTGATGTGATTGATGGGCTGGCTTAACATGAGACATCCCCAGGTGCTCGCTCACCATCCCATGGCACGCATTTTGGTAGCCATGTTTGCTTCTGGGTAAACTAAGATGGCTGCTATCACCATTGCGCCCACCAGCATACGTGGAGAGTAATGACCCCCATGGCCCAATAGATATTGGGCCATGGTCCAATGCGGCGCTCGTAAAAATCGAATACAAATCCTTTATGAATACAAATTCTTCATGATGCATTTTCTCGACAACAATGTCTGACGCGGATCTGATCTTCGCGTCATGTCGCGTGCGGCTGAGGGGTTTGTTGCCGCGAAGTCCAATTCTTTGTGACAGAAAGGCGTGCGAAGGGACGCGCACCATACTACCGGGATCCTTCGATATTTGGAGGCGGCGCTCGATATTGCACCTTGGTCCACTGGTGTTCGGCGGAATGAGAAATTGATTTTGATTACGCGCGCCACTCGTGGGACGCATTATCATTTTTCATCATTTTTCCAACCCGGCGGCGAGTGCCTCGCGCCTTCGCGCGTTTGATCGGTGCGGTTCGGACGTTCAGAGCACGTTTCCGTTTTTTGATAAGACTTGCGGGAATGCCGGGGATCCATGAGGCTCGGTCGGTTCCTATCGGACCAGGGTCCACGTCGCCTTCTCTCCCCCTCCAGCCCAGGAGGGCGTATTGGACCATGGTCCAACTCGCTTCACCGTCCTCTAGTCTGTTAATCAGCGTACAAAACAGCGCCACGCAGCGTGATAAACGCGTGCGCGCGAGGGGGTTATTCCCGGTTCCGATCATGGAAAACGCGGCTCCAGAGCGATGGCGCCCTTGCCGTGTTGTCCCGCGTCCTCGCATCCTTGCCGCGGCCGGCACCCGCATCGGCGAACTGCGCGGTCAGCGCGATCGCAGCCCTGCGGGCCGCAAAAATGCTGAACAAGACGCCAGGCTCCGACAAACGCTCGGTACTGTCGCGCCAGATTCCGCCTAAGGATACCTTGCGAAAGGCGGCGCTGGTTGCCATTGCATATTTTTTGGTCGCGGAAGCTGCGTTTTGGTTGGAACGCTTTCGGACCGGATATTCGCCCCGTTTTGGCATGCGCTCGGATCGGGACGACCAGGGAAAGCCGTTCCGCATGAGTGGAATTTTTTTGATATAACGGCTGCCAAGACGGCTGAGGAGCAAGCGGATTTGCAAGGTCGCGAGCTCGCGCATCTGCATCTTATGCGGTTTCGATCATGGGCGACCTTTCGGGAGCCATCGCACATGAGCTGAATCAGCTCCTGACGGCAATTCTCTCCAGCGCCCAGGCGGCTCAGCTGATGCTTGAAAGGGGCACGGCAAAGCTGGCCGAGATTGTGCAGATCGTGGAAGATATCATACTGGCGGAATGCTTCAGCTAGCGAACAACCCGAACGGGGGCGCCGACGCGAGATTCAGATTGCCGGCCCAACCAACTACGGCTGCTGTATCATGAGTAATACAGACTTTATCGTTTTCATTGTCGATGACGACCCGGGCGTGCTCAAGGCGTTATCGCGGCTGCTGAATGCCGCAGGCTATCGGACTGGCGCCTTTTCGTCTGCACAGGCGTTTCTCTCCGGCCATGATCCGTCCATACCGGGGTGCCTCGTTTTGGATTTTTCCATGCCCGATCTCAACGGCCTGCAGCTGCAGGCGGCGCTTTCCGCCGCGGGCATAAGCCGACCGATCGTCTTTGTCACCGGAAAGGGCGACATTGTCACGAGCGTGAGGGCAATGAAGGAAGGTGCGGTCGACTTTCTTACCAAGCCGGTCAGCCGGACCAACCTTTTGGCAGCCATCGCTCGCGCCCAGCAGCTGGATGTTCAGGCGCGTGAGCTCCAGCGCGAGAAGGCGGCGATCCACGCGGGACTCGCGAGGCTTACTGCGCGCGAGCGGGAGGTGTTCGGTCTGGTGGTCGCCGGCAGGCTGAACAAGCAGATCGCCGCGGACCTCGGAACTGTTGAAAAGACCGTCAAGGTGCATCGCGCGAGAATGATGCACAAGCTGGGAGTGCACACGGTCCAGGACTTGGTGCGGCTGGCGGAACGCGTCGATATTCGTCCCCCGGTCCCAAATGATCGCTCAAACGGCGGATTGCCTGTTTTTTCCGAGAGCCCTCCGACGGAACCAAAGACCGAAACGGACCCTTCCCTTGATGTGGAATGCCGGAGAGAATGACCGCGCAGCTTCCCTATGTAGCGATCGTGGACGATGATGCTTCGGTGCGAACCGCATTGTCGAGACTGTTGACCGCGTCTGCCTTCAGGCCACAAACCTACCCGTGCGCAGTTGCGTTCCTCCGATCTCTCGCGGATATATGGCCCGAATGCCTCATCCTGGATCTGCAAATGCCGGAGATGAGTGGGTCTGAGCTTCATTGCGTGCCAATGGGCGCGGGCCTCAACATTCCGACGATCATCATCACCGCGAACGACGATCTGGGTTGCCGTGAGCGCTTCCGCGGGACCGGCGCTGAATACCTGCTCAAGCCGCTCGACCACGTTAAGCTCATTTCAGCCATCAACAAGGCGATCGGGCGCGCGTCGCCGGCGGTAATTCCTTGGTCCGGCACGGGCGAGCAAGGCGGCGCATCATCCCGGTGAAGGATGCCTTGCCGCGCGAGGCGGAGGCCAAGCAGGCGCGCGTCGCTCGAGCCTTTCGATGATGGGATAACCGTTCGACGCATCGTGTCGTCGGTAATGCGGCGTCATGCGCCAAGAGGGCGGTGGCAACGCCGAGATTGCTGTTCTCGAGCTAGGAGCCGACCGGCAGGATGACATTGAACAAAGCTCCGTTGATACCGTCCGAATCTGCTGTCAGCTGGCCGCCGTGACGTTCGATGATCAGCCGGCAGATTGCCAACCCCAATCCCGTGCCATGCTCTTTTGTCGTAAAGAACGCATCGAATATCTTTCCGATCTTCGTCGGATCGATTCCCGGCCCTGTATCCTTTACGGCGATCAGGATGGCGTCGTGGCCGCGACGCTCAGTCTTCACGGACAACTCACGGGGCCGATCCTGAGTGCTATCCATGGCTTCGAGCGCGTTGTGAATCAGGTTCAGGATGACCTCCTGAAACTGATTTTTATTGCCGCTGACCATCGGCAGATCGGGCGCAAGATCAATTCGTCTGGTAACGCCGCGATCGGTCAAATCTGCGCGCAGTGAGCCGAGGACCGCGGATATGACGTCGTTGACATCGACCGGCCGCCTGGGCTCATCGACGGATTTAACCAAGCCGCGTATGGCATCGAATGCATCATTCGCATGAACTGCATCGCTGATGACGCCGTTCAGAGCTTCGTTCGCTTCCTCGAACGCGGGCGGAGTCCTTGCAAGAAATGTAAGCGCAGCGTCTCCGTTAAAAATGATGGAAGCCAGCGGCTGGCGGATCTCGTGCGCGATCAAGGCGACGATCGCTTCCGCGTTCATCAGCTTGTTGTCGCGCTCCCGCTCCAGCAGCATCTTTGAGCGGGTAAGGCTCTTTTCCGCGCGGCGCCGCTCGGCAAACAGCGCGGCAACAACCAGCGCCCCGAGCGTGATAACCACTATGAACGCCTGCGCTCGCAGGATCCGGTCCTCGAGCGGAAGACCTGCGCGGCCAAAATGGCCGATGCCGAATGTCGTGGTCCACACGACAGTGAAAGACACTATGAACGCGCCTGCCGCGGCGAAGGCTGGTCGGAAGCGAGCAGCCAGCCAAAGCAAAAGCGGAGCGAGCAATGCCCCCGGGACCACAGTTTCCCAAGCTTCCTGCGGCAGAAGAATGATCATGGCCGTCACCGCAGTGAGCGCCGCAAGCGCCACAAGGGCCTCGGCGACGTGGCGCGCACGGGGCCGCTCCCGAATGATACCAGAGAGCCCGACGATCAGCGGGGCAACCGTAAGTATGCCGATGGCGTCAGACGCGACCCAGTGCCGCCACGAGAGCAGCACCGGTACCGTCGGGCTGTGGAACAGCTTGTACCCAAGGGCCCCGCCAACGCCTGAGATGGCCGTCCCCAAAATGGCCGCGCCGAGCAAACCGAGAACTTGGCTCAACCGGCCGATGTTGAATCTCGTGCCGAACCGGTATTGGATCAGGCCGGCAACGATCAGAGCTTCCGCCGCATTGCTGAGAGCAAATACGATCGTGGATTCGAGATTGCGATCCCCCATGAGGTTCGCCGCGATGGTCGCCGCTATCGTCCCGCCGACAACCGGCCATCGCACGCGTGGTCCCAGCGCGATCAACATACCTGAGGATATACCCGCGGCCGGCCAGAACACTGCCACGCCATCAGGCGCCGACAGCAGCGCGAGGCTCAGGCGCGCTGTCAAGTAATAGGCTAGGGCGATTGCGGCACCGAGTTTGATGCCGTCCAAGCTTCGCCGAAGCATATCATCCAAAGAAACACTTCGGGCTTGTCCAAACACGGCCGCACCAGTCCCGGGGGGTTCCTCAAGCGGTCGGCCCACCTCACGCCCTTATGCTAGCTCCGACTTATGTTAGTTCTGATCAAAGCTGAAAACACGCAAAAAGTGTGAGCAGACCATGATTGGTGCGGTACGGGTATTAGGCTGCCGCAAATCTGTGCGGGAGCCGTACGCTCCCGAATGGACAAACTGCGCAACAGGGATGAAAAATCCCGCGATGCCCTGCGCTGCGGTAAGTGGAATTTCAGGGGGCCGGCCGTTGCCGCTCTGCTTCTTTATCGTCGGCAGATTGCCGCAGCCGATCGCCCCGCAGGCCCGCGTGCCAAGGTCAGTTGCTATCGCGTCAGCAGCAATGCAAGCGTTGAGGCTCTGGGAATTGGGCGCTCCGCCCGCGCACGGCACACTCACCGACCGATCTGCGGCAGCGGACCTTGAGCCGGATCAAGGCTGTCCTAGTGGCACATACGGGTTTGATGTTTTACGGCTAGGATCGTCCAGGCGGCCGCCATATAGATGAATGCGCGGCGCTCCTCTTTGCTCTCTGCTTTCTGGGCCCACCGAAGGCATGTGTCAGCCAATTGTCGATATTCTTCGGAGGTCAACATTATCCCTCACTGCGTTGCGCCCCTGCTCCACCGTACTCATTACGTTATCTGCCGCGGCGGTTCTTGATCTATATCAGTTTGGGGAAGTAGCCGGGTGCGCCGCACGGGCCGATACACAGATCGCGACCGGCCAAGTTTTTCCGATATGCGAATCAGGTAACCTTTTCCGCAGACGCTCAATGCGGTCTAGGGCAGCGTACGCCGGTGATGATGGTCCGGCTGAGATGACAAAGACATGACAAGCACCGAGACGGCGGCCAAGCTTGTGTCTCGCCCACGAAATATGAATACGTTCATACCGGAATACTACGGCCTCTCCGAAATCCGGCTTTCCCTTAGTGGCCATACCTGACCGTCAGAGACCCTGCCTGTCGCATCGATCGCTTCTTGAACGAACTTGTCGAAAGAGGAATTCGTGTCGCGGCCTAAGTTCATCGAGGAAAGTTACGCAGGCGCCCGACCTCGCGTCACCCCATTAGCGCCGCACGTAGCTTTCCGGAGGGGGAGAGTGGATAACCTGCATTGAGCGGCCGACCTCAGGTGTTGAGGCGAAAACATTTAGCGGAACCGGTGTCGCATCGACCCCGCTCAAGCTGAGGGCCTCCCTCAAGGCGGCGGATTCGATTCATGCTCGCACGTAATAAGCCATAAGCCGGCGCATGTATTCTTAGATCAATGAAAAATGCGCGGGTCGGACTCGCGCTTGCAAAATTTAGGACTGCTCCGCCGCAAAATTGATCTGGATCAAGTAGCGCCCCCTGGTGCGGAATACGCTATCCGGCACGCCGCTGCGGGCAACGACCTTCGTGTCGCCGCAATCACACAAGGAGACGCTATTATGGGCATCCTCAGCTGGATCATATTGGGTTTGATTGCAGGATTCATCGGGAGCAGGATTGTCGATCGGCGGGGGCAAGGCCTTTGGCTGGACATGGCGCTCGGTATCATCGGTGCTCTCGTCGGTGGATTCCTGTTCGATCTGTTTGGGGCATCAGGCGTCACAGGCCTGAACATTTACAGCATGCTTGTCGCGATCGTGGGCTCGGTGGTGGTGCTGCTGATCTACAACGCGGTGATGGGTAGCAGGCACGCGTAACGCCTGACGACCGCTCACGACCCCAACTGAACAGGAGACCGCAATGGCCGGCCTTGAAGACACCCTCCGATCCGCAGTTCCGGGCGGCAATATTGGAAAGCCGCTGATGCTTGCCCTCGGCGCTTTGTTGGCTTCGGGCGCTTTGTTCAGGAGTGGCGGGGCGGGATCCGGCACGAGCTCCAACTTGCAACCTGCCTCCGGCGAAGGCCCGGGAGGGCTGCTCGGAGGGCTGGGAGGGTTGCTGAACAAGCTGGAGACAGGTGGGCTGGGCAACATCGCTGGTTCCTGGGTTGGTTCCGGACCCAACCAACCAGTCGCCCCGGCCCAGCTCGGAACAGCGCTCGGCCCGGACATCATCAAGACACTTTCACAGCGATCAGGCCTGCCCGAGGACGAGCTTACCAGGCAGCTGTCGCAGGTTCTGCCGGGGATCGTAGACAAGCTTACTCCTGCCGGTCGCGTTCCAACGATGGCGGAACTCTCTGAAAGCAAATGACAGCGGTCACAACGAGCGCTGCTGAGGGACCGATCGGGACGCTTGAGTGGAGCAATAACAACATAGGCGCAGGGACGATCTCCGTCTTGGACTTCTGCCGGAATCAGATGTCCACTGGGATATCGTGGGGAACGAGGTTTGGTCCTGCCGATCGGATTTCCTTGGCGTGCCGTAAGTTCCTCGCCGAGAGCTTGAGGAATTTTTTTGTGCTCGCTCCAGCATTCCTCCTCCGTTGCCTCGAAGGCCTGCGAGTGTTTCACTGATCTTCCCTGGCAGCGGTGAAGATCTGCCGCAAGCTGCGTCACTTCGCGCGCCATGATTTGAATAAGACCAAGGTCGCAGCATACGTAATTACTACGACGCCGATGACCGCAAGCGCTCGGGGCAGATGGAGCCGCTGCAGCAAGCTACCAGCGAAGCGGGCATGAAGCTGAGAATGCCGGTCAGCGCCAACGTGATCAATACATCGCGTCAAGTACTTCGTCGCGGTTATGATGGCTCCGATCAGCAACGCCTGAAGCGTTGATGATGTCGAGCTCATGACGTTCTCCGTGATGATAGCTGTACTTTTCGGACAAGGTGATGGCTTGTGGGCTGCTGCTTTGCCCAAGGCGGAAGCCACAGCGGACCGCCCGACGTTTTCCAACGGCGATTATCGTCCGGAATAGTGGGGTGATTTGCTCAGGCTGAAGTTGATTAGATCAATCTCGTATATGATCGAGCATTGTTGCGGCCTTACGGTCGCAGGAAATGCCTGACACGCCGCCGCGTCCACGGATGCGATGCGGATCCTTGTGGGGGCGCGTCCACTACAAGACCACAGATGAAAAAAAGCCCCCGTGGCGGGGGCTAGTTTTGCGCGGACGTCACAGGGACGAACGGGGAGGGAACGTCGCGCCTAAGCGCAGTTCTATCCTATCTGAGCCAGGCGGTTTTGATTTAGGTCAAGAGTCGTCCGCACGGGCGGATCTCGACGAGCACGGCCGAGCAGGCGGAGACCGGCTCTTGCCAGAGGCTTTGCAATCGATTGCGCGCGTCTTGTTGTGCGGCGTTACGACGGTATCGTACCGCTGCAAGGCGCCGGTTACCGAGCAGCCGCATCAGCCGTACCACCGTGTCGGCTATCGCGCGGGATGACGATAATGAAGATCGTGTCTACAGCATCCGGAGCACTTGCGCATGTCGAGAAATGCGCCCCTCTATACGCTTGCGCTCAAGTGGAGCGATGCGCGTGGAGCAGATTGAGGCGCAGGCTGGGTCTCTGAGATTCGTGATGCGTCGCGACCTTGGCACGAACTCCGGAAGCGAAGGCACTATCAAATATAGGATTCTAGTCCCGCTCTTTGATCGAAAGTTCTTGAGATGAGCTTGCGGCAGGCGGTGGACGAATCTCAAAATCGTTGGCGCTGGCGCAGAAGAAGCAGGGAGCGCCGAGTGAGAATGACGAACGGATCCCAATCGAGCCTAATCACCTTGGGCGCTGCTCTTGCGCTAGTCGCCACCACGCTAGACCCGGTCATAGCGCAACAGGCCGCTGGCAAAGTGAGTGTGGGCGCCAGCGACCTGGGTGGTGTGGTGCAGAGCAGCAAGGGGCCCGAAGCTGAAATCCTGATCGATGAGCTGGCCGAGTTGGTGGACCAGGACCCGGTACAGTTCCGCCTCAACAACATGGCGAGGCCGGGCGATAAGCTCTCGCCCGCAACCGACTGGCACACCGAGCTGAAGAAGCCGGAAAGCGAGAACGGCACCCTGACCTACGATTCCTTCGCGGGAGCCGAGGTGCTTGAGGAGGGCGCGAAGCTGTTCGGCTGGGACAAACGCAATCCCAGGGCCGGCAGCACTGCTGGCCGCGTCAAGAAGGGCATGGGGGTAGGGATGTCCCAGCACCACCCCGTCCTGCAGTCCTATCATGAAGGAGAGGCGGCATTTCACACCGAACGCGGCACCATTTGGAGCGCGGATGTCGAGATGGATCCGACCGGCCGGGTGATCCTGCGTAATGCATTGCCGGACAGCGGCACCAATCACAGCACCGCCATGGCCATGCTGATCGCCGAGATGCTGGGGATCAGCGCGATCGAAGATATCAAGCTGATGTGGGGAGATTCGGAAATCGCCCCTCTCAGCGACCAGTGGCACGCGGGAAATACCTGCACAGCGCAGGGCGGCGCCGCATTGGTCGCGGCCAAGAAGCTCAGGCTCGAGCTCATTGATCGCGCGGCGCGAAAGCTCGGCATCAATGCGGCGCGGCTCACGCTCACCGACAGCGTCATCTCGGTCAAGGACGATCCGCGGCAATCCATCCCCGCCGCGGCGCTCCTCGATGGTGCGTCGCTGCGCATGCATGGCGAAACAAAGGTCGTTCCCGGCCGCGGTCTCTCCAAGGGAGCCGGCGCCTGCTTCGTCGAGGTCGAGGTCGATACTTGGACGGGACAATTCAGGGTTACGCGCGTGGTCTACGCCCACGACCCCGGTAAGCTCATCAATCCGTTTGTCGCCATTGGCGACATGGAAGGCTCGTTTATGCAGAGCTATCAGATCACCACCAACGCGATCCCCTACGACAGGGAATTTCCCGGGCAGATGCACAACAGCATCGCATTCCTGTCATTCCCGATCCCCGCCATCATGGAATTTCCCAAAGACATCACGCAGGTGTTCATCGAGAGCCTCGAGCCGCGCTGGTTCTACGGCTACAAGGGATTCAGTGAGACAAGCATCGGCGCGGTCCCTGGCGCGATCGCCAATGCCATCTACAATGCGATCGGAGTGCGGGTCAGCCATTCGATCAGCGCTGAGCGAATTCTGATGGCCCTGAAGAAACAGGGGAGCGCGGTCTGACAACCAATCCCGCCACAACAGGGCGGCGACGGCATACGATCCAGACGAGGAGAGTTCCCATGCGTAGCCTGCTTGGCGCAATCGCACTCCCGGCCGTGCTTTGGGCATCAGCGGCAGCCGCTCAGGTGTTCGATTATGGAAAATATCCGGACCTGCGCGGCCAGTGGGTCCGCTGGGGACCTTCCGGCGCCGATTTGAAGGGTCCGCTCGTGAGGCACGGCCCCGACGGCTTCAACGGCACGCGATTTGATCCGTTCAAGCCCGCAGGCCTCGCGCAACAGGCTCCGCTGAAGCCGGAATTCGAAGCGATCTTCGAGGCGAACATCAAGGACCAGCGTGAAGGAGGGCAGGGCACGACCCCGACCTTCACCTGTCTGTCTCCCGGCATGCCGCGCGCCGTGAATGGGTATGGCGAATACGAGTTCGTGGTGACTCCCTCTACGACCTATATCCTCGTGCAGCACATCGACGACGATCGCCGCATCTTTACCGATGGCCGCGATTGGCCCAAGGACCTGGATCCGACCTTCCTCGGCTATTCGATCGGGCGATGGATCGATAGCAAGGGAACTGGCCGCTACGATCTCCTGGAAGTCGAGACTCGCGGCCCGTTCAAGAGCCCACGCACGTTCGACAGTGGCGGAGCACCGTTGCACCCGGACGGCCAGACCATCGTCAAGGAGAACATCTATCTTGATGAGGCAAATCCGAATTTCCTCCACAACGACGTCACGGTGATCGATCACGCCCTGACGCGCCCGTGGACGGTGCACAAGATTTATGGCCGCGAGCCGAACAAAGACACCCCGGTTTGGACCGAGAATAATTGCGGCGAATACAACAACCACATCAAGATCGGCAACGAAGGCTACATGCTGAGCGCCGACGGCTTCTTGATGCCGGCCAAGAAGGATCAGCCGCCTCCTGACTTGAGGTACTTCAAGCATACGACGCAAAAGTAAGATCGATGGTGGACGGGAGCTTTGCTCTGGTCCACCTCACTCTCACAGGCCAATCAACACTCGCCAAATCTCCGGGAGCTTGAGATGATCTTGCCTCGACGGTTTTCCTCCGCTGCCGCACTGACGCTGACGCTGCTCTTGGGGACCGCGCCGAAGGGTTTCGCTCAGGCGCCAGCCCCAACACTCCCTCCGCAGACGATCTCGCTGGCGGAGGCTCGCACCATTATCGAGGGCGCGATCGCGCTCGCGCGCGAGAAGAATGCCCGCCTGGGTGTTGTTGTCCTGGATGCGGCCTCGGGCGAGTTGGTTTTAGGCGAGCATATGGACGGTGCCCCGGGCCGAAACATCATGTTTGCAGAAGGCAAGGCCTATGCGGCCATCATGTACCGAACCACTTCGGAGGCCTTGTCGAACCTCTACAAGACTCGTCCCGACCGCTATTTCGGCATTCTGAACATGTATGGCAACAAGGTCTATCTGGTCGCCGGTGGCATTCCGCTGGTTTCGGACGGCAAGCTCGTGGGAGCGGTCGGGGTTGCCGGGACGAACCAGGATGAGCTGTACGCACAGGCCGGGATTGCTGCCTGGGAAAAGGCGCGCGCAGACTTGAAGAAGTAAGCGCGCGTCCGCCCTTGCCTTGTGCGGCGGGAGCTCTGCAAGCATAGACGCCACACCGGTGCCGCCGATTTGTGGTTCTAACGCCCCTGTCGATTGCACAGGGCGCGGACGCCGCGGCGTTTTCGGCTAGTCCGCTCGTTCCACTGCCAAGTAGCCAAGTAATGAGCGGCGACTAATGGGCGAAGCCCGATCAGGTTAGCCCGCAACCACCGCCTGGCGCGGTGGCTCAACTGCGACTGTCGGAGAGCCGAGCTCGTCTCATCCCTCATGCAGGCGCGACATATCTGCGCTGCAGCCTGACCGGGTTGCCCAGATCATAAGCTTGCTTATCTTCTCGTTGCTTACATTCGCCGACCTTCGCGCATGCCCCCCGAGCGACCGTCGGCGGATCGGAGGGCCGCCAGCGCCGTCCGGCCTGGCGGCTCTCCTTTGAAAATCAAGGCTGCACCATGCCCGCTGAACTCGACAATGACCTGCTGATCCTTCTGTCCGATGTGGCGCGCCACATGCGCGTCTACGCGGACCAGCTGGCGCAAGGGCATGGGATGACGCGGGCGCAGCTGATCATTTTGGCACGGCTCGAGAGTCAGCCGGACTTGTCACAGAACGAGCTGGCCGCCTTTGCCGAGGTCGCACCGATGACGATTGCGCGCCTGATTGACCGTCTCGAGGAGCTCGGCTTCGTCAAACGATGCCCCGATCCCGAGGACCGGCGCATCTGGCGGCTGCGACTGACGCCGGCAGCAACCCCGCTGTTGCGTGAGATCAAGCATTTCCGCGCCAAGCTGCACAGCGCCATGACCAAGGGGATAGAGCCCGCCGTGCTGAAAGCACTCGCTGTCGGCCTCCGGCAGATGAAGGAAAACGTCAGCGGCTGTCGATCGACCGAAACAAGCACATAAGGACAGCACCATGTCCAACACTGAACAAATCAATGAGCGCTGCCATCACCCTGATTCACGGGTGATGCCCGCGGAGGCACGGAACGCAAGTCCCAAGCAATCAGACGGCAGGACCGTCGACCTGCGGAGTCGCCGCATGCCGCGGCCGTCACCCAGGCCCGCGGAAGTGCCGAATGGCGCACCGGAGAAGGTTTCTGCCACCCAATCCGCGTCGCCCTCCAAACGCCAAGGTCGGCTGCGGGCGGTGCTGCTTGCGCTCGTCCCGCTGGCGCTGATCGCCGGCGGGTACTTGTACGTCGTCGGCGGCAGCGTGATGTCGACCGATGACGCTTACGTGGAAGCCGACAAGGTCGGTGTCTCGACCGATGTTTCCGGAACCGTGCAGGAGATTGACGTCACCGACAACCAGCAGGTAAATGCCGGACAGGTCCTTTACCGGCTCGACCCCCGTCAGTTCCAGATCGCGCTCGACAACGCGAAGGCCGATCTCGCGCAGACCCAGCTGACCATCGAATCGATGAAGCAGGATTATCAGCGCATGCTGCGCGACATCGACACCGAGAAGGCGCAGGTGGCGCTCGACCAAGCCACCTTCGACCGCTATGCGGCGCTCCTAAAGACGGACGCCGTCTCCAAGGCCAACTACGATCAGGCGCGTTTCACGCTCCAGGCCGACCAAAGCAAGGTCACCTCGTTGACCCAACAGGCGAACGTGCAGCTCGCCAAGCTCGGCGGAAAGGCCGACATAGAGGTCACCCAGCACCCGCTTTATCTGCAAGCAAAGGCTCAGGTCGACGAGGCACAGCGTCAGCTCGACGATACGGTCGTCAAAGCGCCCTTCGCCGGCATCGTCACCGATGTGCCCGCGATCGCGCCAGGGAAATATCTGCAGGCGTCCACCACCACCTTCTACCTGGTCGCGACCGACCACGTCTGGGTCGATGCCAATCCCAAGGAGACCCAGCTCACCTATGTGCAGCCCGGGCAGCCCGTCACCATCACGGTCGACACCTATCCGGATCGCGCGTGGCACGGCACCGTCGAGAGCATCAGCCCGGCCGCCGCCCAGGAGTTCCAGCTGCTGCCCGCTCAGAACACCAGCGGCAACTGGGTCAAGGTCGTGCAGAGGATCCCCATGCGGGTGCGCGTCGCCACGCCAGACGGCAGCCAACCGCAGTTGCGGGCCGGTATGAGCGTCGAGGTCGATGTCGACACCGGCCACCCGCGCGGGTTGCCCCACTTCGTTGCCGGCCTGTTCGGCCAGAACGATAGGAGGGCGTGATGGCGGCCGCAGCATCCGAGCCCGTCACCAATCGTGGTGCCATCACGGGATGCGTGATCCTGGCCACGCTGATGCAGGCGCTCGACAGCACGATCGCCAACGTCGCCCTGCCGCACATCCAGGGCAGCGTCTCGGCCAGTCAGGATCAGATTGCCTGGGTGCTGACCTCCTACATTGCGGCTGCCGCGATCATGACGCCGCCGACCGGATTCCTGGCCGCCCGGTTCGGGACCAAGCGGCTCTTCCTCATCGCTGTCGCCGGCTTCACCGTCGCTTCGATGCTGTGCGGCATCGCGCAATCGATTTTCCAAATCGTGCTGTTCCGAATTCTCCAGGGCGTGTTCGGCGCGCCGCTGGTGCCGCTGTCGCAATCGGTCCTGATCGGCACCTATCCGCGGGAGCGTCAAGGCTTCGCTATGGCGCTGTTCGGGCTCGGCGTCATGGCCGGCCCGATCCTCGGACCGGTGCTGGGCGGCTGGCTGACCGAGAACTACAGCTGGCGCTATGTCTTTTACATCAATCTGCCGGTCGGCATTCTGGCCTTCCTCGGCTTGAGCTTCTTTCTTGCCGAGACGCGGCAGAATGCCAAGCAGAAGCTCGACTGGATCGGCTTTGGCGCGCTGAGCATCGCTATCGGCGCTTTTCAGATCCTGCTCGATCGTGGCGAGCAGAACGATTGGTTCAGCTCGGGTGAGATTTGGATCGAGGCCATTGTTGCGAGCGCGGCGCTCTACGTGTTCCTCGTCTATACCTTCACGTCCAACGACCCATTCATCAAGCCGGCACTGTTCCGCGACCGCAATTTCGCCGCCGGCACCCTCTTCATCGCCGTGGTCGGCCTCACTTACTACGCTTCGCTCGCGCTGCAGCCTCCCTATCTGCAGGATCTCATGAACTACCCGGTCGTCACCGCCGGCATCGTGATGGGGCCGCGCGGCATCGGCACCATGGCATCGATGCTGATAGTCGGGCGGCTGACTGGGAAAACTGATGTGCGAATCCTCTTGGCCATCGGGCTCGGCCTCACCGCCTGGGCCTTCTACGCCATGACCGGCTGGACGCCGGACGTGTCGGAGCTCGAGATCGTCACGGTCGGCCTGGTGCAAGGTGCGGGCTTGGGCTTTCTGTTCGTGCCGCTCAGCTCGGTCAGCCTGGCGACTCTGTCCGACGAGCAACGCACCGAAGGTGCAGGTCTCTACAATCTGTCGCGCAATATCGGCTCGAGCGTCGGTATTTCGGTCGTCAATGCACTGTTGACGACCAACACGCAGGCGAACCATGCGGAAATCGCCTCGCACGTCACCGCCGTCAACCGCGCCTTCGACAACCCCATCGTTACACAGTTCTGGAATCCAGTCACCGCGGCCGGACGGGCGGCGCTCGACGCCGTGATCACGCAACAGGCGCAGATCATCGCCTATATCGATGATTACAAGCTCTTGATGATTGCCACCCTCGCCATGATTCCACTGCTTATCGTGTTCACGCGGCCAAAGCACCAAGACAGCCACGCTGCCGTGGAGCTTTAACGCCTGCAGGGTTGGCGTGGTCTCGACGCTTCGATAGCCCATCCCGAGCTCCCGCAGCGGCAGCACTCACACTGCTCACACTGAAAGTCAGGGCGAAAACCACAAAGCTTGGCTATTTGCGCGTGGGGTTCCCCTAAAGAGAGCCCCGGCAGCTTGATTGCCACTTTTAGGATGTTTCCGGGCCTCTTGGCTGGCCAAACCCGCATTTTCCTTGTGGAATATCGCAGCTGAGCCGCAGCGTCCCGACAACTGCTGCGATTGCAAAGTGCGGTATCGAACCTTTGCAGAGCATGCTCCTTTCAGTGCCAAAGATGTCGCCGATCTTACGCGCGCCCGCTCATGCTCGCACCGCCCTGGACGAGCCCGCGGGCATTAATCTACAATTCGAGCTTGGCAGTTAACTATAGCCATCGATTCGAGGAACCGGCTTCCCCATGGTTCTTGCCGACATGGCATAGTCCGAAACCATTTGTGGCGGAATTTGTAGGGTTGGAAAATGCGCGCGTTGGGCGTTGCCGGGATGCTGTCGGGGCTGTCGCTCTTTTGTGCCGTCGCCCCGGCGTCGGCCAGTATCCTGGATGTGACCTATACGGGCACAGTGGCGCTTGGTTTCGATGCTGTCGGTGCTTTCGGCCACGTTGGCTTTCTGAGCGGCGATTCCTATAAGGCCGAATATGTGTTCGACACGAGCCTTGGCGCCAGCTTCAGCCCGGGGTTCGACAACGATGCCACTGGGGGCGCGAAATTTGGAACGACCTCGCCGGTGCTCAAGGCCTCTCTGACGATCGATGGCCACACGGTAAGCATAACGCCCGGCTATGATGGGGAGGTACGTGGCCTCATCACCACCGCGGGGTTTGATCAACAATATCACTATGCGGCGTTTAATCCCGGGACGTACATCTACAACACGATTGTCAGCGATAGCGGAACCCTTCCGATCTCCATCACGGTGCCGTTTTCCTACACGGCCACAGGTGCCACGGCGAGTGGTGGATTTGATTTGGACAACAATCGGATATTCGGCATCTTCGTACCGGAAGCTCTGACGTATTCCCTTTCAGCAGCCACTCAGGTCCCCGGTCCGTCGGTCTCAGCAACCACTCCGGTTCCCGACGCGTGCGCGATGATGCTGACCGGCCTGATCGGGCTTCTCTTCTTGCTTCATCGCAAGAGGAAGCTGGGCGCACTCGCGAGCGTGGTCGCTCCCGGATTTGAGTTTCGCCATTCCCCAGGCTGACGTGCGTGCCAACCGTCCGCCGTTAGATCGTCCTGAAATTTGATATTCGGCCCCGGATCTTTGCGGCCTCGCTTTCGCGCCAGCCATGGGCAGGAGCCGAGGGCCAGAAGTCTCAGGAATAGTGGCCTATAGACCGTTTGACCGCTCGGTAGTGCTCCCTGCCGATCGGCTCTATCCTTTTGCGAGGAGAGTTGGCGGTAGCCCCTTAGAGCGCGCGACCAGGACACGTTTTTCTTCTTGATGTCGCCGCGCCGGAGCGCCCGCCCACGAGGAGCACAATTATGCGCCATCTGCATTTGGTCGCGGCCGCCATCATCTCCGCCATCCTGGCCGGGTCTTTTGCGGCGCGCGCTTTCGATGACGCGCCCTATCCGGACTGGAAGGGGCACTGGTCGCGGACCGGGCAGAAGTTTCCGGGCCAGCCTTCTTACGACGGCAGCAAACCTCCCGGACGTGGCCAGCAAGCGCCGCTGACTGCCGAATATCAGGCCGTCTATGACGCAAACGAAGCGGATCAGCGGTCCGGCGGCTTCGGAACCACCACCGGCTGGTGGTGCAACGCCTGGGGCATGCCGGCCATGATGATGGCCTTCCAGCCGATGGAGATCGTCATCACGCCGGGCGTCACCTACATGCTCACCAGCGACACGCAATTCACCGTACGCCGCATCTTTACGGATGGACGCGACTGGCCGGCGGAATTCGAGCCCTCTTACCGGGGCTTGTCGATGGGCAAATGGCGCGACGAGCAGGGCAGCGGCCGCTACGATACGCTTCTGATCGAGACTCGCGGTTTCAAAGGGCCGCGCGTCTATGATGCGAGCGGTATTCCGCTGCACGCCGACAATCAAAGTATTATCACCGAGCGGCTTTCACTCGACCGGAGTGATCGCAACCTCCTCCACGACGAGATCACCGTCATCGACCATGCGCTGACCCGGCCCTGGACGGTGACCAAGAGCTATCGCCGCGATAGCGACCCGCGCGCGATTTGGACCGATTATGTGTGTGAGGACGGGCAGAGCCACGTCAAGATCGGCAACGAAAGCTATTATCTGAGCGCCGACGGCTTGCTGATGCCGACCGCGAAGAACCAGCCGCCGCCGGACTTGCGATACTTCAAGAACGCGAAATCAAAGCAGCAATAAGGCCGTACCTGCCTTGCGAGCGGGCGTTTCTCCGAGGAGGGCGCCAGCCGATCCGCCGGCCTCGGCGGAGACTTCAACGCGGTCCCGGAGGTGGCCCGCAGGGGCGGTTAGGGCACCTTTGGTTCGCTTTCGAACGCAGTTGAGAGGCGTTGCGGCTGGACCTTTTGCAGCTCCGCCTTTGTCTTCGCCAGCAAGGGCTGAATCGGGACGGTCTCAACCATTTCGCGCTGCTGTGGCTGGACGAGGTTTGCGAGCGCAAGCATCGCCAGATAAACGCCTGTGGCCAGGAGCGCTAGGTTCCGCAACCATCGGAACAATGTTGGCATGGCCTCGACACTGGGGTTGGCCCCACGGAATGCAAATTGCGGCCACGATGGTTGGTTCCAGCAAAGGTATCATCCGCATCGCGCGGAATGGCGATGGCCAGATCGGGGCCCTTGCATCCTGAGCCCGCATCACGTCACGGTCCGCTCACGGATACCCGATGCATAAATGCCATACCGTGTCGACCAGTGCCCGGATCGGTCGTGGCCGACCGAAGCGCGAGCAATGCCCTACGGCACGCTCCCCGGCCGCCACGTCTTCGTGCTAGGCTCGGCTTCTCAAGCGACGAGCCTGGAGGAAATCATGCGCAATCTCGCGCTGCTTGCAGTCGCCTTGTTTCTGGCCGCCGGTCCCGCATCGGCCGGTTTTGAAGAATACAATTATCCGGGGGAAGGCGTCGCGATCCAGTTTCCGGCGAAGCCCACGGCCGCGCAGTCGACCTACAAATCGATCCTGGCCAAAGGCCTTACCGCGATAACATATTCGGCCGAGGACGATCATGTCATCTATCGCCTGACGGTCGTCGATCTCGGCGGCAACGCCGACAGGGGCGCGAGCTTCCTCAACGAGGCGGGCTACGAGCTGATGCGCCGCGGCAATGTGATCTACACCGATTTCCCGCGCGTCTATCAGGACGAGAAGTCGATTTTCGGCGTCACCCTGGTGGTCGACCGCAAGGATGGAAGCCGCGTGCGCTCGTCGCTCTACTACCACAAGGGCAGGCTCTACATCGCCGAGGCGATGGTGCTTCCGGTCCGCGGCGACAAGGACATGACGACGCCGTCCCGCTTCGATCAAACTATTCGCTTTCCGCCTGACGGACGCTTCGATTGAGGCGGCGAACGCGGCCGCCATCAAACTGGCGCCAAATCGGTTCCCCGCTCATTCCCACGAAAGCGGGGAATCCAGCCACTCCGGAAAACACTGAAAGCGAGAATATCAAGAGCACTTTGCGAAGCGGCTGATCCCCGTTTTCGCTTTCGCTGGGACGACCGGGGTTCGGCGCTATTGCGGGCCGATGATCTCGCCGGTGCCGTCGCCGCAGCCGCGATTGGAGCAGACTCTCTGGCCGTTGGACTGCTTGACGCTCATAAGCTGCCCGCCGCGCGAGCCGTCCTTCATCGGACGGTAGCCGACCTCGACCTGGTCGCCGGCTTTGAGATTTTCCTTGGTCCAGCCGAGACGGAGCAGTTGCGCCACCGAGCCGCCTTCGAACGCCCAGGTCGCCGCCTCGCCTTTGCCGTCGCTGACGACCAGCTGCAGCCACGCATGCGGATTGACCAATTCGAACTCCTTCACGGTGCCCGACAGATAGAGCACTTGGGATTGGTCGAACATCGCGAACGAATGATGCGCAAAAGCCGGGCCCGCCATCAGCATGGCGATCGCGGCAAGGCCGAAAGCCGTTTTTCTCATCGTTTCGCTCCCTTAGGCTCTTGATGATGTTGCCGATATCAACATAGCACGAGTCTGCCCGGAGTGCAGGATATGAGCTTCGCGGGCCGACAAGGGGAGACGGGACCAGATGATTGCGGATGAAGCCGTTGCGCGGCTGGAGAAACTCGACACCTGCGCGGTATCCGATGCGCTCGATCGATTGAATCTGCGTGGGGCGGTGCTTGGCGTCGGTCCCCTGTGGCCATGCCCGCGCATTGCCGGACGCTGTGTCACGGTCAAGATCAAGCCGGCCGGGCTGGAGCGGCCGAAGCAACATCTCTGCACCTCCGCGATCGCGGCCGCCAAGGAGGGCGACGTGATCGTGGTCGACAACGGCGGGCGCATCGATGTAGCGGCCTGGGGCGGTCTGTTGTCCCTTGCGGCGCAGGTCCGCCAACTGCGCGGCGTGATCGTGGACGGCGCCTGCCGCGATCTCGATGAGAGCCGTGAGCTCAATTTCCCGGTCTACGGGCGGGCCGCGGTGCAGGTGACGGCGCGCGGCCGGATCATGCAGCAGTCGTTCAACGAAGAGATCGCGTTTGCGGGCGTGCAGGTGCACCCTGGCGACCTCGTTATCGCGGACGCGAGCGGCGTGGTGTTCGTGCCGCGGAGCAAGGAGATGGAAGTGCTCGCGCAGGCGGAAGTGCTGGCCGAGCGGGAAGCCGCTATGGCGGCCGCGATTCGCGCCGGCCGCTCCGTCTTCGAGGTCATGGAAACCATGGGCTATGAGGCGATGCTGGCCGACGGCGAGCGCAAGCCGTAAATCCAGGGCCCGCTCACGAACCTGCCGCGGCGATGACCTCGCCCATGTGGCAGGCAACACCGCGCTTGGCGAGCTCGGCTTCGAACAGCGCGCGGATCTGCGGGTCCTCGTCCGCATATTCGATCTGATCGCCACCCGCTTTGACGCTTTCGTCGGTGCCATAGCTCTGCCCGAGCGGCCGGGCGTGCTTGCGGCTGCCCCAGCGCAGCGCGAGATAGCGCGCCGGCTGTGCTCCGGTGTTGAAATGCTGGTGAAACCACCTCTCGGGCGGGACAATGATGCTGCCGTCGCGCCAGTCGAAGCGCTGCACCTTTTCGCCTTCCGGCCACATCAAGGAATAGCCTTCACCGCCGATGATGACCACGTGGGCGCCGGCGCCGTGCCGGTGCGCCTTCTTGTAGGTGCCGACCGGAAACTCGGAAATGTGCGCGGTCATGGCGTTCTCGGCGAGCTCGATTTGCAGGAAGCTGCCGCCGGCGCCGCGATTGCTGCGCAGATGGAGCGGGATCGTGCGCACATTCGGCACGAAGTTGGTATCCCAGACGGTGACGGACTTCACCTTGTAGGATAGCCCTTCGCCGGAAAAGCTGTCCGGCTCCGCGTTGAACCGATCGCTGAAAGAGAAATTGTTGGCGAGGATGAAGTCGAGATTGCGGAACATGTTGATGACCGGCGGAGCCGAGGTGACCGCCAAGAGCCGCGCCGGGCGCGTGCCGCTGCCGTTGAAATGTTGCCGGAAGGCGTTGATCGGCGGCGAGAACAGGCTGCCCTCCTGCCATTCGAATGTGACCTTCTTGTTCTCGTCGTTCCAGATCGTGCTCGCGCCGTTGCCCTCGATGACGAAGATTTGCTCCTCGAACAATACCCGTTGGGCTTTGAGGCTCCCGCCGGGCGGGATTTCGGCGATATAGGCGTCGTTGGAGTCGCCGGTTCCGATCAGGTTGAGATAGGCGCCGCTGCCGCCTTTCCAATCCCAGGGGGCGAGCACGACCTTGCGCAGATCCTCGATATAGAAATCGCGGATGACCGGGATGCCTTGGGAGGCGATCCATCTCTGGTAGGGGGTCTGGTCGCTGATCTCGACCGTCTGTCCTTTGATCACTTGCCGCCTCCCGCTCGCTGCCTCGGCTGGCCGAAACATCCGGTTCGGATGTCAATGGCAGCCGCATGCATCGGATTCAAGGTGGCGGCGCGTGGCGGCCGGCGCGCGGTCGGCGGCGCGCCCGCAGCCCCGCGGCGTCAGGTTTCCCGGGAAGCACGGGAAAGGTTATGCAGGGCGTGGCGCGGCATGGATCGGGCGGAGGCCTTGCCGTGGGACTGCAATTTCTCCTCGCTCGCGTTGGCGGCCGGCGATCGCGCTGCGATCCGAGTCCCCGCGCGCGGATGCGGCTTCTCTACCCTGGCGGGCAATCTCGCCTCTTCCTTCGCCGGCAACTTCACCTCCGCTTTGGCCGGCAATTTCACCTCCAACTTGGACGGCAACTTTAGCTCCGCTTTGGCCGGCAACTTGACCTCTTCCCTCGCCGGCAGCTTGGCCTCCACCTTGGCCGGCTTCACCTCAACCTTGGCCGACAGCTTCTCGACGGTATGTGCCCGCGCGGCCTCCAAGGTGGTCGGTTCCGACGTCGCGCTCGCCAGCTGAGGTTCCGCATGGTGATGATGCAGGCCGATACACTTCAGGTCGTCTTCGCTGGGGGCGACGCTTGAAAGGTCGGCCAGCTCTGTATCGGCCGGAACGTCCTCCGAGGGCATCTCCTTGGAGAGGCGGTCGCGCCGCAGCGCTGCAGCGATCTCGTGCCAAGGTCCACGCGCTTGAACGTGCGCCGGGTCAATCCCCGGCAAGGGCCGTTCCAGGTTGATTTGGCCAGTATTTGCGTCGACCCACTTCCATAGCGGGACTGACTTGCCGTCTGCGTCAGAGACATCCACCGCGCAGCCGTGCCCATATCCGCCGGTCGTCAAGCTGCCGCCGTGCAGCGAATCGCCGACCCGCGCCTTATATCCGGTCGCAAGCTCCTGACGATAATCGTCACGGAACCCGCTCAGGATCGTCCAGTGCAAGCCGGCCGCATCCATGGCGAGGCCAGCTCGGTACAGGAGCTCGCGGAAATCCGGATCCATGCCCACGATCACATAATCCCCGAGCGTCATTCCGAGGTGCGCGGCTGCGGCGACATCCTTCCAGGTGAAATCACCGCCGATGTCGCGCTTCGTTGCTGTCCGCTGGTAGACCCCCCACAAATATTGATTGACCTCGTCCATCTTCGGATCAGGGCTCGGGGCTTCATCGGGAACGAGATGGGAAGCGACGTTTTCCTCTTCATGGCCGCCCGGCATCGGTGCGCTGTCGGTGGACGGAACCTCCTGCGCCGATAAAGGTTCGGCCGGATCAAGCTGAGATATTTCAGGCGTGGCCGGCATGGCGTGCCCGCCAGGCGGCCCTCCTCCCGAGAGCACTGGTCGCAGAGAGGCGCGTTGCGCCGTTGCCGTTTGCTTGGTCGACGCCGCAGGCTGTCGATCAGGAAACAACATCAGGAAAGCAAACGCCGATGCCACAACAATGAGGGAACTGCTGAAGGAGACTGCCCCCAGCACCTCCGAAATCCGCCCCGCCGGTTTACACGGCCGTAATGTCATTTATGTGCGTCTCTGTCTTTCGTTCGTCTCTGTCTTTTGTTCGTCTCTGCCCTTGTTCGTCTGCAGCTTCTGTTGGTTCGGTCTTTCGTTCGTCTCACTTGGCGCGGTTCGCCATCCGCTTTGGATGAATGTCCTCTTTCGGTCAATCTCTTTAATGCGTCGCGCCGAATCAACCCCCCGGGCGTTTGCTGGAACGCCACACCCTTAAGATCAAACCGAGAAGGCGTCGAAACTGCGGCAAACCCCTCGGCGACGGGACGGCAGGGCTTATAGGCGACGGTGGCGAGAGTCGCGGGGCAGGTTGGCGGGAATGAAGTTCCACGGCCAATAGTACCAATCATACCACTCACGCGGCCGTCGGTGGGTATGAACGAACGCTGCGATCTTCTTGACCGCCGGCTTGCCGACTGCTGGCGATTGCGCCGGCTGTTGATCGGCCTGCGGGGCTGCAGTCGTGGCCCCTTGGTCTTGGGCCAGTGCGGTGCCCCACCCCACCGATACGATCACAGCGACAACAGTCACGATCTTCCCCATGGTGTCCCTCTCATGGTGCTCGAGCGGCCCGAAAGCCGGTTGCGCATGTTCGCCCATTCATTCTATCGAAAGAGCGGGCGATTGCGAGCCTGCTGCGGTGCGTGAAATCGGCTGGGGATTCCGCGATGGGAAATGAAGAAGCAAAGGAACTGTGTGTCATCGCGACAGGTGTCTACGAGCATGCACTCAAGGATTTGGCACTCGCTTATGAGTCGCGGAGCGGCCGGCGCGTCGGTTTCGTGATCACGAATGCGGGTGGGGTTGCGTCCAAGCTCGAGGCGAGCCAAGCCGCTGACGTCGTCATGACCTCGTCGGTCGGCATCGACAGCCTGGCCAGCAAAGGACGTGTCGTCGCCTCGAGCAAGATCGATATCGGCGGCATGCGGCTCGGCATCGCGGTCAAGGCCGGCGCAGCGCTACCCGATCTTGACAGCTCTGATGCCGTACGGACGGCGCTCCGCCGAGCTACGGTCGCCTCCATCGATCCGCACGGCGGCGGCACCTCGGGGCCGTTCATCGAACGGCTGTTCCAACGGCTCGGCATCGCCGAGGAAGTTCGTGCCAAGGGGGTGCTGTGTGCGACCGGGGCGGACGTTGTGCGCGCCGTTTCCTCGTCCCGCGCCACGCTCGGCATAACGCAGGCGGCGGAGCTGATCGGTATCGCGGGTGTTGCCTTTGCGGGGTTCCTGCCGGACGAGCTGCAGCTCGTGACCGTCTATTCGGCGGCGGTTGCCGTGAATGCCTCCCTCCCGGTCGCAGCGGCCGACTTCATCGCCTTCATGACCGGACCGGCAGGCGCCGAGCGCCTGCGCCAGTCCGGATGGAGCCTGCCGGCTTAGCCGCGCTCTGTCAGAAGTTCTCCATCAGCCAATCGGCTGCGAAATCGATGCCGACCTGGCGGTTGTCGACGTGGGCGTGCTCGGCCCCGCCTTCGTCCGCGGTGAAGACCTTGATGGTCTTGCGCGTGGAGCCGACGGCGTCGAATAGCTTTGGCGCATTCTCGCACGGCACGACGCGATCGTTGCCGCCATGGGTCACGAGGAACGGGCAAGTGATGTTCTTGGCCACGTCCTTGAGCGAGAATTTCCTGGCGATCTCGATTGCTTCTTCGGGCGTCTTGGCGTCAACCACCCATTGGAACTGGAAGTTGGACTGCGCGACTGATTTTGGATCGCTCCGGTTCTTCTCCAGGATGCGCTGCTGCCAGGCGGCCAAATCCCAATGCAGGGCCGAGAGCGCGATGCAGGCCGCGTAACGCTTCTCGAAAGCGGCGATCCGAGAAGAGTAGTAGCCGCCGAAGCTGTAGCCCATGATGGCAACACGCTTGGTGTCGACCTCGCTGCGACCCGCCAGATAGTCGAAGGCGGCGGCGCCCGGCACCTCGTAATCGTAGCGGCTGTGAATGCCGCGCATGCGCAGGCTTTCGCCCTGGCCCGGGCCGTCCATGGCAAGCGTATGCATGCCGCGGCGGGCGAATTCGAGCCCGGCAAAAAAGATGCTCATCTCCTTGGCGTTGTCCATGCCGTTGACAATGACCACGGTCGGGGCGGGGCCGGCGACGGGCGCCTTCATGAACAGCGCCGGCAAGGTCGTGCCTTGGTACGGCACTTCGACGAACTCGATGTTCGGATACCGCAGGCGGATTCCTTCATGATAGCAGCGATAGGCCTTGGCTCCCCATTCGCGCTTTTCCACGCCCGGCAGGATGAAGCGCTCGGCGTTGTAGTAGTAGTTGCCGGCACGCAGGAAATAGTCGCCCGCGGTATGGCGGCGGCCGGCTGCGGCGGCAGCCTTGGCCTTTTGCTCCACTTGTGCGGCAAGCGCACCCCATTCCTCCCACCAAGCCTGCGGCTCGTGCTGGCGCAATCTCAGCCGCTCGCACGCGCGATCCATCTCCTCGAGTGCAACGACGCCGTAGGGCGCCATCCCCTTGATGATGAGGGTCGCGTTCGACCACAGGAAGTTTTCGCCGAAGTGGTCGATCCAGGGACCGCGGGCTGGCATGGGGTGTCCTTGACGAATGATGGGTGACGGCGACGAGAGGCCACAAGCGTTGTCGTCGCCGGGTTTGACCCGGCGATCTCGCTTAGATTTGCACTGCGCCCTCGTTGGCGAGATGGCCGGAACAAGTCAGAACAAGTCCGGCCATGACAGGAGAGGAAGAGCGTTATTCAGAGTCTGGTTTGATGTTGGCGTCCTTGATGATCTTGGCGTAGCGACCAAGCTCGGCCTCGAGATAATCGTGCCATTGGGCGGGCTGCGAGGCGAGCGGTTGCATACCCTGAGAATCGAGCTGCGCGATCACGTCGGGAGCGGCGACCGCCTTGGCGACCTCCTCGCGCAGGCGCTGCGCGATCGCCGGCGGCGTGCCGGTCGGGGCCAGCATGCCGAACCAGCCTGCGATTTCATAATCCGGCACACCTTGCTCCATTACGGTCGGCACCGCCGGCAGAGCGGCGGAGCGTTGTGCGCTCGTCACCGCGATCGGCGTGACGGTTCCGGCTTTGACCTGATTGGACATCACCGGCATGGCGTCGAACATCCCGTCGATATGGCCGCCCAGGAGATCATTGAGCGCGGGGCCGGCGCCGCGATATGGAATCGTCGCGGCGGTGATCCCGGTTTTCATCTTCAAGAGCTCGGTGGCGAAGAAGAGCGAAGAGCCGCTGCCGCCGCCGGCCCCAAAGCTGAGCTTGCCGGGATTTTGCTTGGCATAAGCGACGAGTTGTTGAAGGTTCTTGACCGGCAGATCCTTGCGGACCACCAGGATCAGCGGCCCGGTTGCAACCTCAGTGATGGGAGTGAGCTTGGTAAGATCGAACGGATAATTGGGGTAGAGCGGCTGTGCGATCAGCGTCGAGGTCGAGATGAAGAACAACGTGTGGCCGTCAGGCGGGGAGGACGTGAGCTCGCGCAGAGCAAGGATGAAGTTGCCTCCGGCTTTGTTCTCTACCACGACGGGGGTGTGCAGGCCCTCGCTCATCTTCTGTGCGACCACGCGTGCCATCACGTCTGTCGCGCCGCCGGCCGCGAGCCCGACCAGCATACGGATCGGCCGCCCGGACAAGTCCTGAGCCTGTGCGGTCTGCGGATGAAAAGCAGTCCCTACAGCGCCTGCCAGCATCAGCAGGGCCAAGCCTGTTCCGACAGCCTTCATGGCGTTCCCCTGTCTCCTTTTCTCGTTGGCGGCTTTGCCGCAGCAGCCTGCGGGTCCGGCGCGCAACCCGTACAGGGTTTGCGAGCCCCTGACCAGATGTTGCGGCGGGGGAGATCGCCTGGCCAGATCAGGCCGTCGGGCCGGCTGCGTGACCGATTTGGCGCTGCCGGCGGCAAGCGGCCGGAACGCGTGACGGACGCGTTCCGCGCCGCGATCCGGAATGGAATGGCACGTTGTTTACCGTTAAGTATTCGCGCACGAGGGAGAGATGCATGAAATCTGCAAGGCGACCTTGGATGAGGGCTGCTTGCTCGCTCGCCGGCGCTTTGACCGCCCTCGCGCTTTCGCCGCTCGCCGCGTCCGCGCAAGACAATGAGCGCGCCTTCTTCGCCGGCAGAACCGTCCATTTGGTGGTCGGTTACGGACCCGGCGGCGGCTATGACACCTATGCGCGCATGCTGGCGCCGCATCTTTCCAAGATGCTGGGTGCAAGCGTCGTAGTCGAGAACCAGCCCGGGGCCGGCGGATTGGTGGCGCTCAATCGCCTTGCCACGACGTCTGCGGACGGGCTCACGATGATGATCGTCAACGGTACCGGCGCGGCGCTCTCGCAGCTCACGGGGCAGCCGGGAGTCCGCTTCGATCTCGGGCAATTCGGCTATCTCGGCACGGTTGCGGCCTCGCCCTGGATGTGGCTGGTTGGACCGGCTTCCGCGATCAGGACACCTCAGGACGCGATGAAGCTCGGCAAGAAGATCAATTGGGCAGCCGGCGGTCCGGCCGACGGCCTTTCCGATGGCGCGGCGTTCACATGCGAGGCGCTCGCACTCGATTGCCACGTGGTGCTCGGATATGCGGGCAGCAACCAGGCCGCGCTCGCGGTCACGCAAGGCGAGATGGACGCGATCTACGTTTCCGACACCTCGGCCAGCAACTATGCGATGAGCGGACAGCTACACGCCGTCGCCGCCATGGGGCGCGTGCGCTCCCGTTTTTTTCCCGACACCGAGACCATATTCGAGGCGCTGCCCCTGACAGCGGATCAGCAATGGCTGTTCGAGTTCCGCGCCAAGCTCGAGGATCTGGGCCGGATCCTGCTTGTGCCGGCGAATATGGCGCAGGGCCGGCTCACCTATCTGCAGGGCGCCGTCAAGGCGACGTTGACGGCGCCTGAGCTGGTTGCCGAGGGCGAAAAGAGCCAGCGCTACATCAACTACCTCGATGCCGATACCACTTATCGCAATGCGCGGGATGTGGTGAGCAACATCACACCTGAGCAGCGCAAGCGAGTGCAGGACATTCTCGCCAAGGCGCGATAGGCATGGGCGCAACTTGTCGCGCCGGAGGAACCAGGGTCCCTGATGACCTCGGCCGGCCTGCGGGCGGGTGCCATATTCAGGCCGTAATGCGCTGATTCTACTAGTGATTATGGCGTGGAGCGTGGCCGTCTTTGGCTCCGCCGGCGCAGTGGATTTGGCCCGGACAGTGACCCGCTTTCCTCTGGACATATGCGGGCGCGGACGCGATTCTATGGCCTGAAGAATCGCCGGGCGCTGACGAGCTTGCCATAGGATGGCCGGTCGCGCTTCGCGCCATCGATCGATTATCGATCGGGCGCCGGGCCGCACGGTTCGCAAGCTTTGCCAAGCCGCAGTCGCGACGTGTCACGCGGGGCCACGCCGACAGCGCATGTGCGTCGGGCAATGTTTGGTTGTGTTGGTAGATTGGAGGCCAGGTTCGGCCGGTGGAATGATGGAATCAAGAGCGAAGTCCGCCCTCAGCCGGCTCGCCAATGGGCTGAAGCGGGAACAACATGATTATCGCGTAACGCTGGACGTCTTCCCGGTCCTCAACACCGACAAGCTCGCGGCGGACATGAGCCTTGCCAAGACCGGCGCAGAGCGCGGCTCGCGGGAGGATCCTGCCTCCGACACCCTCGGCCTCGACGACGTGGAGAACGCCATTGTCGAGCGGGTCGAGGCGGAGAAGATCTCGGCGCACGGTACGCTGCTTGACCAGATCCGCACCTACAAGGAGCGGCTCGCCGGACTCGATTTCGACGGCCGCTTCGGCGCGATCCGGCAGGCGGCGCCGGCGGCGGTGACCGAGTTTCGCGCCGAGGCCTCACAGGGCCGGGACGAGCTCCACAACTTGCGCCGGCATCTGCGCGATCTTGAGATCGAGCGCGACGAGTTCCGCCGGCGGCACAATCTGCGGCGGACGGCGCGCTGGGCCTCGGGCGGCAATCTCACCGTCAAGGTCGGGGTGCTGCTCATCCTTTTCGTCTTCGAGGTGTTCCTGAACGGCTTTTTCCTCGCCAAGGGCAACGAGCTCGGCTACCTGGGCGGCGCGTCCGAGGCCCTTACATTCGCGCTGCTCAATATCGGGGTCGCTTTTCTCATCGCCGTCCTCGGGGTGCGCGAGATCAATCATCGCAACCCGTTCCGCAAGCTGTTCGGCGTGCTGGCGCTGTTCGTCTATATCGCGCTCCTCATCGCCATCAATCTTTCGCTCGCCCACTATCGCGAGGTTTCCGCCGCCATGATCAGCGATGCGGGGCAAGAGGTGCTTCGTCGCCTGCGCACCGCACCGCTGGCGCTTGTCGATTTCAAGTCTTGGCTGCTGTTTGGCCTCGGCGTCCTTTGCTCGCTGATCGCCTTCGCCGATTCGTTCCTCATCTTCGATCCCTATCCTGGATATGCCAGCCTGGAGAAGCGACGCGCCGACGCCCATGAGGCGTACATTCGGCGCAAGAGCGAGCTGATCGAGCGGCTGCTGGATATCCGCGACGAGGCGATCGAGATCCTCGAGGAGGCAAACCGCGATCTGTCGATCCGCCGCTCGGAGCACGATTCGATCTTGGAGAGCCGGGCTCGCCTGGTCCGCCTGTTCGCGGCGCATCAGGCGCATCTCGACCGCGCGGTCAACGCGCTGCTTTCCATCTATCGCGAGGCCAATCGGGGCCTGCGCCGGACTCCCCCGCCGCAACGCTTCGCCGAGTCCTACGTGCTCGACAAGATTCCGGTCGAGCCGGAGATGCCGGATTCGACCGCGCGCGAAGACCTGCGCCGCGCCATAGCGGAGTCCCAGGCGCTGTTGGTCGGGCAGATCGAGGCGATCCATGGCGAGTTCGAACAGGCCTTCGCCGGCTACCGAGAGATAGACAATTTCGTCGAGGAGGAACCCGTTGTCGCGAGCAGCGCGAAGGCGGCGTAGCGGCGATCCGGGCGAGCTGCGCAAGCATTTGCTCGGAGGCGCCTTGGCGGTGGTGGCGTTGGGCCTGTTGGCAGCCGGCGCCTACGTGTATGCGACGGTGGCACGGCCGCCGACGCTTGATGAAACTTCGCTGTGCCCGGTCGACGGCCCGCGCGCGGTCGACGTGGTGCTGCTCGATTCGACCGACGAGATCCCGGATGCCGCGAAGAAGGAGATCAGGAGCGCACTGTCCGACATGGCGGAGACGCTGGCGCCGTACGAGCTTCTGGAGATCAGGTTGCTCGATGCGAAGACCCCGGATGGCCGGATGATCTTCTCCAAATGCAATCCGGGCGACGGCAGTGGGCTCAGCGAATACACCGCCAATCCGCGCCTGGCGCGGCAGCGATGGCTCGAAGAATTCCGTTCGCCGCTGGATTCGGCGCTGGACGCCAGCTTCGCGCCGTTGCCCGGCAAAACCTCGCCGATAATGGAGACCATCCAGCGCATCGCGCTCGAGCGCTTCACCGGACGCAATGTCGAGAATGTTCCCAAGACGCTCGTGCTCGTCTCCGACATGCTGCAGCATGGAGCCGACTATTCGCAGTACACCGGGGATCTCTCCTTCGACCGATTCAAGGCCTCGCGTGCCTACAAGAACGTGCGGACGGACCTGCACGGCGCCAACGTGATCATCTATTACATCCAGCGCAAGACCGCCAAGCCTATCAACTCGGCCGACCACATCCGCTTCTGGGCCGACTGGATCCACGACAACAACGGCCGGCTGAAAGAGGCGAACAAGCTGCAAGGGGTGGGCTAGGTGGTGAGGAACTACGCCGAGAGCGGACCGCTGGGCGACCCCGACCATTCGTCGTCCTTCAGCAATGTCGCTGTGTTCACCACCTTCGTGGCGGCCGGCTGCGCCTACATCATATTGGCCAAGCTCGGCGGCATTGCTCAAGTCTACGTAACATTCGTGCCGGTCGGCACGATGATCCTCTACGCGCTGCTGATCAGCCTGTCGCGCAGCCTGCGCCTGCGCGATGATCAGTCCGGCGACAATCTCTACTACATGGGATTCCTGTTCACGCTCACGAGTCTCGGCGTCTCGCTCTACCAGTTCTCGGCCAATCGCGCCGCCGAGGAGATCGTGCAGAATTTCGGCATCGCCATCGGCTCGACGATCGCGGGCGTCGCACTGCGTGTCATCTTTAATCAGATGCGCCGCGATCCCGTCGAGGTCGAGCAGCGGATGCGGCTTGAGCTCGCCGAGGCGGCGCGCCGGGTGCGGCGCGAGCTCGATGCGAGCGTGGTCGAGTTCGCCTATTTCCGCCGCAATGCCCAACAGTCGGCGGCCGATTCCTTCAATCACATGACCGAGCGTTTCGACGACATCGTCGCCAAGCTCCTCGCGAGTCTCGAGGAAGTCACGGATCGCCTGGCGGTGCCGGTCGAGGCGGCGGCGCGGCAGCTGGGCAATGCCACCGGCGCGGTGACGCGCAGCATGGACGGGGCGCTCGCTGCCAATTTCGAGCAGCTATCGAGCGAGACCGAGCGCTTGTCGGACCGGGTCGGGGTGATCTCCGGTGCGCTTGATGCGGTCGCGAGCAGGCTCGGCGCGGTCACGACGCCCGAGCAGGGCGTTGCGGCACGCCTCGAACCGGTCACAAGGGCCCTCACGCTTGCCGCCGAGCGCATTGCCGCCCACTCCGAGGCCCAGACCAAATCGGTGACCGATGCGCTTGCGCTTGCCAATTCGGCTACCGAGCGGTCGCTCGACCTTGTCGCGGTGCTGCGACAGGATTTCGACGCGACGGCGTCCGCCAACCGGGCAGCGCTCGAATGGGCTGCGGCGATGATCAAGGCGACATCGGAAGTGTTGAACGAGATCAAGGCGAGCTCTGAAGCCTGCACCGAGGGGCTGACCCGGATGCTGGAGCGCACCGACGGCACCATGCAGACTTTCACCGACGTGTTGCTCAAGTCCGGGGTGGAAATGGCGATCCGCACCGATCAGCTGGGCGAGGCGCTCCCGGCGATCGAGGCACGGGCGCGCACGCTCGCCATGGCGGCGGAGCGTATCGCCGGGATCGTGGGCGAGTTGCGTGATCCGCAAAAGCGGCGGGAATGGGAGACCATCGAGCAATGACCGACATCATCGATCGGCAAACCTCGTCCTATCGACAAGGTCTCGTGCTCGGCCTGACCATGGCCGAGATCATGCTGCTTCTGGTGTTCTGTCTCTTGATTGCGGTCGGGGTCGCGCTCACAAGCGAGCGCGCCAAGCGCAACGACGCCCTGCTGCGCATGAAGCAAGCCGAATCCGCGGCTGCTGCCGGCCGGGCGGAGCTCGCGAGCCTGCGTCACAGCAGCGAGCTCTCATCTCTCCTCGATCAGAGCGCCAAGCTCAGCTCTGAGAGCGAGATCGATGACTTCTGGCGCAAGCTCGTCGACAGCAGGGACGCGATCGCCAAGATGGAGCAGCAAGGCGTCTCGCCGGCCATGCTGCAGGATCCGGACTTGGTGGCCAAGCTGCAGCAGCTGCTGCGAAAGGGTGTCGATCCCGACAAGGCCACGCGAGCGCTCGCCTTCCTCGCCGCCATCGACGCCGTCGTCGCCAAAAGGCAGCTCGGCGATCCCACGCCTGCGGATATCGCCGCGCTCATCGAGAAAGGCCTCGATGCCCCCAAGCCGGTCGAGGAAGCCGAAGCCAAGAAGGGCCACAACTGGCCGCCGATCATCAATTTGAGCGAGGCCGGCGGCTATTATTTCGCCACCGGCAGCGCCGAGCTGACGCCCAATTTTGCCAATGAGTTGCGCACCGTCGTGGTCGACAAGCTTCTGCAGATCGCCGACTCCTACGATGTCGATGTGATCGAGGTGATCGGCCATACCGATGAGCAGCCGGTGAACGGCCGCGCATCCAATCTCGACAGAACGCTGTCCTCGGTCACCACCGGCGCGAACAGCGCCGGCGCATTGCAATGGGCCGACAATGCGGGCTTAGGGCTTGCCCGCGCGCTGTCGGTGGTCGAGAAGCTCTCGGCCGATCCGCGGCTCAAGAATTTCCGCATCCTGCCATTCTCCGCCGCGCAGCTCATCGACACCGACGGGCGGATCACCCACTGGGACTCCCACGGCGGCGACGTGCGCGAGCGCCGCCGCATCGAGATCAGGATGCGCAAGTCGGTGTGAGCTTACGACGCGATTCCGTCATGAAAACAGGAGCGACTTGATCACCACCGGCAGCACGCCGGGGGGATCGAGCATCTCGCCGATATCGACGAAGTCGAGCTCGCGCAATTGCACCCCATCGATCGAGATGAGCTGGCCCTCGACACCCAGCTCATTGACAAGAAGCCGCCCCAGGCCCCGCGCAATGTCGCCGTCGATCATCAGAGCCAGAAGCTGATCTCGTCGACCCGAGGGCGCGGCAAAAGTCATGATTGCTCGAGCCATCGCGGCCAGTCGCCCATACTCCGGCGGTCCGTCCCACCGGAACGCCAAGGCCAGCCGGGAGTCTGGTTGGACATCCAGCAGAGTTGCGCTTTTTTGCAAGGCTTTGACGATTTGATCGACGTCAATCTGGTCGGACAGGGAAAGACCGAGATGGACGACCGGGACGTTGTGAACCGGCAGCACGCTTGGATCGGAGAGATAAATGGTCTTGCCGCTGACCTGAACGGTGAATTGCGAGGCGCCGATAACCGTCGCCCGGATGCGCTCCGCCGGTTCGATGACGGGAATCGAAAGGCGCGCGCGAAGTTGGCCGACAATCTCAGTTGCAAGCAGTTGCGCGATATCGCCATATTCAGCCGTCTCGCGGCCGAATATGTATTCAGCAACTCCGCCTGAAAAGGTGAGAAATTCCGGTGCTGTCGTTCGCGCCAGCGGTTCAGTCAGCTCGAGCGCGCGGCCGAGTGCATCAAGCGGCGAACCTACGATATGGTCGACCGCGATGGTCGCCAGCCGATGGGCGATCGCCCGCCGCGTGGTGACGTGGGCCAGGCTCTCCGGATCGACGGAAATGCCGAGTTCCTGCGCCACAGCTCGCGCCGAATCGTCGACCCGTGTCCATTTCTCCGCCGCGTCCTGAGCGATGAGTCGGCCGCCCAAGGCGAAAGCCGCCACGCTTACGACCGTGCCGTTGTGAACGAGCGCGAGCTTTGTCGTGCCGCCGCCGATGTCGACATGCAGCCCATAGCCGGGACGCCGGCGCGACAGCGCCGTCGCGCCGGATCCGTGCGCGGCCAGAATGCATTCGAGCTTGTGCCCCGCCGTGGCACAGACGAATTTTCCGGACTCCTCGGCAAAGATCTCATCGATCGCGCGGGCGTTCTTGCGCTTGATGGCCTCGCCGGTGAGGATCACGGCGCCACTGTCGACATCGCTGCGACGCAGGCCCGCATGGTGATACGCGTGCCGCACGAAGTGCTCCAGCGAATGGGCATCGATGCTGCCGTCAGGCAGAAAAGGTGTCAGCATGATGGGAGAGCGCCAAATGACCTCCCGATTGACGACCTCGAAGCGACTCGACAGTCCGAGAGTCTGGCGTCTCAACGTGACTCGGGCGAACAGCAGATGCGATGTCGAGCTGCCGATATCGATGCCCACCGTCGTGAGCGAAAGGGTGTCCTGCTCCCAAATGGTTCGCTCGATAGCGGCGCGATCTTCCTCCGAAAGATCATCGTGCTCGTGCTCAAGCTCGAAGTCGTGCATCAAGTCGCAGGTCCGATGGACTTTGGAGTTTGAATGACGCCGGTCAAGGATGCCGCCGGCAATCGCAGTATCGCGGGCTCGTCGAAGATATCGCCCATCTCGGACGTCACGCCGGTCTTGGCGATAGCCTCGAGCCACTTGCGATGAATCCGCGGGTCTTGGTCCTCGTATTCGATCTGTCGTCCGCCCTGCTGCACGGATACCGCCCCGCCTCCTTCCGAGCTTTTGCGACGGAGCGAGATGAAAGGATAGCGCCTGCTTCCGAGGCTGCATGCCAGATAGCGAGCAGGCTTGGGGCAAGTGTTGAAGTGCTGATGAAACATCCAGAAGGGCGGAGTGTACATGAATCCGTGCTTCCACGGAAATTCCTTGAATTCGGAATCGCCCTCGTACCAGAGAAGCGAATATCCCTCGCCGTCGACCGCGTGGACATGCGTGCCGGCCGCGTGCCGATGCGCTTTCTTGTACCGACCCGCCGGGATTTGCGAGCAATGCGCGTGCATCGTTCCGTCGGCGAGGATGAAGCTGACATTCGTCGAGCCCTTGCCGCGCGCTGCGAGCTCATAGAGCTTGAAGCTGGTGAGGTCGTGGACGAAGTTCGTTTCCCAGACGTTGCGGGTGCCCTTGTTGAGGCTGGTGACGTAGGTACGATGGTCCCCTTCGCCTTCGAAGTGTTTCGTCACGCCGGCTCGATCCGGGAACGCGAACGGGTTGTCGAACACGAAGTCGACATTGTGATAAAGATTGAGCGTGATCGGAGCGTCATGTGTGCATGAAAGCCGCACCGCCTCCCGTCCCGAATTGTTGAAAATCTGATACTGGCAATTCAGCGGGATTGCGAACAGCGCCCGCGGTCCCCACTCGAAACTGCGCGTGTCACCATTGGGCAGCCAGACGGTTGTCGAACCGCTGCCGGTCAGCACATAAATGAACGCCTCATAGAGATGCCGGACGGGGCGCGTCTTGCGGCCGGGCAGGACTTCGATCACATAATTGCTCATGAAATCGCCGGCGCCGTGCGTGAAGGCAAAGCAGCCGCGGGCGTCATAGCGGTCCCATGGGCCCGTCTCCAGAGTGATCAGGTCATGACCGAAGTCGAGATGGATTGGTATGCCTTCGCCTTCAGCCCATTCACGGTAGGGGTCGAGCAGAAATGGCTTGGGTTGGTTCGCTGAATCCGATGCGGCAGCGGCGCCACTTTTCGCAGCGACGCTCTCCTGGTTCCCTATTGTCATGCGATCAGGCCCGTCCGATGTTCTGAAAAAGATCAGGCGCCCTCAGCCTGATCCTGAAAGTCCGCTGTCCTACGCTTGGTGCATCGCAATGGCAACGCAAGCACAGGGAGCCGCGCAGCGTCTGCGGACCGAATTCCTACAGAATACTGGTTTCGCGTCGACACCAAGAGCGCGCGAACCCGCTGTCTGATCGCCGGCTGGGCGGCCACGAGGGCCGCCCTAAGAGCTGGCGTGAACGTTGGGGCTCCCTTGTGCCGCCCGAGCGCTTCGATGTTCAATCCCTCACGGGATTTACGGTACCTTGGCGGCCTCGGCGGCCGCAATCGTCGCGGCCACATCCTCCTCCAGCATGAAGCGTTGCGCCTTGAGGCTCTCGGCGGCGCGGCGCACGCCGTCCACATAGGTCGCATGATCCTTGTAGCGCTCCTCGAGCGAGGGACGAGGATCGCCGGAGGCTAGGCGCTCCGCCTTGGTCTTGGCGAAATCGATCTTCTGCCCGGCGGCATCGCAGCCGTCGAGCCCGTCGGCGCGAAGCGCCCAGCCCGTATATGTTGCAACCGGCACTGCGACCTGTGGCATGCGAATGCCGGCGATATCGTTGCCGTCGGCGTCGGTCTTGGGCACGAAGACCGGATAAGGCGTGCCGACGAGCCGCGGCGGCAGCACTGCGAGAATGCCTTTGTCGAAATCCTTGCCAAAATCGAGCAGGTCGCCGGTGTGGTGCACGCCGTTGTAGATCACGCCCGGAATCTGCGGGAAGCCGACGCCCGATTGCGGCAGCGGCCGCACCAGCGTGCCGTTGCTCACGCGGGGCAACTGGTCGGGGGGCGGCGCGTCGCCCTTGCTCACCCAGGCGTCCAGATCCGTCAGCAATGCGCGCAGCGCCTGGTTGGGCTGCAGCGGGTTGCGCGGCTGGGCGCAGATGCCGCGGCCATTGGCTGGTCCGTGGGGGAAGCTCGCGAGCAGATAATAACGGACATCGATTAGGCCCGGCAGATCGTCACCTTCGCTGTCGGTCTGCAGCATCGAGGCCGCCTTGGCCCAATATTCATTCGACGAATTGGTCTCGAAGATTTTCGGGCAAGTCTTGCTCTCCTCGCAGCGATCGAGCCGGGATTCGATCTTGCCGGAAACCGGGTCGGTCACCTCCTGGTCGGCGAAGGGAAATTGAAATTCCGGCGTCCAGCGGGCGATGTGCTGGCGGTGGGTGCGCACCGGTTGGCCGAAGCGGTAGTTCATGAAGATGCCGCTGCCGCCGCCCTTCCAGTTGAGCACGCCGTCGAAGGCCTTGGTGGGCGGCCCATCTGCGGGACCTTCGGCTTCGTTGAAGCCGAGCAGCACGAAATCATGCATGGTGCGACAGGGCTGCGAGGAGCAGAACGTGTAGATGTATTGCACGCCGCCAGCGAGTGGGTTGGGCGTGTCGGTGTCGTCTGCCCGGGCGTTGCGCAGGAAGGTCGCGATGTCGCGTAGCGCGGCGAAGCCTAACCCTAAGACGGTCGGATCGCGCGCAATGTAAGTGAACTCGTAGAGTGCCGTCGGCCCGAATGAGCCCGGACCGCCAAAATTGCCCGACGTCAATTTGACGGCATTGAGCTTCGCATCCGTGTAATCCCAGGCCGACTCGGGAAGCGTGATCGGCGTATCGGCGTAGTTCTTGCGCACCGTCAGGCTGGCTTTCGATTTGTCGGCGCTTGCCGCCGGGTAGTTGAGCTTCTCCAGCGCCGGCGTCGCGTTCTTGTCGATGACGAATTCTTCGGTCGCCGGTCCCGTAATCGTCGATCCATCCGGGTTCTTGGCGACCGGCACGCTGATGGTGAAGAGCTTGGCCGAAGGTGGGGGCACGTCCCACCCGGTCTCGAGCAGCGAATAGCCTTGCCGCATCAGGAAGCCGTTGCCAGGATCGCCGGCGGTCGTCACGTCATTGCCGCTCGGGCTGTCATTGAACATCTGCAGCGCATTGGTGCGGCCGCGATTGGTGATCTCGAACAGGAGCCGGCGACTGCCCTTGGTGAGGTCGATTGGGCGCAGAAGCTGGAAATCGGTCGAATAGGTCACCGTTCCGTTCGGATTTTTCGGCGCTCGACCGATATCGACGATGATGGTGTTGTGCCGGTCTTCTGGGTTGACCTCACCGATGATCTGGCCGCCGATCCGCTCATATTGGCCGACGGGACCGAATTCGCGACCGCCAAAGGCCGGAGATTCGACCGTCTTGATCACGATCTTGGTCACGCGGGCACTTGCCGGCGGCGTCGGGGCGAGTGCGGCGATGCCGATGGTGGCGAGGCAAAGCGTACGAAGCGTTGTGAGCGAAAAACATCGAGCCACTCCAAGCCGCGGCTGGCGCATGCGTCTCTCCCTGATGCTTTTGTCTTAACCGTTTCTGTGCCGAGATTACGCCAGCACGCAGCGGCTGCGAAAGGGGCTCGTGCGTGGACTCCGAAGCGCCTTGGTCTTGCCGATAGACCCAAGTGGCAAACCTCTTCCGGCCGCTTCTGCCCCTCAAGTCCCGATGGACTTGCGCGATCCAGGAACCTCAAGTCGGCGGCACTCGCATATCGAGGCCGAGCGGGCCCGGAGGTTCAAGGCTAAGCCGCCGCGAGGGAGCCCTGCACGCGTAAAGGCGAAACTTACCAAGTTAATCCGTATCGCTTTTCATCCGACTTAAGCGCTTTTTGTATCGTGACAGTGGCAACTTATTTTTACCACTCGTTGGCAGGATGGCGTCCGTGCCAACTTTCCCTGAGCAACCTCGAGGGCAGGGCCCGCATCCGTCGTCCGCAATGTCTGAATGCCGGCTTGTTCTCGCCGAAATCGATGCGCGCCTTTCATCCGGTAATGTTCGCCAGCGGCTGGGGCTGCTGCAACAGGTCACCGATCTTTTCGTGGCCGGCTCGCACCAGCATAGTGGTGCCGAGATCGAGCTGTTCGATGACGTTCTGTTGCGTCTCATGGCCGAGATCGAGACCGAAGCGCGTAAGCGGCTCTCGGGTCGCCTCGCTCCGTTGTCGAATGCGCCGCCCAAGACTGTCCGCACGCTCGCTTTCGATGATGATATCGAGGTCGCGCGCCCGGTCTTGACACACTCGACGCAGCTATCCGATGCGGATCTCGTCGCAAATGCCAAGGCCAAGACGCAGGATCATCTCTACGCTATCGCCCAGCGAATCAAGCTGAGCGAGGCGGTCACCGACGTCCTGGTCGAACGCGGCGATCGCCGCGTCGTCCGATGCGTTGCCGGCAATGCCGGCGCGCGGTTTTCGCTTGCTGGCTATGGGCGTGTGGTTGATCGCGCTAAGCGCGATCGCAGGCTCGCGTTGATCGTCGCCGAACGTAGCGATATTCCGCACCAATGCTTTCTGAAGCTGCTTGCGACCGCGTCAGCCGAGGTGCGCCGGAAGCTCGAAGCCATGGCCCCCGCGGCCGGGCTGGCAATTCGCCACACCATCGATGAGCTCGCCACGGAGAAGCAGAGGGAGGCGCGCGAGTCTCTGCCCGACTATCCTCGCTCGGTGCGCGACTTCCGGCGTCTGTTCCGGGCGCACCGGTTATCGGAAACGAATGTGCACGCCCCTGCATCGGAGCAGCACTTTCACAGGACCGTCATCGCTCTTTCGATGCTTGGCCTCCTGCCGATGGAGCTGGTCGAACGGGCCCTGCTCGATAAGGGCACAGACATGATTCTCATCCTGGCCAAAGCCGCGGGCTGCTCTTGGGCGACCACAAAGGCCATGCTTGTCATGGACGCCCCTGGCCGTGCCCTGTCGAAGCAGCAGCTCGAGAACGCTTGCAGGAGCTATGAAGCACTCAGCCAAGATACGGCGCGGCGCGTGGTGAGGTTTTATCAACGGCGCGGCCAGACGTTTGCGCGTGCGCCGGAGAAAGAGTCGGTTGTGTCCCAGTCTTAGCTACCCTGCGATCTAATTTGCGTTCTCCTGTCGGCTGAGCCCTTGCCCCCGCTGCGGCGAGTGCTACGCTTTATTATCGACAAGCGTCCGGAAAGGAGCACGCCCATGGTGGAAGAGCCGCGGCGCGACCGCGCGCCGGATAGCGGCGCGTCCAGCACCAATGCGTCCAGCACCAATAAGTCATCCACCAATGCGCTCACCATCAAGGTGAATGGGCGCGTGGCCGAGGTCGAGGCACCTCCGGGCACCCCGCTTCTTTACGTGCTGACCAATGACCTTGAGCTGCGCGGGCCCAAATTCGGTTGTGGGCTTGCCCAGTGCGGTGCCTGCTCGGTGCTGCTGGATGGCGTCGAGATTCGTTCTTGCATCACCCCCGTCGCGAGCGTCGTCGGCAAATCCATCACCACGCTCGAGGGGCTCGCGAATTGGCATGCGGAGCAGAAGCGGTTGCCGCAGGCTCCCGCCCTCCACCCGCTGCAGCAAGCCTTGATCGAGGTGCAGGCGCCCCACTGTGGCTACTGCGTCAGCGGGATGGTGGTGAAGGCCTCCGAGCTCTTGGCGCGAAATGAACGTCCTTCCGATGCGGAGATCCGCCAGCACATGAACGGCCACCTCTGCCGCTGCGGCACCTATCCGCGGCTTATGCAGGCGATCAAGCTCGCGTCCCGCACCATGGCGGGAGAAACGCCATGAAAGACAGCATCAATACGATCCTCGCGCGCGAAACCGGCTTCTCGCGCCGCGATCTGCTCAAGGGCGGCGGCGCGCTGATCGTCGGCTTCTCGCTGTCGCCGGCGCTGTCGAGCGCCGCCCGCGCTGATGCTGTCGCCTCGCCGGATCCAAAGCTGATCGACAGCTGGATCGCTGTGCACGCCGACAACACCGCGACGATCATTTTTGGCAAGTGCGAGCTCGGCCAGGGCAACACGACCGGAATGCTGCAGATTGCCGGCGAGGAGCTCGATCTCGACATGCACCAGCTCTCGGCGGTGCGCTGCGACACGCATGTCACGCCGGACCAGGGCGCCACCACCTCCAGCTCCTCGATCGAGCGCGGCGGACCGCAGCTGCGTGCGGCCGCCGCCGAGGCGCGACAGGCTCTGCTGCAGCTTGCCTCAGCGCGCCTGAACGCGCCGGTTACTTCGCTCAACGTTGCGAGCGGCGTTGTTTCCGTCGCGGGCGATCCAGGCCGCTCGGTCAAATACGGCGAGCTTCTCGGCGGCAAGCCGTTCGCCGTGAAGCTCACCGGCACCGCCCCGCGCAAGGCCGTCGAGCAATACAAGCTCGTCGGCACGCGTGTGCCGCGCGTCGATCTGCCCGACAAGGTCGCCGCCAAATACACGCATATGCAGCATGTGCGTGTCGCCGGCATGCTGCATGGCCGGATCGTGCGGCCGCGCGGGCAGGGGCCGTATGGCTATGGGGCCAAGCCGCTTGATATCGACCAAGCCACGATCCGCGACATTCCGGGTGCGCGGCTCGTGCGCAAGGGTGACTTCATTGGTGTGGTTGCCGAGCGCGAATGGGATGCGGTCCGCGCCGCGCAGGCTCTGAAGGTGACCTGGGAGAAGCGCGCCTCGCTGCCGGGCAATGCCTCCCTGTATCAGGTTATGCGCGCCGCCAAGACGACCGACACGCGGGTGGTCGACGACGGCGATATTACCAAAGGGTTTGCTCAAGCCGAGCATGTGGCGTCGGCGACCTACGAGCTGCCGTATCAGGCCCATCTGCCTTTCGGTCCTAACTGCGCGATTGCGGACGTCGGTCCGGACGCAGCGCGCGTGATATCGTCGACACAGGACGTCTACAATTCGCGCCGGATGCTTGCCGATACGCTGGGGCTGCCGCCGGAGAAGATCCACGTGCAGTACTACGAAGGCTCCGGCACGTTCGGGCACAGCTGCTACGAGGATGCGGCGCAAGCGGCCGCCATCATGTCACAGGTCGTGGGCAAGCCGGTGCGGGTGCAGTTCATGCGCTGGGACGAGCACGGCTGGGACAATTTCGGCCCTGCTCATATCGCCGAGGTGCGCGCCGGCATCGATGCCGCGGGCAAGATCGTGGCCTATGAATATCAGGGCTGGCAACACGGCTGGCACGTGATCGAGACATCGCAGGAGCTTGCGCAGCTGACGGCTCCGCAGGAGCGCACCGGCGGTTCGAACTCGATCATCGTCAATCGCATGAGCACCGGTGCCATGTATGCGATTCCCAACCGGCGCGTGACGAGCCATGCCATCCCAATGCTCGGCCTGCTCAAAGGCTCGCCGCTGCGCTCGCCCATGGACATGCATTACTCGTTTGCATCCGAGCAGGTCGTCGACGATCTCGCCCATAAGGCCGGCATCGATCCGCTGGATTTCCGCCGCCGCAATATCGCGGGCGAGCGTTGGCTGGGTGTCCTCAATGCAGCAGCGGCGGCAGCTGGGTGGACGCCGCGTCCCGCTGCTTCCTTGCTGTCCGATGCCGAGGTGGTCACCGGACGCGGCATCGGGATCGGCACGCATCATGTTTCATTTGGTGCGGCGGTCGCCGAGATCGAAGTCAACCGGCGCACCGGTGTCATTGTGGCAAAGAAGCTCTATGGCGCCCTCGATGCCGGGCTCGCCGTGAACCCAGGGCTGATCGAGAACCAGATCGTCGGCATGATGGTGCAGGCGACCAGCCGAATCTTGAAGGAGGAGGTGACCTTCTCGGACAGCAACGTCACCAGCCTTGACTGGGTGACCTACCCGATCCTGCGCTTTGCCGAACATCCGGAGGTGACGCCGGTCGTGGTGCAGCGCTTGCACGAGCCTTCGACCGGCGCCGGCGAGGAAGTGATGGGGTCGACTGGCGCGGCTATCGCCAATGCGTTCTTCGACGCGACAGGCGTGCGGCTCACGCAATATCCGATGACGCCGGAGCGCGTTCGCGCCGCGCTCGCTGCGGCGAGGATTTGATGTGCCTGCTGCACACGGGTTTGCAGCTGGTCCCCGCGGACGCGGAGAGGCTTGATGTAGAAATCAAACGGCCGGGCCAATAATTCCGGCGCAGGGAGGAAGGAAATGGAACAAGCGAAGACGAATGCATCCGGGCGTCGTTCTCTGATCTCCAAGTCCGTTCTGCTCGCCAGCGCAGCCCTGCTGGCCGCTCCGGCGCTCGCTGCCGAGGTCACGCCGGAGCGGCTCGTCAACGCCGACAAGGAGCCGCAGAACTGGCTGATGAACCATCGCACCTATGACGGGCAGCGTTTCTCCCCGCTCGATCAGATCAACAAGACAACGGTGAAAAATCTGAAGCTCGCCTATGCGGTGGCGATCGGCGGCACCTCGGCGAAGGAAAACCTCGAGGCGACCCCATTGGTCGAGGACGGCTTCATGTACATGGTCGACCTCTGGGGGGTCGTCTACAAGATCGATGTGCGCTCCGGCGATGCCGGGCGGATCATGTGGCGCATGGATCCCAAGCAGGAGAAGGTGGCCAACGCCAATCGTGGCGTTGCGCTCTGGGGCAACTACGTCATCTCCGGCGCGAGCTATCCGCCGCGCATCATCGCCACCGACAAGGATTCAGGCAAAGTCGCTTGGGAGACGAACCTGTCGACCGATCAGGTCGAGGTCGCGATCACGGCCGCGCCGCTCGCCATCAAGGACAAGATCATCGTCGGCGCTTCCGGCGGCGACCGCGGCGTGCGCGATTTCATCGCCGGCCTCGATGCGGCGACCGGCAAGAAGCTGTGGCAGCAGTTCACGATCCCAGCGCCCGGCGAGCCCGGCAGCGAGACCTGGAAGGACAAGAACAACGCCTGGCAGACCGGCGGCGGCGCCGTCTGGGTCACCGGCACATATGATGCCGCCAGCAACCAAACCATCTGGGGCACCGGCAATCCGGTGCCAATGATGGATGCGCGCGCCCGACCGGGCGACAATCTCTACACCAACAGCGCGATTTCCTGGGATCCGGATTCGGGCAAGATGAACTGGTATTTCCAGTTCACGCCTGGCGACATGTGGGACTTCGACGAGGTCGGCACCCATATCCTCATCGACGGCAACATCAACGGGCAGCCGCGCCATCTCATCACCCATTCGGCGCGCAACGGCTTCGTCTATACGATGGAGCGCGGCAACGGCCAGGTGGTGGTGGCCAAGCCCTACATGGACAACATCAACTGGACCAAGGGCATCGACCAGAAGACCGGCAAGCCGCTCGACTACGATCCGACCAAGGACATTCAGACCTATTCTGGGCTTGCCAATCCGACCACCGAGAACCCCATCAAGAAGGTCTGTCCCAACCGCACCGGCGGCAACAATTATTGGCCCTCCTCCTATAGCCCGCGCACCAGGCTCCTCTACATCCCGGTGCTGACGGCTTGCGAGATCGTGACCAACGACAAGGATATGCCCAAGAAGGAGGCGGGCTGGTATCAACGCACGGGCGGCGCCTACAAGGCGGAGGAACGCTACGAGAGCAATCTCACGGCCGTCGACCCGCTGACCGGCGAGGTGAAGAAGAACCTGCATCTGTCGTATCCGAACTACTCGGGCACGCTCTCGACCGGCGGCGGGCTGGTCTTCGTCGGCCTGCTCGACGGCACGGTCGCAGCCTATGACGACAGCACGCTCGAAGAGTTGTGGAAGATCAATGTGGGCTCCGGCTTCGCCGCCCCGCCGATGACCTTCGCGGTCAACGGCAAGCAATATGTGGCGATCGCATCGGGAGCGAGCAGCGCCGCCCTGAGCAAGCTCGTCAACACGCCCGAGCTCAAGGAGCAGCGCAACGCCACGGTGCTCTACGTATTCTCGCTTTGATTTGCTCCGGTTGCGCGGGAAGATCACCGCTCCCTTTCCCCGCTCGCGGGGAGAGGGTCGGGGGAGGAGCAAGGCATCGTCTGCGATGCCGCAGCTCGCGACCAGCGCGGCTACTATCGGGTCACATCGGGATCGACGAGGTGGTGAGGGAGGCGGCGAATTGCGCGGCGCAAAATCCATGGTAGAATTATTTATACAGACAACTGCTTCATGGAGGGACGTTCGATGCGTTCTACATGTATGCTGTCGTTGGTTGCACTCACCCTAGCCGCAGCAATTCCAAGCCGGGCTCAGCAAGCCGATATCGGTGCCGTCGTCACCCCAAAGGGCACACTGCCGCTTCGTACCGCGCCTCCCGGAGGGCTCATCGGACTCTCGGGTGATGCCATCGGAAGTGTTGCGCCTGACCAATCCTATAAGGTGCTCGATAAAAAGAGCATCTCGACAATTCTCGGTGGCGAGAATTGGCTGAAAGTCCAGTCTGTCACCGACGCCTCAAAGCAAGGTTGGGTCTTTACGGGCACCAAGGATTCTCCAACCGCCAACGTCACGATCAACGCGCAGTAAAGGGTGTTCTATGATCATTCCAGAACCTTCCTTTGCTGTCCTTCTGACCCACGGGCTTGCACTCATCGGATTGATTGTCTTGTACTTCTTTGGAGTGTGGCTGCGCACCTACGTTCTGCCTGCTGATCCTAAATGGCCGCTGAGGCGCCAGCTCGCCGCGGCCATTCCGGTGGGATTCGTCACCATGGGCCTCTATGGCAAGACCGCGATTCCACCGCTCTTTGTCGGCAATGCCGATGTGTTCGCTGATGTCGCGGTCATGGTCGGGTACACGATCATCTTCGGGATGATGTCGCGTGAGGCGCTGGAAAAGCTGATAAAAGCTGGACCGAACGTGCCAGGTTTGCCGGACGTTCAAGGTGGCGGCGGCAAGAAGGGCGGAGGCAAAAAAAGGGACTGATCTCCGGTCCGGAATTGCGAGGCTCTCGCCAGAGCCGACCCCGAGATGGCCCTGGATCAGTTTCGGCCGAAGGGTGATGCGCGATGCGCGTGGAGTGACGGTGCGCGGACGTGGGCGCGGCGCCGGCAGTTTCGATTTCGCAGTTCCTCCCGGCTCTCCAGGCCGCGGGACGGAATTCCTGCCCCAAGTGTTGACCCTTCAGGACCCTGTGGGCATTTTTGGGCGTCCTTATCTCGCGCCGCGGGCGCCCACGGAGTGACCACATGTTTCGTTCTTTGCGATGGTCCGCATTAATTGCAGCGCTGCGGCTCGCCGCACTCGCCGGGTGCCTTGTGCTGGGCACGCAGGGCGAAGCGCCGGCGCAAAGCGTCCTCACGGGCGGTTTCCAATGGCAGACGCTGGGCGCGCGGACCTACGACAACAATTGCAGCGGCTGCCATCAGCGCAGCGGCCGCGGCATCGCCGGCGGCTTTCCCCCGCTTGCGGGCCATGCGCCGGACGTCCTGGCGCAGAAGGGCAGTGGCTTCCTGGCACGTCTGGTCCTGTTCGGCATGACCGGTGCGATCGAGGTCGAGGGCACGCAATACAACGGCACGATGCCTTCCTGGGAGGACAGTCTGAAGGATGACGAGGTCGCCGCCGTCATCGATTACGTGCTTTCGAGCTGGGGTAACGACAAGAAGCTGCCGGCCGATTTCAAGCCGATCGTGCCGGCTGACGTGGCGGCTGCGCGCACCGAGAAGCTGACGTCGGAGCAGGTCTACGCGATGCGCGAACAGGGTGCAGCACCGCGCCCCAGGACGGCCGGGATCGCACCGTCGTTCACTGAGGACCAGGCCGAGCGCGGGCATCTTGCCTATGCGCACAACTGTCTCGATTGCCATGGCTCGAACCTCGACAACGGCGAGTTTGGCGGCCCGCCCCTCAAGGGCTCCTCGTTCGCCAGGCATTGGGATGCATCCAGTGTCGGCGCGCTATTCAGCTTCATGAAGGCCAAGATGCCGCCAGACCGTCCGGGTCAGCTCAACGATGAGACCTACACCGACATCATCACCTACATCTTGAGCGAGAACGGCTATAAGCCGACCGACAAGGAGCTTCCCACAGACCCCAATGCCCAGCAGGCGATGAGCCTCAAGCGATAGCGGTCCATCATGAGGCGATCGTGATCGATTTCACGCTGTCGCAGCTCGTGATGCGCATCTGCGCCGTGCTCGTGGTTTCCACTCTTCAAGGCTGGGCAACAGCCGCCGCTGCGGTCGTGTTAGGTGATAAGGGCCCGCGGCACGATGGGCGCCTGACTATCGACCCGTTCCGGCATGTCGATCTCCTGGGCGGCGCGGTCGGGCTTATTTTCGCGGTCGGCTGGTCGAAATGGGTTGTGGTCGATCCGCGGGGGCTGCGCGCGGGCCGCATTGGGCTATTGCTTGTGGTGGCGGCTAGCTTTGCAGCGCTCCTCCTCGGCATTTTGGTTTTGCGGCTGATGCGCCCGTACATCCTGCCGTTGCTGCACGACACGGCGGCCGCAACAGTATTTCAGCTCATTCAAACAATCATCGAGATGGCGGTCTCTTTTGCGATTCTCGGCCTGTTGCCGCTGCCGCCGCTGCCGGGGGGGCAGCTCTTGATCGGCTTGCTGCCGGGGTGGAGTGGTTGGCTCGCCCGCATGCAGCTGCTTTTTGGGGCGGGCATTGCAGCGCTGATTGCGACTGGTGCCGCCGGAGGCCTGCTTGATCCGGCCGTGCGATCGTTGATGATCGTCATTCTGGGCGAAGACGTCGGGATGTAGCGGCTCAACTCCCGGTTCCAAGATAACGCCGGCGAATTTCCGCCACACTGCCATCGCTTAGGCGCTGCTCCAGCGCGCTGTCGAGCGCGCGCTTGAAGGTGAGATCGCCCTTCCACAGGCCAAAGGCGATGGGATAACGCGCCAGATCGGCTGGCATCCACTGCACGGCCCAATGCTCGCGCGCGGCGATCGTATCGGCGAGCAGCCGCTCCGTGACCGCGGCTTCGAAGCGTCCTTCGCGCAGGCCAGCCACGAGGGCCTCCGGAGTGGCGAGGATGGTTGCCTGCCCGCCTGCCGCCCGCAGAGCGCTTGCCAGTGCGATGCGGTCGAGCCCGGAGGGCGGGGCGAATACGCCAAGCTTGCGATCATGCAGCTCTTGCCATGTCAGCTCCCGGGGCGGGGAGGGGGACCGCAAAGCCACCATCGCCCAGCCGGTCTCCGCATAGGGCCGGCTCGTCTCCAGAAAAGCGCGCGTCATCGGCGAGGCGACGATGCCGCCGGCCAACACCTCGCAGGCGGCGCGCGTGACGTGCCAGGCGCGCGGATTGAAATCGCGCCCCATGGCGGGCTCTTCGCTGCGTGCGAGTGTGAGGGCGAGGTCATGGGCGAGCGCCTGCATGATCTCGACGTCGATCCCGGGCAGCGCCGGGTTGCCGGTGATGAAAGGCGGGGCCGCAGGCGGCAGGCAGACATGCAGCGCACCGGCGCGGCGGACTTCGCTCAAGGATGTATCGGGTGGCAGCAGATAGACGGCGGCCAAGATCCCCAGGATCGGCAGTGACCCGAGCGCATCACGCCAAGCACGCCGTTGTGCCACGCCGGCGCTCATTTGCATTTGCGCATGCTCTCGTCGGACCGGCCTTCGCCCGCCGAAGCATCAAGCAACATGGACAAGCCGTCCCCGGGCTTCGCGCAGGCGGGAAACCGGCGTCCACTTTTCCGGAACATGCGCTAAGTCCGCCGGAAGTCGCGCAGCGCGATCAGAAAGAACAGGATCGACATTGCGACCAGGATCGCGGGTCCGAGCCGCGGATCGAACTGCTGAAAATGGATGAAGGCGCCGCGCAACGCGTCGATCGCATAGGTCAGCGGATTGAGCTTGATCAGCGTGACCAGCCATTCCGGATAGATCACGCGCGTCTGCGCGCTGGTGAGCGCGGGATCCAGTGGAAAGATCGAGCTCGACAAAAAATAGAGCGGCAGGATCACCACGTTGGAGAACACGCCGAAGCCTTCGAAACTGCGGATGCGGTTGGCGATGACGACGCCGAGAGAGGTCAGCGCAAAGGCGATCAGGAACATGAGGCCGAGGCCGACAACGAGATCCGCAGGCGATACCGACACGTCCGCGAAGCGCGCCAGCGTCAGCACCAGCGCACCATGGAAGAGCGCAACCGTGGTGCCGCCGAGTATCTTGCCGAACAGGATTGCAGCACGCGGCATCGGCGAGACCAGCACCTCGCGCAGGAAGCCGAACTCGCGGTCCCAGATCACGGAGACGGCGGACTGCACCGAGGTGTACATGATGTTGAGCGCAATGACGGCCGGGAACAGGAACTGCACATAGGTGTAAGGCACGACAAAGCGCACTTCGCCGTAGATCTCGCCGCGAAAATATGGATTGAGGCCGATGCCCATGATGAGGACATAGAGCAGCGGGCGCACCACGCCGCCGATCAGCTGGCCGCGGTCGCGGGTGGCGCGCTTCACCTCGCGCAGCCAGATGGCGTAAATCCCGCCCGCGCAGCCGCGCCAGGATCTGTTCAATTTCCCTCTGCGGATGAGCACGTCGGAAGAGGCGCGCAACTGCGCCGATGCGGCAGCGGGCAGCGAGGGGGCGTTTTCCGTCATCGCGTGTGCTCGCCGCCGCGCTTGCCGAATTCGTAGGTTCGCTCGCGCGCGCCGGCGGCCTGGTCGCGCAATTCGCGGCCCGTGAGCGCGAGGAACACGCTTTCAAGGCTCGGCTCCTCGATGACAAGCCTGCGGATGCGTGTGCCGAAGCGTTGCAGGAGCTCTTCGGTGAAGGCATCGCCGCTCGAGCGCAGCACAATCTCCTCGCCGTTCCGGCGCGCGATCTCGGGATGGGCGGAGATGATCTCGGCGCTGGCCATCTCGTCGCGCGCCGCCAGGCGCACCAGTGCATGGCCGTGCCGGGCCTTCAGCGCCGCCGGCGTATCGTCGGCCAGAATGCGTCCACCATCGATGATGCAGACGCGGTCGCAATTCTCGACTTCCTCGATATAGTGCGTGGTGACGATCACGGTCAGCTCGCGTTCCTGCCTTGCATTGCGCAGATATTGCCACATGCGCTCGCGCGACTGCGCATCGAGGCCGGCGGTCGGCTCGTCGAGGAACAGGATGCGCGAATCATGCACAAGTGCGCGCGCGACCTCGAGCCGGCGCTTCATGCCTGAGGACAGGGTACGTACGAGCGTATCACGCCATTTCTCGAGCTCCACCAGGTCCAGCATCTCGTCGATACGCGCGCGCCGCACCGCTTTGGGGACACCATAGACCAAGCCGTGGAACTCGAGGTTTTCGGCGACCGTCAGCCGATCGTCTAGGCTCGGCTCCTGAAACACCACGCCGAGGCTGCGCCGCGCGCCCAGCGGATTGGCACGCACGTCGATCCCGCCGATGCGTGCGGTGCCGCTGTCCGGGCGCAAGATCGTGCACAGGATGTGCAGCAGCGTCGTCTTGCCGGCGCCGTTGGGGCCGAGCAGCGCGAAGACATCGCCGCACTGAACCGAGAACGTCACCTCGTCAAGCGCCACTGTGCGGCCATAGCGCTTGCTGATGTGGTCGATCTCGACCGCGGGGGCGGGTGATGCGCTCACGGCTATGCAAATCTTCTTTACGGCACCGGCGTTGCCGGGAAAGCAAGCTCTTTGAGAATGTGCGCGATACTGCCGTCCTTGGTGAGGGCTGCAATCGCCTGATCGAGATTGGCGCGCAGGAACGTCTCTCGCGTCAGCATCACCGCGCCGACATCTGCTTGGGCGTCGGGCAGGGGGCGTAGGCCAATTGTCCTGAGCTTTGCAAAAGCCGGCTCACGCTTCTGCAGCGCCCAGAAGGAAGGAGCCCAAACCAGCGCTGCCGCAAGCTTGCCGTCGACGACGTCATGCAGCGCGGCTTCGTCGGATGCGATCGGGTAATGCGTCCAGCGCTCGGTCGGCTTGAGCGCTTCAAGATATTGGATGAGCCGCATGTCGGCGCTGGTGCCGATGGTCCCGCCGATCACTTGCGCGCGCGGGACGTCAGCGAGCGATTGCCAGCCCTTCTGCGCGGTCACGAACACGTACGAGCTGCGATAATAGCCGCGCGTGATGGTGAGCCAGTCCGGGTAGGCGTCGGGAATGAGCTTGAACCCGAGAAAGACGTCGCAGGTTTCGAGCAGCACCTGATAGATCTGTTCGATTTCCTCGCCCGACCAGTCCTCGCCGACCACGTGCTCCTTGGGCTCGAGCAGCAGCGCGCCCGCGAGTGCCACGCCGATCTTGCGCGCGACCGGAAGGTCGGGATCGCGCTCGTCGACGCAATAATGCAGCGTGCTGCCGTCTTGTCTTGTACCGAACCGCCACTCGTTCTGCACGAAGGGCGTATCGTCGGATGCACGCGCCGGCAGGCAACAAGCGAATATGAAACCAGCCAATGCGAAGCAGGCCCACGCGAAGCGGGCCTGCTGTGCATCGTCGACGGCTGCGCTCATTTGTCCGGCAGGGCGAACACCCAGAGGACGGAGCCGCCGTCCGGCGTGCCGATCTCGGGTGTCAGCGTTCCGAGCGATCGCATCTCGCTTGAGCCGTTGCCGGTCGCGACCGCGACATATTGCTTGCCATTCGCCATGAAGGTGATGGGAAAGCCGTTGATAGAATTGTTGGTCCGCGCCTCCCACAGGACCTGGCCGGTGGTATCGTCGAAGGCGCGGAAATAGCGGTCGAGCGTGCCGGTAAAGACCACGCCGCCGCCGGTCGGCAGCATCGCGCTCGTTTCCGGGGCGCGCTGCCGGTGCGACCAGGCTTGGGTTCGGTCGGAAAGGCGGACGGCATCGACGCGGCCGATATTGCCGTCGCTGTTGGGGACCGGCGTGCGATCGAAGATGGCGCGGCCGCCGCCCGTATAGGCTTGGCCCGGGTCGAGCGGCACCGGCGTGGTCTTCGAGCAGAACTCGTTGAGCGGCATATAGAGCAGTTGCGTCTTCGGGCTATAGGCGGTCGCCGGCCAGCCGCGGCTGCCGGGATCGGCCGGGCAGTTCACCGTAGTCTGGCCGATATGCGGAATGGCCGACACGCTGATGACCTTCTCGCCGGTCTTGGGATCGAAGGACTGCACCACGTTCTGCGGCACGGTCTCCTTCGCCCACAGCCATTGGCCATTGACGCGATCGATCGCCTCGATGATGCCGAGCTTGCCGGTCGTGATTAGCGCCTTGCGGGTCTCGCCATTGATCGGCAGATCCACGAGGATGCGCTCGTAGACATAGTCCAGGTCCCAGGTATCGTTCTGCAGATACTGGTGATACCACTTGAGCTTGCCGGTGTCGGGATCGATGGCGAGGGTGGAATCCGAATACAGCGCATTGTTCTCGAAGCCGTCTTTCTTCGGCAGCGTGCCGCGCATCTCGGCAATCCACGGATAGGGCTGCCCGGTGCCGTAGTAGACGGTGTTGAGCTCGGGATCGTAGCTGCCCGGCATCCAAGCTGAAGCGCCGAAGCGGCTTTCGAGCGGGACGCCGTTCCAGGTCGACTCGTTTGGATCGCCCGGATGCGCGATGGTCCAGACCCGCCACAGCTCCTCGCCGGTATTGACGTCGTGGCCGCTGATGAAGCAGCCGCCGGGCTCGGCATTGCCGCATCCGGTCATGCCCTGGATGAGCTTGCCGTGCACGATCAGCGGGCCGCCCGAATAGCGCCAGCCCTGGGTCCAATCGCCGGTCGCATGATCCCAGACGACCTTGCCGGTGGCGGCGTCGAGCGCGATGATATGCGCATCCGATGTCGCTACGAACAGCTTGTCCTGGTAGATCGCCATATTGCGCTTGCCGAGGAACTGCCCGCCTTCGGTCAGCAGCTTTTGCGGCAGCGCGCGGGTGTATTGCCAGATCAGATCGCCGGTCGCTGCGTTGAGCGCTTGCACCTTGTCGGCATAATTGAAGACATAGAGCACGCCGTCATGCACGATCGGCGTGGTCTCGGTCGCGCCCGGCGTAAGCGACCAGGTCCAGGCGACTCTCAAATTCTTGACGTTGTCCTTGTTGATCTGGTCGAGCGGGCTGTAGCCCCAGCCGTCATAGGTGCGCCGCCACAAAAGCCAGTCGGCCGGGTCCGGCTTGAGCAGCATCGCATCGGTCACCGGCTTGAAGTTCTGGACCGTGGCATTCTTCGGCGTGAGGTTGACGATCGCTTGGGAAAAACCGGGCGCGCTCAACCCGGTCAACAGCGTTGCCGCGAGCATCAGGCTCTTCAACGAGCGTCTGGACATCGGACATCCTCCCGGTCGTGGATATTGTTTGATCGGCAGCGCGGCGCCCAGGTGCACACGGGTGCCGGCCCTTGCCATATGCTAGCGGCCCGGCCCCGCGGGTCAATCACCCAAGGAGGCAGAACTGCTCTGCACCGCGCCCGCCGTGCGCGCTAAAGCGGGGTGTCCGGATAGATCATCGTCCGCCACATGTGGGCGACCGGCGAATTGTCATAGCCGAGCCCTTCCTCCGGCTGCTTGAAATGGCGACCGATGATGTCGGTGAACTCGTCGATCGAGACCTGGACATTGGGATCGAAGGAGTAGAGATCGTTCGAGGTCACCAGCCGTGCATCCATGTACCACTTGTGGTTCCGCGCATATTCGTAGGCCGCCTTGACATGGGGCATGGGCTCATAGTCGACCCCGAATGTTTGATAGTAGCTCTCCGGATATTCGTAGCCGACGGAGGGATCCGGATAAAAGCGCAGCGCTTGATGATATTTGACCGCGAAGGTGACGCGCTCTGAGACGTACGGCTCGATGATCTGCGCCCCCCACCAGCCGTGATCGGTCTTCATCAGGCCCTGGCCGGCATCGTGCAGCAGGCACGCGAGGATGACCTCCTCCGATGCGCCTCGCCGCTTGGCCAGCGCCGCGCTCTGCAGGAGATGAGCGAGCGGCACGAAGCGATGATTGAAGAAATCGACCAGCGTTGGCTTCTCCGGCATCGGGGCAAGCCGCGCCACCCTGAGCTTGGTTTCATCGGCGCCCGGATTCTTGTTGCTGTGCTCGTGCAGGAAGAGCCGGCCGACGCCGCGGCGGTACCCGCGTTTGTCGATACGGGCCTCGAGCTCGGCGACGGTCGGATAGGGCTTTGCGTCCTTGCGGGCTGCAACCACCGTCTCGAGCCGCGCCGCCAGAAATTCCTCCAGCGCGTCGGCGCGGGCCTCGTGATCCATGCGCTTGACCGCTTCCTCGCCGCCGAGGCTCGCGATCACTTCATTGCGATCAACTGACATGTTTTGAGTCCTCCATGAGGAGTGCGCCGCCTGATCAATCGAAGCCATGCAGGCGGGCCGGATTTTCGACCAGAATCCTCTTGATCAGCGCCTGGTCGTTGTCGGCATAACGATACAACAGCTCGACCGTCTCCGCATCGTTCATCATCCGCTGCTTGCGCCAATTCACATGCGGCCAATCGGTTCCCCAGATCATCCGCTCCGGCGCGGCCGCGATGAACATCTGGGCGAACGGGACCGCGTCGTCATAGCCGCTCTCCATTTTCGAATCGCGGTTGCCGTTCGACAGCATCATCCACCAGCCGTCATGCTTCAGCTTGTTGATGAGCCAGCGGCAGGCCGGCTGATCGAGCCCGCGCTCGAAATGCAGATGCGCCATGTGGTCGACCACGCAGGTGATGTTGCGGATCGAATCGAGGAATTGCCAGTCGACCTCGATGTCGTCGCCGGCAACATGCAGCCGCGCATGCCAGCCGATGGCGCGGGCACGATCGATGGCACGCAGAATCGCCGTGCGGCTCTGCACGCCCTCGTAGCGCCGGCCGACGTTGAAACGTGCGCCGCACACGCCCAGCCGGTCGAGCTCCTCGAGGGTGGCATCTGTCACGTTGTCCTTGATGATGCAGGTCGCGCGAAAATTCGCGCGCTCGGCAGGCGAAAGACCCGACAGGGTGTCGATCAGGAGGCGGTGGTCGGTGTCGTAAGGCATCGGATGCACGATGACCCCGCGCTCGATGCCGAGCGTCTTGAGGACACCGCGCATATCCTCGAAGGTGGCCTGCGGGGGTTGGTAGAGCGCCCCTGGCTTCGGCGGATATTGGGCCGGATCGCCGTAGATGTGGAACTGGCAGTCGCAGCTCTTGGGCGGCGGCGGCGGCACCGGCGCGCGTGTCTCGCGCACCCAGGAGGGAAATACGCTTTGGTTCGGTGCTGCCATGATTTCCATCGCGGAGGCGGGTCTTGGGGGCTGGACTTTAGGCCATCCTCTACACCAAGCTGGCGATCTTGCGGAGGGCGGGCGGCGGCGTTTTTGTCGCGCCTGCACTGAGGAATGCGCAGCCGAGCCGGGACCCAACTGGCGCATCGTGAGCAACGACCGGGGCCGTCCGGCCCCCGAGCGCATGGATTCTTCCTCTTCACTGTGACGGCCGTATTTTGCGCCTTGCTGGGCGGCTCGGCTCATGCCGATCCAGTGGAAGACTTCTTTGCCGGCCGGCAGATCAAGTTCATTCTCGGCAGCGCCGGCGGCGGGGGATACGATTCCTATAGCCGCCTTCTGATGCCGTTCCTTAGCCGACACCTGCCCGGACACCCGTCATTCGTGTTGCAGGAGATGCCGGGCGCAGCCGGCATGACGGCGGCCAATCACCTCTACAACATCGCCCGTCGCGATGGCTCGGAGATCGGCATGGTCGGGCGCGGTGTCGGTATCGAGCCGCTGCTCGATCCCAAGGACAAGGCGGTGCGCTATGTCGCCACCAACTTCAATTGGATCGGCACGCCGCAGCAGGAGGTGGGGCTCGTTTTCGTTCGCCTGCCGTCGCCGATCGCCTCGATGGAGGACCTCAAGACGCACGAGCTCATTGTCAGCGGCACGACCTCTGCGGCGGCGCCATCCTATTATCCGCGGCTTATGAACGCGCTGCTCGGTACCCGTTTCAGGGTGGTCGAGGGTTACAAGAGCTCGCAGGAGGCGCTGCTTGCGCTGGAACGCGGCGAGGTCGATGGGCATTGCTCCGGAAGCTCCTCGGCGGCGCTGCGTGCCCGCATGGAGCCGCTGATCAGCGCCGGCAAGGTGAAGATCCTGGCGCAGCTCGGACGCGAGAAGGATCCGGCCTATCCGGATGTGCCGCTGATCCTCGATCTGGCGGCCAATTCCGCCGATCGCCGCCTGCTCGAGCTCGCCTTCACCCAGCAAGTGATGGCTTGGCCGGTCGTGGCACCGCCCGGCGTTCCGGCGGAGCGGGTGCAGGCGCTGCGCACGGCTTTCGATGCCGCCATGAAGGATCCCGATTTCCTGGCCGAGGCCGCGCGACAGAAGGTCTACATCAATCCGGTCAGCGGCGAGAAGATCGCAGCGCTGCTCGAGCAGCTCTATGCGAGCCCCAAAGACGTGCTCGATCGCGCCGCCGCGCTGTCGGAGCGAAACTGATTCTGCCGATCGTCGAGGCGCCGATTGATGACGTGGACTATGCGCTGAGCGATGAATACAATCGTGGTTGGCTAACAGATTTCAAGAGAGCGCGGCAGGACCGGATGAGAATTGCCGAAGAGCAGGCAGGCCACGTCACCATCGTTGCGATTGACGGTCGCATCGATACCGGCACGGCCAATGCGTTGGAGGAGAAGCTCACCGGCTTGTTCAAGGCGGGACGAAACCGCGTCATTGTCGATTGCAGGCGTCTCGCCTACATCACCAGCGCCGGATTGCGTGTAATGTTGCGCGCCGCCAAGCTCGCCGACAAGAGCAACGGCAAGTTCGCGCTATGCAACATGAGCACCGAAGTGCGCCGCGTGTTCGATCTCGGTGAGATGAGCGACCTGTTTGCGATTTTTCCGTCGCGCGAGGATGGCGTCGCCAAGCTGTCGTGATGCGACAGATCAGTGCACGATCCGCAAGCTCAGTCGCTAATGATCGAAATGGAAGTGGACGTTCGCGGTTCCGTCCTTCCATTCGGCGCGAACGCGATCAGCATTCCGCCGCAACATGAATCCGGCGAGCAATCTCGCACCCTGCTCGCTTTCCCTGATCTGCTCCGGTGTCGGACGCTCTTGGGGAAATTCCGGTACATCGCCCCGATAGGCCAGGCTGATATCGAGATTGAACTCGTCGAAGCTCGCATTGATCAGCATGGCGCCGCCGCTCCAGAAATCCTCGCGGATAGTGTCGACAAGCTGAATGACCCCGAACGTGGCGCGCGTTGCGACATCCGGCCGCGCGCCCCAGAGCGCTGTCTGCTTCGCAAAGAAATCCTGCACCTTCCCCTCATCGGCCTCGCTGCCCGTCAGCGTCAGATCGGCCGTCTTTCGCACGCCGATGCGAAACAAGAGGTTGAGCAGCAACGCGACGACCGTGGCGAATACGAGCGAGGATCCCACTATCGGAACCAGCGGCGCCGGCAGAGCGGCGGAAATGCTTGGAAACACGTCGATCGCCACGCCCGCGGTCAGCGATAGCCCGATCACGAGCGTGCGCCGCGTGTCCAGCAAGCGCGAGGTCATGATCTGCAATCCGTTCACGATGATGAAGGTCGTCGTAAACAGCAGCGAAGCCATGATGACGGCACGCGGCATCACCGCGAACAAGGCGGTGAACTTGGGGAAAAACCCGAGCAACAGCATCATGCCGCCGACCGCGAACGCGATCTGCCGGCTTGCAACCCCGGTTGCCGACGACAGGCCGACCGATGGTGTCGAGGTGTTCACTCCGAACGCGCCGACAAGGCCCGCGAGTGCCGTCGAGAGCCCATCGGCCAGCACGCCGCGGGTGATCGCATCCATGTCGGGGCGAACCCAATTGTCGTTGTTGACGCGCTGAGCGACCGTTATGGTGCCGGCGGCCTTCATGGCGGTGGCGATGCTGGCGACCGCAAACGGAATCGCAAGCGACAGATCGAACGACCAAGAAACCGCGCTCCAACCGGGCAAGCCGACCCAAGCGGCCTTCTCGACTGAAGGCAAGCTTGGATCTATGAGCCCAGTGACGCCCGCCGCCAGGTAGCCGAGCGCAAGCCCGATCAGCGCGCACAGCATGCGGGCGAGCCCGCTACCCCACACATTGAGGCTGATCATGGTCGCAAGCGTGATGCCGGCGACCCACCACTCGGCGGGTTCAACGGGTGCGGCATCCGCGCCCGCGACCGTACGCAGGCCGCCCATGCCGGCCGATATGCCGATCATCAGGATGATGACGCCGGAAATCTCCGGAGGAAAGATCGAGCGCAGCCGGTGCAGCAGCGGCGCAATGGCGGACTCAACCATGCCCGCAAACAACGTCATTCCAAATACCAGAGGCAACCCACCGAGCCGCGCCGCGAGCAACGAGGGCGCCAGATAGGTGGCCGTGAAGGTTGTCGGGCACATATAGCCTGATCCGACCGGGCCCAAGCGCAGCGCCTGCAGGAAGGTGCTGACACCGAGCACCAGCATACCGACGGAGAGGAGGCTGCCGATGGCTTCGACCGATGCGCCGACGGCGCGAAAGATGAGAAGCGGGTAAACGAGATTGATCGCGAGCAGGCCGAGCTGCTGCAGGCCGTTGAAGAGCGTGATCGGCAAAGGAGGCGTCTCATCAACGCCGTAGATCAGCGTGCTCGGCCTCTTGAATTCCGGCATGCCGCTATCCCCCCGAACGCCTCGCGCCCACCGCGAGCATTCCTATTGCTGCAGGGTGGCGCGAATTGACGGGTGTTTCAAGCAGTGTGCGCTAGGTGCGCGCGTCGTCATGCCCTCTCCATGCTGGGAAGGGCATCGGGGCGTTTCGAGCGGCGGCTCTTGGCAAGAACACCCCTCACACTCGATTCCGCGCGGGAATGCTCCGCCGGCTGGCAGCTTTACCGGCCCATGGCCTTCTTGGTGAGCGCCACAGCTTCGGGCGAAGCCTTGTAGGCTTCGGCGACGAATTTCTGCAGATCGTCGGGAGAAATGTAGAGCGGATGCAGGCCGGAGGTCTCCGCCTCCTGGACCAATCCAGGATCCTTCATGACCTGCTCGAAGGCGCTGCGCAGGATTGCGAGCCGGTCGGCCGGCACGCCGGGCGGGGCGATGAACGGCCGACCCACATTCGTGCGCTCGAGGAACAGGTTGAGGGCCTCGCGCTCCTGGTCGGTCTTGGCGAGATCGGCGGCAAAAGGAATTCCGGAGAGCCGCGGATCGGGCTTCAGTGCCGCCTGGAACAGCACCTGCACGGTGCCATTCTTGTATATGTTCTCGCGTGCGATTGTGTCGTAGCTCACGCAGATGCCCTGCACCTCGCCGCGCTCGATCGCAAGATTGATGTCGCGCGAACCCGGATAGCCGGAGATGATCTTGAACTTCATGCCGAGCAGATTCTTGAGGAAGCTCGGATAGACCTCAGTATCGGCGCCGGAGCCGGTGGCTCCGACGATCAGCTCCTTGTTGTAGAGGTCGTCCACGCTCTTCACCGCCGCAGACTTGTTGGCGGCGCAGACCGCGGTGTCGCGATCGGGGCTGCCGACGAAGGAGAGCTTCATGGGATCGAAGCGGATGCTCTGGCCGCCCAGCAGCGGCTCGAACGGAATGCCGCGATTGATCAGGCCGATGACGGTCCCATCCTTGGGCTGGGTGTTGTAGATCTGGTTGGCGAGCAAGAGACTGCCGGCGCCAGGCGTGTTCACCGGCACGACAGTCGGATGGCCCGGGATGTAGTCGCCGATATGTCGGGCAATGATACGAGCCCAAAGGTCGTCGGAGCCGCCGACCCCATAGCCGATCATCACATTCAGCTGCTTGCCCTTGTAGAATTCATCAGCGCCTTGCGCCGCGCCGAGCGTGCTCGAACCGGCGAGCCCCAGAGCAACGAGCGAGGACACCGCCAGCGCCCAGATGCGGGTCGAAATCATGTTTGTTGTCCTTTTGTCCTGGCGCGGCAGTTCTTCCGCGTCAGCCCTGTACCGTCAGCCTTCCGCCACTGTCATATAGGCTTTTGTTGCTGACGCAACCAACTTTGCGGCCGCCTGCACGCGCATGGGATCAATCCCTGCGCCTGGGTGAAAAGTTGGTGAGTGCGCAAGGACCGCGGAGAGCCTCGGCGAGCTTTCCGGAAACGTGCTTAACGCACCGAAACCGGCCGCGAACCCGCCTTGCCGTCGGTCACCGTATCGGGCGGGTGGATGCGCGCGACCCTCGAATCCAGGCTGAGAAGCGCCTGGTAGGGATCGACCTCGCCCCAGCCGAACTGGTCGTCCCGGCCCTTGGGCGTGTGGTGCTTTGCGGTCGTGGTCAGGATGTCGCGGATGGAAGCGGCGTCGAGGCTGGGATCGCGGTCAAGCAGCAACGCTGCGATGCCGCTGACGTGGGCGGCAGCAACCGATGTGCCGGTCGTCACCTGATAGGTGTTGTTAGGCGCGGGCTCCAGAATATCGACCCCGGGCGCCGCTACCGCTATGTAGGGGCCCTGATTGGCCTGCGGCAGCAGCTGATCGTTGACGTCGGTGGCCGTCACGGCGATCACGTTGGGGTCGGCGGCCGGATAGAGCGGCGGCGAGCTCGGCCCCATATTGCCGGCCGCAGCGATCAGGATGACGCCTTTGTCGTGGGCCTTCTGCAACGCCAGCTGCATCATCGGATCGTCAGGCCCGGCAAAACTCATATTGATGATCTTCGCACTCTTCCGGATCGCCCAGTCGATACCCAAGAGAATGTGCTCGCTGGTGGCTTGAGCGGACTCGTTCCCGCTCGAGCTGAAGGCGTGGATGGCGAGGATGCGCACGCCCGGCGCGACGCCGATCAGCCGCCGGTGTGCCACGATCGCCCCGGCCATGCCGGTGCCGTGCAGGTGCGGCGCATCGTGATTGCCGATGGCGTCGAACTCTTCAACCACGGCGCCGGCGAGCTCGGCATCCTTCGCGTCGATTTCCGAGTCGATCACCGCGACCGGCACGTCGCTGCCGATGGCAATGCGGTGGACATCCACCAAGCGCAGCTTGTCGACCACGTATTGGGACGGATCGCCTCGCGTGCTGCGCGCCGCCAGGGGCGAATCCTGCTGCAGCTTGAACACGTAGTTTGGCTGGGCGACGCCGATGTTCTCCGATTCCAAAGCCCGGATCACGTCCGCCACCGGGCGCCCATCGTTGATCCGGAAACGAAACAGCGTTCCGCCCGAGAGACTGAAACTCTGCGAGGCGACGGTGACGAGGCCGAGGCGGCGCGCCACGCTGTCGACCTGCTGCGGCGTCACATTGGGCGGAACGTGGAATACCATCTCGTTGGCGAGGAAGCGCGTTTCGCCTGCCGGCGGCACACCGGTAAAGCCGCGCTCGCCGATCAGCGGGCGCCGGGCGATCAGTCCGCCAGGATTGGGCGCGCCGAGATTGGGTCGTGCGGCGAGCCGTTGTGCCAGGGGTCCGCGCGGAAAGTTTCCGCTGATCGGATGTGCGGCCAGCGCCTGGCGGGAGAATGCGCCGGGCCGCAAGGGCCCGCGTTGATCGGCGGACTGGCCGCGTTGAAGTGGATCGCGCTGCGCAGCGTTCGGCGCGAGTGGGCCTGATTGTCGTTGCAATCCGGCAGGACCGCGTCCAGGAGCATTGGTCTCCAGGCGCTGCAATCCGGTGCCAGGTTCCTGCGGATTGGGGTTTGCTCGGTTGAGCTCGAAGGGGCGGCCTTCTGCCTGCAACGGCGTGCTGCCTTCACGGCGCTGCTCGGGAAACCCGAGAGTCGCCGCGCGCGAGTTCAACTCGGCGCCGTTCGGCGCCAGGGCATTTGGTCCAGCGGGGCCGCGTTCGTTCTGGTTGGCCAAGCCCCTTTCGGTCGGATTTCCGCCGAACGGCGATGCGCGGAATTGACCCGCGCCGTAGCGTACCGGCGGGTGTTTCCAGCGATCGAGCTCCAGCGCCCCGCCGGTCGTGCTCGAGCCGATGGCGGCGACCGCCAGCGACAGCAGGAAGGTTGTGCGGAGTGCAACCTTGTGGCGGGGTTTCCGGCCGGTGGCAAAGTGCATGAATCTTCCCCCTATCCGCCACTATGGCTAGTCGCCAATTGTGCCGACTTTGCGTCTGGGACTGGTGCATGGGATACGCGCATAGAAGGTCTACCGGCCGGTCGCCACCGTCTTGCCGTCGCGAAAGCGGATGCCTTGCGGGTTCCACGAGCCGCCGGCGCCGCCGCTCAAAAGCGGCGAGACGGTCGCCTTGATCTGATCACCTGGCTTGAGTGTCCGGTTGTTCCAACCGTCCCGCTCCAGACCGGACGCAGCGACGCCTTCTAGCATCCAGGTCGCGACCCGCCCGTCCGGACCCTTCGCCTTCATCACGATATAGCTGTGCGGATTGGTGAACTTGAATTCCTGCACAGTGCCGTCGAGCTCGATCGAGCCGACGATGTCGAAGGCGGCCAGCGAATGGTGCGCCCAAGTCGAACCCGATGCCGCGACCAAGGCGCCGAGCATGCCTGCGCACAGAAAGCCGAGGGATCTTTGCAAAGCCTGCCCCCTGTAACTTACGATCCCGGCGGATGCCCGCATATTCACCGGAGAACCCAATGCGTAGCAAGCCCTGCCTGACGCTCGAAGATGCCTACAAGATGATCGCCGCTTGCCGCAAAGCGGGCGCCGCCAAGCAGATGGAGCCGACTGTGGCAGTCGTCGATGCGGGCGGGCATCTCCTCTATCTCGAGCGGCCTGACCGCAATGGGCCCAATACGGTCGAGATGGCTACCTTGAAAGCGCGGACCGCGGCCTTGCGCGAACGGCCAAGCTCAGCCTTCGCCAAGCGGGTGGCGGAGCGCCCGGGCTTCCTCGCGGTTCCTAACTGCCTTGGCGTGCCTGGCGGCGTCCCGATCATCCACCAGGACGAATGCATCGGCGGCGTCGGGGTATCCGGCATCGGTGAGCACGACGAGCCGGTTGCGCAGGCCGGCGCCGATGCGATCGGGAGCGCGAAACCAAAGCGCGCCGCGACCAGCCGGAAAGTGGCTCGGCTTGTCGGGCCGCGGCTTCCTCGATAGACATGACGCGACATTTCCGGGAGTGGCAGATCATGAACGTGCACGCGCAGCCCATGAAGGCCCATATGCTGATCGGCGGCGACCTTGTCGCCGGCCAAGCCGACAATTGGCTGGATTCGGTCAATCCCGCCAATGAGGAGAAGATCGGCGAGGTGCCGGCCGGCGATGCCGCTGACGTCAACAAGGCGGTCGCCGCGGCCGAGAAGGCGCAACCGGCTTGGGCGGCGCTCGATATCAAGGAGCGGGGCAAATACCTGCACAAGCTCGCGGCCCGCATCCGCGAGCGCGCCGATGAGCTGCTGCGCACCGAGGTCATCGATACCGGCAACACCATCACCAAGATGAAGGTGGATATCAGCGGTGCCGCCGAGGCGCTCGAATGGTACACCGGGCTCGCCATTGAGATGAAAGGCGAGACGGTTCCGGCAAGCTCGAAAAACCTGCACATCACGGTGCGCGAGCCCTATGGGGTGGTGGCCCGCATCGTGCCGTTCAATCATCCGCTCAGCTTCGCGGTGCGTGGCCTTGCCGGGCCGCTGATCGCCGGCAACACGGTGGTGATCAAGCCGCCGGAGACGAGCTCGCTGTCGGCCTCGATCCTGGCCGAAATGTCACGCGAGATCATGCCGCCCGGCACCGTCAATATCGTCACCGGCAACGGCATGCCGGCGGGCGACGCCATCGTGCGCCACCCCAAGGTCAAGCGCATTGCCTTCACCGGATCGGTGCCGACCGGAATGCTGATCCAGCGCTCGGCTGCCGAATCCGGCATCAAGGCGCTGACGCTCGAGCTAGGCGGCAAAAATCCGTTTATCGTCTATCCGGACGCCGATGCCGACAAGGTGGCGGATGCCGCGGTCGCGGGCATGAATTTCGCCTGGTCGGGGCAGTCCTGCGGCTCGACCAGCCGTCTGATGCTGCACGAGTCGCTTTACAGCAAGGTGCTGGACGGTATCACTGAGCGGGTGGCGGCGATCAAGGTCGGCGATCCGCTCGATCCGAAATCGCAGATGGGGCCGATGAACTCCAAGCGTCAGCTCGAGCGCGTCAATTCGATGATCCAGTCGGGCATCAAGGATGGCGCCAAGCTGATGGTCGGCGGCAAGCGCCCCGCCGGCAAGGATTTCGAGCGCGGCTACTGGGTCGAGCCGACCGTGTTCGGCGATGTGCATCCGCAGATGCGCATTGCACGCGAGGAGATATTCGGACCGGTCCTCTCGGTGTTCAGCTGGCGCGACGAGGAGGCGACGATCGAGCTCGCCAACTCGGTCGAGTACGGCCTGACGGCAGCGGTATGGACCAACGATATCAAACGCGCGCTCAATGCCGCCCGCAAGGTCCAATCCGGGATGGTGTGGGTGAACGGCGTCGGCAACCACTTCAAGGGCACGCCCTATGGCGGCTACAAGAACTCCGGAGTCGGCCGCGAGAGCTGCCTCGAAGAATTGCTGAGCTACACGGAAATCAAGACCATCCAGATCTTCCTGTAGCTTGCTCGGCCAAGCCCGCCTGTTCCCCCAGGAACGGATTGCTCAAGCGGTCCGAGCGGGCTTGCGTCCGCGCGGCATGCCGATCAGGATCGCGGCGGCGCTCGCGGCCAGGAAAGCGGCCGCGACGACGAGTGCGAGGCGCAGTCCGCCAACCAGCCCTTCGGCCATGCCGGCGAGCGACCCGAGCAACGCAACGCCCAGCACGCTGCCTGTCTGCCGCATGGCATTGAGGACGCCCGAGGCGATGCCTGAGCGCGAGCGCTCGACGCTGCCCAAGAGCGTGGAGGTGAGCGGCGGAACGAGTAGTCCGAGGCCTGCGCCCATCGCCATGATCTGCAGCACGATCGCCCTATAGGGCGTGCCTTGATCGATGTTGAGCAGGCCAAGGGCGCTCGCCGCGGCGACGGCGGCGCCGAGCGCGATCGTGCTGCGTGCGCCGATCCGAGCCGCAACGCGCGGCGCGAACAGATTGGGAAGGAAAACAGCTCCCATCATCGGCACGAAAGCGAAGCCGGTCCACAGAGCCGACAGGCCGTTGGCCTGTTGAAAGTAGAGGCTCAGCACGAAGATCAGCCCATAAAACGCGACATTTACCAGCAATCCGACCAGGGCGGTGGCACTGAACGTGCGATTTGCAAACAGCCAAAGGGGCAGCATCGGCTGCGGCGCTCTCTTTTCGGCAATCAGGAAAGTCACAGTTGCGATCGCGAATAGTGCGAATCCGGCAAGCACCAATGGGCTTCCCCAACCGAGCCTGCCGCCCTCGATAATGACTCCGGCCAGGCATCCAAGGGCCAGTATTGCGGTGACCTGGCCGGCAAGATCGATCTGGCGTCCGCGCGAACTGGGCGTCTCGCTGGTGTAGCGCCCGGTGAGCAGGAGTCCGGCCACCCCGAGCGGCAAGTTGACCAGGAATATGCTGCGCCAGCCGGCGATCGTAATGAGCCCGCCTCCGACCAGTGGGCCTGCCGTCAGGGCAAGGCTCGCGCCCGCCGCCCAGATCGCGACCGCGTGCCCGCGCTCCTCATCGCCCGGATAGGCATGGTTGAGCAGTGCGAGCGAATTGGGCACCAGCACGGCGGCGCCGAGGCCCTGCAGGGCTCGCCCCGCAATCAGGAACGGCAGGCTCGGGGCGAGCGCGCAAGCGAGCGAGGCGAGCGTAAAGATGGTGAAGCCCGCGAGAAACACGCGCTTGGCGCCGATTCGGTCGCCCAGCGCCCCGGCCGTGAGGATGAAGGCGGCGAAAGCGATCGTGTAGGCGCTGACCACCCACTGCAATGCATCGATGGCACCGCCGAATGCATGGCCGATGCTTGCGATCGCCACGTTCACGATCGTGACATCGAGCTGGACAACGCCATAGCCGAGGCTCATCGCCGCGAGCGTCAGCAGCTTGGAGCCATCGGTCTTTCGTATCGGAGCATGCATTGCATTTCTCGCCTTGGTCGATGTCACCGGCAGGTAATCGGGCAACGTCCGCCAGCAACACCCGGTTTCCGACGCTTCGGCCTCCGCCGAAATGTGCGCGCCTCCGCTCGGCCGAAGCCGGCTGTGGCATTTTTGCGGTCGAAGCCTCATTGCGCTTGCGACGTTTTTCCCGGACACTCCGCTTGAGGCAACAAACAAGAAGCACGCGACGGGGAAACGCATGGCGGCGCCTGCTCAAGGTTCTGCTCCGGCAATTGCGGCAATTGCGGCCAGCAAGCTTTTCCTCGACGGCACCGTTGTCGCCTTTCACCGGCTCTCGCTCGAGGTGCGTCGCAACGAGATTATGTGCGTGGTCGGCCCCAGCGGTTGCGGCAAGACCACGCTGCTACGCTGCATCGCCGGCCTGACGGATCTTTCCGACGGCGAGATCCTGGTTCAGGGCAAGCCGGTCAACGGCGCCCCGCCGGACGGCGTTGCCATGGTGTTCCAGCAATTTGGGCTCCTGCCCTGGAAGACCGTCTACGACAACGCGGCCTTCGGGCTCTCGATGGCAGGCGTGCCGCGCGGGCGGATCAAGGAGAGGGTTGGTCACTATCTCGATCTGGTAGGATTAACGGGTTTCGAACGCCATTATCCGTATCAGCTCTCCGGCGGCATGCAGCAGCGGGTTGGGCTGGTGCGGGCGCTGGCGATGAACCCGGCGATCCTGTTGATGGACGAGCCGTTCGCGGCGCTCGATGCGCAGACCCGCGAAGTGCTGCAGGAAGAGCTGCTTGCTCTGATGGAACGGCCGGACGAGCGCAAGACGATGGTGTTCATCACCCATTCCATCGACGAGGCGATCGTGCTGGGCGACCGCGTTGCGGTGATGAGCGCGCGTCCAGGCCAGATCAAGGAATTGCTCGACATGCCGTTCGGCTGGCCGCGCGACGCCGACGCGGTGCGCAGCGACCCGCGCTTTGCCGAGCTGCGCGTCCATATCTGGCGACAACTGCACAGCGCGCAACCGCGGCAGCCGGCAACCCGGCGAGAGCTCGCGTGAGCACGCTCGAGCATGGCGGTCTGGAGTCGGCGGCGAGCGGGCCTCTGCCGCCGACAGCCGCGAACCTGTCCGACGATCGGGCGCGCGCCGAGCGCGCCGCGGCGGCACGAAGACGCCGGCGGCAATGGCAGATCGTCGGCGTGCGCGCAGCCTCGCTCGCGGTCGTGCTGTCGATCTGGCAAATTGCCGGCGCCCAGGTCAGTCCGGTGCTGTTCACGACGCCGAGCAAGATATTCCTGGCGGCGGTCGACATGATCCAAAGCGGCGAACTGTGGACCTATCTGGCGCCGAGCCTGGTCGTGCTTGCGATTGGGCTTGCGCTCGCGGCCGTGCTCGGCGTCGCCATCGGTCTGTTGCTCGCCCGCTTCTGGTATCTCGACGTGGCGCTCGGCGTCTACATCACCTTCCTCTATTCGATCCCTTCGGTAGCGCTGGTGCCGCTGATCGTATTGTGGGCCGGCTTTGCGATGCCCGCCAAGGTCATCGTGCTGTTCCTGTTCGCGTTCTTTCCGATGGTCATCAATACCCACCAGGGCGTGAAATCCGTCGATCCAAAGCTGATCGAGGTCGGCCGCGCATTCCGCTGCTCGGAACGCCAATTGTGGACCAACATCGTGCTGCCGGCGGCGCTGCCCTTCATCGTCACCGGCTTGCGCCTTGCGGTCGGGCGCGGCCTGATCGGCATGGTGCTGGCCGATCTGTATACGGCGATTTCCGGCATCGGCTATTTGATTGTTCGTACCGCCAGCACCTATCAGGTTGACAAGATGTTCGTCCCGATCGTGACGCTTGGCCTTCTGGGCGTCACCTTGACGGCGCTGTTGCGGCTCTGCGAAACCTATGTGGCGCCGTGGACGGCGGGCGCGCAGAACGATTGAAACGAGCTCGCACAGCATATGCGGCCCGAGCTTACGTGCTGCCGGGCGCGGGGAGATGATCATGGCAGAGAGAATGGCGGCACAGAGAATGGCGGCACAGAGAATGGCTCAGGGATATGCGCACAGCCTGAGGCTCGCGCTGCCGCTGGTCGCTGCGCTTGCCGGCGCAGCGGCGCTTGTCGGCGATACCGGCCGGGCGTCGGCGCAGGCCGAATGCAAGGGACCGCTGCGCAAGATCAATGTGGGAGTCTCCGTCTCGCCGCCTAATGTGGTGCATACGACGCCCTATGTGGCCAAGGAGCTCGGAATTTTCGCCAAGCACTGCATTGATGCCAACATCATCCAATTCGACGGCGGTGAATCGCCGGCCGCGACTGCGGCGGTGGCGCAGGGCACCGCGATCTCCAATGTGAACGACGTCTCGATCGGGCGCGGGATGAAAGCACACCAGCTCTGGGGTCTCGCTCCGCGTCCGCCGCAGGTCTACGCGGTTGCCGAGAACATCAAGACCGCGGCCGATCTCAAGGGCAAGCGCCTGAGTGCAGCCGGCGGCGGCGTCGGCAGCTTCAATTGGCGCATGGGGCGCGAGGTGCTGCGCAGCGCCGGTCTGGATGTCGCCGATGCCCAATTCATTTCGCAGGGCACGGCCGGCCGCCTGCCGGGCCTGGTTGCCGGTCAGCTTGATGCGGTCGCGTTGCATCCGGAGGACATGTACCTCGCTATGAAGCAGAAGCCCGGTCTGCATGCCTTGATCTCGATCTCCGATCTGCTTCCGCTCTACATGTTCAATGCCTACGGGGCAGCGGACGATTTCGTGGCGCGCGACCGCGCGCTGATCCGCGATACGCTGGCCGCCATGATCGAGACCAACCGCCTCATCTATCGGGAGAAGGACAAGGTGGTGCCGATCATGGTGAAGGCGACGCAGAAGCCGCGGGACGCGGTCGAGTTCGCCTGGGACAGCCTGACCAAGAGCTGCGTCTGGGGCGTCAACGAGGGCTTCGATCCAAAGCGCACGGAGTTCACCGTCGCCATGGATGTCGCCGCCGGTGACATCGATGCGGCGAAGAAGCCGAGCTTCGATCAAGTGGTCGATATGAAGCTTGCGAGTGAAGCGGTGGAAGCGGCCGGTGGCCGGGTCACCATCGGCAATTGCAAGGATTGAAGGACAATCTCGATGAACATCCAGCCCCCTCGCATCGGTCCGCAGCCCTGGCCACAGGTACGTACCCGCCTCGACCAGCAGTTGCCGTTCGCCAATATGCGGGAGACTCCCTACTATCGGGACGCGGTCTACGAACAGTTCTCCGCCCAGGAATATGCGCGCCGCTACGCCGCCCTGCGGGCCAAGATGCGCGAGCACAGGCTCGACTGCATGATCGTGCCCGGCGGTCCCAGCCACTGGAGCTTCGGCGGCGGCATGCTGTGGCTGACCGGCCATTGGGAGTGGCATGCGCTTGCCTCCTACGTGCTGGTGCCGCTCGATGGCGAGCCGACCATGATCTATTCCATGGGTGGGACCCACGCCGAGGCGGTGCGCCGGCAGGTCGAGGTCGCCGTCAAGGACGTGCGCCACAGCCGCAGCGGCCGCTATGCCGACATCATGGTCGAGCGCATTCGCGAGCTGAAGCTCGAGCGCGGCCGCATCGGCCTCATGGAGATCGATCCACGCCATTCCGACTATCTGCCGGTCAATCAATACAATGTGCTGCGCGAAAACCTTCCCCAGGCCGAACTCGTCTTCACCAAGGGGTTTCTGCACGAGCTGTTGTCGATCCACAGCGCCGAGGAGCTCGACTGCGTGCGCAAGGCCGGCCGGCTTTGTGAGAACGCGATGGCCGCGATGGTCGCGCGCGCCAAGCCCGGCGTGAAGGAATACGAGCTGCGCGCCGCGGCCGGCGCCGCCATCCTGGAGGGCGGCGGCGACATCGATTTTCTCATCATCGGCTCGACCGCCATGGCCAGCCCCGCCATGGTGTTCGGCAATCCGCGTCCCTCGGGACGCGTGCTCGCCAAGGGCGACATCATCAACATGGAGCTCGCAGCCGGCTATCGCGGCTACACCGCCCAGATCGGCTCGCCGATCTGCCTTGGGGAGCCGACCGACATGGTGCGCAAGTTCTGGGAAGAGATCACGCTGCCCGGCTACCAGCGCATCGTCGGCGAGATGCGGCCCGGCAAGACGATGGAAGACATCCGCGTCGCCAGCAAATTCTTTCGCGAAAACGGCGTGCAATCGCGCCCGACCCAATGCCACGGCATCGATCTGGTAACCGACAAGCCGCATATCAGCGCCGAGCATGTCTCCGCGGAAGCGTTCGAGACCGAGATCAAGCCCGGCATGGTGATCATGGCCGAGCCCAATCCGATCACCGCCGACGGAATGTTCGGCATTTTTCTCGGGCATACCTTCATCATCACACCCGATGGTCACGAATGCGTCGACGCATTTCCGCTCGAGATCGCCGTCGCCAAATGCTGACCCATTGATGCTGATCCATTGATATGTCCGACAGCTCCGCATTCTCGCAGCGCATCCCCGCGGCTGCGATCCAAGGCTTCATGCGTGATGCCTTCTGCGCCTGCGGGCTTCCCGCGGATGATGCCGCCATCACGGCGGCGGCCATGCTCGATGCCGACCTTTCCGGGTCGGATGCGCACGGCGTCTTCCGCCTGCCCGGATATGTGCGCACCCTGAAGCGTGGCCACATCAATGTGCGTCCCGATATCCGGATCATCGAGCGCGGACCGGCGACTGCGCTGATCGACGGCGACAACGGCATGGGCCATCTGGTGATGACCTACGCGGCCAACAAGGCGGTCGAGATCGCGCGCGAGGCCGGTCTTGGCTGGGTCGGCGTGCGGCGCTCCAACCATGCGGGCGCCGCGTCGACCTATGCGGCGATTCCGCTCGCGCACGGCATGGTCGGAATTTACAGCGCAGTATCCGGCTCCAATTTCATGGCACCGTGGGGCGGGGCCGAGCCGCTGCTCGGGACTAATCCGATTGCGGTCGCTATTCCGGCCGGAAAGGAAGCCCCGATGGTGCTCGACATCGCGACTTCGGTGGCCTCCAACGGCTCGATCCGCGCGTATGCGCTGGAAGGCAAGCCGATGCCGGAGGGCTGGGTCATCAGCCGCGCCGACGGCAAGCCGATCACCGACGGCCGAAGGCTCGAGGAGGGCATGTTCGTGCCGCTCGGTGGCTACAAGGGCAGCGGCTTGGCCCTGGTGCTCGGCCTGTTGGCCGGCCCGTTGAACCGGGCGGCCTTCGGGCGTGATATCAGAGACTCCAACAGCGAGCAGGCGCGCGAGACCAATACCGGGCAGTTCGTGATCGCGCTCGACGTCGCCCGCTTCCTGCCGCTCGATCAGTTCGGCGCGGAAGTTGATCGCCACGTGCGCGACCTCGCGTCTTCGGCCCGGCTGCCGGGAGTCGACGAGATTCGGATTCCCGGCCAGGGGCGCAAGGCGCGGCGTGAGGACCGGCAGAAGAATGGCGTGCCGCTCTCGGCAGCGCTGATCAGGCAGCTCGACGAGCTTGGTCGTTCGCTTGGCATTTCCCCGCTGACGGAGCACGGGTGAAAATGGCCGAAGGCTCGCCACAAGCCGAGTCCTCCGGATCGCCGTTCTGGCGCTTCTCGCTGCAATTCTATCGGTTGGCCGGAGTGGCGGAGGCCTGCATTACCCTGCAGGAGGAATGCGGTGTCGACGTCAATCTGCTCCTGTTCCTGCTCTGGCATGCCGGCGAGGGGCGCCGCCTCACGGTTGCGGATGTCGAAAGGCTTGAGGCTGAGATTGCGCCTTGGCGCGGCATGACGGTCGTGCCGCTGCGCACCATCCGACGAGCGTTGAAATCGCAGCCGGCGCTCGTCGAGCCCGGGAGGGCGGAGGCTTTTCGCACACGGATCAAGGCGGTCGAGCTCGAAGCCGAGAGATTGCAACAAGAGGCTATGTATGCAGGCCTGCATGGCAGGTTGCTCGGAGAAGGGGCATCGTCGGTCCGCGACGCCGCAGCGATCAACATCGCCGCCTATGCGAGCATCTGCCGGGTGGAATTTGCCGGGCCCGCGGTTGAGACGCTGCTCGCCGCCTTGCAACAATTATCGGCAGCGAAGGACTAAACTGCCGCACCAGCGGTGGTTTGCCGATCACCGATGGTTATCAAAGTGTTGATCATTTTTTTGCAAGGTGGTCTTGAATGTGCCTTGATCCTGGGTGATTTGCCTTCAATGGGGCTGTTGCTCCGCGGTCGGGGGCATTCGGGGGCGTTGCATCGCAGTCGATGACGAGGAGGGGGAATGTTCTTGCGCAAGGCCTCGGTAGCGGGTGCCCTGCTGGTTGGGCTTGTGGTCGGCTTCGCGTTCGATCTCACGGCCTGCGGCGGACAGGCGCTCGCCCAGTATTACCCGCCGCCGCCCCAGCCGTACCCGGTCCAATCCTATCCGCCCCAAGCCCGGCAGTTGCCGCCGCCAGTGCCGGCAGAGGACGATGACCTCGATTCGCTTGGTCCGCCGCGGACCTATGGGTTCCCGGGCAGTGAGCCGCCGCAACCGGGCGTCCAATATGGGGGACGTGGCGTCTACCCGCAGGATTCCGACCGATATCCGCCCACTGCGGCCTATCCAAACGGTGGCGGGAGCGCTCCCTATGGGGCCGCACCGGATGCCGGGGCGCCGGACAATGCCCTGCGCCCGCCGATGTCGATCGGTCCGGATCGCGCCGTCGCCGCTCTGCCGCCCGATTATCAGCCCGAGACCGGCCCGGCCCCGCAATTGCCGCCGCAGTTCCGGCGGACGCTGGTGGATTACCGCACCAAGGAGCCGGCTGGCACGATCGTCATCGACACACCCAACACGTATCTCTATCTGGTGCTCGGCAAAGGCAAGGCGCTGCGTTACGGCATCGGGGTCGGCCGCGAGGGTTTCACCTGGTCCGGAACCGAGCGCATCTCGCGCATGGCGGAGTGGCCCGATTGGCGCCCGCCACCCGAGATGATTGATCGCCAGCCCTATCTGCCACGCTTCATGGCCGGTGGGGAAAGCAATCCACTGGGCGCGCGTGCCCTCTATCTGGGCAAGACCGAATATCGGATCCACGGCACCAACCAGCCGTCGACCATCGGCACGTTCGTTTCGTCGGGTTGCATCCGCCTGACCAACGAAGACATCACCGATCTGTACGGCCGCGTGCAGGTGGGAACGCGCGTGGTCGTGCTGCCTGGCTCGGCTGAGAACGCCGCGCAGGCCGCGAACGCAATGCCGGCCCGACCGGTCGAGACGGCGCCGCCGCCTCCGGCGCCTGTGCGCACCCGCTAGGCCGTCCTGCCGGCACTTATTGTGAGCGAGACCCCGCGCCCCGCTTGGGGCGTGGGCGCGCGGGGGTGATCTAAACGGTTTCTCCAAGATTTCGCTTTAGGCTGAGCGGTGGAATCGACTGCTCAAAAGCGGATCCGCGTGGCTGCGGACCGCGACGGTCGGCATGCGTTAATCGCCTGTTAGCCAACAAGAATGACCCAAGCCGGGGAGGCCGATGACCAACGCTCTCGCGCGGTGTGCCGTGACCGTGGCCGTGTTGCTGCCGGTCGCAGCCTTTGCCGAGCCCATCAAGCTCAAGATGGCGTATTTCTCCTCCGACCAAGAGCCTCCCTATGTCTCGCTGATGGAGCCGTTCGCCGAGGCGGTGAACCGCGATGCCGGCGGCATTTTGGAAATTGTCCCCTATCCGGGCGGTGTGCTCGGGCGAAACTATTCCCAGCAAGTCCAGCAGGTGCTCGATGGCGTCGCCGACATGGCGTGGATCAATCCCAATCTCACGCCCGAGCGCTTTCCCGACAACGAGGCGTTGGAATTTCCCGGACTGTTCCGCGATCTGCGCGAAGCCTCGCTGGTCTTCTCGCGATTGGTCGCAGCGGGCAGACTACGGGGCTACGAGGACTTCTTCGTAATCGCGGCCGGCGCCAATCATAGTCTGATCATCAATACCCGCCCCCCGGTCGAGCAACTCTCCGATTTGCGCGGCAAGACATTGCGGGTCAACAATCAAATAGAGGGCAGCGCCCTCAAGTCGGTGGGCATAAAGCCGGTCGTGGTGGCGGTCAACGAGGCCGCCTTGGCTATCAGCCGTGGCACGCTAGACGGTGCCGTCGTCTCGCCAAACGCGCTGTTTGCCTACGGGGTCTCGCGCATCACCCGTTTCCATTACGACGTGCCGCTCGGCGCCGCCCCGCTCGCCTTTCTGATGAATCGGCAGAAATTCGAGAGCCTGCCGAAGGCCGGACAGGACGTGATCCGCAAATACAGCGGCGAAAAGGCGACGGAGCAGTTCATTGCGACCTATGATGCCAGCAACACGCAAGTGATGAACGATCTCAAGGCCGATCCTAATCGCCATGTGATCGAGCCCACGCCTGCCGATCTTGATGTCCTGCACACCGTCTTTAAGTCCGGCATCGAGCGCTGGCGAAACGAGGATCCGCGCAATCCGCAGCTATGGAACGCAGTCAAGGCGGAGATCGCCAAGCTGCGGTCCGGAGACTGACCATGCCGAACCGTGCAACCGCGACCGAGAGGCAGGCGATACGGGCGGCCGTGACCTGCTTCACGACTTTCGCGCTGACGATGCTGCCACTCGCCGCACGCGGCGAGCCGATCAAGCTCAAGCTCGCCTACTATGCCTCGGATCACGGCAAATCCTACACCATGGCGATCAAACCCTTTGTCGACGCGGTGAACGCGGATCCGCGCAGCGGCATCGAGATCGAGACATATCCGGGGGGAGTGCTGGGCAAGGATTCTGCCCAACAGGCGCAGCTCGTTCGTGACGGCATTGCGGACATCGCTTATGTGGTCTTGGGAACCGCCGCCGATCAGTTCAAGGACCACGCCGTCATGGAGCTTCCCGGCCTGTTCCGTGACATGCGCGAAGCCACCATGATCAACACCCGGCTCGTCAATTCGGAGCTGATGCAGGGCTACGAGAAGTTTTTCGTCATCGCGTCGCTTGCGACGGAGCCGGAAGCGATCCACACGGATGTGCCGGTCGCATCCTTGCGGGATCTGCGCGGCAAGCGCATCCGCGCCAACAATCCGATCGAGGCTGCCGCGCTCGCGCGCCTGGGCATGTCAGCGGTCGTGCTGCCGATCGGCAAGACCGCCGAGGCGATCAGCCGCGGCACGATCGATGGCGCGGCGTCGGCGCTCGGGCCGCTCACCGACTTCGGCCTCGGAGGGGTGGTCAACTATCATTATTTCGTGCGCCTCGGCCCCAGCGTGCGATCGCTGCTGATGAGCAGGGCAAAGTTCGAGAGCCTGCCCAAAGCCGGGCAGGACGCGATCCGCCGTTACAGCGGCGAGTGGCTGGCAGAGCATTTCGTGGATGAAGACGAAGCATACAACGAAGCTCTGCTGGAGCGGTTGCGGTCGGACCCGCAACGCAGCGTCATCTATCCGAGCTCGCCCGAAGTCGAGATGGTGGCGAACGCATTCAGGACAATGCGGGCGGAATGGGCCGGCGCCAATCCGCACTCGCGGGCGCTCCTCGATCTGGTGGAGGAGGAGCTCGCCAAGTACCGCGCCAATCACTGAGCGCGCGCTCAAATCGGTAGGGGAAACCAAGGCCCCATTCAAGAAGACGGCTAACGATTCGGTAACCAGACCGGCAAACTCCGCCGGCCGCATACCCGGATTCGGTGCGCCGGTTGGAACAAAAGTTTTAGTTCCCCAGTAGTCTCGCGACGTGCTGAAAGTTCGGCTCGGTGGCCACGTGACCGTCAACAAATCGACAGGCCTGGCGCGTTCGACGACATCGATCGGTCGCAACGTCGCGCTGATCGTGGCGGTATTGTTGATGTTGATCGCCGGCACCTTGGCGGTGGTCAAGACCACCACCAACTATCTGTTGTACCGGAGCGCCACTTCGGAAGCCCGCAGCTGGGCGGCCTTCATGGCCAAGAGCATTTCCGATCTGGGGCCGATCGCCGCCGGTGAGCTGCCCTCGGCGGCCAGTATGTCGTTCCTGCAATGGGCGCAGAGGTCCGACCAGATCTTCCGTTACGAGATCTTCAACCGCGAGGGCTATTCCCAGCTGGCGGCGGACCACAACAAGATCGTGCTGCTCGCTTTGTCGGAGTACAGCGCCCCCGCGGCCCGCGCCGGAACGACCGGGCGCCCGGTGGTGGAGGCCGAGGAAGGCACCTCACCCGATCTGCCGTCGTTCTACGCCCGCGCCTATGTCCCCATCATTGTGGATCAGGTTCCGATCGCGGTGGTCGCAGCCTATGTCGATCAGACACAGGAGCGGGATCGGGTCCATCATGCATTCCTAATTGCCGCCGTTTCACTTTGCTTGTTGTCGGGACTGTGCTTCGGCGTTCCGGCCGTCGCGCTTTACCGCCGCACCAAGGAGAAGCAGCGCGACGACCGGCGCATCCGCTTCCTGGCGCGTCATGATGCGCTGACCGGATTGACCAACCGTGCCCGCCTGGTCGAGAAGCTGGAGGACGCTTTCGCCAGATTGTCCGCCTGCGGCGAGGCGTTCGCCGTGCATCTGATCGATGTGGACGGCTTCAAGGAGATCAATGACAGCTTCGGTCACGACGGAGGCGATTCTCTCCTGAAGATCGTGGCCGAGCGACTCCAACGGCTGAGGCGCGCCAAGGACGTGGTAGCGCGGCTCGGCAGCGACGAGTTCGTGGTCATCCAGGCGCACATCGCCGGCAAGGAGGACGCCGAGAGTTTCGCCGGTAGCCTGGCCACGGCACTGCCTGCGCCTGTGCCGTTCAAGGACGCCGTCATCGCGCCGACGGTGAGCATCGGGGTTGCGCTGGCGCCCGCGCATGGATCCAGTCCTGAACGACTCCTGAAGAGCGCGGATTTGGCCCTTGAGAAGTGCAAGGCCGATGGTCGCAATTGCATCCGCTTCTTTCAGCCGGAGATGGACGCCGCGCTGCTGGAGCGCCTCGCACTCGAGCGAACCATCCGCAAGGCGGTCGCCGAGGAATGCTTCACGCTGCACTATCAGCCAATGGTGCAGATTTCCGGGCGCCGTCTGGTCGGGTTCGAAGCGCTGCTGCGCCTGCCCGCGGAAGACGGCAGCCTCATCCCGCCGCTTACCTTCATTCCGGTCGCCGAGGAGCTGCGGCTCATTGACAAGATCGGGGCTTGGGTCCTGCGCGAGGCGTGCCGGACGGCTGCCAACTGGCCGAAGCATCTGACTGTTGCCGTGAATCTGTCGCCGGCGCAATTCGCCGCCGGGGGCGTCAGCGCGATGGTCGCCGAGGCGCTCGCGAGCTCGGGGCTCGAGCCGAGCCGCCTCGAGCTCGAGATCGTGGAAAGCCTGCTGCTCGACAATACCGAGTCCGTCATGTCGGAGCTGCAGGCCCTCAAGGCAATGGGCGTCGCCATCGTGATGGACGACTTCGGCACCGGGTATTCGAGCCTCAGCTATCTGTGGCGCTTCCCCTTCGACAAGATCAAGATCGATCGCAGCTTCATGCAGGCTTTCGACAGCGCGCGCCGCGATGCGGAAACCGTGGTCAAGACCATCATCGGTCTTGGGCGTGAGCTCAACATGCGGGTGACGGTCGAAGGTGTCGAGACTGCCAAGCAGGCGGTGTTCCTCGAAAGAGCCGACGGCGATCAGGCGCAGGGTTTCTACTTCGGTCGCCCGATTCCTGCGGCCGAGGTGGCGGCGAGGATCCTTGTGGATTTCCAGCAGCAGCACGCCCGCTCCTTTGAGCCTGAGTCGAGCCTGCGGCTGGTCAAGTAATCCCGACAACGCGACGAAACTGCGCGGCGCCCGCGCGTCGGCCGCACGCTTCGACAGCTTGACAGGCAACCAAAAGGTTGCATATTGTCGTCATGAGCATGGACGCAGTGTTCAAGGCACTGGCCGATCCGACCCGGCGCCGGTTGCTGGATCGTCTGCGTGACCGCAACGGACAGACCTTGAGTGAATTGTGCGAGCGCGCGGACATGACTCGGCAAGCGGTGAGCAAGCACCTCGCCATCCTGGAAGCCGCCAATCTCGTGGTGGCGCAGAAGAGCGGGCGCGAGCGGCTGCACTATCTCAATCCCGTCCCGATCGGCGAGATCGCCGAGCGCTGGATCGACAAGTTCGAGCGCGGCCGCGTGCGCGCGCTTGCGGATCTCAAGAGAAGCCTGGAAGGGGAAGAGCGATGAGCGACAAGTTTGTGTATGTCACCTATATCCGCACGACGCCGGAGAAGCTGTGGGACGCGTTGATCAGACCTGAGTTCACGCGCGCCTATTGGTGCGAGACCTGGCAGGAGTGCGATTGGAAGGTTGGCGCGTCCTGGCGAATCATGATTCCGGACGGTCGCGTCGCCGACAGCGGCGAAGTGCTGGAGATCGATCCGCCGCGTCGCCTGGTCCTCTCCTGCGCAACGAATTCACCGAGATGAAGGCGGAAGGCTATTCGCGCGCCACATTTGAGCTCGCGGCGGCGGGCAGCGCGGTCAAGCTGACCGTTACGCACGAGATCGATCGCGATGGGTCGAAATTTATCGCCGCCGTATCCAACGGCTGGCCGCACGTTCTGGCGAGCTTGAAGAGCCTGCTCGAGACCGGGAAAGCCCTGGAAGAAACCTCGCGCTGGCCGGAAGGCAAATAGTCTTCAGGCTCCAGCGTCGAACCAAAGATGACCGCTTGCAAAAGGCTTGTTCAGTGCGCTCCGCTCCCGGCGGGGGTGAGAACGCGCACCGGTTTGCCGTCGAGGAAGCCGCGGATATCGTCGACCACGCCGGGAAAATAGGCGCGATAGTTCTGCTGCGATGCGTAACCGAGATGCGGTGTGATGACGACATTGTCCATCTGCCGCAGCGGATGCGAGAGCGGCAGCGGCTCGACGTCGAAGACGTCGCAGCCAGCGCCGGCGATCTTCTTTTCGCGCAACGCGGCCAGCAAAGCCGCCTCCTCGACGATAGGTCCGCGCGAGGTGTTGATGAGCAACGCCGATGACTTCATCAGGCCGAGCTCTTTCGCCCCGATCAGACCACGCGACTTCGGTGTCAGCGGGATGTGAATGCTGACGATGTCCGACTGCCGCAGCAGGTCCTCTTTGCTCCCCGCATATTCGACGCCGGCCGCCTGCGCCCGCTCCGGCGTGATGTTCTGGCTCCAGGCTACGACCTTCATGCGAAAAGCCCGGCCGACCTCGGCAACGCGCAGGCCGAGCTTGCCCAGCCCGATGACGCCGAGCGTCAATCCTTCCACGTCCAGGCCGACCACGCTCTGCCACAATGCACCGCTTTTCAGGCGCGCATTTTCGGAGCCGATGCGGCGCGTCAGCTCCAGGATCAAACCCCAAGCGATGCCGGTCGTCGGATTGCCGAAGCTCGGAGTGCCGCACACCGTCACCCCGCGCGCCTTGGCGGCATCGAGGTCGATTGCCCGATTGACCATTCCGGTCGTCACCAACAGGCGCAAATCCGGCAGCGCCTCGATCAACTGGCGCGGAAACGGCGTGCGCTCGCGCATGGCGCAGATGATGGCGAAGCCCTGCAGGGCTCGTGCCGCCTCGTCCTGCGAGCCGAAAGGCTCGCTGAATACTTCGATGTCGAGGTCGCTCTCGACCTTCGACCAGTCCGCCATTTTGAGAGCGACGCTCTGATAGTCGTCGAGGATCGCGCAACGATGCTTTGCCATTCGGTCTGTCCTTGAAGAATTTGGCTATGCCGGCTCCATCTGCCGGATCGGCTTCCCGTCCAAAAAGGCCCGGATGTTGCCGACCACGCCCGCATAGCAGGTGCGGAAATTTTCCGCCGTGACATAGCCAAGGTGAGGCGAGAGCACGACGTTGTCGAGCTTGCGCAGCGGGTGCTCGGCGCGCAGCGGCTCGACATCGAAGACGTCGAGCCCGGCGCCGGCAATGCGCCGCTCGGCGAGTGCGGCGATGAGGGCGTTCTCGTCGACGATCGGCCCACGCGCCGTATTGATCAGATACGCACTCCGCTTCATCAGCGCGAATTCCTTCGCGCCGATCAGCCCACGGGTGCGTGGTGACAGCACGACATGCAGGCTGACGATGTCGGCCGCGGCGAGCAGCGCTTCCTTCGAAGGCGACAGGGCGACGCCCACGGACGCGCACCGCTCGGCGGTGAGATTTTGGCTCCAGGCGATCACCTTCATGCCCAGCGCCTGGGCGATGGTGGCGACCTTGCTGCCGAGCCGGCCTAGGCCGATCAGGCCGAGCGTCTTGCCCTCGATATCAACTCCCAGCGTGCTCTGCCAAAGGGCGCCATGCCGGAGGCGTTCGCTTTCGTAGCCGACCCGCCGCGTCAGCTCGAGGATGAGGGCGATAGCTATGCCGGTCGTCGGATTGCCGGTCGTGTCGGTTCCGCAGACGATGATGCCCCGCTCGGTCGCCGCCGCAACGTCCAGCATCCAGTTGCGCTTGCCGGTCGAGATCAGGAGCTTGAGGTTGGGCAGCGCCTCGATTACGCGGCGCGGAAAGGCGGTGCGCTCGCGCTGCAGCACCACGATATCGAAGCCCTGCAGCGCTCGTGCGATTTCCTCGGGCGATCCTAACGGCGCGTTGAACACGGTGAGCTCGACCTCGCCGGCGAGGCTTTCCCAGTCGGCGAGCGTCAAGGCGACATTCTGGTAATCGTCGAGCAGGGCGCAGCGATAACGGGGCTTGGCGGGCGGCACGGCTGGTTCCGGATGCGCAAGGGAATGGGGCTGGCGGGGGGCCACTATAGCAAAAGCCCGTAGCGCGCCAGGGCCTGACGGGCTGGCCCAGTCAATCCTGAGAATATGCGGATGTTCCGAACGCTCAGACCTTCACGCGCAGGAGGCCCGGGGCGTCATGGGCCTCGGCTGGCGCACCCCGATGCTTGGCATTCCATTTGGGGCCAGGGCCACGCATGTAGTGGAGCTCGGGCCGGTAAGGGTCGAATAGCGAACGGAACAGGCGGGCGACGTCGGCCAATTCGGAGGCGAGCGCCGGGCGCGCGTTTCTCGCAGCTGTTCTTGTCGCCATTGGCATCACCCGCTCCTGTCGGCCTTTTGCCGCGCTGCCGGCAATTTTTTTGAGGCCTTGCCCCTTGGTCGCGGAAATCTGCGCTTGGGTTCACGGCCAACATTCGGATCAAATTCGTTAAAAACTGGTACGAATTTGCCGTAGCCCGCATGGGGCTTTTGCTCATCCTTTCCGGAGAGTTGCGCCAAAGGGCTGCGGCACGGCACAAGCCCGTAGCTGCGCTCCGGCGAGGCGCGGCCATTCGACGCTCAATCGGCTAGCGAAAACTTATCCACGCGGACCGCTTGCCCTTGCCGGCGGCCATCGCTAAATCAACCCGCGAATTCCCCCAATCCGGCGCGCTTGGTGCCCAGACGGCGAGGGCATCGATCGGCCATTATCAAGTCTCATGGCCCACCAATTCATCTATCATATGCATGGACTCTCAAAGGCTTATCCGGGAAACCGGAAGGTCCTGGAGGACATCAATCTCTCCTTCTATCCGGATGCCAAGATCGGCGTGCTCGGCGTCAATGGCGCCGGCAAGTCGACGCTTCTGCGCATCATGGCCGGGATCGACAAGGAGTTCACCGGCGAGGCCTGGGTGGCTGAGGGGGCGCGCGTCGGCTACCTGCCGCAGGAGCCGCAGCTCGATCCCATGCTGTCCGTGCGCGAGAACGTGATGCAGGGCGTTGCCGCCCAGAAAGCGGTGCTCGACCGCTACAACGAGATCGCGGCGAACTATTCCGACGAGACTGCCGACGAAATGACCCGCCTGCAGGACGAGATCGAGGCCAAGGGCCTGTGGGATCTCGATTCCAAGGTCGATCTGGCAATGGATGCGCTGCGCTGTCCTCCCGACGATGCCGATGTGGCCAAGCTCTCGGGCGGCGAGCGGCGGCGGGTTGCGCTCTGCCGTCTGCTGCTGGAGCAACCCGAGCTTCTGCTCTTGGACGAGCCCACCAACCACCTCGACGCCGAGTCGGTCGCTTGGCTGGAAGGCCACCTCAACAAGTATCCGGGCGCGATCCTGATCGTCACCCACGATCGCTACTTTCTCGACCATGTGACAGGGTGGATTCTCGAGCTCGACCGCGGGCGCGGCATTCCCTACCAGGGCAATTACTCCTCCTGGCTCGGGCAGAAGCAGAAGCGCCTCGAGCAGGAAGGCCGCGAGGAGGAGGCGCGCCAGCGCACGCTCGAGCGGGAGAGCGAATGGATCGCCGCAAGCCCGCGCGCCCGCCAGGCCAAATCCAAGGCCCGCTACCAGCGCTATGAGGAGCTTTTGAAGAAGGCCGCCGACCGCAACACGCAAGGCTCCGCCCAGATCGTCATCCCGGTGGCGGAACGGTTGGGCCAGAACGTAGTGGAGTTCGAGGGCCTCACCAAAGCCTTCGGCGACAATGTCCTGATCGACAATCTCACTTTCAAGCTGCCGCCGGGCGGCATCGTCGGGGTCATCGGCCCCAACGGCGCCGGCAAGACCACTCTGTTCCGCATGATCACCGGGCAGGAGAAACCCGACAAAGGCACGATCAAGATCGGCGAGTCCGTCAAGCTCGGCTATGTGGACCAGTCGCGTGATGCATTAAACGACAAGGCGACCGTCTGGGAGGAGATTTCCGGCGGCCTCGACCAGCTCCAACTCGGCAAGCGCGAAGTGAACTCACGCGCCTATTGCGGGGCCTTCAACTTCAAGGGCGCCGACCAACAGAAGAAAGTCGGCCAGCTGTCGGGTGGGGAGCGCAACCGCGTGCATCTCGCCAAGATGCTGAAATCCGGCGCCAACGTGCTCCTGCTCGACGAGCCGACCAACGATCTCGACGTCGACACGCTGCGCGCGCTCGAGGATGCGCTCGAAGATTTCGCCGGCTGTGCCGTCATCATCAGCCACGATCGCTGGTTCCTCGATCGGATCGCCACCCATATCCTGTCGTTCGAAGGCGACAGCCACGTGGAGTGGTTCGAAGGCAATTTCCAGGACTACGAAGCCGACAAGATGCGGCGATTGGGAACGGATTCCACCATTCCGCACCGGATCAAATATAAGAAATTCAGTCGCTAAAAGGTGCGCGCTGGGGAGCCGATGTCCGACTGGAGCGCCGCCCAATATCTGAAGTTCGAGGACGAGCGCACGCGCCCACCGCGCGACCTGATCGCTCAAATTCCGCTCGCGCGTGCTGCGCGCGTAATCGACGTGGGCTGTGGACCTGGTAACTCTACCGAGCTTCTCCTTGCCCGCTATCCGGACGCCGAAGTGACCGGGCTTGATTCTTCGCCTGACATGCTGACGCAGGCGCGCGCGCGGCTGCCGCAATGCGCCTTCATTGAAGCCGACTTGTCGAGCTGGGCGCCCCCTCAAGGCACCGACCTGTTGTTCGCCAATGCTGTGTTCCAATGGGTGCCGGATCATCCCGCGGTGCTGCGACGGCTGATCCAGGCCTTGCCCGCGGGCGGGGTGCTGGCCGTGCAGATGCCGGACAATACCGGTGAGCCGGCACTCGCACTGATGCGCGAGGTGGCGAGCCGAGGTCCATGGGCGAAGAGTGCCGGCGTCAATCATGCGGCGCGCGATGAGCTGCCGCCGCCCACCGCCTACTACGATCTGCTCAAGCCGGTTGCCGCGCAGCTCGACATTTGGCACACGGTCTATAACCACGTGATGGCAGGGCCGGAAGCGATCGTCGAGTGGTTCAAGGGGTCCGCGCTCCGCCCATTCCTGTCTGCGCTTGACCCTGCCATGGGCAAGGAATTCCTCGCCACCTATCTCGGCGAGATCAAGCAGCACTACCGCCCGCGCCACGACGGAAAGGTGCTGTTGCCGTTTCCGCGCCTGTTCCTCGTGGCGGTGCGGTAAGTCGCGTCAGCACTCGCGCTTGGCTACGACCGCGACTTGAATGTCATTGAGCCTGCGGATCAGCTCGGCCATGCGGTTGCAGCCGGTCTTCTCCTTTATGCGACGTAGGTGCGTGTAGATGGTGTTGGCGCTGACCTTGCGCTGGCGCGCATAGTCGTCGGGCGAAGAGCCGGAGCGCAAGGCTTGCGCGAGCTCGGCTTCCGCGTGCGTCAGCCCGAAGGCCTGCCGCAGAAGTTCGACCGCCACGTCATTGCCCACCAGCGGATCGTGGATGAACATCAATATGGCCGCGGTTTCCCGTCCGTCTGTGCTGCCAACGAGCGGCCGCAGCGAGACCGTGTAGGGCGCGGCGCCTGAAGTCCTCTCGACGACGAAATCCGTGCTCGCTGCCGCCGATATGTCGGCCCCGCGCAGCCGCGCGATGGCACCCAGCGCGGCATCGAACTTCGACGTTGCCTTCCCCGAGACAAACGCGAGCGCCCCGCGGCGGATGGCGATCCCGTCGCCCGCTCGCGCAATCTGCCCCGCGGCGGCATTGGCGTGGCGCACGGTTCCGTCCGCACCCAGCATAATGACGCCGTCGACGAGCTGATCGAGCGCCCACTTGAGCGAGTGCCGCGCCATCGACAGTTTTCCTACTCTCGCCATCACGTCAGTTGCCTGCTGGAAATGCGGCAGCAGCAGGCGCATCAACTTGATCCTATCGCGCGAGGGGTGGCCGGCCTTCGGCGAATACTGGATACAGGTTGCAGCAAATTCGTGGGATGAGCCGGCAATCACGCCGCCGAGGAAGCAGCGCAGATCGTGCGGCGCGAGAAATTCCATGAAAAAGGGGTGGGCGTCGATGCCGGCATCATCGATATATTGCGCATCGTAAAGGAGCGAGCCGGCGGGTTGGCGGAACGCGTAGGGCAGCCGCGGACTGACCGAGGCATAGTATTCGAGATAGGCGTCGACCGGAGCGAGGCCATGCGAATAGAGCGCCCGGTGCCGCATCGAGGGTCTTTGGATGATCTCCAGCGTGCCGCCGACACCGCCGACCAGGTCTGCGATGACGGACAGCGCGCGCGGCCACTTCTCGACATCAAGCCCGGCGGCATGAATGCTCGAGATCGCCGTTAAAACATCGTCGCCCAGCCCCATCAACAATCATCTACCATAAGAAGCCGATGCTTGCATAAGATCGCTGCGGATGTGAAGGGTGGATAGTCGGACCGAGCGACGGATTCTTCTGGTGTCAATATTCACACTTGGCCACCGCGGCGATCCGAACGTCGTTGAGCTTGCGGATCAGTTCGGCCATTCGGCTGCAGTTGCACTTCTCTTTGATCCGCCGCAGGTGCGTGTACACGGTATTCGGGCTGATCTTGCGCTTGCGGGCATAATCGTCCGGAGAAAAACCTGAGCGCAGGGCGTCAGCCACCTCCGCTTCCGCCGGCGTCAATCCGAACGCTTCGTGCAACAGTTCCAGCGCTTTTGCGTCGCGCACAAATGGATCATGAATGAACATCAAAACGACGGCGGTTTCCGCCCCGTCCATCTTGGCTAGCAGCGGCCGCAGCGACACCGAATATGGCGCCCCTCCCGAAGCCCGTTCGACCGTGAAATCGCTGCTCCTCGTCGCGGTCACATCGGCGGCGCGCAGCCGCGCGATTGCGTTCAGAGCGGTGCCGAATTTTGCCGTCGCGTCGCCGGAAAGGAACTCGATCATGCCGCGGCGGATGGCGATGCCTTCGCGCGAGCGGGCAATCTCCTGTGCGGCGGCGTTGGCGTAGCGCACGGCGCCGTCCGCCCCCAGCATGATGACGCCGTCTGCGAGCCAGTCGAGGGCGCGCTCGAGCGAATGCTGCGCGTTTGCGAGCTTTCCCAATCGGCGCATGACCTCAGCCGCCTGCTGGAAGTGCGGCAGCAGCAGCCCCATCAGTTTGATCTTGGCGGGCGAGGGATGGCCGGCCTTCGGCGAAATCTGGACGCCAGTCAAGACAAGCTCCTGCGCTGAGTTGGCGACGATCCCGCCGATGAAATAGCGCATGTCGTATTGCGCCAGGAATTCCATGAAGAACGGGCTCGCGTCCATCGCCTGGTCGTCGATATATTGGGCATCGTGTTGGACAGCGCCTGCCGGGCTGCGGGCAGCGTAGGGTATGCGTGGGCACATCGGCGCGTATTGCTGCAGGTAGGGGCCAACAGCAGGCAATCCGTAGGAATACATTGCCCGATGCTGCAGCGAGGGTCGCTCGATAAATTCGAGCGATGCTCCGTGACCACCCATCAATTGCGTGAAGCTGGAAAGCGCGTCCGGCCACTTCGCGGCGTCGAGAGCAGCAGCGTGGATTTGCGAGACTGCGGTCACAAGGTCGTCGCCCTGACCCATTCGCCGGCCTTCCGATGTCGAGCAACAAACTTATAGCAAGCATCGCGCCCCCGCCAAAGCTCTTTTGCGACGCAACAAACAGCTGATCGTGACAAAGCCGAACTGAGGCGGCGTCATCAATTTTGATGATGCGATCGCGAATTCCCGATAGTATCCGTTGCTGATTGTTGTTTTGTGCCAGGCCTGGGCGCCGGTCATCATGGATTTTGGTGATGCCTTTTGCTGGCTGATGGACCAAGATCAGCACCCGGAATCGAGATGATCGAAAGCCTGGGCGATATGGCGGGCAGGCACAGGCAGCGGCGGCTCGCTGGCGGCCCTTGGGCGGGGGCGGTGCTGGCCTGAGCGCTCTGAAGAAACACCCTCCGACGGTGGAAAATCACCCCTGAAATCAACCTGCTCTTGGCACTGAGGGAGCCGGCGAACATGGCGCCATTCACATCCAAGGTCGTTCGCAATGCTTGCGTGGCGGCTGCTTTCGCTATTCTGAACGCTCCCGATTCGCCTTCATTTGCTCAACAAGAGACAGCCCCAGGTGGCGTCGACCTGGGTGAACTGGTCGACGTCCAGCAATTGCCGAACGGCAACACCGATCGAATCTTCGAAGATGCCAAAGGCACGAAGCGGCATTTCGTGCGGAACCAGGATGGGGCACTGGTCGGATCCTTTATTGAGACGCGCCCGCCGGGAATCACGCCGCCGAAGCTCGACGATGTTCTGATCGGCTTCATGGGTGACAATTTCACCCGCGGCAGCGTGTCGATCGCGCCGATGGTTAAGAAAGGGCAGCCGGAGCGCGGCGCCTGGACTACGCTTCCCGGCGGAATATTCGACGGGATGCTGGCCCGCGCCGGCATCATTCCGGGCGTCACGACGCCGCTGGCCATGCGCGGGCGCACCGGGTTCCTCGAATACATCAAATCGTCCGAAGTGCTGGTTGGACCAACTCCCGACGGACAACCGGGCGCCACCCGCTCGACCGTCGGCTATTTCGTCAAGATCGAGGGAACGCATCTAGTCAGCAGCCCCTTCTCGGACGACGCCGGCCGCCAGGAGCCCGTGTCCAAGGAATTCTTCGTGCTTATGAGCTACGACTTGCTCAACACGCCCGACGGACCGCTGACTGCTTTCGAGGTGTTCGTCTTCACCGGCTCGAGTGGTGCCGGAAGCACCGGGGAATCGATGCTGCTCAACGGATATGCGGTGCAGCCGAACGGTACCTTGCTGACCGCCGTGCCGCTCGCTTTGGCCAATCAGAGACGCAACGGGCAGCCGAACCTCGCCGTCAGTCCCGGCACCGAAACCGGTGGGGAGGGCTGCCTCGCGTGCCATTCGCACAACACCGACGACCTGCCGCAGGGCACCACGCCGTTTCCATGGGAGGGCAAATTCGATGCTCCGCTCCCTGTCGGCTTGGCGACGACCGCATCGGCCCAGCCGCCATCCGGCAACACCCAGCAGTCAGCGCAGCAATCGCCAAGTTCATTATCAACTGCGCAATCAGGTCCGGCCAACGGGACCGCGCCCGTCAACAATGGCGGGTCGGCCAACACAGGCTCGCCGAATGCGAGCCAATCGCAACCCGTGACCGGAACGTCATCGGCGCCGGGAGTCGGTGGAGTGCCGGCGGCTGCCGATCAGACTGCTCCCCAGGCCCCGCCCCCTGTGGCGGGCCAAGCCGCCACCCCGGCGGGGACAAAACCCAACCCCGTCCTGACCGGGATCCAGACACTTGCCCTTCCGGGCGGAAACGTTCGCCAGGTTCTGCACTATTCCGATGGCAGTGCGGACAATCTCGTGGTCGGGACGGTCGGTTTGCATGGGGGCGTGAACCCGTCAGGCCGGCAAATAACCCGCGTTGAGATCCAAGATCTCCCTGGCGGCACAAAGCTCCAACTACAGCACTGGTCGAACGGCACCATCGTCCATGCCGTGCAGGACCCGAATGGTTGGATCTCAAGCTCGTGGAGCGAAGCTGATCCAAGCAGTGGCTCCGATCAGCCCGTGGAGCCCCCCGCGGTACGACTCGAGCGGATCGAAGGCGCCGACCTCGGCCGCGGTAATTTTCGTCAGTCCCTCGTGTACTCCGACGGCAGCACCGATACGGTCATCTACGGCACCGTCGGGTTGCACGGCGCCCTGAATCCGTCCGGCCGGAGTTTGCTCGTGACTGAAAGTCACAATCTGCCGGGCGGGGTCGTTCATCAGATCCAATATTGGTCGAACGGCACGTCGGTCCATGTCTTGCTGAATCCCAATGGTTCGGTTGCGTATGGGTGGAGCGAAATCGACCATCGGTATGATCCCGACCGGTTGGCCAATCTGCCCGGCAACGTCCCGCCACCCGGTACGCCTAGCAACGCGCCGCCGCCTCCCGCCCCGCCCCCGAACGCACCGCCGACGCCCGACCCTAATGTTGTTCCGGTTGTCGGTGACTTGGTCCCAGCCAATCCGCCCGCGGCTCCGTCGACAACGCAAAAGTCTGATCAAAGCGCGGCGGCCGATTCGGACGTCGTACCTGTCGTGGGTGACCTCGTTCCGGCCGACCCGGGCGCTGCCCCAGCCGCAGGAGCACAGAGCTCGACGCCGTCCGGCAACTCGGCCGCGACTACGAGCGCACCGCCGGCCGGGGGCTCGGGGGGTGGTGCGGCGGCGCCGGGGCCGGCGCCCGCCACGGCTACTCAGCTGCCAGGACCGGCGTTTCCCTCAGGAATTACCAGCAACCAGTTCGGGCCGAGCCAGCTTCCCCCGGCGGCGGCGCCCGCCGTGCAAGCCGCGCCTTCTGTTGACGTGCAAACAACAGGCTTGCCGACCAATCCGCTGAGCACAGCCTATAGCGGGCCCAGCTCCCAGGAACTCAACGGCGGCGGTCATGAGATTGTGACGCTGGTCGACGGCCACAGGGTCCATGATATCTATGGACCGCCGGGACCCAATGGCCAGAGCACGCTGCTCACCACCTATACGGAAATGTCGACCGCGGGCCTCTCCTTGAACAGCGCCGGCGCAGCCGCCACCAATGCGGTCAACGGCGGCACCACGGTAACGCATGAGCTGCCCAATGGTGGCCTCGAGGTGATCCACCCGAGCGAGTTCGTTCCCGGCACCAACAACCATATCATCTATGGCCCGCCGAACAGAGCCGGGGGCCGCTCGATCATCACGAGCTTCCTGCAGCCGCAGAGCCTGCCGACCTTCGGGACGACGCCGCTTGGGCCAGCGCAGCCCATGACGCTCGATACGGAGAAGCAGGGATCGACCCAACCGCAGACGGTTGTTCCTTACGGCGGCATGCCGTTGGGACCGGCACAGACCATGACGCTCGACACAGAGAAGGGAGGGTCCGTTATCCAGTCGTCCCCCAATCCCAATAGCGGCGCCGCGCCGACCAATGCAAATGTGCCGGGCGGGGCAACCGGGATTTCGAACGGCATCTTCAATCCGAGCCGCGTGTCGACGGTTCCGGGCGGGACGCCCGGCGGCGCGGTGATCGATCCTGCTCGTGGCGCACTGTTAGAGCAGAGCACTCCCAACTCCGCCGGCTCTTCGGGCGGAACTGCAAGTGCAATCCGCAATGAGCTACTGCAGCAGACCAAGACCGGGCTCGCCTCGCCAGGCGTAAGCACCACGCCCGCGGGGGTGGTCGGCACGACCAAGCAGCAGCTGCTGCAGGAGATGCAGCAGACCTTGGCGCCGTCCGTTGGAACCACAACAAATTCGGGCGGAACGAGCGGCTCGCCTCAGCAGCCGATCCAGGAGATGCGGCTGCCGGCGGGCACCAACAGCACCTCGCTGCAACCGACCACCGGCACCAAGTCCACCGGCGCGAAATCCTTCGAAAACGTGGTGACGCCGCATTCCAATGCGGTCAGTAATTCGCATTTGACGACGCAGGTCGTGCATCCGAACACGGTCATCAATCCGGCACCGTTCGTGCAGCAGCACGCCCCGATCTACGCGCCGCCGCCGCCACCACCACCAAAAAAGAAGCCGTAACACCAAAGTCCATCAGGGAATCAGCAATGAAACACTCTATGCATCTCGGATTGGCATTACTGCTCGGCGTCGTCGGGGCCTTGCCCTGGGGTGTGGGCCCAGCCTCGGCGCAAAGCACACTTTCGCCCACGCTCGTCAGCAAGGCCAAGGCCTTCAAGGATGTCGACGACAAATACCGGCTGGCACTCTGCAACGGCAGCCAGAGCGACCGGGATCAGTCCAAGGGCGCGCGCGACTATGTGCAGAACGATCTGCAGCAGCAGATCGCCGACGAAGTCGCCGCTTCGCCGCTGGTGCAGAAGGCCCTTGATGCCGCGGCAGCCGCAGGCGATGCCGCCCAGAAAGTGGCTGCAGCTCCAGGCGCGTCGGACCAGGAGAAGGCCGCTGCCGCCGACCGGTTTCAGCAGGCCAAGAGCGAGCTGAAGGATGTCGCCGCACGCGAGAAGATCTTTGTCGAGGCCGAGCTCGGCAAGGATTATGGCGTGACCTTCGCGGCTCTGGATGCATGTCCCGGCAAGCCGACAGTTGCAGCGCACGATGCAGCGCCCGCCGCGTCGGCCAAGCCCAAAGCCAAGGTGCCGGAAAAGAAGCAGGTGGCGCAACAGCGGGCCGCCGCGCCAAAGTCGGCCGGTTCGACCACTGGCGGGAATGCACAGGCGCCTACGCCTTCGGTCAATATCGGCCTTGGGGGCGGCGGCGGCAGCATCAGCTTCGGCGGCATCACCATCAGCCATTGATTGAAAGTCGTCGCAAGCGGGGGTGGGCCTCCTTATCTTCGGCGCTTTTTCTTGCGTAGGGTCCTGCGCCCCGAATCGCCGGATCCGCCATGTCTCTTTGGCTTCGAAATTTTGGCGCCGTCCTGACCATCGTCCTGATGGCGGCGTGCACGCCAGCTGCGGCAGCGCCTGACGCGGCGTTCACGCAATGGCTCGCGAGCCTGTGGCCGCAGGCGCAAGCGCTCGGCATTTCGCGCGCGACTTTCGACCTTGCGACGCGCTCTCTCGAGCCTGATCTGACGCTGCCCGACCTCGATCTTCCAGGGAAGCCGGGCGCGGCGACTCCTGGACAGGCGGAGTTTGTGCAGACGCCGGCGGACTACATCAAGGAGGCGAGCATTGCACGTCTCGCCGAAGAGGGGCGGCGGCTCGCCACCCAATATCAAGGGGCGCTCGCGGCGATCGAACGCGAGTTCGGCGTGCCCGGCAACATTCTGCTGGCGATCTGGGGCCGCGAGACCGACTTCGGGCACTATCAGCTGCCCAAGAACGCCGTGCGCGTCCTGGCGACCCAAGCCTACTACGGCAAGCGGAAGGACTTCTTCCGTAACGAATTCCTGCTGGCTCTGAAGATGCTTGAGGAAGGCGAGGTCAAGCTCGCGGACATGCGGAGCTCCTGGGGCGGCGCCATGGGCCTGACCCAGTTCCTGCCGTCCGAATTCTACCAGTACGCGGTCGACTTCGATGGCAATGGCCGGCGCGATATCTGGAGCTCGGTGCCGGATGCTCTCGCGTCTGCCGCCAAGCAGCTCGTCGACAAGGGCTGGCAGCGGGGCTTGCGCTGGGCCTATGAGGTGCATGCGCCGAGGGAAGTCGACTGCACGCAGGCGGTGCCGGAAGTGACACAGCCGGTCGCAACCTGGCTCAAGCGCGGCTACGTGCCGGCCTACCACCGTGTGCCGAGCGCGGCGGAGCTGGCGGCACCGGCTTCGCTTCTGTTGCCGGAGGGCACCTATGGGCCGGCCTTCCTTACGCTGCACAATTACTACGTGATCAAGGAATATAACTTTTCCGATCTCTACGTGCTGTTCGTCGGTCATCTGAGCGAGCGCATCGGCGACGATCCGCGCCCGTTCGAAACGCCCTGGAGCAAGGCAACACAGCTGCACACGAGCGAAGTCGAGGCGATGCAGCGTACCTTGACCAAGCTCGGCATCTACAGGGACAAGATCGACGGCAAGGCCGGCATGCTGACGCGCTCGGCGCTCGGCGCCTACCAGAAGGCCAATGGCCTCAAGACCGATTGCTGGCCGACCGCGGCGCTGCTCGCCCACATGCAGGCGAATGCAGGTGAGCACTAATCATCCGCGCGGGATGCACCAGCGCAGACGCACCAGAGCAAATGAAAGCCCGGCGACGCTTGCGCGCTCGCCGGGCTCACGGACGTGCCGTTATGGGCAGCCGTTACCGCCGGATTGTTACGGGCAGACCTGGAACGGCCGGCCGCGCCAGCCGACGATGTTGCCATAGGGGTCGTACACGGGCTGACGGGTCCAATAGCAACCCGGATAGCTTACCGGCGCGCTATAGCCGGGATACACCACATAGCCGCGCGGCGCTGTCGCCGCGCCCACGATGGCTGCGCCCGCAATGCCGCCGATGATGAGCCCCGGCAAGAAGCCGCCGCGTGCTGAGGCGTCGGAGATGGTGGCGATCATCGACCCGGCCAGGGTGGCGGCCGCGACGAGGGTTGTCAGTGTTTTCTTCATGTTAGATCTCCTGGATCTCCTCGATGAGCGGTCGGCGGTTGCCGAGCGCGCGAAATTGTTCAGTCCATCCGACTCTGGCTACGGCACTCTGCGATTTCGTCGAACTTGGCCCGAGTCCCCCGCCTGAATGTGGCCGAGGTGCCAGACCAATTTGTCCGAATTTTGGTATGTAATCTGTTACCAAGGGAGAACAAATGTCACAAAAAAAGCCCGGCGTCAGATGACACCGGGCCCTTTGCAGTGCGGCACGCCAGCCCGAACTCAGCAGACCCAATATGACACCCAGCGCCAGCCATTCCAGCTGCGGCGCCAGCAGCCGAAGTCGGTATCATAGGCGTAGTCCGAGCCGTAATAGTAGTCCGGCGCAAACGCGCTGCCGATAACTGCGCCAGCAGCGAGCCCGCCAAAGAAGGCGGGGGCGCCCCAGCCCCACGCCGGGCGGCGCCAACCCCAGCCGGGGCCACGCCAGCCCCAAGCGGTGCTGCGCCAACCGGGGCCGCGCCAGCCCCAGGCAGTGCTGCGCCAGCCGGGCCCGCGCCAGCCCCAGGCAGTGCCAAAGGCGGGGCCGCGCCAGCCCCACCGGGCTTGGGCATCTGCGGTGCCCGTTGTAGCGACCGCCGCAACAGCAACCGTCGCGGCGGTGGCAAGAGCGGTCAAGGTTTTCCGCATGGGAGTTCACCTCAGGTTGATCGTCAGGTTGATCGTTCTGCAAGCTTGTCCGTCCCTGTGACGGACCACATGGCAGGCAAACGTCCTCCCTGACGCATACGTTCCTCGGGCGGCCGTGAATGGGGGCTGAACATTTGCGACAGAATGCCGCCACGATCGAGTGGTGAACGCTTCGCGAGCAGTCGCGCCGCCCGAGTTGATTCGGTTCTCGTGTCCCGATCCGGATGTTCCTATTCCGAACTTTGCCAGGTCTTGTCGCGCCACTAGGCGAGCTTCAGAATCTAAGGGGATGGTGGCAAGTATCTCGGAATTCGGACGCTGGGCGCTGGCGTTTTGATTGACCGGGCACGTGCCGCGGACTACGCCTTGGTCAACTGAGGTGCGTTGCGCGAATCATCGCGCGTCGGAAACTGTCGAGGGGGAGAAGCCACCATGCAACGCTCATATGGAATCCGTGCTTTGCTGATTGCCCTGACGGCCGCACTCTTGGGGCTTTCGGGGCTTTCGTCGGCTGCGCGCGCCGACAGCGGCACTATCAGCTTCCGGGTGCTGAAGGCCGGCTGGGTCATCGGCGCCTCCGGGGGCAGCGGCACGCTCAATTTCCGCGGCCACAGCTACCCGATCTCGATCGGCGGCCTGAGCGCCGGCTTTGTGTTCGGTGGATCGGAAACCTACTTCCACGGCACCGTGAGCCATATCAGCAGCCCCGGCGATGTCACCGGCATCTACGGTGCTGCCGGCGCCGGAGCCGCGGTCGGTCGTGGTGCGCAGGCGATCGTGCTCACCAACGAGAAGGGCGCCGTATTGTCGCTGACCGGGCGCCAGGTCGGCCTGCAGATCAACGCCGACCTGAGCGGGCTGAGCATCTCGGTGCGGTAGAGGCGCTTGGTGGGCTAAGCCCTGCAACGAGTCATGCCCGGCGACCGCCGGGCATCCACGACTAGAAGGCGCACAGGAGGTCCTGGCTAGCCCGGCGTCAGTCCCTTGGCCTTGATTACTGCGGTTGCTTCGGGGCTTTTGAGAAAGTCGATCAAGGCCTTGGCGGCATCCGCATTCTTGGTATCGACCGCGGGTGCCGCGGTGAAGACGAGCTCTTGTTGTAAATCGCCCGGGAAAGGCCCGGCCAGCTCGACGCCCGGAGCGACCAGCACGTTGGTGAGGAATACGCCGAGCTCGGCGTCGCCCTTGGCGACCGCCTTTGAAATGTCGCCGGTGGTGGCCTGCACCTTGAACTTGGGCTTTACCGCATCGCCGATGCCGAGCCGGTTGAACACGCTCAGCACATAGGCGCCCGCCGCGCTCTCCGGAATGGTCGCGATCGATTGCGCCTTGAGCAGCGTCTGCTTGAGCGCATCTGGGGTTGAGACGTCCGCCTTGGGCGCGCCGGCGCGCACTGCCACGCCGTAACCCACCCGCGCGATATCAATCGTCGGCCCGGCCGCGAAGCGCGCCCGCGCGCCCGCATCTTTCATCACGTCGACCGGAACGACGCCGAGATCGAACGGCGCCGAGGTCGCCGCCTTGATCAGGTTCGGAGTGGAGTCGAAGTGAATGTCCAGCTTGTCGCCGGTCTTGGCCTCGAATTGCTTGGCGAGCTCATTGAGGCTTGCCGTCATCGAGCCGCCGGCGAGAACCTTGAGCTCGGCGGCTTGCGTGGAGCTGGACGCGGCGAACGCTACGATCAAACCAAACAAGGATGCGGCTGGCTTAGTCATCACAATTGCCTCCCCACGCCGTTCGAACCGGTGATGATGACAATCAGTGGCAGGCAGCAGGTTGCTTACAGCGCCTTGTTGCTCTCCTTGACCGCCGCCTGCTCGACGTAGACTTCCGCGCCCAAGTCGCGGAACTTCTGGCTCATCTGCGCCATCCCTTGCTCCTTGTCATTCAAGGTCGCCGCGTAGTCGCGCACGTCCTGGGTGATCTTCATGGAGCAGAATTTCGGACCGCACATGGAGCAGAAATGCGCGACCTTGTGCGCCTCTTTGGGCAGCGTCTCGTCGTGATAAGAGCGCGCAGTATCGGGATCGAGCGACAAGTTGAACTGATCGACCCAGCGGAACTCGAAGCGTGCCTGCGAGAGCGCATCATCTCGGATCTGCGCCGCCGGATGGCCCTTGGCAAGGTCGGCTGCATGCGCGGCGATCTTGTAGGCAATGACGCCGTCCTTGACGTCGTTACGGTCGGGCAAGCCCAGATGCTCCTTGGGCGTCACGTAGCAGAGCATCGCGGTGCCGAACCAGCCGATCATGGCGGCGCCGATCGCGCTGGTGATGTGGTCATAGGCGGGCGCAATGTCGGTGACGAGCGGACCGAGTGTGTAGAAGGGCGCTTCGCCGCATTCCTTGAGCTGCTTCTCCACATTGATCTTGATCTTGTGCAGCGGCACATGGCCGGGACCTTCGATCATGACTTGGCAGCCCTTGGCCCAGGCGATCTTGGTCAATTCGCCGAGTGTCTCGAGCTCGGCAAACTGGGCGCGATCATTGGCGTCGCGGATCGAGCCCGGGCGCAAGCCATCGCCGAGCGAGAACGAGACGTCGTATTTGCGCATCAGGTCGCAGATCTCGTCGAAGCGCTCGTACAGGAAGCTCTCCTTGTGATGCGCCAGGCACCACTTGGCCATGATCGAGCCGCCGCGCGACACGATTCCGGTGACTCGGTTGGCGGTGAGATGGATATAGGGCAGGCGCACGCCGGCGTGGATCGTGAAGTAATCGACGCCCTGCTCGCACTGCTCGATCAGAGTGTCCTTGTAGCATTCCCAGTCGAGCTTGACGGGATCGCCATTGACCTTCTCCAGCGCCTGGTAGATCGGCACCGTGCCGATCGGCACCGGCGCGTTGCGGATGATCCATTCGCGCGTGTTGTGGATGTTGCGTCCGGTGGAGAGGTCCATCACGGTGTCGGCGCCCCAGCGGATCGCCCACACCATCTTTTCCACCTCTTCCTCGACCGAGGAGGTCACCGCCGAGTTTCCGATATTGGCATTGATCTTGGTGAGGAAGTTGCGGCCGATCGCCATCGGCTCGAGCTCGGCGTGATTGATATTCGAAGGGATGATGGCGCGCCCGCGCGCGACCTCGCTGCGCACGAATTCGGGTGTGACGAAGAGCGGGACGCTGGCGCCAAAGCTCTCGCCATCGGTGCGCGCAGCGTCGGCGCAATCCAGCATTTTCTTGCGGCCGAGGTTCTCACGCTCGGCCACATAGATCATTTCCTTGGTAATGACCCCGGCGCGCGCCCATTCCAGCTGGGTCACCGGCTTGCCCTCAAGCGCGCGAAGAGGACGGTGCGTCGTTGGAAAATTGCGGGCCAGGTGCTTGCCGGTGACGTTGCCGTTGTCGACGCTCTTGATCTCGCGGCCCTCGTATTCCTCGACCCCGCCGCGCTCGCGCACCCATTCGATCCGGGTGCGCGGCAGGCCGCGCTCCACATCGATTGCCGCATCCGTGTCGGTGTAGGGACCGGACGGATCGTAGACCGGGATCGGTTGCGCGGTCGGGTCGCTGAGCGGAATTTCGCGCACCGGCACCTTGAGCTCGGGCGCGGCGTCGGGCCGAACGTAGACCTTGCGGGACCCTGCGAGCGGGCCGGTCGTAACCTTCGGGGCAACGAGATCGGAGTCGGAAATATGTTTGTTCATCTAATTCGCTCCCGTCGATTCATTCGAGTTCAGCTGGGGCACGCAAGGTCAATCGGTCGACCGCTCTCACGGCATGATCCGAACGCGCTGGGGAGGGAATGGATGTCCTGTCCCTTCGCCGGCATGACCCGGATCAGGTTCAAAGGGTCTCCGCGGTGCCTTTTCGAAAAAGGCTGGGCGGTCTCTCAGCTCCTTCCGGAGCTCCCCTCGGAACTCTCCTGATATTAGGGCTGCGGCCCTTTCTGTCAATGCGGTGACGGGCCGGCCGTTCCAGCAAGGCGGCTTGACTTGCGGCTGCTGCGGGAGCCGAATTGAGCAATCTCCAACCCGCGGAACAAATCCATAAGAGGAAGCGCCATGCGGTCACCAAGTCTTTGCTCGTCCGTCTCTCTCGCCGCCTTGTGTCTAGCCGTGTCGTTTTCCGCGGCCGGCGCCGCGACGATCACCGGCACGGTCACGGGGCCTGATGGAAAGCCCTTCCGCGCCGCCTTTGTTCAGGCCCGCAATGCGGCCACTAAGGTGACGGTGAGCGTGCTCACCGACTCCCAAGGCCACTATCAGGTCCCCGATCTAACGGCGGGCGAATACCGGGTGGGCATCCGGGCTGTCGGCTACAAGGCCGATCCGAAGAGCGGCATCAAGCTTGCCGCGGATCAGAACCTCGCAGCGGACTTCGCGCTGCAGGCCGGCCAGGTGCGCTGGAGCGATATTTCCTACTACCAGGGCGAAAAGCTCCTGCCCGACGTGCGCGGCAAGGCGCTTTTCTTCCAGCACTGCACCGCTTGCCACGGCTTTGAATCCCGCATGGCGGCGGTGAAGCGCGATGCCGATGGCTGGCGCGACCGCGTGGCTTACATGCGCGAGGCTATGGGCTTCTTCATCAATCGCCCGCAGCTGCAGTTCACCGATCAGAAGGCCGACGACATCGCCTATTTCCTCAATTACGCCTTCGGCGAGGATTCGACCATGCCGGCGTCACCGGCGAGCCTGCCCGGCTATAATGAGACGGTGCACAATTTCAGCGATGAGGCGCTCAAGATCGTCTACGTCGAATACGAGATGCCGGGCCCGAGCCGGATGCCGTGGAGCGCCTATCCGGACAAGGAGGGCAATTACTGGATTCCCTATTACGGTCGCGCCAACAAGATCGGCGAGCTCAACCCGGTCTCGGGCGTCGTGAAGGAGTATCCGGTGCCGGAGACCGGCACCGCCGCGATCCACTCTGCAGTTCCGGCGCCGGACGGCACCGTCTGGCTTACCGAGCAGGGCTCGAACAAGCTCGGCAAATGGGATCCGAAGACCCAGAAGATCACCGAGTATCAGGATGACTGGGGCAAGCACACCGCGCGCGTCGACGAGCACGGCGAGGTCTGGTCGACCGGCGGCTTGACCCGCTTCGATCCCAAGACCGAGACGTTTACCCATATCGCCGACGTGCCGAACGCCTATGGGATCGCGCTCGACAAGGACGGCAATACCTGGTTCGCGGAGCTGCGCCGCGACGGCCGCATCGGCAAGGTCGATGCCAAGACCTTGCAGGTAACCAAGTATCAGCCGCCGACCGCGACCGGCTTCCCGCGCCGAATCCAGGTCGACGACCAGGGCAATGTCTGGTTTGCGGAGTTCCAGGGCGGCAAGATCGGCGAGTTCGATCCCAAGACCGAGCGCTTCAAGGAGTTCCAATTGCCGGGCGAGAAGCCGACCCCCTACGCGCTCGGCGTCGATGCCGATCACAAGGTCTGGTATTCATCCGAATGGATGGATGTGATCGGCCGGCTTGATCCGGCGACCGGCCAGGTGACCGAATTTCCATTCCCGCACGCCGAGAACACGATGCGCGAGTTCGTCACCGATGCGAAGGGGCGCTTCTGGTACGGGTCGCCCGCTAACGACCGCGTGGGATATTTCTATTTGGAAAAGTGACTGCGGGACGGGTCGTTCCTGCAAAAGCAGGGACCCATATTGCTGTGCCCTCTCGATAACGCGCAGGCGTATCGGTCCCGGCTCTCGCTTGCGCTCGGCCGGGACGACACGCCACCGTTGTCCGCCGGGGCGACACACTATCGATGAATGTACTCCGCCAGCCGCTTCTTCAGATCAGCGAGCTTCACCTCGTCCGACAGCATTTGCCGATAGCTGTAGTCGATCTTGTAGGTCGAGAGCGGCTTGAAGCCCTCGGGCGGCGGCACATCCGCGCGAGCCGAGAATGCACCGGTGCGGCTCTGTTGTTCCTTGGCCAGATACCAATCGATGAAGAGTTTGGCTGCATTGGGATGCGGCGCGTCCTTGAAGAGCGCAACCGCTACCAGGAACACCGGAATATCGTCGCTTTGCGATAGCACCGCTTGGATCGGCTTGCCGTCACGCGTCAGCCGCGGTGTCGTCGAGGTGGAGTCGAAGGTGACGAGCTTCTCGCCTGTGGCAATTGCGTTAGACACGGCCGCATGGCCGTTGGTGACGAAGGCTGGGTGCTGCGCCATGTATTTGTCCATGTAGTCCCAGCCGTATTTGTTGATGATGCCGCGGAACGTCAAAAGGCTCGCATCGTCCTCGGTCGGATCGGTGGTGATGAGCTTGCCCTGGAACTGAGGTTTGAGGAAATCGAGAGCCGACTTGGGCACATCCGCTGCCGGAACGAGGTTGGTGTTGTAGGCGTACTGCACCATGTTGACGCTCACGGTCGTGAAGGCGCCGTCCTCGTCCTTGAAGGCCGGGCCGATAGCGTCGAATCCAAGCGGGCGAAACATCTGCAGCGCGCCGGCGCGCTTCCACCTGACGAAATCCTGAATGGTCTGGAAAATCGCGAGGTCGGATTCCATGTTGCCGGAAGCGATCTGCTGATCGATCCGGCGGTTCAATCCGTTGCTCAAGCCGCCGGTGAACGCGATGGTCACGCCCGGATAGCGATCCTGAAACTCCCTGATCCAATGCTCGTACGGCTCCGATGGCCCGGCGCCGACCAGCGCGATCTTCTTCTCGAGCTTGGCCTTCTGGTAGAGCTCATCCATGCTCTGTGCATGGGCCGGCGGCATCGACGGCAATGCGGCGGCCGCTGCGCCGATGAGGAGGGAAACAAAGAACGCGAATGAGCTGAAGGAGCGGACTGGCCATGCGATCATCCTTGTCCTCCCGGGTGCATCGAGACTCTGCGGGTCGAGCCTCTAGGGCGAGCCTCTAGCGACGAGCCTCTAGCCTCTATTGTGACAGGCACCCAGCCATCCTATAGCTAGTCGGCATTCGCATTAAGAGCCTGACACGATAAGAGTGTGACGCGATCAAGACCGCCTCACCGGCGCGTAGGAATGAGCTCCGCCGGCCTCATCGGGATGCTCGCTGCGGCGCTGGCCGGCGGCGCGGCCGTTGCCGCCGAGGACGAGTTTTACCACGGCAAGAACCTCACGCTGGTGGTCGGTTATTCGGCGGGCGGCGGCTACGACCAATATGCGCGTGTGCTCGCTCGCCATCTCGGTGGCAAGATCCCCGGCAACCCGACCGTTCTGGTGCAGAACGTGCCGGGTGCCGCGAGCTTGACCGCGGTCCGCTATCTTGATGCCAGCGCGCCCAAGGACGGCACCGTGGTCACCATGTTCGATCCCGGTCTCATCACCGAATCCGTTGCGGCGCCTGATCATGTCAGAGCGCGCTTTGCCGATTACCAGTGGATCGGCACCATGCTGCGCGATGTCCGCATCTGCTATGCGTGGAGCGCGACCGGCATCAAGACCTGGGACGACATGATGCGGCGCAAGGAGTTCCTGATCGGCGCGACCGCCAAGGGCTCCAACGCCTATGTCGACGGCGCCATCCTGCGCAAGGTATTCAATGCGCCGGTGCGGCAGATCGCCGGTTATCCGGGCAGCAACGAGCAGCGGCTCGCGCTGGAACGCGGCGAGCTCGAAGGCAATTGCGGCTCCTGGAGCGCGATGCCGCAGGATTGGCTGCAACACGACAAGATCAATCCGCTGGTGCGTTTCTCGCCCAAGCGCCCGCCCGACATGAGTCCGACCGTGCCGTTTGTGGGAGATCTTGCGGCTTCGCAGGAGCAGAAGGATTTGCTTGATGTGCTCGACGCTTCAGCCGAGCTCGGCCGGCCCTTCATTGCCGCGAAGGCGGTGCCGGCAGAGCGGGTTGCCTTGCTGCGCGCCGCATTCCAGGCGACGCTGAGCGATCCGGCTTTCAGGCAGGACGCAGAGGCGCAATCGCTGCCGCTCGATCCTGTGCCGGGCGAGGAGGCTGCCGCCATCATCGACAGAATCTATGCGGCACCGCCTGCGCTCGCCCGCAAGGTGAAGGAGGTGCTGGAGTAGAACAGCGGACGAAACGCCGCCCTCCGTGTCATGGCCGGGCTTGACCCGGCTTGTCCCGGCCATCTCGGCCAGGCGGGCTAAAGCATCTCGTCGTACAAATCCCGCCAACTCGGGTTCATCTGAAAAATGAGTCGCGTTTTGTAGACGCGGGGCCAATGCTTCATGTTCTTTTCGCGCTGAATTGCATCGCGCACGTCGGCGTATGGCTCGAAGTACGCGAGCTTATTGATATTGTAGCGTTTCGTATGCCCTTTGATTGCTCCCTGCTTATGCTGAGCGACACGACGCAGTAGGTCGCTGGTGACGCCGACGTAGATTGCCTCCGGGGCGGCTGGCGAGGATATAGACGTAGTACTGTTTCATGGCCCGAGCTTGATTAATCGGGATGGCCGGGACAAGCCCGACAAGCCCCTGCCATGACATCTGGGGTGGGCATGGTCCAAAAGGATTGGATTCCCGCTTACGCGGGAATGAGCGGACGCAACCGGCCAAAGGCGTGCTACACTGCAACAAACAACCGAGCCAAATCGGAGGCAAAAGTGGGAGATTTTCGCAGTTTTCACTTAAGCAAACGCGGCTACGCAACGCCGATGCAGCCGGTCGTTGATCCGGCCGGCTGGCTGCCTGAGGATCTGCGCGATCTTTCGCAGTGGAGCTATCGCATCACGGAAGCGGAAGCCGACGAGCTCGCCGACGCGGTTGCCCATGTGCGGCGCAGCAGCATCGCGATCGAAGACGTGGCGCGGGAGAACTTTCCCTTGCGTAGATTCGCCGATGTGCTCGCCGACGTGAAGCGCGAGCTCGCCGATGGGCGCGGCATCGTCATGCTGCGCAATTTTCCGCTTGAACGCTTCGGCCGAGCGGAGACCGCGATCGCCTATCTCGGGCTCGGCGGCTATCTCGGCAAGACCATGTCGCAGAACAAGCTCGGTCACATCCTTGGGCATGTGAAGGATCTGGGCGGCGACTACGCCAATCCGAATACGCGCGGCTACATGACGCGCGCCGAGATGCGGTTTCATGCCGATGCCTGCGACTATGTCGGCCTGCTGTGCCTGCAAACCTCCAAGAGCGGTGGCGAAAGCCGGATCGCGAGCTCGGTCACCGTCTACAACCGCATCCTCGCGCGCCGACCCGACCTCGCCAAGGTGCTGACCGAGGATTTCTACCGCTCGCGCAGCGGCGAGACCAATCCAGGAGAGGCGGCCTTCTTCAAGCAGCCGATCTTCTCTTTCGCGGAGGGTTATTTCAGCGCGACCGGGGCGAGCGCAGTCATCGATAAGGCGCAGCAACTGCCCGGCGTGCCGAAGTTCACCCCCGCGCAGAAAGAGGCGATCGCGCTTTATCGTTCAACCGTCGAGGAATCTGCGCTCGACATCGAGTTCCAGGCAGGCGACATCCAGTTCCTCAACAATTTCGTGATGCTGCACACTCGGCGTGGATTCGAGGATTGGCCGGAGGCGGCGCGCAAGCGCCATCTGCTGCGCTTGTGGCTCGCCGATTCGATCGGCCGTCCGATCCCGGTTGAGCAGCGCAAAGGCCGGGCCGGGCGCGGCGTGCGCCTTGCCGGCGTGCCGCTGATCGCTCCGCTGGATGTGAGCGAGGAGGCCCTCGTCAGCTGAGATAAATTGCCGCTCTTTTCCCTCCGCGGGTACGGGGGAGGGTTAGAAGGGGGGTCTTCCGGGAGAACCGCACCATGGACAACACAATGCAATCGATCGATCGAAGGGTGCTTCTTGGGGCGGGCGCGTCGACACTGACGACCCTGATGGCGTCGCCGGTGCTGGCGCAGCAAAACGCGCAGCCCGCCAAGCCGAGCGAAACGAAGCCGGCGCCTACGCCTCCATCCGGCAAACGATTAAGCCAGGTGGTTGCCGACTTCGTGGTCGATTTCGAGCTCAAGGATGCGCCCGCCGAAGCCGTCAATCGCGCCCGCATCGCACTGACCGATACGATCGGGGTGATGCTCGCCGGCTGCCGGCAGGATGTCTCGCACATTCTCTGCGACATGGTGCAGCTCGAGGGCTCGAGCCCGCAGGCGACCGTCGTCGGCCAGTCGTTCAAGGCTTCGCCGCAGCTTGCAGCGCTCGTCAACGGCGTCGCCTCCCATGCGATGGACTACGATATGAATTTCATCGCCGGGCAGGCCGCCGCTCCGGTCGTTCCGGCGATCTTGCCGGTTGCCGAAGTCACCAAGGCCTCACCCGCCGAGATCGTGGCCGCCACCATCATCGGCTACGAGGTTGCAGCGCGCATTGGGCGCTCCAACTTTCTCGCCTCGAGCGTCGGCGGATGGCACACGGTCGGGATGGTCGGCATCCTCGCGGCGGCGGCCGCCTGCTCGCGTCTCCTGAAGGTTCCGCGCGAGCAAATCCCCGATGTCATCGGCATCGCCGCCTCGATGGCAGGAGGGCTCAGCGTCAACTTCGGCAGCATGACCAAGCCGCTGCACAACGGACATGCGGCGCGCGACGCGGTGATGTCGGCACTGCTCGGCGCCAAGGGCTTCAGTTCCAACCCGGCGTCGCTTGAAGGCCATTCCGGCTATTTCGAGGATTTCGGCCGCGGCCTCGACGTCACTTACGAGCCGTTCAAGGATCTTGGCAAGCGCTACGATTTGGTCGTGCTCGGCTACGACCTCAAAGCCTATCCGTGCGGCGGTCTCGCCCATACCTCGATCGAGGCGGCGCTGGCGTTGCGGCCGAAGCTCTCGGCGCGTCTTTCCGACATCGCCAGCATCCACTGCGCGGTGACCCGTAACGCCGGACAGCGCGCCGGCACCCAATATCCGGCCTCGGTCGAGAACGCGAAGTTCAGCCTCGCCTATATGGTGGCCTATTCGTTGGTGCACGGCGCCCCGATGATCTCGGCTTTTACCGAGGAGGCGATCAAGGACGAGCAGGTGAAGGCGGTCGCCCGGACGGTGACGGCGAGCGTCGATCCCGCGCTCGGCCCCGGCACGCGCGAGAGCCCGGCGATCGTCACCGTGAAGCTCGCGAACGGCGAGACCTTCGAGCAGCGCGTCGACTACCAGACCGGGTCGATCCAAAATCCCATGACGCAGGCACAGATCGAGTTCAAGTTCCGCGATTGCGCCGCGCTGTCGTTCAAGCCCGATGTCGCGGACAAGATCCTTGCCGTGCTCAACGCTTTGCCGCGCCAGTCTTCCTTCGACGATTTTTGGCCGCTGGTGCGCGTGAGCTGAGAAGAATCAGCGTCAGCGAACGCCAACAAACAAAAAGCCGGCCTTGGGATTAGCCCAGGCCGGCTTCGTCAACCCTACAGCTAGATTTTCAGTAGATCCCGCTGGCAACCGAAGCGCGCTGCTCGGGCATCGGCAGAACCACGACCTTGGTGCCGACATTGACACGGTTGTAGAGGTCGGTGACGTCCGCGTTGGTCAAGCGGATGCAGCCGGATGATACGCGGTGCCCGATGGTCGAAGGATCATTGGTGCCGTGAATTCGGTAGACTGAGCCGCCGAGATACATGGCGCGCGCGCCGAGCGGGTTGCCGGGGCCGCCGGCCATGAAGCGCGGCAGATAGGGCTGGCGCTCGATCATTTCCGCAGGCGGCGTCCAATCCGGCCATTCGGCCTTCTTGGTGATGTTCTGCACGCCCGACCAGGTGAAACCTTCGCGGCCGACACCGATGCCGTAGCGCATCGCCTTGCCGTTCCCGAGCACGAGATAGAGATAGGTGTTGGGCGTATCAATCACGATCGTGCCGGGCGCTTCGTTGGTGCGGTAGTCAACGATCGTGCGCTTGAAGCGGGCCGGAAGCTCAGCCGATTCGTCGGTGCTTTCGTCGACCGGCGCCTGCATCATCGGGGCAGGTTGTCCGAAGAGCTGGAACGGGGCTGCGGAGGCCGGAGCCGAAAAGGAAGTCGCGGTGGCGATCACGGCGATGGCGGCAGCGGAGCAAATCTTGCTGAGGCAAACGTTGCTGATTGTGTGCATGACGATCCCCATCAACTCTGTTTCCCATTAGTCGATCCGATGGGAAAAAGGGTTCAAGAGACGCCGAAAATTTTAGGGATATGGTCGAAAGTCTCAGCCTCTGCGCTCAGCGTGCCAGCCGACGCGCGCGTCGGGAACGGCATCGGTCGAGGCAAAATACGGCTTGATATCAATGAGCGGAGTGCCGTCCAGACAGTCCAATCCAACTACCGACAGGCGATTGCCCTCGATCTTGAGAAGCCGCACCACGCTCATGGCAACCGGATTTGGGCGCACCGGAGAACGCAGTGCGAAGGTACCCCGCTGCTCGGCGTAGTGGCGCGGCGCCTGCAGCACCAGATCCCGCCGCGCCCGGTCCATCCAGTAGAGGACGACCAGGTGGCTCACGCTTGCGAGGCCGTTAAGGCCTGCGACCCAGCGGGGATCGAGCTCGATCGTGCAGGTCGCTTCGGCTTCCCGCCCGTTCTTCGGGCACTCCTCACGGCGGTGCCAAGGAGTGTGAATGCGTCCGATGTAATAAAGCGAAGCGTCGAAGGCCTCGGGCAGTGCGACCGAGACCTCGCCCGCGCGCAGGCCATAGGGGTTGGCGGCTGCGGACTCATCAGCTTGGCTTGTCATGGGGGTCAATTTCACCCGCCCCGGCGCTCGCGCCAAGACGAAATCGTTGTCTAACACGGACAGCATTTGCCGCCACCAGGCTTGATTTCTTCGTCTTAAAGGCATAAAGATATCTTTATGTTTATCGTGTCGGGCTTCTAGCCATGCCGCCCTTATCAAAAGTCCCGCTTCTCCCGCCGGCGCAGCTGCCGTTCATGGCCCTCAATGGTGCCCTGAAGGCTGCAGGCGAAGCGACGCGCTTGCGCATTCTGGCTCTGCTGGCGGAGGCCGAGCTGACCGTCACCGACCTCACCGCCATTCTGCGGCAGTCGCAACCGCGCATCTCCCGCCATCTCAAGCTGTTGGTCGAAGCGGGTCTGGTCGAGCGGTTTCGCGAGGGCTCATGGGCTTTCTTCCGGCTGGGCGAGCACGGCGGCAGCGCCGAGCTTGCACGCGAGCTGACCCAGCGACTCGATGCCGGTGATGCCACCATTGCGCGCGACCGCGAGCGGCTCGCGGCAGTTCGCGCGGAGCGGGCCGCGGCCGCGCAGGCTTACTTCCGCAGTCACGCGGCGGAGTGGGACCGGATCCGCAAGCTGCACGTCGCGGATGAAGCGGTCGAGGCTGAGATCCGCGCCGCGCTCTCTCCTGGGCCGTTCCGCTCGCTGCTCGATCTGGGCACCGGAACCGGGCGTATGCTGGAATTGTTCGGCAATGAGATCGAGCGCGGGCTCGGCCTCGACTTGTCGTTGGAGATGCTCGCTATCGCCCGCGCGCGACTCGATCGCGCGGGCTTACGTCATTGTAGTGTCCGCCAGGGCGACATCTACGACCTCGCGCTGCCGCGCGACTCCTTCGACGTGGTGATCATTCACCAGGTTCTGCACTATCTCGACGACAGCGGCCGCGCGATAGCGGAAGCGGCGCGAGTGCTGCGTCCAGCCGGGCGGCTTCTGGTCATTGATTTCGCGCCGCATGATCTCGAGTTTCTGCGCGACGAGCATGCGCACCGCCGCCTCGGCTTTGCGCCCGAGATCGTCACCCAATGGCTCGATGCCGCCGGCCTCGAAGTGCTCGAGCAAAAGACGCTGCCGCCGGACGCAAGCTCCGAGGGCAAGATCGCGGTCTCGCTTTGGCTCGGACGCGACCGCCGCATTGCGCTGGCTGGCTCCCGGGAGGTCGCCTGATGAATACTGCGTCGCGTCCAAGCCGTTTTGTGCACGAAGGCGCCAAGCCGCGCATCCGCGTCTCGTTCGAGTTCTTTCCGCCGAAGACCGCCGAGATGGAGGCGACGCTCTGGGAGGCGATCAGCCGTCTTGCGCCGCTCAAGCCGAATTTCGTCTCGGTGACCTATGGGGCCGGCGGCTCGACCCGCGAGCGCACGCACGCGACCGTCAAGCGCATCCTTAACGAGACTCTGCTGGTGCCGGCGGCGCATCTCACCTGCGTCGCCGCGACATGCGCCGAAGTTGATTCGGTCATTCACGCCTATCGTGACGCCGGCGTGCGTCACATCGTGGCGCTGCGCGGCGATCCTCCCGCCGGCGTCGGCGAGCGCTATGCGCCGCATCCGGGTGGCTATCGGCATGCCGCCGATCTGGTGGCCGGCATCAAGCGCATCGGCGACGTCGAGGTCTCGGTCTCCGCCTATCCGGAGCGGCATCCCGACAGCCCGACGGTGGAGGCGGATATCGACATGCTCAGGGCCAAGGTCGATGCCGGCGCCAGCCGCGCCATCACCCAGTTCTTCTTCGAGAACGACCTCTATTTCCGTTATCTCGACCGCGTGCGCGCGCGCGGCATCAATGTGCCGATCGTGCCCGGCATTCTGCCGGTGCAGAATTTCAAGCAGATGCAGAGCTTCGCCGCGCGCTGCGGCACTTCGGTGCCGCCCTGGCTTGCCGAGCGCTTCGCCGGCCTCGACCAGGATGCCGCGACCCGCAAGCTGATCGCCGCAGCGGTCGCGGCGGAGCAGGTTCTCGATCTGGTGGATCGCGGCGTCAGCGATTTTCATTTCTACACCATGAACCGGGCCGATCTCGTCTACGCCATCTGCCATTTGCTCGGGCTGCGGCCGGGCCAGGAGGCTGCGCCGCAGGCTCTCATCGCAGAAGGCGCGCCCCCTCGCCCCGTAGGGGAGAAGGAGAAGAGCAGCCCCGTCTGATGTCCACTGCCGCGCCAAACACTGCGGCGCGCTCCCTCGCCCGTAGGGAGTGGGTTGGGTGAGGGGGCTAGGAACGAAAGAACCAGGAAGCTTGAAAAGATGGCGAGTACCGAAGCGAGTTCCAGTATCCAAAATGGCGAAAGAGAAGCGCTTCTTCGCCACCTCGCGGCCGAGCGCATCCTGGTGCTCGACGGTGCCATGGGCACCATGATCCAGCAGCTGAAGCTGGACGAGGAAGGCTATCGCGGTGCGCGTTTCGATGCCTGGAACCGCGAGGTGCGCGGCAACAATGATTTGTTGATTCTGTCGCAGGCGGACGCGGTGCGCGATATTCATCTCGCCTATTATCGTGCCGGCGCGGATATCGTCTCGACCAACACGTTCTCCTCGACCACCATCGCGCAGGCCGACTACGGCCTTTCAGCACTCGCCCACGAGCTCAATGTCGAAGGCGCCAAGCTCGCCCGCACCGCTGCACGCATTGCCGAGAGCGAGGACGGTCGGCCGCGCTTCGTCGCCGGCGCGATCGGCCCCACCAACCGTACCGCTTCGATATCGCCGGACGTCGCCAATCCGGGCTTCCGCGCCGTCACGTTCGACGAGCTGCGCACCGCCTATGCGGAGCAGATCGACGGCCTGATCGTCGGCGGCGCCGATGTCCTGCTGATTGAGACGATCTTCGACACGCTCAACGCCAAGGCGGCGATCAACGCGGCCATGGAGGTGATGGAGGCGCGCGGGGTGCGCCTGCCCGTGATGATCTCCGGCACCATCACGGATCGGTCCGGGCGGCTGCTCAGCGGGCAGACCCCGGAAGCATTCTGGAATTCCATGCGCCATGCCGTGCCGCTCTCGATCGGATTGAACTGCGCGCTAGGCGCAAAGGAAATGCGTGCTCATGTGGCCGAGCTGGCGCGGCTTGCCGACACGCTCGTCTGCGCCTATCCGAATGCGGGGCTGCCCAACGAATTCGGCGGCTATGACGAGAGCCCCGAATACATGGCGAACCTCATCGGCGAGTTCGCGGCGGCGGGCCTCGTCAACATCGTCGGCGGCTGCTGCGGGACCACTCCCGAGCACATCGCCGCCATCGCGCAAGCTGTTGCCGGCAAGGCGCCGCGCACGATTCCCGAAGTGCCGCGTCGCCTGCGCCTGTCCGGGCTCGAGGCCTTTACGCTCACCCCGGAAATTCCGTTCGTGAATGTCGGCGAGCGCACCAACGTCACCGGCTCGGCGCGCTTCCGCAAGCTCATCACCGAGGGCGACTATACGGCGGCGCTCGATGTCGCGCGCGATCAAGTCGAGAACGGCGCGCAGATCATCGACGTCAACATGGATGAAGGCCTGCTCGATTCGCAGAAGGCCATGGTCACCTTCCTCAACCTGCTCGCCGCCGAGCCCGATATCGCGCGCGTCCCGGTCATGGTCGATTCTTCCAAGTTCGCGGTGATAGAAGCCGGTCTCAAATGCCTGCAGGGCAAGTCGGTGGTGAACTCGATCTCGCTCAAGGAGGGCGAGGCGGAATTCGTCCGCCAGGCCAAGATCGTGCGCCGCTATGGCGCTGCGGTCGTGGTCATGGCTTTCGATGAAAGCGGGCAGGCCGACACGCTTGAGAAGAAGACCGCAATCGCGCAGCGCGCCTATCGCATCCTGGTCGACCAGGTCGGTTTCCCGCCCGAAGACATCATCTTCGATCCAAACATCTTCGCGGTCGCGACCGGCATGGCCGAGCACGACAATTATGGCGTCGACTACATCGAGGCGGCGCGCTGGATCAGGGCCCACCTGCCATACGCGCATGTCTCCGGGGGCGTCTCCAATTTCTCCTTCTCGTTCCGCGGCAACGAGCCGGTGCGCGAGGCCATGCACACGGTGTTCCTCTATCATGCGATCAAGGCCGGCATGGATATGGGCATCGTCAATGCCGGCCAGATCGCGGTCTATGACGATCTCGATCCCGAGCTGCGGCAGGCCTGCGAGGACGTGGTGCTCAACCGCCGCCCCGATGCCGCCGAGCGGCTGCTTGCGCTCGCCGAGCGCTATCGCGGGCACGGCAAGGAGAAGAAGGAGCACGATCTCGCCTGGCGCGAATGGCCGGTCGAGCAGCGGCTTTCGCACGCTCTGGTGCACGGCATCACCGACTTTATCGCGGCCGACACGGAGGAGGCGCGGCAACGCGCGGAACGCCCGCTCGCCGTGATCGAAGGGCCGCTGATGGACGGCATGAACATAGTCGGCGACCTGTTCGGGTCCGGCAAGATGTTCCTGCCGCAGGTCGTCAAATCGGCGCGGGTGATGAAGCAGGCGGTCGCCTATCTGTTGCCCTTCATGGAGCAGGAGAAGCAGGAGAAAGGCACCTCGGGGAAGAGCTCCAACGGCAAGATCGTGCTCGCGACCGTCAAGGGCGACGTGCACGACATCGGCAAGAGCATCGTCGGCGTCGTGCTTCAGTGCAACAATTACGAGATCATCGATCTCGGCGTCATGGTGCCGGCGGCGAAAATTCTCGAGACTGCCTTGAGCGAGAAGGCCGACATCATCGGTCTCTCGGGCCTGATCACGCCGTCGCTCGACGAGATGTGCCATGTCGCCGCCGAGATGGAGCGGCAAGGCTTCGATCTGCCGCTGTTGATCGGCGGCGCCACGACCAGCCGCACGCATACCGCGGTGAAGATCGATCCAAACTACCGACGCGGGCAGGCAATCCATGTCAACGACGCGAGCCGCGCGGTCGGTGTCGCCTCAAGCCTGATGTCGGCCTCCGCGCGTTCCTCCTACATTGACGGCGTACGCAGCGAATATGCGGCAATTGCCGCCGCGCATGCGCGCTCCGAGGAGAGCAAGCAGCGCCTGCCGCTTGCGCTCGCGCGCGCCAACGCGCTGAAGCTCGATTGGAGCGGAGGCTATCAGCCGCCGCGGCCACGCTTCCTGGGCACGCGCGTATTACTGGACTATTCCATCCCGGAGCTCATCGAATATATCGACTGGTCGCCGTTCTTCGCGACGTGGGAGCTCACCGGCAAATACCCGGCCATCCTGGACGATCCCAAATTCGGCTTGGCCGCGCGCGGCCTCTTCAAAGATGCGCAGGCGATGCTTGCCCGCATCATCGAGGAGCATTGGCTCAAGGCCTCGGCTGTGGTCGGATTCTGGCGCGCCAACACGCAAGGCGACGATATTCTGCTGCTTGCCGACGGAGGGGAGGGCGCGCCGCTCGCGGTGTTGCACACGCTGCGCCAGCAGCTCGCGCGGCGCGAGGGGCGTCCCAATCTCGCGCTCGCTGATTTCATAGCGCCGCGCGCGAGCGGGCTTGCCGATTATATCGGCGCCTTCGCGGTGACGGCCGGCATCGGCGAGGATGCCGTGGCGGCGCGCTTCAAAGGCGCGAACGACGACTACTCTGCGATCCTGGTGAAGGCCTTGGCGGATCGGCTGGCCGAGGCCTTCGCCGAACGCTTGCACGAGCGGGTGCGGCGAGAATTCTGGGGTTATGCGTCCGATGAAGCGCTGACCTCTGCCGATCTTATCGCGGAAAAATACCGCGGCATCCGCCCGGCGCCGGGCTATCCGGCGCAGCCCGAGCATAGCGAGAAAGCGACGCTGTTTGCCCTGCTCGGAGCCGAGGCAATCGGCGTTCACCTCACCGAAAGCTATGCGATGACGCCGGGCGCCTCGGTAAGCGGACTTTATTTCAGCCACCCGGAGAGCCGCTATTTCGGCGTCGGCAAGATAGAGCGCGACCAGGTCGAGGACTACGCCGCCCGCAAGGGCTGGACGGTCGAAGAAGCCGAAAGGTGGCTTGCGCCGGTGCTCAACTACAATCCACGCAACCTCGCGCAGGTCGCAGCCGAATAATTCACGGCACGCTCCGGCGACAAAATCAAACACCGGCGAGGTTGCCCTCGCCGGTGTTTGCCTTGCCGAACTTGCTGACTTGGCTCTTTGTCTCTTTGTCTCTTTGTCTCTTGTCACTCTGCTGTATGCTGTTTGTTGCCCCGTCTTGTTGTCTTGTTGTTTGATGGCTTTTATCTGCGGTTCGTGAGATCTGATGCGGACGGTGTCCTTGACACCCGATGATCTCAAAAGGCTCCCAACAAAACCGCACCTACGAAAGTGAACACAGCGAATACCACGAGCATGTCGAGCTTCACGGTAAGGTCCACAGACGGTGCTCCATCCTTGTTTCGAGTGGCAAGAGTCTAGCAAAGCACCAAGCGCAGTTGAAGCGAGAAATGTTTTTGCGTTGCGGGAACCTTCTGGTGGTCCGCTGAACAATCACACATTGATCTGCAACTTCATGATTTTTCGCAGCAAACGTTCCGCTCTTACGGCTCATAACGGAATGAAATTACCATTCTTTGGTTTCACAAATCCGCGAGCGTGGAGGTATTTCGAACGGATTTGGGCTCCGCCAATACGCAATTGTGCATGATCAGACATGGAGTTGCGTCAACGCTCTGCGCGCGGGAGTCTTGCACATCCGACGCGCATTGCAACTTCGTTGCGGTGCGCTCGAACTGATCCGGCGCTCGCCACGCGATCAAAAAGTTCCATGGACAGCAGCGCCCGGGCCGCGCGTCATCAAGTTGGTATTGGGGCCTTGCGACGCGGCGGCGACGGCAACGGCCCCGGCGGCTTCGCCCGTGCGAAACGGCCAGGCAATACAGGCCTTAACCATATATGGCGGCTGCTGCTTTAGCTGGTGGATGGGATCGTAACCTTGAAGAGTCGTTAACAAAATTCACTCCATTGTCCGCCTCATGCGGACGTTACGCTCGACCTTACGCTCTTATGTCCTCGGCGGGCTCTCTTGTGGTGTGCTCGGCCTGCTCGCCGGTTGCGGGCATTACCTGTTCGCTGAGCGCGAGCCCTGGCGGCATGACGCTGAGGTGGCCTGCATCAATTCGGGCGCCGTCAAGGAGGGTGCCGGCAAGGTCCGCATCAGTTCGATCGAAGGACCGGGGATCTGCGGCATCGACATCCCCTTGAAGGTGTCGAGCCTGGGTGGTGACAACCTACCGCTCGGTTACGACGACGAGCCGCGGCCGCCGGCCTCTGTTCCGAATGCCGGCACAAGTACACAGCCGCCCTGGCCAATCGCGCCATCGCCGTCGACGCCGCCGCGCTCCCCCAGCTCGAACGTGACGCGGGCCAATCTGCCGCCGCCGTCGCCCGGCGGCGGCGCACGTCCTTCATCCATCATCCCGAATGGTCAGCCCTTGTCGCTTGATCCGCCGGCAGCGGGTGATGGCCCTGCGACCGACTATGATTTCCGTCGCCCGTATCGGGCCGCGAGCTTGCCCGCGACCCGCGCCAACGCCGCGGCTTCCGCAGCAACCGCATCAGGCTCCTCCTACGATCCTTCGCCCGCAGCTTATGACCAGCGCCCCGTCACCCAGAGCGTGAAGCCGATGTCGCGTCCGAGGGGGCCGTTCACCTATGGGCCCATCTCTTCTGCGCCGGCGAGCGCTCCGCTCGGTCCGGTCGCCGTCAGCCCTCCGGCGACGCTCGCCTGTCCAATCGTTTCCGTGCTCGATCAGTGGATCGATGAGGCGGTGCAGCCGGCGGCGCTGAAGTGGATCCGCCAGCCGGTGATTGAGATCAAGCAAATCTCCGCCTATTCCTGCCGCGGCATGAACGGCGATCCCAACGCGACCATTTCAGAGCATGCCTTTGGCAATGCGCTGGACATTGCCGCCTTCACTTTCGCGGATGGCCGCAAGATTGATGTGCAGCACGGCTGGCACGGCGCGCCCGAGGAGCAGGCATTCCTGCATGACATTCAGGCAAGTGCCTGCAACGAGTTCACGACCGTGCTGGCGCCGGGCTACAACGTGTACCACTACAATCATATCCACGTTGATCTGATGCGCCGTCAGAGTGGACGGCGCGCCTGTCAGCCGCAGCCGGTCTCCGGCGACGAAGTCGCAGCCCGGCTCGGAGCGCATGTTGCGGCAAGGCGCAGCGATCCCGCGGCGACCGGATCAATCAACCGGCAGGGCATCTCGATCCCGGCGCCACGGGCACGCCCGCTTGCCTACACGGAGCGCCGCAATCTGCCGATTGCGGTGCCGGGCGCGGACGGGGAAAATTGACGCGGCCGGCGGCCGTTTGCGATCGCGACGCGACATGGCAATATGGCGCATGCTTCGCAATCGGCTTCTCCAGCTGCTCGCTCTGCTGTCAGCGCTCGGCCCGCTATGTGTCTCCGCGCCGGCCCAATCACAGACGCAGAATTGGCCGACCCGGCCGGTCAAGATCGTGGTGCCGTTCTCGGCCGCCGGAACCGCCGACCTTCTCACGCGAATCGTCGCTGACAAGCTCGGCACGGCATTTGGACAAGCCTTCGTGGTCGAGGACCGGCCAGGTGCCGGCGGTATCATCGGCCAGGAATCGGTCGCGCATTCGGCGGCCGACGGCTACACGTTCGTGATCACGAGCCTCGGGAGCTTCGTCATTACGCCGGCCTTCACGCCGCTGCCGTTCGATCCGTTCAAGGATTTCACCCACGTCGCTTTTCTGGGCGGTCAGCCCACCGTGACGTTCGTGAGCAGGGACCTGCCGCAGAAGACGCTGCCCGAGTTCGTGGCCTACGCCAAAGCGCACCCGGGCGAGTTCACCTATGCGACGATCTCGTATGGGTCGCAGACCCAGCTGGTCAGCGAGATGCTGCAGCGAGAGGCCGGCATCAAGATGACCTATGTGCCGTATCGCGGCGCCAATCTGATCGTGAACGACGTGCTCGGCGGCCACCTGACCATGGGCTCCCTGGCGCTCTCCGCCGCCTCGGGACAGCTCAAGGCCGGCACCTTGCGCGGGCTCGGCATCGGCACGGAGGAGCGGGTGCCCGCCTATCCGGACATTCCGACTTTCAAGGAGCTCGGCTATCCGAGCTTGGTATCTTCGACCTGGTTTGGCTTGTCGGGACCCGCGAACCTGCCGCCGCAAATCGTCGAGCGGCTTAATGCCGAGGTGGTGAAGGCAATGCACGCGCCCGACGTAGAGGCGCGCCTCGAGCATGAAGCAATCGAAACGAAGTCATTGAGCGCTGCCGGCTACACGGCTTTCATCAAGGATGAGATGGTGCGCTGGACGCCGATCGCCAAAGCCGTCGCCGAACAGGCCAAGGCCGCCGGCATGGCACCGCCATGAGCGGAGGCTTTTCCCTTCAGGGATTGGTGCAGCAACTAACGACGTCCTGATCCTGAGCCTGATGGCATGGTGTCTCGTTGGATGCAGGCTCTGAGCGTTTGGCCGTCCTTCGAGACGCGCGAGCAAATGCTCGCGCTCCTCAGGACTTCACCCGGTAGGCCGTAACGAACATGCGCACCGCGGTCTTCACCACGTGCTCGATCTGCTCATGGGTGGGTGAGGTGCCGAAATTGAACAGGATCGGCTTGAACAGCGTCGCCGAGCAGGAATCCATGAACTGCGCCGCTGCGACCTCACAGTCCTCGATTGCCAGCACGCCGGCGGCGACCTGCGCCTTGAGATAGCTTGTCAGGTGCGCGAGCCCGAAGGCCGGACCGGTTTCATAGAACTGGCGCCCGAGCTCCGGCATGCGCTCGGAGATGGCGATGACGGTCCGTAACGAGGGGGCGCGACCGGGCTGGCACAGGAACTCGACCAGCGCCAAGCCGACGCGCGTCAGCGCCCCCTCGATGTCGTGATCTTCCGGGTCAAGCGCGAAAATTCGCTCGCGCTGCTCCCGGCATTGCTGTCCGACCATCGCTTGGAACAGCTGCTCTTTGTTCTGGAAATAGACATAGAGCGTGCCCTTGGACACACCGGCAACCCGGGCGACCTCGTTCATGCTGGTCGCGTCAAAGCCTTGCGCGAGGAATACCTTGCGGGCGCCTTCGATGATCTGGCAGCGCTTCTTGCTTTCCTCCTCGGCGGGCTTGGCGGCCCGTTCGAGGACTTTTTCGGTTTGTGCGCTCATTCCAATCCTCCGCTCCAATTTCCTCCAAAACCAAACGTTTTCAGTGCTTCATCGGGCCGCATGCGGGACCGACGGGTCAGCCATGAATAAAATACATTGACTGAACGGTTCGGTCAACGTTGACAGCATTCCTTTCCTCCAGTAGATAGTTGACCGAACGGTTCGGTCAATGGCCCGCACCGGGATAACCGGAGGAGGATCACATGTACGCCGATCGCGAAACAGGTGGATTTGCCGGCCGCGACACCCCGAAGGCAGGCAAGGAGGATTGGGCGAAGGCGTCCGCGTCCAGGACCGAGGTTTTGGCCCCTGAGACCGCCAAGGACAACCCCGCGCAAGCGGTCCGGCTTCCAGTGACGATCGAGGCTCAGCCCGCTCGTGCTCGCGCATCCCGCGCCCGCAAGCTGTTGCTTCTCGGTGCACTGGCGCTGGCGATCGGCGGCGGCGCCGGCACGTACGGCTACCATTGGTGGACCGTCGGCCGCTTCATCGAATCGACCGACGACGCTTATGTGGGCGCGCACAATACCACGCTCGAAGCCAAGATCGCCGGCTACATCTCGACCATTGCGATCGAGGACAATACTCGCGTTCGTGCCGGTGACGTGATCGCTACCATCGATGATGGCGACTTCCGTCTTGCGGTCGAGTCGGCGCGCGACAAGGTCGCGACCCAAGAGGCGACCATCGATCGTATCGGGCGCCAGGTGGTTGCGCAGCAGGCTTCCGTCGCCCAGGCCAAGGCCCAACTCGCCTCGGCGCAAGCAGCCTCGACCCGCGCGCAGCTCGAGCTTGATCGGCAGCAGACCCTGGCGCAGCGCGACTATGCGAGCCGGCAGACGCTTGAGCAGGCGCAGTCAAGCCGTGATCAAGCCGTCGCCGGTGTGCAGAGCGCGCAAGCGGCGGCCGATGCCGCGCAAGCCAATGTCGACGTCCTCAAGGGGCAGCAACAGGAAGCGGTCAAGACGCTGGACGAGCTGAAGACGGCGCTCGCCAAAGCCGAGCGCGACCTGTCATTCACGGTGATCCGCGCCCCAATGGACGGCGTAATCGGCAACTGCGCAGTGCAGACCGGCGACTACGTGCAACCCGGCCAGCGGCTTGCGAGCCTGGTGCCGCTCGACGAGGTCTATGTCGATGCCAACTTCAAGGAGACGCAGCTCGCCAATCTGCGGCCCGGGCAGAAGGTCGACATCTCGGTCGATGCGCTGCCCAATCAGACTATCGAGGGCACGATAGCATCGCTTGCTCCGGCATCAGGCGCGGTGTTCTCGCTGCTGCCGCCCGACAACGCGACCGGCAACTTCACCAAGATCGTTCAGCGCCTGCCCGTGCGCATCAGCGTTCCGCCCGAAGTGGCAGGCGAGAGCTTGCTGCGGCCCGGGATGTCGGTTGTGGTCAGCGTCAACACCAAAGCGTCCGTGGCCGCGCAGACCGCGGCCGCGCAGGCCGACTGATCAGGCTTTCAAGCGCGAACTGGCCGGGGAAACCGAGGGAGAGCCGCATGTCGACAACCAACGCACAGGCGATCCAGGCAATGCCCGCAGAGGAGCAGGTCAATCCGCGCCGGCTCATCGCGTTCATCGCCATGTGCTTCGGAATGTTCATGGCGGTGCTCGATATCCAGATCGTGTCGGCGTCGCTCGCCGAGATTCAGGCGGGGCTTGCGGCCTCGCAGGACGAGATTTCCTGGGTGCAGACCGCGTACCTGATCGCCGAGGTGATCGCCATTCCGTTGTCGGGATTTTTGTCGCGAGCGCTCGGCACGCGCATCATGTTCGCGACTGCTGCGGCCGGCTTCACGATCTCCAGCCTGATCTGCGGCTTCACCACGTCCATGAACGAGATGATCTTCTGGCGCGCGGTTCAGGGCTTCATCGGCGGCGGCATGATCCCGACCGTCTTCGCCTCGATCTACACGATCTTTCCGCGTTCCAAGCAGCAGATGTTCGTGCCCATCATCGGGCTTGTGGCGACGCTCGCGCCGACCGTCGGCCCGACCGTCGGTGGCTATCTGACTGATGCCTTGTCCTGGCATTGGCTGTTCTTCATCAATGTCCTCCCCGGCATCGCGGTGACCGCGCTGGCGCTCGCGCTCATCGATTTCGACGAGCCCGATTGGTCGCTGTTCCGCAACTTCGATTGGTGGGGGCTCGGCTTCATGGCGGCGTTCCTCGGCTCGCTCGAATACGTGCTGGAGGAGGGGACCCGCTGGGACTGGTTCGACGATCAAACCATCACGCTGTTGACGGTGGTCTCCGGCCTGTCGGCCGTGGCCTTCTTCGCCCGCGTCCTCACCACACGGTTTCCGATCGTCGACCTCAAGGCCTATGCCAACCGCAACTTCGCGCTCGGCAGCCTGTTCTCTTTCGTGCTCGGCATCGGGCTTTATGGTCTCACCTATCTGTTCCCGCTCTATCTCGAGGAGATCCGCGGCGACAACGCCCTGATGGTGGGCGAGACCCTGTTTGTTTCCGGCGTCGCCATGTTCGTGACTGCGCCCATCGTCGGCCGGCTCGGAAGCAAGGTCGATCCGCGCATTTTGTTGATGGCCGGCTTCGGCATCTTTGCCCTCGGCGCCTGGCAGATGACCTATCTGACCAAGGATTGGGATTTTGCCCAACTGTTGTGGCCGCAGATCTTCCGCGGTGTCGGCCTGATGCTGGCGATGATCCCGATCACCAATGTGGCGCTCGGCACGCTCGCCCCCGAGCGGCTCAAGAACGCGTCCGGCCTGTTCAATCTCTCGCGCAACCTCGGTGGCGCGGTTGGGCTCGCGGCGCTCAACACCGTGCTCGACCACCGCATCGACTTGCACCTCGCGCGCCTGCACGACGCCGTGACCTGGGGGCGTCAACCGGCTCAGGAAGTCTTGACCCAGCTCACGGCGCGGTTTCAGAGCTTCGGCAGCGACGCCCAGGCCATGGCGCTCAAGCAGCTGATGATGCTCACCCGCCAGCAAGGTGTGGTGATGGCGTTTGCTGACGTCTTCCTCATGCTCGCCGTGCTGTTCGCGATCTTCGGGGCGCTCGCCCTGGTCATGCGGCGGCCGGCCGGGGCTTTGGCGGCGGCTGCCGGAGGGCATTAATCTCCAGCGTTCTCAATGGCTTGCGAAATAGATTAACCATATGTGAACCAAATTCCGCCTGCCCGCGACTAACGATTGAAAGCCCCGCAGGGGTGAGGTGGAAGTTCTCAGGGGAGGACGCCATGGCCAGCATTCGCACCAGCTTCCGCAGCGGCATCTTCGTGGCGCTGACGCTCGTGGTCTGCGGCTTTGCGCTTGCCTCGCCCGCGCGCGCCGCCGACACCTGCACGGGCACCGTCGCCCAGTACAACGCCAGCATCCAGCAGCTCCAGGCCTACTCGGCCAAGGCGAACGCGATGGCTGACCGGAACCCGCTCTATATCAGCGACGTCGAATATTACGCTTCGGCGCTTGCCCAGGCGCAGCGCTGCGCCAAGCTCCTCGGTCCGGTCGCGGCCCGCTGATCTGATTTAGTCCAAGGCCAAGCCCCACCGCCCCCGCCGCAAGCGGGGGCGTCGTTCTTTTTGGACCTAACAACGATCTGGATTCCCGCTTGCGCGGAAATGACCCACAGCGTGTCGTCCCGGCCGAGCGTAGCGAAGAGCCGGGACCCAGAAGCCTCAGTCTCTCGATGGCGCGTCGCGGTATGGGTGCCTGCTTCCGCAGGCACGACCGCGGGCTATTTGTTCGCCTTATCCGCAGGCTCCCCATACCCCGGCGGTCGGAGTCTTGATGATTGATCGCCCCGCCCGCCTCGCAGGCCGGGCGATCGCGATCGAGCCTGCGCCACACCGCTTGAGAAGCGGGTCAGTGCGTTCGCACTATTGCAACTCGTCTCGAAGTTTGAGTCGGACGAAACCAGTCGCGCTTGCAACCTATCGCTGCCGATGTTAGTGGCTGGCTCCGCGGGGCGCCCGCGTCCGGTATGGAGATGCGTGCAGGGCGTCTTCAGCAAGGTCCTGTCTTCAGGAAGTTCGCAATGGCTTGACGCTCGCAAGGAGATCATTCGTGACAAAGGCAATCGGGTGCTCGCACGCTGCCGCGCCTTTCCTCATTTTGGCGACTTTCGTCTCCGGGGCCGTCATGGTCAGCTCGAGGCTGGCGATGGCCGACGACAAGTACGGATGCCGCGGCAATCAGGCCTGCGTGAAGATAGCTGAAACGACAAAGTGCGATGCCTTGTGCCAGCAGGCGTGCAAGGAAATTCGGTTTGACCAAGAGGCGTGCTACGCCAATTTCGGGCCCAAGCTCGAGTTTCAAAAAGAAAAGCTGAACGCCGCCGGGAAGCATGGGCCGTATACGCTTCGGTATTCGTACTGAGACGGCACGTTCAGCCAAGCTCGGATTCGTCGTCCCTGCGAAACAGGCCGTGTAGTAACTCGGTCGCTCCTGCGAAAGCAGGAGCCAATACCGCTGTGCGCCATCATGTCCGCCGAGGGCAATGGGGTCCCGGGTCCCGCTGCGCTCGCCCCGGGGCGAGACGCCCGGGAGTGGGTTCCTGCTTATACGTCGCCTTTCGCACGCACGATTGCGCTATTTCTTCGCCTTGTCTGCCGGCTCCCCATAGCCGCCCGCCGTCGGCGTCTTGATGATGATCGCGCCGCCGGCTTCGATCGTGGTGGCATCGCAGCCTTGAAGCTTCTCGATTGTTCCATTGGCACGGCGCACTGCATTTTCGCCGAGCTCGCCGCTTTGTCCGCCCGCTAGGCCGAATGGCCGCACGCGGCGGTGGCCCGACAGGATCGTGCATTCCATCGGCTCCAGGAATCGGATTGTGCGCTCCACGCCGTCGCCGGCGTTCCAGCGGCCGCGCCCGCCGGAGCCGGGGCGGATATGGAAATCCTCCAGCACGACCGGATAGCGGAACTCCAGCACCTCCGGATCAGTGAGGCGCGTATTGGTCATGTGCGTCTGCACCGCGTCGGTGCCCGCAAAGCCGGGACCGGCGGGCGAGCCCGAGCAGATCGTCTCGTAATATTGGTACTTCGCGTTGCCGAAGTTGAGATTGTTCATCGTGCCTTGCGCAGCCGCCAGCGCGCCGAGCGCGCCGAACAGGCAATTGGTCACTGCCTGCGAGGTCTCGACATTGCCGGCCACCACCGCGGCCGGATATTCCGGCGACAGCATCGACCGCGGTGGAATGACAATGCGGATCGGCCGCAGGCAACCGGCATTCATCGGGATGTCGGCATCGACCATCACGCGGAACACGTAAAGGACCGCCGCGCGCGTCACCGGCTCCGGCGCATTGAAGTTCGTTGGCTGCTGCGGCGATGTGCCGGTGAAATCAACCGTTGCCTCGCGCTTCTTCCGATCGACCCTGATTCTGACCTTGATCCAAGTTCCCTGATCCATCTCATAGTCGAACGCGCAGTCATGCAGCCGATCGATGACGCGGCGAACGCTTTCCGCCGCATTGTCCTGCACGTGGCCCATATAGGCTTCGACCACCGGCAGCGTGAAATCCGCCACCATCTTGCGCAACTCCCAAGCGCCCTTCTCGTTGGCGGCAATCTGCGCCTTGAGGTCGTTGATGTTTTGCAGAGGGTTGCGCGCCGGATAGCGGGCGCCGGTCAAAAGCGCGCCGAGCTCCTTCTCGCAGAAGCGTCCGCGGTCCACGAGCTTGAACTTGTCGATATAGACGCCTTCTTGCTCGATGGTAGTGGCATTGGGCGACATCGAGCCTGGCGAGATGCCGCCGATATCGGCATGGTGGCCGCGGCTTGCGACCCAGAACAGGATGCGGGCGCCGTCATCGTCGAACACCGGCGTGCAGACGGTGATGTCGGGCAGATGCGTGCCGCCATTGTAGGGCGCGTTGATCGCAAATACGTCGCCGGGCGCGATTTGTCCGGCATTTTCGCGAATGACCGTCTCGACCGCGCGGTCCATGGAGCCCAAATGCACCGGCATGTGCGGCGCGTTGGCGATGAGCGCGCCTGCTCCGTCGAACACCGCACAGGAGAAGTCGAGCCGCTCCTTGATGTTGACCGAGTAGGCGGTGTTCTGCAGCACCACTCCCATCTGCTCGGCGATCGCCATGAACAGATTGTTGAAGATCTCGAGCAGCACCGGATCGGCATCGGTGCCGATCGCGTGTTGGCGCTCGAGCGGAGCGATGCGGGTGAGCAGGAGGTGGTCACGCACGGTGATCTCCGCCTGCCAGCCGGCTTCGATCACGATCGTTTGGTGCGGCTCGACCACGATCGCGGGACCGCCGACCTTGTGACCGGGCCTCAGTTCTGTGCGGAGATGGATCGCGGCTTGGTGCTGGCGCCCCTGTGAATAGAACCGCGTCTTGCGTGTGGCTTCCGGCGCTGGTCCTGCGGCCCGCGTCACCTTCGGTTCCGCGAACTTCGCGCTGCCGCCGATTGCCTCGACCGCGATTGCCTCGACCACCAGCGCCTTTTCCCGATCGATGAAGCCGAAGCGGGTGCGATGTGCGGCTTCGAACGCGTTCTGCATCGCTTCGAGACGCGATTGCTTTGGGCCTGCTTCGACCCCAAGAGCAGTGTCGGTGCCGGCATAGCGCAGATATGCGGACAACTGCACCGTGACGGCGGACGCATCGATGCCCTGTGCGACCACCTCGGCGCGCCCATCGGCCGCAAGTCGCGCGCCGATCTCATCGATCATCGCGAGCGCTTCTTGCCCGAAGGGCGCTTCGATCGCCTGCTGGCGCGTTGCGCGAATTTCCGCCAAGCCCATCCCGTAGGCGGACAAGAGCGAGGAAAACGGATGGATCAGCACCGTGCTCATCCCGAGCGCGTCGGCGACCAAGCAAGCATGCTGGCCGCCGGCGCCGCCGAAGCAATTGAGCGCATAGCGCGTGATGTCGTAGCCGCGCTGCACGGAGATTTTCTTGATCGCATTTGCCATGTTGTCGACCGCGATGCGCACATATCCGTCGGCGATCTCCTGAGCGCCGCGCCCGCCGCCGATCTCGCGCGCAAGCGCCGCAAACGCGGCTTCGACGGCTTCTGCGTCGATTGGTAGATCACGTGCCGGTCCGAAGATTTTCGGGAAGAAATCCGGAATGAGCTTGCCGAGCATCACATTGGCGTCGGTCACCGTCAGCGGTCCGCCGCGACGGTAGCATTTCGGACCCGGATCGGCGCCGGCCGAATCCGGCCCGACGCGCAACCGCGCGCCGTCGAAATGCAGGATCGAGCCGCCGCCGGCCGCAACCGTGTGGATCAGCATCGTTGGCGCGCGCATGCGCACGCCCGCGACTTCGGTATCAAAAGTGCGCTCGTAGGAGCCGGCGTAATGCGACACGTCGGTCGAAGTACCGCCCATGTCAAAGCCGATGAGGCGGTCAAAGCCCGCCGCGTGCCCGGTTTTCACCATGCCGACGACCCCGCCCGCCGGCCCTGACAGGATCGCATCCTTGCCCTGAAACAGGCTCGCCGCCGTCAGGCCTCCCGCGGAGGTCATGAACATGAGGCGTGGGGAAACGTGATCGACGGCCTCGCCACCTGCTGGGGCGTGCTCCCTCCCCCGCGTGCGGGGGAGGGTAGCCGAGGGGGTGGAAGACGCGGGCGTCGCAGTCAGCTCTGCCGCCACCTGCGCCACATATCGCCGCAGGATCGGTGAAAGATAAGCATCGACGACTGTCGTATCGCCGCGCGACACAAGCTTGATGAGCGGCGAGACTTCGTGGCTGACCGAGACCTGCGGAAAACCGATCTGACGCGCCAGCGCCGCGATTGCCTGCTCGTGCGCCGGATAGCGATAAGCATGCATCAGCACGACGGCGGCGGCCTTGATGCCACAGGCAAGCGCAGTCTTGAGCTCGATCGCGAGGGTTTCGAGATCAGGCTCGCGCTCCGCATGACCGTCAGCGCGCACACGCGCGTCGACCTCGACGACGCGCTCATAAAGCATCGATGGCTTGATGATCTCGCGTGCAAAGATTTTCGGCCGCGCCTGGTAGCCTATTCTGAGCGCGTCACGAAATCCCTTGGTGATGATGAGCAGCGTGCGCTCGCCCTTGCGCTCGAGCAGCGCATTGGTCGCAACGGTCGTTCCCATCTTGACGCTGCCGATGCGGCCCTCGGGAATCGGCGCGCCTGCGGCTAGCCCCAACAATTCGCTAATGCCCTGCACGGCTGCGTCCGCATAGGCCTCGGGATTCTCGGACAGGAGCTTGTGGGCGCGCAGCCGTCCGTCCGGCGCGCGGCCGATGATATCCGTGAAGGTGCCGCCGCGGTCGATCCAGAAATCCCAACGTTCTGTCGAGCTCATTTTTGCAATATCTCGCAACGCGGCTGGATCGCGAAAGCCTTCCAAACTGGCGGGGGCCCGGCGGGTTTTTCCGCCGAGCCCCCTCGTTCAGGCATCAGCCGGCCTGTAAGCCGGGTTCTGTAGGGCGGACGGAAAAAACCCGCCCGCGTGACAGCCATTCCTCTGGGACGCCAGTTGCCTGGCACCTCGAGCAACCTACCCGGACGGCCGGATCCAGACATCGATCCTGGAGCTCCGGCTCACACCGGAAGCTCCACGCCGTCCCTATTCGGTCTTGCTCCCGATGGGGTTTGCCGTGCCGTCTGCGTTGCCGCCGACGCGGTGCGCTCTTACCGCACCGTTTCACCCTTGCCGCACTGGCGACCCTTGCGGATCGGCGCGGCGGTCTCTTCTCTGTGGCACTGTCCCTGGGCTCGCGCCCGCCGGGCGTTACCCGGCATCGCATGTCCATGGAGCCCGGACTTTCCTCCCCGGCGACCTTTCGGCCCTTGCCGGAGCGGCCGTCCGGCCGACTGACGAAACAGGGAATGGGCGCGCGCGTGGCTCGCGTCAAGGGGCGAGACAACGACAAGCCCCTTGCCGCCGCGTGGCTGTCGGCATATGTCTTTGGCATATGCCGGGAGGCAACCATGCCTGAAAAAAGACATGTCAGATTGTTCCGCAACGGACGAAACCAGGCGGTCCGCATTCCGGTGGAATTCGAGCTGCCGGGCGACGAAGCGATCATGCAGCGCGACGGCGATCGTTTGGTTATCGAGCCTGTACGCAAGCGTGGATTGCTGGCTCTGCTCAAATCGATGAAGCCGCTCGAGGAGAACTTTCCCGAGATTGACGACCCCGTGCCGCCGCCGGAGAGAATACTTTGACTGGCTATATGTTGGACACCAACATCGTTTCCGATCTGGTCAGGAACCCACAGGGCAAGGCGGCCCGGCGCATTGCGAAGGTCGGCGAGAACAGCATCTGCACCAGCATCATCGTCGCCGCCGAGTTGCGCTACGGATGTGCAAAGAGCGGCTCGAAAAAGTTGCTCAAAGCCGTTGAGGACTTGCTTGACGAGATCGCGGTATTGCCGTTTGACGTTCCGGCGGATGCGGAATACGGGCGGATCCGAGCCGCGCTGGAAGCAATCGGGACGCCCGTTGGGGGCAATGGTCTACTCATCGCTGCGCACGCGCGCGCGGCCCGCGCCACAATCGTGACAGCAAATGTCGCAGAGTTCGAACGTGTTCCGGGCCTGAAGGTAGAGAATTGGCTTGCCTGAAAAGGCCGATCTCTACCGCTCGGGCTCTCTGGTGAAACAAGCTGCCATTGCGTCACCGGGCAGCCCTCTTGCCGCGGGCTCAAGTTGACTGGCGATCGCCGGAAGCGCACTCGTGGACGAGTTCGTCGAGCCGCCGTGACACTTGCCATCGCTTAGGCCTGCGCCGCGAATGTGTCGCCTCATGGCGCGAGTGCATCGTGCAGAGGAAAGGCGCAGCCGAGAATGCAGTTCGGGTAATCATGCTGAACCTGATCGTTTCTAGTCAGTCAGAGCACCCAAGCAGGGTTAATCACTCACCGCAGCCCTGGCGGCCGAGAGCGCCCCGATCGTGACGATCGTCGAGGTATCGACGACCCCGTCAACGCGCGCAGGCCGGAAATGCCGTTGGAATGCTGCGACCACATCGCGGGTCTGGCCGTCATAGTCGCCGCTTATCGGCACGTCGTATCCATACTTGCTGAGCCGCTCCTGGACCTCGCGGATGGTCTGATCCTTCTCGCCGAGCACGAAGAGTGGACCGCCAACTACGACGGGCGCGGCCTTGACCCAGAGCCCGATGCCGGCCTTGTAGAGAGCATCCCAGGGAAACTTCTCGCCCGGATCCTTCTTGCGGTTCGGGGCGACGTCGGAATGTCCCAGCACGCGCCACGGCGGAATCCGGTGGCGGGTGAGGATGCTCCGGCACAGCATGATGACGGCGGCGATCTGCCGCTTGGGAAAATTCGGATAGCCGTGGCTGTGCCCCGGATTGGCGATCTCGATCCCGATCGAGCAGGAATTGACGTCGGTCTCCCCTTCCCAGGAGGCGGCTCCGGCGTGCCAGGCGCGACGCTCCTCCGGCACGCATTGGACGATGTGGCCGTTCTCCATCACCACGTAATGGGCGGAGACGTCGGTGCCGGCAGCGCACAGCTTGGCCAGTGCGGCATCGGTGTCCGACATGCCGGTGTAATGCAGCACGATCATGTCGGGCTTGCCTGAGAGCTTGCGCTCGCCGTGATTGGGCGAAGGCCGCACCTCCGCTACCAGAGATGAATCGGGTCGAAACGTTGACACGCGTGAGGCCATGCGCCGAACCGCCGGCGATGAGAGGAGGAGGCGAAAAAACTGGGGCGACAGATGCTATCTGCCAAGAACAGCGCCGCGGTGTAAAGTCTCTAATCTCAGCGCGTGGTGAAATACCTCCGCTCGTCATGCTCCGAGCACCGATTCCCGAATGAAGCCCGCCGGAATGTCATTATGCCGCTCGTGCTGTTCTCCCATCCGTTTGCGTCCTACTGCCAGAAGGTGCTGATCGCCCTTTACGAGAATGAAACGCCGTTCACCTACCGTAAGCTCGATCGGGATGACCCTTCGGCATTTGTCGAGCTCGAATCCATCTGGCCGTTGAAGCGATTTCCGGTGCTCGTCGACCACGGCAAACCGTTGATCGAGTCGAGCATCATCATCGAGCATCTCGACCTCAATTACCCCGGCGCTGTGCCCCTGATCCCCGACATTCGCGTGGCTGCCTTGCAGGTGCGTTTTCTCGATCGTTTTTTTGACAACTACGTGCATACGCCGATGCAGAAGATCGTTGCGGACGCCTTGCGCGCGGAAGGAGAGCGCGACCCGAAGGGCGTCGCCGATGCCCGCTCCATGCTCGAGAGCGCCTATGGTTGGCTCGAGCCGCGTGTGGCCGATCGCACCTGGGCCGTCGAAAGTGGCTTCAGCTTGGCAGACTGCGCCGCCGCGCCAGCGCTCTTTTACGCGGACTGGGTGCATCCGATCGGTGCCGGTTTCCCCAGTGTCCGCGCCTACCGTCAACGCTTCAACGCACGGCCATCTTTTGCCCGCGCAATCGATGAGGCGCGGCCCTACCGTTCGCTGTTTCCCCTCGGGGCTCCAGATCGCGATTGAGCGATCGCAAAACCCGCCTTTCAGGTGAACAAGCCGCCGTTGGTCACAACGGTCTGGACGGTCAACGATTCCTTAAGTCTGCCCACCGTTAATAAGGCGTTGCGGACGGTTGGCTTAGGGCGCGGCCGCCGGGGGGAAGCTTTATTGACGCCCAAGTAGTCCCATGGTAGCCCACAGTATCCCATGCGCCGGCGCGAGCTCCGTGTTCGGGCAGGGTATCGCGCACGCCGGAGCAGGCCCCCTCGGGCGGGCGGCTTTCGCCCCGGGCGGGGAACGACCCCGGCAGGCGGATAAGGGTCGCCAAGGACCGCTTCATGGATCGCTTCGTGTCCCAATACACGTTGCGCCTGGATGCGAAGGGGCGGGTCTCGATCCCGGCCTCCTTCCGCGCGGTGCTTGCCCGCGATGGCTTCGAAGGCCTCTATTGTTATCGGACACTGGATCGGCCGGCGCTCGATGCTGGAGGCAATGCGCTGCTGGCAGATATCGAGGCGCTGATTGGGCGCTACCCGCCTTATGCCGACGAGCGCGAGCAATTTTCGGCAGCTCTGTATGGAAGCAGCGAAGTTTTGAAGGTCGACGGCGAGGGCAGGGTGGTTCTCACCGAGGCGCTGAAGTCCCATGCCGGCATCTCCGATGCGGCAGCGTTTGTGGGTCTTGGTCACAAATTTCAGATCTGGGAACCCGAGCGCTTCCGCGCCGAGCTCGCCGAGGCCACGGCGAAGGTTCGGGCATTGCGGCAGCAATTGAGCTCCCGGGTAGCGGCGGACAGCCCGCTTGGAGCACGGGAATGATGGGGGGCCGCGACAGCGGAATCACCGCTGTCGCTGGCGGACTGGCCCGCCACATTCCCGTGCTCATCCGTCCGGTGATGGAATTCCTCGCGCCACGCGACGGCGGCGTTTATGTGGATTCGACATTTGGCGCCGGGGGCTACAGCCGGGAAATCCTGAGGGCCGCTGATGCGCGCGTGATCGGGATCGATCGCGACGCGAGCGCGATCGCCGCCGGGAGAGCCCTGGCCGACGCGGCCGGCGGCCGCCTTACGTTGGTCGAGGATCGCTTCTCCCAGCTGCGCGAGGTGACTGCTGCGAGCGGCTACGCCGCTGTAGACGGCGTGGTGTGCGATCTTGGCGTCTCCTCGATGCAGCTCGATGAGGCTGTGCGCGGCTTCTCGTTCCGCCAGGATGGTCCCCTCGACATGCGCATGGGACGTGGCGGAGCGAGCGCCGCCGACGTGGTCGCAGCGGCTTCCGAGCGCGATCTCGCCTTCATCATCAAGACGCTCGGCGAGGATCACCACGCTCGCGCCATCGCCCGCGCCATCGTGGCGGCGCGTGGATCGGCGCCAATCCGCACCACTTTGGAACTGGCGGCGATCATCGAGCGTGTCGTGCATTCGCGCCCGGGCGCCATTCATCCGGCAACGCGTACGTTTCAGGCGTTGCGCATCTTCGTCAACGAGGAGCTCTCCGAGCTCGCCGCCGCTCTGCGCGCCGCCGAAACCGTGCTCAAGCCGGGCGGTCGGCTGGTCGTGGTGTCGTTTCATTCGCTCGAAGACCGGATCGTCAAGAGCTTCCTGGTCGAACGCGCGCGCGTTGCAGCTTCCTCGCGCCACCTGCCGGAGCCCGCCCGCATAGCGCCCACATTCCGCTCGCTCACCAAGCGTCCGGTGACGGCGGACTATTCGGAAATCGCCGCCAATCCGCGCGCCCGCTCCGCCAAGTTGCGCGCCGCCGAACGCACCGCGGCCCCGTCCGTCGAGGCCCGCGCTCCCGTCTCGCTGCCGCGATTGCCGTCGCTCGCCGCCATCCTGCGGGGACGCCCGCAATGATCCGTCTCCTCAACATTTGCGTGATCGTCGGGCTCGTGGTCGCGGCGGCCTATGTGTACCGGATCAAGTTTGAGTCCACCCGCAAGGCCGAGGAAGTCGCCCGCCTGCGCCTGGAAATCCGCCGCGAGCACGATGCCATCGCCGAGCTCCGCGCCGAATGGTCGAAGCTCGACAATCCGATCCGCATCCAGGATCTGGCGCAACGGCACACATCGCTGCGCATGATCGACAGCCATCAGTTCGATCAGCTGAGCAATCTCCCCGATCGGCCACCCGATCTGGTGCCGCCCGATTCCCCCGATCCGATCGGTTCGCTGCTCGACAGCAAGGATCTGCCGACCGCCAGCGTGCCAACGCCGAGCGTGCCCACGCCGAGGAGCGCGAAATGACGGCGATCGATGTGGCTCAGGATTTGGTTGCCGAGCCGGCGCCGAAGCCGGCCAAGGTCCCGTGGCGCCGCGCGCTCATGCGCACGCTGCTCTACGGCCGCAATGTCGATCGCGCCGCCAAGACCCGGGCGCGCCTCGGCCTGATGATCATGGTCTTTGCGCTCGGCTACACGGTCATCGCCGGCCGCCTCGTCATGTTCGCCGCCGTGCCCGAAGGCCATATGGGCCGCCGCACCATGGTGCAGGACGCGATCGCGACTGCACGGCCCGACATTCTCGACCGCAACGGCGAGATCCTCGCGACCGATGTGCGGGCGCCATCGCTGTTCGCCGAGCCCAATCGCATCATCGATGTCGACGAGGCGACCGAGCTCCTGACCGGCGTGCTGCCGGATCTCGACACGACCGAGTTGCGCGAGCGGCTTGCCTCCAGGCGCCATTTCGCCTGGCTCAAGCGCGACATCACGCCCAAGCAGCGCGCCGAGATCTATCGTCTCGGTCTGCCCGGGATCGGCTTCCTTCCCGAGAACAAGCGCGTCTATCCCGATGGCAACGAAGTCTCGCACCTGATCGGCTTCGTGAATATCGATAATCAAGGTATTGCGGGCATTGAGAAATGGCTTGATTCCAGTGGGCTCGCCGACTTGCACATGGCAGGCCTCGCGACCGACCACGTGCAGGAGCCGGTGCGCCTTGCGGTCGACCTGCGGGTCCAGCACGCATTGCGCGACGAGCTGTTGAAGGCGCGCGATAAGTTCAAGGCCAAGGCTGCCGACGGTGTGGTAGTCGCGGTGCGCACCGGCGAGATCGTCGCCATGGTGTCGGTGCCGGACTTTGATCCGAACAATCCGCGCGAGGCGCTCGACCCCAACCGCATCAACCGTGTCACCACCGGCGTCTACGAGATGGGCTCGACCTTCAAGGCGTTGACGCTCGCCATGGCGCTCGATTCCGGCAAGTTCGGCCTCAACTCCACCTGGGATGCGCGTGCGCCGCTGCAGTACGGCCGGTTCGCGATACACGACGACCATCCGATGGGACGTTATCTCACGCTTCCCGAAGTCTTCACCTATTCCTCGAATGTCGGCGCCGCCCGTATCGCGCTCGCCATGGGGGTCGATGCGCACAAAGCCTTCCTCAAGAAAATGGGCCAGCTCGATCGTCTGCGCACCGAGCTGCCGGAGAGCGCCGAGCCGATCGTTCCCAGGCATTGGGGCGAGCTCAACACCATCACCATCGCGTTCGGGCACGGCCTGTCGGTCGCCCCGCTGCAGGCGGTCATGGGCATTTGCGCACTTATGAATGGCGGCTATCTCATTCCCCCGACCTTCCTGCAGCGGAGCGAAGCCGACGCGCAGAAGCTGGCGACACGGGTGATCAAGCCTGAGACCAGCGATAAGATGCGCTACCTGATGCGGCTTAATGCCGAGAAGGGCACCGCACGACAGGCCGATGTGCCGGGTTATTATGTGGGCGGCAAGACCGGCACCTCGGAGAAGGTCGTGAACGGCCGCTACGCCCATGATCGGGTGTTGAATTCCTTCACTGCCGTGCTGCCGGCCGACGATCCGCGGTACCTCGTGCTGATCATGCTGGACGAGCCGCAGCCGCTTCCGGAAACGCATGGATTCCGCACCTCGGGGTGGAATGCGGTACCAACCGGCGGCGCGGTCATCGCCCGGATCGCGCCCCTGCTTGGCATCCAACCCCGCTTCGACCTGCCGCCCGCCGACCAGCTGATCCTCGGACAGACGACGGCGAGCAGATGAGCGAATAGTGATTAGTCGGTGGCGAATGGGATAGGATGCAATTTCGCCATTCGCCACTCGCCATCCCGAATCATGAAGCTCAAGCACCTGCTCTCGGTCGATTCCGTCAGCGACGCGCGTTTCGCCGGCCTCGAGCTCGCCGGCATCAGCGCCGACAGCCGCACTGTGAAACCGGGCGACCTGTTCGTGGCCATGACCGGCAGCAAGGAGGACGGGCTTGCTTATGTAGCGCAAGCGCTGGCCGCCGGAGCGGCCGCGATCATGGCCGAGCGTGTACCGCAGGTGCCGCTGCCCGCCAACGTCGCTTTCGTGAAGGTGCACGACGCCCGCCGCTCGCTCGCACTCGCCGCCGCCAAGTTCTTCGCCGCGCAGCCGGAGATCATTGCCGCCGTCACCGGCACCAGCGGCAAGACCTCGGTCGCCGCCTTCACGCGCCAGATCTGGGCTGCGCTCGGCTGCGAAGCCGCCAGCATCGGCACGGTCGGCTTGGTCTCCTCCAAGCGCGAGGTCTATGGCTCGTTGACGACGCCCGATCCCGTAGCGCTGCACCGCGAGCTTGATACGCTCGCCAATGAGGGCGTCACGCATCTCGCGATCGAAGCCTCCTCGCATGGTCTCGACCAGCATCGTCTCGATGGCGTCGAGATAGCGGCCGGCGCCTTCACCAATATCAGCCGCGACCACCTCGATTATCATCGCAGCATGGCGGACTATCTCGCCGCCAAGCTGCGCCTGTTCACCGACTTGGTGACACGGCGCGGCGCTGCCGTGATCAATGTCGATCATGAGCACGCCGATGCGGTGGTCGCCTGCGCCAAGCAGCGCCGCTTGCGGCTGTTGACCGTCGGCAGGAAGGGCGAAGGCATTCGCCTGGTCGACAGCGGGATCGACGGCTTTGCGCAGAGGCTGCATGCCGTGCACGCCGGCAATGACTACCGGTTGCGGCTGCCTCTGGTCGGAGACTTCCAGGTTGAGAATGCGCTTGTGGCTGTCGGTCTGGTGATCGCGACCGGAGAGGAGCCTGCGGCCGCCTTCGCGGCTCTCGAGCATCTCGAAGGGGCTAAGGGCCGGCTCGAGCTCGTCGCGGAACGTAACGGCGCCTCGATCTTTGTCGACTACGCGCACAAGCCGGATGCGCTCGCCAAGGCGCTCGATGCGCTGCGGCCCTATGTGCGCGGCCGCCTCGTTGTCGTGTTCGGCGCCGGCGGAGATCGCGACCGTGGCAAGCGCCCGATAATGGGTCAAATCGCGGCCGAAAAGGCCGATCGGGTGGTGGTCACCGACGACAATCCGCGCAGCGAAGACGCGGGCGCCATCCGTAGCGCCATTTTGGCGGCTGCTCCCGAAGCCATCGAGATCGGCGACCGCGGCGAGGCGATCCGCACGACAATTGCCGAGCTTTCTCCGGGTGATGTTCTTCTCATTGCGGGCAAGGGCCATGAAACGGGCCAAATCGTCGGCAAACAGGTCTTCCCGTTCAGCGACCATGAAGCGGTCGCCGCTGCGCTTCGATAAAGGGGGAGTGGCATGAGCACAGGGCCGCTCTGGAGCGTCGAGGCGATGGCGGCCGCAATGCGCGCCGAGCGCACGGGTCAACTACCGGCTTCCGCAGACGGAGTGTCGATCGACAGCCGCAGTCTCCGGCCCGGCGATGCCTTCTTTGCGATAGCCGGCGATAATCGCGACGGCCATGACTTCGTGCCGGCGGCGCTCACCGCCGGGGCGGCGCTCGCGGTCGTTGCCGCCGACAAGCTTGGGCGTTTCCCCGCCGAGGCGCCGCTCCTGGTGGTCGCGGATGTGCTGGCGGCGCTCGCGGATCTCGCCCGCGCGTCGCGCGCACGATCGCCCGCCAAGTTCATCGGCGTCACCGGCTCGGTCGGCAAGACCTCGACGAAAGAGGCGCTTGCCTTGGCGCTCGCCGCCGATGGCGAGACCCATGCATCCGTCGCTTCCTACAATAATCACTGGGGTGTGCCGCTGTCGCTCGCCCGGTGCCGAGAGAGCGCCCGCTACGCGGTGCTGGAGCTCGGCATGAACCATGCGGGCGAGATCGACGCCCTCGCCGCGCTGGTGCGCCCGCATATCGCGATCATCACGACGATCGAGCCGGTGCACCTGGAATATTTTGGCAGGCTCACCGCCATCGCGGACGCGAAGTCAGAGATTTTTCGCCACGTCGAGCCGGGCGGGGCCGCGGTGATCAATCGCGACAACGCGCAGTTCGCCAGGCTCGCCGCCCGTGCACGCGAGGCCGGCGTCGCGCGCATCCTCTCCTTTGGCGCGCACGCACGCGCCGATGCCCGCCTCCTCAAATGCGCGCTGCATGCCGATTGCTCGACCGTCGAGGCGCGCATTCTCGGCACCGATCTCACTTACAAGCTCGGGGCGCCGGGACGCCATCTGGTGCAGAATTCGCTCGCTGTGCTCGCCGCAGCCGCTCTCGCCGGGGCCGACCTCGCGCTTGCTGCGCTTGCGCTGGCGCAGCTCGAGCCGGCGGCCGGTCGGGGCACGCGCGTCGTCCTCGAGACCCACGATGGCGAAGCCCTGCTGATCGACGAGAGCTACAACGCCAACCCGGCTTCCATGCGTGCGGCGCTGGCGCTGCTCGGGCAGGCGGAAATCGGCCCGCAGGGACGCCGCATCGCAGTGCTCGGCGACATGCTGGAGCTGGGGAAGCGCGGGGCCGAACTGCACCGGAAATTGCTCGAGCCCGTCACCGCCCACGGCATCGACCTCGTCTTTTGCTGTGGTCCGCTCATGCGTGCCTTGTGGGAGGCCCTTCCGTCCGAGCGCCGGGCCGGCTATGCGGAGAACTCTGCGTCTCTCGAGCCGCAAGTCCTCGCCGCCGTCCGTTCCGGCGACGCCGTCATGGTCAAGGGCTCATTCGGCTCGCGGATGGGGCCCATCGTCAAGGCGCTCGAGCGCCGTTACTCCCGGCGCGACATGCCTGCGGTGGCGTCCGCCCAAAGCTGATCCCAAGAACCGACCCAAGGCAGCACCATGCTCTATTGGCTGATCGATCTCTCCGAAAGGGTCTCGGTTCTCAACGTCTTCCGCTACATCACGTTTCGTACCGGCGGTGCGATGATCACCGCGCTCGTCTTCGTCTTCCTGTTCGGGCCGACCATCATCGACCATCTGCGGATCAGGCAGGGCAAGGGTCAACCCATCCGCACCGACGGGCCGCAATCGCATCTTGTCACCAAGAAGGGCACCCCCACCATGGGCGGGCTGATGATCCTGTTCGGCATCGTCAGCTCGACCGTATTATGGGCCAATCCGGCCAACGCCTATGTTTGGATCGTGCTCGGGGTGACGCTGTGCTTTGGCGCGGTCGGGTTCTATGACGACTATCTCAAGGTCACCAAGCAGACTCATGCCGGCTTTGCGGGCCGTACCCGCCTCTTGATAGAGACCACCATCGCGGCTGCCGCCTGCTTGGCCATCGCCAATCTCGGGCGCGGTGCGCTCGCGACCTCGCTTACCTTCCCGTTCCTCAAGGAGCTGGTCATTCAGCTCGGCTGGTTCTTCGTGGTGTTCGGCGCCTTCATCATCGTCGGCGCCGGCAACGCCGTGAATTTGACCGATGGGCTCGACGGGCTCGCCATCGTTCCGGTGATCATCGCGGCTCTGAGCTTCGGCTTCATCTCCTACCTGGTCGGCAACACGGTGTTCGCCGACTACCTCAACATCCACTACGTGGCCGGCACCGGCGAGCTCGCTGTCCTGTGCGGAGCGGTGATCGGGTCGGGCTTGGGCTTTCTCTGGTTCAACGCACCGCCGGCCTCGATCTTTATGGGCGATACCGGCTCGCTCGCGCTCGGCGGCATGCTCGGCACCATCGCGGTCGCCACCAAGCACGAGATCGTGCTCGCCGTCATCGGCGGGCTGTTCGTGCTCGAGGCCGTCTCGGTGATCGTGCAGGTCGCCTCCTTCAAGCTCACCGGCAAGCGTGTGTTCAAGATGGCGCCCATCCATCATCATTTCGAGCAGCTCGGCTGGACCGAGCCGCAGATCGTGATCCGCTTCTGGATCGTGTCGGTGGTGCTGGCGCTCGCTGGGCTCTCGACCTTGAAGCTCAGGTAATGATTCCGGTTACGACTTTTGCCGGCCGGATGGTCGCGGTCTTCGGGCTGGGCGGCTCCGGCATGGTCTGCTGCCGGGCGCTCGCGTCGGGCGGCGCCGAGGTCATTGCCTGCGACGACAGTGCCGAGCGGATGGCGGCGGCGAAAGACGCGGGCTTTGCGACTGCGGACCTGCGGCAGATCGATTGGTCGAAGCTGGCCGCGTTGGTGCTTGCGCCGGGTGTGCCGCTGACCCATCCGGCACCGCACTGGTCGGTTGGCTTGGCGCGCGCTGCGGGCGTCGAGGTGATCGGCGATATCGAGCTGTTCTGTCGCGAGCGGCGCCGCCTGGCGCCGCACGCACCATTCATCGCCATCACCGGCACCAACGGCAAATCGACCACCACGGCGCTCACAGCGCATCTGCTGCAGACCACCGGCCACGACGTGCAGCTCGGCGGCAATATCGGCACCGCCATCCTGTCGCTCGAGCCGCCGCGTGCGGGCCGTATCCACGTGATCGAGATTTCTTCTTATCAGATCGATCTCGCGCCGACGCTCGATCCTTCGGTCGGGGTCCTGATCAATCTCAGTGAGGATCATCTCGACCGCCACGGCACCATGCAGAATTACGCAGCCGTGAAGGAGCGCCTCGTTGCCGGCGTGCAACGCGGTGGGACTGCGGTGATCGGGGTCGACGATGAATGGTGCCGTGCTGCTGCCGATCGCGTGGAACGTTCCGGCAAGCGCGTGGTGCGGATCTCGGTCGTGACGCCGCTCGCCGATGGCCTCTTCGTTGAGGGCAACGAGATCATGCGGGCCTCCGCCGGCCGCATCGAGGCGCTCGCAAGCCTCGCCGGCAACGGCTCGCTGCGCGGCGTGCACAATGCCCAGAACGCGGCTTGCGCCTCCGCGGCCGCGCTGGCGCTCGCCCTCACGCCTCGCGCGATCCAGAAAGGCTTGCGCTCGTTTCCGGGCCTCGCGCACCGCATGGAAAGCATCGGCCGCAAAGGCAAGGTGCTGTTCGTCAACGACTCGAAGGCCACCAACGCGGATTCGGCCGCGCGTGCGCTCGCCTGCTTCTCCGACATATTCTGGATCGCGGGTGGCAAGCCGAAGACCGGCGGCATCGAGTCGCTGGCCGAGTTCTTCCCGCGCATCCGCCGCGCCTATCTGATCGGCGAGGCGGCGGCTGAGTTCGCCAAGACGCTGGAAGGCCGCGTTCCTTTCGTGCTCGCCGGAACGCTCGACCGCGCGATCGAGCTCGCCGCTCAGGACGCCGCGACCGGCGCCGAACAGGCGCCGGTCGTGCTCCTGTCGCCCGCCTGCGCCTCGTTCGATCAGTTCAAGAATTTCGAAGTACGCGGCGACAGGTTCCGGGCTCTTGTCACGGCGCTGAAGGGGATTGAGGCGGTGTGACGCAAGAGAGCGACCATATATGCCGCTCATTCCTGCGCAGCGGAACCGGCTCTCCTTCGCTTTCCGGGCCTTCGCGCGAAAATTTGAAATTTTTTGTTAATCCTTAGGCAACCATAGTCGACCCTTGCCCGAAGCGGGCGTTTTTTGAGTCAAGGAGGCCTTCGCATGGTCTCGCGCGTTGACAGTACGCCCTTTACGGCCTGGTGGTGGACCATCGATCGGCTGCTGCTCCTGGCGCTCATCGTGCTCATGCTCGCCGGCATCGTGCTGTCGCTTGCCGCAAGCCCGCCGGTGGCGGCGCGGCTCGGGCTCGACCCGTTCTACTTCGTCGACCGGCATATTCTCTTCCTGATCCCGACCCTCGCGGTGCTGCTCGTCACCTCGTTCCTGCCCGACCGCCACATCCGCCGGGTTGCGCTCGTGATGTTCATCGTGAGCCTGATCCTCATCGGGGCGACGCTGATGTTCGGCGCCGAGGTCAAGGGAGCGCGGCGCTGGATCGTCGTCTTCGGCATCAATATTCAGCCTTCGGAGTTCCTCAAGCCCGCATTCGTGATCCTCATCTCCTGGCTGTTCGCCGAATCCGCTCGACGGCCCGAAATGCCCGCCAACAGCGTGGCGCTGGCGCTGCTGCTGGTCTCGGTGAGCGCGCTGGTGCTGCAGCCGGACTTCGGCCAGACCATGCTGCTCATGCTGGTGTGGGGAGCGCTGTTCTTTCTGGCCGGCATGCGCATGATCTGGGTGTTCGGCCTCGGTGGCACCGCGGCGGTCGGGCTGGCCGTCGCCTATGCGACGCTTCCGCACGTGGCGAGCCGTATCCAGCGATTCATGAATCCGGCCTCCGGCGACACCTTCAACGTGGATCAGGCGCTCGAGTCATTCCTGCACGGCGGCTGGTTCGGGCGCGGGCCCGGCGAGGGCACCATCAAGCGCATCCTTCCCGAGGCCCATACCGATTTCGTGTTTGCGGTGGCGGCCGAGGAGTTCGGCATCATGCTCTGCCTTATCCTCGTCGCGTTGTTCGCCTTCATTGTATTGCGGGCGCTGCGCCGCGCGCTCGATGACGATGATCCATTCCGTCGCTTTGCGGTCGCGGGCCTGTCGATGCTGTTCGGACTGCAATCGGCCATCAACATGTCGGTGAACCTGCATCTCATCCCGGCCAAAGGCATGACCCTGCCGTTCATCTCCTATGGGGGCTCCTCGCTCATTTCACTCGCCTACGGCATGGGGATGCTTCTGGCGCTCACGCGCGAGCGCCCTCGCTCCGAATACGTGCCGAGCCTCGGTGACCTCGCGGCCGAGGGGAGCCCGGCCTGATGCCGGGTGCCTCGCCGCTCGCATTGCTGGCAGCAGGCGGGACGGGCGGCCACCTCTTTCCCGCCGAGGCGCTCGCCGAAGCGCTGGCGCGCCGCGGCATCGCGGTCGAACTCGTCACCGACGAGCGCGCCGAGCGTTATGGAAAGCGATTTCCGGCGCAACACATTCACATCATTGCCAGCGAAACCGTGCGGGGGCGCAATCCCGTTTCACTTCTGCGCTCCGGAACCATCATGGGTCTCGCTTTGTTGCGCGCCATGCGGCTCATCCGCCGCATGAAGCCAGGTGTCGTGGTCGGCTTCGGCGGCTATCCGACGGTCGCGCCGGTGCTCGCTGCAAGCCTCTCGCATGTTCCGACGATCATCCACGAGCAGAACGCCGTGATGGGACGGGCAAATACGTTTCTTGCCTCGCGCGCAAGCACCATAGCGACGAGCTTTGCGGGCGTGCTCGACCGAACGCCGGCGCTGCAGGGAAAGGCCAGGTTTACCGGCAACCCGGTCCGCCCGGCGGTGCTGGCGGCAGCCGCCATGCCGTATCCGGAGCTTCTTCCCGACGGTCTCTTCCGCCTGCTCACCTTCGGCGGCAGCCAGGGAGCGCGGATCATGTCCGAGATCGTGCCGGCCGCAGTCGCGCGGCTCGATCAGGCGCTGCGCCTGCGCCTGCTTGTCGCCCAGCAGGCGCGCGGCGAAGACTTGAACCTGGTGCGCGACGTCTACGCGCGCCTTGGCATAAGCGCGGAGGTCGCCCCCTTCTTTCCGGATCTGCCGGCACGGATCGCTGCCGCCCATCTCGTGGTCGGCCGATCGGGTGCCTCGACGGTCGCCGAGCTTGCCGCGATCGGACGGCCCGCGATCCTGGTGCCGCTACCGCATGCACTCGATCAGGATCAATCCGCCAACGCCGGCGTGCTGGAAAAGGCCGGGGGTGCCATCCGCTTGCCCCAAGCCGACTTCACGCCGGAGCGTCTTGCAGCGGATATCACGGCATTTGCGGCTGCGCCGTCGCGGCTCACCGCCATGGCGGCCGCCGCCCGATCGGCGGGTGCTATTGACGCGGCCGAACGGCTGGCTGATCTAGTGGACGACAGCATCGCCAGAGGAGGGTTGCCGCGATGAAATTGCCGCGCGATATCGGCCCAATTCATTTTGTCGGCATCGGCGGCATCGGCATGAGCGGCATTGCCGAGGTTTTGGCCAATCTCGGTTATCGCGTGCAGGGCTCCGACCTCGCCGACAGCGCCAATGTCCGCCGGCTGCGCGACAAAGGCATCCACGTCAATGTCGGACATAACGCCAACAACCTCGACGGCGCGGAAGTTGTTGTCGTCTCGTCTGCGGTCAAGCGCGACAATCCGGAGCTCGTGGCCGCGCGCGCGCAACGTCTGCCGGTGGTGCGCCGTGCCGAGATGCTGGCCGAGCTGATGCGATTGAAGCAGTGCATCGCGATTGCCGGCACCCATGGCAAGACCACCACCACCTCATTGGTCGCGTCACTGATTGATGCCGGCGGCTTCGATCCGACCGTGATCAACGGCGGCATCATCAATGCCTACGGCACCAATGCGCGGCTCGGCGAAGGCGAATGGATGGTGGTCGAGGCTGACGAATCGGACGGCACTTTCCTCAAGCTGCCGGCCGACGTCGCCATCGTGACCAATGTCGATCCCGAGCATCTCGATCATTTCAAGACTTTCGATGCGGTGCAGGAGGCGTTCCGCGCGTTCGTGGAGAATGTGCCGTTCTACGGTTTCGCGGTCATGTGCACCGACCACGAGGTGGTGCATTCGCTTGTCGGCCGCATCGAGGATCGGCGCATCATTACCTATGGGGAAAATCCTCAGGCCGACGTTCGCCTGATTGAGCTCGACCATGCCAATGGGCAATCGCGCTTCTCGGTGGTGTTCCGCGATCGCGCGGGCGAGACCGCGCACGAGATCAGGGATCTCCGCCTGCCGATGCCGGGGCGGCACAATGCGCTCAATGCCACTGCGGCAATCGCGGTCGCGCGCGAGCTCGGCATTTCCGACGAGCGCATCCGCCACGCGCTCGCGAGCTTTGCCGGCGTCAAGCGCCGCTTCACCCGCACCGGCGAGTGGAACGGCATTCCGATCATCGACGACTATGGCCATCATCCGATCGAGATCGCAGCGGTGCTGCGCGCCGCACGCGAGTCGACTGCCGGTCAGGTGATCGCGATCGTGCAGCCGCACCGCTATACGCGATTGGCCGCGTTGTTTGATTCCTTCTGCCGCTGCTTCAACGATGCGGACACGGTGATTGTGGCGCCGGTCTATCCGGCCGGCGAAGCGCCGATCGAAGGCGCCGATCGCGACTCCCTGGTGCAGGGGCTGCGCGCGCACGGTCATCGCCAGGCGATCCCACTCGAGGCGCCTGCCGACATTGCCGGCCTGGTGCGGCGGCTTGCCCGCACCGGCGACATCGTGGTTTTCCTCGGCGCCGGCTCCATCACCCAATGGGCCTATGCGTTGCCCGACGAGCTTGCGGCGCTTGATAAGGTGGCATGAGCTTCCCCGCCATCGCCGCCGAGCTGGCCGCCGCGATGCCGCATCTGCGCGGCCGCCTTATCGAGAATCAGCCGCTCGCAGAGCTGACCTGGTTTCGCGTCGGCGGACCCGCGCAAGCTTTGTTCATGCCGGAGGATGAAGCCGATTTGGGCTACTTCCTCGCGCATCTAGCCGCCGACATCCCGGTCACCGTGGTCGGCCTCGGCTCGAACCTGATCGTGCGCGATGGCGGCGTCGCAGGCGTGGTGATCCGGCTCGGCCGCGGCTTCAATGCGGTGGCGATCGAAGGCGCGCGCGTACGCGCCGGCGCTGCGGTCCCGGACGTGCGGGTCGCGCGCGCTGCCCAGGAGGCGGGCATTGCCGGTCTTGCTTTCCTGCGCGGCATCCCGGGCGCGATCGGCGGGGCCCTGCGCATGAATGGCGGTGCCTATGGGCGAGAGACCAAGGACTGCCTGATCGAAGCGCGCGGCATCGACCGCCGCGGCCAAGCTCTGCGGCTGACGCTCGCCGACATGCACTACACCTATCGGCATTGCGGCGCCGGAGACGACATCATCTTCACCGAAGCTTTGTTTGAGGGAACGCCCGGCGATCCCGCCGCAATTGCCGCCGAGATGGAGAAGATCACGGAATCGCGCGAGGCGACGCAGCCGATCAAAAGCCGCACCGGCGGTTCGACCTTCAAAAATCCGCCGGGGGAGAAAGCCTGGCAGCTGATCGATGCCGCCGGCTGCCGCGGGCTCAAGATCGGGGACGCGCAGGTCTCGACCATGCACTGCAATTTTCTCATCAATCTCGGCTCCGCGACTGCGGCCGACATCGAGACCCTGGGCGAGACTGTGTGGGCGCGCGTGAAGGAGAATTCGGGCATTGAGCTTGAGTGGGAGATCAAGCGCATCGGCAAGCCTTAGCGGCGAGAGCGCGCGCATGTTCCGGAAAAGCCTGACCTTGCCAGTGCCGGTTCTTCGAACAAGGCCTGCTCGCGCGAAAGTGGGAGACATGCGCAAGGCAAGATGAAGTGGCCCTCTTCCGATCGGCCCGATCGGAATACGGCCGAAACGTCGGCGATGCGACTTTTCGCATGCTTTTCGCGTGAGACTCTCGACGGCTTGCCAAATCTCGATTCTATTGGGGCAAAACGAATCAGTGGCGCGTCGGGGGCGTGCGCATGTCCGGGAAAGATGGGCCCCGGTTTTCCGACAAGGACATGCGCCAACCTAAAAGAATCTGATTGAGCAAGCACGTCGCGGTTTTGATGGGGGGCTGGTCGGCTGAACGCGCGGTCTCGTTGCGCTCGGGCGCTGCCTGCGCGGCCGCGCTCGAGCGGCTCGGCTATCGGGTCAGCCGTATCGACGTCGCGCGTGACATCGCCACGGTGCTCAGCGAGCTCAAGCCGGATGCTGCCCTCAATGTGCTGCACGGCCGGCCCGGCGAGGACGGCACCCTGCAGGGCATGCTGGAAATTCTCGGCATTCCTTACAGCCATTCGGGAGTGCTCGCTTCGGCGCTCGCCATGCAGAAGGATGTGGCCAAGGAAGTGTTTCGTGCCGCCGGCGTTCCGGTAGCGGAGGGGATGGTTGCTTCCCGCTTCGAGGTCGGGCGCGAGCACGTCATGGCGCCTCCTTATGTGATCAAGCCGATCGCCGAAGGCTCCAGTGTCGGTGTCTTCATCGTCACGCCTGAGCATGCCCATCCGCCGCAAGAGCTCTATCGCGCGGATTGGGCTTATGGGGAGCGGGTCATCGTCGAAAAGTACATTCCGGGTAAGGAGCTGACCTGCGCGGTCGTAGGTGAGGAGGCGCTCGGCGTCATCGAGATCGTGCCGGCGGTGCGATTTTACGATTATGAGGCCAAATACGCGCCTGGCGGATCGAAACATCTGCTTCCGGCGCCGGTTTCATCCTTTGTTTACCAACAGGCCCGAAGACTAGCGCTGGCAGCGCATCGCGCGCTCGGCTGTCGGGGAGTGAGCCGGGCGGATTTTCGCTACGACGACGGGATTGAGGGGACGGGAGGGTTGGTCTGCCTCGAAGTCAACACGCAACCTGGAATGACCGAGACGTCGCTCGTGCCGGAGCTTGCGGCACATGCCGGCATCTCGTTCGATGAGCTCGTGAAATGGATGGTCGAGGACGCCTCGCTCAGCCGCTAAGCCCCATCTTGTCCGGTTCCCGCAAGCCGGGAAGGGCAGGGAGGGGTGAAAGCAGCGGGCCAAGATTGGGGCCAAGGCCAGGGTCAAGACTGTGGTCTTGGCTCGTGCCTTGGTTTTCGCCTCGGCTTTTGCTTCGGCGCCCGCCGCGCTCACCCGACCGGCGGGCGGCGCCCTATGCGCAAGCGGAGCATCCTGCGCTACCGCAATCGACGGCGGGTCGTCTGTTGTGGCGATGCTCGCTTTGGCTGTTCCGCTTGCGTGTCCCATCCGGGCTCGGGGTTGCGGCGAGCGCCGTTTTCCTGCTCGCCAGCCTCGTCTACGGCGTGGTGATCGGCGACCATACAGAGGCCGTGGTCGGCGCGTTCCACGATGTGCGCGACGCAGCCGCCAATGCAGCAGGCTTGCAGATTACCTCGTTTGAGATATCGGACGAGCGGCATGTCAGCCGCGCCGAGGTTTTGCGCACCGCCGGCGTGACCGGAACGAGCTCACTTCTGTTCTTCGATGTCGATGCGGCGCGTGCTTCGCTCAAGACCAATCCTTGGATCGCCGACGCTACGCTGCTCAAGCTTTATCCCGACCGGCTGCAGATCGAGATCAAGGAGCGCGCGGCTTTCGCTCTCTGGCAGGAAGCCGGCCGCGTCTCGGTCGTCGCCGACGACGGGACCGTGCTCGAGACCTATGTCAGCCCGCAGCTCGGCCGTCTGCCTCTCGTTGTCGGCGTCGGGGCAGCGGCGCGGGCGAGGGAGATCCTCACTCTGCTCGATACCTATCCGGACCTGCGCGATCAGGTGCGCGCCTCCATATTGATTGCGGAGCGACGTTGGAACCTGCGGCTGAAGAACGGGCTCGACATCCGCCTACCGGAGAACGGCATTGCGCAGGCGCTGACGACGCTCGCCGCGCTCGACAAGGACAAAAAACTCTTGTCGCGCGACATTGTCGCCGTTGATCTGCGCTTGCCCGACCGCGTGACCGTGCAACTCTCTGATGCCGCGGCTGCCCAGCGTGCCGATGCGCTCAAGAAGGAAAAGCCGGCCAAGAAAGGAGGAAATGCGTGAGCATCCTCCAGCACGGTCTCACTCCCAAGATGAAGCCGCTGTCGCCCAAGCGCTCGGCGCTCATCGCTGCTCTGGACGTCGGCACCAGCAAGGTCGCTTGCCTGATCGGGCGCCTCAAGCCCAACCCGATGCGCGACGCGCTGCGCCGCCGCAGCCATTCGATCGAGGTGCTCGGCTTCGGCCATACCAGCGCGCGCGGCATGAAGGCCGGCGCGGTCATCGATCTTGCCGCCGCCGAGGCTGCGATCCGCCAAGCCGTCGATCTGGCCGAGCGCAGCGCCAAGCTGCAGCTCGAAGCCGTGGTGGTCGCGGTATCTGCCGGCCGGCCGGGCAGCGAGCTCATTTCGGCGTCGGTTGACGTCGTCGGCTCGGCCGTATCCGACGGCGACATCGCCCGCGTGCTTTCCGCTGGCAGCCGTCATTCGGCGCGACCTGGCCGCGCGCTCCTGCATTCGCTGCCGATCGGCTATGCGCTCGACGATGCCAAGTGTATCCGCGATCCGCGCGGCATGCTCGGGCGGCGCTTCGGCATCGACATGAATTTGTCCTTCGTCGACGTGTTCGTCGTGCGCAACCTGATGCTGGCGGTCGAGCGCTGCCACCTGGCCGTCGAGGCTCTGGTTTCCGGCTCCTATGTGGCCGGTCTGTCAGTGCTTGCTGATGACGAGACCGACCTCGGCGCCGCCGTGATTGACATGGGAGCCGGCACTACCGGGATCGCAGTCTTCGTCGGTGGCCGCTTCGTCCATGTTGATGGCTTTACCCTCGGCGGCCGCCACGTGACCACAGATTTGGCCCGCGGCCTCAACGCGAGCCTCGCCGATGCCGAGCGAATCAAGACGTTGTATGGCAGTGTGATCGCCGGTGGAGCGGACGAGCGCGATATGATCACCATTCCGACGGTGGGCCATGACGATCGCGATACGCCGCAATTTGTTCCGCGCTCCGCGCTGATCCACATCATCAAGCCTCGCGTCGAGGAAATCCTGGAAATGGTCCGCGACCGGCTCGCGGCCTCGCCTTTTGCGTCGGTGCCGAACGGACACGTCATCCTCACCGGCGGGGCAAGTCAGCTCAGCGGGCTTCCCGATCTCGCCGCTCGCATCCTCAATCGGCCGGTCCGCATTGGCCGGCCACTCGGGGTCTCCGGACTGCCGGAGGAAGCCAAGGGCCCGGCCTTCGCCACCGCGACCGGCCTTCTGGTCTATCCGCAGGTAGCGCATCTGGAACATTTCGAGCAGCGCAAGACGCGGACTGCATCGAAGGGAACCGGAAGCTACATCGCACGAGTCGGACGCTGGCTTCGGGAGAGCTTCTGATGAATCGTCTCGCTTATTTTCCCAATCGCCCCCTCCCAACTCTTCCCCCGCGCGCGGGGAAGGGCCGCGGAGGGGCAGCTTCGACCCGCGGCGTCGAGAACGTCCGCGCAATGAAGGGGCAGCAGCCATGAGCATCAATCTGAAAATCCCCGATATCCGTGAGCTCAAGCCACGGATCACAGTGTTCGGTACCGGCGGGGCGGGTGGCAACGCGGTCAACAACATGATCGCCAGCGGCCTTGAAGGGGTCGATTTCGTCGTCGCCAACACCGACGCGCAGGCGCTCACCATGTCGAAGGCCGAGCGCATCATCCAGATGGGCGTGCAGGTGACCGAAGGTCTCGGCGCCGGCTCGCAGCCCGAGGTCGGCCGCGCCGCCGCCGAGGAAGTCATCGACGAGATCCGCGATCACCTGGCGGGTGCCCACATGGTGTTCGTCACCGCCGGCATGGGCGGCGGCACCGGCACCGGCGCCGCTCCGGTGGTGGCGCGCTGCGCCAAGGAGCTCGGCATCCTGACCGTCGGAGTGGTCACCAAGCCGTTCCACTTCGAAGGCGTGCGCCGCATGCGGGTCGCCGAAGCCGGCATCGCCGAGCTGCAGAAGGTCGTGGATACGCTCCTCATCATCCCGAACCAGAATCTGTTCCGGGTCGCCAACGAGAAGACGACATTCGCGGATGCCTTCGCGATGGCCGACCAGGTGCTTTACTCGGGCGTCGCCTGCATCACCGACCTGATGGTCAAAGAGGGCCTGATCAATCTCGACTTCGCCGACGTGCGCGCGGTGATGCGTGAGATGGGCAAGGCGATGATGGGAACTGGCGAAGCCTCGGGCGAGAAGCGTGCACTTGCAGCCGCGGAGGCGGCGATCTCCAACCCGCTGATCGATGATTCATCGATGAAGGGCGCCAGGGGCCTCTTGATCTCGATCACCGGCGGGCGCGACCTGACCTTGTACGAGGTCGACGAAGCAGCGACCCGCATCCGCGAAGAGGTCGATCAGGACGCCAATATCATCGTCGGGGCGACCTTCGACGAGAGCCTCGAAGGCATCATCCGCGTCGCGGTGGTGGCGACCGGCATCGATCAGGTCGCATCGGGGCGTCCGGTCTCCACGCCGGAAACGCGGCTAGCCGACATTGCGCAGAAATTGCGTGCCGACCAGCAGCGCTTGACCGAGCGCCTGGAGCGCGAGGTGCCGCGCCCGCACGCGACGCCGACAGCTGTTGCGGCGTCGGCGCCTGCAGCAATCCCGCAGGGCGTCGAGTCGGCCGCGCGCGCCGCGGTAGCTGCCGCGGTGCTGCCGATTACCTCGATCGAGGATGTCACGATCCGGCCGATCCAGCCCAAGCCCTCGCTGTTCCCAGAGCCGCCGCCGGCGAGCGAGCCGCCGGCGGCGGAGCCGCCGCGCGCCTTCATACCTCCTCCGCCCGAGCGTCCCGGCAATCGTCAGCCGCGCATGCCGCGCATCGACGAGTTGCCGATGCCCGCGCAAAATGAGCTGCGCGCGCAACGCGGTGAGGCGCCCGCCGAAGAACATCCGGAGAAGCGCCGGATGAGTCTCCTGCAGCGGCTTGCGACAGTCGGCTTGGGCCGTCGTGAAGAGCACGCGGAACAAGTCGAGCCGCCGGTTGCCCGCGCTCCTCAGGCGCCGCAAGCGCCGCCGCAACAGCGGCCGGCGCCACGGCCCGCCGAACGCATGCCGCCCCGTCCCGCGCCGCGTCCGGCGGATCGGATGCCGCTCGAATCACGTGGGCCGGATCCGGTATCCGACTATGCGCGGCGCCCCACGCATCAGGGTCTAGACCCGCACGGGCGGCAGGGTCCTGTGCACAACTCGCCCGAGGACGATCATCTCGACATCCCGGCGTTCCTGCGCCGGCAGGCCAACTGAGATGAAGCGCCGCCGGCTGTCCGGCGGCGCTTTGCTAGGGGCGCAAGCCCCCGCCATCCGACTCGGCTCATCCTTAACCGCCTGAAATTGAAGGCTTAGTGGTGCCAGCGCGGGTTCATCGGGTTGTGCGCTTTGAGGCAGTCGTCCGCGGTAGCCGATGTGGGCGGACATCCCGGTTTGCGACGGCGCGGCGGCGTGAATGCGGCTGGATCGTGGTAACAGTCGGTAAGAAAGCGTGAGTTGGAACCTTCGTCTATCGTCGTTAAGCTTCTCTTGCCAAAAGGGGTTTGGCGGGGATCTGGGAACAACACTCACTTCGAAAGGCGAAACTGCGATAGCGCCGTTGCGCGACGCGATCGTGACTGCAAGTCGCAAATGTGCTTGCGATCGTAAGCTCAGGCTTGAGCTGTAGTTCAGGCCTTAAGGCGTCTACTCGCAAAGTTCCTTCGTTGTGTGTTCGTCGCGGTAGTGTCCGTTCCCATCACAAGAGATGATGATCCCCGGGTTCTCGCGGGTGTGGGTGCTCAAGGTGCCCGCAACCGAGGGGTGGGTGGAATGGGGTCATGAAGGTCGGCAGGCAAACCACGCTTCGCGACCAGGCCGTGCTCAACGGCATCGGCGTTCACTCCGGCCTGCCGGTCACATTGACCCTGCATCCGGCCGAGGCCAATACCGGCTTGCGGTTCATCCGCTCGGGGCTTGGGGGTGGGCGTGATCGGGAGGTACGCGCCGATATCAGCGCCGTCACCGCCACTGAATTCGCGACTGTGCTGGGCGATGTCACCGGACCTCTGGTCTCGACGGCAGAGCATGTGCTCGCGGCCTTGCGCGGGCTCGGCGTCGACAACGCCGTGGTCGAGGTCGACGGTCCGGAAGCCCCCATCATGGACGGCAGCGCGGCTCCGTTTGTCGCCGCGATCGACCAGGTGGGGCTCGAGTCGCTCGATGCCCCGCGCCGCTTCATCCGTATCTTGAAGCCGATCCGCGTCGCCCTGCAGAACGCCTGTGCCGAATTCCGGCCGAATGCGCGCGGCTTCCGCATCGAGGCCCAGATCTCGTTTGATCACCCGGTGATCGGTCAGCAGTCTTGGGCGCTGGACATCCGGCCCGATACGTTCCGCCGCGAGATCGCTCGCGCCCGTACATTCGGCTTCATGCGCGACGTCGCCAGGCTCTGGAGCGCAGGCTACGCGCTCGGTGCGTCGCTTGAGAATACGCTGGTAATCGCCGAGAACCGGGTCCTCAATCCGGAGGGCCTGCGCTATCGCGACGAGTTCGTGCGCCACAAGATGCTGGATGCGCTAGGCGATCTCGCGCTCGCCGGCGCTCCACTTTGCGGCACCTACCGCACCGTGCACGGCGGCCACAAGCTCAATTATGCGGCGCTGTCCGCCCTCATGTCGGACACAAGCGCCTGGTCCTGGGCAGAGGGCGAGCCGGCCCGTCCGGCGCGCAGCCATGCCGATGTGGCGAGCGGTCTCGCGGCGCCCGCCTTCGCGCCCGACGTCTCCTAAGCTTGCCCCGATACGTCCTTGACGAGCGCCATATTTGGGGCGGATTGTCCGCATAATTGCTTTATCATTCGGGGTTTATCGGGCGGACGCCTGGGGTAGCGCTTGCGGCTAGGCGCGCCGGGCCGGGCCCGGAGTTTCGGGGGGAGTGATCCCAACAATGCTGTGGCTGGGGCCTCGATCGAAGGGATCTGACCGGCGCATCTTCGATCGGCGGTTGGCGGTGGCGCGCGCCTTTGCGCTCTTGGTTCTAGTCGCGCCGCTTGGGGCTTGCAGCACCATCAACGCCTGGTTCTCCAAGGACGATGACGAAGAGGTTGCCGAGGAACCGGCCGACAAGCTCTACAATGAGGGTCTCTACCTTCTCAACGACAAGAAGGAATACAAGTCCGCGGCCAAGAAGTTCGAGGAGGTCGATCGCCAGCATCCGTATTCGGATTGGGCGCGCAAGTCGCTGATCATGTCGGCCTATGCGTATTACGAGAGCGGCGACTACGATGAGACCGTCAACGCGGCGCGGCGCTACGTCACGCTCCATCCGGGCAGTCCCGACGCGGCCTATGCGCAATTCCTGATCGGCTCGTCCTACTTCGATCGGATTCCGGATATTTCGCGCGATCAGGACCGGGCCGAGAAAGCGGTCGCCGAGCTCGAAGAGGTCGTCCGCAAATATCCCAACACCGAATATGCCGACTCGGCCAAGAAGAAGATCGAGATCGCGCGCGACCAGCTCGCCGGCAAGGAAGTCGATATCGGACGCTGGTACATGCAGCATCACGATTACACCGGCGCCATCAACCGCTTCAAAACCGTCGTGACCCGCTATCAGACCACGCGCCACGTCGAGGAAGCACTGATGCGGCTGACCGAAGCCTATATGTCGCTTGGCATCGTCGACGAAGCGCAGACCTCCGCTGCCGTGCTCGGGCACAATTTCCCGGACAGTCCCTGGTACCAGGACGCTTACAATCTGGTGAAATCGCGAGGTCTTGAGCCGACCGAGAACAAGAGCTCCTGGATCAGCCGGGCCTTCAAGGCCATCTGAGTGATCAGGGATCAGTAATCAGTAATCAGTAATCAGTAATCAGTAATCAGTAATCAGACTGGCATCGGGTCGGGCATTCTGATCACTGATTCCTGATTACTGATTCCTGATGGGCATTCTGATCACTGACTCCTGTCTCCTGATTCCTGATTCCTGACATGCTGACCCATCTTTCGATTCGTGACATCGTTCTGATCGATCGCCTCGATCTCGACGTGACGTCGGGCCTTTCGGTGCTGACCGGTGAGACCGGCGCCGGCAAATCGATCCTGCTCGATGCCTTCGCGCTGGCGCTTGGTGCACGCGGCGATGCGGGGTTGGTTCGCCAAGGCGCCGACAAGGGCCAGGTCACCGCCGCCTTCGATCTGCCGCGCGCTCATCCGGCGCGTGCCCTGATCGCGGAAAATGACATCGCAGCGGATGATGAGTTGATCCTACGCCGTGTGCAATTCACCGACGGCCGCACGCGGGCCTTCGTCAATGATCAGCCGGTCGGGGCGCAGACCTTGAAGCTTTTGGGCGCGGCACTGGTCGAGATCCACGGCCAGCATGACGAGCGCGCGCTGGTCGATTCCGCGACCCATCGCCGGCTGCTTGATGCCTTTGCGGGTCTCGAGAGCGAGGCCGGCGCGATCGAGCGCGCCTGGAGCGAGCTCAAGGAGCACGAGAGCGCGCTCGTGGCTCAGCGCACGGAAGTGGAGCGTGCCCGGCGCGAAGCCGAGTGGCTGCGCCACGCCGTTGCCGAGCTGTCGGAATTGCGCCCGGAGCCCGCGGAGGAGGCGACGTTGGCGGAACGGCGCGCCGCCATGATGCAGGCCGAGAAGATGACCGCCGATCTCACCGACGCTCATGACGCAGTGGCGGGTGAGGGTTCGCCGGTGCCGGCGCTGGCCGCAGCCGTGCGTCGGCTGGAGCGCCGCGGCGCGCAAGCTCCCCACTTGGTTGAGCCGGCGCTGAAGGCGTTCGACATCGCGCTTACGGCGCTCGATGAAGCGCGTGCGCATCTCGAGGGCGCGCTGCGCATCGCCGACCACGACCCCAAGGAACTTGAACGGATCGAGGAGCGCCTGTTTGCGTTGCGCGCCGCCGCGCGCAAATACGCGGTCCCGGTCGACGAGCTTGCAGCGCTCGCGGCCCGCTATGCGGCCGATCTCGGTCTCATCGACGCCGGCGGTGCGCGGCTCGCCGCCCTCGAGAAAGCGGCCGCCGCGGCGCAGGAGACTTACCGCGCCGCCGCGGCTTCACTGTCCGTGCGGCGGCACGCCGCGGCCGAGAAGCTCGAGCGCGCCGTCAATGCCGAGCTCAAGCCGTTGAAGCTCGAGCGTGCGCGCTTTTCGTGCTCGATCACCACCGATCCCGAAACGGGAGGCCCGCACGGCATCGACCGCGTGGAGTTCTGGGTGCAAACCAATCCGGGCACGCGGCCCGGTCCGCTCATGAAGATTGCCTCCGGCGGTGAGCTCGCGCGCTTCCTGCTGGCGCTGAAAGTCGTGTTGGCCGACCGCGGCTCGGCCCCGACGCTCATCTTTGACGAGGTCGACACCGGGGTGGGCGGAGCGGTTGCCGACGCAATCGGGGTGCGCCTCGCGCGTCTCGCCCGACGCGCGCAAGTGCTCGCGGTAACGCATGCCCCGCAAGTCGCCGCGCGCGCCGACCGGCATTTCCTCATAGCCAAGGATGCGCTTGACCGCGGCAAGCGCGTGGCGACGCGGGTCATCGAGGTGGAAGCCGATAAGCGGCGCGAGGAGATCGCCCGCATGCTCGCCGGCGCCGAGATCACCGCCGAAGCACGCGCTGCTGCCGAGCGCCTGATCAAGGCGGCGGAGTAGCAAAAGCTCACTTCGCCGGATAATCATCGCAGGAGTGCGCCCGTTCCCCGAAGCTCTCCTTGCACTCCTCGCGCGTGATCGGCCCACGGCCAATGATCTTTGCCAGGAGATAATCGGCGACCGCTTCCACGTCTCGCTTCGGCAGCGTGGTGCTGGGCGGGAAATTCGGCACGCGATCCCCGAGCTCCGCTCCCGTCATTCCGTAGCAGCGCTTGTCCGTATAGGCCTGATCGTCGAAATGGGGCATGGCGGTGCCCGGAATGCCGCAGCTGATCACCATGATGAGCTGATCGCGCGCGAGCTTGCTCTGCCGCAAATTAGCGGCCCCGCCGGGTGATTGACCTTGTCCCGCACCATCGCCCGCCCAGCCATGGCAATATTGGCAGTCCGCCTTCTCCAGGAAAATGCGGCGCCCATTGGCAAATTCATCGTCGGCAAGTGCGCTGCGAGAACCGCAAATATTCGCCACGAGCAAAATCGCGGCGAGTATGCGGGAGGAAAATGCATCGGTCCGCCGTCGCTGGCGCGTTCGAGCCGCCATTCGCTTTGTGTCCCCAGAAGGTTGGAAGAATGGGCACCGTGAGGGCGGCAGTTTGATTGCCCTCACGGTGAGACGGCATGCTGTCAGGCGCGCCGCACCATGGCGGGCACCAGCTGTTTCAGCGAGGGCGCCCCGACCTGCTGCATGGCGGCGAGGAGCTCGATGCGCAACAGCTCGAGCACGCGCTCGACGCCCGCCTGGCCAAAGGCACCGAGGCCCCACAGATAAGGCCGGCCGACCGCCACCCCCTTGGCGCCCATGCACAGCGCCTTGACGATGTCGGTGCCGCGCCGGAAGCCGGAGTCGATCAGCACCGGCATGTTGCCGGAGGCGTCGATGATCTCAGGCAGCATGTCGATGGTGCCGCGCCCCGATTCGTCCGCTCGGCCGCCGTGATTGGAGACGATGATGGCGTCGATGCCGGAATCGGCCGCGATCTTGGCATCCTCCCAGGCCTGGATGCCTTTGAGCAGGATCTTCATCTTGGTCACGTCGCGCAGCCGCTTGATGCCGTCCCAGGTCAGGGCCGAGGATTGGATGTTCCGCAACCCGCTCAGGTCGACACCGTCGTACATCGGCTTGCTGATTTGCGCCGAGGCGAGCGTCGAATTGTCGTGGCAGTCGGAGCATTGGCGCTTGTCGGTGCGCTGCATGCGGAACAGCGTTTCCTGATTGCGGCCGCCGTTGCGGTCAACCGTCACCGCGACCGCGAGCGCGCCGGCTTTCTCGGCCCGCTGCACATGGTGCTTGGCGACCTCGAAACTGTTGGTAGCGTAGAGCTGATACCAGATCGGCTGTCCGCGCGCCGCGGTCACGTCCTCGATCGAGGTCGAGGCCTGGGTCGACAGGATCATCAGATGGTCGCCGACCTTGGCTGCCTTGGCGACGCCGATCTCGCCGTCCGGATTGTAGGCCTTGTGTCCGCCCGCCGGTGCGATGATGATGGGCGTTTTATATTTCACGCCCAGGATATCCGCGCTCATATCGACCTTGCTGACGTCGACCAGCCGGCGCGGACGCAGCTGGAAGTGCAGGAAGGCCTCGCGATTGGCGCGCAGGGTCACCTCGTCGTCGATGCCAGAGGCCATATAACCGAAGTGCCCAGCCGGCACGTTCTTGTGCATCACCGGCTCGAAATCGAAAACGTTGATGGCTTCCTTGGGCGTGGAGATCAGATGGTCGAGGTCGCGCGGTGCCCACACCATTGGGTCGGGCAGGCGCGAGGGGGTCTCGGACGCCAGCGCGGCAAACGAGCTCGAGGCGAGAAGCGGGCTCGCGGCGAAGAACTTCAACAGCTCGCGGCGGCTGGTGTAGTGGTCGATCGGCATGAAGCTTCCTCCCTTTAGGGGTTTCAGTGCGGGCGGCCGCGCGTCACGTTGGCGGCCGGCCGGGCGCACCCCCGCGCGATCCTACAGTGCGCGGCCGAAAACCGGTATCCACTTTTGGCGAACATGCGCTAGGATGGCGCCCCGATGAGGCGGGCAATCAAAATAGCCGCCAATCGAGATCAAGAGGGAGGATGCAAATGTCGGTTCGTGTTCTGTCGGTCTTTGTCGCCGCTGCGGCGCTTGCGGCGTCCGCCTCAGTATCGCAAGTGGCGTCGCAAACCCCGTCTCTCGACTACGAGGCGTTCAAGGCCAAGGTCGAGCCGATCTTCCTGGAGAAGCGCGAAGGCCACGTGCGCTGCTATGTCTGCCATTCCGAGAACAACAACGGCCTGCACCTGGAGAAGCTCTCGCCCGGTGCCACGACTTGGAATGACGAGCAGTCGCGCAAGAACTTCCAGAGCGTGTCGGGCCTGGTGCAGGCCAGCGACCCTGCCAATAGCCGTCTACTCATTCATCCGCTCGCGCCGGAAGCCGGCGGCGACCTGTTCCATTCCGGGGGCCGGCAATTTGCCGACAAGAATGATCCGGATTGGAAAACTTTGGCGCAATGGGCGGGGGTGAAATAGGCAGGCGGCTCGCCGCCCGCGGGGGCGCGCGGCGGGATACACCCCGTGCGATCTATGCGTGTAATCGGCTTGCCCCGATCTCGTCCTCACACATGATTGCAGGTGCAAGAGATTGCGAAACATGACCGCGCCATATGGCCGAAGTCGGTTTCCGACTTCGGCTCGCGGTCAGCTCTGAAGCGCGCGATCCTGCGCAAAATGCCCTGGGCAGGTGATGCCTGAGGCAAGCACGCGGCACCCGAGCTTCCATTCCTGGCAACTCTCCTGATAACTCCGCTCCGCTGTTTGCGGCCGCGCCATCGCGTGGAACGTACAGCGCGTCGTCGGAGTTAGATCGCGTGATCAGATCGGTCATCGGGGTCTCGCGCACGTGATGTGGGCGGGCAAGCTGGAGGTTGCAAGCTGGAGGTCATATGTCTGCTGCGAGCACAGACTCCTCCGTGGCACCCGATCGACCCTCGGTCGTGCGCCGGACCGACAAACCTGCTGCACGGCGAGGCAAGCCGCGGCTGACGGACAGGGTCGTTCACTACCTGTCGCATAAATTCATCCTGTCCCGCCGCAGCACCACGACCGCTCAAGTCCTGGGTCTGCGCCTCACAGTTCCGCCGACGGTGTTTCATCCGCGCTACTTTCTCACCAGCGAATATCTCGCCGGCTTTGTGGCGAAGCTCGACCTCACTGGCAGACGGGTGGCGGATATTGGCACCGGGACCGGGATACTTGCGCTGGCGGCTGCGCGCTCCGGTGCAGCGAGCGTCATGGCTATTGACATCAATCCTCGAGCCGCTCGGGCTGCGTCTGACAACGCGCATCTCAACGGTCTCGGCCCGCTCGTCACATCCGTCTGCGCGGACCTCTTCTCGAGCGTTAGGCCGGGCACGCAATTTGATGTGATCGTGTCGAACCCGCCATTCTTTAGCGGCGAGCCGCTGGACCTTGCCGACAAGGCTTGGAACGCGGGGGTCGGCTACCGTAATATCGCGCCGTTGTTCGATCAGGCTCGGGCGCGGTTGGCGCCGGGCGGAGCAATGTACGTAGTGCTTTCCTCCCATGCCGAGCTTGATCTGATCGAGGCGATGATGGTCCGGGCCGGATTTCGCGCCCATGTTGCCGCGGAACGCTCCATAATTGTTGAGAGGCTTCTGATTTATGAGCTTCGGCCGGCCTAAGGCGATTCCCGGTCGAATTGATCCACTTCAGCGTCAGTGCCGGGCTTGACCCGGCAATCCAGCTTCTTGCGAAAGAGATGGACCCGCGGGTCATCAGGGCGTCTTACGCCCGTCTTTGACGGGCTATGCCCGCGGGGTGTCGACTGGAGTAAGTCTTTTCGATTGGAACATGCGCTGGTGCCGCCGATTGAAGTTCCCGCTACGTCGGCCCCAGTTTCATCAGAAACTTCAAGTCGGACAGCGCAATTCAAAACATATACCCTCTAATGCCCTTTGCTTCCGAATTCCGTGCCAAGGGTGCAGTGACGTATCACGAAATTTGGAAGCGGGGCGTTGCTTCTTATCGAGATGATCGATTCACGAAGAGGCCTTCTTTGGAAATGAGGCCCTCTGATGCTCCCCGTAATCGACGTGGCTCCCGGTCGCGAGGGCGAACGCAACCTTGACGCTGCTGATCAGATTGCCTGGTGAGTCCCAGTACTCGGCGTCCTCGGGCGTTACCTTGACGAGAAGAATGTTGGGATCGTCCGGGCTTTGCCACCAGATCTTTACCGGAATAGACCAGAGCTCCTTGATTTTTTGCCGGTCGAGGATGACCTCTGCGGTGCCGGAAACGGATGCGTACTTCTGGTCGCTGGTATCAGCAAAGCCTAAGCACACCTTGGGAAACGCACGTATATCGTCGTCTTTGTGGGCGCGCAGATCGGTAAAGAAATAGATCGCTCCCTCCTCGCGCCTGACGAACGCTCCCATCGGCCGGGAGCGAAGCTTCGTGCCGTCGAATGTGCAGAACATGCAGAACCGCACCCTCTCCATCAGGTCCCATACATGCTCGGTGCTTGACGGGTTCATGATGAACTATGCGCTAGCTGGCGCGGGCGAGGCCCGCAGGCCATTGCGGCGGCAAGTTGCGCCTCATGCGGGCCTTGTCCCGCACTGACATGCAGAGCCCATGTGCAGGTTGCAGACTGATGCGATGGACCGGCCAAACAGATCGGTCGGGGAGCAATTCCAGTTCGACGTTCTTGATGATGGTCCGCAAGATGAGGGTGGCCTCCTGCATCGCGAAGGTGATGCCGATGCAGCCACGAGGACCGCGGCCAAACGGCAGAAACGCAAAGGGATCGATGGCCTCGCGCCTTCCCGGCAAGAAGCGCGTCGGATCGAACACGTCCGGGTCCTCCCAAAGACGCCGATGCCGGTGCACAACGTAAGGCGCGATGACGATTAGGGATCCCTTTCGGATTGGGATGCCGGAGAGAACATCGGCCGCGAGCGCAACACGGCTGATCGCCGGGAGCGGCGGATAGAGCCGAAGCGCTTCTTCCAGCACCGCGCGCGTCTCGATGAGCTGATCAGGAAGCTCCTCGATGCCGTTGCCATCGCCTATCCGATCGATTTCGGCCGCCACACGCTCTCGCCATTGCGGCGCAGCCGCCAGCAGGACCAGCGACCAGATCACTGCGCTCGCCGTCGTTTCGTGCCCGGCGACGATCAGCGTGATGATGTTCGATCTGATGCTCTCCTCGCTCAGCCTGCGGCCGGTTTCGGGGTCTTTTGCCTCGATCAACAAGCTCAGTATGTCGCGCGGCAGATCCAGCTCTTGCGCGAGGCGCCGCCGCCGTGTCGCAATGATCGTGTCGACGGCACGACGAAACAGCCGTAGCGCACGGCGGGCCCCGAATTGGCCGAGACGCGGGACAAAATCCGGCACGCCGAGGACGTCCAGCGGATCGATCCGGCCGATCGAATCAAAATAGACGCGCATCGCAGCGCGGACATCCTCCGTATCGCGGCCGAGCCCATCGGAGAAGATCGTCCGCTCGAGCACGTCGAGCGTAAGTCGGGTCACGTCCGCGGCCACATCGACGGTGCCTCCGTCGCGGGCGCGCCATTGCTCCACAGTTTGGCAAGCCGCCTCCGCCATAGACGGGGAGAATTCCAACACGGCCTTGCGGGTGAAGATCGGCGCCAGCGTGCGGCGTTGGACGTGCCACTCATCGCCTTCGGCGCTCAACAGGCCGTTGCCCAAGGCAGACATCACCCGGCGTTGAAACGTGTCTTTGCGGTAATTGGTGCGGTTCTCAACCAATACGCGTCGGATAGCGTCGGGACTGCTGACGACCGCGACACGTCCGAGGCCGAGGGCGGCGGTTACCACAGGCTCCTGGAAATGCGCCTCGGTCCAAGCTTCCAGCGGATTGTTCCACAGCGCCCGGATGAGGCCGATGGTCCCGAGCGACCGGCGCGCAGGGATCGGTGCTGGCGGCCGTAATCCTGAGGGAGGTCCGAGCAAACGATCGCCCCCTTCCTGGCTTGAACGCGAATTGGCAGTTTTAAACGCCAAGCCACGCTGCAAGGTTCCAGGTGAGGGGATCTGCCTCGCACTTGGGCCGCCACAGCCTGCGACAATCCGAGGCGCCGCGGACATGGTTTCCGCCGGCTCAGTCCAGGTACCACGGCACATTCACAATCGTGAGCCGCGAGCCGCCGTGCAGCAAAAGCTGCCTGCGCAATCGCCATGCATGGTGAGCGTGAAGGATGTGCTGATACCAGTGCCGCTTCACGACCTCGGGCACGAGCACCACGACCCGGCGTGTGCCGTATCTTTGCTCCAGCTCATCGACCAACTTCAGGATGGGCTCGTGGATTGCGCGGCGAGCGGCCGGCAGGCTCACCAGTCTCGGCACCGGTACCCCCGCCGCGACAGCCGGCTGTTCCACGTCGCGATGCCATTGCGCTCGCAGGGACTCGTGGCCTTCTTCGGCTTGCGGCCCCGCAAGATGGGTCAGGTGGACGGCGATCACGTCGGGCGAGAGGGTAACGGCGAGGCGAAGCGCCTTGTCGGCTAGTCGATTCCATTCCTGCACAGCTACAACAAGAATTGGAGGACGCGTGTCGCTCACGTCGAGAGGCCCGGCGTGGACCTCGACGGCCAACCGCTCATAATAATGATGGATCGCGAGCAGCAGGGCGATCACGCATGGAATTATTAAAATGGTGATCCATGCTCCTTCGAGGAACTTTGCAATCACGATGATGACGAGCGCTGCTCCGGTCGTTGCGGCGCCGACAGCGTTGACCAAGAAATGCGCGCGCTGTCCCGCACGTTCGCGGTCTGAGCGCGCTTGTCGCATCGCCCGCCGCCAGTGAACGACCATTCCGGCCTGCGAGATCGTGAAGGTCAGGAAAGCCCCGATGGCGAACAGCGGGATGAGCCGATCGGTGATGCCGTCGAAGGCGAACAACAGGAGACCTGCCGTCACCGCCAAGTAGATGATGCCGACCGAGAAGACCAGTCGACGCCCCGCGAGCGCGAACGGCCGTGGTAGAAAATCATCCTGGGCGACGAGCCGGCAGAGCCGCGGAAAATCGACGAAGCTCGTCGTGGCCGAAAGCGTGAGCACACACAACAACGAGCCGATTGCCACATAGTAAAGCAGGCCCTGTCCGACCGCGGCGCCAGCGAGCTGCGCCAGCACGCTGCGATAGCCGGGCTCGGCCTGATCCATCGCGCCGATGCCGAATACGTGCACCAGGTACGCTATTCCGGAGAGCAGCACGCCCAGCACCACGACGATGCCGCTGAGCGTGCGATGTCCATAGAGGACCGGCGGGTCGCGGAACGCGCTCATGCCGTTGCTGACGGCCTCGACGCCGGTCATCGCGGTGCAGCCGCTCGCAAAGGCGCGCAGCAGCAGCCAGAGGCTCACCGCCTCGGTCGCAGCCGGCACCTGTGAGGGTGGAACGACCGGCGTAGGATGGCCGCCGGCGATGAGCGCCTTGCCGATCCCGATCGCCAGAACAACGATAAAGCTCACGATGTACACGTAGGTCGGCAATGCGAAGAGGCGGCCGGCATCCGGGGTGCCGCGCAGGTTCACCACGGTGATCACCAGGAGGATGCCGAGGCAGAGGGCGAGCATGTAAGGGTGCAGCGCCGGGATCGCCGATACAAGCGCGCCTATGCCGGCCGAGATGCCGACCGCGACGTTGAGCACGTAATCGATCATCAGCGCCGCGGCCGCAAGCAGGCTCGCATTGGTGCCGAGGTTTTCCTTAGCCACAATGTAGGAGCCGCCGTTGTTTGGATAGGCGAGAATTGTCTGCCAGTACGAGGCGAAGAGGATCAAAAGAAGCGCCACCATTGGCGCCATGATCCAGCCGATATATGAGCTGCCGGCCGCGCCGAGGGGGACAAGAATCGCGAGCGCGGCCTCCGGGCCGTAAGACGATGAGCCGATGCCGTCGAGGCCCATCGCCGGCACGCCTTCGAATGCTCCGATCCTACGCCTGGTGTATTCGCGATTGAGCAGCCTGCGGCCGAGAAGTAGATCGACAATGCTCACGTGCAGGCCCGCTCCAGTGCTCCGACCTGTGAGAACGCGATTTGGAGCCGAAGGTTCGCGAGGATCACGATTGCGAAACACCGAAATGGTCACCGCATCGGCTCGTCGGGAGATGCATTGGCGGCCGTGAGCGTCGGGCTTCCGACATGGAAGGAAGGGCCCGCGGCAAACACGCGCAGGAACGGCTTGTCGGAGTTCAGGTTCCTCCCCAACAGTCACGAGGTGGTAGCGGGCATTGCCAGGCCGCCTCCGCGTTCTTGGCCTACTACACCGGCATGAGGCTTGTGGTGAACAGCAGCTGGCGGCAAGACCGTCGTCGTCGGCAGCTGACCGCCCTGTTCGATATCGCGAAGCCGTAAAAAGATGCGCCCTCTCCCTTTTGTGGGAGAGGGCGCGCACTAACGGGCGCCCAAGGCGGTTCCCGGTCGAATTGATCCACTTCAGCGTCATTGCTGGGGCAAGCCTGGCTTGACCCGGCAATCCATCTTCTTTCGAAAAAAGATGGACCTGCGGGTCATCAGGGCGTCTTACGCCCGTCTTCGACGGGCGATGCCGGCGGGTGACGACTGGAGCGAGTCTTTTCGATCAGAACATGCCCTAGCTTTCGGCGCTGTAGTGTTAGTTCATCACCAGCGTGTTGATCCGCTTGGGCACTTCGCCGACCGGAACCACCGCCTTCACCTTCATGCTCGCGGTGTCGATCGCGGTCACTGAGCGCAGGCCCGAATTGGCGATGTAGATCGTCTTGCCGTCGGGCGTGAAGGTCACCCAGTTGGCGACGGCGCCGCCGAGCGGCTTGCCCGCGATCTTGAGCTCCGGCAGGTCGATCTGGCCGATCAGCTTGAGATCGGCGAGCGAATAGACGAACACGGCGTTCTGCGGAATGCTGGTGACCCAGAGCGTCTTGCCGTCCGGATGCACGCCGATACCGTGCGAAGGTGCATCGAGCCGGCCCGGATCCATGTCGACGTTCTTGTTGAGCTCCGGCAGCTTGATGCGCGCAACTTCCTCGCGCTTGGCGAAGTCGAGCACCGAGAAGCCGTCGAAGGAAGCGAGCTGCACGAAGATGCGCTTGGTCGAGCCGTCCGGATTGGCCTCGATGGTCATCGGGCGGACGCCGAGGTCGTACTGGTAGTCCCAAGCGACGGTCTCGGTCTGGGCGTCGACCACGGACACGAACTTCTTCGCCACCGAGCCGCAGATCACGTATTTCTGGTCCGGCGTCATATAGATGTTGTGCAGGCGCCCGCGCATCGGCACGGTCTTCTTGAGCGTCAGCGTCACCGGATCGATGATGTCGAGCCCGCCCGGCTCGCGGGCGATGCCGACAAAGATGCGACCATCCTTCGCCACCGTGATGTTGTTAGGGTGGTTCGACAGCGTCACCTTCTTGATCAGGTTGCCGGTCTTTTGATCGAACACGTCGAGCGTCGAGGTCGCCTCGTTGCTCACATAGACACGGGTGCCGTCGGGCGAGAAATTGATGCCGTGGGCTGCCTCTTCGCCTTTGATGGTCTGCACCACCGTGTTGGTCTCCGGATCGATCACATTGATCGAGTCGCCGGCGCTGTTGGTGATGTAGATCCGACTCGTGCTGGCGCTGGCCGGAACCGCCGCGGCCACAAGCACCAGCGACAAGCTCGTCAGGATAGTGCGCATCGCTGTCATGAGCATTAAACTCCCTAGTGTCCGGGGGCTCCCCCTCGGGTGCGGACAAGGGTATGCGAAGGCGTGCTCCCGCCGCAAGGGAGGTGGGGCTGGAATGCGAGCAAGCAGTGTCCCGATTCCGAAGCTCGCCGTACCTGGTTGCGAGCGAGCGAACTTTGAAATCAAAGGGACAAGTCGATGAGGCTAGTGCGGTTTTGGATTTGCAATCGCTTCGAGGGACTCGCGGCAAGAATGGAAGGGACTTCGAATCCACCGCCCTGGCGTGCGCCAGCCGAAAAGCCCGGGACCACAGCCGAAATCACGATCCATGAGCAAGACTGATACCAGCAAAACGGCGCCGAACGAGCTGACCGCGGCCGACGCCAAGGCCGAGCTCAAGCGGCTTGCCGCCGAGATCGCCCAGCACGACCGCCGCTATTACCAGGAGGACGCGCCGACCGTGTCGGATGCGGCCTATGATGCGCTCCGCCAGCGCAATGAGGCGATCGAGGCGCGCTTCCCGCAGCTCATCCGCGCTGATTCGCCTTCGCGCCGCGTCGGCGCGGCGCCCACCGGCAAGTTTGCCAAGGTGCGCCATGCGCTGCCGATGCTTTCGCTTGGCAACGCCTTCTCGGCCGAGGAAGTCGCCGATTTCGTCGCCCGCATCCGCCGCTTCCTCAAGCTCGCCGCCGATGCGCCGCTCGACTTCACCGCCGAGCCGAAGATCGACGGCCTTTCCATGTCGCTCCGCTACGAGGACGGTGCCCTCGTCATCGCGGCGACGCGCGGCGACGGCACCGAAGGCGAGGACGTCACCGCCAATATCCGTACGCTGCGCGAGGTGCCGCAACAGCTCAAGGGCCGGCATATCCCGAAAATCTGCGAGGTGCGCGGCGAGGTCTATATGACCAAGTCGGATTTCCTCGCCCTCAATCAGCGCCAGAAGGCGGCCGGCGAGCAGATTTTTGCCAATCCGCGCAACTCGGCGGCCGGCTCGCTGCGGCAGAAGGACCCGAGCATCACGGCCTCGCGCCCGCTCGGCTTCTTTGCCTATGCGTGGGGCGAGATGAGCGAGATGCCGGCCGCGAGGCAAAGCGGCATGCTTAAGTGGTTCGCGGCGAGCGGCTTTGCCACCAACCCGCTCACCAAGATGGCGAACTCGGCCGAGGAGCTCCTCGCCTTCCACCGCGAGATCGAATTGCAGCGGGCCAAGCTCGACTACGACATCGACGGCGTGGTCTACAAGGTCGACCGGCTCGACTATCAGGAACGGCTCGGCTTCGTCTCACGCAATCCGCGCTGGGCGATCGCCCACAAGTTTCCGGCCGAGAAGGCCGTGACCGTGGTCAAGGGAATCGAGATCCAGGTCGGACGCACCGGCGCGCTCACGCCTGTCGCCAAGCTCGAGCCGGTCGGCGTTGGCGGCGTGGTGGTGCAGAACGCGACCCTGCACAACGAGGAGGAGATCGCGCGCCTCGATGTGCGCGAAGGCGACACGGTGACGATCCAGCGCGCCGGCGATGTCATCCCGCAGGTGCTTGGCGTGGTGCCGGAAAAGCGCCCCAGGGATTCCAAGCCTTATAAGTTCCCAAGCAAATGCCCGTGCCCGCTCAAGACGGAGGTGGTGCGCGAGGAGATCGCCGGCGGCGAGCAGGGCGCGCGCTCGCGCTGCAGCGGCGAGTTCGCCTGCCCGTTCCAGAAGGTCGAGCATCTGATCCATTTCGTCTCGCGCCGCGCCTTCGATATCGACGGGCTGGGCGAGAAGCAGATCGCCTTCTTTTTCGAGCAGGGCTGGGTCAGGGAGCCCGCCGATATCTTCACGCTCGAATCTCGCAATCGCAGCATCAAGCTTGAGGAGACAGAAGGCTTCGGCGAAGTCTCGGTGCGCAACCTGTTCAATGCCATCCGGGCGCGGCGCGAGATTGCGCTCGAGCGGTTCATCTACGCGCTGGGCATGCGTCACGTCGGCGAGACGACCGCGCGGGCCCTGGCGCGCGGCTACGGCACCTGGAAGGCGTTCCACGACGCTTGCCTCAAGCTTGCGGAGGGCGATGAAGAAACGCGGACCGAGATGGATAATCTCGATCAGATCGGCGACACCGTGATCGACAGCCTCGCCGCCTATTTCGGCGAGGCGCATAACCGCGGCATCGTCGAGCGCCTCACCAAGGAGGTGCGCATCCTCGACGCCGAGCAGCCGGCCTCATCCTCGCCAGTCGCCGGCAAGACGGTGGTGTTCACCGGCTCGTTGGAAAAGATGACGCGCGATGAGGCCAAGGCCATGGCCGAGCGGCTTGGCGCCAAGACGGCGGGCTCGGTCTCGAAGAAGACTGACTATGTGGTCGCCGGACCCGGCGCCGGGTCAAAGCTCGGCAAGGCAGCCGAGCTCGGCGTCAAGGTGCTCACCGAAGACGAGTGGTTTGCGCTGATCGGGGAGGCGAGGTGAGTGCTGCGGCGCGTCCGGGAAACAGCTTAGCGGTTCACGCGCCGGCAACAGAGCACTGTCGGACCCGCCGCCTTCTCCACAGGGCAGCTCCCGCTATTCCCAAGCTGCTGACGAACAGTGGCAGAGCTGCCGGCAGCGGCGTGCTGCTCACTGCGGGGGACATGGAAATAAAGTCCAACGCGAAATCATTGAACGCGGCCTGGGTATTGGTGTCGATCAACGCCAATGTGACCCCTCCTGAAAGCTTACCCGAGCTCCAGTTATAGCTCGCGCTTTGCCAGGACTGCGTGGTGGCCAGGGGCGAGCCGAGCGCAGTGCCGTTGATGCTCGCCAAGATATCGGCATTGCTCGCGGAAGTGTAATTCACATCGGCCGCATAGAAGCTGAAAACGTAGTTGGTGAACGGCTTGACGCTAACCGATTCATCCCACACTCGCTCACCCGGCGACGTCGCGCCGTTTGCGATCAGCACGTTTCCGTTGCCGCCGCTGGGATCGGAAGTGATTGCCGTCCAGTCACCGTAGCTGTTGCTGGAAGAATCGTTAATGTGCTTTCCCGGCACGACGTTGTATTGCGTCTCTCCATTGATCGGCGACCGGAATGCATAGTCGCTGCTGAACCCGGAATTGCCAGCGCTGAAATCGCCATTGATGACGAGGGAGGATGAAAGAGCGGGACCGGCGGAGCTTAGGGTCGCGGCCAACATCGCCGCGGCAGAGCACGATCTCAAGCGCATGTTCTTATCTCCAATACAACCGTGAATTACGTGGGACCGAGCCCGACGGCAACTCGGGTCGCCGATAAACCCGCTTCCGCAAGTCAACGTGCAGAATTGCTCAACCACTGTCATCCCCCTGAACAGGGGGACGCGATTCAGCTGTCGACGATCCCTAGCGCTGCACAAACCCCGACCAACTCGGCCCTGGTGCCCGCTTTCAGCTTGCGCTTTGCGCTCTCCACGTATTCGTGCGCGGTCAGCTGCGAAATCCCGAGCTTCTGCGCAATGAGCCTGTCCGACTGCCCTCGGCCAACCAGCTGCAGGCATTCGATCTCCCGCGGTGTCAGTCCGGCTGGTGGGACGGCAAAGCCGCAACGCGGGACAAGGGTCCTGACATGATGGAAAAAGCAAACGCACATGAGCGTCAGCATCTCGCGGTGCCGATCCTCGAGGGGCGCGCGCTTGCCGGCGAGACTGACGAGGCCGACCCTCGCCCGCACGCTGCGGCGGATCGGCACGACAAAGCCCTCGGTCCACCCCCTGTCGCCCGCGAGCTTTAGGATATCTTTCCCCCGCCTCGACACATTTTGGCTTTGGAGCAGCTCCGTCCAGGTGAAAGGATTTCGACGATCGCGCAGCGCGTCGACGATCGGATCGTCGATCATCAGATCGTTTTCCAAATAGAATTGCCGCCATTCATCCGGCCAGTCGATGACATAGAAGGCATATCGCTCCTTGTTATCCAGATCGAGCTCGCCGCACGCGAACGTGTTGAAGCCGCCCTGGCCGAGCTCCGTTCGCAGCAGAGCGGTGCAGTCCTTGATGGCCTCACAAGCGCGCAGCGCCTGCTCGAACCCGGCGGCTTGCTTCAACAAAGAGGAGGCCTGCATAACATGTTCCGGTCCCGGCAGCTCGCCTACCCAAGGCCTCTCATGCAGCAAATAGAATTTTGCGGATGCCTTCGGGATTCCCCGCAGCAGTGTAGACGACGAATCGCCAAAGTTGGAAGCAGGGGCAACTCGTTTCACAACAGATTGGAGGTTCCGGCCGCTTATCTGAAGAAATCGGGCCAGAGTTGATGTGGTTCGCTGTTAGGAGCGGGATGCGGTCAGCTTTCGCGGCGGGGCGATCGATGGCGCGGCTTGGCCGCTGTTTACTTCCGGATCGACCGGTGCACGTCATGCAGAGTGGCAATAATCGCGAGCCGATCTTCTACGCCGTGCCCAGGGTCAGATCTCGGTGCCCTCCGAGATTCGCAAAGGCTCGGGTCGGGCTGGGCGGCCGCCCCCTGGTGCGATTGGAGAGAGTCGAAAGAGTTCGATGAATGAAGCGGCCTAGTGTAATTTTACCATCGCTCTAGCAATTCGAAACTCGATTTTCGTCAACAAAATCAATTGCCGGCCGTTCGGAGTTGTAGGGACGGCGCCGCGGGAGATCGCAGCATAGGAGCGGGACCCAGTGGCTTAAGCCGGTCGGTCAGCCGCGCGTGATCGGCGCAGTCGCAGCCGCAAGCCACGCGCGCGTTGGTGCATCAAGCAATGCCGAGAGGCTCGTCCGGACGCGCGCGTGATAGTTGTTGAGCCAGCCCAGCTCCACGGCATTGAGCATGTCGGGCTGCATGAGCCGCCGATCGATCGGCGCGAGAGTCAAGGTCGCGAACGCATTGAGCGGCTTCTCGGCGCCGGCGACCGCGTCCGCCTCGACCACCAGGACCAGATTCTCGATGCGGATGCCGTATTCTGCGGTCTTGTAGTAGCCCGGCTCGTTCGACAGGATCATGCCGCGCTTGAGCGGAACCGTGCCGAGCTTGGAGATCCGCGCCGGGCCTTCATGCACCGACAGATAGCTGCCGACGCCGTGGCCGGTGCCGTGATCGAAATCGAGGCCCGCTTCCCACAGCGACTGCCGCGCAAAGGAATCAAGCTGCGCCCCGGTGGTGCCGTCGGGAAAGATCGCGCGGGCGATCGCGATGTGGCCCTTGAGCACGCGGGTGAAGCGATCGCGCATCTCGTCAGACGGGGTGCCGACGGCGAGCGTGCGGGTGATGTCGGTCGTGCCGTCCTCGTACTGCGCGCCGGAATCGATCAGAAACAGGCTATCCTTCGGGATCACCCGATCGCTCTTGCGGGTGACCCGATAGTGCACGATGGCGCCATCGGCGGCAGCGCCCGCGATGGTCGGAAATGAGATATCCTTGAGCCTGCCGGTGTCGCGGCGGAAGCTTTCGAGTGCTTCGACGGCTTCGATCTCGCGTAGCTTGCCGCCTGCCGCAGCTTCGTCGAACCAGGCTAGGAAGCGCACCATGGCGGCGCCGTCGCGCAGCTGCGCCGCAGTGGCGCCCGCGATCTCGCTGGCGTTCTTCACCGCCTTCATCTGCACGATCGGGTCGCCCCCGCGGCTCACCTTGCCGCCGGCACTGGTGATGAGGCGCGAAAGCGCATCGGCTGCGGTTGCCTGGTCGATGCGCACGGTCTTCTTGGGCGAACCGAGCGCGGTCAAGTCGCCGGCGAAACTCGCCGGCTCGTGGATGTCGGCGAGCGCCTCCAGGCGATCGCGCACATCATTGGCAAGCTTGCGGCCATCGATGTAGAGGGCGGGCCGTCCCTCGCGGGGCACGATCGCAAAGGCAAGCGGCAGCGGCGTATGCGGCACGTCGGCGCCGCGGATGTTGAAGGCCCAGGCGATGCAATGCGGATCAGAGACCACCAGCGCGTCGCACTTGAGCTTCTCGATCTCGGTGCGGACGCGCGCGAGCTTGCCCGCGGCGTCCTCGCCCGCGAACGCGATATCGTGCAGCCGCACGGGCCCGAGGGGCGGCGCTGGCCGATCGGCCCAGATCGCATCAAACAGGTCAGGCTCGACTGCGATCAACGAAGCGCCGCTCGCCGCGCAGGCCTTGGCGAGCCGCTCCGCGCCTTCGACCGTGTGCAGCCACGGGTCATAGCCCAGGCGATCTGCGGCGCTGAGATTCTGCTCCAGCCATTGCGGCGGCGGCATCTCGACCAGATGCTCGACCGTAAACAGCGAAGTGTCCGCCTGCTGGCGCACCTGCAAAGTGTAGCGGCCGTCGACAAACAGGGCGGCGCGGTCCATGAGCACGACCGCCGCGCCGGCCGAGCCGGTGAAGCCCGTGAGCCAGGCAAGCCGCTCGTCGCAAGCCGGCACGTATTCGTTCTGGTGCCGATCGGCGCGCGGCACCACAAAGCCGGTCAGCCCCCGCCGCGCGAGCTCGGTGCGTAGCGCGGCCACGCGTGGGGCTGTTGCGGCGCCTTCGGGGGCATCGTCGAACGACTGGAAGCGGGCCTCGAACATCGCTTCACTTTATGTTCGGCGCTTGTGGGCGGCAACGCCCCTGCGCATCACCAGCGTGACCCAGCCGTCGAGCACGACGCGCCGCTCGAGCGAAAGCCCCTGCGCGCGATAAGCCGCAAGGGCACCGTTTTCCTGCGCGATCAGCAAACCGGAGAGGATGACCCGCCCGCCCGCTTGCGTGAGCCGCGCGATGGGGTGAGCCATCCGCTTCAAGGGTGCAAGCAGGATATTGGCGAAGATGAGATCGTAGGGTGCGCCTAAGCGCAAGCCGTGGGCCTCGCAACCCGCAACGCGGATAACCTCGATAAACGAGGCTGCGCGGTTGAGCCCGGCGTTGCCGCGGGCGGCCATGACCGCACGTCCATCGATATCGCTTGCCATGACGCGAGTGCGCAGTACGCGCGCGGCCGCTATGGCGAGCACGCCGCTGCCGGTGCCAAGGTCGAGGACTCTGGCCTTGGCGCCTTTGCGCTGAAGCCGCTGCTTGAGAAACTGGTTGAAGGCGAGGAGGCAGCCGCGCGTGGTGCCATGGTGGCCAGTGCCGAAGGCGAGCGCCGCCTCGATCTCGATGCCGATGCGGTTCGCCAACACCCGCGCGCGGTCATGGGCGCCGTGCACGACGAAGCGTCCGGCCTCGACCGGCTTGAGACCCGCAAGGCTCGCCTTTACCCAGTCTGTCGCCCCGATAGTCTCGAACGCGAGCGCATTGCCGGTCTCGGTATCGGAGCCGAGCGCAACCAGCGCCCGCAACGCTGCTTCATTGGGCGCTTCGCGGAAATAGAGCGCCACCGCCCAGCCGCCGCCACGCTCTTCCGAGATCGAGACAACGGCTTGCTCGGGATCCAGCGCCTCGGCAAGCGCGTCGAGAAGGCGTCGCGCGGTCGCTTCATCGGTCACGACCCTGGCGCACAAGGTCGCGTCGGCCGAAGGCATGGTGTCTGACATCGGGGTAGGAGCCTGGGAAGGGAACGTCCTGATACTTTCCTAATCTGTCGGGCGATCTCCCCATACATCACAGCAAGCGCGCAAATGTTGCGCGAGGTTCTTTATCCCCAATCTGCGCAGCCTTCATCCACAGCTTCGCCCGCAGAACTTTGCACAGGGTTTTCAAGCACATCTCCGCAGCTTCTCAAGGGACTTGTTTCGTCCGCGATGCGCCGTATCGTGACGCCTTCGCGGCCGGAGGAAGCAGCAGTGATGATTGGCCCAAATTCGGTAGTCACCCGCGGGCATAGCCCGTCGAAGACGGGCGTAAACGCCCTTGTGACTTCGCGGGTGCATCTTTTTCGCAAGAAGATGGATCGCCGCGTCAAGCCCGGCGGCGACAAGATCCGGTTCGAGTCCGCAGGACGCGGGAGGCTTTGCGCCACGCTCGCGGCCTTGCTCATCTTGCTCGTCGGGCTGTTCTCACCGACCGCCCGCGCCGCTTACCCGGAGCGCAACATCGTGCTGATCGTCCCGTTTGCGCCCGGCGGCCCGACCGACATCATCGCCCGCATCATCTCCTCGGCGTTCCAGAAATCGCTCGGCCAATCGGTCGTCGTCGATAATCGTGGCGGCGCCGCCGGCAATATCGGCATGGCGGCGGCCGCACGCGCCGCGCCCGACGGCTACACGCTTCTCCTCACCTCGACCGCGATCGCGGTCAATCCGGCGCTGTTCAACAATCTCGGCTACGACCCCTTCAAGGATTTCGCGCCCATCTCCGAGCTCGTCAACGCCCCGAACGTGATCGTCGTCCGTCCCGATTCCGGCATCACCTCGCTCGCCGATCTGGTGGCGCGCGCCAAGGCTGCACCCGGCAAGTTCAATTATTCGAGCCCCGGCGTGGGGACCAAATCGCATTTGACCGGTGAGGAGCTGAAGCTGCGCGCCGGCATTCAGATGACGCACGTACCCTATCGGGGGGCCGGGCCCGCTGCGGTCGCGGTGCTCGAGGGGACGGTGCAGGTCGGTTCGGTCGCGCTCGCTGCCGCCGAGGCGATGATCAAGAGCGGTCAGCTCAGGGCATTGGCGGTGACCGGGGCGAAGCGCTGGTTCTCGCTGCCTGATGTCCCCACGATGATCGAGTCCGGCTATCCGGGTTTTGTCTCCGACACGTTCAACGCGCTGTTTGCGCCCGCCGGCACGCCGGCGCCGATCCTCGCCGCCCTTGCCAAGGAAAGCCAAGCCGCATTGCGGACCCCGGAAGCGCTGCAGCAGGCGCACAATGCCGGATTCGAAGTGGTGGCCGGCACGCCGGAGCAATTGACGGCACGCATCGCGACCGAAATTCCCGCTGTGAAGGAGCTCGTCGCGCGCGTCGGCATCAAGCCCGAGTGAGGCTGGCCGCATGTTCCGGAAAAGTGGATACCGGTTTTCCGATAAGGACATGCGAAAACGAAAAAGCGTGCGACGCGCGACGCCTTGCTTCTTGTTGGCGCTGGCGTTGTTGGCGCCGGCCGCCGGGCGAGCGCAGGAGCTGACGTCGCGCACCATCCGCATGGTGGTCGCTTTTCCGGCGGGTGGGCCAACCGATTTCGTGGCCCGGCTCCTCGCCGATAAGCTCAAGGGCCTGCTCGGGCAGAATGTCATTGTCGAGAACCGGGCCGGCGCTAATGGGGCGGTCGGGGCCGAATATGTGGCGCACGCCGCACCCGACGGCACCACGCTGTTCATGACCACGGTCGGGGCGGTCGCGATCACTCCGCATCTCGCGGTCAAGGTCGCCTACGATCCGATCCGCGACTTCGCTCCCATCACGCTGGTGGTGCGCAACACCACGATCCTGGTGGTCAAGCCCGACATGGCGGTCGCCTCCGCGCGCGATCTTGCCGCGATGGCGGCGGCCAAGCCCGGCACCGTCGCCATCGCCTCGACCGGTATCGGCAGCATGCCGCACTTGGCGCTTGAGCTCTATCAGGCCTCCGCCGGCGTAAAGTTCCTGCACGTTCCCTATCGGGGCGCTGCAGCCGCGTTGAGCGATCTTCTGGGCGGCCAGGTGCAGGGCTTCTTCGCCGACGTCCCGGTTCTGCTGTCGCAGATTCAGGCCGGCAAGATCCGCCCGCTCGGGGCCGCCTCGGGCATGCGCAATGCGGCTCTGCCCGATGTGCCGACACTCGCCGAGCAAGGCTTTGCCGATACCAGCGCCGACAATTGGTACGGGCTGCTGGCGCCGGCGCGCACGCCGGCCCGGGTCGTTGCCAGGCTGCACGATGCGGTGGTGGCCGCGCTCGCGGAGCCCGACCTGCACGAGAAGCTCATCGCTTCCGGCGCTATTCCGGCGCCGACCTCGAGCGCGGACTTTGCCGCCCTGCTTGCCGCGGAGCTCGACCGCTGGGGCCGCGTGGTGGCAGAGAAAAGCATCAAGAGCGAGGAGTGACTTCCGCTGCGGTGGATCGATAATCGGACCGTCACGCGGATTGAAAAGCCGATCGCGTTCGTAGGGGCGGGCCTTGGAGGCTGTGTGAAAATAGGATTCCCCCTGAGGCTTTGTCGGAGAATCTCCGTGTCGAGGGAGATTCGCGATGGCTGGCTATGTGGCGGGGTTTCGCGTGATCAGGCGACGCTGTTTCCGGAGCGGCTGGACGAGTTGATCCCGGCGGACGCTCAGGTGCGGGTGGTGGACGGGTTTGTGGACAGCCTCCTTGTGCCCGCCCTCTTTCTTGAGGGCGCCAGCGGGAACCGCGGGATCGCGTCAGGCTTACTGTTAGCGGCCATCTCCGGCGCGGCTCGTTGGTTGATAAGCCTGCGACCGCGCCGCTTCGGCCAGCGCGCAGCCTTCGCAATAACGCGTATCTTTGTAGTCGATCCAGTTGTGCGCGTAGATGTTATCCGGCGCAATGCCGTAGCGCTCTTGCAGGAAGCGCACCAGGACGAGCCAGGCTTGCAACTGCGCGGGTGTCACCGGCTTGGCGACATCCGGATAGTTGCCGATGAACTCGACCCCGATCGTGTTGGTCTTGACCACCGAATGATAGGTCTTCGAGTTGTCGATGTATTTGTTGTCGTTGCGGTTGGCCCCGTCGCCGTGGGTCGGGATCACGCGCTCAGAAGTGGCCCAATAGGCGGTGCCGTCGGTCTCGACCCACAGGGTGACCCCGCGTTTGGTCGGATTGGCGGCCTGCGCGAGCGCCGAGGCGTGGGCGGTGCCGGGCGGTCCTTCGGTTTGGTGGGCCAGAATGTTGTGCCACGGATTGGCATCGGCCGGATCGCCCAGCGGATTGATGTAAACGATTCTAAGTCCCGGGATTTGCGGGCGCCCAGGCAGGCGCGCGATTGCTGCGAGACGCAGGGGCGGTTCCGGGGGGCCCCGCAAGGCGGCCACTTCCCGGCTGATCGCATCGTCAGCGCTCTTGAGCTCCGCGGCGCTCACCCAACCCACTCCGTCCGGCCGCCCACTGAGCTCGCGCGCCGCATTGTCACGCATGATCGCGTAATCGAGCGTTCCCGCAAATCCCGCCGCCTCGAGCCGCGCCGCAAGCTCGACCCGCGGCACGTCGGCGCGGCCGTTCCGCACCTGTGCGATGAGCTGCGTCGCATTGGCAACGGCCGCAGGCGCAGCGCTCTCCCCGCAGGCCGCAGCCACAAAGAGATGCGCCGCTAGCAGGACACCTGCAATGCCACTGGCGCCCGGGCCGATGGACCATCGCGAGGCGGGTCCGGCGACGGAGTGGTGATAGTTCATATTTCGATTCCGGTTCGTTCGCTCTTCGATTCGGCCCGTCACATGCGCGTCATGTGGTGTTCTATCCGACAGGTAGTTCTCCCGGGTTGCACCCGCGGTTACCGCCGAAATTGAGCCTTGAGATTCCCCGCCAACCATAGGGCCAAAGCGTGAGCCGTGGTACCCTCGCGATGCGAATCACTGAGGGGTGCTCTCATGAACGTCATCGTCTTCGCGTCACGCAAAGGCGGCTCGGGCAAGAGCACGCTGACCGCGCATCTCGCCGCCCAGGCGCACCGTCCATCGCGTCCGGTTTTGTTGATTGATTGCGATCCGCAGGGCTCACTGACGTTGTGGCACAAGCTCAGGGGCGGGAGTGAGCCGCCGCTGCGAGCAGCCGTCGACGGTGTTGCGGATCTGATCAAGGCCGCCAAGCAGGCCGGCTACGAGTGGGTGTTCATCGATACTCCGCCGAACATGTCGGCCGCAGTAACCGATGCGATCCATGCCGCCACGCTGGTCATCATCCCGGCGCGCCTGACCGTTTTCGATATCGCCGCCGTCAAGGAAACGATGGACCTCTGCCGCAAGCTCAACAAGCCCTATGCGGTGGTGATCAACGGCGTTCCGGCGCGGCGCGACAACACCGAGTCTCCCTATGTGCGCGAGGCGCGTCAGGTTCTGACCCAGCTCAATGTTCCGGTCTGGTCGGGTCAGATCACGCAACGCACCAATTACTCGCTCGCTTTGGCGGAGGGTGAGGGCGCCAAGGAATACGATTCCAATTCCGAGGCGGCCAACGAGGTCGCGGCGCTGTGGACCGCCATCGAGAAGTCGGTCAAGGCGATCAATGGCATGTACGAGGGCGTCGCGATGCATCGCGTCGCCGCCTGAACGGCGCGCATTCCTCCGCCGGTTGATGCGCGCAGCGAAGCGTGCCGATCCGGCTTCGCGCGTTTGGCATTGCTGCCAATTTCGTCAGTTGCTCCCACCTTCGTCAAATGTATCCTCCAGGGGTTTCCGGCGGCGATCCGTGCTAACACAGGGCTGCCGAACGAGAGCACACACGCCGACAATACGCCAACGATAAAGAGGCTCGAAGATGAAGCAATTTGCGCAAGCATTCCGCCGTGGCGCCGCCGGCGTCGCGATCCTCGCCGCCTTGACGGCTGCGGGTGTCGCGATCCCGACGGCCGGCGCGCAGAACGGCACGCCCGATTATGCCGCCCTCATGGCGGCGCCCGACCGCAGCGATGCCGACCGGCAGGCCGACAAGCGTCGCGATCCGGTGCCGTTCCTGGCCTTCGCCGGCTTACGGCCGGGCATGAAAGTCCTCGATATGGGGGCGGGTGCCGGCTACTCAACCGAGCTAGATGCTCGGGCGGTCGCCCCTAATGGCATCGTCTACGGTCAGAATCCGCCGGATTTCGGCGAGCGCGGCAAGGCGGCCTTCGCCGCCCGTCTGGCGACGCCGGCGATGAAGGATGCGGTCGCCGTGTCGCGGCCGTTCGATGATCCGGTGCCCGACGACGTGCGCGATCTCGACGTGATCACGTTCCTGTTCTTCTATCACGACACGACCTACATGAAAGTCGATCGCGCCCAGATGGATCGCAAGCTGTTCGCGGCGCTCAAGCCGGGCGGCTTCCTGGTCATCGCCGACCATGCCGCCAAGCCCGGCGCAGACATTTCCGTCGGCAAGACGCTGCATCGCATCGATGAGGCGGTGCTGCGCCGGGAGGTCGAGGCGGCAGGATTCAAGCTGGCCGCGGAGGGCGCGTTCTGGAGCCATCCCGAGGACACGCGCGATTTCACCACGCAGCATCCGACCGGCCCGGTCGACGAGTTCGTCCTTAAGTTCCAGAAGCCGAAGTGACGGCTGCGCTCTAATAGCTCCGGCGCTGCGGCGGCTGATAGCCGGGGAAGAGCGGTGGAAACAAGTTGTCAGGTTGATACAGGGGGGTAGCTGCGGTGCCCGGCGCGCGGCTGCCCCACGGGGTTTCGCGTGCAATCGGGGCCTCGCGGAAAGCCGGCGTCTCGCCCGATACCACGATCGTAGTCGCCGCCATGCCTTCGCGCTCGACCAACGCGTAGAGGGTGGCGGCGTTGTCCGGGTGCAGCCTTATGCAGCCGTGCGAGGCCGGGCCGCCGAGCGCGTTGATCTCGTAGCTGCCATGGATGGCGAAGCCGCCATGAAAGAAGATCGAGTGCGGCATCGGCGAATTGTAATACTCTTTGGAAAACCAGGTCGGCTCCATGCGCTCCGGATGAAAGGTCCCGTCTGGGGTGCCAAGGCCCGGACGACCGGTGGAAACGGTGAAGTGATAGCGCGGCACGCCATCGACCGAGACCGTCATCGTCTGCGTTGTCTTGTCGACATTGATGAGCACATGTGCGCCCGCTGTGGACGCCAGCAGGCCGGCGAAAGTGCCCAATAGCAATGTCCAAAGCCAGGACCGGAAGCGAGACCCCAAGCGCATGGATCAACCCTCGAATCGCGGCCGCCGGCCGCCTTTACGCGAGAGTTTATAACAGAAATCCTGCGGTGATGGTTTGGACGCCGGTCCCAGCCGTGGTGGAAATAAAGGGCTACACCCGTTCCACGAAGCTATCCACCACGCGCTTCTCGCCTGCCTGATCGAAGTGTATGGACAGCTTGTTGCCGTCGACCGCGGTGACATTGCCGTTGCCGAACTTGAGGTGGAACACGCGGTCGCCGACCGCAAACGCGGAGGCCGGACCGCTCGATCGCGCGACCAACTCGCCCTCGATCGTGAGGGGGGACGAGCGGGGGCGTCCCCGCCGCCCGCCGGCGGCTCGGGCTCTTGCCTCGCGCGCGCTTTGCTCGGCTTGGGTGTCGGCATCGAAATCTTGCGACATGTCCTCGAAGCCGCTGCTGCGCCGTTGCGCGCGCTGCCATCCCGGCGTGCCGTAACTTGAGCCGAAATGGGTCATCTCATCGAAACGCGAGGCCCCGTAGCCACCATACCCGCCGAAGCCGCCGCGGGATTCGGTTACCTCCACGTTCGCCTCCGGCAGCTCATCGAGGAAGCGCGAGGGCAGGTTGCTCTGCCACTGCCCGTGCGTGCGCCGATTGGTGGCGAAATAGATTTTCGCGCGTCGGCGCGCGCGCGTCAGCCCAACATGGGCGAGCCGGCGCTCCTCCTCGAGCCCGGCACGACCCTGATCATCCAATGTCCGTTGGCTGGGAAACAGCCCTTCCTCCCAGCCGGGCAGGAACACGGTGTCGAACTCCAGTCCCTTGGCCGAATGGAGGGTCATCACCGAAACGGCTTCACTGCTCTCGTTCTGGTCGGTGTCCATGACCAGGCTGATATGCTCGAGGAAGCCTTGCAGGTTCTCGAACTCCTCCATGGAGCGGATGAGCTCCTTGAGATTCTCCAGGCGCCCGGCGGCATCGGCGCTGCGGTCCTTCTGCCACATCTCGGTATAGCCGGACTCGTCGAGCACGATCTCGGCAAGCTCAGTGTGCGGCAGCACCTCCTTCTGCCCACGCCAGCGGTCGAACGCCGCCACCAGGTCGCGCAAGGCGCCGCGCGGGCGGGCTTTGAGCTCATCGGTCTCGATCATTGCCCGCGTCGCCTCCAGCATGGAGATGCGGCGCTTACGCGCGTGCTCGTGCAAAAGCTTCACGGTGGCATCGCCCAGCCCGCGCTTGGGCACGTTGACGATGCGCTCGAAGGCGAGATCGTCGGCCGGCTGCGCGATCAGGCGCAAATAGGCGAGCGCGTCGCGGATTTCCTGCCGCTCGTAGAAGCGCGGACCGTTGATCACCCGATAGGGCAGGCCGAGGGTCACGAAGCGATCTTCGAATTCGCGCATCTGGAACGAGGCGCGGACCAGGATCGCGATCTCGTCGAGGGGATGGCCGGCGCGTTGCAGCTGCTCGATCTCCTCGCCGATCACGCGCGCCTCTTCCTCGGAATCCCAGGCACCGGTGACCGTGACCTTCTCGCCGGGCTCGTCTTCGGTGCGCAGCGTCTTGCCGAGCCGGCCCTCGTTGTGGGCGATGAGGTGCGAGGCGGCCGCCAAGATGTGTCCGGTGGAGCGATAGTTGCGCTCCAGGCGGATCACCTTGGCGCCCGGAAAGTCGTGCTCGAAGCGCAGGATGTTGTCGACCTCCGCGCCGCGCCAGCCGTAGATCGATTGGTCGTCGTCGCCGACGCAGCAGATGTTCTTGATCGACCGTGGCGGGCCCGATGTCACGGGTGCGCCTGTGTCGGGCCTGTCTCCACCCGCCGAAAGGGCGGGCACGCTGCTCTGCCCCAACAGGCGCAGCCAAAGATACTGCGCCACGTTCGTGTCCTGGTATTCGTCGACGAGGATATATTTGAACCGCCCCTGATATTGGCGCAGCACCTCCGTCTGGGTGCGGAACAGGCGGATGCATTCGAGCAGAAGATCGCCGAAGTCGGCGGCGTTGAGGACCTTCAACCGCTCCTGATAGGCCGCATAGAGCTTCTTGCCCTTGCCGTTGGCGAAGCTCGCGCCTTCACCGGGAGGAACCTGCTCGGGAGTGAGCCCGCGGTTCTTCCAGCCGTCGATGAGGCCCGCCAGCATGCGCGCCGGCCACCGCTTCTCGTCGATCCCTTCGGCTTCGAGGATCTGCCGCAGCAGCCTGATCTGGTCGTCGGTGTCGAGGATGGTGAAATCGGGCTTGAGCCCCACCAGCTCGGCGTGCCGGCGCAAGATTCTGACACCGATGGAATGGAACGTGCCGAGCCACGGCATCCCCTCGACGACTTCGCCCACCATGGCTCCGACGCGCTGCTTCATCTCGCGTGCGGCCTTGTTTGTGAAGGTGACCGCCAGAATCTCTGATGGCCGAGCCCGCCCGGTGGCCAGGATATGGGCGATACGGGTGGTGAGCACCCGCGTCTTGCCGGTGCCGGCACCCGCCAGGACCAAGACCGGCCCATCCAGGGTTTCGACCGCAGCGCGCTGCTCGGAATTGAGATCGGCGAGATACGGAGCGGCCGCGGCCCGCGCCCGCGCGGCAATGCCGCCCGGTTGAGGAGCCGGCGGCAATTCATTGAATTCGCGAGAAGTGCGGGTCGGTTCGGCCATGCTCGAGAAAGTCTGGGCGCCCTGTCGCCAAGGTCGCTAGGCGATGCAGAGTCGTTAGGCGAATCTCAAGCCCTAAAGATGGCACCGGCAAGGGCTTGGCGCCACATCAGCGATGCTGAGGATGAGGTCGTGCGAAAAAGTCAGCCAGGCATGGCGATGCGTCGGCCGGCCGATTCCGGCAGCGGCAGCCTGGCATGGGCGGATTTCATTTTGGCGAGGGTCGTCGCGATATCGGTCGGGAACGCCGTGGTCTTGCCGGCCGCCATATCCACATGCAGCGCCATGTTCTCCGAGGTGGCCGAGACCCATCCCTCGACCGCATGAAACAGCTGCTCGAAAAAGTGCACCCGCTTGCTGTCGTGGTCGAGGAGCTGAAAAGTCACCCGGACCGGGTCGTCGGCATGCAGCTCACGCAGATAGCGCACATGCACCTCGGCCGTGAAGCAGGATTTGCGGCGGGATTTCACATAGCTTTCGCCGCAGCCCAGGAGCTCGAATACCTCGTCGACAGCGCGATCGAACAACACATTGTAATAGGCCATGTTGAGGTGCCCGTTATAGTCGATCCAGGCCGGCTCGACCCGCATCACCGAGGACACGAAAGGAGCGAAAAACACCGGCTCAAAGTCGACACGGTCGAGCACTGCTCGGCCCTGATTTCAGATGCGTGGCACGAGCGGATTGCTGCATTCCGCCCGAGGCGGCCTCTGGATGCAAGCAGAAGCCGGGTTCGCGGCGAAAAAAATCCCGTGCTTCCCCCGTTTGGCCCCCTGTCGGCGGGCCGCAACCGACATAGAATTGCCGTCAAGGGCCGGCATCAGCCGACGGCGTGAGCTGCGCAAGTTGCCAAGTCGCCGCAGCAAGGTGCCCGCGGCTCTGGTTGCCGTCCCGCATGGTAAACGGCGGGCCGTGATGGCTTGGCAACGGGAATCGTGCTCAGGTGGGAAGCTTGCTCATTTGACCGGTGGCCGGGGTGGTCGTAAGGCCCTCCGATGATTGGGCCGTCCGATTTGAGGACCAGCTCCGCAGTCGCATTTGCGTGCGCTTTGGCGGTTCACCACTTTCGCGGTCAGTTGGGGTGATTACGGCGTGCAGACGACGCTGCTGAGTGCTGGCATTGCGATTATCCTGGCGCTGGTGGCGGCGCTGGTCGGGCCGTTGTTTGTCGATTGGAGCAGCCAGCGCGCGCTCTTCGAGGAGGAGGTTGGAAAGCTCACCGGGCTTGAGGTGCGGGTGACCGGGCCGATCGATGTCCGCCTCTTGCCGACGCCCACGCTCAATCTGCAGGATATTGAAGTCGGACGCCCCGGCGACCAGGCCAAGACCCGGGCGCGCGGGTTGCGTATCGAGTTCGCGCTGGGTGATCTCATGCGCGGGACTTGGCGGGCCTCGGACATGGTTCTGCAGGGACCCGAGCTTACGCTCGGCCTAGATCCTTCCGGCCGGCTTGCTTGGTCCACGCCGACGATCGGTCTCGACCCCGATTCGGTCGCGATCGAGCATCTGGAGATCGAATGGGGCCGCGCGACATTCGCCGACGCGGCAAGCGGAGCGCGCCTCACGCTCGATCAGCTGGAATTCACCGGGCAAGTGCGCTCGCTGCTGGGGCCGGTCAAAGGCGAGGGCAGCTTTGTGCTCGACGGCCGGACCTATCCGTTTCAATTTTCGGCAGGTCGCCCGGCCGACGACGGAGGCGTCAAGGTGCGGCTCAGCCTGGCGCCGATCGATCACCCGCGCAGCCTCGACATCGACGGATCGATCTGGATCGAGCATGGCTTGCCGCGTTTCGACGGAACGCTGCAGATGGCTCGTCCGGTGGGCCGCGGCCCGGATGGCATCGTCCAGCCCTGGCGCATCTCCAGTCATGTGCATGTGGATGGGGCAGGGGCGCTCCTGCAACAGGTAGAGCTCCAGTACGGCGCCGAGGAGCAGGCCATAAGGCTCAAGGGCGATGCCAAGCTCTCGCTCGGCGCTCAACCGGAATTGACCGCGACGCTCTCGGGATCGCAGATCGACCTTGATCGGATCATCGCCGCGCCGGAAACGGGCGATCATAAACCGCGTCTCGCCATCGAGCGCCTCGCTGAAGCTCTGGTTGCGGCGCCGCGCCCGTCATTTCCGGTGCGGCTTGGGATTAGCGCCGAAACCGTGACGCTAGGCGGTGCGATGTTGCAGCGTGTGGGCGGGGATGTGGCCTCCAACCGCGATGGTTGGAACATCGAAGACTTCAGCCTGCGGGCTCCCGGTCTCAGTCAGGTTGCTTTCAGCGGGCAACTGTCGGCGACGCGCGCCGGTCCGAGCTTTGCGGGTGCCGCCAAGATCGAGTCTGCCGATCTGCAAGCGCTGTTCGGCTGGCTCGCCGAGCGTGCCGACATGCCCGCAGCTGCGGAGCCGCTGCGCCTGACCAGCGATGTCGCGCTCTCAAATGACAGGATTGCTTTCGATCACCTGCAGCTGGAGCTTGACCAGACAAAGGTCGAAGGCAGCCTCGATTATGTGTGGCCTGGCCGTGATAAGCCCGTCACCTTCAATGCCAATCTGCGCGCGCCGGCTCTCGAGGTCGATCGCGTCCTCTCGCTCTTGCAGGCCGGCTTCGGCGTCAAGCCGGCGGTCGATATCAGCCGGGTGGGAGGGCTCGCGGCCAAGGATGTTGCAATCAAGATGCGGTACGACCCGACCGGCCTCCATATCGCGCGCTTCGTGGGCGATATCGGCGGAGCGGCAGCATCTGTCAGTGGAGACTTCGATACCGGGGAGGCGTTGCCGCGCGGCTCGCTATCGCTTGATCTTGACGCCAGCAGCCTCGGCGGCATCGCGGCCGTCGCCGCAGCATTCTCCTCCCCCCTTGCATCAGACATTCGCCGCGCGGAGAGCCGCGCTGCTCCGCTGCACCTCCATTCTTCGCTGGTTTTGGATCGCGACGGGACCTCGAACAAATCGAGCTCCGGCAAGCTCCGCCTCCAGGGCAATGCCGGTGTCCTTCGTCTCGATCTGCAGGGCGATGCGAGCGGAAGTTTCCAGAGCCTGGCCGACCTGACGCGGCTTGGCGGCTCCAAAGTGCACCTGAAAGGTAGCATCGATTCCAGCGACGGCGGTGCGCTGGTTGCAGCGTTAGGGCTCGACCGGCTGTTCGGCGTCAATCAGCGCTCGGGCTGGTTGAGGTTCGATGCCAGCGGGCCGCCGGATGGCGACATGGCGGTCACGGGGGAGCTGCGCGCGGGCGGGCTTGAGGTCGCGGCCAAGGGGAGCTTGCATCCGTTCGGCGAGCAGGGCCCGACCGCCCAGATTGCGCTCGATGCCTCGGCCGCAGAGCTCGTGCCAATGCGCTTGGCCATGATCGGGCGCGCCGTTGAGCCGCCGTGGTCGAGGCTCAAGGCGAAGCTCAGCCTGGCTGCTGACGGCAGCATCGGCCTTGCCGATCTCGACGGCACGGTGGCGGGATATCCGATCAAGGGCAACCTCGGGGTCGGCCTGGGCACTCCCATGCGGCTGAACGGAGATCTAACTCTTGCCTACCTGGATGTGCCGGCCGCGATCGGCACCGCCGTCGGGTTTCCGCGTCCGGTTGGCAACCCCAATGGGACGTGGCCGGCTGATCCCTTCGAGGCGGGGCTTCTGAGTGGGCTCGAGGGTCGGGTCACGATCAGCGCCGCGCAGGCAGCACTCAGCTCCACGCTCACCGCCCACGACCTGCACGCTGTCGTCGATGTCAGCTCGTCTGCTCTCGCGCTGCAGAAGATCGACGGCAATCTGGCCGGTGGCCACGTGAGCGGCGATGTCGGTTTCGGGCGCGGGGAGGATGGAGTTGCGGTGCAAGGCCATGTCGATTTGGTCGATGCCAACGCGGGTGCGCTGCTCGGCAGCGGTGCGGCGCCGCTCTCCGGCAAGCTCACGGCGGCACTCGATCTGTCGGGTAGCGGACGCAGCCCGATCGCTCTCATCGGTTCGCTCACCGGCAAGGGAAGCCTTACACTGCGGGACGGCGGGATTGCACGAATGAATGCGGCAGCATTCGACATGGTGGAGCGGGCGGTCGCCCGCGGGTTGCCAATCGACACAGCGCGGATCGGGGAGCAGATGGACGCCGCGCTGGGAGCTGCGGCTTTGCCGGTGCCGCTGGCGCAGGGGGCGATCACAGTGAGCATGGGCCAGCTGCGTCCGGTCGATATCACGATACACGCCGCCAATGCCGAGCTCGTCCCGAGCGGGAGTATCGACCTGACACAAAGCTCAATCGACGCTCGCCTCACCTTGTCGGCGGCAAGTGGCGATGACCGTGATGCCGGCCATCCGGCCGTCACGGTGAACCTGAAGGGGCCCGTCGCGGCGCCCAGGCGCACGCTCGATGTCGGGGCGCTCACCCATTGGCTTGCGCTGCGTGCGGCCGACGAGAAGGCGAAGCGCGTCGATGCCCTCGAGCAAGCCGCGCGTGAGCACCCGGATGACGTGGGCGATACGACAGGCAGCCCGAGTCCCCCGGAGCAGGACATGAGCAGCACCGCGCCGACGCTGCCGCGACCGAGCATGCCGCCGCGCCAGCGGCCCGCTCCCGGTCCGGATCAGCCGGCTCGCCGTTCCGGTCCCGCTGTCGAGCAGGCACCTTTGCCGCCGCCGATTGATATCCGGCCTCCGGTCTCGCACGGGCCGCGCGGATAGGAGGCTCAATTCGGGGCTAGCGGCCTGAACCGGCCTGGTCTGGACCGACCTGCGTCTTTATGAACAATCCGAATCCCCGGCGGCCGCGACCGGCACGCGATGAGAATATAACGTCGCGCGAGTCGCGCCCGCCGAGTGTGCGTGCGCCGAAATCCAAGATTAGGCCGAAACGGCAGGCCGCACCATCATCGCATCCTGCGGGGTGCTGCCGTGCAGACCCATCTCGTCTCCGACCTGTGTCCGATAGAAGTCCAAGACGAACAGCCTCAATGCCGATGACAGATTGCCCTGCTGGCGATCCGCATCGATCGAAGCCACCAACTCAGACAACGTGGCGTGGCGTCCGCTCGCGATCTCCTTCAGCCCCTTCCAGAATGCGTCTTCAAGACTCACACTGGTCTTGTGGCCGGCGATGACGATGGAGCGCTTAACGACAGGCGATTTCATCCTTCGTCTCCCGAATCAACCCGGTGCTGTTCAAGGTCCCGATGGGCCTTCGCATTGCGCGCAGACTCGAGTCGACGGTCCGCCTTGCTGCGGCCGTGCAACAATCGATTAGCGGCTGCATGCTTCTCCTCACGCAGTCGCTTGGCCTTTCTGCGCGCTTCACGAAGCTTGATGACGTCACCCATCCAAATCTCGACGAACATCGGGCAAGTGAAGGCGTTCTGTCAGTAACTCGTCCTTGAACCCGAAATGCGCCCGGAGCGTGGCAATGTCAGTGCTTTCCTTGCCATTATTGTGCGCTTTTGCATTCTGGTTGAGCAACGAGCGCTGGGCGGAGCGGAAGTTTCACGTTGAGCCGCACGGATCTGAAGTCTTCAACAACGTTTCTTATCGTTGATAAACTGAAGCATCGCCGAGTTATTCCAATAAGCATACGTAATCTGCTGAAATGTGCGTGCTGATTTCCTGCCGTCATTGTGCAGTAGATTACCCTGGCTTGGTCATCCTTTCCGGCCGCACCAAGCGGTCGAACTCCGCTGCCGAAACGTAGCCGAGACGGACCGCCTCCTCGCGCAGTGTGGTTCCCGACGCATGCGCTGCCTTGGCGATCTCCGCCGCCTTCTGATAGCCGATATGCGGCGCGAGCGCGGTGACGAGCATCAGGGAACGTTGCATCAATTCCTGGATTCGCGCCGTATCGGCGCGGATGCCGGCGATGCAGTTGTCTGTGAAGGATACCGCGACGTCGGCGAGCAGCCTGATCGATTGCAACAGTGCGAAAGCGATCACGGGCTTGTAGACGTTTAGTTCAAAGTGGCCTTGGCTGCCGGCGACCGCGACCGTCGTGTTGTTGCCGAATATTTGGCAGCACACCATGGTCACGGCCTCACACTGGGTTGGATTCACTTTGCCAGGCATGATCGAGGAGCCCGGCTCGTTCTCCGGCAGGATCAACTCGCCGAGGCCCGAGCGCGGGCCCGAGCCGAGCAGACGGATGTCGTTGGCAATCTTGAACAGCGCGGTCGCCAGCGAAGTGAGCGCGCCGTGAACAAACACAATGGCGTCATGCGCGGCCAGTGCCTCGAACTTGTTGGGCGCAGTCACAAACGGGAGCTTGCTCAGCGCCGCAATCCGCTTGGCGACAAGCCGGGCAAATTGCGGCTTTGTATTGAGGCCGGTGCCGACTGCCGTGCCACCCTGCGCCAGCGGGTAGAGATGCTTGAGCGCCTGCGCCAGGCGCGCACGCGCCGAGCTCACCTGCGCGGCATAACCGGAGAACTCCTGGCCGAGGGTCAGAGGCGTCGCATCCTGCAAGTGGGTGCGCCCGATCTTGACGATATCTGCAAAAGCCTTGGATTTACGCTCCAGTGCCGCCTGCAGGTGGGCGAGCGCGGGGTCAAGCGACCGCGTGATCTCGGTCGCGGCTGCGACATGCATGGCGGTCGGAAAGCAGTCGTTCGACGACTGGCTCATATTGACGTGATCATTCGGGTGGATCGGCGCATTGCCACCGAGCCTGCCGCTGAGCATTTGGTTGGCGCGCGCTGCGATGACCTCGTTCACATTCATGTTGGTTTGGGTGCCGGAGCCGGTCTGCCATACGACCAGAGGAAAGTGATCGTCGAGCCGACCATCGATCACCTCCTGAGCCGCATGGACGATCGCCTTGCTCCGGCGCGCGTCGAGCGAGCCGAGCGCGTGATTGACCTCGGCGGCGGCGCGCTTGATCAACGCGAGCGCGCGGATGAGCGATGATGGAATGCGCTCACTACCGATGCGGAAGTTGCGGCGCGAACGCTCTGTCTGAGCTCCCCAGTAACGATCGGCCGGCACTTCGATAGGACCGAAGCTGTCGGTTTCGATGCGCGTCCTCTCGCGCCTTTTGCTCATCATCGGCCTCGCGGGAGATGCTCCAACCTCCTGGTCAGCTTATCAGATGACGAGCAGGTCGTCGGCCCGGCGCGCCGCGGCTAATGCACAAGAGCGGGCGCGCTCGCGAGGTGCAGCCCACACTCCTTCTTCTCCTGCTGCTCCCACCACCAGCGACCGGCCCGCTCCGGCTCGTCGGGCGCGACTGCGCGTGTGCATGGTGCGCAGCCGATCGACAGAAAGCCGCGGTCATGCAGGCTGTTGTACGGAATCCGGTGGTCGCGCACGAAGCGCGCGACGCGATCGCGCGTCCAATCGAGCAAAGGGTTCAGCTTGATAAGGCCATATTGCGCATCGGCGGCCACAAAGCTCATCATCGCCCGCTCCGCCGATTGTTCGGCGCGCACGCCAGTCACCCAGCCGGCCGCCCCGGCGAGCGCCCGCCCCAGCGGCTCGACCTTGCGCAGGGAGCAGCAACTCTGCCGCGCCGCTACCGAGGAGCGAAACCCGTCGATGCCGTGCTGGGCGATCCAGTCCTCGACGGCCGCGCGCGCTGGCAAAAGGGCGCGGATGCGCTGGCCGTAGCGCTGCTCAGTTTCCGCCCACACCGCATGGGTTTCCGGGAACAGCCGCCCGGTGTCGAAGGTGACGACGTCGATTGCGAGGTCCTGGGTGAAGATCGCGTGGCTGATTGCTTGATCTTCAAGACCGAAGCTGGTGGTGAAAACGATGCGGCCCTCGACGGCGCCGCGAACCGCCGCCAGTCTCTGATTAAGGTCGAGGTCGGCAAAGGCCCCGTCGAGCCGCTGCGCGAGAGCCGACCGCTCGTCGGGGACACGCCTGCGCGATTGATCGTTCATGAGGCCAACGGAACCAGTGGATCTAGCCTTGAGTAGAATATCCTTTCGCCAAAATTCAATAATGGTAGGCAAAAAAGAAGATTAGTGTCGCCGAGTTTGACAATGCGGGATGGAAGCTTACGCACGCGGCATGTGAAGGGACAAAATCGCCTCGCTGCCAGCTCGTGCGCGACGGACTGCGGGAGCCAGCAAGCTCCTCTCCCGGCTGCGTGCGTCTTATTTCTTTCGGAACCGATCCAAGCGTACGACTTCGCCGCCGCTGGATTTGTCGGGTGCTTCGTCGTCCGATCGATCCGTGGCGGAAGCCTCGGGGCTAGGAGGAGCCGGGGCCGTCGACGTCCCGCGGCGCGCTTTTGCGTGCGACGCTGTGTTGGCTGGTTCACCGCCCTTTTTGCTCGGCGCGGGTAGTGCGTCGGGCTTGGCATCGGGCTTGGCCCCGGGCTTGGCGTCGGATTTTTCGCCGGTGCTGCTGGCGGCGACCTGCTCGAACTGCAAGCCAAATTCGACGGAAGGGTCGAAGAAACCTTTCACCGCGGCAAATGGAACGGCGAGCCGTTCCGGCACGCCGCCGAAGGACAAGCCGACTTCGAATGCGTCCTCGCCGACGGTCAAGTCCCAGAACTGGTGCTGCAGGACGATCGTCATTTCCTCTGGATATTGGGCGCGCATCCGCTGGGAAAGGCGCACGCCCTCGGCCCTGGTGTCGAAGGTCACGAAGAAATGGTGGTCACCGGGAAGGCCGTTCTTGGCGGCATCGGCAAGGACCGTGCGTAACACCCCGCGCAATGCTTCCTGGGCCAGCAGGTCGTAGCGAATATGATCGACGCCCATGAAGTCTTCCCTTAGATCCGACGCGGGCCGGCTCCAGATTGGAAACATGAGCCGATGCCGATTGTGCGCGATGCTAGAGCATGATTACGGCAAATGAAATCAGGGTTGCGTCCCGCCTGTTGATTTCCCGCTCGGTTTTGCCGCCGACGCCCGGGACCACGGAGATCCCGCAACGAGCTTATTGTCGGCAGCGAGTTTCTGCGGTGAGTGGGGGCTTCTGTTGCCAGGTGCCCCCGAACCCCGCCTGGCGCTGCTAAGACGCCAGGGCTTTAGATCGGTCTTTCAAGCCGCATTACGCGGCCAGAGCAACCGGAGCATAGTTGTCGTTGGCAACTATGGATTTGGCCCGATAACGGCGGAACCATGCCGAGCAAAAGCGCGCCCTTTACGCCCTCGTCGATCCTGTTTCGCCCCCACCCAAAGCCAGGCCTCCAGCTGGTCTCCGGGCTGGTCTTGGGTGGAGGCGCCGGGTACTGCCCCCGGGTCCGATAGGTTTATTACGACGGCCATTTATCGCCATATCCGGCTTGCGCCGGCACCCAAGATATAGGCCCAAAAGGTTGACGAAAAAAGGGGCGGCCATCGCCCGCGAAATCGAAAGGCTGCCCGGCGGAATCATGCATAGTGTGGCGGACGCCTCCGGGTCTAAGTCTCAACGCTCGAATGTCCGACACGCCGCCGCACCCTCGCAAAATTTCCCCAATTTCTGCAGGCCGCGCTCCAGTCGCCCCGGCGCCGGTCGAGCTCTTCATCGCATTCAGCCTGATCTCGCTCTCCGGCTTTGGCGGCGTCCTCTACTGGTCCCGCCGCATGATGGTCGACGAGCGCAAGTGGATGACCGCAGAGGAGTTCAACGAGGCCTATGCGCTCTGCAATTTCCTCCCCGGGCCGAACATCGTGAATTTCTCGGTCGTGTTCGGACGGCAGGTGGGCGGAATCGTGGGGGCACTGGTTGCACTTCTGGGATTGCTCGGTCCGCCGTTCGTGCTGGTGATGCTGCTCGGGGTGCTCTATGCGACGTATGGCGATATCGCGGCGCTGCAGCGGATACTGGCCGGCGTCGCCGCCGCCGCGGCTGGCCTTACCATCAGCACCGGGCTCAGGATGGCGGGTCCGCTCGCGCGCGAGCGGCCGGGGCTCGGGCAGGGGCAGGGGCTCGCGATTGCGGCGTTTCTCGCCGTCGGCATCCTGCGCTGGCCCATCTACTGGGTGCTGGGCGTGCTCATCCCGGGCGGCATCGCGGTGGCGTGGTGGTTGCGTCGATGACCGATGGGGTGGGCACACTGCTGTCGCTGGCGGGCTATTTTGCCGTGCTGTCGCTATTTGCAATCGGCGGCGCCAATGCGGCGCTGCCGGAGATGCATCGCCTTGCCGTCGACGTGATGCATTGGATGACCGAACGGCAGTTCGCCGACATGTATGCGATCGCGCAGGTCACGCCCGGGCCCAACGTCATCGTGGTGACACTCATTGGCTACCATGTCGCCGGCCTGGCCGGCGCACTGGTCGCGACGGTGGCGATGTGCGGGCCGACTTGCGTGTTCGCCTTTTTCATCGGGCGGGTCTGGGACCGCTTCAAGGACGCTCCCTGGCGCATGACCATTCAGGCCGCACTCGTGCCGATCTCCATCGGCCTGATCGGCGCAAGCGCGGCGGTGATCGCACAGGCAGCGGCGCAGAGCCGTCTGGCGGTTGTGGTGATCGGCGTGACGGCGCTCGCGAGCTACACGGTCAGGATAAATCCGCTGTGGATTTTTGCCGGTGCGGCACTTTTCGGCCTGGTCGGATGGATATGAAAGGCTGAACGATCGAGCGATAATCCGGTCTCAGCGCCGATTCAGGCGCGCGATACCGGATCGATCGACATCAAACGCCGACGCCCGAGCGCAAGGCTCCACAGCAAGACGTCCGAAACCGAATGCGCCAATATCACGATTTGATGGAGCGAATCCTCGCCGATGGCGCCGAGAAGCGCGACCGCACCGGCACCGGCACGCTTTCGGTGTTCGGTCACCAGATGCGCTTCGATCTGGCAGCAGGCTTTCCCTTGGTGACCACCAAGAAAGTGCACTTGAGGTCGATCATTCACGAGCTGCTCTGGTTCCTCGCCGGGGATACCAACATCAAATATCTCAAGCAGAATGGCGTGACGATCTGGGATGCCTGGGCGGATCAGCATGGCGAGCTCGGGCCGGTATATGGCCGGCAGTGGCGTTCATGGCCGCGTCCCGACGGGGGCGCCGTCGATCAGATTTCCGACGTGGTCACGGCAATCCGCCGCAACCCGGACTCGCGTCGCCTGATCGTCTCCGCTTGGAACCCGGCCGAGGTTGATGCGATGGCGCTGCCGCCGTGTCACTGCCTGTTCCAGTTCTACGTCGCGCGCCGCAAGCTGTCCTGCCAGCTCTATCAGCGCTCGGCCGATGTCTTCTTGGGAGTGCCGTTCAATATCGCATCCTATGCGCTCCTCACCATGATGGTGGCGCAGGTGACGCGACTTGCACCCGGCGAGTTCGTGCACACGTTGGGCGACGCGCATCTTTACCTTAACCACATCGAGCAGGCACGCCTGCAGCTCTCGCGGGCGCCGCGGCCGCTGCCCCGCATGCGGCTCAACCCGGCGGTCGAGGATCTGCTGGCGTTCCGCTACGAGGACTTCACGCTCGAGGGCTACGATCCGCACCCCCATATCAAGGCGCAAGTCGCAGTATGAGTGTCGCCGTATGAGAATCGCGGTGTGAGCAGCGTGAGCGCTTCCCCACCGGGTCGCGCAGCCGCGCCCGCCCTGGTGCTGGTCGCAGCCGTTGCCGACAACGGCATCATCGGGCGGGAGGGCGGGCTGCCTTGGCGGCTCAAGTCCGATCTCAAGAATTTTCGCGCTATCACCATGGGCAAGCCCGTGGTCATGGGTCGCAAGACTTACCTGTCAATCGGCCGGCCGCTGCAGGGGCGCACCAATATCGTGGTCAGCCGCAATTCTGATTTTGCCGCGCCCGGCATTGTGGTGACGCCATCGCTCGCCGCAGCGCTGGCGATCGCGCACGGCGACGCGCTGCGGCGGGCCGCCGACGCGATCGCAGTGATTGGCGGCGCCGAGCTCTATGCGGCGACAATTGGCAACGCCGATCGCCTGGTCATCACACGGGTGCATCTGCGGCCCGAGGGGGATACCCTGTTTCCCCAGATCGATCCGGCGCTCTGGCAGGAGGTCGCATCCCGCGATTATGCTCCGGGACCGGATGACGCAGCAGCTTTTACTGTCCTTGTCTATGCGCGCCGGGCTACCCATTTCGAACGCAATTAACGACGGCGTTTGAAGGATTTGCGTTAAGCTATTGCGGTTTCGACGCAGCCGGGCGCGTTGTAACCGAAGGACGCGTCCCCTATAACCCGCCCCGGAAATGAATTGACACGCCCGCGGTTCGCGCGGCCGACGAGGAGACAGCCGATGCCGTGGAGCAATCAGGGCGGCGGACCCTGGGGATCGGGGGGCAAAGGCCCCTGGGGTTCGGGGCCGCAACAATCGGGTCCGACATCCCCCGATCTCGAGGAGTTCCTGCGTCGTAGCCAGGATCGGTTGCGCAATGTCCTGCCGGGAGGGAATTTCGGCGGGCGGGGGATCATGCTCGCGGTTGCTGCCGCAGTCTTCGCTTGGGGCTTGACCGGAATTTTTACCGTCAATCCGGATGAGCTCGGCATTGTGCTTCGCTTCGGCGCCTATGCTTGGGATGCCAAGCCGGGCCTTCACTACCACTTGCCGTATCCGATCGAGACCGCCCTGACCCCCAAGGTCACGCGCGTCAACCGCATCGATATCGGCATGCGGAGCGTCGATGACCTGCGCCGCGGCAGCTCGAGCCGCGATGTGCCGGAGGAGAGTTTGATGCTGACCGGCGATGAGAACATCGTCGATGTTGATTTCTCCGTCTTTTGGGTAATCAAGCCGGACGGCGCCGGCCAGTATCTTTTCAATCTTCAGCAACCTGAGGGAACCGTAAAGGCGGTCGCCGAAAGCGCCATGCGCGAGGTGATCGGGCACTTGGATGTGACCGTTCCGTCCGCCACCGTCAGTCCGCAGCCCGATGCCAGCGGTGTTTCACCGGTCGTTGCGAGCGGATCTCCCGGGTCGATTCTCACCGGCCAGCGCGGCCCGATCGAGTCCCAGGTGCAGGAGATCATGCAGAAGACGCTCGACGGCTATGGGGCCGGCATCCAGGTCACCCAGGTGCAGTTGCAGAAGGTCGATCCGCCCGCCCAGGTCCTCGATTCCTTCCGCGATGTTCAGGCCGCCCTCGCGGACGCCGAGCGTGCCCAGAATGAGGCGCAGACCTACGCCAATCGCGTGGTGCCGGAGGCACGTGGGCGCGCCGCGCAGATCACCCAGGCCGCGCAAGCCTATCGGGAGCAGACGGTGGCCGAGGCTACCGGTCAGGCCGCACGCTTCCTCAAGGTCTATGAGGAATACAAGAAGGCGCCCGACGTCACCCGCGAGCGCATGTATCTCGAGACCATGGAGCGGTTGTTCGGGGGCACCGACAAGATAATCATGGATTCCGGTACGCAGAACGGGGTGGTTCCTTATCTGCCGCTCACCGAGCTGGCGCGGCCGCAGCTGTCGCGTCCAGGTGCGCCTGCACAGAGCTCCTCGGGGCAGACAGCGGCGCCCACCGGAGGCAATCGATGAAGTTCAATATTTTGGGCGGCATCGTTGCGGCGGTGGTCGTGCTGGCGCTCATCGTCGGCTACAGCTCGCTGTTCACGGTTTACCAGACCGATCAGGCGATCGTCGTGCGCCTGGGTGAGCCGGTTCGCGTGGTGAGTGACGCGGGACTGCATTTCAAGCTGCCACTGATCGAGAACGTGATCTCGATCGATAAGCGCATACTTGATCTGGAGAATCCGGCTCAGGAGGTCATTGCCGCCGATCAGAAGCGGCTGGTGGTCGATGCCTTCGCACGCTATCGGGTGAGCGATCCGTTGAAGTTCTACCAGGCCATCGGTGCGATCGAGGGCGCCAATGCCCGGCTCTCGACCTTGCTCAACTCGGCGCTACGGCGGGTCTTGGGTGAGGCACCCTCCATTGACATCGTGCGCAACAAGCGGGCCCAGCTCATGGCCGCGGTGCGCACCCAGCTGCAGAACGAAGCGGAAGCCTTCGGCATCTCGGTGGTCGATACCCGTATTCGCCGCGCCGATCTGCCCGAACAGAACAGCCAAGCGGTCTACCAGCGCATGCAGACCGAACGGCAGCGCCAGGCGGCCGAGTTTCGCGCACTTGGCAATCAGAAGGCAGCGGAAATCAGGGCCAAGGCCGATCGTGACGTGACCGTGCTGACCGCCGAAGCTCAGTCCAAGGCCGAGCAGACGCGCGGTGATGGCGATGCCGAGCGCAACCGCATCTACGCGCAGGCCTATGGTCAGGATCCCGACTTCTTCGACTTCTATCGCTCCATGCAGGCCTATGAGGCGAGCCTGAAGTCCGGCGACACCCGTATGCTGCTCCAGCCCGACTCAAACTTCTTCCGCTATTTCGGCGACCCGATGGGCAAGACTAAGCCGCCCGCGAAATAGGCGACGTGCTTCGGCGCCGCAGCCGGGAACGGTGAGCACTGGCGACAATGTCCGAATTCATCGTGGCCATTGGTCTCGTGCTCGTCATCGAAGGCTTGGTATTCGCCGGCTTTCCGGCTGCCGCAAAGCGGCTCGCGGCGAGCGCACTGGAAAGTCCCGAGACTTCGCTGCGCATTGCCGGTATCGCGTCGGCGGTGACCGGCCTGATCTTGATCTGGCTGGTGCGCGGCTGAACGGGGGTGGCGGCACTCCTCGGGTTCCTCGATCGCTTCAAGTTATGACTTGAAGCGATTTCGGCGATCTTCCAGCGAATCACGCCGCGCGCGTGCGACCGCAGGTACCCGACAGGTACCCGGGTCCCGAATTCCGCCCCATTCCCCGGGCTAGAGTCGGGTCTCGAGACCGCCCTTGCGTCCGCAGTCGGAGAGGCGCACTGTCTCGACCTCAATTCTCCCCAGGAGCTTCGATGCCCATGCTCGGCACTCTTGCGCAATTTGCCCGGCGGGCCCGCCGTCCAGCTTTGGCTGTGGCCGCCACTGCGGTGCTCGTATTTCCCGCGTTCCTCAGCCCAGCCCTGGCGCGCGGTCCGGATGGAATTGCCGATGTCGCCGAGCAGGTCATCGACTCGGTTGTCAACATCTCGACTTCGCAGAATGTCGAGGCGCACAACGGGCCGCTGCCACAGATTCCGAATGACCCACAGCTCGACGAGCTGTTCCGCGATTTCTTCAATCGCCGCGGCCAAGGCGGCGGCCAGAATAGCGCGCCGGCGCCGCGTCGCGTGAACTCGCTTGGTTCCGGCTTCATCATCGATACGTCCGGCATCGTGGTGACCAACAATCACGTGATTGCCGATGCCGACGAGATCACCGTAATCCTCAACGACGGCACCCGTCTCAAGGCTACGCTCCTCGGCAAGGACACCAAGGTCGATCTCGCGGTGCTCAAGGTGACGACCGACCATCCGCTCAAGGCGGTGAAGTTCGGGGATTCCGACAAGCTGCGGTTGGGCGAATGGGTGATCGCGATCGGCAATCCGTTCAGCCTGGGCGGCACTGTCACCGCCGGCATTGTCTCGGCGCGCAACCGCGACATCAATTCCGGCCCCTACGACAACTACATTCAGACCGACGCGCCGATCAATCGCGGCAATTCCGGCGGTCCGCTGTTCAACCTCGACGGTGAGGTCGTCGGCATCAACACCGCGATCATCTCGCCCTCAGGCGGCTCCATCGGCATCGGCTTCTCGGTGCCGTCGAAGACCGCGGTGGCGGTGATCGATCAGCTCAAGCAATTCGGCGAAACCCGGCGCGGCTGGCTCGGCGTGCGCATCCAGCTGGTCACCGACGAGATCGCGGAGAGCCTCAACATCAAGCCGCCGCACGGCGCGCTGGTCGCCGGCATCGACGACAAGGGACCGGCCAAGCCGGCCGGTATCGAGGCCGGTGATGTGATCGTCAAGTTCGACGGCAAGGAAATCAAAGAGATGCGCGACTTGCCGCGCGTAGTGGCCGATACCCCGGTCGGCAAGTCAGTCGACGTCGTGATCATCCGCAAGGGCCAGGAAGAGACCAAGACGGTGGTTCTCGGCCGCCTTGAGGATGGCGAGAAGCAGGTGGCCGACGCCAAGCCCGATGCCCAATCGGATCAGAAGCCGGTGGTCAAGAAGACCCTCGGGCTCGACCTCGCCACTCTCGATGATGCGCTGCGCACCAAGTACAAGGTGAAGGATAGCGTGAAGGGCGTGGTCATCGTCGGCGTGGACGCCGATTCGGCGGCCAACAGCCAGCATCTGTCGCCTGGAGACGTTATCGTGGAGGTCGCGCAGGAGGCGGTGGCGAGCGCCGACGACTTCTCGGCCAAGATCGAGAAGCTCAAGCGCGATGGCCGCCCGTCGGCCTTGCTGCTGGTGGCAAATCCTGCAGGCGATCTGCGCTTTATAGCGCTCAGCCTGAAATAGTCGGCTCGCGCTAATCGAGCTGAAATAGGATTGTCAGAGGCCGGTGAACCCGGCCTCTGATTTTTTCGCCCTGTCGCTCGTGTGTAGCGTTCTGTTTCCGACGCTTGGATCGCTAAGCTAAGCTAAGCTAAGCTGAATTTGTTTTCCGGACGCGGCGCAGCGCTTGCGGCGCCGTTGATTCGGGATCGTTCCAAACTCAGGACTCTGCCTGGAAAGGTCCCGGGTCGAGCGCGGGACAAGATGAAGCAAGCCTCAGAGTCACGACACTAGTCCAGCACCAAATTCACCATCCCGTCGGCGAGCTTCGGCTCGAACCAGGTGGATTTGGGCGGCATGATGCCGCCGGCGTCAGCCACCGCCATGAGGTCGGGCATCTGCGTCGGGTAAAGCGCGAACGCCGCCGCCATCTCGCCAGAGAGAACCCGCTTCTCGAGCTCGGCCAGGCCGCGCGCCCCGCCCACGAAATCAATTCGCTTGTCGGTGCGCGGATCTTTGATGCCGAACAGTGGCTCAATGACGTTTCGGGTCAAGATCGTGATCGGCAGCCGCTCGATCGGATCCACGCCGTCCCGCTCGCGGGGGAGGGAAGGGGAGGCCGCAGGGGCGAGCTCATCGCGCAGCGTCAGGCGATGCCAGCGGCCGGCGACGAACATGCCGAACTCCGTCGATGCGGCGGGCCGCACAGGCTCGCTGGAAGCCGCGACCAGGAAGCGCTGGCGCAATTCCGCAAGCAGCTGCTCTGCGGTGCGGCCGTTGAGATCACGCAGCAAGCGATTGTAGTCGAGGATGGTCATCTCATGGTGCGGGAACAGCACCGCGAGGAATTGGCTCTTCGCGCCGGTCTGGTCACCGCGTGCCTGTGCGACCCGCAGCGCGGCCGCGGAACGGTGATGCCCATCGGCGATGTAGATCGCTGGCAGTGCGTCGGCAGCGCGCGTCAGCGCCGCGACGGCCGCTTCGTCGCTCAACGGCCACATCTGATGGCGGACGCCGTCATCGGCGGTGACATCGACCTCAGGCGTGCCGGAGGCGGTGCGTGCCAAGATCGCGTCGATCTCCGGGGCGGCCGGATAGGCGATCATGACCGGGCCGGTCTGCGCATTGACGGCTTCGATCTGGTGCACCCGGTCGTCTTCCTTGACCGGGGTCGTCAGCTCATGCTTGCGGATGCGGTTGCTGGCGTAGTCCGCAAGCGACGCAGCGACTGCAAACCCGGTCTGCGAATGGCCGCGCCAGGTCAGCCGGTACACGTAGTAGCAGGCCTTCGAATCGCGGATCAGCACGCCGGCTTTGGTCATATGCGCGAGATTTTCCGCACCCTTGGCATAGACCGATGGATCATGCGGATCGAGCGCAGGGTCGAGATCGATCTCCGGCTTTGAAATATGCAAAAAGCTCCAAGGCTTTCCCTTGGCGCGCTGGCGCGCCTCGGCGCTCGAAAGCACATCATAGGGGGGCGCGAGGACTTCGGCGGCACGGCCGGGCGCCGGACGTAGCGCGCGGAAAGGCTGAATGAGCGTCAACAGAGTCTCCGAAAAATGCACAGAGTCCATTCCAAGTTGCGCCTCGCTATAGCGGGCGCCGACTGGGGCGGCAACAATTCGTCTCCGTGTGAAATGCTCCGAGCGCTGTGCCCAACCCTTGCGGCTTCCGGCGTAGCAGCCGACATTCTGTCGCAATTGCGCTGGGCAGCAGATGTGCTTCCGGCCATCCGGTTGAGAGACACGCATTGCCAGCAATCCTCATCGCGGGGCCGACCGCAAGCGGCAAGTCGGCGCTGGCGCTGGCGCTCGCCGAGAAACTCGGCGGGGTCGTCATCAACGCCGATTCCATGCAGGTCTATCGCGACCTGCGGGTGATCACCGCGCGCCCGAGCGCGGCCGATGAGGCGCGTGTGCCACACCTCTTGTACGGCCACGTTGATGCAGGTGCGCCTTACTCGACTGGTGCGTGGTGTGTGGAGGCGGCTGCTGCGTTGGCGGTGGGGGCACGCGACGCCCGGATGCCGATCGTGGTCGGCGGCACGGGCCTTTATTTCGAGACCTTGACCAAAGGGATCGCGGCGGTCCCGCCGATTGCCGAGGATGTTCGCGCCGCGGTCAGAGCGCGTCTTAAGGCCAAGGGTGCGGCCGCGCTCCACGCCGAGCTTGGCGGCATCGATCCCGCCATGGCAGAGCGGTTGTTGCCCGGCGACCGTTCACGGGTGACGCGTGCGCTCGAGGTGGTGCTGGCGACGGGTCGTTCGCTGTCGGAGTGGCATGCACAAACACAGGCTCCGGTCCTGGATCCTGCGCATGCGGTCAAAGTCTTTCTGCGGGCCGAACGCACCGAGCTCAGGCGGCGGATCGAGAGCCGCTTTGCCACGATGCTGGCAACCGGTGCAATCGAGGAGGTGCAGGCTTTGGCGGCCCGGCAGCTTGACCCGTCGCTTCCCGCCATGAAGGCGCATGGGGTGCCTTGGCTGATCCGCCACCTCAAGGGCGAGATCAGTCTCGACGAGGCAGCCGCCGGCGGGGTGCGGGATACCTGGCGCTATACCAAGCGGCAGGCCACATGGTTCCGTAACCGCATGCCGGATTGGTCATGGGCCGATCCACAGGACGCAGAGGCGCTGATTTTGCGCGAAATCACGCGGATTCCGGCTTGACCACTGGGCCTGTTGGCCGTATAAGCCCGCGCAACGAAATGGCGGTCAGAAATGGAAATGCGCAACTTTATTTCGCAGATGGTCGTGGTGCTCGTAGGAGGGCGCATCGCCGGGGGTTGCTAGCAGCAACTCAACGAGCCGGCGGTGCGCAAAGGGGCTTTCGAGCCCCTTTTTGATTCCAAGCCCATCCGGAGCGGTAGACCAAAGTGCCACGCGAAGGTGAGTAGCAGGAGCGAACGATGACGAAGGAAATAACCGGCGCCGAGATCGTGATCGAGGCGTTGATCGATCAGGGGGTTCGCGACGTTTTCGGATATCCGGGCGGAGCGGTGCTGCCGATCTATGACGCGCTGTTCCAGCAGGACAAGCTGCGCCATGTGCTGGTGCGGCACGAGCAGGGCGCCGTGCATGCCGCGGAGGGCTATGCCCGCTCGACCGGCAAGGTCGGGTGCGTCCTGGTGACATCCGGCCCGGGCGCCACCAATGCGGTCACCGGCCTTGCCGACGCGCTGATGGATTCGATCCCGCTGGTCGTTCTCACCGGGCAAGTTCCCACCCATCTCATCGGCAACGACGCATTCCAGGAATGCGACACGGTCGGCATCACGCGGCCGTGCACCAAGCACAACTACCTGGTGAAGAATGTCGCCGACCTGTCGCGCGTGCTGCATGAGGCTTTCTATGTCGCCGCGCACGGCCGACCCGGTCCGGTCGTAGTCGACATTCCGAAGGACGTGCAGTTCGCCAAGGGCTTCTATCACGGGCCGCGTAATGTCGAGCACAAGACCTACAAGCCGCGGATCAAGGGCGACCCGGCCAAGATCAAGAGCGCGGTCGAGCTGATGCGGCGGGCGAAGCGGCCGATCTTCTATACCGGCGGCGGCGTGATCAATTCCGGTCCCGCGGCGAGCCGCCAGTTGCGCGAGTTGGTCAAGCTCACCGGCTTTCCGATCACCTCGACCCTGATGGGGCTCGGCGCCTACGCGGCCTCCGATCCGCAATGGCTCGGGATGCTCGGCATGCACGGTACCTACGAGGCGAACCTCGCGATGCACGATTGCGACCTGATGATCTGCATCGGGGCCCGCTTCGATGACCGCATCACCGGGCGGCTCGACGCCTTCTCGCCGGGCTCGACCAAGATCCATGTCGATATCGACCCGTCCTCGATCAACAAGAACGTCAAGGTCGACCTGGCGATCGTCGGCGACTGCGCCAACGTGCTCGGCGAGATGCTGAGCTTATGGCGCGCCGGCCCGGCGTCGGCGGATGGCAAGCCGCTCGCCGCCTGGTGGAGGCAGATCGATGGCTGGCGTGCGCGCAAGTCGCTTGCCTATACGCCTTCGAGCTCGGTCATCAAGCCGCAATACGCGATCGAGCGCCTCTATGCGCTGACGCACGACCGCGACGTCTACATCACCACCGAGGTCGGCCAGCATCAGATGTGGGCGGCGCAGTTCTACAAGTTCGAGGAGCCCAATCGCTGGATGACCTCGGGCGGGCTCGGCACCATGGGTTACGGGCTGCCGGCGGCGATCGGCGTGCAGCGCGCACACCCCGGCTCGCTTGTGATCGACATCGCGGGCGAAGCCTCGATCTTGATGAACATGCAGGAAATGTCGACTGCGGTGCAGCACCGGCTGCCGGTAAAGATATTCATCATCAACAACAAATACATGGGCATGGTGCGCCAATGGCAGGAATTGCTGCACGGCGGACGTTATTCGGAGAGCTACATGGATGCGCTGCCCGATTTCGTGAAGCTGGCCGAGGCCTATCACGCGGTGGGGCTGCGCTGCGAGAACCCCGCCGACCTCGACGATGCGATTCGCGAGATGATCGGCGTGGACCGTCCGGTGATCTTCGATTGCGTGGTCGATCCGAACGAGAACTGCTTCCCGATGATTCCCTCCGGCCGCGCCCACAACGAGATGCTGCTGGGTGACGCAGCGGTCAAGATCGAGGACGCGGTCACCGAGGAAGGCAAGATGTTGGTCTGAGCTTAAGGACTGTAGCCCGGGTGGAGCGAAGCGTAACCCGGGTTTCCCAGGCCCCGCATTGCGCTGCGCTCCATGTGGGCTACAAGGCAGCTGTTCCGTGAACACCACTCATTATCCCGCCGCGACCACCTCGCAAAGCATCGAGACCCGCACGCTTTCGGTGATCGTCGACAACGAGCCGGGCGTGCTCGCGCGCGTCATCGGCCTGTTCTCCGGGCGCGGCTACAATATCGACTCGCTGACCGTGTCGGAGACCGAGCACGAGAAGCACCTCTCGCGCATCACCATCGTGACGCGCGGCACCCCGATGGTGATTGAGCAGATCAAGAACCAGCTGGATCGGCTGGTGCCGGTGCACCGCGTTATCGACATGACGGTCGCCGGCCCTTCGATCCAGCGCGAGCTCGCCATGGTCAAGGTGCGCGGCCAGGGTGAGAACCGGGTTGAGGCCTTGCGGCTCGCCGATGCGTTCCGGGCTCGTGTCATCGATGCCTCCATCGAGAGCTTCGTGTTCGAGATCACGGGCGCCACCGACAAGATCGAGAGCTTCATCGCCCTGATGCTGCCGCTCGGGCTGGTCGAGGTCTCCCGCACCGGGGTCGTCGCCATCGCCCGCGGGCCCGAGGCCATGTAACCCATCTCGGCGACGCCTTGTGCGGACCGCGCCGAGAAACTACAAGCAGCGCGGCTCCCGCTTCCGCCGGGCTAGCGTTTGTTCCGGAAAAGGGCATACCGGTTTTCCGATAAGAACATGCGCCAATCTTAAGATGGCAATCGACGGCAAAAGGCATGCCGAGCAAGAGGTAAAAAACTATGCGCGTTTACTACGACCGCGACGCCGACCTGAACCTGATCAAGGGCAAGAAGGTGGTGATCATCGGCTACGGCAGCCAGGGCCATGCCCATGCGCTCAACCTGCGCGATTCCGGCGTCAAGGACGTGGCGGTGGCGCTGCGCAAGGGCTCAGCCGGGGTGAAGAAGGCGGAAGGCGAGAAGCTCAAGGTCATGGAGGTGGCCGAGGCCGCCAAATGGGCCGACGTGATGATGATGCTCACGCCGGACGAGCTGCAGGGCGACATCTACCGCGAGCACCTCGCCCCCAACATGAAGCAGGGGGCGGCGCTCATGTTTGCGCACGGCCTCAACATCCACTTCAACCTGATCGAGCCGCGCGCCGACCTTGACGTGATGATGATCGCCCCGAAGGGGCCCGGTCACACGGTACGGGCGGAATATCAGCGCGGCGCCGGCGTGCCGGTGCTCATGGCGGTGCATCGTGATGTATCCGGCAATGCCCATGATCTCACTTTGTCGTACGGTTCGGCCATCGGCGGCGGCCGCGCCGGCATCATCGAGACAACCTTCCGAGAGGAATGCGAGACCGATCTGTTCGGCGAGCAATCGGTATTGTGCGGCGGCTTGGTCGAATTGATGAAGGCCGGCTACGAGACCCTGGTCGAGGCCGGCTACGCGCCGGAAATGGCCTATTTCGAGTGCGTGCACGAGGTGAAGCTGATTGTCGATCTCATCTACGAGGGCGGCATCGCCACGATGGATTACTCGGTGTCCAACACCGCTGAATACGGCCAATACGTCTCGGGCCCGCGCGTGGTGACGCGAGAGACCAAGGCCGAGATGAAGCAGATTCTTGCCGATATCCAGTCCGGCAAGTTCGTCAAGGACTGGATGCTGGAGAACCGCGTCAACCAGACCTCATTCAAGGCGATGCGCGCCAAGAATGCGGCGCATCCGATCGAGGAGATCGGCGCCAAGCTGCGCGACATGATGCCGTGGATCAAACAAAGAGCCATGGTCGACCGCAGCCGGAACTGATCAAAGCCCCGGGCGGCCGGCGGTTCGATCAAGCAGCTCGAGCGATCGACAATCGAGCAAGGACCAGCATCGTTGCGGCGGCCAAAGGCGTCGATATTTGCGCCTGTGGCCACCTTGATCTAGCCCCCGCACCGGCTACACTCGCGGCCACCCACTGCCTTCCGTTGCAACAACCCAAAGGGAGAGACGTCATGTTGAAGCGTAGCTTATTGTTGGCCGGCGGCATCGCGCTGGCATCCTGGTGTGTCGCGCCGGCCTTTGCGGCCGACGTGTTCTCGTTGTCCTCGACCACCTTCAAGGATGGCACGATGCTGCCCAAGAAGGCCGCCAATGCCAACACCTCCGGCAACAACCCGAACTGCGTCGGCGAGAACGTTTCGCCGCAGTTCTCCTGGACCGGCACGCCGGAAGGCACCAAAAGCTTCGTGTTCCTGATGGAAGATCCGGAAGGCCGCGGCGGCGCCGGCGTCCATCACATGGTCATCTACGGAATCGCCCCCACGACCACCAGCTTCGCCGAAGGCGATCTGAGCAAGCCCTCGGACAAGTTTGTTGGCGGCAAGGCGACCCAAGGCACCGGCATCTACAACGGTCCGTGCACACCGGCGAACGTTCAGCCGCATCACTATACTTTCACCCTGGTCGCGACCGACTTCGACCCGAAGGAACTCCCGCCCGGTCTTACCCGGCCTGAGGTCCTCGACAAGATCGCCCCGAACAATGGCGCACCCGTCCATGCCAAGGGATCGGCCGGCATGGTTGGCCTCTTTGTGAAGCCGGCGAACTGATCGATCTGCGGCCCGGATCACTCCGGCTCGTATCAAAGCCCTTGTCAGGGGTCGGTGCCAGGTGCACCGGCCCCTTTCCGATTGGAGCAGTAGGCCCCCGACGATCCTGTTGCGGCGCACAATAAAGGCTTCAAATTCCATGGCTTTTGACAACGTGAACTTGCCATGACAAAAGTTTTACAGTTTTATGACGTGAGCGAGCTGCGCCGGATCTGTCACTTGTAACCATTGCCGGGCACGGTCGCGCTTTGGCCATGCCTCCCGCAGTTTCCGCCCTTGCCCAGCGTCTCGGTGCCGCCTACCCGGCGGGCAGGCGCGATGTCCTGCGTGTCGCGGTCATCGCATTCCTGCACGTTGCTTCGCTGACGATCATGGCCTTGACCGAGGACGACCTCGTCGCCGAGCTCTGTTTCCTGCTGTCCTGGGGCGTTCTGAATTTCTTTTGGCTCGCCTTGACCCGGCGGCCGGCGGTCTCGGCCGCGCTTTCGCTGTCGATCATCGTCCTATTGGTCCTGGTATCGCGGCTCAAGTTCGACATCATTTGGATGACGGCGAGCTTCCTCGACGTGATGATCATCGATCACGACACGATCAACTTCCTATTGTCGATCATGCCGGGGCTCTATCGGGATGTGATCATATCGATCGCCCTGGTGCTGCCGCTGATCGTGCTGTTGTGGCGTCTCGACACGCTCCCGCTGCGGCGGCGGACATCGTTGGCCGGCATGAGCGCCTGTCTTGCCGGGGTCATGGTGTTGTCGATGGCGGAGCCGCAGGAGGATTGGGAGACATTCCTCAGCGGCGGCTATGTGTCCAAGTTCGTGCGATCGGGCGTGACCGCGCTGACGGAGCTCACGCGGCACGGCTACATGGAGTCGGATGCGGCGGTCACCGATCGGCTGAGGCTGCTGGGCGATGCGACCTGCGTGCCGGCGCAAAAGCCGCCGCACATCATCATGGTCCATGATGAATCGAGCTTCGATATCCGGGTTGCGCCCGGCATCAAGGTGCCGCCCGGCTACGGCTCGCATTTCCTGTCCTTTGACGGCAAGGCGCGCCACTTCGTGGTCGAGGGCGCGGGCGGTCCGAGCTGGTACACCGAGTACAATGTGCTCGCCGGCCTCTCGGCGCGTTCATTCGGGAAATTCTCCTACTACGTGACACGGATCGCCGCAGGCCGCGTCGAGCGCGGGCTGCCGACGGCGCTGCGCCGCTGCGGCTACCGCACCTTCTCGATCTATCCGGCGCTCGGCGCTTTCATGAGTGCGCGCAGCTTTCAGGCGTCGACCGGCGTGCAAAATTTCTACGACCAACGATCGCTCGGCACCAGCCGCGTGGAGCCGGACCAGTTCTACTACGATGCTGCGCGCCGCATGATCGCGCGCGAGCACGAGAAGGCGCCGATGTTCCTGTTCGTGTATCTCGCGCAGAACCACTATCCGTGGGATTATCGCTGGCGCCCCGATCTGATGCCGGAATGGAAGGACTTGGGGAATACGCCCCTGATCGATGAGTACCTGCGCCGGCAGGCCTTGAGCGATCGCGACTACACGGACCTCATCGATCATCTCAAGCGCGATTTCCCCGACGATTCCTTCCTCCTGGTCCGCTACGGCGACCACCAGCCTGATTTTGCATCCTTCATCCTGGAGCCGTCGCTCGACGAGGCGGGCATCGCGCAGCGGCTCTCGAGCTACGATCCGCGCTATTTCACCACCTATTATGCCATCGACGCCATCAATTATCAGCCGGTCAATGTGGAGGAGGCCCGCGAGACGATCGAAGGCCCGTACCTGCCGATGATCACGCAGGAGCTCGCCGGCCTGCCGCTCGATGCTTCCTTTGCCGAGCAGAAACGGATATTCGAGCGTTGTCGGGGACAATTCTACGCTTGCGCCGGCGGTGCCGAAGCGCGACGTTTCAATCGCCTGCTGATCAATGCCGGCTTGATCAAGGGGCTCTGAGCTTCGGCGCGGCATCTACGAGTTCCGACTTCACGCTCATCGATCGCCAAAACCCGTGAAATTCGATTCCGCCAAGATGCTCAAGCACTATCGGGTGGACGAGCCGAGCCGCTTTGCGCTCGCCACGATCGATTGCGGCCACACTGCCGGTATCCACAAGCACGACGGCGAGCAAATTCTCGCCGCCGACGTGGAGCGGCTCAGGGAGCTGCAGGAGCGCCTCTATGCGGAGGATCGCTGGGCGGTGCTGATTGTGCTGCAGGGCATGGATGCGGCCGGCAAGGACAGCATCGTCGCCCATGTCATGTCAGGCGTGAATCCGCAGGGCTGCGAGGTTCATTCTTTCAAAGCGCCGAGCGCCGAGGAGCTCGACCACGATTTCCTGTGGCGTTCTTCGATGCGGCTGCCGGCGCGCGGTCGGATCGGGATCTTCAACCGTTCCTATTATGAAGACGTGCTGGTGGTGCGCGTGCATCGAAAGCTGCTTGCACAGCAGAAGGTGCCGAGCACCTTGATCGGTCCGTCGATCTGGGAGGAGCGCTTCCAAGACATTCGCGCCTTTGAGCGTCATCTCGTCCGCAGCGGCACCGTGGTGCTCAAGTTCTTTCTGCATGTTTCCAGGGAGGAGCAGCGCCGGCGCTTTCTCGACCGCCTGGAAATACCGGCCAAGCGCTGGAAGTTCTCCATGAACGACGTCAACGAACGCCGACACTGGGACGCGTACGCGACGGCCTATGAGGACATGATCCGCGCCACCAGCCGGCCGCTCGCGCCTTGGCATGTGGTGCCGGCGGATCACAAATGGTTCGCCCGTCTGATCGTGGCGGCCGCCGTGATCGACGCGCTCGAGAAGCTCAATCTCTCCTATCCCAAGGCCGGCGCCGCGACGCGGGCGGAAATGCGCAAGATCGACGCGGCGCTGCGTGCCCAGGCCTCGCGCAAAGCCCGCAAGCGATGATGGGCAGCACCCGAGCTTGCGCCCGCATGGGTTCTTCCGCTAAAAGGCCTGCTTGGGCCTGCTTTTCGTTAACGCGGAATTCAGCTTGATCCGCGAACCTTGCGACCCATGACGAGGGCAAGAATGTCGATCAGCCGCGATTTGCGCGCGATCTCCTGGGGGGCCGAACTGGCCCTGGCCGGTGCTGCCCTCGTTCGCGGCGGGCTCCTGCTTCTTATCAGCCCCTGAGGGCCGGCTGGGCATTGCGCCTGGGCACTCAGGGGTCGACCGGAACCACGGAACCCACGAGCGCCCGCCTCCTTTCCTCTCCGGCAAACCGGGAGCAGGGCGGGGAGAGAGGGCGCGAACCACGAGAAGGACCCTTTTCCATGACCACGCCCGCACAATCCGAGAAGGATCGCGTCGTCATTTTTGACACTACCTTGCGCGATGGTGAGCAATCGCCCGGCGCCACGATGACACACGAGGAGAAGCTCGAGGTCGCCGAGCTGCTCGATGCGATGGGGGTCGACATCATCGAGGCCGGATTCCCGATCGCCTCCGAAGGCGACTTCCACGCCGTGCAGGAGATCTCCAAGCGGGTCAAGAACGCGGTCGTTTGCGGACTTGCGCGTGCGGGCCAGAAGGACATCGACCGCGCCGGCGAGGCGATCAAGCCGGCCAAGCGCGGGCGGATTCATACCTTCATCTCCACCTCACCGGTGCATATGAAGTGGAAGCTGCAGATGGAGCCGGACAAGGTGCACGAGATGGTGGTCGCCTCCGTCACCCGGGCGCGCAGTTTCACCGACGACGTCGAGTGGAGCTGCGAGGATGGCACCCGCACCGAGCGCGACTTCCTCTGCCGCTGCATCGAGGCGGCGATCAAGGCCGGCGCCACCACGATCAACATTCCGGACACGGTCGGTTACACGGTCCCGGAGGAGTATTTCGAGCTGATCAGGATGGTGCGCGAGCGCGTGCCCAACGCCGATCAGGCGCGCTTCTCCGCCCACTGCCACGATGACCTCGGCATGGCGGTGGCAAACTCGCTCGCCGGCGTGCGCGCCGGCATCCGCCAGATCGAGTGCACCATCAATGGCATCGGCGAACGCGCCGGCAACTGCTCGCTGGAAGAGGTCGTCATGGCGATGAAGGTGCGCAACGACGTGATGCCGTATTGGACCAACATCGACACCACCATGCTGACGCGCGCGTCCAAGCTCGTCTCGGCGGTGACTTCGTTCCCGGTGCAGTACAACAAGGCGATCGTGGGCCGCAACGCTTTCGCGCATGAATCCGGCATCCACCAGGACGGCATGCTCAAGCATACCCAGACCTACGAGATCATGACGCCGGAAAGCGTAGGCGTGAAGCAGACCTCGCTGGTGATGGGCAAGCATTCGGGCCGGCATGCCTTCGTTCATAAGCTCGAGGAGCTCGGCTATCGCCTGGCCGGCAATCAGCTCGAGGACGCCTTTGTGCGCTTCAAGGCGCTCGCCGACCGCAAGAAGCACGTCTACGACGAGGATATCGAGGCATTGGTCGACGAGGAGATCGCGACCGCGCAGGACCGCATCAAGCTGGTCACGCTCACCGTGATCGCCGGCACGATGGGCCCGCAATCCGCGACCTTGACGCTCGACATCGATGGCCGCCACCACACGGTGCAATCGACCGGCAATGGGCCGGTTGACGCCACCTTCAACTGCATCAAGGCGCTGGTGCCCAACGAGGCGGTCCTCGAGCTCTATCAGGTGCACGCGGTTACCCACGGGACCGATGCGCAGGCCGAGGTCTCGGTGCGCCTGTCCGAGAGCGGCAAGTCGGTGACCGCCAAAGGCGCCGACCCGGATACGCTGGTCGCCTCCGCCAAGGCCTATCTCGGCGCGCTCAACAAGCTGATGGTCAAGCGTCAGAGGGGTCGGCCGGAAGAGATGGTCGCCGGCGAGCGGCGCGTGCACTCGACCGACGCCATCTGATGCATGCATCTCCAATCGGGCTTCGGCCCGAATGCGTACGGGGCGGCGCAGTGTCATGCTGCGCCGCACGCCGCTTCCTGAGGCAGTTCCGGCGACCGATCGCAGAACGAAAATCTGCGATTCTGCCGCATCCTCGCCTTGTGCTCAAGGCCAAGCGTCGATTGATGCATTGACACCGCCGTGGGCCCGGCGCAATCGTGAAGCTTGCGAAAGGTCTAAAATGGTCGCGTCGGCCAGGGAGCGCCCGGATTCTTCGCCCCTGGAAGCGACCGAAAGGCCCTCGGGGAGAAAACAATGATCATCGACAAGCTCGCCGCGCTCGCAGCCGTCGCTGCCGCACTCATCGCCGCCCCGGCACTCGCGGACGATACCATCACTATCGGCTTCACGGTGTCACAGACCGGCGCGCTGAATAACGATTCGGTCGCGCAGATGCGCGGGTTCGAGCTATGGCGCGACGAGGTGAATGCGGCGGGCGGCATCAAGGCCGGTGATAAGCACTACAAGATCAAGTTCGCCAATTATGACGATGAGTCACAGAATGTGCGCGTCCAGCAGCTCTACACGCGGCTGATCGTCCAGGACAAGGCGCAGTTCCTGTTCAGTCCCTATTCTTCGGGCCTGGTCGCCACGGCGGCGATCATTTCCGAGCAGTACGGCAAGGTGATGCTGACGACCGGCGGCGCCGAGGAGAAGACCTACCAGCTCGGCAACAAGAATCTGTTCCAGGTTTATTCGCCGGCCGGCCAATACCTGGCGGGCGCGGTCGATGCGCTGAAGGAGAAGAACCCGCACGCGCAGGTCGCCTTCATCTACGAGGACGATCCGTTCTCGAAGGCGGTGGCGCAGGCGACGCGCGATCTCGCCAAACGTCAGGGCGTGAGCGTGGTATTGGATGAATCCTACAGCCCCAGCACCACCGACTTCGGTCCCATTATCAACAAGCTGGTCTCGGCGAAGGCCGACGCCTTGATGGGCGGCGGACACTATCCGGACGGCTCGACGCTGGCGCGCCAGCTGTACGATCAAAAAGTCGGCCTCAAATGGGTGACCCTGCTGGTCGCCCCCGATACTCCCAAATTCGCCGAGCTGGGCGACGCTGCGCTCGGCATATCGGTCCCCTCGCAATGGGCTCCGCAGGTGACCTACAAGCCCGACTTCGGCCCCACGGCGGCTGAATTCGGCAAGCTTTTCGCCGACAAGTACAAGATCGATGCCGGCTATCATGCGGCCGGCGGCTATACGGCCGGGCTCCTGCTGCAGCATGCGATCGAGCAGGCGGGTTCGATCGAGCAGGCCAAGGTCGCGGCCGCACTGAACAAGCTCGATGTGACCACCATGTTCGGCCGCACCAAGTTCTCGACCGAGCCGAAAGAGCATGGTCTGCAGCTCGCGCATGCCATGGTGTTGAGCCAGTGGCAGAAGAAGAATGGGCAGCTCACCAAGGAAGTGATCTGGCCGAAAGCCGCCAAGACCGCCGAGATATTGTACTGAGTGGCGGGCGAAATGCTTCTCCGTCTTGTCATGGCCGGGCACACCCCGGCCATCTCCGCAAGGAGGGCACCAATCCTCCCCATGCGGGATCGCCCAAACAAGTCCGGCGATGACACTGAGGGGCGGGCATGATCGGGGTGCTCGCTTCGGTCGTCGACGGGGTGCTGGTGGGCTCGGTCTATGGCCTTGCGGCGATGGGCCTCACGCTCATTTGGGGCGTCATGCGCGTGATCAATCTTACCCATGGGGCGATGATCGTGCTCGGCATGTTCATCGTGTATTTCCTGTTGAGCGGGGCCGGGCTCTCCCCTTATGAAGGCATTCCGATCGTCGCCATCGCGGGCTTCGCAGTTGGCATCGTGGTCTATTGGGTCGCTGTCGATCGCGTGATCGGGCGCCCCATTCTCATGAGCCTGCTCGCGACCTTCGCCTGCAACATGATGCTCATCGGCATCGGCACGGCGCTGTGGACCACCAGTCCCTACAACATTCAGGTTTCACTGCCCGGCATCGGTTGGCAGGGTTACACCTTCACCGGGACGCATATGATGGCTGCCGCCTTTGCCGGGCTGATCGCCGGCTTGCTCTATCTCTTCCTCAATCACGCGCGCTACGGCAAGGCGATCCGCGCCGTCGCCAGCAACCGCGAGGCGGCCGAGCTCTCGGGCATTCCGACCAAGCGGGTGCTCGCCGTCACCTTCGGGCTCGGCGTTGCGCTCGCCTGCGCGGCCGGGGCCTTGATCGCGACCTTGTTTCCCTTCACGGTCCTGTCGGGATCGACCTATCAGCTCAAGAGCTTCGTGGTGACCGTCCTGGGCGGGCTCGGCAACCCGGCCGGAGCCCTGCTCGGCGGGATCGCGCTCGGCCTGGTGGAAGGCCTGGCGACGCCGTTCATGCCGGTGAGCTGGACGCCGATTATCGAGTTCGGGCTGTTCGTGCTCGCGCTGGTGGTTTTTCCCCGCGGCCTTTTCGCGCTGTCGCGCGCCTGATGCCTTCTCTTTCGGATTTTGGCCTTAGCCCCTGAAAATGACAGTCTCCGCGGATATAGATCGCAAGGCCCCCGCCGAGCAGCACGTGCACGGCGACGCAAAGCCAGATCGAGCGGCAGCTTTCCCGGCATCGCGCTTTCTGTTCCCGCTCGCGATGGTCGCGGTGGGGGTGCTGGTCGCCCTCGCTCCTTATTTGAGCGACGATGTCGAGCTGCGCGAGAGCTTCTTGCTTGCCGCCGTCTACATCACGCTTGCGAGCAACCTCAACATAATGATCGGCTATGCCGGCTATATCAATTTCGGCAACATCGTCTTCTTTGGGCTCGGCGGCTATATCTGCGTTTATCTCGCAACCAGCTGGCATTGGCCGCTCCCGGCGGCGGCGCTCGCGGGCGGGATAGCGGTAAGTGTGCTTGCGCTCGCGTTCGGTGCGGGGATTTTGCGTCTGCGCGGCGCGTTCTTTGCGCTTGCCACGATCGGCGTCAATCAGGCGGTGCAGCAATTCGTTGCCAATTTCGAACCCTGGGGCGGGGCCACCGGCATCTATCTGTCGCTCGACGCCTACGAGCCGCTGGGCGGTCCGATGGCGGCGCTCTGGCTCATCTATTTCCTGCTGGTTGCCGTCATGGTGGCCTCGCTGCTCTTGAGCTACGCAATCAAGACGTCGCGCTTCGGCCTTGGGCTCTTGGCCATCGGGCAGAACGAGGATGCGGCCGGCGTGCTAGGTGTGCGCACGGCGCGCCACAAGGCGCTGGCCTACAGCATCTCAGCCTTCCTTCCGGCTGTTGCCGGTGGACTGTTCTTCTTCAAGAGCGGCATCATCGAGCCGGTCGGCGCGTTCGATCTCACTTTGTCGATCGAAGCAATCGTGATGGTCATGCTGGGCGGCTGCGGAACCGTCAGCGGGCCGCTCGTCGGCGCGTTTGTCTATGAGGAGCTGCGCGGCTATCTGCTCACTTCGCCCACGGTGTCGCAGCTACAGCTGGTGATCGCCGGCGCGCTTCTGCTCGCCATGGTGCTGTTTGCGCCGGGCGGCCTTGTCGGCTTCCTGCATCAGCGCTGGCCGCGCACCCGGGCGATCCTGCAATGAGCGCACTGCTCGAGGTCAGCGCGCTGAGCAAGCGGTTCGGCGGCGTGCAGGCGGTGGCGGACCTCTCCTTCACGGTCGCGGAGGGCGAGATTCTCGCGCTCATCGGCCCCAACGGGGCTGGCAAGTCGAGCGTGTTCAATCTCATCAACGGCGTCCATCGGCCCGATTCCGGGCGGATCGTGTTCGCCGGCGAGGATATCGCGGGTGAGCCATCCTATGCGGTTGCCCATCGCGGCATCGCCCGAGCCCATCAGATCGTGCAGCCGCTGGCGGGCTTGAGCGTGCTCGACAATTGCCTGGTTGGTGCGTGCTATGGGCGGGACAACCTGTCGATCAGCGCGGGCCGAGCCGTGGTGCACGAGATCGCCGCGCTGGTCGGGCTTGCCGATCGGCTCGACATGCCGGCAGGCGCGCTCACCACCGCCGGCAAGAAACGGCTCGAGCTCGCGCGCGCCCTGTGTGGTCGCCCGCGCCTGTTGCTGCTTGATGAGGTGCTGGCCGGTCTCAACCCGACCGAGATCGAGCGCATGATCGAGGTCATACGCGCCATTCGGGCGCGCGGCGTATCCATCCTCATCATCGAGCACGTCATGCGCGCGATTATGAGCCTGTCGGACCGCGTGGTGGCGATCAATCTCGGGCGCAATTTGGCGGAAGGGACGCCGCAGGAGGTCGCCAATGATCCGGCGGTGATCGCCGCCTATCTGGGAGATCCCAAGCTTATGAATGTCTCGGCTGCCGGAACCGCATGAGCAATCCATGACCGAGAGCCTGCTGCGCGTGGAGGCGATCGAGGCCGGCTATGGCGAGGTCCAAATTCTCTGGGGCATTTCGCTTGCCGCATCAGCAGGCGCAGTCACCACGCTGGTCGGGGCCAACGGCGCCGGCAAGACGACGACGCTGCGCGCCGTCATGGGCAGCATCGCGACGCGCAAGGGGCGCATAACATTTGCCGGCGAGGACGTGACCGGCCTGGCGCCGCACGCCAAGACCGCGCGTGGCCTCGTGCTGGTGCCGGAGGGGCGGCAACTGTTCGCCGACATGAGCGTCGAGGAAAACCTTGAAATGGGCGCCTTCTCGGTGCGCGCCCGGCGGCGCTTCGCCGAGCGTCGCGATCAGGTTTATACGCTGTTTCCGCGGCTCAAGGAGCGCAGGCATCAGAAGGCCGGCACCTTCTCGGGCGGCGAGCAGCAAATGCTGGCGATCTGCCGCGGGCTGATGTCCGATCCGGAGCTCCTCATTATCGACGAGCTTTCGCTCGGCCTCGCGCCCGTGATGGTGCAGCTCGTGGTGAGCAAGCTCGAGGCGCTCAAGGCAACCGGCCTCGCCATACTGCTGGTCGAGCAGAACGTGCACCTCGCGCTCGCGCTCAGCGACTACGCCTATGTGATTGCCGAGGGCAAGCCATTCGCCGAAGGACCAAGCGCGCGCATCCTCGCCATGCCGGAGATCCGGCAAGCGTATCTCGGTTTATAAATGTTCTCGAAGTAGAATGACCACTGACGACCCGCATTACACCGAGTTAATCTTGCAACACCCAAGTATCGTCTAACGGAATTCCTCATCTAACGAAACTTTAACTTGCTCGCCGACCGGCGCGCGCTTCTACTTTCGTCACACGCATTGTTTTGGAGGGAACCCAATGTGGAAAGCAGCTCTTGTCGGAACAGCTGCGATTGCAGTTCTCGGCTCTTCATTCGTGTATGCGCAGCAGCGCGGGCCAGGAAACTTTGACCGCGGCTTCGGTGGCGGCTTCGAACGCTTCCGGCCGAATCTCGATGATATGAACGCCTTCGTGAACGCCCGGTTGGCCGCCCTGCATGCGGGCCTCGGCCTCACCCCCGATCAGGAAAAGAATTGGCCGGCGTTCGAGCAGGCCTCGCGGGAGCTCGCGAAGCTGCGCCTTGATCGCGTGGACGCCGATATCAATGCGCGCCGCGACCGACAGCCGCAGTCGAACGAGCCGGGCGATCGCCTGCATCAGCGGGCCGCCGAGCTGACCGAAAGAGGCGCCGCTTTGAAGAAGGTCGCGGACGCGGTCGACCCCCTCTACAACAGCCTGGATGACGCTCAGAAGCGGCGATTTGCCTTTCTCGAGAGGATATTGGCGCCGCGCGAGCTCGGCACCCGGGAGCGCCAGCTCCGCGGCCGCGAAGACTTTGCGCCTCCCCGCAACGGACCTCGCCAATTCTTCGACGGCGGGCCGCGCCGCACGGACTATACGCCGCAGGGGCCGGAGGGCGGCGAAGAGCAGCTCTAATCCCTACATCGTCGCTATAGCGCGGCGGTCGTACCCCAGCCCCCCGACACGATCGCCGACGCATGGGAGCCGCCGGGTTCACCCCCGGCGGCTTACCCTTTTTGAGTGGAGGGCTCCGGCGGTCAGGGAAAAAACACGCCCCAATCCGCGCTCGGAAAGCGCCGGCATGTGCCCCCATATGCCCCAATCCGCGCTTGGAAAGCGTGGACATTTGCACTATGTGTGGCGCCGCGCCGAGGCGGCGCACAGGCTGCCGACCCTAAGGGCCGCGCGGCCAAATGGTGGCAGTTCCTAGCCCCCGTGAGGAACCTCGGTTAGGGCGCATAGCTCAGTTGGTAGAGCAGCTGACTCTTAATCAGCGGGTCCAAGGTTCGAGTCCTTGTGCGCCCACCACTCCTCCGGTGTCCGGCCCGGAGACATGGGTCACAGATTCGATACCGAGCTCACCTATCACGCGGGCCGCTCAGTTCGGCCGTGCACGTCACCCAAATCATCCAAAGAGCGTCGGTTCTCCATACAGTCCGTAGGAGGCTCTCCTCCACATTTTTGGCTAACTCATTGATATTCAATCGCCCGCTCCATGGTTAAGGCTAACCCTTTGTAAATGAACGACTAAATCGGTTCTGGTAGGGGGGTAGGCGCACCCCCACCTTGTGCCTTCAACAAAACTGCAATAATATCAGCTTACTAGGGATCACAGCGTTGCGCTGTGAATCTTTGGCAATTCCTCGTCAGGCGCCGGACCAACGAGCGCCGTTGCTGCCGGTGGTGCTGTTGCCACTGAGAATAGCCGAGGGCAGGGAGGAGACCGATGCGAAAGGGAGATCGCAATAGCCGCGCCAACAATAAGCGGAGCGGATCACAGAAGGCGCGGCAAAAGGCGCGAAGGGGGTTGCAGACCAAGGGCAAAGCAGCGCGTAGCCCGCGCAAGACGGCTAGGCGTGTGACCATGTTCAAATCTACCAGCTGGTATCAAACCGCAATGGCGTCGATCGCGATCAGTCCGCGGGTCTCGCCCTGATTGATTGAAGCGCAGTTCGGGAGACGCGCTTCCAAGGTTTGATCTTCCGTCCGTCTGAGCAAGCCGGAAACCGCATGCTGTTGCACGCGCACGCCTCTGCGGCTGTGCGCGGATACTGTCGGCGTGGCCTTGAACAAAGACAAGGTCCTGGCCGAGCAGCAGCGCAGCCGGCGGCGATCTTGCCGCTGTCGAGCAATCTCCGGCCGCCGCTGCGCGGCCCGAGCGGATCCCCGTCATAGGTTCACGCTTGACAAATCACTTCCGCTCGGGGCATTGACGAAATTCAAACTGATGATTTGCGCCCGGCGCCAACCCCGCGCCGGGTTTTTGATTCTGATCGCATGATTGCGATCGCAACTGATCGCTCCGCCGTCCCGCGCTGCTCGCATGGCTCGCGGCGCCTTCACGGTACCTTCGATTGTTAATTGACTGTTTTTAACAACCAACCACGCTTCGTGGTCATGCATTTTTGCTTGGTCGCTGCGCCACGGAAAGCGGTAGAGCTCAGCCGCTGGGTAGGCCGGGAATGTTCACCCCGGCTATTTGCAGGACCAGAAAGGCATTGAGCAGCAACACTACGGCGGTGCTGACAATGCCGGCAATATGGGTCAGGCGGGAATTGGCGAACGCGCCCATGATGTCCTTGCGCCGCGTGAACGTGAGCAGCGTGATCATCGGCAAGGGCAGCGCAATGCTGAGCACGACCTGACTGATCACCAGGGCGTTGGTCGAATTGACGCCGAGCGCGACCACGACGAACGACGGCAGCATGGTGACAAGGCGGCGAACCCAGATCGGGATGCGGAACCCGACAAAGCCCTGCATGATCATCTGGCCCGCCATGGTGCCGACCGTCGAGCTCGAAAGGCCCGAGGCGATCAGCGACAAAAGGAAGATGCCGGCGGCGGCGCTGCCGAGCAGGGGTGTCAGGGTGTGATAGGCCGTCTCGATCTCGGCCACATCGCTGTGCCCGGCGTGAAAGGCGCCCGAAGCCGTGATCACCATTGCGACGTTGACCAGCCCGGCGAAGGCCAGCGCCACGATCACTTCCTGGTTGGAGAAGCGCAGCACTCGGCGCCGCTCGTCGTCGTTATGCACCGGCGTGCGTGCCTGCGTCAGCCCCGAATGCAGATAAACCGCATGCGGCATCACGGTGGCGCCGATGATACCGACGGCGAGCAGGAGCGCACCGGCATCGGCGATCCGTGGGGTCACGGAGGAAATTGCCGCCGCCGTCCAATCAACCGGGGCAATGAACAATTCGACCAGGTAGCAGAAGCCGATGAGGGCGACCATGCTGCCGATGATGAGCTCGAGCGGGCGAAAACCGAAGCATTCGAACATCAGGATGCCGTAGGTCGCGACCGCGGTGATCGCCATCCCGGCGAACAGCGGCATGTGAAACAGGAGCGCGAGCCCGATCGCGCCGCCGAGGAACTCGGCGAGATCGGTGGCCATCGCGGCGATCTCGCTCGCGCCCCACATGGCAAGCACCAGCGGTCGTGGAAATTGCTCACGGCACATCTCGGCCAAATTTCGCCCGGTCACGATGCCGAGCTTGGCCGAGAGCCCCTGGAACAGCATGGCGATGAGGTTGGCGGCGAGCACCACCCATAGGAGCTCGTACCCGTATTTCGCGCCGGCCTGGATGTTGGTGGCGAAATTTCCCGGATCGATATAGGCGATCGAGGCGATCACCGCCGGACCTGCGAAGGCCAGCGATCCGGCGAGTCCGTGCCGCTCCCCGGCCAGCACGCCGCGCGCAGCCAAGACCGTGCGCTCGGTCAGCGACCCTGCTCGCAGCAACTCTGATTGTGGTTCGGAATACATAGGAACCATCAATTTGTAGCCTTGGCTACATCCAAAGATAGCAACGAACACTCGAAAGTCAATGTACATTATGTAGCTTTAGCTACGTTTTGATTTTTAAATTGCAATTTGTGCCCGGCAATGCAAAAACCTTGTCCCGGGCTCCGACCCGGGACGGTTCCAAGCTCAGGCGCTTTGCCCGGAACGGTCCCGGCTCAAGGCCGGGACAAGAAGCCAAGCCGGGCGATTTGCGTCGATGCCGCAAAGCATGAAAGGGAAGCAGGTTGCCGCTGCGCTCGAGCTGCCGGCCGAGCTGACGCAGGCGCGCCGCTTCGGCAAGGCGCGCAGCGCCCAATCGGCGGCGCTGCTCGAGGATTATGTGGAGCTCATCGCCGATCTTCTGGCCGGCACCGGCGAGGCGCGGCCGACCGACATAGCGCGCCGCCTCGGCGTGTCGCATGCGACCGCGATCAAGACCATCGCACGGCTCAAGCGCGAGGGTCTCGCCACGGCGCGGCCCTATCGCGGGGTGTTCCTTACCGCGGCCGGGCAAGAGCTCGCGGGTCGCGTGCGCGCCCGCCACCGCCTGGTGGTCGACGTCCTGATCGCGCTGGGGGTGCCGGCCGAAGCCGCCGAATCGGACGCCGAAGGGATCGAGCACCATGTGTCGGAGACGACACTGCGCGCCTTCGATCGTTTCCTGAACTCTTGAGAGGCCCTGATATCATGCTTTCGAACGCGATCCGCAAACAGGCTGCCGACATCCTCATGACGGCGGCACGCGAGCGCAAACAGGCGGTGCAGCTGTCCAAGACCTGGCCCGAGATCACGCTCGAGGATGCCTATGCGATCTCGACCGAGGTGGCCAACCGGCGGATCGCCGCCGGCGCCAAGTTGATCGGCCACAAGGTGGGTCTCACCTCGAAGGCGATGCAGCGCTCCTCGCAGATCGACGAGCCCGATTACGGCCATCTGCTCGACGACATGATGATCGCCGACGGGGCGCGCATCCCGCACGAGAACTATTGCCGGCCGCGGGTCGAGATCGAGCTCGCCTTCGTCATGGGCAAGAAGCTCAAAGGTCCGGGCGTGGGCTTGACCGACGTGCTGCGCGCGACCGAATACGTGGTTCCGGCCATCGAAATCGTCGATGCGCGCGTGCAGGACCCACGCAAGATTTTCGATACGGTGGCCGACAATGGCGCTGCAGCCGGCATTGTCGTCGGCGGACGCCCGATCGGGCCGCTCGACGTCGACCTGCGTTGGGTCGGCGGCATCATGTATTGCAATTCCGAGATCGAGGAGACCGGCGTGGCGGCCGGTGTGCTCGGACATCCGGCGCTCGGGGTCGCCTGGCTCGCCAACAAGCTGGGCTCCCATGGCGTTGCGCTCGAGCCCGGACATCTGGTGCTCGCCGGCTCGTTCACGCGGGTCGTGTTCGCCAAGAAGGGCGACACGCTGCACGCCGACTTCGGCCCACTCGGCGGCGTCGCCGTGCAGTTCGTTTAGACTTTGCCACGAGGAGGGCGCGCTCCCTCTCCCCTTTGGGGGAGAGGGTCGGGGTGAGGGGGCTCAAAACTCCCGTATGCCCGGCCCCCCTCACCCGGATTGCTTCGCAATCCGACCTCTCCCCTCCGGGAGAGGTAACCGTGCGGGAAAATGTGATCTAAGGGTACTGTCGCGCCGGTGAGGCCGCGATCCCCCCGGTAAGACTGGCGATCAGCACGGCCAGGATGCCGATCAGAAAGATGCCGTCGAAGGTTCCGGCGCCGCCGATCGATGCGACCGGCGCTCCGAGGCCCTGCACCTTGCCGAGATTCAACAGGTCGGCGCCGATCAGCGTGCCCAGGCTGCCGCCGATATAGGCGAGCGGAGCGGCGTAACGGCGCGACAGCACCACCGCGACGATGGCGGTGGTGAGCGCCGGCACGAACACCGGCTCGGCAATGCCGAGGCCGCGCACCGGATTGGCCAGCATGTAGCACACGAAGGTAACGCCCGCCGTCGCTACCAAGCCGGGGGCCCAGAGCCGATACCTGATCAGCAGATAGAACGACATCAGCGTCGGTATCACGGCGCCGCCGACGTTCACGGCGATTACGGTCCCGGGCTGCCGAACAAACACCGGGATGGCGTAGTGCATACCGAAGTAGACGACTTCTCGATCAGCCAGGATTCGCTGCGCCGGCAGCTCGGTAATCGGAATGTTGAAATAGCTCCCGACGAGCGAGCCGATGAGCAACAGCACCGCGGCGGCGGGGCTCAATCCCAGGCGCATATACGCGTAGCGCAATGCCCCGAGCTGAACCATCACCACGAGAACGATCAGAACTCCGACCAGCAGCGAAAAGAAGGGCGGAGTGAGCGGCAGGTAATGCATCTGACCGAGTTGCACGGAACCCTCCGGTGGCTATGCGTCATCATATATAATTGAAGAAGGTCCGTTGCGAGGCGTCTGACGGTGCGCTGGCCGCGGATGGGAACGCAAAAGGGAACCGAGAGAGGGCTATCAATGTCGCGCTTGGATCGCGTGCTCGAGACCGTGCTCTACGTCGAGGACTTCGCCAGCGCCTGTCCGTTCTACGAACAGATCCTCGGGCTTGCGTGCATCTACGAGGATCAGCGGCTGCATGCCTACGATGTCGGCGGCAACGGCGTTCTGCTGCTGTTTCGCCGCGGCCAATCGCTGCACACGATCAAGCTGCCCGGTGGCACGATCCCGCCCCATGACGGACAGGGCCCGACTCACGTGGCCTTTTCGATTCCCGGCGATGAGCTTGCAGCTTGGGAGGCGCGCCTCGCGGCCGCCGGCATCGAGATCGAAGGCCGCACCAGATGGCCACGCGGCGGCAACAGCATCTATTTCCGCGATCCGGATGGGCATTTGTTGGAGCTTGCGACGCCGGGGCTGTGGGTGGGCTACTGACGGGCGCGGCGCCCGGCGGCGGACCCGCTCGCACCTTGTTGGTTTGGCTGCGCAAACGTGGCAAGCTTACCGCAATCGATAATCCACCCCGATGGAGGATGCCGTGAAGGAGCTGATCAAGCAGTATCTCGACAATGGAATTTCCCGACGGACTCTGATCTCGGGACTGACCACCATCGGGATGAGCGGTATCGCCGCCAGGGCAATGGCGCAGAATCTGGCGCCTGCCGCCGGCTCGACGGCGGGCGCAGCGACCGCAGGCGCGGTGCGCGAGATGCAAGGCACTGGCGGCGCGCTGTTCGTGGCGCAGCTCAAGGCGGCCGGTGTCAAATATCTCTTCTTCAATCCTTCCACCGGCGACTCTCCGATCTTCGATGCGCTGGTGGATGAGCCCGGCATTCAGCTCATCAAGGGCGTGCAGGAAGGTGCGGTCGTCGCCATGGCGGACGGTTATGCCCGCGCGACCGGCAAGCCCGCCGTGGTGGTGGTCGCCAATATCGGCCTGCCCAACGCGATGACCCAGATGGTCAACAGCTGGAAGGACAACGTGCCGCTCATCGTCGCGGTGGCATCAGTCGGCCAGGACGAGCTCGGCCACGAGCTGACGCAGGAGACCGAGCACGTCGAGCTGATGACTCAGCCGATCACGAAATGGTTCTGGAACGCGCAATCCACTGCCACGATCCCGGAGACGGTGCGCCGCGCGATCAAGTTCGCCACAACGCCCCCGTGCGGTCCGGTCTTCCTCTCGCTGCCCACCAACACTCTGCAGGGGACCGCGAAGGCCGCCATCATCGATGAGGCCAAGTTTGCGGTCCCGATGCATATCCGTCCCGACAAGGACGATATCGAAGCAGCCGCGAAGCTGCTGCTCGCCTCGCAGAACCCGCTGGTGAGCATCGGCGACGAGGTGACTTGGTGCAATGCCCAGAAGGAGCTCATCGAGCTCTCCGAGCTGCTTGGCCTGCCGGTCGCCGGCGGCGGGACGCTCGGCTACTGGTCGAAGCCGTTCCCGACCCGGCATCCGCTATTCGTCGGACAATTCCTGCGAAACATGCCGATGCTCGGCAGGGCTGACTTGGTGCTCAATCTCGGCAATCGCTTCGGCGAGCATGCTCCGCCCGGCGGCAAGCTGATCTCCATGCGCCAAGACCCGACGAGCCTCGCGCGAGAAAACCCGGTTGATGTCCGCATGGTGGCGGACCTCAAGCTCGGCATCGCCGATCTGGTTGCGGCCATCCGCAGCCAGGCGACCGCGCAACGCCTCAAGGACATCGCCGAGGAGCGCACCAATCGCGTCAAGAAGGTCAGCGACGAGATGTGGGAAACGCGCCAGAAAATCGCGCGCGAGGGCGCCGATGGCTCGCCGGTCACGCTCGGCCGGCTGGGTCTCGAGCTCGAGGACGCACTTGACCGCGACACCTGCTACGTTTGCGACATCGACTCCGGCAAGAGCATGGATGCGGTGATCTCCTTCGGGGGCGCCGACAAGCAATATATCGGCACCGGTCCCAACGTGCTCGGCTGGGGCATGGCGGCGGGTGTCGGCGTCAAGCTCGCGCGGCCCGACCAACCGGTTGTGTCCGTCGTCGGCGACGGCAGCTTCCTGTTCAGCGGTCCGCAGCCGCTCTGGTCGATGGCGCGCTACAAGGCGCCCGTCACCGTGATTGTGCTGAACAATCGCAGCTACAACAACGAGCGAAACCGCATCTGGAACAGTGCCGGCCGCCAGTTCAGGACCGGCCGCGACATGACCTGCTACAACGGCAGCCCGGACGTGGACTTCGTCAAGACCGCCTCCGCGTTCGGGGTCGACGGAGAGGCCGTTGCCGAGCCGAAGGAAATCCGTCCCGCGCTCGATCGCGCCAAGAGGGCGACCGTCGAGGGCCGGCCTTATCTGCTCGAGGTTCATGCCCGACGCGACGGCATAGGGGCGGCGTCAACCTGGTATCCGGCCTACTCGATCGCCGATCAGCGCACCCGAAAGGTTTAAAGTCATGCAATCTGCTCGTTCGCTTGCCTTGGCCGGTCTCGCGGCGCTCTCCCTCGGCTCAATCGGGCCGCTCCATGCGCAACCGGCGCCGTCCTTGCCGCCCGGCGAAGGGCGCGATTTGGTCGCCACTGTCTGCACCGGGTGCCATGCGCTCACCACGATCGTGCAGATTCGCGACGGCTCGGCCGGATGGCGGCAGTTCGTGAACTACATGATCATGAAAGGCGCGCAGGTCTCCGCGCACGACAGTGATACGATCGTGCAGTATCTGACCGCCAATTTCGGCCCGGATTCGCCGCCGCAGCCGAACGCGCCGCCGCCGGCCGCGATCTCATTGCCGGCAGGAAGCGGCAAGGATCTGGTCGAGGCGCGCTGTGTCACCTGTCACGACCTCACCCGGATCGTCGCCTCGCGGCGGCAGAAAGCGGATTGGGAGGCGATCGTCGGCAACATGGTGAATCGCGGCGCCAGCGCCACGCCGGACGAGCGCGCGACCATCGTGTCTTATCTCGCCAGTCAATTCGGCGAGTAGCCCTGCCGTCCCTCGCTTTGCGGGGGAGATATCGCTTATGGCGCGCGGCATTCTCTAGCTCTCCACGCTTGCGGGAGAGGTCGGATTGCAAAGCGATCCCCGTGAGGGGGCCTATCCGCAATCCTGACGCCAGGATAGTCAGAGGCAGCCGGAAACGCCGCGCCGCAACAACAACCAATCAAAGATCCTGCGTTCGGCGCGACATGGCGTCGTCCCAGACCTTCTCTCGATCTTCATCGAAGATGAGCTTGCTATCGGGCGTGGCCGTGAACCAGGCGCGCTGGCCGAGCTCATCCTCGAGCTGGTGCGCGCCCCAGCCCGCATAGCCGAACGCTACCAGCGCTTTCTGCGGCCCGTGCTGGTGGGCGATGTCCAGCAAGATGTCTCGGCTCGAGGTCACCGCGACATCGGCATCGACCGAGACGGTCTCGGGTCGATGATAGTCGGAGCTGTGGATCACGAAGCCGATCTGCGGCTCGACCGGGCCGCCGATGAAGATGCGCAAGGTTCCGTTTATCGTACTGTCCTTCTCGCCCAGGGCTTCGAGCAGGCTCGCCAGCTTACGCTCGCCTAGCGGACGATTGATGATAATACCGAACGCGCCATCGGCATTGTGGCGCACCATCAAGATGACCGCATGGTCGAAGCGCGGATCGCGCAGGCTCGACGAAGCGATCAGAACCTGGCCGGCAAGGGAAGGTGCGGGTGCCGGCGTGTCCGTCGGAGCCTGCAGGGCGGCGTGCAGAAGCGTCGCCGGCAGAACAAGCGCAGCCAAGACCAGAAGCGGGCGCCGGGCCCAAGTCAGCCGCATGACCTCACCCTCATTGGTGCGGACGAGGCAGTGTCGACTTCCTATTTTGGCTGAGAATCGAAGCCGCGCAAGGGTGGCGGCGGCTGGCCCTTGCGGGTCGGCATCAACACACCGTCGACCCCGCGGAAATAAGTCTCCGTCCCGACCATCACATGGTGATTGTCTTCGGCGCAGATGAATTCCGGCCACACCGGATCGTGCTCGCGGTTGTAGTCACGCGTGACCGTCCAGGGGCGGGTCAGCGCATCGTCGATCGTGGTGACTTCGTCATGCAGGCGGTCGGGGTTCTTGGCGTCAAGAAATATCCGCTCTTTGATCACGGTCTTGTTGTCGTCGTGCATCGGGATGCCGGTCGCATCGAAGACGCGAGGTCCCTTGAAGCCGCGCGTCTCGACCGTGAGCATCGTATAGCGGTCGTTCGCGTCCTTATCTCCCCATTCGCCGATGGAATAACCGGTGAAGGTCGGCTCGATCTCGGCCGGCCAGGCGCGCCCGTCGGTAAAGATGCGGCGGAATTCGTTGAAATAGTCGCGAACGTAGGTGGTCTCGGGCGTGACGATGACATCGATCGGCTCATAGGCGAGCATCATCCGGGGCATGCCGGCCGGGATGCAGCGCGAGTGCCCGTTGTATCCCTCGTTACCGGAAGCCAGCGACTTCAGGTTCGCCTCAAAGACGGCTTGATACTCCGCAGTCAAAGGCGCCTGCTGGCGCAAGCCGCCCGGTTTAGTCGGATCCCATTGCGCACCGGCGCTCGCCCGGCTCCACTGCCCGCTGAAGGCAGGATACTTCGCCGCATCCTCGGCGTGCGCCGCCACATGTCCGACACTCAGTGTCACGGCCAAAACGGCGGCGCCGGTGCGGTATCGTCGCGCAAATTGTCTGAGCCGCATCATCGCTCGGCCCTCACCAGTGGCGCCGCCAGCCGCCCCTCCAGCCCCATCCATAATACGGGCCGCAGCAAGGACCATAATAGACGGGAGGGGCGTAGTAGACCGGCGGCCCGACGACATAGCCTGGAGGTGGCGGCGGCGGATAATCATCGTCCGGAGGCGGCGGATAGCCGTTAGCCGGCGGGGGTCGCCGCACCGGGCCGCCGAGACCGAGATTGGCGGCGATCGAATAGCCATCCTGGCCGTTATAGGAGACTTGGCACCAGCCGTAAGTGCAGGTGCCGACATCGACCATCGATCCTTTGGGGATCAGCGTGATGATGTCGTTTGCCGTGCCGGGACCCTTTCGCAAATTGACGTCGGCCGTGACTGTCACCGGCTTCGCCGCGGCAACATCGGCCAACAGCATCACGAAGATCGCGCTGCCCGCCGCAAGTCGCGCAAAGTTCATCGTCTTTCCCCTCCATGCCACCGCCCCATGGCGACAATTAACCCGAACCGACGCCGACAGTTCAATCAATTATTTTCGCCTTCTGCGAGCCAATTAGGGCAGACCCGCGGCATTGGCCAAGGCGTCGGGTGTTGCCGCAACAGTGTGTGCACCAAGCGCTTGGCCCATCGTGGCAGCCGCCGCCTCGACTGCGGTGCGGGCGGCCGGGATTGCACCTGCCATCGCGTAGAAATGATGGATCATGCCGGCGTGGCACGTATAGCGGGCGCCCACGCCGGCCCGCCGAAGCGCCTGTGCGTAAGCTTCGCCCTCGTCGCGCAGCGGATCGAATTCGGCCGTGTGAATGTGCGCCGGGGGAAGTCTCGAGAAATCGGCCGCCCGCAGTGGGGAAAGGCGCGGGTCGCCAAGATCGATCTCGGTCGCGCAAGCCACCGGACCGCAACAGTGCTGCAGCATCCAATCGATGGTGGCCTGGTTCAGGAAAAAGCCTTCAGCAAGCTGCCGACGCGACGGCGTCGCGGGGCGCATATCCATGACGGGGCAGAACAGGACCTGGAGCGCGATCCGCGGGCCGTGATCGGCTCGCGCCATCTGACAAATGACGGCTGCAAGCGCGGCTCCGGACGAGTCGCCGCCGACGGCGATCCGTGCTGGGTCCAGAGCGTGTTCGCGGGCATGATCAGCAACCCAACGCGTGGCGGCAAAGCAATCGTCGAGAGCGGCCGGGAACCTATGCTCCGGGGCGCGGCGATAATCGATGGCGATGACCGCACACCCGCTTGCGGCGGAGAGCATGCGGCACATTCCGTCGTGGGTCTCGAGATCGCCGAAGACGCAACCGCCACCATGGAAGAACACCAAGGCCGGCACGATACCCGGTCGGGCTCGATAGAGTCGGTAGGGGAGCGGTCCGTCCGGCCCGGGCAGAAAACCGTTCGCGACGCTTTCGACTGCAACGTGCTTGATATCTACGGAACGCGCCAACCGGCGGTAGCCCTCGCGCATCTGTTGCGGGCTGATCGACGCGACATCGACCATGCCGCCGGCCGCGAATATGTCGAGCAGCCGCTTGGCGGAAGGATCGAGCGGCACGACGGGCCGTCAGCCGCGCAAGCCGTTGACCAGGGCATCGATCGCGGCGATGGAGCGGAAGTTTGCCGGCGTGATCTTCGCCTCAGGAATCTGCAGATTGAATGCGCACTCGACCGAAAGCACCAGATCGACCATGTCGAGCGAGGTGAGCCCGATCTCCCGTAAGTCGGCGTCAGCTGTGACGCTCTCGTCCAACGAACGCTCGATCAACATGCGACGAACGACCGCTGTCACGCCATCACCCGGCGCCGTGCTTGCGTGTTTGGGATCGGTTGCTGCGCTGTTCGATACTGCCGCACTCACGTTTTCAGCCTCGCCGCTTTTCTTTGGCCACGGGCGCATGCACGACATCCGCATGGTTAACCCAGGATTTCGCGTCCGAGGCCAATTTGCTCCTGTCCCGATAGCATTCGAGTCGAATACAGACATCTCTTGTTTTGATTCAGCATTAATTCTTGTGCGCGAATTTCACGCATGCGCCCGTTACGAAGCGATAAGCAACGGTGTGCTCATGTGGATGCGGTAGCCGGCCGGCGCTAACCATCGACTGCGAATCCTCCGGAGAATCGGAGGAACCGCCGTGGCGCTGTCGCCGGTCGAAGCGGGGCGCAACACATCGATCTGCTGCTGAGGAGTCGTCAAGGTGACGCTCGCCGAAGATCTCCGTATCGCAGGAGCAAGCCGCAAGGCTCTGGGTCCGGTTCCATTCTCGCCACGTGAAGTCGTCGCGTGCGTGCCGGATCTCAAGAGCCGCGCGCACGCTGCCGCAGCCGTCGCGGCCGCGCATGCGGATGCGGTCGATCGCGAAGGAAGATTCCCCGCAGAGGCTTTCGCGGCGATCAGGACGCAGCGCCTTCTCGGCATTCTGGCGCCGACCGAGCTGGGCGGGGAGAGTGCCTCGTTCACCGATGTGGTCGAGGTCTGTTATGCGCTGGGGCGAGCCTGCGCCTCGACCGGCATGATCTATGCGATGCACCAGATCATGGTTGCGTGCCTGGTGCGCCATGCGGGCGACAGCGCATGGCACCGTCAGTTGCTTCTCCGCTTGGGCGCCGAGCAATTGCTGTTCGCCTCCTCGACCACCGATGGCCAGGGCGGCGGTGATTTGCGCAAGAGCGACTGCGCAGTCGAGGTGGCACGGAATCGTTTCACGCTCTCCAAGAATGCAACGGTTGTGTCCTACGGGGCGCAGGCCGATGCGATCCTGGCAACGGCGCGGCGGACGCCCGAAGCGCCTGCGACCGATCAGGTTCTGGTCGCAATCCTCAAGGACGACTACCGGCTCGACCATCATGTCGACTGGGACACGCTCGGCATGCGCGGGACTTGCAGCTCCGGCTTCAAGCTCGCGGCCGCCGCCGCGGTCGAGCAGGTTTTTCCCGAACCGTATCATCGCATTCATGCCCAGACCGTGATGCCGGTTGCCAATCTCACCTGGAGTGCGGTGTGGGCCGGGATCGCGGCCGGAGCGGTTGATCGCGCGCGCGCCTTCATTCGCGGGGCGGCGCGCAAGTCTGGCGGACAGATGCCGCCGGGTGCCGCGCATCTGACGCGCGCCAATGCGACACTCTCGATGCTGCGCAGCACGATCGCGGCCGCGCTTAAGCGCTACGAGGCGAGTCTCGGCGACGAGGAGATGATTGCGGGCCTGGAGTTCCAGACGCGCATGAACCTGCTCAAGGTCAGTTCGTCGGAGCTGGCCACGGCCGTGGTCACCAGCACCATGCAGGCGAATGGCCTTTCCGGCTATCGCAATGACGGGGAGTTCAGCGTCGCGCGTCATCTGCGTGATGTGCTGTCATCTTCCATCATGATCAACAACGATCGGATTCTCGCCAATGCAGCAAGCGCTGCTCTCTTGGTCGACGTGGCACCGAGCTTGAGCGAATAATCCCACGCGTCCGCATTTTCTCGACAGGAGGAGCAGGATGAATTTCGTGATCCGTGATCCGGCCGAGCTCACGCCGCGGGCGCTGTTCCAGTCGAGCGGGGTCGACGGTGTTTGTGCTCGCACCCAATTGTTCGAGCGTGCCGTTGAAGGATTGACCGGCCTGATCTCACGGCTACGGCCATCGGAGGCGGAGGTTCTGCGCTTTCCGCCGGTCACCAATCGGGCTCATATCGAGAAGTCGGGTTATCTGCACAGTTTTCCGCATCTGCTCGGCGCCGTATGTTGCCTGCACGGCGGGGAAGGCGAGATCAGGGCGGCCATCAGCAGCGCCGGAGCCAAGGAATGGGTTGCGGCGACGAAGCCCACCGATCTCGTGCTGACGCCGGCGGCTTGCTACCCGCTCTATCCGCTTGTTGCCGCGCGCGGTCCGATCGCTGCCTGCGGTTTCGTTTTCGATGTCGCTTCCGACTGCTTCCGCCATGAACCCTCGCAGGACATCGACCGCTTCCAGTCATTCCGCATGCGCGAATTCGTCTGCATGGGGGCGCCCGGTGAGGTGACCAAATTCCGCGAGGAGTGGATGGTGCGTGGCCGTGAATTTGCCGAGCTGCTCGATCTGCCGCATGCGATCGAGTCCGCGAGCGACCCATTCTTTGGCCGTGCCGGCAAGCTCCTCGCCATGAGCCAAATCGAGCAGGCGGCCAAGTTCGAGCTGCTTATCCCGGTGCGCTCGGGCGAGCAGCCCACCGCCTGCATGAGCTTCAACTATCACCGCGATCACTTCGGCACCAAATGGGGGCTGCGCACTGAAGATGGGGAAGTTGCCCACACCGCTTGCACCGCCTTCGGCATCGATCGCCTGGCGCTCGCTCTCTTCTCCGCCCACGGGCTCGATCTCGCGCGCTGGCCGGCGCGCACCCGTGAGGCGCTGTCGCTCTGATGCTTCTGATTCGGCCGCGGAGTGCCAGCATGTTTGCATTGCAGGGGCGGACGCCTCGCGCCAGTGCCGGTGTCTCGGCAACCTGGACGTTCTTCGATGACGATTGGCATGCCGGCGATCTCCGCGTCGCCGGACCGCGCACGCATGCTTTTTGGCTCGGCTCGATGGTATTCGACGGAGCGCGTGCCTTCGAGGGTGTGACGCCTGATCTCGACCTTCATTGCGCGCGCGTCAATGATTCGGCCGCTACGTTCATGCTCGAGCCCCTGGTGCCGGCTGAACGCTGGGTGGCGCTGGCGCGCGAGGGCCTCAAGCGCTTTCCTCCGAACGCCGAGCTCTACATCAGGCCAATGTACTGGGCCGAGAGGGGACCTGCCGGCGGCATCCGCCACGATCCGGAATCGACCCGCTGGTGCCTGTGCGTCTATGAGGCACCGCTGCCCAAGCCGCGCGGCGCGTCGATCACGCTGTCACCGTTCCGACGTCCGACGCAGGACTGCGCGCCGGTCGAGGCCAAGGCCGGCTGCCTCTATCCCAACAATGCACGCGCCGTGATCGAGGCACAGGCACGCGGTTTCGACAATTGCCTGTTGCGCGACGCGCTGGGCAATATCGCGGAGCTTGCCACCGCCAATGTCTTCATGGCCAAGGACGGCGCTGTGTTCACCCCGGCGCCGAACGGAACCTTCCTCAACGGCATCACCCGTCAGCGCGTGATTAAGCTTCTGCGTGGGGCGGGTGTTGTGGTGGTCGAGAAGACGCTTCGCTACGAGGACTTTGCGACGGCCGACGAGATATTCTCTTCCGGAAATTTCTCCAAGCTTGCGCCGATCACCCGCATCGACGCTCGTTCGATCGAGCCCGGCCCCTTCTATCGGCAGGCGCGGCAGCTGTACTGGGATTTCGCGCACGATAGTGAGTAGCGAACAGGGGCGCTGTTGGCGATCCGCTATTCGCCGTTAGAATTAGATCGCTTTAGCCATCGCTTGCTCGCGGATCTTGCTCAGTGTGGTTGCGGGCGTGATTGCTTCCGGGTCGATCTTGAGGTGGATGATGGCCGGCCTGGTGGATTGTTGCGCCGCCGTGAACGCATCCGGAAAGTCCTCGGTGCGCTCGACGGTTGCGCCGAACCCGCCGAAAGCGCGCGCATAGGCGGAGAAGTCCGGGTTCTTGAGGGTGGTCGCGATTGGGCGGCCCGGATATTGGCGCTCCTGATGCATGCGGATGGTG
>DATGLV010000007.1:0-25680 GCA_035293945.1 Xanthobacteraceae bacterium | reverse complement strand
ATATGGATGGCGCCGCCAGCTGCGGGCCCGGTCGCCGGCTGAGTTTGCGCCGGTGCGGATCTCGCACGAAGTTGCATCAGCGGTCGCGGCCGGTAGCGGAACGATCGAGATCGAGCTTGCGAGCGGGGCTCGGATGCGGATCACGGGCGCGGTCGACGCAGCAACGCTGACGGCAGCAATCGCAGCGTTGAGCGCAGGACGGCGGCGATGATCGCGTGGCCGACGGGCGTGCGAGTGTGGCTTGCGACCGGCCACACCGACATGCGCAAGGGGTTTCCGTCGCTGGCCCTGCAGGTGCAGGAGATCCTGCATCGCGATCCCCTCAACGGCCATCTGTTTTGCTTTCGCGGACGTCGCGGCAACCTGCTGAAGGTGATCTGGCATGACGGCCAGGGAGCGTGCCTGTTCACCAAGCGGCTTGAGCGTGGCCGCTTCCTGTGGCCGAGCCCGGCCGATGGCGTGGTGACGATCTCGTCGGCGCAGTTCGGTTATCTCTTGTCCGGCATCGACTGGAGGCACCCACAGGAGACGTGGCGGCCGACATCGGTGGGATGAGGTTTTTGCTTTGCAGTCGCGGGCGAATATGATTCCGTTGCCGCATGACATCGGCATCTGAATCGCTGCCCTCCGATCTTTCTGCCGCGCATGCGATGATCGTTGCCGAGCGCACCGCCCGTCTCGAGGCGGAAGCCAAGCTTGCCAACGCCCGTGCGGAAGCCGCGCTGATCGCCTACTACAAGCTCGAGATCGAGAAGCTGCGCCGGCAGCTCTACGGCACACGCTCGGAGCGCAAGGCGCGGCTCCTGGAGCAGATGGAGCTGGAGCTCGAAGAGCTGGAGACGACAGCGACCGAGGACGAGCTGGCGGCGGCGCGGACGCAGACCGTACGGTCATTCCAGCGCAAACGGCCCGCCCGCCAATCGTTCCCCGAGCACCTGCCGCGCGAGCGCGTCGTCGTCCCGGCGCCGGAGAGCTGTCCGTGCTGCGGCTCGCGGAAGCTGACGAAGCTGGGCGAGGATATCACCGAGACGCTGGAGGTGATCCCGCGCCAGTGGAAGGTGATCCAGACGGTGCGCGAGAAGTTCTCGTGCCGGGAATGCGAGAGGATCACGCAGCCGCCCGCGCCGTTCCACGTGATCCCACGGGGCTTTGCCGGCCCCAGCCTGCTGGCGATGATCCTGTTCGAGAAGTTCGGCCAGCATCAGCCGTTGAACCGGCAGAGCGGGCGCTACCGGCGGGAGGGTGTCGACCTCAGCGTGTCGACGCTGGCCGACCTGGTCGGCGCCTGCACGACGGTCCTGCAGCCGATCTACGCGTTGATCGAGCGCCACGTGCTCGCGGCCGAGCGGCTGCACGGCGATGACACGACCGTGCCGATCCTGGCCAAGCACAAGACCATCAAGGGGCACATCTGGACCTATGTGCGCGACGACCGGCCATTTGACGGACGCGCGCCGCCGGCGGCGCTCTACTACGCCTCGCGCGATCGCCGGCACGAGCATCCGGCTCGGCACCTTCACGGCTTCACCGGCATCCTGCAGGCCGACGCCTATAGCGGCTACAACGCGCTGTACGATCCCTCGCGCCCGCAGGGAGCGATCACCTCGGCCTTGTGCTGGGCGCACGCGCGGCGACAGTTCTTCGAGCTGGCCGACATCGCGGCCAATGCCCGGCGCGGGAAGAATGCGGCGGCGATCTCGCCGATCGCGCTCGAAGCGGTCAAGCGCATCGATGCGCTGTTCGATATCGAACGCGGCATCAATGGCCAAAGCGCCGAGGAGCGTCTGCGGATGCGGCGGGAGCAGAGTGCGCCGCTTGTGGCGGCGCTCGAAGCCTGGCTGCGCGAGCAGCGCTCCCGGCTCTCACGCTCGTCTGCCGTCGCCGAGCCGATCGACTACATGCTGCGGCGTTGGGATCGGTTCGCTCGGTTCCTCGACGACGGCAGGATATGCCTGACCAACAACGCGGCCGAACGGGCGCTCCGCGGATTTGCGCTGGGGCGCAAATCATGGCTCTTCGCCGGCTCCGAACGCGGTGCCGAGCGCGCCGCCGTCATGGCGACGCTGATCATGACGGCCAAGATGAATGACCTCGATCCGCAGGCCTGGCTGGGTGACGTTTTGGCCCGCCTCGCCGAGCACCCGGCGCACAGGCTCGACGATCTTCTGCCCTGGAATTGGCGCCATCGCGAAGCACCCGCGAGCCAGGCAGCCTGATCTTGGCCGCCATCTCATTCGTCTTCACCATCACCTACGTCGCCGAAATGCTCGGCGAGGACGCGGATTGGTTCCACGAACTGTCGATCGACATGGAGCCGGAGGACGGTCGAATATACGTCTACAACGGCACGGACGAGTCCGTGACAGCCTTCACCAACGACGGCATCGAGAACTTGAAGCAGATCATCGCGGACCTGCGAGCCGACGGCCGCGCACCTCCCCGCAAACGTTCAAAGGAGTGAGGATCCCGCGGTGCTCACCGAATGCTTACCGCCGCCGTGATGCGCCGTCCCGTGAAGCCGTCCGCCGCCTCCGACATCAGCCAGGCGATCGGCCGCCCCATGATCTGCGGCCGCAGCATTTTTTCCCGCGGCCAGCCCGCAGCGTCGGAGATCATCGGCGTATCGGTCGGGCCGCCAGGCACCAGCACGTTGACGGTGATGCGGGTCGCCTCGAGCTCCTTCGCCCACACGGCCGACATCGACTCCAACGCCGCCTTGGCGGCGCCATAAGGCATCACCCGCAGCATGGTGAGATAGCTCGTCGTGTTGTTGACGATCCGGCCCCATCCGCGTGCCTTCATGTCGGGCAGCGCGGCGCGCGTGAGCGTCGCCGGCGCGCGCACGAAGATCGCGAGAAAGCGGTCGTAATCGCCGGCGCCGAGCTCCTCGATCGTCGGATGTCGCGCTTCCGCGTCCGGGCGCAGGCTGCTCATGCCGATGCCCGCGTTATTGACCACGGCGTCGATGGCGCCGAAATGCTGGCGCGCCGCGGCGATCGCCGCCAGGCATCCGGCCTCGCCGGTGAGATCAGCCGCAATCGCGTACAGCCGCTCGCGCGCGCCCGGAACATCGGCAAACCGCGCGAGCCCGGCCGCGTCGCGGTCGACCGCCGCGACCGAATGCCCGTCCGCCAGCAGCGCCTCGGCCATGACGCGCCCGATCCCGCCGGCCGCGCCCGTGAGAACGATCACCCGCGATGGCATGTGCGCTCCTCCGAACCCAGCCTAGCGCACGCCGATAGGCCGGTGTAAGGCCAGCCGGCCATTCGACCTTACATCATGCAGATCTCAGAGGGAGCCCATGTCCCGATTGCGCATCTACGGCATCGCTCGGACGCGAGCGTTCCGCGCACTGTGGGTCGCCAAGGAGATCGGCCTCGACTACGAGCACGTGCCGATCGAGATCGGCGACGCCGGCGCGTGCAAGGCGGAGTATCTCGCGGTCAATCCCAACGGCCGCCTGCCGGCGATCGAGGACGACGGCTTCGTGCTGTGGGAGTCGCTCGCGATCACGCTCTATCTCGCCAAGAAGCATTCAAGCGGCCGCCTCTATCCGCTCGACCTGCGCGATGAGGCCAAATGCTGGCAATGGAGTCTGTGGGCGCTCAACGAGGTCGACCGCGGCGTCAACATCTGGTCGCTGCACGCAATCCGCCTGCCGCCCGCGGACCGCGATCCGCAGAAACTAGCCGAGGCCCTCAAGGTGATTGCCAAACCTTTCGCGGTGCTCGACGAGGCTTTCGCCGACCGGCCCTATCTGCTCGGTAACGAATTCACCGTCGCCGATCTCAACGTCGCCGCCGTGATCAGCCGCGCGATCGACATGGATCTGAGCGCGACGCCGCGCCTCGCTGCCTGGCTCGGGCGGTGCCTCGAGCGCCCGGCCGCACGCGAGGCGCTTCGCCTGAAGGCCGAATCGGACGCCGCCTCGCCGCCCGACGCCATCCGCCTGATCGCCCGCATCAACCGGCTGTGACATGGCGAGGCGCATGGCGAGGCGCATGGCGAGGCGCAGCGCCGGGCTGCTGATGTATCGGCGCGGTGCTGCCGGCCTCGCGGTCCTGCTGGTTCATCCCGGCGGCCCCTTCTGGGCCAAGAAGGACCTTGCTGCCTGGTCGATCCCCAAGGGTGAATATGCGGCGGACGAGGCGCCGCTTACGGCAGCGCAGCGCGAATTCGCCGAAGAGACCGGCGCGCAGCCGCGCGGCGAGTTCGTCCCTCTGGGCGAGGTGAAGCAGCCAGGCGGCAAGCACGTGAGCGCGTGGGCGGTCGAAGGCGATTTCGATCCCGCAACACTCGTCTCCAGCAGCTTCGAGATCGAATGGCCGCCACGCAGCGGTCGCAAGCGCACGTTTGCCGAGGTCGACCGCGCCGAGTGGTTCTCGCTCGATGAAGCGCGCCGGAAGATTCTGACCGGCCAGCGGCCCTTCATCGATCGGCTGGAGCAAACGCTGGCGACTCGCGAGTAGAGTGGGACTGGTGTCGGGCGCCAATTCCCCACCCGCTACTCGCAAGTCGCCATTCCCTACGCGCTCCCTTCAGTGCCGGCTCTCCCACAGGTTCATCAATCGCGCGCGGAAAGCCTTCGGCTTTTCGGCAAACAGCCGGCGGGCGATGCGCGCCGCCTTGGCGGCGTGCTCGGCCTGCCGTCCCTCGATCAGCGGCACGAGCCGCGAGCGCCACGGCGCGAGCGGCTGGCGCGGCGCCGTGAAGTCGCGCAGCACCGCCAGATCCTGGTGATGGCCGAGCCGCTCGCGCAGCTTCTGCGCTTCGCCGACCCACGCGCGTCCGATCTTCGGCCACAGCGGCACCGCGAGCTCCATCTGGTAGCGATGCACGACCACCCGCTGGCGCAGCGTGTGCAGCTCCTCGGCCGCGGCGCTCGCCCAGTCCTTCGGGATCGCGCGGCGGGCACGCGCATACGAGGCGGCGAGCCCGTCCGCGATCGCTGCAAAGCCGACCGCGTCGAGCCGCCAGCCCATCGCGGCCGTTGCGGCGTGGTCGAGCGCATCGCGCATGCGATCGCGTAACGCGTCGGTCAGCGTCGCTGCCTCGGCCGTGGTGCCGATGCTCTCGAGCCGCGCCCGGATCGTGGCGAGCGTGCGCTCCGACAGCGGCGTCTCGACGAGATCGGCGAGCGCATCGAGGGCCGAGCGGGCATCGCGCGAGCCGGTCAGCTCGCGAGCGAGATCGCGCGCCTCGACCCGCAGCTGCTCGGCCTCGGCGCCGAGCAGCGGCTCGTAGAGGCGCAGCAGCGCGCGCCAGCGCTTCATCGCCTTGCGGAACTCGTGCACCGCGGTGGCGTGGTTCGCGCTCGGCTCCTCGATCTGGCGGCGGGCCTGCGCAAGGAGGTCGCCCGAGGCCGTGCGCAACCGCGCGGCCGCCCCCGAATCCGCCTTGCGGGGTGGATCCCGGTTCATCGCCCGGTCTCGTATCATCGACGCTAGACCATGAAAAATATGATGATTTGCCCCGGCTGGACGGCTTCCCAAGCCGCACCTCGATTGCTAGATAGCGCGTACGCGCGGTGCGCGCGACCCGATTTCCGCGGGATGGAGCAGCCCGGTAGCTCGTCAGGCTCATAACCTGAAGGTCGGTGGTTCAAATCCACCTCCCGCAACCAAAAAAAGCCCGACAGATCAGGTGCTTGCGCCCGGTGTGTCGGGCTTTTCCATGCGTTACGAGGCCCTCCAAGGCCGTACGACGGAAAGCCATTTGTAACCAAGGACTTCCGGGTTTTTCGGCTCCGAACACCAACCGCTTCTAAAATTTCCGCGGCACAAAACTGGCACAAAGCGGCACAAAATCCTGGACCGAATGGCACTCGCCTCGCGGGCTACGGCGCCTCACGTTCTGACCGGGATTTCTATGACCGGTCGCAGCGCTTCGAGCCTGCCGGCGTACTTGCGGACAATCTGGTTGTAGAGATCGCCAAGGTTCTTGGCGTGGACGCTGATCACCAGCGCGTAGGGAAGCTTCTCTTTCGGCGCGTGATCCTGGCTCGCTTGGCGCGCGTTGTAGTGAATGTCGAGCACCGGGTTGCGCAGCGTCTTGCCCATGAAGGTGACGCGCGTGTGCAAGCAGTTCTCCCACTTCCAGGCGTCGCGCCGCAGATCATCTTCGAGCAGGCCGCTCTGCGACTTGCCGAAGAAGCCCTTGCTGTCAGGGTGCGCCTGTTTTGGATCTTTGCGCTTTTGGTCGTGCGGGCGGAACGTGGGCTCGAGGCCCGCCCGCGTGTAGTTGCCGGGATGATGGGGATCGACGCCCGTCGGGTAGCAGAGCGTCGCCGTGATCGTGACCTTGCCGGGGATCGCGCCAGGCGGAACAGGAATGGCCGCGCGGATGTACCGCGTCGGCGCGATCTCGCCCTGGTAGACCACGCGCACGGTGTCGTCGTCGCAAAAGATGATGTCATCGACCGACCGGGCAACGCGGCCGCGCCCAACTTCCTCGCAGGGGTAGTCGCAGGCCTCGGTCGTGTGAACGAGGAGCGCACGGATCGCAAGGATGCTGAGGTTCGCGCCGAAATGCGCGCGAAGGCCGGCGCCGAGCCGGAGCACCGACGGGGCCGAGAAGGACGTGCCTTCGGTCGCTTCGAGGGCGATTGCAGCACCTTCATTCAAGACAATGAACGGCCGCTGGAGGCACCCGCCAAATTCGACGAAATCGGGTTTGACCACGCCGGGACTGCGGCCGGGCCCAACCGAACTGTAGGTGCAGCGCTGCCATGGATCCTCATGGCTGTCGCAGGCGCCGACCGCGAGCGCATTGACGCAGTCGGCCGGCACCTGGATGCGATTGAGGCCGTCCTTGGCCGGGGCCTCGCCCCGGTTGCCCACCGCGATGGTCGCGAGCGTCGTCCCGCGCGACAGGCGCTCGTCGAGAACGGCAGTCCAGGCGTGCACGTCGTCGTCCTCGACCGGCGGCAAGGGGCCGACACTCAGATTGATGAAATCATAGTGGTTCCCGACGAGCACCTGGTCTATGCGCCCCAACACTTCGTAGAGCTCGTGCGGGTCTTGGCCGGGCGCCGTGTCGAGAACGCGGTAGTGGTCGACGGCCGCATAGGGGCGCGGTAACGGCTTTGCCGGGTCGATATGCCCGAACAGGAAGGCCGACGTCACCCCGACGCCGTGCTTCTGGAAGTCGTCGAGGGGATTGCCGATCCCGGGCGGCTCGACCGCCTTCGCCCAGCGGCGGATCGGATGCCCCTTCGGCAGGCCGCCGTCGAAGATCGCCACGCGAATCTTCGGGTCGAGCGGCCCCTGCGGCGGCAGCTGCAGCGTTCCCATCGGCACCCGTGACGAGCGGAAGCTCGGGCGCAGAATCCGCAAGCCCGGCATCTGCCGCAGGGCGCGCACCGGCGTGAAGGTCGCAATCTGCTCCGCCAGGGCGGCCGGCGCGTCCAGCTCGACGAAGCAGAGCCCGCCGGCGGCGAACCGGCGATCGAGCTGCCGATCGATGCCGAGCCCCTTCAGGTAATCGCGAAATTCGGTGACGACGCTGTGCTGGCCGGTGCGGCCGTCATTGTGCAGGACGACCTCGAACACCACCTCGCCTGACTTCGGCAGCTTGCCTTTGATCTTGTCGCGCGCGCTCGGGGCGTCCATCCGCTCGATCGCGGTCAGATCCTTCGCGCCAGTCCCATCCTCGTGCCATGATGGCAGCGCCGAGCGCCAGGTGCGGAAGGCCGTGCGCGGGCCCATGACGAACAACTCGGTCGTGATGGTCTCTTCCGGCTCGCGGCCCTTGGAGCGTTTCTCGGGCTTGATACGCCGCGGACGGCTGCCGACCGGCTGGAGGCCGACAGACTCGAAAAGCTTCTCCGGAAAGTAGGACTTGGCGATGTATTCGGGATTCAGCGTGACCGTCGCCACGACTTGGTCGTCGGGGCACGCGGCCGCCGGCAACTGATCGATGCCAGTCACGACGCGGCTCAGCATAGGCGCCAAGCGGGACTTGGCCTCCGCGAACGAATAGGGATGCGCCTTCGGCGCGCCACCCCGGACTCCGTCGATGTCGCGAACGAGGTTCTCGCCTTTGCCGAGCAATACGTTGCGCTTTGGCATTACGTGCCTCTTGTTTTTCTCCGCCTGACCTTCTCTTTCTTCGGCGGCTTCTGGTTGCGGATGGTGTCGCGCGCCACGCCGGTCAGTTCCCCGGCCCTGCGCTGCGAGAGCAGCCCTTGGCCAACAATCGTTCTAGCCAAGTGAATGCGGCGGCTCTTGGGTATCGCCTTGCCGGTCAACAATCCCGCCAGCTCGTCTTCAAGCGGCCGATCCCCAAGGACGGCGCTGCGCCGCGCCGCCGCCAGCTCGCGCTCGATGTCGCTGAACGAGCGACCGCTAAAGGCGATTGCCAGCAGCGAGCTCCACTCGGCCGCCGCCGCAAAGTGAGGATGCAGCAGACTCCCGATGAACCGCGTGATGGCTTCACCATCGGGAAGCGGAAAGTCGACATGCATCTCGAACCGGCGCCAGATGGCCGGATCGAGCAGGTCCGGGTGGTTGGTGGCCGCGAGCAGGACGCCGGACGCGGGCCAGTCATCGATCTGCTGGATCAGCACGGTGACGAGGCGCTTAAGCTCGCCGACCTCGCCATGGTCGTCGCGACGCTTGGCAATCGCATCGAGCTCGTCGAGCAGCAGAACGCAATCCATGGACTTCGCGTATTCGAGCACATGGCGCAAATTGGTGCCGGTCCGGCCGAGCAGGCTGCTCATCACGGCCGCGAGATCGAGAATCAAGAGCGGGCGCCCGATCTCGCGCGCGAGCCACCGCGCCGCCATCGTCTTGCCGACGCCGGGAGGACCGAGGAACAGCGCTGCTCGCGTGGGGTCGAGCCCGGCGCGGATAAGCGCTTGCGGCTTGCGCCGCTCCTCGACGATTTGCATCAAGGGCAAAGCGAGTTCGGGCGTGAAAATCGGCTCATGGTCGAGCACAGGCTCGGTTTCGACCCTCATCAAGTGAAGGCGCGAGTCGAGATCGACGGGCAGCGGCACGTCCGCTTGCCCGCGAAGCGGCGAGGCCACCGACGGCGCTTCGTACAGCAGCGTCGTGAGCGCGTCGGCGAACTGCGGTTGGACCGGGTGATAGCGCTTCGCCGCCCGCCGCAAGACCACGTGCACGTCTTGCGTTCGGCCCGACAGGGCGATGCGCGCCAATTTGAGGAAGTCCGCTTCGATGTCTGCCTTGTTGAGTTCCTGGGCCATGTCACTTTCGGGGTACGGGCAATGCAAGGGCCCACCGTAGAGGCCGGTGGACGAATTTTCAAAGGATGAATCAGGACTCGTCCAGTACATCGAATTTCCCATATAAAACAAGGGAATACCTGTGGACGAAAAATCGGCGGGCGCGTGGCCGCCGATTTCGAGACGCCGATTCACGATGCCCATCCCGTGAGCATGTTCCACGCGCACCGCCACCAGGGCACGGGTTCCCCTGGCAGAGTCTTGGCCTTCGCCACCGGCCGCGGGGTGAAGGCCTGCGTCCGGATATCGAAAAGCGGATCGCCGGTTTCATCCGCGGGATGATGCGGGCACACGTGGTTCTTGAGTACGTCCATGCGCGGGTTGCGCGTCATCGTGCCCCTGTTGCCGTCGTAATCGAGAAAGACGAACGTGGGCGGGTTGGGGTGCCAGGGGGTCAGGAGTTGGGTCATCAGCCCAATCGCCGTCGAGGCGAGGACGCCGTTCGACCACACCACCTGCGGCCGCGAGCCGGCAGCGCCATAGCGCTTCGCCTCTTGGGCGAGGCGCTCGTCGGTGATGAAACCGCAGCAGCGCATGCACGGCGCGCCGGGCATCGAGAGGATCACCTGGCCGCACACCAGGAATCCGTTCTTGCCCAGGTCGTGGACGTCCATCCCGATGTCGATGTAGGGGATCAGGTGCTTGCGCGCGAAGCGCTCGAGCTCCTCGCGCGCGCGAAAACTATCGACCGCGCCCACGATGACGTCGCACAGCTTGAGGTCGTCGGCCGCCTTGTGCCAGTCGTCAGGCACCGAGATAACGCGCGCGCCGGGCTGCAGGCCGCGGATCAGCCGCTCGGCGATCTCGACCTTGGGCAGCTTGCTGGCGACGTCGGCGAGCGTGCCGCCGACGAGCCGGTTGGTGTTCGTGTCTTCGATAATGTCCGGGTCGACATTGACGTAGCCGCCGATGCCCATGTGGGCGCTCTGCTGCACCGCGTGCGAGCCGCCGCCACCGCCACCGACGAAGCCGACGGTGGCGGCGTTCAGGATCACGTCGCTGTTTGGACCAAGGAAGCTCTGTCGATCAAGGCGGCTCATGCGGCCCTCCAGTTGCGAATTGGCACGCCAACTTCGCTGAAGCTGGCGATGAACGGTTGAGGTGATGCCCGGTCGAGCCACACTTGGCCAAAGGCCGCGGTGTCGCTGAGCACGATGGCGCCATGCACCGCGTGCGGCGCCACCGCGACGAAGTTCGGCACGAACTTGGCGTTCTCGCGCTTATCCACGCCGCTGAATCCGGGAACGCCGCGACCGCCGTGGCTGTGCACATGGAAGATCGCCGCGCGGTCATCCATTGCCCATTGCCGGGCCGCGCGGATGGCCTGCGCGCTGATCATCGCGCCCACGCTCGCGTCCCGCAGATATTGGTCGTCGGGAACCGGCCGATAGGCCCGCGCGAGAATGAGAAGGTTGTCGTGCGCGGCGGCAAGCCCGGCGGCGATGAAGCCGATGCGCTCGTGCGCGAAGGCGTGCGGCCGCCGCAGGTCGGCGCGGATCGCCGCGAGCAACGCGCTCGTGATCTTGAACCGGATGTTCATTCGACAGCCCTCAAGTGAGCAAGGAGCATCTGGGTCCAGCGCAGCGAGGTCGGCACGTGGTTCCACGAGGGCGCCCACCAGTTTCGCTCGACCACGCGATGCGATCTCCAGTTCGAGCCGCGCCCCGCGATCTGCCGCTCGAAGAAGAGGCGCGTCACGTAGCCCGAGTGCGCGAACGGCACGAGGAGCAGGTCCATCGTGCACGCGCAGCCCGCGGCGGTGAATTGGAAGCCGGGCAGCAAGGCGACCAGTTGGCCGCCCTCCTTGAGGGGGAGGGCGGCCGGGTGCATCACCTTGAGGCCCGCAAACTCCTGTGCGGCGTCGCTCACGAGGACCCTCCGCACGGGACCTGTTCGAAGAACTTCATGCCCTCCTTGACGCGGAGCTTCGCGCCCGGCTTGAGCGGCATGAGCTGGCCCTGCTCGTTGATGACCTCGAGCTCGTAGCCGGCCTTCACGCCGAACAGTTGCTTGAGCTCTTCCGTCGTGTAGATCCCCCGGTGGATCTCGAAGGGCTTGCCCTCGAAGAAGACAGTGATGAGCCGCTTCTCCGTGTGCAGATGCTCGGTCCCAGCGGCGCCGAGATCGAGGACATCCGTCGGCGTGAGCTCGACGTCACCGTTCTCGCGGTCGAGCACCAGCACCTCGTCCTCCGGGGTATGGGTGATCGTGCGGATCTCCGGTTCCGGGATCTTCTCCACGCCCCACTCGTAGCCGTGCTCGTTAACGGTGAAGCGGAAGATCCGATCGGACTTGAAGGCGCGGAACACCTCCGTACCCTCGGCCCGCAGATCGACCGTCTCGTCGAGCCCGACCGACCGGCTGCTGTGGCGCAGCAGCTGGATCAGCACGAAGTCGTCGGCCGGCTTCAGGCCGGCCTTGCCGAGGATGTGCTCGCCCTTCGGGGTTGCCTCGGTGAACTTCACCTCGGCGTCGTTCACCGTGGTGAAGAACTTGCCGTCGGAACCCACTTCGCGCGTTCCGGCGCCCTTCGGGTGAGTGCCGGGCTCCTGCCCGGCCGTAACAGCATTATCCATAGTCTTGATCCTTGTTCGCCCCCGGCCCCATTGCCAGGTTGCTAAAGCTAAGGTAACGCGGCATGCAAAGAGTGTCAAGCATATATCAAGCGTGCTTGACATTCTAGGCGTTCGGTGTTAAATTGATGAACTGAATCAGCGCTTTGGAGGAGCAGGTGTCATGACAAAGAAGAATGAGGACACAGACACGAAGCTCACGCTCGGCCAATATCTGGCCTCAATTCGCAAGGATCGCGGCTACTCGCAGCGCTACGTTGAGACCGAGACAAAGAAGGTCGTCAGCAACGCCTATCTGAGCCAGATCGAAACGGATCAAATCAAAAAGCCGAGTCCCAATATCCTCCACGCGCTCGCCGAGCTCTACGATATTTCGTACGAAGGGCTCATGGAGCGCGCCGGCTTTGTTGTGCCCACACGCTCGCGGAGTGGCGCTGAGCAACGGCACGGACGCGTCGCGACCTTTGCGGGCCACAATTTGACGTCGGAAGAGGAAGCTGAACTCGTCAAATTTCTAGGATATCTACGCAGCAGGAAACGAACCGGTGGCTAAGAGCGACGACAGCACTCTCGAACCGGAAGAGCTGCGCGCCGTGCAGGCCGCTGCACGGCGCAGTCTCGACCGCGCTTCGGCCTGGGGCGTGTACCCGACCCCAACCGGAGTCATTCTCGAAGCCGCAAATCTAAAAATCGCACCCGCGAGCGCTTTTGATCCGCGCCGCATTATGGAGTACCTGATCGGCAAGGCCGAGGAGGCGGCGGTCGCGCTAAAGTCCGCAATCTCAAAAGTGTTCGGCATCTGCGACGTCGATGAACATTTGATTCACATCGACCACACGGTGCACGAGTCGAAGCAAAATTTTTTAAAGCTGCACGAAACCGGACACCACGAATTGCCGACGCACCGGAAGATTTACCGCATCTTCCAGGACTGCGAAAAATGCCTGGACCCCACAACGGCAGACCTGTTCGAGCGTGAGGCGAACAATTTTGCGCGGTTCGTGCTGTTCCAGGGCGACGGCTATGCCTCAATGGCGCTCGATCATAAGCTCGAAATCAAGACGCCGATGAAGCTTGCCGGCAAATTCGGCTCCTCAGTCTATGCGTCTTGCCGCGAGTACGCGCGGACGCATCACCGGGCCTGCGCAGTCTACATCCTCGAGCCGCTGTCGTTCGACGAAGAGGGGCACATGCGCGCCGAGGTTCGCCGTATCGAGGTCTCTCCCCTCTTCGAACATCAATTTGGCAAGCCGTCTGAACAAGTCATTACACACAAGCACTCGCTCGGCCGGGTCCTTCCCGTCGGCCGCCGCATGACGCGGCCCACGACCGTCTCTCTAACCGACCGCAATGGCCAGGCGCATGAATGCATTGCCGAAGCATTCGACACGAAATTCAACATCCTCGTTTTGGTCTATCCCGTGAAGGCGTTGAATAGATCGATCTTGCTAGGTTCTGGCCGCCGGACTTAAGAGTCGGATTTGACTTGGCGCGACCGAAGCGCAAGATTTCTTTTCTCGCCTGCTGGAGCGCGGCCCTTGATCGTCGAATGCCTTACGTGCCGATGTCACGTCGAAGCCACTCAAAGAGGCGGTTTCGAGCGCCTGTCTGACGGTTCAGGTCCGTCAACGCTCTACACGCTGCTCGCATGCACCCAGTGCGGCCATCCCATCCTCGTTCGCCAATCCAACATCGGCAATATGGTCGAGGGCGACAAATGGGATACACCTTACCCTCTGTTCCCACCGAGTGACCTACGGGTTAATCCGAATGCGCCTCCGGAAATTCAGGCCGCATTCGAAGAGGCCTGCGCCTGCTATCGTGCTCGAGCCTATACGGCTTCCGCTATCATGTGTCGAAAGACGCTCGAGGGGCTCTGCGAAGCGCACGGCGTCAAGCAAAATGCGCTTGCAGCTTCTCTTAAGAAGATGAGAGAAAAAAATATGATCGATGAACGTCTATTCGAATGGTCTGATACGCTTCGGGTTGCCGGCAACGAGGCCGCTCACGGAGTAGGCCGGTCCATTTCTCAGCCAGACGCAAAGGACATTTTGGAATTCACGAATGCCATCCTCGATTACCTCTTTTCTTTCCGTGACCGTTTCGAGGATTTCAAAAAGCGACGCAGCGAGAAACGTAAACCATCAAAGGTTCCTACGGAAAATTCTGCGCACTGACCTTCAATGTATCGCGTGTAGGCCTGGTCATAGAGATTGCACGGCCGCTTTGACCATCCCGCCGATCAGGGCCGCTGGCATACTTGCCATTGTCGCCGCCCTTCAGGTCCGGCGACAGATCGGTCAGGTGCTCGTCGACGATCTGAATGACGTCGCCCTGCCGCTGTAGCCTGCCCCAGCGCGCCAGCGCGAGCTCGCGCGCGCCGGCCTTCGCGTTGCGCACGATAGGCGCGAAGTGGTCCGAGAAACACCCGGTATCGGCGGCAGAGTGCTGGTTGTGTCGCGCCGCCCGGGCGAGGCGATGATCGCCGCCTGACGAACCGTTGTAGCACCTTAACAAATCCGCGATTTCAACCTATGGTTCAGGCTCCCCAGGACGGGGCCCGCGATGCCCAAGCTCAATACATTCTGCCTCCATCTGGCGAAGCCTGATGTGGCGGAGTTCGATGCCTTGCTGACCGACAATGCGCGCAGCCTGTTGCGCAGTGGCAATGCCGCACGTTCCGAATCCGCTGAGTTCGGCGACGGCGCGGTTCTCTACACGTTCCGTGGATTCCCGCAGACGCCGAAATGGGTTCACCTGCTTCAGGGATCATTTACTGTTCCCGAAAAGCTGTTTTCGCAGAGCCCGTGCGCCATTGTTTTGTTCAAGAAGGCCGCGTCTCTCTTCGCGCTCACCTTCTCCTATGGACACGTCTACATCGAGGACGCCCAAACCGAAGCCGACTTCGGCCTCAAAGTTGCAGTGAATGCGGTTAGTGACGAAAAGCTACGCGGTGTCGAGCGCTCGAACATTGGTGCCGCTATTCGCGATGCCGCGCAGGCAGCCGGCCAGAGAGACTTTCAATCCTTCGGGTTCGATGATGCCCTCGACCTCATCCGGAAAGTAAGCGGTCGTGCGGCCGATGACGAGTTCGCCAGCATGGTCACGGGCGCAAGATCACTTCGGTTCTCCAAAAAGATCGAGCTCGCCGAGGTCCCTGCCGCAGCGGAAATGGCTCTGGCACTCTTCCGGTCGCGCGCCTACCAGTCAACCGCCTTCGGCATCATCGACTTCCTCTCACCGGTCCTCGACCCGGCGGTCGAATCCGAGCTCGACCAGGAGCTGGTCGGCGCGATCAGGGACGGCAGCGATGAATTCGAGATCGCGATACCGGCGATCATGCCCGACAGCATCGGCTCCTTCCGCTTCGAGCATGCGGGCATCAACCAGTTTCACGCCGACCTATCGGTTGCACTCTATGCCTCCGAGCTCGGTGACCGACTGCCTTCACTCAGCGCGGATGATTTGAAGAAGCATATCGTTGCCGCCTATTCCATCGACGAAAGCAAGCCGCCTCAGCGTTGGTCGGTCCGCAATGCCCTCGTCGGATCGATCGTACGCGATGGCGAACGATATGCCCTCAACGAGGGGTCATGGTACCGCATCAGCACCGCGTTCAAGGAGAGTGCAGATCGTAAGTTTACCGAACTGTGCGGCCGACGAGACACGAAGCTGCGACCCCTCAAGAAGATCTACACGGGCACGGGCCGGAAGCAAAAAGTCGCGTATCAATCCGAGGAGTCCTACAACGAAGAGATCGCTGCAGAAACGGACTACCTGCTCATGGATCAAAAATTGATTCAGGTTGATGACGTCCCGGGCTCGCGTATCGAGCTGTGCGATCTTCTCGACATCAAGCGCCGTCGCTTCATACACATCAAAAAGAGTTCGCGTCAGTCGAGCATCCTGAGCCATTTTTTCAAGCAGGGCAGCAATTCGGCTCGTATGATGCGCCAGTACCCGCGGTTCAAGGAGAACGCCATCAGGACGGTCAAGCGGCACCATGGATCTGCGGCCGCCACTGACTTCGAGGATGCGCTTGCCAAACGCTGGACTGTTGATTTCCAGATCGCGGATTTTCCACGCCCCGACGGCACGAACAACATTCCGTTTTTCAGCAAGCTCACTCTGCGCGAGGAAGCCCGCGCAATTGAAGCGATGAACTACAACGTCGAAATCAACTTCATCAAGCTTACCGCGGCCACGTGATATCGGCTCGGCCGACCGGCTGGATCAAGGGAGAGGGCAATGGCGTCCGATGCCCAAATCGAGATGGCGGCCGCTGCAGCCGCGGAGAAGGCCAACGGCGGCAAATTCACCGATCCACTCTTCTATAAGCCTGAGCACCAGGCATTCTGGCGCGACGTCATCCGGACGGCCTTCGATGCCGTGGCGAAAGCGAAAGTGGGCAAGGAGGTCGAGCTGGAGCCGCCATCCTTGAAAGAAATTGCGGATTTCTCCGATCACTGCGTTTACATCCGCTCCGTGTTTCGTTTCGCCACGCGCATCCTGCGGGACAGCACCGAAGAGGAGCACAAGGCAATGCACGGCACAGCGCCCCTGTTCTTCGAGGACATGGCCCAGGTGCTTGCGGAATATGCGGTGATCTCGGCGTCGCGCGTTACCGACCCGGCCACCGACAGGTGGAACAACGAGAGTCTGACGGTCGAGATGTTCACAAAAAGCCTGGCGTCCAAGCCGGATGTTTTCGCCCTGCTCGACGAGGCCTGGCAACGCATGAAGAAGCTGCGCGAGAAGATCCGGCCAGCCCGCAACAAGCTGTGCGCCCATGCCGACCGGGAGGCCATCCGTAGCGGGAAGCCACTCGGAATGGCATCTTGGCAGGAGTGGGATGAATTCTGGACAGCGCTCGCCGACTTCGTTCGTATTCTCAACGAGAAGCTTCTCGGTCGCCCGTTTGAGATCGACGCCGGAGGTGTCGGAGGGGACGCAGATATGTTCTTGAAGGCGTTCATCCAGCATCGCCACTTCGAAACGCTGGTTGAGAGCGATGATCCCGCTGTACGGGATGCCTGCTTGAAGCTTGCCCTGCCGACTGGTTAGGCGCGTCCCGCTTCGCTGGCCCGGGCTCTACTCGCTGCGCTCCCCGTGCCGCCTTGCGTCTCGGCCTTCGGTCCGCTGTGGGTGTCAGTTGTGAGGAACTGTCTCCATCGGCTCCGCTCCTGCGGATGCCCTTTTAACCCCGTCTCGGCGCTGCATTCCGCTCGCGAGCGGCCTTCGGCCTAAATCGCTATCACTCTCGCTCGCAGGGAGGCCCTTCTATTGACCAACATAAGCGGAGGTTGTGAGCCATTTTGCGCATTGATGGCTAGACTAGCGGGCGCGGCGCCGACCCGCGCGGGGATCCGCCCTATAGCGTGTCACCGACCGCAGGCCCGAGAGCCGCCCGCAGAAGCTCCCCATCTCCCATGAACCCGGTGTCAGGCAGCACACACTACGGATAGGCGGACAATATGTTCGTCTCCGATTTGACGTCGGTCAACGCGGAGCTGCACGCCACGCGATATGATTCGTGATGTGTCAGGAAGGTGCTCGGCAACTCCACGACGCCGCGCGGCTGGCAACGTCAGGGAACATGGTCGGTTCCAAGACAAGCCCTTGAAAAGATTAGGGAAATATTAAAGATTTCGTGGGAACCAATGGCGATGGCTCGAACTTTCCCTAGAAAGAACTTGCCCGATCGTAAACAACGCGCGATAAGGAGGGCAGGGCCCGGTTCGGGCCCGCAATCTCATGGGGATCCGGCGGTGAGTGATTTTGCGAAAGCAGCGGCCGCCGTGCCGCAAGGCAAGCGTTTGCTACAGGCGAGGCGGCTAATGCAAGCCGGAATCGACTCGTCGTTCGCTGGTGACCCTAAGGAGGCCGTTACGCTTTTTCAGGCGGCGCAATCTTGCTTCAAGGCTCTCCAGATGCCCATCGATGCTGTTATCGCAGGAGCCTGGATTTCAAGCCTCAGGAAACAGCAACACAACTCCGAGTTCAACCTTCAGCCTTGACGGCTCCTGGACTCGCCTCGTAACTTCCAGTTGCGCCTTACCCTCGTCTTCAAGTATTAAGCTGCGCCCTTACGCGAAGGGCGCAGACGCGAGGGTATGCGAGAATGAATCTCGTTTTGCAGCGCATCAATTTCGATGCGCCACGCCCCATCGTATTTGCCGTCGTCCAGTTGAGGCCGCCAGCCCTTAACTGGATGAAGACTTCACATGTTTGCGAATGGGATCCTGTTCCCCGTGATTTGCGAATAACAGAGGTCCAACACGTCCTGGACCAACTTTTCTCCGCAAGCGCTGCAAAAAAACCCGACGTAGTCGTCTTTTCCGAATACAGCCTTCCGCCCGAAGCTCATGCCGAAATTAAGTTCCAAGAGTTCGCGACGCGCAATCGCTGCGTTATCATCGCCGGATCATACTTCAATCTCGAGCCCGAAGCGCATCGCCACAACATCTGTCCGATTTATCTACCCGACCAAGCGAGGCCGCTTCAAATCTTCAAATACGATCCCGTTCAAGAAGAGCTCGGCATCCTTCTTTGCGATTCGGAAAGACCCAACATTGCGCGCCTAATGTGGGAGCCGACTGGCAGAGAGCCAGTGACGATTAGCGTTTTCATGTGCCGCGACTATCTAACACCCTTCAAAGAGCAGCCTGGAGAACAAGGCGATGCTGTTGATCGCGTCTCGTTACTCGATTGGGACCATGAGGGAATTAATATCGTTGTCATGCTGAATGATGAGCCAGCCCTGTTCGAGGGGGCTGCCGCGTTCGACGTGCGCCTGACCCGAGGAAAACGAAGGCTCGTGTTACTGGCCAACTCAAGCAACGATCAAAACCGATTAGCGACCGCCTTGTTCGGCCCCAACCCCGAAAAGCGTGACCTAGTTACCCAATTGCCGCCGCCGCGGCAAGGCGTATTGATGTTTGAAGCAACATTGTGGGACATCGCGGGACGAACGGAGGTGCCGGATAAACGAGTTATGTTCCCCATCAAATCGTATGAGAGATATCTCTTCTCAGAGGACGGTGCGCTCACAAGCTACGTGGAGACAGCACCAACTCACAAAATGCGAGGAATTTTCCATCCAGCATTTCTTCGTGCCATGGAAAAATGCATTGTCATCGAGCTCTTCGTCGCTCGCTCTATGCAGAAAATCGAGAAAATATTCTCCGAAGGCAAAATCGATTTCGTCACCGCTTGTCTTGTTAGAGGGATAGAGGATATTTTGATTCGCCGATACGTTCCACTGCATATACTCGCAGAGTGGTCGGTTAGCGCAAAAGGTACTATTCCTCGGCTATCCGAAGAAGGCGCTCTCCCCTATTCGCGTCTCCTTTCCAAAGAGTTTGAAGAGGCATTCGACGTTCGTAAAGAGGCGCCTTACCTACGAATCTTGATTGACCCGCGGGGAATCAAGAAATTTAGGGGTAAGCCGGTAGCCGACCTCGACGATGCCGCATGGGGTCGCTTGGTTGCGCAGATTATTCCATTGGCGCATACGCAAGGGTCGGCTCAAGAAATTGTAAGGTTGGCTACGGAACTACCTTCGGCCTCTCTTTCACATATCCCTGAGAAGTACCGTTTCTTCTTTCTCGGAGTTGAGGCCGTACCGGTCCTCGGAAGAGAAACGCAGCACCGCGACGCCTATGTTCTTCTTTCGACCGAGCCGGGCTCTTTAACTCGTTTGAACGACTTTATTGCGCTGCGCGTCATGGGTTTAGATAGTGTTCGGGATATTTTTGCTATTCAACATAAAAATCAAGAAACAAATTCTATTGCCGGGGATGAATTTGACTATTTGTTTCGACTTAAATGCGATGTATTCGATACCGACGATTTTCTCACAATGCTTCAGGGCTGGGCCGATAGCGCAGGCGTCCGAATCGGCACTAGAACGTATGACGCTTCTAAAGCCATAAAGAGAACGGCCACTCGCGGAATTGCCGAGTCCATGCGACGCGCAGATCATGAAGCCCTCCCCCGAGCTCTCTTCGCCATTGATCCGGACTTCGCCATAGAAGATCGTGAGCTTCTTGAGAGGTTGGCGGAATCGCTCACTCAGTACGAAAGAACCATTCAGGGCGTTCCCGATCACGAACGTCGCAAGGATATATGGCGCGACGTTCAGGAATTCTTCTGTTGTATTTGCCTCTTTAATTCTCCCGTTATCGATAATCGAAAGAAGGAGGACTATGCCGATCGCGCAGCGGAGCGATGGACGCACCTTTGCAAGCGGTTGGAAAGATTTTCAAGGGTTATGCTTGTTCAAGCGCTGGAATTACCTCAAAGAACGACGCGAAGGACTTTTATAGAAGTTCTTCGCAAGCGGTTCCCAGAATACTTCAAGGAGCCGCGCGCACCCGAGCGCGGATATCTAACGTGGTTTTCTGATTTATATGAAAAAATTCTTCCAAACGCCCCTGCAACGTTGCCTGGGCTCGTCAGGCAAGCGACCTCGCAAATTTCAGGGTTGAGGAATGTCTCGGCGCATGGCGGGAGTGAGGTGGATTTAGAAGAATTGATTGCGATCTCTGGAGAGCAATGGCGCGTGCAATTGAACAACTTGCATGAGAAGATTGAAGCCATCTGCAATTTGACCGTAAAATTCTCGCAGGAACTACATCTCGACGACGATCAGTGATAATGGCGCGTCCGGCTCTACCGGGCCGGGCTCCATTCGCTGCGCTTCACCAAGCCGCGCTGCGTCCTCGGCCATTCGGTGACGATCCCTCGCGGGATAATGTACGCATCGCCGGAGGCATTCGGTCCCGCTTCGCGTTTAAGTCGTTAAACAGGCAATCGTAACGCCTCGCTCCTGCGGATGCCCTCTTAACCAGTCTCGGCGCTGCATTCCGCCCGCGAGCGGCCCCCATCCTATCGCTATCACTCTCGCTCGTGGGATGTCCTCTTTCCCGGACGGCTGCTTGCGGCTAAGATTCCGTCGTTATTGTAGCTCGGAAAAGTCGTCGCTTCGGAAAAGTGAGGAGTTCACCCTCGTCTGTTTGGAACTTAAGGCATCGATTCCGGCGAGGGTGAGCACGCTGGTCTACCCAATAGCGCTCGAGGCCCGACGCGTACAAGCAGGCTCCCTGACCGGACGGAACACGATTCTAGAGTGAGTCTCAAAGCAATTGCAACCGAATGATCCACCCGCCGATCGCCGGCACCGAGCGGCCGGTTTTGGAAAGTTTCGGCTAAGGCTTCAGACGGGCGCGTCCGGCTACGCCGACCGGGCTGTCGTAAACCGAGCCCACGGTCTCGGCCCTCCGGGCTTCCATCCCTCGCGCGATATTGTCCACCTGTCCTGAGGCATTCGGTACCGCTTCGCGTGTCAGTCATGACCTAGGAAGCCGCGACGCTCGCTCCTGCGGTGGCGCTACGCATTTTCTTGTGTCTCAATCCAGTTCAGCAAGACTGAACGCCTCGCCCGGAGCGACGATCCAAGTCGAAAAATCGGGATCTTCGTGCATTCGGCGAGGTAGTAAACCTTTCGGCGATGCCGACGATCACCAAAGAGATACTCAGCAATCTCCTCTGCGCCCGAAAGCATGTCGTCGGCAAGGCTCAGATCTGCATTGCTCTTTATATTCGGATCCATTCACACCCCCTTTGTGGTACGTGTGCTCCCGGCGCTCTCATGCCGACAACACCCGTTTTGTGCGATGCAATGTCGCGAAGTCAATTTCCTTTTGCTGTTCGTCCCTGACGTTCCCGGCGGCTCCGCGGAGCGGCACACGCACGTAACCTCAATGCCCGCGACGGTGTCAGATGTCGGGTAACTTCTTTGTGAATTTTATGCCAGTCGCAGGCTCGATGTAGCGGTAGGACTCGGGCGTATCGCTATCACTCTCTCGCGCGCGATGTCTTCTGGATGGCGGTCTGCGCATTTCGAACGCGCGCAAGATTTGCGGAACCATCGGCCGATTTCGCCCGATTGAAATCGGGGCCTGCGGCCCCCAGGCCGTCAAGGCCAAGGCAAGCGACGGCGGGGCGTATCCCCGGTCTTCCTCCGCTGCGCTCCGTACAGACCCGCGCGAAGAGCGCGGCCCCCATAAGAATGGGGGCGGGTGATCCCCCTCACCCCGCCGTCGGCCTTGACGGCCAACCCCCGCTCATTGGCGCGGGCCTAGCCGGTTGCATGCGCAACCGAGCAAGGAAGGACAGCCAATGCGGACCGATGTTTATGAGCGGATCACAAATCAAATCGTGACGGAATTGGAGCGCGGCGTCAGGCCGTGGCTCAAACCGTGGAACGCCGAGCACGCCGCCGGGCGCATCACGCGCCCCCTACGCGCGAACGGAATGCCGTACCAGGGTATCAATGTCCTGATGCTGTGGTCAGCCTCGGTCGCGAATGGATACGCCGCGCCGATCTGGATGACCTTCAAGCAGGCGCTCGACCTCAAAGCCCACGTCCGCAAGGGCGAAACAGGGAGTCTCGTCGTCTACGCCGACAAGATCATCCGCACCGAGACCGACGCGGGCACTGGCGAGGAGACCGAACACGCGATCCCGTTCTTGAAGGCTTACACCGTCTTCAATGTCGAGCAGATCGACGGCTTGCCGGCCCATTTCCACGCGCAGCCAGCCGCCCGCACCGGGACCGTTGAGCGCATCGACCGCGCCGAGCGGTTTCTTGCCGCGACCGGTGCGAACGTCGTGCACGGCGGCAGCCAGCCTTGCTACGTCATCTCGACCGATAACATTCACCTGCCTTGCATCGACTTCTTCCGCGATGCCGAGAGCTACTACGCGGTGCGCGCCCACGAGACCGTGCACTGGACACGGCACACCTCGCGCCTGGCCCGCGACTTGGGGCGCAAGCGCTTCGGGGACGAAGGTTACGCAATGGAGGAGCTCGTCGCCGAGCTCGGCGCCGCCTTCCTCTCTGCCGACCTCGAATTGACCCCCGAGGTTCGCGAGGACCACGCCGACTACATCGCGTCGTGGATCAAGGTCTTGAAGAACGACAAGCGCGCGATCTTCAGCGCCGCCTCGCATGCGCAGCGCGCGGCCGACTTCCTGCACGGTCTGCAGAAGCCCGCCGCGGCGGCCGCCGCCTGACATCCAGCCATCCACAACATCGGAAGCCGAGGAACACGCTCATGCTGATGAACGTCAAGCGCGTCTATGCCTTGAAGGAATTCACGGTCGAACACCGCATGAAGGGCTGGTACTTCTGGCGGACCTACGGCGGCAAAGACGTCGTGAAAGGCCCCTACGGTAGCGAAGCGAGCGTGACCCTGATGATCGCACGCGAGCTTCGCCGCGAGATCGCGAAGCGGGATGCCGCGCATCAGCTGCCCGAATAGCGCAATACCGGAGATTCCCAATCGTTTCTGTCGAGGCCGCCTTGCGGCCTCGCTAACCTGGAGCCTTCATCAACCATTGTCATTGGAGGCCATCATGCAGGACGTCATCACCATCGGAAAAAGACTTGTGCCCACCGAACAGATCGCATTCGTCGAGCCGTTCGACCCCACGAGCAATCCGGAATTCAAACCCGAGAAGGAGTTCAAGGCCCGCGTCGTGTTGCTCAACCGCGAGACGGTGCTGGCCGAGACCTCGCTAAAGGAACTCGCGGATGCCCACGGCTTCCGCGTCCTGGCGGAGGACGCTATCGCCGTCAATCCGGCGATTGCGTTCCGAGTCGAGACGTTCTCGCCCACGGACACCTTCAATCCCGACAAGCCCTATGCCACGCGTCTCAAGTGGCGCGACCTCGAGGGCAATGATCAGAGCAAGTTACTGCTCTCGAAGCCGGAAGCGGTCATGGCGATCGTCGTCCGTGGCGGCGAAGATCTCGAGTCCGCTCGGGGGAGCCGGGCGAAGCGGCCACCGCGTTCACGGTCTCGGCGCCGCAAGGACGCAAGCCCCGCTCCCGCCCACAGCTGATCGGCTCGCCAACAGCCCCGCCGGTTACCCCCGGCGGGGCTGACTGTGCAATGCCGCGCGCGGCGTAACCGCCCTCTTAGATTCGACATTCCAAATTGCCATCAGCCATTTCAGGCGTTACCGCCCGCTTGATTTTGTCCCACCTTCGCCTTTTCGTTACGATAATCTCTCAACCGCTCCATGAGCGATTTCGGTCCGGGCTTTCCGAAGTACTTCTCCACGAACTCAATCGCTTTTTTATCCGCTCCGTAGACATATTTGGCCGCTTGTAGCGTAATCAGCCTGTTCGTCTCCTCCACCAACTGGGCCGTTGGGAAGCGTTTGATGCGCTGTTCGGCTGCCACGTTCGTGACAGCCACAAATAGCCGATGTGGACCGAGTGACAAGTACAGGTAGGAATCGTCAGCGGTCAAAATGTCGGACATGACCACAGGACGATCAGATGTAAGAAATTGAGGAACGTCCGGTGCCGTCGTCAGAACGAACCACCTCAGATTGTTCAATAGCTGCAGTAGCTCATCATGGTCCATAAGTGCGCGCGCGTCATCAATCGTCCACCGCGCCATAAAATCCGGATCCTTCTGGTCAATGAAGTCCTGCAGCGTGGCCGGGTCATCCGGTTTTCGGCTCGCGAGATATTTATTTTCGAACATGGGAAAATCTCTGACCCAATCGCCTGTCAAGATCTCCGCCAACACTATCAGGTCATTTGGCGTTCGGAACATAAGGGTGATTAAGAACTGCGACCAGGCGAAGCGGTACTTGGTCTCCGTATGAATACGGGAATCTCCGGTTTCGAGCAGCCGCAAGGCAACCGCCGCATCAGAATCTATCGGTTTCATGAACTCATCTTCGACCCTTTGCGCGGCTGCAGCCGGGAGGCCCTTCATTTCGTAAAGTCGGTCAGCGAACCCTGTTTGAACGGGCAACACTTGTTTGGCTTGCAGCGTCTTGTAGGGACAGCTGAACTCCGTGATCTTAAAATCCTCACCACTCCAGCGTTTCGAATAAAATTGTGGGATGTAGTGGTGTCGAATAGATTGCTGTGCCGGAGCGGGTTCCTGGGACCGCAGCCATATCATGTTCGGACACTTTTCTTGTTCGTTGTCCTCGCATGGCATGATGTACCAATGCTTGCAGAACTCGCACTGGATCGCCCGTCTGATGCTGCCGTTCTGCAAGGCCGCCTCGTCGTTCGCCAGGCCTTGGACTCGGGCGCACCCTTGCGGCAGCCCGTCTAGGCCTTAAGGGCGAGTGTACCGCACCCTACGGCCGCCCATAACTCCCCGATCATCATTTGCCAAAGCTTGCCGCTCGAGCCCGCCACACGCGGCGGGCATCACGTCTCGCTCGCCGGGTCCCCTCCTGTCGCCTACGCCGCAACGGCCTCGAAGACATGCGGGTTCTACGTCAGCTCGCGACTAGGGCGGCCCATCCCTCAAAAATGACAGAAGCCCTTTCGCTGCGCGAAGAGGGCTTTGCTTTTTTGACCTGCGGCAGGGGGAGGGCCGCGTCGCCTCGCCGCCGTGGCCGAACCGCATCGAGGCCGCGTGTCGCGGCTTCACAACTCGAACAGGAGACAGACCATGAGCAAGACATCGACCCTGCCCAGCCACCGCGTTTATGCCGTCACACAGGACGGCAAGCAAAAATACTGGCGCGCGATCGGGGCCGCCTGGCCGCACCGCGACGGCGAAGGCTTCTTCCTGAAGCTCGACTATCTGCCGCTTAACGACGCCCAGATCGTCGTCCGCAAGCCGAAGGCCGACGAAGCCGAACCGGGGCCGACGGTCGAGACGGCGTGAGCTGCGGATTCCGATGGAAGCCGGCCACTGATTCCGATGCAAACCGGCCACCGATTCCGACGGAAGCCGGCCACCCATTCCGATCGAAGCCGGCCACCTTGTTGAGACCGGCCTGACGCTCTCGAAGTCGGCGAGCGAATCG
>DATGLV010000006.1:0-22427 GCA_035293945.1 Xanthobacteraceae bacterium | reverse complement strand
GGGGATAACAGGCTGATGACGCCCAAGAGTCCATATCGACGGCGTCGTTTGGCACCTCGATGTCGGCTCATCACATCCTGGGGCTGGAGCAGGTCCCAAGGGTTCGGCTGTTCGCCGATTAAAGTGGTACGTGAGCTGGGTTCAGAACGTCGTGAGACAGTTCGGTCCCTATCTGCCGTGGGTGTCGGAGAATTGAGAGGATCTGTCCCTAGTACGAGAGGACCGGGATGGACGCACCTCTGGTGGAGCAGTTGTGGCGCCAGCCGCAGTGCTGCGTAGCTATGTGCGGACGGGATAACCGCTGAATGCATCTAAGCGGGAAACCCACCTCGAAACGAGTTCTCCCTTAAGAGCCGTGGTAGACGACCACGTTGATAGGCCGGGTGTGCAAGCGCGGCAACGCGTTCAGCTTACCGGTACTAATCGCTCGTTTGGCTTGATCGTCTCTCATCATCAATGCACATCTCACGGATCAGCGATCAGGGGTCAGTAATCAGTAATCAGCAGAGATTACCGATCGCGATCGCTGGTCTGAAAGACAAGCTTGCACAGAGGTTCTGATTACTGGTTTCTGACCTCTGATATCCGTCCTTGGCCGGCCTGGTGGTATTAGCGGGGAGCCTGTACCCGATCCCATCCCGAACTCGGCCGTAAAACTTCCCAGCGCCGATGGTACTGAGTCTCAAGACTCGGAAGAGTAGGTCGCTGCCAGGCCTGCCAAGGACGGATGCCTCTTCACGCGCTGACAATCACCTGATTGGTGACCTTCACTTGATTTATGCGAGCCGCCGCGGACCTTCCGCGGCGGCTTTTCTGCGTGGATGCCACCGCCTTGCGCCGGCCCGGGGCGGTCGTATTATTTCGAGATATATAACCAATTGCGGGAGGTATCGCCGTGAAGGTCCGCATCGCTTTCGCAGCATTGGGTGCGCTTGTGACTGCCTCGAGCCCCTCATGGGGGCAAGTGCCGCCCGACATCGCCGAGGGCATCCGCAAGATCGGCCACGTGGTCGATACGCCGGCGACCGCCAAGCTCTACACGCCGTTGTTTGCGGAGCAGAAGGAGCCCTATGCGAACGTGAAGGTCACCCGCGATGTTGCCTATGGGCCGGACGCGGCCAACAAGCTCGACGTGTTCACATCCGGCATCGGCACTGGCAAGACCGTCGTGGTCTATGTGCACGGGGGTGGTTTCGAACGCGGCGACAAGCGCCCGGCCGGCTCGCCCTTCTACGACAACATCATGCTCTGGCTCACCCAGCACGGGATGGTCGGCGTCAACATGAACTATCGCCTGGCACCGAAGAATGTTTGGCCGGCCGCGCACGAAGACATGGCCGCAGTGGTGCGCTGGGTGCAGCAGAACATCGCCCAATATGGCGGCGATCCCGGCCATCTGGCGCTGTGGGGCCAGTCGGCTGGCGCGAGCCTCATCGCCGGCTATCTGGCGCATCCGCAGTTCTGGGGACCCAACGGCCATGGCATCAAGGCCGCGGTGATGAATTCGGGTTTCTATGAGAACGACCGCGGCGGGTCGGCCTATTTCGGCAGCGACCCGAAGGAGCTCGCCGAGCGCTCCTCGACCGAAGGCCTCAAGAAGGTGACCATCCCGCTTTTCATTTCACACACCGAGGTCGATCTACCGGATGCAATCCGCGAGGCGGATGCGGCCAACAAGGCGCTGTGCGAGGCCGGGCGTTGCCCGATCTATGCAGTGTTCAAGGATCATAGCCACATCTCGCAGGGCTACTCGGTTGGCACTATGGACACCTCTGTATCGGGGCCGATTCTGAAGGTGTTGAGCGAAATCAAGTAGCGGCCCGCGTCAGGCGACGGCGCATCAGTCGCCCATTTCCCAGATCACATCGAGCCGGCGCCGGAAGGCGCGCGGCTTCTCGACGAACAAGCGCGCGGCAATGCGCCGCGCCGCCGCCACATGATCGTGCATGCGCTGCGCGATCGCAGGGGTCAGCCGCGAGCGCCATGGCGCCAGCGGCTGGTGCGGCTGGGTGAGCGCGATCAGGAGGGTCTGATCCTGGTGCCGCCCGAGCCGCTCGCGCAGGCGCTGCGTCTCGCCGACCCACATCCTGCCGAAGCGCGGCCACAGCGGCGCGACCGTCTCCATCTGATAGCGATGATTGACGATGCGCTTGCGCAGCTCGTGCAGGTCCTCCGGGTCGGCGTCGGACCAGTCGGGCGGCAGCGCGCGCCGCGCATCGCGGAACCCCAGCGCCAGCCGGTCGGCCACGTCCGCGAAGGTGAGCGTATGCAATGGCCAGCGCGCAACCGCATTTTCGGCCGTGGTCAGGGCGCTGAGGAGGCGCAGGCGCATGTCCGCAGTCAGAACAGCCGTCTCGGCATTCTGCCGCAGCATTTCGATCCGCTCGCGAATGGTCTTGAGCGAGCGTGGCGAGAGCATCAGTCCATGCTTGGCGAGATCATCGAACGCATCGAGCGCCGATTGACTGTCGCGCGCTCCACCGAGTGAGTGCGCGAGATCGCGCGCATCGTTGCGCAGCCGCCGGCCGTCCTCGACGAATGGCTCGAGCATCCGCAGAAACGCGCGCCAGCGCTTCATGGCGCGGCGAAATTCGTGCACCGCCACCGCGTCCGAATGGGCGGGGTCCTCGATCGCGGTACGGGCCTCGCCCAGAATGTCGCGGGCGACGGCGCGCAATGCCTCGCCCACCGCCAATCCCGGCTGCAAGGCAGGCTTCTCGTTCATGCGGAATTTCTATGAATGTGGCCGGAGCTTGTCTTCGACCAAAGCGGCTTTTATCTGCTTTGGCAAGCCATGCGCGTCCAGTGATGCAAGGTACAATCGGTCGGCGTCTTTCAAAGGCGCAAGCCACACAGCCCTTTTCAAGCGCCGTCATGATTGCTACATAACCGGCCACGGCGCGGGGCGATGTCCCGCGCTTGCCGTTTCCGCGGGGTGGAGCAGCCCGGTAGCTCGTCAGGCTCATAACCTGAAGGTCGCAGGTTCAAATCCTGCCCCCGCAACCAGATTAAGCCCGGTGGATCAGGCGCTTACGCCTCTCTGCCGGGCTTTTTTTCATGGCTTCCAAGCCGTTGCTCCATGAGCCGTTTAGGCGCAACGCGATTGTTCCGACAGCATGCCGATACGTCGGTCGCTGCGAGCTGCTCGAGATGACAGCAGCAAGGTTCCTGAAGCTGCCGGGATCAACCACAGAATGGGTTCACGCCAGCCAATCGCAACAACATGCTCGCGGAGGACCGGGGAGCCCCTTCAGTTCATCGGGGTGTCGGCGCCTTCCGAGACCGGCAGCATTGTGTAGCCGACGCTGGGCGTCGCGCCGGAGGCGAAGACGCGGACCTGCGCCAAGTTGGCCAGTCGCTCGATATGGGCGGGCACTCCCGACAGGCCGGCATATTCGGTGAGCTTCTTGAATAGGAGCACCGTCTGATCCGGGTAGGCCTCGATGAGCTCCATCCGCGAACCGGCTTCCGGCAGATGGCAGCCCTTGCGGGTCATCGCCTCGATGGCCTCATCGTCCGCCAGGCTGATCGCGATGGTCAGCTCTTCAAATGCTTGGAGCGTATCGCACACCACCTGGCCGCGCTTGGTCTGCAGGTCGAATGCGGAGCTCTGGCCCGCAAGACACAACAACAACGCTGCGGCTAGAACGACCGCCCGCATGGGTTCCTCCAGATTTCTTGGCTCGATCGTCCGCAACGGTGGCGTCGATTCGGGCGTGAACCTAATGGCTCATAATGAGCGCCGCGTCTAGGCGTTGCACGCACAGGTTTTCGGCGTTTTTCAATGAATCGGCCGCGGCCGGCCTCGAAACGAGCCGGACGTGCACGAACCTCGAGAATGGCAGCGTTGACCAGACTGACATTATCCTGCGGTCGGGTCGGCAAGTCTCAGTGCCGAGCCAGGTTGGGGGGCTCGCTGACAGCCGGCACTGTCGGCCCCGGTCGCGGTCGGTATCGATGGGCGTGCCGGCCTTGTCTAACGGGATCGCGCCGATCAAGATGGGGCTCCCACCCTGCCACATTTGGCAGACTTCCGCGTTGTACACATGGCGCGTTCTCTTCCTCGGCACCTGCTTGCTTCCGGCCGGAGTGGTCGATCAGGTTCAGCCCCGCAGATGTAACCCAAGGATCAGGCGGTTTTCCGAATGCGGCCTTCAACTGACACCACGGCCCTATCAAGCCGGCGCGCTGCGACAGCTGGGAACCCGCTTGAAGCCGACATCGCCAAACGCGGATCCGTCGGCATCGTGCTGGGGGACATCGGCGGTACGAATGTACGCCTTGCAGAGCTGCGCGATGGCGTTCTTGGTCCAGTTGCCCATATGGCCGTGGCCGACCACCTGCAGTTTGGTGATGTCCTGGCCGCGTTCATGGCTGGTCGAGCCGATCGCGATTCGATCCTCCAGGCAATGTTTGGGGTGGCGGGCGTCATCGACGACGACCGCTGCGCGCTCACCAACAATTCATGGGTCATTGACGCGCGAGAGCTGCGCGACCGCTTCGGCTTTGATCGGGTGCAATTGGTCAACGACTTCGAAGCCGTGGCTTGGTCGCTGCCGCAGCTCGGGCCACGCCATGTCCGTCAGATCGGCTTGGGCAAGCCGAAGCCGCTTGCCCCAATGGCTGTGCTCGGCGCCGGCACCGGCCTCGGTGTCGCCGCCTATGTGCCGGTCGGTCAAGGCGCGACGGTCATGCGCAGCGAAGGCGGCCACACCGCGCTCGCCGGGGCGTCCCTGCGCGAAGATGCGATCATCGCCACCCTGCGCAAGCAATTTGGCTATGTGTCGGCCGAGCGCGTCCTGTCCGGCGCCGGACTCGAGAACCTCTACAACGCGATCGCATCTCTCGATTCTCTGACGGCTCCCAGGCGCGACGCTGCCGCAATCGTCGAAGCGGCGCGCGGCGGAAACTGCGCGACCAGCGCGGCCGCACTTGAAACTTTTTGTGCCCTGTTCGGCGCGGTTGCCGGCGATTTTGCCTTGGCCTTCGGGGCGCAAGGCGGAGTGTACATTGCGGGCGGCATCGCCGCACATCTGCGTGATTATCTGCCCAGCTCGCAGTTCCGCACCCGCTTCGACGCCAAGGGAAAGATGAGCCGCTATGTCGAGGCCATTCCGGCTTATCTCATTCTGCACGACGACCCGGCATTCCTCGGCTTGAGCGCACTGGCGATGCAGCACGCCTGAGCCCGTAGCCGGCCGGATATCAGGTCCAGAGCCGATGCGTGGCGATCCGCGCGCCTTCGGCGAGGCTTTTGAACTTGGCCCACACGATTTCGGGCTCCACTTCCGGCGGCTGGCCTGGCGCCAGCGTCGAGGCAAAGCCGCAGTCGGCGCCCGCAATGACGCGTTCGCGGCCGACGACCTTGGCCAACCGCACTATGCGTTCTGCGACCAGCTCGGGATGCTCGACGATGACCGATGCGTGGGTGATGCAGCCTGGAATGAGCACCTTGTCGGCCGGCAGCTTCACGTGCTCCCAGACGTGCCATTCGTGCTCGTGGCGCGGATTGGCCATCTCGAAGGAATAGAAGCCCGCCCGGATCGTCACGATGATGTCGGCGAGATTCTTCAATTCCATATCGCTGACGCGGGGTCCCATATTGATGCCGTAGCAGGTATGGTGGCGCACGCGATCCGGCGGAATATTGCGCAGAGCGTGATTCAGCACCTCGACCCGACGCGCCGCCCAAACGCGCGCCTGTTCGACGCTCTCGCCGGGCGTGAGCATATAGTGCATGGCAAGCCGTGGATCATCGATCTGCACCAGGAAGCCGGCGGCGACGATCGCCTCGTATTCTTCACGCATGGCCTCCGCGACTGCGGCGACGTGCTCTTCATCGGACTTGTAGTAGCGGTTCTCCATCCAGCCGGCGCAGCTCGACGGCGATACCGAGGGCATGAAGGCCGCGGCGGGTGCGAGCGCGGCGAGCGCCGCCTTGAGGTTCTCGATGTCCGCGGCCAGCGCCGCCTGCCCGACATATTTTATCGGCCCGGTGCAGGCCCAGCGTGGCCAGGCGGAGCCCGAATGAGCGCCGCCCCGATAGTAGGTCGGAAACGCCATGTTCTCGCGGGTCGGCCGCTCGCCGGCTTTCGGATCGATCGGCTCGATGCCCGAGAGGCGGCTCGCCGCATAAGCCTGGAAGCTCGTCTTCGACTGCTCGCCGTCGCTGACCACGTCGATGCCGAGCTCGACCTGGCGGCGCACGATGTCCGCAACCGCCTCGGTTGTCCGGCGCGCGAGCTCGGCCGCATCGACGGGCTTTCCGGTCATGCGCGCAAACAGCAGCCCGGAGAGTGCGTCGGGGCGCGGCAGGCTGCCGGTATGCGTGGTAAGGATTCGCCCTTGGCGCTCATCGAGCCCTGACATATGCAACACCTCCCGGATATCGGCGCTGAGGCTGCCATAGCGCATTTTGCCGGACGCGTCAGCGCGCGAACATCAGCTATCCGCAAAGACGATCACTGCGGCCGATAGATCAGCGACTGCCGCGCCCGTTCAACAATGCGCGCCGGCACCGCATAGGCCTTGGCGACCGCAGCTTGCACCGCCTCGCCGTCGAGTGGATCGAGATCGAGATCCATGCCGCGTGCCTCGGCGACAGCCGCGGGATCTTGCAATGCCGCCATGAAGGCGCGGCGCAGCGCCGTTACCCGCTCGGGAGGAACGCCGGGCGGCAGGATGAACGGCCGGCCGAATGTGAGTTGACTGAAGACGAGCTCCATTGCCTTGCGATCAACCTCGTTCTTGGCGAAATCGATCGCGAGCGGAACACCCATGCGATTGAGCTCCGGATGCCCGCTGTTGGCGAGCTGCACCAGGACGCGCGCCAGCCCGCTGTCGAGAAGGCGTGCGCGCTGCGGCGCGATGCTCGACCAGCCGAGCCCGCAGACGCCCTGCACCTCGTTGCGCTCGAGCGCCAGGAGCATCTCGTTACTGCCCGGATATCCGGTGACGATGCGCAGCTTGGCGCCCAGGAGATTGTCGAGCATGGCGGTGAAATCCCGCGACGACCCGCCCTCATTGGTGGCGCCCACGATCAGCTCGCGGCTGAGCGCGTCCTTAAATGTTTGCACCGGCGCATCGGTGCGCGCAATACAGAGAAACACCTCGGTATTGGCATTGCCGAGGTAAATGAACTTGCTCGGGTCGTGCTGCACCGGATCGCCCAAGAGTGGTTGCAGGATCGCGCCCGAGAAGATCGCACCGATCGCGGTGCCGTCTTTGGGAGCCACCGTGTACATGTAGGAGGCGAGCTTATTGCTGCCGGCGCCCGGCATGTTCTGCGGCACGACACTCGGATTGCCCGGAATGAAGTTGCCGAAGCGGCGGGCCAGCAAACGTGCATAGGTGTCGTAGCCGCCGCCGGCCGAGGATCCGACATAGAGGTTGATCTGCTTGCCGCGGAAGAACTGCGCCACCGCATCTTGCGCGCCGGCGGCTCCCGCGAAGCCGATCACGAGCGTGATCGCGGCGAAAAATTCGCGAATGAAAAATTCGAGAATGATGGACCGCTTGCGCATGGCGGTTCCTTTCCTTTGGCGGGCTTACCCGCGCATCGCCCGCTGCTTCCAAAATTGCCAGGCGCGGTCCGGGTCCTTGGGCTTGCTGCGCCTGGCGAATGCGATCTCGCGCGCGGTCAGGAATTGCACCGGGCCGAGCATCGTGGCCTGAATCTGCTGCCTGGCATTGGTCTCAGCGATGATGGCACGGCGGACCACTTGGCGGATCGAGTCGCCGGCGAATACCGCCCCGTGACCGCGCAACAACACCAGGCAATGTGCGCCGAGCGCCTGCGCCATTCCGCTTGCCTGCGCGACCGTGCAGATATTGAGATCGCCTTCATCATCCATGCTCCTGATGTCGAACACCGGCGCGCCTTCACCCAGGAACGCGGCGCTGCCCACCATGGGGCGCAAGCGGGTGCCACTGTTGCAGAACGGAATGAGGCTCGGCGAATGGTTGTGCAGGACCGCCATCACGTCGGGACGTGCTTTGTAGATCTCGCCGTGGATCACGCGCTCGAAGAACAACCGGGTTTCATTCGGTCGCACCGGGTCGTTGTCGAGATCGCAGGCGATGATGTCTGTCGCAGTCACCAGCGCCGGCGCCATGCTGCGCGAAATCCAGTAATAGGCCGGGCGGGACGGATCGCGCGCGCTGATATGCCCGTAGGCGTCGATCACGCCTTGATCGGAAAGGATGCGGTTTGCAGTGACCAAATCTTCGAGCAGGGCCGGGTCGGGCGCGTCCGGCGCGTCTACGTTCGATCCGGTCGCTGAAGGCTTGATTCTCGTATCGGCGCTCATCGGATCTACCCCTTGGCCCCCACAGCAGCAGACATCTGCGCAAACTTGGCGGCGAGCGCCCGGCAATCGGCTTCGCTTTCCAGTCCACGCCCCGCGATGTCGATCAGCTCGGTCGCCGCGGCTACGCCGATCAGCCCGTCGAGGAGGTGATGGGCCTTGTTGTCGACAGCCGCCGCATCAAGGGCCCGCTCCGGGTCGCCGGGCGCCGCCACCACGAGCTCGCGGAGCGTTCCGCCGTCCGTGCTCAAGACCTCGACCTCGGCCGGCCAGCTGCGTGGATAGTGGCACGCGAGCGCCGGCTCGGCCACGATCGTGATCTTGGCCTCGAGCTCTGCGACCCGCTCCTTGGCGATCATCGGGCGGCTGCGGTCGACGTCATAGAGGCGCTCGGGGTCGATCGCCAGCAGTGCAAGCTGGCGGGCGGCGCTCACCAGCGTCGTCGTGCGTACCTGGTCCTGCGCCTTGAGCGAGATCATGCCCAGATAGGCCGGGGGCACCTTGACTCGGACCGCCGCAATGGCGTCGGGCTTGATGCCGGACGCCAGAAGCATGCGCAGCGCCTCGACCGCCGCGATTGATTGCTTGGCGGAGCAAAACGGCTTGAGGCTGAGCGCTGGATAACAGCTGCGCCTTGGCGTGATTGCGGCAAGACGGTCGCGATCGAGCGCGAAGCCCCAGGCGTCCTCGAAGGCACATCCGTCGAGAAGTGCCGGATCGCCCCGATAGCCGGTCTCAACGGCCGCAACAGCCGACAATCCCGCCGCCACCGCCATTGCAAACATCACCCAGCGGGCGGAAGGCGAGCCATGCGGCCGGCCGGTGCCGCGCGTGGCGAGCATCATCGCCAGCGAAAGCGCGTCGGCAGCTCTGGACGCATCGAGGCGGTGCAAGCGCGCCGCAGTCGCAGCAGCCGAAAGCGGCGCCGCAAAGCAGCTCGGCCAGACGCCGCGATAAAGGATCTCCGGGCCGCGCACGGCTTCTCCCATTCGCGTCATCAGCTCGGTGCCGACCCAGATCGCGCTTGCTACTTCCACCGGATCGAAACGCTGCAGGTGCTCGGCAAGCGACAGGGCGACCGCGACCGCCGTGGCGCTCGGGGTGGTGCATGAGACCAAGTGGATGTCATCGACCTCGGACAGCCGGATGGTGGCGGCCCGTTGTCCGATCCGCTCCGGCAGCGCGCGTTGGCGCATCAGGGCAGCGAGACTTTTCGCTTCGCCTGTCTGCGCGCCGGCGACCGCTGCCACGACCGTATCGAGAACGTGGCGATGCTGCAGCTCCCGCTCGGCGTGAGTGAGCGCGGCCGTGCTCGCGTGAGCAACGAATTCCGCCAGCTGACTGATGACTGTCATGACAGGAGTGATAGTCGGCGCCTCAAAAACCCGCAATGGCGGCTCCGGCGAGGGCGCTTGCGACCACCACGAGCCATGGCGGGATCTGCCACATGAAGAGCGCCACGAACGCCGCGCTCCCCAGCGCAAAATCGGCCGCACTGGTGATGCCGGTGATCCATACGGGTTGATAAAGCGCGGCCAGCAACACTCCGACAACGGCGGCGTTGACGCCCGTGAGTGCGGCCCGGGCGGTCGCACCGCGCCGCAGCTGTTCCCAGAACGGCATGGCGCCGATCACCAGAAAGAACGACGGCAAAAAGATCCCAAAGAGACAAATCGCCGCCCCGGCGACACCGTTCGGGCCCTCCGCCATCATGGCCCCGAGATACGCCGAAAACGTGAAGAGCGGACCCGGGACCGCCTGTGCGGCGCCGTAGCCGGCGAGGAACGTCTCGTTGCTCACCCATCCGGGCGGCACGACCGAAGCCTGCAGCAGCGGCAGCACCACATGACCGCCGCCGAACACCAGCGAGCCGGCGCGATAGAACGCGTCGAGCTCACGCAAGGCCTGCGAGGGAATCGTCGATGCGAGGATGGGCAAGCCGATCAACAGCAACGCAAAAGTGGCAAGCAGGACTGCCCCCGTGGTCCGGCTCACGCGCAACGGGAAAGCCGCGTGATCGCCGACGGGTTTACGTTCCAAGAGCGTGACGCCCACCAGCCCGCCCACGATGATGGCGCCGATCTGCCCCCAGGCGGATGGCGCCGCGAGCGTGACGATCGCCGCCGCGACCGCGAGCGTGGCGCGGGGCGGGTCAGGCGCGAGCGTCCGTGCCATGCCGAGCACTGCTTGTGCCACCACCGCAACCGCCGCGACCTTGAGGCCATGCAACCAACCGGCGCCGGCCGTATCGCCGACCAGACCGACCCCGTAGGCAAACAGCACCAGGGCGATTGCTGACGGCAGGGTGAATCCGGTCCAGGCTGCGAGCGCTCCCGGAAAGCCTGCACGCAGCAGGCCGACCGCGATCCCGACTTGGCTCGATGCTGGTCCCGGCAGGAACTGACAGAGCGCGACCAGGTCGGCGAAGCTCTTGTCATCGAGCCACCTACGCCGGGTGATGAACTCGGTGCGAAAATAACCGAGATGCGCGACCGGCCCACCGAAGGAGGTGAGGCCGAGCCGCAGAAACACAGCCAGCACCTCGCGCCAGTTGCCGGAGAGGCCTGCCGCCGCATCAGTGGCGCGCGGCCCTGCGGTCATTGAAGAGTTCCGTCTGGGTGTATCCGCTGTCATGCCGCGAACCTAGGGGCGAATGCGCGGGCCGGCAACGCGCTTGCGGCTAGCGGTTCTTGGGGCAGCGAGCGTCTACTGGCCCGGTGACTCGCTGATCATGCATCAACGGCCGCGAGGAGCCTTCCCGTCTCCTCGACTGAAAGCCTACAGACGGAGGAGGGCGAACCGCCCTCGTTTTTGCGCCGCTGGTAGCGGTAGAAATCGGGGCCGAGCGGGTGGATGCTGGAGCGGCCCCACATTCCCCGCTCTAGTTCCATCCGCTCGTCGAGTGTCAGGCACCCGCTTTGCTCGTGCAAGCTGAACGATTTCGCGCATTCCGCCGAGTGGCCCGAGGAACGCGTCGCATTAGATCCCGTTACCAGCGTCAGTATCGCGAGCACGAGAATGGTGTCGTGCAGTCGGGCGAGACTCTTGAAATGCTCCACCGGTCCCTCCGTCAGCGAATGTTGAAGCGCAGCGGCACGATCAACTCGCTGCCGGCGAGCTCGGGAGGCGGTGGCGGGAAAGGTTGCGCACGTTGCACCAGGGCCAGGGTTTCGGCATCGAGTGCGGCCGAGCCGGAGCTCGCCACGATGCGACTCGATATCAGGCGTCCGTCCTGGTCGATGCGTAACGCGAGCCGCGCCAAGCCTTGCTCGCCGCGGGCGCGCGCGTCGGCGGGGTAACGCTTGTTGTGCTCGAGCAGGGTGATAATCTGGCTTTTCCAGGTGGCGACTTCAGCGCGGGCCTGGGCCGGGCGCGGCGGCACATACGGCACTTCCTCTTTCGGCGGTTCCGGGAGGACTTCCTGCGGCTTGAGTGGAAGCATCGCCTCCGATTTCTGCTCGGGCAGTAGCTCGTTCTTCTCGACCTGTTGGATCGGTTGCGGAGCAGGCTCTGTTTCCACCTGCTCCGGCTGGAACTCGACAATAATGGCGTCGGTCCCCACCTCCTCATCTTCGATCGGCGCACGCCATTCCATCAATGCTGCCGCAACACCAGCATGCGCGAGCAGGACGACGGTGCCACAGGCGAGCCAGCGCGCGAGCTCGCCCCAAGGCCGATCTTCTCGGGAACGCGCGCGCGACGCCACGGTCATGGCGGGGTCATGATCTCTGTCATGGGGTCGGCGCCTTCTCGAGCCCCACTAGCGCGATCTTGAGGTAGCCTGCGCCGCGCAACAGGTTCATCACCTCCATGAGGTCTCCGTAAGCAACGCTCTTGTCGGCGCGCAGGAAGATGCGGGCATCCTTGTCGCCATTGGCGGCTGCTGCCAGTGCATCGCCGAGCTGCTCGCGGGCAATCACCTGATCGCCGACCGCAAGTGTGAGATCGACCTTGACGGTGAGATAGATGGGCATCGGCGGCCGCGGCTGCGTCTCGGCGGCGGCAGTCGGCAGATTTACGGCGATATCGACCGTGGCGAGCGGTGCCGCCACCATGAAGATGATCAGCAGAACCAGCATGACGTCGATAAACGGCGTGACGTTGATCTCATGGATGTCGGCGAGGCTGTCTTCGCCGTGATCGAGGCGGACGCTCATGGCCTATTCCGCAGCCGAAACCGGCGTTGGCCTGCGCGCGGCGACCGTCGATACCGTGCCTCGGCTGAGATCGCGGCTGACCAGGCGCAGCGTGGCGGCTGAAGCGTCGCCCAGAAGCGCCCGGTAGCTCAGGATCGCGCGCGCGAGCATGTTGTAGATGACGACCGCCGGGATGGCGGCCGCGAGCCCAAATGCGGTTGCCAGCAGGGCCTCGGCGATGCCAGGCGCCACCACCGCCAGATTGGTGGTGTGCTCCTTCGAAATGTTGATGAAGCTGTTCATGATGCCCCAGACGGTGCCGAACAGGCCGACGAACGGGGCAGTCGCCCCGATGGTGGCAAGCACGCTGGTGCCGCGCATGATCCTCCGACCCCAGGCCGCCTCGATTCGTTCCAGGCGCGAGGCGATGCGTTCCTTGATGCCGTCGCGATCGGAGTCGGCTAGCGACAGACGGCATTCGATGATGGCTGCCTGCAGGAATGCGCCGACCGGGCTTTTCGTCGCATCCGATCGCTCGATGCTGTCGGCGAGCCATTGCGCCTGCTCCAGCGCCCGCAAGTCGGCGCGCGCGCGTGCCCGCGCCAGAATCAGCTCGAGCGTCTTGGCAAGCCACACCGTCCAGGTGACGACAGATGCGAAAACCAGCCCGATCAGGACCGCCTTCACCAGCGGATCGGCATGCAGATACATGCCCCAGGGCGTCAGATCGCGCGGCAGCTCAGCTGCCGCGGTGATGGTCGGAGAATCGGATGCTTGGCCAATCGCGGCACTGGCGGAGAGCGCCAGGAGCAGCGGGGCTGCGCTCGCGGTCCGCGCGCTGAGCCTATTGAGCAATACGGCAGTCATGACCGCGGCCCTTCTTTGTTGGTCATTGCTGGTCCGCCTCGCTCCGGTTGCTTTCGACAGGACCTTGCGCGCATCAAAGCTTCGATGACCACCCGGCGAAATAGCCACGGCGCGGTCCGAACTGTGGGGCGAACACCCCGATGCCGGATCCGTCACGGATTTCGTACACGGTGTCGAACACATTCACGACGTCGAAGCGCAGCGTGAACGGCATGGCCGTGTAGCCGACGAACTCGTGCGACACGCCGGCATTGAACTGCGTGTAGAAGGGCAGGTGGCTGCTATTGTGGTCCCCGTTGCGCAAGCCGCTGCCGAAGATCATATCGGTCGTGAACAGCGTCCCCCAGTAGAGATAGGAGAGGCCCGCCGATCCGGTCCAGGTCTGGGCGTGATCAGTGTAGATGTAGTTCATCTTGATGAAGTCGAGCTCATCCTGAGCAAACAGGAACTGATTGGAGACGATGTTGGTCGCCTTTTGAATGGCCCAGGCGACATTGCCGTAGGCCTGGAAATTGCCGTTCCGGTATTTGATGCTCGCCTCGACGCCTTCATTGTAGGCCTTCTCATAATTGAACCCATCGAGGATCAAGGCCGCGCCGAACTGCCCGTCATCGAGCAGGTCCTGCGCTTGCTTGTAATAGGCGTCGACGCCGAGCTCGAGGCGCTCACAGTCCGGCGAGATCGGCGGCGCCTTCACGAACTGGCCGCTCGGCATTGGGGCGCAGCCATGGGAGAGGAACACCTGGGTGACGCCGGCGTCGAACACATTCGCGCGCTCCGGCAGCACCGGGTCTTGAACCTTCACTGCTGGAGTTCCGGAGTTTGGCGGGCTCTCGAACGCCACAAGATTGACCGGCGCTGCGATGGTCTGCGGCGGCGGCGTAAAGTAGCGCGCGTAGCCGGCATGGAAAGTAGTTCCGGGTAGCGGCGTGTAGACAAAATTGAGGCGCGGGCTCAGCTGGTTCGCGCTGACATATTCATCCACCTGATCGAAGCGCAGCCCGGCATTCATCGTAAGCTGGTCGGTGATCCTCCATTCGTCTTGAAGGTAGACGCCGTACAGCCAGCCGAGCTTCGAGATCGAATCGGGAATCGTGAAAGGCGTATCATTGAAGGCGGTGCAATCCGGCGAAGTGCACGGCTGGACGGTCGAAAGATTGGTGTTCTGAGTCTTTTCGGCGGTCACCGAGAAGCCTGCACGCAACGTGTGCGCGTCGGTCATTTTGTAGGAACCATCACCCGCCATCCCGTTGGCAAAGGTCGAGCGGAAGACGTCGGAGGCAATGCCATTGAAGAAAAGATCGCCGACCGTATCGGGCACAAAATGCAGGCTGCTGTAGCGATTGAAATACGAGATTTGGAAATCGAGATCAGCCAGCGATTTCTGCACCGCCAGCACATTGTAATACGTGCGTTCCTGCTGGTTCTCATCAAGCTTGCTCGAATCGAGATTGGTGAAACCGAAGGATGACGTAATTCCCGGAAACGCCGTCGCTCCCGGATTGTTGGGGATCTGGAACCAGTTCAGAGACGCGCCGGTGAGAAGGCTGACGCGCAATGTCGGGTCGATGATGGTCGAGATGTAGCCGAAGCCGCGCCATTGTTTGGTCAGGTCGTGGATGGCCTCCGGCTCGGGGGTCGGATTCTCGATGCCGAGATTGCTGGTGTAAAAGCGGCCGGTGAAGAAATACTGGGTCACCGGTCCACAGTCCCCCGGCGCGGACGGAGAAACCTTCAGGAACTTTCCGGCGGGCAGGGGCAGAGCCGTGCAGCCCCCGACCGTTCCGCCGTACTCGACGTTCGTCGTAAGGGTCTCGTGGCTGCCCCCATACACTCCGACAGTCCCGCCATTTTCGAAGGCTCCCTGGCGAGTGGTGATATCCGCCACCGCGGCGGTGCGCAGACCGAATTCGGCCGGGAGCGCGCCCGTGAGCAGCGTCAAGTTGCCGATGAGGCCGGTTTCCAGCACCGAGCCGAGCCCGCTGACCCCGTCCGGCAACATGACGCCGTTGATCCGGTAGGCGACGTTGGCGTGCTCATTGCGCACATGCAAATTGCCGCTCGCAGCCGAATCCTGCGACACGCCCGGCAATTGCAGCAGCACCCGCTCGACCGGCGTGTTCTCGCCTTGCGGCAGCCTCTGAATGTCCTCCTTGCCGAGGCGGTTCGAATTATTGGCGCCCACGCTCGTGAAGATGTTGCTGCGCGCAGTGTTAAACGTGGTGACTTGCGTCTGGATCTGCCGCTCCACGATCGCCTGCTGCGTCTCGGCGGAGGGCTGCGTGGGCGGCGGGGGCTTGCGCGCCACCTGCTTCTTCTTCACCGGCTTCTGCTTGCTGGTCTCCACCGTGATCGGCGGTAGCGTGCCCGGCGTCGATGGTGCTTGTGGCGTCGTCTGCTCTTCGGTTTGCGCGGGTGGATTTGCGGGCGGCGGCGTTTGTGCCAGGCCGGAGCCGAGAATTCCACAAAGCGAAACCAGCGCCGAACCGGTCAAGAGACGCGCGCGACCGATAGACAGGAACATTGTACCCCCACCACCCGCTCTTCCATAGCCATCAGGTTTTCGAGCCCGCTCAGGAGCCCTGACAACGCTATAACGTTGCACTAAGCTGCGAAGAATGCAACAATATAACGTTTCAGAGCGAGGCCGCCGCGGCTTCTCAAGGGGGCACACGGGCCGGCTGGCCGCGCCCGGCGACGCGGCGTCGGAGGAGGGCGGGAGAATGGATGCTCTTTTCGATCCTGGGCCGCATTTCAGCGTGTTTGTGCTGCTGTTTTCGACCATCGCCGGCATCAGGCTGATCCGTCACGGACTGTGGGATTCTGCACGCCGCTGGCGGCTGATCACGGGGGTTGCGTTGATCACAGTCAGCTTCGCGCGCGAGCTACCGCGACTTATCGACCGTCCCGCGCCGCTACCTGCCGCGCGGGCCGTCGAGGAGCACGCAGCGATGCGCTATGCCCCACAGCTGGGTTCCGCGGCCGAGGACTGAGCTTGCGGCAAGGCCGTGCCTGCTGTCGCACAGGGATGGCACCGGCCACCAGCTTGACGCCCGGATGGCCGAAATGTTATATCGTTTCAAAATGGCCCAGACTCGCATCAGCGTGGCTTGTCTCAACTTATGTGCTTTTCCGGGAGGATCAGATGAAGCTCATCGCCGCCACCATTATCGCCGGGCTTTTCGTCACATCCGCGTTGGCGCAGGGAAAATCCGGTCCGGTCAATATCGTGGCTGCGGAGAATTTCTACGGGGACATCGCCAAGCAGATCGGCGGTGCGGACGTGAAGGTCACCAGCATCATGAGCAATCCGGACCAGGATCCGCATCTGTTCGAGGCAAGTCCCTCCGTCGCACGCAATGTCTCGGGAGCGCGCATCGTCATCTATAGCGGTGCGGACTATGATCCGTGGATGGAAAAGTTGTTGGGGGCGGCCAAATCCGGCGACCGCAAGGTCATCGTGGCAGCCGATCTGGTGGGCAAGAAGGCCGGCGACAATCCGCATATTTGGTACGACCCAGCCACGATGCTGACGCTCGCGAAGTCCCTTTCCGAGATGCTGGCCGCCGAGGATCCCGACCATAAGGACGGATATGGCCAGCGGCTTGCCGCCTTCGAGGATTCAGTGAAGCCGATCCAAGCCAAGATTGCCGAGCTGCACGACCGGCTGAACGGCACGCCGGTCACCGCGACCGAGCCGATCTTCGGCTACATGTTTGATGCGCTCGGCATGCAGGTCAGGAACGAATCGTTTCAACTTGCCGTGATGAACAATACCGAGCCGAGCGCTTCCGACGTGGCGGCGTTCGAGAAGGATCTCAAGACGCACCAAGTGAAGCTTCTGGTCTACAATAGCCAAGCCTCCGATCCGATAGCGGTGCGAATGGAGAAGATCGCCAAGGCGGCGAAAATACCGGTTGTCGGGGCCACCGAAACCGAGCCGAACGGCAAGAACTACCAAGCCTGGATGATGAGCGAGCTCAGCTCGGTCGACAAAGCCTTGCCCAAGTAGAGGCGCGACGTACCGATTGCTGCGGCCTACCACCCGCGGCAAATTCGCCCTGCCAGCAAAAATCGGGACGGCCGCGCGAGGCATCGCCTTGCCACCGCCCCATTGGCTTCCGAACTTCGGGTTAGTAGTGCTATAACATTGCACGAAGTTCAGAAGCGGGGCCCCGGTGAACGCGATCGAGCTCAAGAACGTGACGTTGGCCCTGGGGGGCCATACGGTCCTCTCCGGCGTCACTTTGGCGATTGGCACGCGTGAATTTGTGGGCGTGCTCGGGGCCAACGGCGCCGGCAAGACCACCATGATGCGCGCGGTGCTCGGCCTCGTGCCTTGCCGCACCGGCCACATCCAAGTCCTCGGGCACCCGGCCGCCCGCGGCAATCCGGCGGTCGGCTACATTCCGCAAATCCGCAGCAATATCGCCAATGTGCGCCTGAGCGGGTGGGACTTGGTGGCCGGGGTCGTGAACGGCCATCGGTTGGGCCTGCCGATCGCTTCCAGGGCGGTCGGCGCCGAAGTCGATCGCGCACTCGAGCTGGTAGGGGCGACAGCGCTCGCGCGCCGCCCGCTGGCCGAGATATCGGGCGGCGAACGGCAGCGCCTGCTGCTCGCGCAGGCGCTGGTCGGCCGGCCGCAGCTGTTGCTGCTGGACGAGCCGTTGATCAATCTCGATCCGCGCCATCAGCATGCGGTGGTCGAGCTGGTGAAAAAGGTCCAAGTGGAGCTCGGTATCACGGTCTTGTTCACGGCCCACGAGATCAATCCGCTGCTCGGCGCGCTCGACCGCGTGCTCTATCTCGGCCGTGGTCAGGCGGCGCTGGGCACGGTCGAGGAAGTCATCACCGGCCCGGTGCTCTCGCGCTTGTACGGCTTCGATATCGATGTCGTGCATGTGAGGGACCGGATTTTTGTCATGTCCGGCGACCAGGACGTAGAGCGGGATGTGCACCGCCACGGCAACGGGGGTGCACATGCCCATCACCATCATCACGGATCGGGGGCGCAGCAAGGCAATGCTTGAATATGATTTCATGCAAAATGCCTTCGCGGCAGCGACGATCGTCGCTATCGTGTCGGGGCTCGTCGGCTATTTCCTGGTGCTGCGCGGCCAGACCTTCGCGGGCCACGCCTTGGCACATGTGGGCTTCACCGGCGCGACCGGAGCGGTGCTGTTCGGCTTGCCGCCGCTTTGGGGCCTGGTTGTGATGACGGTAGCGGCGGGCCTCGGCATGGGCCTGCTTGGAGAAAGGCTCGCCCAACGCGACGTCGCGATCGGGATCGTGCTCTCGCTTGCGCTGGGCCTCGGCCTCTTGTTCCTGCATTTCTACACCGCGTTCGCCACGCAGGCGACCGCGATCCTGTTTGGAAATGTGCTGGCCGTCGACGACAGCACGGTATGGACGCTCCTCGGTCTCGGCCTCCTCAGCATCGCCGCCCTCGCCGTGATCTCGCGTCCCCTTTTGTTCGCGAGCCTGCAGCCCGAGCTCGCCGAGGCGAAGGGCGTTTCGCTGCGGCTCTTTTCGGTTCTGTTTCTCGGCATCGTGGCGCTGGCGACTGCCGAATGTGCCCAGATCGTCGGCGTGCTCCTGGTCTTTGCCCTGATGGTCGGTCCAGCGGCCGCGGCCCAGCGCCTGACGAGCGGCGTCGGTCCGGGACTTCTGCTCTCCGCCGGGCTTGCGCTGTTTCAAGCCTGGGCCGGCATCACGCTTGCCTTCTATACCGACTGGCCGAGCAGCTTCTGGATCACAGCGCTGGCTGCGGGGATTTATCTGCTGTCGACCCTCCCCGGCCTGCATTTACTACGACAATCGGCCCCAGAGCAGCCGCCCGTGCCCGAGCGCGTCGGCCAGCAGCCGGCAGAATAGTTCTCCTCCTCTTGCGATCCTGATTCGGACGGCTACAGCGCCATTGCGTCTGCATCGCGGACAGAGAATAATTCGCTTAGGCGCGAAGGATCGGCCGCGACCCTATCCGGACCGAAAGGCCATCCAGGGGAGGACTCAGATATGTGTTTGACGTGCACGCGTTCGGCAGCGGTGCATCTTGGCAGCTGTCTGTTGGGCTTGGTCCTTCTGGTCGGCGCCGGTTTGTCCGCACACGCACAAGCCGGAGGCGATGCCATCTACGGGGTCACCAGCCTCGACGTCGCGGCGAGCGCAACCGGGCCGGCGGTCGCGCTGCTCAAGCAATACCGCGACGGCGCGCGCCAGCAGCCTGGCAATCTCGGGGTCGAGCTGTTGGCCGAGCTGGGCGCGCCCAATCGGTTCCTGATTTACGAGACCTGGGCCGACCAATCGGCCTATGACAGTAACGAGAAGGCCGCCCCATCGGCCGAGCTACGCGACAAGCTCAAGCCGATCGCTGGCGCGCCTTATGATCGGCGCGACTACCATGTGGTCAGCGTCGCGGCGGCGCGAGCGGCGTCAGCGCCCGGCATCATCTATATGCAGCTGCATCTCGACGTGTTTCCGCCTGGCCTCACGCCGGCGCTGGCCGCCGTCAAGCAGGTGGCCGAGGCCGCGCGCAAGGGCGACGGCAATCTGCGCTACGATGTCGTACAGTCGGTCAAGCCACCGCTGAGCCACATGACGCTGCTCGCAGCGTGGCAGAGCCGCAAGGCATTCGATCAATATGAAATGTCCGACTACGGTCGACGATTCCGCGATGCGGTCGGACCGCTGCTCGGCTCGCCCTTCGATGATCGCCTCTATGTCCCGGTCGATTGACCGCCGCCATCAAGGAGCATCGCACATGCATCTCCTCGCGAAATCGTGCCCTGCCGCGCTCGCAACCGCGCTGGCCTGCACCCTCGGCACCGCTGTGCTCGCGCAGACGCCTGCCGATCCGGTATACGCTGTGACCTACCTGGATGTGTCGACGAACTGGCTGGTCCAGGGTATCGGGCTGCTCAAGCAGTATCGCGAGCAGAGCATGCACCACGCCGGCAATCTGGAATACGCGGTGTGGCAGGAAGCGGCACGCCCCAATCGCTTCGTCATCGTGGAAGGTTGGAAAGATCAGGCCGCCTTTGCGGCTCATGAGAAGTCGGCCGATACGAAGCTGTTCGAGTTCACCCTCGAGGCGATCCGCAATAGTCCGCCCAATCAGCATGTGCTGCAGAATTTTGCCAACGCGCCGAGCCGCGCTACCCCGGCTGCCGGCGCGGTATACATGGTGGAGCACATCGACTTCCAGCCAACCGCCAACGCGGACGCGTTGCCGCATGTTCGAGCGCTCGCCGAAGCGAGCCAAAAGGAGGAAGGCGTCGCGCGCTACGACATCTATCAAGAGCCCGTTCCCCACGCGAACCACTATTCGGTCGTAGCCGTGTGGACGAGCCGTGCCGCTTACGACGCCCATGAGGCGGCCCCCTACACCCGCCAATATCGGGCCGCCACCGTCATGCCGGCGCACGCCAATCTCTACGATCAGCGGCTTTACACCCCTCTCGATTAGGGGCTGAGGATCGCGGCCACGCCCCACAGGAATGCGCCCAGAAGAACCAAGGGTAGGCCTGGAAACTCGGTGTTCGCGACCCACTGTCCGAGGGCTCCCAAATGCGGGTCCGGCGTAGCGCTCAGGGCTTGCCGCAACACGGCCAGGATTCCTGCGCCGATCAATACGGCTCCGGCCAAGACGAGTCGCCGCGCGAAGGTCATTTTTTGCTTCTCAAGAAACGTCAGGGCGTCAGCTAAACCGGGACCTGGCTTGCCGCAAAGTCCCGATTTGGGAGGCAAACTTCGATTGACCTATGGCCACACCCTCCCTATTTTCCGCTCCGTCTGGAGACCAGTTCTTGCATGCCCCCGCCGGAAGCGCGGACGGCCGGAGGAGAGGCTCATGAAAGTCCGTAACTCATTGAAATCCCTGCGCGGACGCCATCGCGCCAATCAGCTTGTGCGTCGCCGGGGCCGCGTCTACGTGATCAACAAGACCCAGCGTCGGTTCAAGGCCCGTCAGGGCTGACCCCGTGAGTGTGGCATAGCTGCTACGCTTTCCGGATTTCGCGGATTTTTGATCAACATCCAGCTTTGCTGCGATGCAATGGGGGGATAAGCTTACCCCTCATGAGCATGCGATTCGGTATGACCTTGCGGTCTGTGGTTTATGCCGCAGCGCTCGTTATGCCCGCCGTCGTCCTGTCGGCGCCGTCGTCGGTGGCCTGGGCGCAAACCAGCCGTCAGTTCCTGGAGCCGCCGAGCAATCTCCCGCAGGTCCAAGGCGGGATGACGCTTGACCGGCTGTTCGCGGCCCTGAAGGTCGCGCCGGACGACGAGAGCGCCAAGTACGTGGAAAATCGCATCTGGGCGATGTGGATCGCCACTGACAGCGATACCACCACTTTGCTCATGAGCCGGGTCAAGGCCGCCGTCGATGCCAAGGACGTCGACCTCGGCATCAAGCTCTTGACCGCCATCATCGAGATCAAGCCCGATTATATCGAGGCCTGGAACCGTCGCGCGACCCTCTACTACATGAAGAAGGATTTCGAGGACTCGCTTGCCGACATCCACGAAGTATTGCGGCGTGAGCCGCGGCATTTCGGGGCGCTGTCCGGCTTGGGCATGATCTTGCAGGAAGTCGGCGACGATAAGGGCGCGCTCGAAGCCTTCCGGCGTGCGCTCGCCGTACATCCGCACCTGGAGCACATTCCGGAAGTGGTCAAGCAACTGAGCGAAAAGGTCGAGGGCCGCGACATCTGAGCCCTGCGGAAGACACCGCCACCATATTTATTTCGCTCTCATTTCATTACGACACGGACGTTTCATTACATTACGATACGAATGTCGTCACATTACGAGTGTCGTCGCATCAGCAACCCGGCAGGTTCTTGTCGGAAGGCAGTAGCCGATCCTTCAAGCACTAGCCCGGATATCTCACAGCGTCGCGTTGTAAGGCGCGGATGAGGCGTCGAGAAGCAGTTTGGTGGATTTTGTATCGGTCGAGGAGGGGCAGTTGGCGGCCGCCGCTCGCGGGAAGCGAGTCTTGGGATCGCGGGTGCACGGGCAGCGGGTGAAGGTGGGCGAGCGAAGGCATTACGGGACCGCTCGGCGATGTCGACGAAGGGGTCGCGCTTCAGCTCGTGTCGGCGGCGGCGGCGGCGGCAAG
>DATGLV010000005.1:0-92486 GCA_035293945.1 Xanthobacteraceae bacterium | reverse complement strand
CTCTCCATGAACACGCTGTCAGACGACGGCGGCCTGTTAGACGACGGCGGCCGGATTGGGGACGATTTGCTGTCCGAGCTGGCGAGCCAGTCGGCGCAGCATGCGGTGTTTGGTTTCCAATACCTTCGCCTCGTATTGAGCCACACCTGTCTCGACGAAGTCGATGCCTTTGACCATCACGCGCCAGAAGAGCGTGGCTAGTTTTCTAGCAAGGGCCTTGTTGGCCACCAGGCCGCCGCGCCGTGCCGCCATGCGCCGGTAAAAGCCGCCGAGCGCGACGTATTTGCTGCGCGCCAAGGCTCGGGCCATCACACAAAAAATCTGGCCGGCTCGGTTGCGGCGTCGTTTGACCGAAGCCTTGCGTTTGCCGCTTTGAGCGCTTCCGGGAGCAAGCCCCAACCACGAAGTGAAGTGCTTTTCGGTCCGCCACTTGGTCAGATCCGTACCAACTTCGCCGATGAGCTGCAAAACGCTGTACTCGCTATGGGCGGGTAGCGTCGTCAGATCCTTGGCGCCGCAGATCTGCGCGAGAATCTCGCGCAGGTCCGCGATATCCGGCGCATTGACGCCCGGCCGAGTGCGCGGTTTTCCTGTCTTTGTCGAAGCCGTCGATGGCGGCGCCTTCGCGTCCGGCATCTGGCGAAGGACGACCGCAATCTGGCGATCGCAGGCGGCGATGAGGCCTTGATAATGGTCCCAGCTTTGAACGGCTTGCGCAAGGGCGAACAAATGCTCTCCAGCCCAGTCGCCGCGCAGTGATTCGACGACGCGCTCCGCCTTGACGTTGCGGATTCGAATATCGCATAAACCCAACAGGACCTGCGGATCGCGTTCACCGGCGAGGATGGCGCGGATCACGGCCAGACCGCTCGCCCCGGTCAGAGAGCTGATGACCTCGTGCAGCTTGATATTCATCCGCTCCAGCGCTTTCTGCATGTGCTGGACATGTCCAGCGGCCGCCGCGATGTGTTCCCCGCGAAGGCGCAGATAGTCCTGCAGACGGCGGATATTGGCCGGGGGGACAAAGCCCGCCCGCAGCAAGCCATGCGCATGCAGCGTGGCGCCCCATTGGCAGTCTTTCATGTCGGTCTTCCGCCCCGGAAGATTGCGCGTTTGGCGACCATCGACCATGACCACCTCCAAACCCGCAGCTTCCAGAACCCCATAGAGCGGTAACCAATAGACCCCGGTCGCTTCCATCGCGACTGAGCGCACCTGATGTTCGGCCAAATAGTCGCGCAGCGCATGCAGCTGCGAGGTCACCGTGCCGAACACCGCGGGTGGCCCACCCGCAATCGACACATGCATTTTCTCGCTGCCGACATCAACAAAGGCTGCACGCGGATCCAACACCGCCAAGTTACTCATTCAAGCCCCTACGTTTTCCATTTTGGTGCGAAGTCCCGCCAAGAGCCCAATCGCGCTTTGAGACTGCAAACCTCTCCAACGGGAAGCGCAATGCTCGCCAAAATGTGCAATCGCCAGCGATCGGAACCAACCTCATGGCCGGGCAACCAAGTGCACCAGAGGATTAGGCGGCCATACTGCTCCCGGCGGAACCCCGCAGCCACGATACCGTGTTCATGGTCCGTGTGCAGCGCCGGTTTCGGAGCTGGGGGCTCATGCTGAGGTGCGGGCCGCTTGGCCCGCGCGTCTCGTCCTTCGACCGCGGCTCAGGATGAGGAAGTAGGAGCTCACGGTGAGGAGCCGTGCGCAGCACGGCGTCTCGAACCATGGCCATTCTTCGACACGCGTCGCTTTCGCGATGCCGTCAGACGAGGCCTTGCGATGGCGCGGATACCACGTTCACGGTCTGGACCCTTCCGGCTCAACTCGCGTTGGGAGTAAAGTCCGTTGATTCGCCGGTAGAGCTGCCTTCAGGCCAGTTCGCCGTGGGGGATTGGCTGTGCGCGTTCCGGCCAGATTGGGCGATTGGGGCAAGCGTGAATGCCGGACACGATCCGGATCACCCAGGGGAGCATGGGGGTTTGCTGGTGGCGCGCAAGACGCGCCGCACATTGTGCGTTGACGCATGCCCTTTTTCGGAAGACCGGACGCCATCTTTCCGCGACATGCGCTATCACGGCCACCATCCTGGGCACTGCGGCCTCGGCCGCCAAGGCCGCGGCGGTGCCCCAGATTGGCACCGTACAGGCCTATATGGAGGCCATTGCGCAACTCGACAGCCACGAGATCGTGGCGCTGGCACTGACGCTCGGGATCCTCTGCTTTGCGGTCGTTACCGCGATCCTGCTGGTACGCACGCGCCGGCGGCTCGCCGAGACCGAGCAGGCCGCGCGCGACCAGGCGCTCGCCTTGCGCGCCCGCGCCGACCGTGCCAACGCGCTGCTGCAATCGGAGCCGCAGGTCGTCATCGCTTGGTCTACCATCGACGAGGAGCCGGAGGTCATCGGCGACCCGGGTGTGCTCACCGACGCTGGCGATCATCTCCTCGACTTCGGCCGCTGGCTCGAGGCTGAGCAGGCGCGCGCCATCGAGAATGCGGTCGACGCCTTGCGGGCGCGCGGTGTCGGCTTCGCCATGACGCTGACCACGCCATCCGACCGATTGGTCGAGGCGGATGGGCAGGCGATCGGCGGGCGCGCGGTCTTAAGGCTGCGCAATGTCAGCGGCATCAGGCGTGAGCTCGGCGATCTTCGCCTGCGCCACCACCGGCAGATCGAGGAGAACGAGGCGCTGCGCGCGCTTATCGACGCGATCGCGGTACCGGTCTGGGCACGCGATGGAAACGGACGGCTGACCTTCGCCAACAAAGCCTATGCGCGGGCGGTCGATGCGCGCGATGGCGCGGAGGTGGTGGAGCATGGCATCGAGCTGTTCGACCACGCAGCCCGCACGGCCCTCGAGGAGGCGGAGCACAGCTATCAGTCCTATACGGGCCACCTACCTGCCGTGGTCGGCGGTGAGCGGCGCAGCTTCGCGGTCGAGAGCGTGCCGGCCCGCCGGGGCAGCGCCGGCATCGCCATCGACGTCACCGAGATCGACCGGCTACGTCGTGATCTCGACCGTATGCTTGAAGCGCATCGGCGCACGCTCGATCGTTTGGCGACCGGTGTGGCGATATTCGGCGCCAACCAGAAGCTCACCTTCTACAACGCCGCCTATCGCTCGCTCTGGGATCTCGATGCCGGATTCCTCGATCAGGAGCCGAGCGACCTCGCCGTGCTCGACCGCCTGCGCGCCAACCGCAAGCTGCCCGAGGAGCGCGATTTCCGCCAGTGGAAGGCGGCGCTGCATGACGCCTATAGTGCCACCGAAGCGCGCGAGCACACTTGGCACCTGCCGGACGGGCGTACGCTGCGCGTGGTCACGACCCCCAATCCCGAAGGGGGAGTGATCTATCTCTTCGATGATGTCACCGAGCGGCTCGATCTCGCGCGCCGCTATGACGCGCTGATCCGGGTGCAGGGCGAGACGCTCGACAACCTCGCCGAGGCGGTCGCGGTGTTTGCAAGCGACGGACGGCTGCGCCTGTTCAACCCGGCCTTCGCGCAGCTGTGGAAGCTCTCAGGCCCCGCCCTCGCCGAGCGCCCGCATATCGAGACCGTGATCGGCTGGTGCCAACCCCTGTCCGGTGACAGCGCGCTCTGGCAGCGCCTGCACGGCGCCGTCACCGCAATCGACGACCGCGCGTCGGTGAGCGGCCGCATCGAGCGGCGCGACGGCAGCGTGATCGATTGCGCGACCGTGCCGCTGCCCGACGGCGCCACGCTGGTGACCTTCCGGGACATGACCGATACCGTCAATGTCGAGCGGGCGCTGCGCGAGAAGAACGAGGCGCTGGAGGATGCCGACGAGATCAAGGTCGACTTCGTCCACCACGTCTCCTACGAGCTGCGCTCGCCGCTGACCAACATCATCGGCTTTGCGCATTTCCTTGGCGACCAGGCGACCGGCCCCCTCAACGACAAGCAGCGCGAATATCTGGGCTATATCACCACCTCGACCAACGCGCTGCTTGCAATCATCAACAACATCCTGGACCTCGCCAGCATCGATGCCGGCGCCATGACGCTCGACCTTTCCGCCGTCGACATCCGGCGGACCATGAATGATGCCGCCGAGGGCGTGCAGGACCGCCTGGTGCAGGGCGGCATTGCGCTCGATATCCGGGTCGCTGCCGATATCGGCAGCTTTACGGCCGACGAGCGGCGGGTGCGGCAGACGCTGTTCAACCTGTTGTCCAACGCGATAGGCTTTTCCCCGGCCGGCGAGACCATTACGTTGGCGGCGCAAAGACTGAAGGACGCGGTGATTTTCTCCGTCACCGACCGGGGACCCGGCATTCCGCCGGATGTGAAGGACAAGGTGTTCGATTGGTTCGAGACGCATTCCTTGGGTTCGCGCCATCGCGGCACCGGGCTCGGGCTGTCGCTGGTTCGCTCCTTCGTGGAGCTGCATGGCGGCACCGTGACCATCGATTCGGCGGTCGGCATCGGCACGACCGTAACCTGCATCTTCCCGCTCGGGCAGCGCGCCGAGCGCCCCGCCGCATGAGCGGCACCACGCCAGAGCGGATTCCGGTCGGGGCGATCCAACTCGGCGTCATTGCCGGGCTTGACCCTGCAATCCATCTTATTTTTTCGAGAAAGATGGACCCGCGGGTCATCAGGGCGTCTTACGCCCGTCTTGGACGGGCTATGCCCGCGGGCGACGAGTGGAGCGAGTTTCTCCGACCGAAATACTTCCTGGTGGGCGTCACCCTCACCCCAACCCTCCCCAGCCGGCGGGGAAGGAAGGGATGGGGGCTGCAGGCATCATGATGGCGCCCGCCGCGACCGAGAGCTTCTTTACCGTCGTGCTCCCCGACGAGGTGGCGACGCGGCGGCTTGCGGTCGATGTCGCCAATGTGCTCAAGCCGGGCGACATGGTCACGCTGTCCGGCGATCTCGGCGCCGGCAAGACCACGTTTGCGCGCGCGGTGATCCGCCATCTCGCGAGCGACGAATCGATCGAGGTGCCGAGCCCGACCTTCACCCTGATGCAGACATACGATCTGCCGCAGTTTCAGATCGTCCACATCGACCTCTATCGCAGCAGCGGCCTGGACGAGCTGCGCGAGCTCGGCTTCGACGACCTGCCTGTCGGCGCAGTGGTGCTGCTCGAATGGCCTGATCGCGCCGGCAGCCGCCTGCCGGCCGACCGCCTCGATATTTCGCTCACGCTCGCCGCCAAGCTCAAGCTCGAGTTTCGCAACGCCCAGATCACGGGCCGCGGCGGCTTCGCGGCACGGGTCGAGCGCATGGCGACGATCCGCGGCTTCCTGGCCGAGGCCGGGTTGAGCGAGGCACTGCGCCGCCCCATGCCGGGCGATGCTTCGATGCGCAGCTACGAGCGCTTGGTGCTGGGCGAACGGCGCGTGCTCCTGATGAACTGGCCGCCCAGGCCGGACGGCCCGCCGGTGCGCGCCGGCAAGTCCTACAGCGCGCTCGCCCATCTGGCCGAAAGCGTCGTGCCGTTCGTCGCCATGGCCAAGGGGCTGCGCGAGCGCGGGCTCCTGGCGCCGGAAATTTTCCATGCCGACCTGGTCAACGGGCTTCTCGTCATCGAGGACCTCGGCGATGAGCAAGTTGTCGCCGGCGATCCACCGGCTCCGATCGAGGAGCGCTACGAGACCGCGGTCGACGCGCTTTTGACGCTGCACGAGAAGACGCTTCCCGATTTGCTGCCGGTCGCGCCGCAGGTCGAGTATCGGATCCCGCCCTATGACCTGCAGGCGTTGCTGATCGAAGCCGAGCTTCTGCTCGACTGGTATCTGCCGCATTGCGGCACCACGATCTCGGACGAGGCGCGCGCAGAATTCTCGCAGCTCTGGAGCGAGGCGCTCAATCCGGCGATTGATGCAACCCCGACCTGGGTTCTGCGCGATTTTCATTCGCCCAATCTGTTGTGGCTGCCCGACAACAAGGATCTGGCGCGGCTCGGGATCTTGGATTTCCAGGATGCCCTGTTGGGGCCGCCCGCCTACGATGTCGCCTCGCTCCTGCAGGACGCGCGTGTTGATGTGAGCGAGCAGACGGAGGTCGCCCTGCTCGGCCGCTATCTGCGCGGGCGCCACGCCGCCGATCCATCCTTCGACGTCGGCGAATTCATCAAGATGTATGTGACTCTGGCGACACAACGCGCCAGCAAGATCTTGGGGATCTTCGCCCGCCTCGACCGCCGCGACGGCAAGCCGCAATACCTGCGTCACATGCCACGCATATGGGGCTATTTGCAGCGCTCACTGGCGCATCCGGTATTGGGGCCGCTCCGCGATTGGTATGACGCGCACATTCCGCCATCGGGTGGTTGAGGCGAGTTAAAGGGGGGCGCATGGAGGCAACACGAACAGGCGGCACGACATCAAGCGGCACGACCCCAAAGAGCGCGATGGTGCTTGCCGCCGGTCTCGGCACGCGCATGCGCCCGTTCAACGGACAGGTCCCCAAGCCGCTGGTGCAGGTCGGCGGGAAGGCCCTGATCGACCATGTGCTCGATCGCCTGGCCGACGCCGGAGTCGAGCGGGCGATCATCAACGTGCATCATCTCGCTGATCAGATCGAGCAGCACCTCTTACCGCGACAGCGGCCGCGCATCGTCATCTCCGACGAGCGAGGCGCGCTTCTCGGCACCGGCGGCGGCGTCGTCAAGGCGCTGCCGCTCATCGGCGCGGAGCCCTTCTTCCACGTCAATTCCGACACGATCTGGATCGACGGCGTGCGGCCCAATCTCGGACGCCTCGCTGCCGCCTTCGACCCGGCCCGTATGGATGCGCTTCTGCTGCTCGCCCCGACCGCCACCAGCATCGGGTATGCGGGCCGCGGCGATTTCGCCATGGCGGCAGACGGCAGCCTTGCGCGTCGCGGCGAGCGGCAAGTGGTGCCGTTCGTCTATGCGGGCGCCGCGGTTTTTGCGCCGTCCTTGTTTGCGGGTGCGCCGGCCGGCGCCTTCTCGCTCACCAGCTTGTTTGATCGCGCCGGCGAGGCGGGGCGCCTGTTCGGGCTCCGGCTCGAAGGCCTGTGGATGCATGTCGGCACGCCCGAAGCCGTCGCCGCCGCCGAAGCTGCGATTTTGGAGAGCGTGGCGTAGCGGCAGAGATAGCGACAGCGTCGCGGACGGCCATCATCGGCACCTCGTGCAAGCTCGGCGACGCGCTCTTGTCGCCCCACCTGGGCGGATGGTATCGATTCTGCCGGGGTGAAATGCGTCAGGTTTCGGGGCCGTGATGACGACGAGAGCCGCATGTCTTCCGTTTTGCTTGCTCATCCTAAGCGGCCCGGCGCTCGGTGCGAATGCGCATACGGCAGCCCCGGCGCCGTATTTCAACTGGACCGGATGCTACATTGGCGGCCACGCTGGGGGCGGGTGGGGATCAACAGGGTTTCTGAATGTTTTCGGGCAGAGCGAAGGTGCAATCACACAACTGCAGAATCAGATAACACAAACACAGAGCCAAATAGCGATTTCGCAAAATCAAATGGCATTGCTACAGACTCAATTAGCAACATTAATAGCAACGAATACCTTTGGGCAGAATACGCCTGCAATAATAGCAACAGAGGCTGAGATAGCAGCATTGAAGGCCCAAATTGCTGCGTCGCAGACTCAAGCAACACAATTAGAGAATCAATTGGAGCGCGCACGGGCGATAGGCGGCATCAATACCGCACATACGACGAATACAACCGGGTTTGTGGGCGGGGGACAGGGGGGCTGCAATTACCAACTGTCACATCTAGTGATTGGCGTCGAGGCCGACGTTTCCGGCACCGCGATGGCGGGCAGCAGCGGCTCGGTGTTTGGCGGCCACACTTCGGCGAACACCGATTTCATCACAGACGTAACCGGGCGGTTGGGCTATGCCGCCGGACCATGGCTTATCTACGCCAAGGGTGGGGCCGCCTGGTCGGATAGTTCCTTCAGTTTCACGGCTTCGACCGGGGCTCCCTGGACTTGGAGCGGCATTCGCAGCGGCTGGACCGCAGGGACCGGCATCGAATGGGCCTTCTTGCAGAGCTGGTCGGCCAAGCTCGAATATCAATACTATGACTTCGCCAGCTCCGGCACGCTTACCAGTCCGGCGAGCACAATCGCTTTGGGAAACTACGTGCAATACATTCACACCATCAAGCTCGGCTTCAACTGGCATCTCTACACCGGTGCCAGCCCGCGGCACTGATTAGGCAGAGATGCCAAGAGGCTTGTCAGGCGCGGCGCCGCCCATTACTTGCTGTACAGAATTTCGGAAGCACGCCATGACCGCTGCTGAGGCTACTGCGGACGTGAGCTGCTCGGCCTGAGCCTAAGCCTTTCTCATTTTGACCCGTATCTGCCCTCCGGGCTTGGCTGGTTGTTGACTGGCCTGGCCCGTCATGGTGGCTGACGGGCTGCCGCCAATTCGATATCCTTGGCGACGGGTAGAGATTTTCCATACGGAAATCTCGGATTCGGTGTGGGGGGCTCTCTCGAATGAAGCGATTCAGCACGGTTGTTTTTTTGATCGCCATTGGCGGTCTTTCGATGGCGCGCGCCATCGAGCGTCCCAGCTCGAGCGGGGTATTCACGGAAGCGCAGGCGAAGAATGGTGAGCGCATCTATCGTGAGCGATGCGCGAAGTGTCATGGAGTCGATCTTCTCGCCACCGATCCGGATGCTCCCGACCTGACCGGCGAAGGATTCAAGATGGACTGGCTGGGGCAGACCGTTGGCGATCGCTTCAAGTATATTCGCACTGCCATGCCAGACGATGCGCCCGGCAGTCTTGATGATCAGAGCTACGTGGACATCGTGGCTTTCGTTCTTCAGTTCAACGGTAATCCACCTGGCAAAGAGAAGCTGCCACCGGACTTCGCCGTCTTAGACCAGATCGTCATCAGCGGTCGTTGACAGGAGCCCCTGACCAAGAAGGGGCTTGGAGCATGCAGCGAGGACAATTTCGCTGAGCTTCGTCGTCGCTGAAACCGGCGAAACAAATGTCCGGTCCTGGCCGATGTTCCCCGTGCCATTGACCGGGCCGCACCGGGATGCGCTCGCGAGGATGCCGTCGTCGCCGCAAACGCTGAGCGCAACTAATCGACCGTGTCGAAGCCGCGATTCTTGGGGAGCGTGGCGGAAGGCCAGGCACAGTCGCCCCGGCGAAAGCCGGGGCCCATACGCCGTGTCGTCTCGGTCGTCCGAGGGCTATGGGGCGCCTGCTGTCGCAGGAGAGAGAGGTGGCCCTCCAGACCGCGTGGGCAAAATTGCGCGACGCCTCGCGCCAATCAAACTTCAGCGCGAGGCAATTTTGCCCACCCTACCCGCTTGTCGCGACGAAAGTAGGCGGGCCGGGTGCCGTGGGGCGCGGCGCAACATCGTAGGGGCGCCCCTCCAAGGGCCGCCCCTACGAAATTCCTACGTCACGCGTGCACCAGCGGACCGGGATTCTTGATGTATTGCTCGGTGATCGCCTTGGCGGACCAATAGGCGAGCGCGCCGACGGTGCCGGTCGGGTTGTAGCCGTGCTGCTGCGGGAACACGGAGGCCCCCACGACAAACAGATTGTGCGCGTCCCAGGCCTGGAGATAGCGATTGACGACGCTCGATTTCGGATCCGAGCCCATCATGGTGCCGCCGGTATTGTGGGTCGATTGATAGGGCACGATGGTGAAGTTCCTCGGGCGCGGATGCAGCTCGTAGTGGGTGGGATTCATCGCTTTGATGATCCCTTCGACCTTCGACAGCATATAGCGCGACATCTTGTGATCGTTGTCGGTGCCGTTGTAGGTCATGCGGATCAATGGCCGCCCGAACGCATCCTTGTAGGTCGGGTCGAGGTCCATGAAGTTCTCGCGATTGGCATAGACCGAGCCCTGCGTGTTGAAGCGCGTGAAGTGGTGATACCACTTCACCGTCGCGCGCTTCCACTCCGAGCCCCAGGCAGGCGTTCCGCCCGGAACCCCGCGCCCGCCAACCGGCGGCGCCCCGGCCGCACCGCACGTGATATAACCGCCGCCGAAGAAACCGAGGCCCGAATGATCGAAGCTCGAATTGTTGAAATCGTCGATGCACGCAGACGTGCCGGCTGAACCCATGAATGGGTTCCATTCCGCGTTCTCGAAGAAGGCTTCGGCGCCAGCTTCGAATTGATAACAGTAGTTCTTGCCGACGACCCCCTTGCCGGTGGCGCGATCATAAGGCTCGCCGATGCCGGCGAGCAGCAGCGCCTGGGTGTTGCCGAACACGAAGGAGGACAGCACCACCATATTGGCGGGCTGCTCGTATTCCTCGCCGGTGCGCAGGTCGGTGTAGGTAACCCCGGTGACTTTGCGGCTCGCCTTGTCGTAGGCGAGCTTGGTGACATAGGCGCGTGTGCGCAGCTCGAATTTGGGCTCGGGGCGCAGCACCGGCAGGATGGTGGTGTTGGCGGAAGCCTTGGCGTTGGCCTCGCAGGCCATGCGGTTGCAGTAGCCGCAATACTCGCAGGCACCGAGCTGCACCCCCTCGACGTTGCGATAGCTCTCGCTCGCAATCGCAACCGGCGCCGGGAACGGGTGATAGCCAAGGCTCTTGGCGGCGTCGGCGAACATCTGGCCGGGCAACGACGTCTTGATCGGCTTGTTCGGATATTCGTCGCTGCGCGGCCCTTCGAACGGATTGCCGCCTGCCACGATGGTGCCCTTCAGATTCCCGGCCTTTCCCGATACACCGCAGAGCTTATCGAAGCGATTATAGTACGGCTCGAGCTCGTCGTAGCTGATCGGCCAGTCCTGGATCGTCATATCGTCGGGAATTGCGTTCGCTCCATAGCGCTCGGCAAGATAGCTGCGCAGACGAAAATCCGCGGGCTGGAAGCGCCAGTGCAGCGCCCCCCAATGCAGCCCCGACCCGCCGACGCCCTCGCCGGGTAGGAATGCGCCGAAGCGGCGGATCGGCAGCGCGGTTTCCGCCGCCGCATTGCGGAACGTGATCGTATCGGTCGAATTGTCCTGCATCAGCTCGAGACGTTGCGCATAGCGAAACTCGTCGCGAATGCTGGGCAAGGTGAAGTTCTCGCCCGGAGTGCGGTCCTGTCCGCGCTCCAGCCCGACCACCGAGAGGCCGGCCTTGGTGAGCTCGCGCGCGAGGATGGCACCGGTCCAGCCCATGCCGACCATCACTGCATCGACTTCCTTCAATCGCACAACCATGATGGCCTCCCCTCAAGAAAAGTCAGCGATGGATTGCGGCGGCGCCACGTAGCGCTTGGCCTGATACTCTTCGAACTTGCCCGCATAGGTCGCGGGCAGGCCAGGGAAGCCGAGCATCTTCCAGGAGGCCTTGTCGCGATTGCCCCCGTAGATCGGATCGGAGAAGAACCCTTCCATTGCGAGCGTGAGCAGCGACTGGAAGAACTGCCGGGACGGAATCCCGGCGAATTCGGCCTTGCCGCCTTCCATGGCCTTCAGCGCCTCGATCTGTTGAGCGGAGCCAAGGCGGTCGAACTCCTTGCCATAGGTCTTGTGCGACCAGGCATTCGCCTCGGCAATGCCGGCCTGGAAGAACTCTTTCGGGGTCAGCGCGAGCTGATAGCCCTGCTCCGGCTTGCCCTTCTGGAACGGACCGCTGCGGTACATCTTGGCGCCACCACCCCAGGCGCTGGCGAGCTGGCGATCGATGAACGTCACCAGGCCGCAATCGGTACCGGATGGCGAAAGCTCGTCGGCCGGAATGATCGCATCGACAGCCGCAGAGACGAATGCAGCCTCGGTCGCGGTCAGCGCCAGCAAGGCTTCCGGCTCGGCATGGGTCGCGGCAGCCGGCGTCGGCAGAGCGGCCGCAGGCGTCTGCGCTTCAGCCGGAACGGACGCAGCCAGGCCGGTAGCGACTGCGGTGCCGGCACCAACCAGAAATCGGCGCCGCGGAATCGAGTCATCGCTCATGACGTTCTCCCTGATGTTCTTTACTGGGTTGGGCTGATGATAGGCTGGGAGTCGTTCCTGCGAAAGCAGGAACCTATACGGCTGCGCGGTCTCATTACGGCCTAGGCTTATGGGTCCGGGCTCTTCGCTTCGCTCGGCCGGGACGACGCCTGAGTGGTTGCGCGACAGAAGGCTCCGATTCATACACACCCCATGGCTCATACTCCGCGAGTCTTCACGATTCCGGCCTCGGTGCCATTTCTGCCGACGCTGATCCGGGCGCTCATCGACGGACATCTGGTTCCGGATTGGAAGCCTGACCTCGCACGCGACCCGCTCGCGCTCGCCGCCGCAACGATTTATCTGCCGACCCGCCGCGCCTGCCGGCTCGCGCGCGAGCAGTTTCTCGGCCTCGCCGGCTGTGAGGCCGCGATCCTGCCCCGCATCGTGCCGATCGGAGATGTGGACGAAGACGAGATCATTCTCGCGCACGCCGGCGCCGAGGCGGATCCCGGGCTGCCGCCGCTGCTCGATTTGCCCGAGGGGCTGGGCGGCATCGAGCGGCGCTTCCTGCTCGCGCGCCTAGTGCTGGCCTGGGCGGCCCGCCTGGCGCCGCAAAATGCCGGCGAAGCCCCGCTTGTCGCTAACCACCCTGCAACCGCGCTGGCGCTTGCCGACGATCTGGCGCGGCTCATCGATGACATGACGACACGCGGCGTCTCGTGGGACCGGCTCGATGATTTGGTGCCGGATCAGTTCGACAAATACTGGCAGCTGACGCTTGCGTTCCTGAAAATCGCCCGCACGGAGTGGCCGAAAATCCTCGAGGAACGCGGGCTGATCGAGGCCGCCGTGCGCCGCGACCTGTTGATCACCGCCGAGGCAGAGCGGCTTTCCCACGCCGACGGCCCCGTCATTGCGGCCGGATCGACGGGCTCGATCCCGGCGACTGCCACGCTGATCGCCGCGGTCGCGAACTTGCCGCACGGCGCCGTGGTGTTGCCTGGCCTCGATACGGATCTCGATGCGCCATCCTGGCGGCTGATCGCCGCCGCTCCTTCCGGGAAGCTCCCCGCCGGCCCAGCTCGCGCCGCAGATGCGACGCCGATCGCCGGCCACCCGCAATTTGCTCTGCAGCGCCTGCTGGCACGCCTCAAGATCGAACGCGATGACGTGGTGCCGATCGGTGCGCCGGCTGCAGGCGGCCGCGAGCAGCTCGTGTCCGAGGCCTTTCGTCCCGCACAAGCGACCGATCTCTGGCGCGCCCGTACCGGCGCGGAAGCCTTTGCGATCCATCTCGAGGCCGCGCTTGCGGGAGTAGCCTGCATCGAGGCCGCCAATGCAGAAGAGGAAGCTCTGGCGATTGCGATCAGCTTACGCGAGATGCTCGAGAGCCCGGCCAAGACCGCGGCGCTGGTGACGCCTGACCGTGCGCTCGCCCGCCGTGTGAAGGCTGCGCTTGCGCGCTGGAATGTCGAGGTGGACGATTCCGGCGGCGAGGAGCTCGGCCAAACCCGAGCCGGCCTGTTCGCGCGCCTTACCGCCACCGCGGTTGCGGATGAGCTTGCGCCGGTCGCTCTCTTGTCGCTGCTGAAGCATCCTTTGGCGCGGCTCGGTCAGGGTGAGGAGAGGCATCGGCGCACGATCGCAGTGCTCGAGCGCGCGATCCTGCGCGGACCGCGGCCGCGGCCGGGCAGCGCCGGCCTTGCGCGCGCGCTTTCGAGCTTGCGGGCCGAGCTCGCCAAGCTGCGCAGAGGCGAGCGTTCCGACGTGCACCGCTCCGATCCGCGCGCAGACCTTGGCGAGAATGAGCTCGAGCAAGCCGCCGGCCTTATCGCCCAAGTCGCGGCGGCGCTTGCTCCGCTCGAGAAGCTCGGGCGCGGTGCGCATTCCTTCGCCGCCATCGCGGCACGCCATCGCGACGCCATCGCGGCTTTGTCGGATGCGGGCGATGGCGTTGCGTCAGGCTTTGCAGGGCCGGACGGCGATGCTTTGGCGCAGATATTCGATGCGATTGCGCAAGCGCCTCCGGCCGCGGACCTGAGCGTCACCCTTTCCGACTATCCGGAACTGTTCAGCGCGACGATCGCCAATCGGGTGGTGCGTCGCCCCGAGCAGCCGGGCGTCCGCCTGCGCATTCTCGGACCGCTGGAAGCGCGCCTCACGACCAGTGACCGGGTTGTGCTCGGCGCCTTGAACGAGGGCACTTGGCCGCCGGAGGCGCGAAGCGATGCCTGGCTCTCGAGGCCGATGCGGCTGGCACTCGGGCTCGATCTGCCGGAGCGGCGGATCGGCCTCTCCGCCCATGACTTCGCCCAGATGCTGGGCGCACGCGAGGTGATCCTCACCCGCGCCGCCAAGCTTGCGGGCGCCCCGACGGTCGCGTCGCGCTTTCTGCAGCGACTCGCCGCCGTCGCCGGACCGCGCTGGCAAACAGCAATCGCGCAGGGCGAAAAGTATCTCGACTGGGCGCGTGCGCTCGACCGGCCGACGGCTTCACCCCGGCCGACGCCCCGGCCGGTACCGCGGCCGCCGCTGGCGGCGCGTCCCTCGCATCTGTCGGTCACCGAGATCGAGCACTGGCTGCGCGATCCCTATACGATCTACGCAAAGCACGTCTTGCGCCTGTTCCCGCTCGACCCGATCGACATGGCACCGGGCGCCGCCGACCGCGGCACCGTGATCCACGGCGCTATCGGGGACTTCACCCAAGCGTATGCTGCGCGGCTGCCTGACGACCCGCTTGCCGAGCTCATGGCGCTCGGAGCTAAGCATTTCGCTCCCTTGGAGGAATTCCCCGAGGCGCGCGCATTCTGGTGGCCGCGCTTCGAGCGCATCGCGCGCTGGTTCGCGAACTGGGAGGCAAGACGGCGCAGCGAGATCGCCTCAGTGCAGGCGGAGATCCGCGGCGAGATCGAGATCCCGCTCGGCAGCCGCACTTTCCGTCTGTCCGCGCGCGCCGACCGCATCGAACAGCGTGGCGACGGCAGCTATGCGATCCTCGACTACAAAACCGGGCAGGTGCCGACCGGCCCGCAAGTGACGGCCGGCCTCTCGCCGCAGTTGACCCTCGAAGGCGCAATCCTGCGCGCCGGGCGCTTCGCCGAAATTCCAGCTGGCGCCTCGATCGCGGCCTTGATCTACGTGTCGCTCAAGGGCGGCGATCCGGGCGGCAGAGAAGCTGCGGTCGAGCTCAAAAGCTCGACCGCAGATGCGGAAGCCGATCGCGCCTTGGCCAAGCTCATCGAAGTGGCGCGAAAATTCGAAGATCCGACGACCCCCTACCGCTCGCGCGAGCGGCCGATGTGGCAATCGCGCGCCTACGGCGACTACGACCATTTGGCACGCGTGCGAGAATGGTCGCCAAGCGGCGGGGTCGGCGACGAGACGGAGGCGGCCGATGACGGCACCGCCTGAGATTCCGCGCGAAGTGCTGGACCGCCAGCGCGAAGCCTCCGATCCGGCGGGCTCCGCCTGGGTGTCCGCCAATGCGGGCTCCGGCAAGACCTACGTGCTGGCGCAGCGCGTCATCCGCCTGCTGCTGCAAGGGACGCCTCCCGCCAAGATCCTGTGCATTACCTTCACCAAGGCGGCCGCCGCCAATATGGCGGCGAGCGTGTTCGATCGCCTCGCACAATGGACCGCGCTGGAGGACGACGCGCTCGATGCCGCGATCCATGCCATGTCGCGTGAGTGGCCGTCGCCGCAACGGCGTGCTGCAGCGCGGCGGCTGTTCGCGCAAGCCCTGGAGACGCCGGGTGGCCTCAAGGTGCAGACCATCCACGCATTCTGCACGCGGCTGCTGCAGCAGTTTCCGTTCGAGGCCAATGTGCCGGCGCGCTTCGCGGTGCTGGACGAGGCAGCCGAATCGCAGCTCATCGATCAGCTCACCTTCGATTGCCTGCTGGAGGCTTCCGCCCAGCCGGAGTCGCGGCTCGGGCGCGCGCTCGCGACCATCATCGCGGTGACGAGCGATCAGGCATTCCGCGATGTGCTCTCCGAAGCGATCCGCAAGCGTGTGGAGCTGATGGGATGGATCGATGCGGCCGGCGGAATCGACGGCGCAATCGCCGACTTATCGGCCGCGCTCGGCCTGTCGGTGGACGAGACCGCAGACGACATCGCGGCGCGCTTCCTCGACCAGGCGCTGATCAGCGCCGCAGAATGGCCGGCGGTCCGTACCGCGCTGGCGCAGGGCAGCAAGGCCGACATCGAGCAGAGCGAGCGCTTCGGCCAATTGACGGCGCTGACCGGCAGCGAGCAGATCCGCGCCTATTTGCAGATCTTCTGCACCCAGAAAGGCGAGCCGCGCGCCCGCCTTGCCACCAATGGGTTCGCCGCGAGATATCCGGGCCTCGCCCAGCGCCTCTCTGCCGAGCGGGAGCGCGTTTGTGCGCTGCTGCCGCGCTGGCGCGCCGCCATGACGCGCGACCGCACCGCCGCCCTCATTACGCTTGCGGGCAGCGTGATCGCGCGCTTCCGCGCCGAAAAGGATCGCCGTGGATTGCTCGACTATGACGATCTCATTGAAAAGACCGGCACGTTGCTCCGACGCGTCGATGCGGCCTGGGTGCACTACAAGCTCGATCTCGGCGTCGATCACGTGCTGATCGACGAAGCTCAGGATACAAGCCCGCGGCAATGGGAGCTGATCGAGCGGCTCACCGCCGAGTTCGCGACCGGCGAGGGCGCGCGTGGATCCCTGGCGCGAACGATTTTCGCGGTCGGCGACGACAAGCAATCTATCTTCTCGTTCCAGGGAGCGCTGCCGGCGGCCTTCGGACAGAAGCGCCGCGACTTTCAGCGCGCTTATGCGGCAGCCGGCTTGCGCTTCCTGGGGTTGGAATTCAAGCACTCGTTCCGCTCCGCCCAGACCGTGCTCGACGCGGTCGATCTCGTGTTCAAGACGCCGGGCGCGTTTCGCGGGCTCGATGATCCGGTTGCGCCGGTGCACCTGGCGGTGCGCAGCCAGGCGCCGGGGCTCGTGGAAATTTGGCCGCTTGCCGAACCAGAGCCGAGCGCGTTGGTCGAGGGCTGGGACGCGCCATTCGACACCACCGCGGAAACAAGCCCCCGGGTCGCCCTTGCGCGTCGCATCGCCAAATGCGTGAAGTTGTGGATCGCACGCGGCGTCAAGGTCGGAGACGGTGCCGCACGCCATGCGATCACCCCGGGCGACATTCTGATCCTGGTGCGCCAGCGCGGACCGCTGTTCGAGGCGGTGATCCGCGCGCTCAAGAATGTCGGCATCCCGGTCGCCGGTGCCGACCGCCTGGTCCTGACCGAGCATATCGCGGTGATGGATCTTATGGCGCTGGCTGATGCGCTGCTGTTGCCAGACGATGATCTTGCGCTCGCGACCGTGCTCAAGAGCCCGCTGTTCGGCCTCTCCGAGGATGATCTGTTCGCGTTGTGCTGGCAGCGCCGCGGATCCTTGCGCGCGGCGCTCGCCGTCAAGGCCAAAGAGGACCTGGTGTTGGCGGCGGCGGAGCAGCGGCTCAACCGCCTTGCTCTGGCAGCGCGGCGCGAGACGCCATTTGGATTCTATGCGCGCGTGCTCGGGCCCGAAGGCGGACGCCGGCATTTCTTGGCCCGGCTCGGCCCTGAGGCGACCGACGCGCTCGATGAATTCCTCAATATCGCGCTCGATTACGAGCGCCGGCAGCCGGCATCTCTTCAGGGCTTCGTGGCCTGGCTGCGGAGCGCGAATGCCGAGATCAAGCGGGACATGGAGATCAGCCGCGACGAGGTGCGGGTGATGACCGTGCATGGTGCCAAAGGGCTCGAAGCCCCGGTCGTATTCCTGGCCGACACGACAACTCCGCCAGCCGGTCCGCCGCAGCGACAGCCGCGGCTGTTGCGCCTCGCCGGCGCCCGACAGGCGGCGCAAAAGGCATCGCCGCTGGTCTGGCTCGGCCGCAAGGACGACGATGTTCCTCCGCTCGCCGATGCTCGCCGCGCCGCTGCCGAAGCGGCGGAGAACGAGCACCGGCGCCTCCTCTATGTGGCGATGACGCGCGCGGCCGACCGGCTGGTGGTCTGTGGGGCGGTCGGCGAGCGTGGGAGCCCGCCCGGCTGCTGGTACGAAATGGTGCAGGGGGCGTTGGTCGGGGACCAGGCGCCGGGTGTCCAAGAGGAGCCCGCGGATGATGGCGACGGCATGGTGTGGCGGCTGCGCGGCAGGCGTGGCGACGTCGAGGACCCGGGGGAGAGCCCGGCGATCGTTGGTGCCCGGCCAAGCTTGCGACCGGCTTGGCTCGATCAGGCCGGCCCTGGTTCGCCAACCCCGACGCGCGCGCTTCTGCCATCCGACGAGACGGGCCTGGCGCCGCGTCTCGCCGCTGCGGGCGCGGCATCGGAGCGGATCAAGGCCCTGGCGCGCGGCACCCTGGTACATCGGCTGCTGCAGGCGCTGCCAACAGTCGCGCCGGAGCGACGCCGCGAGGCGATGCAGGCCTATCTGGCGAATGCAGGCCCGCAGTTCACCGCCGAGGAGCGCGCCCGGATCGAGGCTCAGGTCGAGGCGGTGCTTGAGGACGCGCGCTTCGCCGAGCTCTTCGGCAAGGCCAGCCGCGCCGAGGTCGCAATCGCGGGCCTCCTTGAGGTGAACGGCGAGCCCCGCATGATTTCCGGGCAAGTGGACCGGCTCGCCGTGACGGCGAACGGCATCTTGATCGCGGATTACAAGACCGTCCGCAGCGTGCCCACGGCTCCTGAAGATGTGCCCGAAAGCTACGTGCACCAGCTCGCCCTCTACCGGGGCGTGCTGCGCCGGATCTATCCAAAACGGACGGTCACGGCATGCCTCATTTTCACCGAAGGGCCTGATTTGGTCGAAATCCCCGCAGGCCTGTTGGATCGCGCGCTCGCCGCCCTCACCTCCCCGTGAAGTCCCCGTGGAGCCGCCTTGACGCTTTCACGCCGCGTTCATAGTTTTCGGGCCTGCTATCAAACGCTTCGCGGGTCGGAGGCGATTCGCTCATCCGTACGGCAACGCGGTTCATTCCAACGAGGTTCATTCCTATGGCGACGGTTGGCAAGGTTTCGGACGCGGATTTCGACTCCGAGGTGTTGAAGGCGAGCGGAGCCGTGGTGGTGGATTTCTGGGCCGAATGGTGCGGTCCGTGCCGGATGATCGCACCTGCGCTCGAGGAGATCGCCACGTCGATGAACGGCAAGGTCAAGATCGTCAAGCTCAACGTGGACGAGAACCCGCGCACCGCGTCCAAGTACGGCGTGATGTCGATCCCGACCTTGATGTTGTTCAAGAACGGCGAGATGGCCTCGCGCCAGGTCGGCGCCGCCCCGAAGCAGAAGCTGGAGCAGTGGATCACCGGCGCGATGTGACGCGGCTTTCGAGAATTGGTGATGTGTCGCAATCGCCGGGCTCGTCCCGGCGATTTGCTTTGTCCTTCACTCCGGCGGGGTGCCGTTCAGTGCCAGCACTGCGCCCGCGAGATAGAGCGAGCCGGTGATAAGGATGCGCGGCGGCTGATCGAGGGCAAGGCCGGCGATTGCGGCAAGCGCGCTTTCGATATTCGGAGCCGCCTCGGCGGGCAGGCCGATGCCGCGGGCGGCGTGCGCAAGCGCCTCGGGCGAGGCGGTGTTCTCCTGCTCGGGAATCGGCACCGTGATGATGCGGCGCGCAAGACCGGCGAAGTTCTTGAGGAAGCCTTCGCTGTCCTTGTTGGCGAGCATGCCGACAACGAGCACCAGCGGCCGTGACACCCGCTCCTCCAAGTCGGCGAGCGCACTGGCGATGACACGACCGCCATCCGGATTGTGGCCGCCGTCGAGCCAGAGCTCGCCGCCCGCCGGGATGAGGGCCGCGAGCTTGCCGCCCGCAAGGCGCTGCATCCGCGCCGGCCATTCAGCACGGGCCACGCCTTCGAAGGCGGCGGCCGAAAGCCGCAAGCTTTCGATCGCGCGCAGCGTTGCGATGGCAACGCCCGCATTCTCGAACTGGTGGCGCCCGTAGAGCTTGGGCGCGGGCAAATCCAAGAGCCCGGCATCGTCCTGGTAGACCAGGCGCCCGCGTTCTTCCGTTGCGGTCCAATCTTCGCCCGCGATCCTGATCTTGGCGCCCGCGCGCGCGGCCTGCCGTTCGATCACCGCGAGGGCATCGCGCGGCTGCGCGGCTACGATCGCCGGCACGTCGCGCTTGAAGATCCCGGCCTTCTCGAACGCGATTTGGCCGATCGTGTCGCCCAAGAATTCCGCATGGTCGAGCGAGACCGGCGTGATCACGGTCGCGAGCGGCTTTTCGATCACGTTGGTGGCATCGAGCCGGCCGCCGAGACCAACCTCGAGCAGCAGGATGTCGGCCGGATGACGCGCGAACAACAAGATCCCGGCCGCCGTCGCGATCTCGAACACCGTGATGGGGAGACCCGCATTGGCGCGCTCACATTCGGCGAGCGCTTCGGCCAGCTCGATGTCGGAGGCAAGCCGTCCCCCTCCCCGACACTCCCCCGCATAAGCGCGGTTACGCGCGTCTTCCGACGCGCTATGCGGGGGAGGGAGAGAGGGGGGACTGGTGCCGATGCGGAAGCGCTCATTGAAGCGCACGAGATGCGGCGAGGTATAGACGTGGACCCTGCGGCCGGCCTGCTCGAGGATGGCCCGCATGAAGGCGACCGTCGAGCCCTTCCCGTTGGTGCCCGCCACGTGGATGACGGGCGGCAGCCGCGCCTGCGGGTTCCCGAGTGCGCCCAATATACGCCACATGCGCTCGAGCGTGAGATCGATCCGCTTGGGATGCAGCGCCAACAGCCGCGCGACGATGGAATCTATTTCGGTCATAGGACGAAGAATATGGAGCGCACACGCGCGTTCTCAAAAAAAGATGTATCCGGTTTCCTGCCCGAAATTGCGACAATTTGAAAATAAGCTCACGCGTGCGCCGGCACCGGCAAATTGTCGATGACCTCGGCCGGGGGCGCCTTGGTCAGCAGCCGGCACAGATTGGCGAGCGTCGCCCGCAGCTCGTGGCGGTGCACCACCATGTCGATCATGCCGTGCTCTCGCAAATATTCGGCGCGCTGGAAGCCCTCAGGGAGCTTCTCGCGGATGGTCTGCTCGATCACACGCGGCCCCGCAAAGCCGATCAGTGCACCGGGCTCGGCGATCTGCACGTCGCCCAGCATGGCGTAAGACGCGGTGACGCCGCCCGTGGTCGGATTGGTGAGCACCACCAGATAGGGCTTGCGCGCCTCGCGCAGCATCTGCACCGCCACGGTGGTGCGCGGCAATTGCATCAATGCGAGGATGCCTTCCTGCATGCGGGCGCCGCCCGAGGCCGCGAACATGATGAAAGGGGTCGCCTTGTCGATCGCGGTCTGCAGGCCCTTGATCACCGCTTCGCCGGCCGCCATGCCGAGCGAGCCGCCCATGAAGTCGAAGTCCTGCACGGCGATGACCACCGGAAGCCCGTCGAGCTTGCCGTAGCCAAGCTTGATCGCGTCGCTGGTGCCGGTCTTGGCACGCGCATCCTTGAGTCGCTCGGTATAGCGACGCTCGTCGCGAAACTTGAGCGGATCGAGCGGCACTTCCGGAACCGCGATGTCGAACCAGGTCTCGCCGTCGAACATCGACTTCATGCGCGCCGTGGCGCCCATGCGCATATGGTAGTTCGAGCCCGGGATGACGAATTGATTGGCCTCGACGTCCTTGTAGAAGACGAGCTGGCCGGTCTCCGGACACTTGATCCAGAGATTCTCCGGCGATTCGCGCCGGTTCAGCATGCTGCGAATCTTGGGCCGAACGACGTTGGAGATCCAGTTCATGGCATGCCTCGGCACATCGTCTCAAATGTAGCCCGCATGGAGCGAAGCGCAATGCGGGGTGCGACCACGCCAGGAACATGTCCCGGATTTCGCAAGTGCTCCATCCGGGCTAGAACGCAACAGCGCGCCGCACGCTGCGCACCCCTTGAGCCAAGCTCGCGACCAGGTCGACGACGGCCTTGACGGTCGATGACGTCGCCTTGTTGTTGGCATCGAGGCTCTGCTTGAGGGCATCGACCAGAGCCGAGCCCACCACGACTCCGTCAGCGACCTCGGCGATGGCGCGCGCTTGCGCAGCGGTCTTGACCCCGAAGCCGACCGCGACCGGAAGCGCCGTGTGCCGCTTGATGCGGGCAACGGCGGCTGCGACCTTCGCGGTGTCGGGCGCCGCGGTGCCAGTGATGCCGGTGATCGACACGTAGTAGACAAAGCCCGAAGTATTGGCGAGCACGGCCGGCAGGCGCTTGTCGTCGGTCGTGGGCGTGGCCAGGCGGATGAAGTTGAGCCCGGCATTGAGCGCCGGCACGCACAATTCATCGTCCTCCTCGGGCGGCAGGTCGACCACGATGAGGCCATCGACACCGGCCGCCGAGGCATCCTTAAGAAAGCGCCCCACCCCATAGATGTAGATCGGATTGTAGTAACCCATCAGCACGATCGGGGTTGCGGCATCGCGCGCACGGAAATCCGCCACGGCTGCAAGCGTCTTCCGCATATCCTGTCCGGCACGCAGCGCACGCTGCGAGGAAGCCTGGATCGCGGGCCCATCCGCCATCGGATCCGTGAATGGCATGCCGAGCTCGATCACATCAGCGCCGGCGCCCGGCAACGCGCGCAGGATTTCCAGCGAAGCCGCATAGTCGGGATCGCCGGCGGTCACGAAGGTGACGAGCGCGGCGCGGCCCTCGCGTGCAAGCGCGGCAAAGCGTTGCTCCATGCGGCTGGTCATGAGCTATGCCGCTTAAGATAGGCCTCGACGCTCGCGAGGTCCTTGTCGCCACGCCCCGACATGTTGAGCACCATCAGATGATCGGCTGACTTCCTGGGCGCGAGCTCGAGCACGCGGGCGAGCGCGTGCGCCGGCTCCAGCGCCGGGATTATGCCTTCGAGCTGTGCGCACAGCGAGAAAGCCGAGACTGCTTCATCGTCGGTGGCGGAGAGATATTGCACGCGCTTGATGTCGTTGAGCCAGGCATGCTCCGGGCCGATGCCCGGATAGTCGAGGCCGGCCGAGATCGAATCCGCTTCGTTGATCTGCCCGTCGGCGTTCATCAACAAGTAAGTGCGGTTGCCGTGCAGCACGCCGGGCCGTCCGCCGGCGATCGAGGCGGCGTGCCGTCCGGTCGCGAGCCCATGTCCGGCGGCTTCGACGCCGTAGATCTCGATTCCCGCATCGTCAAGGAATGGATGGAACAGCCCCATCGCGTTGGAGCCGCCGCCGATGCAGGCGATGAGCGAATCCGGCAAGCGCCCCTCCGCTTCAAGCATCTGCTCGCGCGTCTCATTGCCGATGATGGATTGGAAGTCGCGCACCATCATCGGATAGGGGTGCGGGCCCGCCACTGTGCCGATGCAATAAAACGTGTCGGCCACGTTGGTGACCCAGTCGCGCAATGCCTCGTTCATGGCGTCTTTGAGGGTCGAGGAGCCGGAAGTCACCGGCTTGACTTCGGCGCCGAGCGCCTTCATGCGCAGCACGTTCGGCTGCTGCCGATCCACGTCGACCGCCCCCATATAGACCACGCATTTGAGCCCGAACTTGGCGCACAGAGTTGCGGTCGCGACCCCGTGCATGCCGGCGCCGGTTTCGGCGATGATGCGCGGCTTGCCCATGCGGCGCGCCAGCATGATCTGGCCCAGCACATTGTTCACCTTGTGGGCGCCGGTGTGGTTGAGGTCCTCGCGCTTGAAGTAGATCTTGGCCCCGCCACCCGAGACGCCGGAGGCCGTCTTCGCTTGTCGGCAATACGCGGTCATACGCTCGGCGAAATAGAGCGGCGAAGGCCTCCCCACATAGTGCACGAGGTGGGATTCCATCTCGCGCTGGAAAGCCGGATCGGACTTGGCTTGCGCATAGGCTTTTTCGAGATCGAGGATCAGCGGCATCAGGGTCTCGGCGACGAAGCGCCCGCCATAGATGCCGAAATGCCCGCGCTCGTCGGGCCCGGTCCGGAACGAATTGGGTCCAAGGATCGACATGATCGCTACTCTGCAACTCTGCTGTTCACCGGCCGGCGCTGCGCGCGTTGGGGGCAAGCGCCGCGGCCGAACGCAACTGCATCTCGGCTGCGCGTGCGGCGCTCACAAACGCGCCGATCTTCTCGACATCCTTTTCGCCCGGATATCTTTCCACCCCCGAGGACACATCGACGCCATTCGCCCGGGTGATACGCAGCGCCTCAGCCACATTACCGGCGTCGAGGCCACCCGAGAGCATGAACGGCACCGGGAGGGTCAGGTTCTCCAGCAGGCGCCAATCGAACGCCAGGCCATAGCCGCCTGGACGGGTCGCCCCGCGCGGCGGCCGTGCATCGAACATCAGCCGGTCAACAACCTTGGCATAGAGATGGATTTGCGACAGATCGGCCCGCTCGGTGATGGCTAAGGCCTTCATGACCGGCAGGCGGAAGCGCGAGCGGATCACCGCAACCCGCTCCGGCGTCTCGCGGCCATGAAGTTGCAAGAGGTCCGGTCGCAGGGCCTCGATGGCGGCTTTCAGAAGCTCGTCATTGGCGTCGACCGCGACCGCCACCTTTTCGGCGCGACCCCGCACCGCCGCCCCGAGCGTGCGCGCCGCCTCGAAGCCGACATGGCGCGGCGACGGCGCAAAGAACACGAATCCGACCAGGTCAGCGCCCGCTTCGAGCGCCGCATCGAGGGCCGCCGGCGTCTTGAGGCCACAAATCTTGACCGAGACTGACATGGTCCCCTAACCACCCCACAAAGCGGGATGCGTCAAGCTGCGGGCGGCGGAACGATGAGGCGCAGCCGCTCGCCGTACGGTGGCAGAGCCGAGGCTGAAGGTGCCGTGCCCACTTGCGCGCGCAGTGCTCGCGCCTCCGCCTCGGCGCGGCGCGCCCGGATCCGCCATTTACGTTGCTGCAGCCAAGCCGCGCATCCACCGATGAGCACGCCGGAGATCAGCGCGCCGAATATCAAAAGATAGAGCGGCGGGGAGAATACCACCGCCGGCTCCGCCTGATCGAACGGATCGAGCGAGACGCTCACGGCCTTTCGGTTGGCGACCTCAAACGCGATCAGGGCCACCCCGATGGTGGCGAGCAGCAGCAGGGTGAGGAACCGGCGTATCATGATTCCGGGCGGTTGAGCCGCTCGCGCATTTCCTTTCCGGTCTTGAAGAACGGCACCGCCTTCTGGTCGACCGCCACATGCGCTCCGGTGCGCGGGTTGCGCCCCGAGCGGGCCGGACGGTGCTTGACCGAGAAGGCGCCGAAGCCGCGCAGCTCGACCCGGTCGCCGCGCGCCATCGCGGCGATGATCTCGCCCAGGATGGCGTTGACGATGTTCTCGACATCGCGCTGATAGAGGTGCGGATTCTGCGCCGAGATACGCTGCACCAGCTCGGATTTGATCATCGCTGTCGCCCACCCATCGAAACCGAAGTCCGAACGACCCCACCGCAGAGCGAAAGCCAAATCGTTCTAGTACTTCCGTGTGTCAGCATCGTTATATCGGAAAACCCGGTCCGGCCCTGGAAACCCGCTAGAGCGCATCCCCCGGATGGAACCGAATGCGCTCCAGCAACCCTTTCGTTTGCGCTCGTTTGCGCATGTCCTTTTCGAAAACCGGTGGTCCACTCTTCCGGGACATGCGCTAATTGGCGGACGAAGGGTGCCAAACGGCCACAAGACCGTCAAGATTGAGACGATCGACAGCTTCGACGGCGCCCCACTGCTCCAACGGAGCCACGCCGGCCGCGTGGAGGATCACATTGGCGGCAGTATGGAGGAACGGCAGGTCCGTCAGGCGACCACTCAAGGAATAATCGCGCACCGGTGTGGTCGGATCGATGTTCTTCTCCTTGGCAAGCCACGCGATCGCGGCCTGCTCGTCCCCGAGCTCGTCCACCAGCTTCAGCGGCAGGCCTTGCCGGCCAGTGAAAACGCGTCCATCGGCGACCTTGTCGAGCTCGGCCTGGTCGAGCTGGCGGCGGTCCTTCACCAGGTTGCGAAACCAGTCATAGGAATCCTTGACCAGATCGGCGATCGCAGCCCGCGCTTCGGGGCTCGTCGGTTCGAAGCCATTCGGCGCAGCCTTCAGGGGAGACGACTTGATCTCCTCCATGCTCACCCCGACCTTGTTCAGGAGCTCGCTGACATTGGGGAACTGAAACAGAACCCCGATCGAGCCGACCAATGAAGTTTCCCGCGCCACGATGTGATCGGACGCAATGGCCGCGATATAGGCGCCGGACGCCGCGAGCCCGTCGACCACCACCACCATCGGCTTCTTGGCCTTGAGCGCCAGAAGTGAGTGGTGCAGCTCCTCGGAACCGGCCGTCGTGCCGCCCGGGCTGTTGATATGCACGATCACCGCCGGCACGCGCGAGCGGGCAAGGCGGTCGAGCGCGTCAACCCGTTCCTGATCGCCGCGGATCAATCCGGTGATCGAAATGCGGGCGATCGCATTGCCGGCCGGTCCACTCAACAGATCCATCCCGGAACGGCGCGTCGCAGCGCCGATCCCGATCACAGCCGCTATGGCAAGCATCGTCGCGGCGATGCGCCAGAAGGTGAGCTTGCGCCGCATGCGGCGGCGATCGACGATTTGATCGGCATCGAGCGACATTGGTGATCCTTTGCTGGGCGGGGGAAACTGAGAGTAGGGCTAGGGAGCAGGGACGGGGTGGGGAGCGCGGCCGCCCGCCTCCCGCTCCCGACCTCCCCACTCGCTATTCTTCCGTCTTCTCGCCTTTCTCGGTGGCCCGCTTGAGCGCGGTGCCGAGAATGTCGCCCAATGTTGCGCCGGAATCGGAGGAGCCGTATTGGGCGATTGCCTCCTTCTCCTCGGCGACTTCCAGCGCTTTGATCGATACCGTGATCTTGTGGCTGCGGCGGTCGAACTGGGTGACGCGCGCGTCGACCTTCTCGCCGACCGCGAACCGCTCCGGCCGCTGCTCGCCGCGATCGCGCGCCAGCTCGGAACGCTTGATGAACGCAGTCAGGTCGGTGCCGACGATCTTGACGTCGATGCCGGCCTCCTTGACGTCGGTGACCTCGCAGGTGACCACCGCGCCCTTCTTGATGTCGCCGGCGCTCTCGGTTGCGAATGGATCGCCTTCCAGCTGCTTGATGCCGAGCGAGATGCGCTCCTTCTCCACGTCGACGTCGAGCACCTGGGCGCGCACCATGTCGCCCTTCTTGTACTCTTCCATGACCTGCTCGCCCGGCCGCTTCCAGTCGAGGTCGGAGAGGTGCACCATGCCGTCGACATCCCCGTCCAGCCCGAGGAACAGGCCGAACTCGGTCTTGTTCTTGACCTCGCCCTCGACCTCGGAGCCGGGTGGATGCTTCTCCAGGAACAGCTCCCAGGGATTGCGCATGGTCTGCTTGAGGCCGAGCGAGATGCGGCGCTTGACCGAGTCGACCTCGAGGATCTGCACCTCCACCTCCTGCGAGGTGGAGACGATCTTGCCGGGATGCACGTTCTTCTTGGTCCACGACATTTCGGAGACGTGAATCAAGCCCTCGATGCCGGGCTCGAGCTCCACGAAGGCGCCGTAGTCGGTGATGTTGGTGACGCGGCCCTTGAAGCGGGCGCCGACCGGGAACTTGGCCTCGATGCCCTGCCAGGGATCGTCTTGCAGCTGCTTCATGCCGAGCGAGATGCGGTGGGTCTCGTGGTTGATCTTGATGATCTTGACCTTCACCTGCTGTCCGATGGACAGCACCTCGGTCGGATGATTGACGCGCCGCCAGGCGATGTCGGTGACATGCAGGAGGCCGTCGATGCCGCCCAGATCGACGAACGCGCCATAGTCGGTGATGTTCTTGACCACGCCGTCGATGACCTGGCCTTCCTCGAGATTCTGCACCAGTTCCTGGCGCTGCTCGGCACGGGTCTCTTCCAGCACGGTGCGGCGCGACACCACGATATTGCCGCGGCGGCGGTCCATCTTCAGGATCTGGAACGGCTGCTGCACGTTCATCAGCGGAGAGACATCGCGGATCGGCCGGATATCCACCTGACTGCGCGGCAGGAACGCCACCGCGCCGTCGAGATCGACCGTGAAGCCGCCCTTGACCTGGTTGAAGATGACGCCGGTCACCTTCTCGTTGTTCTGGAACGCCTTCTCGAGCTTGCCCCAGCTCTCCTCGCGCCGCGCCTTGTCGCGTGACAGGACGGCTTCACCGAGCGCGTTCTCGACCCGCTCCAGGTAAACCTCGACGGTGTCGCCGACCTTCAACTCGTTGGCGCGCCCGGGGCCGGAGAACTCGCGCAGCGGCACCCGGCCTTCGGTCTTGAGGCCCACATCGATGATGGCGACATCCTTCTCGATGCCGACCACGGTTCCCTTGATGACCGATCCTTCCTGCAGATTGCCGCCGCCGAACGATTCATCAAGCAGGGCGGCGAAATCCTCACGAGTGGGTGCAGCGGACGCGACAGCAGTTGCCATAAAAGCTCCAATGTTTGAACGTGCGTCCCCATCCCATCCTGCCCCGGACGCGAGGGAGGGAAGGGAGGGGCAGTTGATGAACGTTTCGAGCGTGCGTGCCGAAAGCCCAAAGTCGATAGGTCCTATCGACAGACTTTCGGCTCCCCATCTCGCGCAAGCAATGATGGGGAACCCGGCGCATGAACGCGCGATCGAAACGATGGTTCAGGTCCGGCAGGCCGTCAGAATTCGGCTTGGGTAAGCGATCGGCTCGGCGATCGCCACTCGTGAAGCGGACGTCAGCAGGCTTAACCCTCCACGACGGAGGCGCGGTCAGCCGCGCTTCCGGCCTGCTCGGACGGCTTCGACGATTTCGACGGCGGCCCGGAATGCTGCGTCTATATCCAAATGCGTGGTATCGAGCAAGTGTGCATCGGCGGCAGCCCGCAGGGGGGCGACCGCGCGGCTGGTGTCGCGCTCGTCGCGGCGGCGGATGTCGGCGAGGATTTCGGCCTCGCTCGCCTTGACGCCGGCCGCGTTGAGCTCACGGGTACGGCGGCGGGCGCGCTCCTCGGCGGTGGCGGTAACCAGAATCTTAACGTCGGCATCCGGAAAGATGACGGTGCCGATATCGCGGCCGTCCAGGACCGCACCGGGCGCGGCACGGCCGAAATCGCGCTGGAAGTCCATGAGCGCGCCACGCACGTCCGGAATGGCCGAGACGAGCGAAGCTGCCTCGCCGATCGCATGGCTTTTCAGCGTGTTTTCTTCAAAGCTTTCCGGATCGAGCGCACGCGCGGCGGCGACCGCCTGCGCCACGTCATCCAGCGGGTGACCGGCATCCAGGAGCGCCTTGGCGACCGCCCGATAGAGCAGCCCGGTATCGAGGTGCCGCAGCCCAAAATGCGCCGCTAGCCGCTTGCCGAGCGTGCCCTTGCCGGATGCGGCCGGCCCGTCAATCGCAATGATCATGGGCTAAGCCCAATCTTGCTGACCGCGGCCTTGAGTGCGTCAGGCGCCGTCGGATCCACCGTTAACTCGCCGTCCACCTTCTGGCCAACAGGGCGGAACTCCTCGGAATTGTCGACTAGCAGAGCCCAATCAGCTTGATCGATGAACCAAGGGAGTTGCTCGAGCGAGCGCTTCCATCGCTTTGCAATCCTATCTGCCGGGACATCGTGCCCCCCTTTTGCAACGCGTATTTGAACGCGTCTTATGTTGAGCTCAGGGGTTCGAAGAAGCACATAAGGGAGCCGAATCTCAAAGCCTCGCTCCTTCGCTTTCAACACCAAAGGCCGGTACTTACCGGTTGATAGCACGCCAACCGACTGATGGGCATCGATCGATGCCCGTAGCCACGCTTCAATGCGGCGTAGTGCCTCCAGGTTGGCTTCGCCGAGAACCATCTTTTCGACGGCTTGGATACGGAGCGTCAGCAAATCAGGATTGATGATCCAGAAGGAACGGGCCGAGTCTGCAATATTTGTGTTGCCGAAAATGGCTTCTTGCTTTGAGCCATAAAGGCTGCTTTTCCCTGAGCCGTTCGGGCCAGCGATGAGCCGCAATGATGGGGCAATGGGATCCCGGGACGCCATTCTCAAACCCGGGTTGACTGGCGCGCCCTATCAGTCGTTCGGACCATCCGGTGAACCAAAGATCGCAGTGTTTTCCTCGCGTGCCGTCGCGATATTCGATTTGAAGACGCTTACCAAATCAGCGTCGAAGCTCTTGCTTGTCGAGTCTACCAAATAGCCAGTTGCACGGTGGCCATTGCGCGTTCGGAAAACCTTTTTCACCGTGCTTCGTCGCGGCGGCTTTTTTTGACTTACCTTGGCGATCCTGACCGTGGTCATGTGGCCCCGCTGTGTCTTGTGCTTAGATAATCCACGTCAAAGATTGTTACAATGCTCCACTGCTGAAGATTCCACTGCTGAAAGTAATGGCGTTGAGCTAGCCCGCAATTTCTGCCCCGAGGGAACGCAGCATCGGCACGAATCCCGGGAAGCTCGTCGCGATGAAGGAGCCGTCGTCGACCTTGACGGGCTTGGCGGAGCCGAGGCCCATCACCAGGAACGACATGGCGATCCGATGATCCATGTGGGTCGCCACCAAGCCGCCGCCCGCGACCTTGCCGTTGCCGTGCACAATAAGGTCGTCACCATCGATCTCGACCGCAACCCCGTTTTCCCGCAGGCCGTCCGCCACCGCGGCGAGCCGATCGGATTCCTTGACCCGCAGCTCCTTGAGCCCGCGCATGATGGTGGTGCCGTGCGCGAAGGCGGCCGCGACCGCCAGGATCGGATATTCGTCGATCATCGCCGGGGCGCGCGCGGGGGGCACATCGACACCGTGCAGCGAGGAGGCCTGAACGCGAAAATCCGCCATGGCCTCGCCGAGGTCCCCGCGCACATTCAGGGTTTCGATCCGCGCTCCCATCTCGTGCAAAGTTGTGATGAGCCCGGTGCGCAGCGGATTGGTCATGACCTCGGTGACGACGAGCTCGGAGCCCGGAACGATCAGCGCGGCGACCATCGGGAAGGCCGCCGAAGAGGGGTCGGCCGGCACCACGATCGGGGCCGGGCGCAGCTCCGGCTCGCCCCGAAGCGTGATGCGTCGCCCATGCGGCCCTTCCGACACCACCGTGACCTCGGCGCCGAAATGCCGGAGCAGGCGCTCGGTGTGGTCGCGGCTTGCCTCGGTCTCGATCACCGTTGTCTCGCCCGGCGCCGCAAGCCCGGCGAGCAGCACCGCGGACTTGATCTGCGCCGATGGCACAGGCGTGCGGTAGAGAATCGGCAGCGGATCGCGCGCACCCTCGAGCGTGATCGGCAGGCGGCCGCCCTCGGCTGCCCGCTGCGCGCGTGCTCCCATCAGGGAGAGCGGATCGAGGATGCGCTGCATCGGGCGGCGGCGCAGCGACTGATCTCCGTCGAACGTCGCCGCAATCGGGCAGCCGGCGACCGCGCCCAGCACCAGCCGGCAGCCCGTGCCGGAATTGCCGAAATCAAGCACTTCCGCGGGCTCCCGGAAGCCCCCCACCCCGACGCCGTTGACCCGCCAGAGCCCCTCTCCGGTCCGCTCCACGCGGGCGCCGAGCGCACGCATCGCCTTGCCGGTATTGAGCACGTCCTCGCCTTCGAGCAGCCCGGAGATCGCGGTCTCGCCGACCGCAAGAGCGCCCAAAATCAGGGCCCGGTGGGAGATGGACTTGTCGCCGGGCACGCGCACACGGCCCCGCAGGGGGCTTGAGGGGCTGCCGACGAGCGGCATCTTATTGGCGGCTGTTGACATTCGGTCACTAAATCGGCGGCACTAGACTCGAGATCGGAACTGCCCGGCGCGGACGGCGGTTGGGGGGACGACGGCAGCCGTCGTGCGACAGGCCGACTCGTCTATCGACCTTGACAGAGCCGAACCAACTAGCCAAGTGAAGCACCTCTTTTTCGACCTGAATTAAGGGAACCCCCGACCGTGGCCAAACCCGAGCTCGGCACCAAGCGCCTCTGCGGCAATTGCGGTGCGAAGTTCTACGACTTGAGCAAGGACCCGATCGTCTGCCCGAAGTGTCACACAGTCCTGCAGCTGGCCGCGCTCACGCGAGCGCGACCCGAAGCGGCGCGCGCGCAAGCCGCCGACGAGGAGGTGGCGCTGCCTGAGACCCAGGAGGCGGAATTCGTCTCGCTCGAGGAGGCCGATGCCGAAGCCGAGGGCAAGAAGACTCCGGAGAGCGAAGTCGCCGATGCGGGCGAGGATATCGAGCTCGAGGACGAGCAGCTCGACGACGCCGCCTTTATCGAGGAGCAGGAGGAGGGCGATGACGACGTTGCCGACATCATCGGTGATGTCGACAACGAAGAGGAACCGTAATCGGGGGCAGTAATCAGTCCCCGGTGATCCGAACGCACATGGCTGGATTTTTCTCTGATTACTGATTACTGACTACCGATCACTGATCCCTGAAGGGGCCATAGCTCAGTTGGGAGAGCGCTTGAATGGCATTCAAGAGGTCGGGGGTTCGACTCCCCCTGGCTCCACCACTTTGGGTCCTCTCAACCCGGTGATGTTGTTGCGCTTTCTGTGAGCGGGGGACGCGCAGAATTTCGGCTCAGCCAAGACCTGGACCCGGCGCGGCGCAGGAACTGCATTTGCCCGCAACAACCCCGCCCGCCACTGCCCGCCGACTTGGGCTCGCAGGCTTGGCTGCGATAGTCGCGGCCGCCGCCCTGTTGCCGGCCGTTGCTGCGTTCCTCTATCCACTCGAATTGGAAACCCGAGAGGGCACCGGTTGGCTCTATGTGCTGGCGATGTCGGCCGACGTCGACATCTACGACCACAGCCGGTACGACCACAGCCGGGTCACATTCGTGAATATGTGCTTTGGGCCCTTCGACCCATTGCTGAAGTTCTGGCTGCATCGCCTGCTCCCAGACTTGCCCGGCTGGCAGCTGATGCGCCTGCCGGTGCTGGCCTTGCCGATAGCCATGATGGGGCTCCCCATATTTTTCCAGCGCAAGCGCGATCTGGAATCAGTAGCGCTCTGCGTGGTGTTGGGCGCGTTTGGCTATTTGCTGCTTGTGAGCAACTGGATGGGGACGATGATGCTGACGTCCCGCCCGGATGCGACCACGCATCTTTTGGCCGCAGTTTTATTGATGCTCCTGTGGGCGAGTTGCCGCTGTCGCAGGCTCATATCGCTCGCGGCAACCGCGACAGCGGCGGGGGCCGTTGCGGCCTTCGCTTACGATACCCAGTGGCGCATCGCACCCTTCCTCGCTTTCGCCGCCATCGCTTGGCTCGGCATGTGTCCGCCAGCCAATCGCTGGATCGGAATAATGTCCGGCATCACAGGCTTTGCGTGTGCATTCGTGCTCGTCCTGGGACTGAGCGTGCACTTTGATCTCAATCTCTTTTGGCAGCACTTCTACTTTTTCTATTTACCGCAGAGCGGGTGGGGAGCGAACCCCGGTGCCGGGGCTCTTCCATTCATCAATTTATGGCACCTTTCATTGCTGCCGTTGATGGTTGCCGCAGGCTTCGTATTTCTCTGGAGGATCTCCGTATCGGCGCCAGCCGAGAAAAGGCTACTACAAGCCCGATATTTCCTTGCCGCGTTCGCTCTTCTGCTGGTCGGCCTTGTCGCCGCGTATATGGCGAACGCTGCCGCCGGTGGCGTCTACTACATCAATCCCATATTCATTCCGCTGTGGTTCTTCGGCGCGCTGCTGTTGGCGAATGAGATGGGCACCGCGGAGGACAGAGCTTGGTTCAAGCGCGGCATCGCGTTTTGCGGCGTGATCCTGCTTCTCACAAACACCGGATGGCTGTTTCTCGGCCGCGGTCCCTTCTTGGATGCCGCTTCGATGCTCGCAAACCGAGCAATGGCGATGCGAGTTACAGAAGCGCTGCGCCAGATCGATGCAACGCATCACGTTGTTTCCGAAGATCTGTTCCTTTGGAAGTCGCGCTACGCGGGCGAGGTCGTCGACATGGGAGATACCGTCGAGGGGATAGCGAGAGCAAACGGTTTTGGGCCGACGTTCACCGCGACCGCCGAGCGATATTTTGCGGATCTAAGACGGCATCCGCCCGCGATCGTCCTCAAGGGAATGACAGCCAGCCTTGCGTTGAACCAAATACTCTCCGAGCAGCCTTACACCTGTGCATATTGTGGGACTCGCACACTTCTTGCCAATGGCAGCAGACCTGGGTTCGGGCTCAGCATCTATGCGCTTGAACCAGTCGATAAAGAAGTAGCCGACCAGCTCGCATTCGCACCGCTTCGGGTGGGCTATGATCGGGCGGGACGGGCTGCGTCGCGGGATTCCAACACGGCTGGGCAGCCGCACTGACGAGAGCCTCCGTTGTCAAAGCGCGCTCAGCGCAGATGCCAGTTTTCCCAAACAAACGTATACTGGTACGTTGGGCGATGCGTAGCGCTGAGCCTTTGCCGAATGCGCTCGAGTTTGGTCTCGGCGTCCGGGACGAAATCATGGAATTGTACTTGAATGTCCGTGACACGCTCAATTTGCCGCGTGTCAATCATATCATTAAGGATGTCGTATTCCGCTCCTTCCACATTAAGCTTGAGCAGGTCGATCTTGTGTTGAGCGATACGCTCAGTGAATGTCCCAAAGCTGATGGTCGGGACGAGGATCGATCCTTCGGACGAAAAGGAGGACGAAACGCCGTTGGATGCCATAGCCGCACGGCCGTCCGTTGAAGAAAGCGCCACTCGATGCAATTGAATTTTCGGATTCTTTGCGAATCGCATCGCGATGAAATCGGCGAACTCTGCGAGCGGTTCTAGGATGTATATATTGCAGCCATATCGAAGGGGAGGCGGAGGGGAAACATTGCTTTTGTTCCAAGTTGCCCGCTAGAGTAAAAGCTGAGGGGGGCCTCAAATTGTCCAGCGCCGATCGCTTCGATGCGAGACTTGAGAGTCTGCGCGGCTTAGCGGCCGTCGCCGTCGTAGTCACTCACACGACGGCGATTTTCCGCGTCGACGGATCGTCGGCATTTTGGACGTTGCCTCTCTCACAGCAAACGATCCACACTTGGCCACTCGAGTTGCTCACCGCAGTCCTCAACCCGGGAAGCGCGGTAATTCTGTTCTTCGTGCTCAGCGGTTACGTCCTCTCCATTTCGCTTGATCAAAGCGGTGCGAGCCTGGCCGGCTACGGCATCAAACGGGCTTTCCGATTGCTGCCGCCGATGTGGGCCTCAATTGCCGTTATGGCGGTGATATCCAGCACCTTTCCTCTCTTCAACGCGGCGCCCTACTCGGAATGGTTCCTCGGGACCTTCCAACCTTTCGGACCGGCGGACGTCCTTGAGAACGCCGTCGTGTTGTCGTCCAAGGCCAACCCGGTTACCTGGACAATGTACGTGGAAGCGATCGGCTCGGCATTGGTGCCCGCATCGCTGTGGCTGTCGGGGCGACACGGCCGCACTGGCAGCTATGTCCTTCTCGCCGCGCTTTGCGGTCTCACTGTCCTGGCTTTTCCGAGGCAGACCTTCATATACCTGTTGTGTTTTCAACTTGGCGTGACGCTTGCGAAATTTCCTCCCTCGACTGCTGTGTCGCCTGCCGTGCTGGCAGCGAGCGGATTTTTGATTTTCTTCCTCGACCGCCTGGCGCTACACGGACCTTGGTCGATCATCGCGAACACCGTCGGCGCAGCGCTTATTCTAATGGCAATCAAGCGAGGCTTTGCCGAGCGCAGTCTCCTACATGGATTTGTTCGGTCCGTCGGACGTTGCTCATACAGCATCTACTTGTTCCAGCTTCCCGTGATCTATGCGACCGGGCTGCTGATCCGCCACATCATCGATCCTGGACTAGCGGCGACAGTTTTGGCTTTGGCCGTGGTTCTGACGGCAACCTTGTCGCTTGCCAAGCTCACATACGCTCTGTTTGAGCAGCCATCTGTGCGCGCTGGGAGGCATCTTGCGCGACGGGCTGCGGAATCAGGCAGCGAGACCCGTGCTCGTCCCATCGAAGACGCCGTCGTTGACTCCTGAGACTACGTTTCGACGCGCCGCTGTTACTCGGCCTCCCGCGCTGAAACTCTGAAACTTGCTCACGCCGAAGATTCCGAAGCCGCGGGCCACGCAAGCCAACTTCACTTATTTTGTTGATTTTGAGCCGATCAGTCCGGGCGACGTTTCCGCAGTCGCCGAAAAGGAGCCGTCGCGGCCCGCCACATAACAGTGCCCACGAGCTTGCGGACCAAGACCGGGTCGGCAAGGAAATCCGGCAGCGTCTTGATGAGGTCAGAGAGCCTTGTGCGACTGCCCACATACCAAAAGAAGAGCCCGGTCGGAAAAAGCATCGAGCGCAATTCCTTCGGGGTGTCGGCGCACATCTTGGCGAACAGCGTTCGATGACCGAGCCGGACCAGGCTCGGGTTGCGGGTCATCTGGCCTTCGTGCCGCCGGATGCGCACCAGCTTGTCGGAAAGCAGCACGATCTCGGTGTGCCAACTGAGCCGCCGCCATAAGTCGACGTCTTCGGAAGCGCGGAGGCTTTCATCAAAACCGCCAACTTGCCGAAAGAGATTCGCGCGCACGATTGCCGCCGATCCGCCGGAGACGAAATTGCCGAGCACCAATGCTTGCCCCAGGGACAGCCCGGCCGGCGCTTTCGCCAAGCCGGGGCCGGAGATATCGCCGCTCGTGTTGAACGAGGTAAAGTCGCAGCTGACCACGCCGACCCCGAGCAAGAGTGCGGCCGCCAGCTGCAGCTCCAGCTTTTGCGGCCGCCACACATCGTCATCGTCAAGGAACGCGATCCATTCACCTGTGGCCGCGTGAACACCTTCGTTTCTCACCTTTGAAAGGAAAGGCTCGGATGTGGAGACAACCCGCACGATTCCATTGCTGGCAAGATCGTGGGCCGCAGCGGCGCATTCCGGGGTTGCCTCCGTCAACACAATGATGATCTCGCTCGCCGGCTTGGTCTGCTGCAAGACGCTCGCAACCGCCTCTTTCAGCATCGCCGGACGGCCGTGCGCCGGAATCACCACCGACACCCGAGCGCTCTTCACGCGCTCCTTGACCACCTCGAGCGGCTCGTTCGTGGTCCGGCTTCTCTGCTCCCACTGCGGCGGGAACAGGTCCGGGGTGGCGGATCTGGTCCGAAACCAGGGGATCGGGACCACCGGCGGCCGCAGCCGTTTCTCGGCCAGATAGGCACCCCACCAGCTGAACGAGGAATTGGAGAGGACGTGAGCCTGGCATGCCGATAAGAGCAGAAGATCGATATGGGCCTGTCGCGGGCCGTTGTGGTCGACCACCCTTACGCCGAGATCGCCCAGGGCCGCGCGACACCAGGCGGGATCATCGGAGAACACATAGGCCGCACAGCCGGGGTGCTCGCCCAAAAGCCGCTCGACGTTGCCGCGATAGTAATCGAGGCTGCAGACACCGTGCGGGGTCTTGTACGGCTCGACCAGGTAGTCGCCGCGGCGAACATGGACGCCGATGGACGGCTTTGCGCTGATTTCGGCGAGCAGGTCCTTGTTCCGCGCGTCCAGGCCGGCGGCAACGCCCTTTAGGGCATGCCCCAGTTCGGCGGAGATGCTGTCGAAATAGCGGTAGCTTTGCCAATAGCCTTGAAGCAGCACGCCCGGCCCGATTTGCTCGAACCGAGGATCGTAGTCAAAGCCCTGTTCCCGGAAGACCGTCAGTTGCTGCCGCGCACCGCCGATGACTGCTGCGGTCGCGCCGTCACGACCGAGGCGCACGCGCGCAAGCTGCGGCACCGCGCGAGTCAATGGCTGCAACGCGAAGGCCCGCGGCTCGCTCCAACGCCGGAACAGCGAAGTGTCCAGAAAAAGTCGCACGCCGTGACGGCGCGCCAGCGCCAATGCAGCCGCATATTGGAACAGCTGATTGCCGAGACCGCCGGAGAGCGTCACGGCAACGAGGTTCGACGCCATCACTGATCAACCCCCCGGCGCGTCTTAATCCCCCCGCATGTCGCCCTACACCACCCCGATGTCAGGCGCAAATGCGCGGCCCGCGCCCGTCCTAGATGCGGGCCCTTCGCTCCATCAATTGCGCGACCGAGCCGCGCAGAGGCTCTCCGTAATTCCCGCGTGCGCTTCGGGTCAATGGATCGCATCCTCGCGTCACGAATTCGTGCGCTGTGCAAATCGGGGTATGAGGTCCGCAGCCTGCGCATCGGCAGCGCGCGATTTTGCGCGAGCAGCGCGCGGCTGCAACACACCCATACCGGCGCTTATGATGCAGAAGGACTATTTGTTGGTGCGTAAGTAGGGCTCGACCGTGCCGGAGAGCTTGATGGTCATCGGATTGCCGTAGCGGTCCTTTGCGGTCGCGTGGGCGACGCGCACCCATCCTTCGCTGACGCAGTACTCCTCGACATTATGCTTCTCGACGCCCTTGAAGCGAATGCCGACGCCGCGTTCGAGCAATTCGGCATTGTAATAGGGGCTGCTGGGATCGTTGGAAAGTCGATCCGGGAGCGTGTCGTCCATGGCGGATTTCCGTGGTGCAACTCGATCGAGCGAATAGATAGCGGCTGCGGAACGCCGCGGGCATAGCCCGCCGAAGACGGGCGCAAACGCGCTTATGACCTGCGGGTCCATCTTTTTTGTAAGATGATGGATTGCCGGGTCAAGCCTGGTCGAGTCCGGCAATGACGCCAAGGACCGAGTCAATTCGAGCGGGCTGCGCTTTAGGCGCAGATTCGACCGCTTATCGGGACTCTCGCGGAACGCCGGGCGGCAGATCGAACAGGCCATCGGACAGGCTGTCGAGGAAGGTGAGCACCTCCGCGGTCTTCACCACGTCGGCATATTTGGCGTTCATGTCGCAAAGGTTGATCGCATGGCTCGATTGCGACCGGTCGAAGCAGCCCTCCTCGGCGAGCGCGACCCGATAATTGAGGCTGAAGGCGTCGAGCACGGTCGCGCGCACGCAGCCCGAGGTCGTGGTGCCGGTGACGATGACACTGTCGCAACCGAGCAATGTCAGATAGCTCGCAAGGTTGCTGCCGAAAAAGCCGGACGGTTTCTGCTTGTAGACGACGATGTCGCGCGGACCGGGCGCGATCGGCGTGACGATCTCGTTGCCGTCGATATTGCGGGAGGCCACCTGCGGGTCCTCGCTGCTGCGTGCGTTCTTCCAGCGCCACGAGCCGGCATCCCAATTGTCCGCGCGCCGCACACCGGTCGTGTAGATCACCGGAATGCCCTTGTGCCGGCACTTCTCGATCAGCGACTTGATGTAGGGCAGCGCCGTCCAGGCATCTTCGCCGCAGGAATTGCGCCAGCGCTTGATCGACTGCAGGATCGGCTCCGGCTTGTCGCCGCAGAATGCCCAGTTGACGTCGATGACCAGAAGCGCAGGACGCTTGCCGAACCCGCCGCGCGCACCGTAGCCCGAGGCCGCGAACACGGCCCGGTCCCGCTCGGTCAGGAAGGCGTTCCAAATCGGCTCCGACATGCAACCTCTCTTAGTCCATCGCCCGCGCGAGCAAGTCCGGCGAAATCGACCAGAAATCCCATGGGGATCAACTGACCCTCGCGTCGCCCTTGTACTCGATTTAGACAAGTTGACGAAACCTGTTCATGAAGTAATTGGCGCGCACGGCTGTGCCGTGGAACGCCGAGCGAAGCGACCGCAGGAGGAAAGCTACGCAATCTGAGAGGGATATCGGCACCGGCCCGGAATACCGCTCGCTTCATTCTAACGAGCAGCGCGTAAGCTTTCGGGAAGACCCGCCGCTGCCTCGATGGTCGGATTTGAGACAGCATTAATGTTTGCGGCTCAATTTCTGGACGGCGCAACCTCCCGGAACGGGTGGTTCTAGCAAAGGTGATCCAAGCTAGATTCGTCTCAAATCGCAGAATTGTCCTGCAGATGGACAGAAGAGGGAATGTGGAGATGAGCGAGGACCAGCCCAATCGCGAGATATTTATCGTCGATGACGATCCGTTGGTGCGGGACGCGCTGTCTACGCTATTCGCTCAAGCCGGTTATAACGCGGTGAGCTTTGTCGACGGTCCGTCTTTTGTGGCGGCAGCGCGCGAGCGAATTCCTGCTTGCGTTATTCTCGACATCTACATGCCGGGCCGCTCCGGCCTTGAAATTCTCAAGGATATCGATGCCCCCAACTATCCGGCCCCGATCTTCATCGCGTCGGGGCGCGGCGACATCCCGAGCGCCGTCGAGGCGGTAAAAAGCGGTGCTTTCGATTTCCTCGAGAAGCGGTTGGATGCCGAGACGTTGGTGGCACGCGTGCGCGATGCCATCAGGGCACGCGCCCACGTGCGGCGAGGCGATAAAGGGGGCGAAAGCCTGTCGCCCAGCTTCCCGGGCAGCAATCTTTTGACCCATCGCGAACGCGAGGTGCTTGCGCTGATCGCCGCCAGCGCCACCAACCGCGAAACCGCACAACGGCTGGGCATCAGCCAGCGGACGGTCGAAATCCACCGGGCGCACATCATGCACAAGCTCGGCGCCAAGAATTCCGTTGATCTCGCCCGACGCGTATTGCTGCAGCAAGAACGCCGCGCATGACTTGGCGCCCCGGAGCGGTGGCTGGATGCCGCCGCTAACGCAACCGCATAAAGCAAAAAGCAACTGCATGAAGCCAGGACCTCGGGGCAAGCGCGGGGTCGGGTCGCGGATACAAACCGTGGTGAGCAGTCATACGTAGTAACTTCTGCATATTCGGGCGCTATACCTGGAAGCATACGGCAGTAACGGTTTATTACTCCCCGGCTGGCACGATCATCTGTCGTTCCGCGCAGATCGGCGTGGAACACATAGCTAGACCTAAGGCCGCAAGCATCCGCGTAGGAGCTCGGGCACCCTGCGCGATGCGCGTGGGCCGTTTGCACAGCGATCGTCGGGGCATGCAAGCTCATCGGTTGCGCCCCCATGCGATCGGCGGGATTTGACTCGATGGCGCCGGCGGCTCGTTTGATCACGGCAATGACCGGCTTGGTCCTGCTCACTGCGACCGCGCTGCTTTCGCTGTCCTATCCGCACGGCGGAACGCCCGTGCTGTGGGCCGAGCTCGCGGTCGTCGTGGCCATCCTGTTGCTCGCCGTCGTGCTGGCCCGGACCGTTGCCATAGATCGGGGCGCAGGCGCCGCCGCGGCTTACGCCGGGCACCACGACGCGGGCAGGCGCGAGCGGATCACCGGGCCCGGCGAGGACGACCTCAGGCAGCAGGCAATCGCGCGCGCGATCGAGCAATATGTGCAACGCGATCGCGTGTTCTCGGTGGGCGAATCGGCGCGCCATCCGATCATTACGGTCGCGCTGGACGGCACGATCACGGGCTGGAATCCCGTCGCCGAGCGACTGTTCGAGTTCGCGGCCGAAGAGGCGCTCGGCGCCAATATCGACATTATCGTCCCGCCGGATCTGCGCGATGAGCACGCCACGATCGTAGCCCAGGCCCTGCGCGGGGAACCGGTCGAGAACTTCGAGAGCACCCGCATCTCCAAGAGCGGACGGCGCATCGAAGTGTCGATGAGCCTGCGCGCAACAAAGTCAGCAAGCGGCGAAACGGTCGAGCTCGCCCAGATCATCCGCGACATCACCGCACAGCGGTTCGCCGAGGAGAAATTTCGCCTGGCGCTCGAATCCTTTCCGAGCGGAATGGTCATGGTGGACCATCGCGGGAAGATCGTGATGATGAACAACGAGGTCGAACGCCTGTTCGGCTATCGGCGCGACGAATTGATCGGCCAGAACGTCGACGTCCTGGTGCCGGTCCGGATGCGCGGCCAACATCTGCGGCATCGCGAAGGCTTCACGCGCCATCCCGAGGCCCGCCGGATGGGCGCCGGGCGCGATCTGTTCGGGCTGCGCAGGGATGGAACCGAGTTTCCAATCGAGGTCGGGCTCAATCCGATCCAGACCGGCGAAGGAATTCTGGTGCTTGGAGCGATCGTCGATATCAGCGAGCGCAAGCGCTTGGAGCGCCTCAAGGACGAGTTTGTCTCGACCGTGAGCCACGAGCTGCGCACGCCGCTCACCTCGATATCCGGATCGCTGGGCCTGCTTATCGGCGGTGCGGCCGGACCGCTGCCGGAGCGGGCCGCGCGCCTCCTGGCCATCGCGCACACCAACAGCCAGCGGCTGGTGCGCCTGGTCAACGATATTCTCGACATCGAGAAGATGGAGTCGGGGCGGCTCGCGTTCTGTTTCAAGCGCGTGGAGGCGCGCGCGCTGGCCGAGCAGGTCATAGAGGCCAACCGCGGCTTCGCCGACGGCTATGGAATACGGGTTTGCCTCGACCCGACGTCGGTTGCGGCCGAAGTGCACGCCGATCCGGACCGCCTGGCCCAGGTAATGACCAATCTCCTGTCCAACGCCATCAAGTTTTCGCCTGCAAACGGCGAGGTGGAGGTGTCGGTGGGCAAGCGCAACGGCATGGTACGTATCTCGGTGCGCGACCACGGCCCTGGCATACCGGCCGACTTTCGCCCGCACCTGTTCGAGAAGTTCGCGCAGGCCGACGCGACGGATGCGCGCCGCAAGGGCGGTACCGGGCTCGGGCTCAGCATCGCCAGGCAGATCGTCGCCCGGCTCGGCGGCACCATCGGGTTCGCGGATGCGCCCGGCGGCGGCACCATCTTCAACGTCGAGCTCGCCGGCCTCGAGCAGGTGAGCGAGCGGGAGATCGATCGATCGGGCAAGCCGGGCGCCGCACGCATCCTTCTGTGCGCGGATGATCCGAGCGGAGCTATTGCGGTTCGCGAGGGGCTCGAGCCGTTCGGGTTCGCCACCGATTTCGCCCATTTTCGTGCGGACGCGCTGCAGCGTGCCGCTGCCACGCGCTATCTGGCCGTAGTCGTCGACCTCGAGCTCCCGGACAGCGACAATATCGCTCTGATCCGCGATCTGCGAGCCCAGTACAACGCGACCGCGATCATCGGCATGTCGGCCGATCCCGACCGGCAGCACGAGGCCCTGGCCACCATCGGCGCAGAGGGTCTCGAGTGTTTGCAGAAGCCGGTCGACACCGACCGGCTCGCACAGATCCTCGACCGGCTGGCCGGAGAGCAGACGCGGGGCCCGCCGCAAGTGCTGCATGTGGACGACGACCACAATGTGCTCGGCCTGGTGGCGCGCGCGCTCAACGGCGCCGCCAAGGTCATCTCGGTCGACTCGATCGACGAAGCGCGGCGCGCGCTCAACACCCACCATATCGACCTCGCCGTGCTGGACATCGCGCTCGGCCAAGCTTCGGGCCTCGATCTCCTGCCGGACCTGCGCACAAGCTCCGGACGGCCGATCCCGGTGATCATTTTCTCCGCCCAAGGCGCCGGGGCGTCCCAACAATCAGAGTCGCCGGTCGAGGCAAGTACCGGCAAATCGCAGGCCGCCCTCGATAGCTTGATCGCGACCGTGCATGATCGCCTGTCGCCGGGGCCAACGCACGCAGACCAGGAGACCGCATGAGCGCCGCCCGTATCCTCCATGTCGACGACGAACCCGACATCCGTGAGATCGTCGATCTGTCGCTTGGCCTCAGTTCGGATCTCGAAGTACGGGCGGCAGCCTGTGGGGCCGACGCCATTGCGATCGCGGCCGAATGGTCCCCTTCGCTGATCCTGCTCGACGTCATGATGCCGGGCATGGACGGGCCGACCACGCTCGCGCATCTGCGCAAGAACCCGCGCACCGCCGACATACCGGTTCTGTTCATGACCGCGCGCGCACAGGAGCGCGAGGTCCAGCAGTTCATTGCGCTGGGAGCTCAGGGTATCATTTCCAAGCCGTTTGATCCGATGACCTTGGCCTTCCTGGTGCGCAGTCACCTGCAGGCGATCCGCCTGGAATCGCTCCGCCGGCTATTCGCCAAGCGCGCGCTGAGCGACGCAGCCGCGCTGGTTGACTGCCGATCGGAGCTCGCCGCCGATGCGGGCTCCGCCACCCTGAAGCGGGTGCAGGAAATCGCCCACGGGCTGGCGGGCGCAGCCGGGCTGTTTGGCTTCGATCAGATCAGCAGCGATGCAACGGCGCTTGAGGATGCGGTGATCGCCAGGCTCGGCGACAATGGCAGCCCCCAGGAACTGACGCAGTTGCTCGATCGTCTGGTGGCGCAACTGCGGACGCAATCGGAACCGCGCCGAGCCGAAAGCGCGGCTGCATGACGCGGCGCCGTCGTCGTATGGAAGGCGAGCGCAAGCCGGTTTGCAAATGAGCCTACGACAGCGGGACCGGCACGAGTCCCGCGCCGATCATCGCCCGTTCCAGGTCATCGCCGCGAAACGGCTTCTGCAATGCCGGACGCAGAACGAGCCCATGGCGGGCGCCAATGCGCTGCACCGCTTCGATGAGCGGCAATCGTCCGCCGCTCATCAATTGCACAATACCCGTATAATGCTTCTCGCTGAGACCCTTGATCACATCGATAGCATCGGATTGCTCGAGCGCCACATCGAGAAAGATCGCCTGCGGCCATCGCCGGTCCAGCGAGGAGAGCGCCAGCTTGGCGGTCGCAAAGCTCGCCGATTCAATTCCCGACCGGGCGAGCACTAGAGCGATGACCCGACTGATTTCCTCCTGATCATCGATAATCAGGACATAGGGGACGGCCGGCTTCCCCGCGACATCGCCGGCCTCTGCTGCTTCGAGCGGCCGCTCTTGCTTGATCATTGCGGCAGCATGTGCGTGCACCGGTTAACGCAGCATTGCCGGCGCCGTGCGCCCGCTAATCGAGCGCTCTGGTCTGCGTCTTATTCGCACCTTGCTTCGGCTCCTCGTCATCGGATCGATAGGTACTTGCGCGTATTCGGCATGCGAGCGTCGTAACGTAGACCAATGGCGGTTCGCGTTTAGGTTGTTCATATTCTCTCCCCACCTCTTCACGCCTTGTCGCGTCAGTCCGCGCCGGTCGTCGACTCGGTTGCTTTAAGATTCCGCAGATAGTTCAGCGCTAGGACAGTGCACGCGGGCCATCGAGCCAAGCATCCCGGGTGTCCGGGGCGCCGGCGAAGCCCGAGCTGGTCCGAGAACCATTCCGCCCATCGGCTCCAATCCGCAGACTGGAATAATGCGGCAGATGGCAAACGAGGCGACCGTGGCCGAGCCTGGGCGAGGGCCCTCGGGCAGCGCCATCACGGGGGGGCGGACGTCCTGGCTGCTGTGCCGCGTCGGCACGCGACTCTGCGCTATCCCGCTGGCGCGGGTGATCGAGGTGATGCGGCAGCTCCCGATCGAGGTGGTCCCCGGGGCGCCTGCGTTCGTGCGCGGCCTAAGTGTCATCCGCGGCGCGGCGGTGCCGGTGGTCGATGCGGGAATGTTGCTGGGCGAAGCGGCAACGGAGGGCGGACGCCTGCTGACAGTCCGCACCGGCAGCCGCACCGCGGGGCTCGCGGTGGATCTCGTCCTCGGAGTCCACGCCTTCGCCGACGATATGCGCAGCGCCATGCCGCCGCTCATGCGTGATGCGGCAGCGGAGACGATCGCCGCCATCGGCATCTTAGATGCCGAGCTCCTGTTCTTCCTGCGCACGACTTTGAGCGTTCCGGACGAGCTTTTCGATCGCGCCGCGATGGTGGGAGCGCATCCGTGAGATCGGAGATCCATCGATCCGACCTCGACGGATTCCGTGCCGCAATCGTCCAGCGGATGGGGCTGCAATTCGACGATGCCAAGCTCGGGCTGCTCGGCGAGGTGCTGCAACGCCGATTGGACCGGCTGGGACACTCCAGCGAGGCCTACCTTCAGAGCCTCGAGCAGGATTCGTCATCTGCCGACGAGATCGCCTTGCTGGCACAGTCGCTGACGGTCGGCGAGACGTATTTCTTCCGCAACATCGAACAGTTTCGCGCACTTGCCGAGGTGGTTCTGCCCGCGCGCATACGCCGGCGGCCCGGCACCGGGATGCTGCGGGTCCTGTCGGCCGGCTGCGCCTCCGGCGAAGAGGCCTACTCGATCGCGATCGCGGCGCGCGTTGCGCTCGCCGACCCGCGCTGGCAGCTCGAGATTGTCGCGGTGGACATCAATCCCGCCGGCTTGGAAAAAGCCGCACGGGCGCGCTACTCGTCCTGGGCGTTGCGCGACACGCCGCCAGAGATTCAAAGCCGCTGGTTCCGTGCCTCTGGCCGCGAGTGGATATTGGACGACGCGGTGCGCTGCGCGGTCAAGTTCGAGCAGCGAAACCTCGCCGCCGATGATCCGGGCCTGTGGCAGCCGGCCGCCTATGACGTGATCTTCTGCCGCAACGTGCTGATGTATTTCGCGCCCGAGCAGATGCGCGCCGTCGTCCATCGGATCGCCCGATCGCTGGCGCCCGGCGGCTTCCTGTTTCTCGGACATGCCGAGACCTTGCGCGGCGTGTCCGACGCATTTCACCTGCGCCACAGCCACGGGACGTTCTACTACGAGCAAAAGGAGGACATGGCGCCGGCCGGCCACTCGTCGGGAGACAGCGCGGCCGCGGAAGCTCCGGCGGCGGCACTTTCCTTTTCACCCAGGGCTTCCGTGGCGACCAGCGCGACGTGGTTTGATACCATCCGGCAGGCGAGCGAGCGGGTCGCCGCGCTCGTGCCCGCGGCCACGAACGTCCCCTCCCTTGGCTCCCCCACATCAGCAGCGCCTTCACGCGCAACTCTCGACGCATCAGGCCGGGGAGGCTTGGAGCGGGTCCGGCAAGCGCAGGAAGCGCAGCGCCCCTGGGATGTCACTCCGGCACTCGATTTTCTCCGCCACGAGCGTTTCGCCGAGGCCCTTGCGCATATTCGCATCGCCCCGCCCGCGCGCGAGAGGGATCCCGACGTCCTGCTTCTGGAAGCGACGCTGCTCGCCCACAGCGGGCAGCTGGCGGCAGCCGAGGATGCGTGCCTGCGGCTTCTTCTCATCGACGAGCTCAATGCCGGTGCACACTATCTGCTGGCGCTGTGTCGCGAGCATTCGGGGCATCGCCAACGTGCCCGCGAGCATGACCGGATCGCGGCCTATCTGGATCCTTCGTTCGCAATGCCGCGGCTGCATCTCGGGCTTCTGGCGCGGCGGGATGGCGATCGCGCCGCCGCCCGCAGCGAGCTCGCGCAGGCGCTCAATCTGCTCCGGCGCGAAGACGCCTCGCGTCTCTTGTTGTTCGCCGGCGGATTCAGCCGCGAGGCCCTGATGGCATTGTGTGAGAGCTCGCTCAAGGAAAGCGGGGTCCCGGCATGAGCGTCTCGGTTGCCGGCCACAACGGCAAGGCCGCAGCCCTGCGGCTCGCATTCGACCGCGCCTTTGCCGAGCCGGCCCAAATGGAGGATCGGTCGAGCCGGATCGGCTTTTTGGCGATCCATGTCGGCCAGGAACCATTCGCGATCCGCCTGGCCGAGATCAGCGGGCTTCACGCCGACAAGAGGATCACGCCTGTCCCAGGCGGCTCGTCGGCGCTGCTCGGCATCGCGGGATTCCGCGGCAGCATCCTGCCGGTCTACAGCCTGCGCGTCTTGCTCGGCATCACCGAGCAATCCGCCAATGAGCCGACGCCGCGCTGGCTGGTGATTGCCGCGGCGGCCCCGGTCGCATTCGCGTTCAACGGCTTCGACGGCCAGCGGCGCGTGCATCGTGACACGATCGCCCCACAGGCGGTCGAAGGCCACGCTCAGGCGCATACGCAGGGTTTCGTGCGCTCGCGCAAAATGGCCGGCCCGATTCTGCATTTGCCTTCGCTGCTCGCCACCATCAACGCGGCCAAGATCGAAGCGGGGCCGAGATAAGGAGTGATGCCCATGTTCAACACGTGGACGGTCAAAGGACGGCTCATCGCCGGCTTCGCGGTCGCGGGACTCACCTTGATCCTGATCGCCGTCGTTGCCTATCGCAACGCCGCCCAGGTGATCGAGAACGATGGCTGGGTGACTCACACCTACCAGGTCCGCGGCGACCTCGCTTTGCTGGCCACGCAGCTGACCGACGCGCAGACGGGCGAGCGCGGCTACCTGATCACGGGTGACGAAAGCTTTCTCGCGCCCTACCGAAACGCCCTCGGCTCCCTCAAGGGCACGCTGGAGCGCCTTCGCCAGCTCACCATGGACAATCCCGACCAACAGCGGCGGCTTGCCGCCCTATCGCCGATCCTCGAAACACGGCTCAACGAGCTCAGGCAGACCGTCGACCTGCGCCGCACCGACGGCCTCGACGCCGCCGCCAAGCTCCTGACCTCGAACTTAGGCAAGGGCACCACGGAGCAGGTCCACAATCTGATTGCCGAAGCCGATCAGCAAGAGGCCAACCTCCTGAAGACGCGGCTCGAAGAGGCGCACAATTCCGCTCACGCGACCGTTGCGATCATCCTGTGGGGTGGCCTCGTCGGCGCCGCAACTGTGCTGGCGATCGGATGGCTGATCACGAGCTCCCTGGCGCGGCAAATCGCCGAGGCAGTCAATCAGGTCCGCAGCTCCTCGACTGAGTTGCAGGCAGCCGCCAACCAGCAGGCGACCGGCGCCAAGGAGCAGGCGGCCGCCATGACCGAGATCAGCACGACGATCACCGAGCTGTTGGCGACCTCGCGCCAGATCGCTGAAAGCGCGCAGCGCGTTGCACAAAACGCCGAGCAGACCGCGAGCGCGGCCCGCTCCGGCCACGGCACCGTCGACACGACGCATGAATTGATAGGCGGAATCAGGCGGCAGGTCGACCAGATCGTCTCCCACATGTTGGACCTCGGCAAGAAATCGCAGGAGGTCGGCGCGGTGCTCGATATCGTGTCCGAGCTCGCCGAGCAGACCAACATCCTCGCCATTAACGCCACCATCGAAGCCGCCGGCGCCGGCGACGCGGGCAAGCGATTTGCCGTGGTGGCCGATGAGATCCGCAAGCTCGCCGACCGCGTCGGCGACTCGACCAAGGAGGTGCGCACGCTGATTGAGGACGTGCGCAGCGCCGTCAACACCACCGTGATGGCGACCGAGACCGGCTCCAAGGCCGTGGATGCGGGCTCGCGACAATTCGGCGATGTAGCAACCGCGTTCCGGCAGATCGCGAGCCTCGTCGGCACCACGACCGAGGCGGCGCGCGAGATCGAGCTGTCCACCAAGCAGCAATCGAGCGCGGTTGAGCAGGTCAATCTTGCGATCGCGAGCGTCACCCAGGCCTCGGTGGAAACCGAGACGAGCGCCGGGCAGACCTTGCAGACCGTATCGCAGATGGCGGCGCTGTCGCGGGACCTCCTGCGCATCATCCAGCCGCAGCTGGCGGCTTAGACAACGGGGGCGGCGCGCGCGGATGGCGGCGGATCCGTTAAGATACTTTCGGCCTGAGGCGCGCGATCTGGTCGATCAGTTCGCCAAGGGCATCCTGGCGCTCGAGAAGGGCGGCAGCAATGCGGCTGTGCAGCAGCTGCTGCGCCTTGCGCATACGCTCAAGGGCGCCGCCCGCGTGGTCAAGCAGAACGAGATCGCGAACCGAGCGCACGCCATCGAGGATGCCTTGTCGCCGTTTCGCGATTCGGCTGCCGGCATCGCCCGCGAGCAGATCGACGCGATCCTGACCCATCTCGACGAGATCGCGAACCGCATCGGCGCGCTGGGGCCGGTCGAGACCACGGAGCAGAGCCCGACCAGCAAATCGGAGCCCGCGCCGGTCACTCGCACCGTCCGCACCGACATTGCCGAGACCGAGGCGGTGCTCGACGGTATCGTGGAAGCACATGCGCTGCTCAACGGCCTGCGCGGCGCCGCGCAGGGGCTCACGCAAGTGCGCCATCTCACCGATCGGCTGCTGACGCAATTTGCGCCCTCCGTCTCTGCTGTTGCCGACGCGCGAGGCCCGATCGGCAACGCGGGCCAAAGATCGGCAATTGCCGAAGAGTTGCGCCGCAAGCTCGGCAGCCTTGAGCGGAACCTGGGCTCGGTGCTCGATCAGATGGGGCGCGAGCTCTCGCAATTGCGCGAGGCAGCGGAGCGGCTGCGCCTGATCTCGGCCGACGGCCTGTTCACCACGCTCGAACGAACCGCGCGTGATACCGCCCAGGCGCTGTCGAAGCAGGTGAGCTTTGAAGCGATCGGCCGCGATCTGCGGTTCGATTCCCATGTACTGGAGACCGTGCAGGGGGCGCTCGTGCAGATCGTGCGCAACGCGGTGGCACACGGCATCGAGGGGGAGGCCGAGCGCCTCGCCGCCGGCAAGCCGGCGAGCGGACGCGTGTCGGTGAATGTCGGCCGGCGCGGGCCGCGGATCATCTTCGAGTGTCGTGACGACGGGAGCGGCATCGACCTCGACGCAGTGCGAGGCGTGGCATCTCAGCGCGGTCTCCCGGCCGGCAATGATCTCGACCCCGAAGGTCTGGCGCGCCTGCTCCTGCGCGGCGGCATCAGCACATCCAAGACAGTCACCGATATTGCCGGACGCGGCATCGGTCTCGATATCGTTCGCGAGGCGGTCGAGCGCCTCGGCGGCGAGGTATCGCTGCAAACCGACCGCGGCCGCGGTACATGCGTCTCATTGATAGTCCCGCCCGCGCTCGCCGCCATGGGCGCCTTGATGGTGCAGGCGGGGGAAGACGGTACCGCGGCCGCGATCCCGCTCGATTCGGTGCGCTCGATCCTGCGCATCACGGAAGCGGAGATTTGCCGTAGCGGCACCGGCGCCACCATTCTCTATGAGCAGCAGGCGATCGCCTTCATCTCGCTCGCGACTGCGCTTGCCGGCAGCCGCTGGCCGGCGCGGCGCAAGTGGAACATTGTGGTGATCGCAGGCGCCGCAGGGCTCGCCGCCATCGGGGTCGAACGCCTGTGCGGCACCGGCGGCATCGTGGTGCGGCCGCTGCCGCAGCACATGCATGCGAGCCCGCTGATTGCCGGCGCGGCGCTCGACGCGGAGGGCAATCCACAGCTGGTCCTCGATCCGGATGGCCTGCTCGCGGCGGCGCATGCCGGCGATGCGGGCGCGATCGATGATATGCGGTCACGGAGCCGGGTGCTGGTGGTGGACGATTCGCTGACCACCCGCATGCTGGAGCAGAGCATTCTCGAGGCCGCAGGCTACGAGGTCGATCTCGCCTCATCGGGCGAGGAAGCGCTCGGCATGGTCCGCCGCAAGCCCTATGCGCTGGCGCTGGTCGACGTGGAAATGCCCGGCATGGACGGCTTCACCTTCATCACGCATTTGCGCGCCGACCCCGCCTTGCGGGAAATCCCGGCGATCCTCGTCACCTCGCGGGCAGCGCCTGAAGACCGCCGGCGCGGACAGGACGTCGGGGCGCAAGGCTACGTCGTCAAGAGCGAATTCGACCAGGCCGAGCTCATGGCGATCATCAAGCCACTGATCGGATGACAGATGCCGAGGACACGCGTTCTTGTTGTCGAAGATTCGGCCACCGTGCGGGCGCGGCTGATCGAGATTCTGTCCTCCGATCCGGCGATCGAAGTGGTCGGCGCGGCCGAGGACGGCAAGACCGCGATTGAGCTCTGTCGGCAGACCCGCCCCGATGTGATCAGCATGGACATGATGCTGCCGGTGATGACCGGGCTCGCGGCGACCGAGCACATCATGGCCCACTGTCCGACCCCGATCCTGATCGTCTCGGCTTCGATCAACCGCGGCGAGTTGTTCAGGATCTACGATGCGCTGGCGGCAGGCGCGGTCGACGTGCTGGAGAAGCCGACCGGCGCTGAGGCGGAGGGCGCCTGGGAGGAGCGATTCCTGTCGACCGTGAAGCTGGTCGCGCGCATTCGCGTCATCACCCATCCGCGCGCCCGCCTCGCACAGCTGCGCCGGCCCGTGCTCGAGAACGCGGGCGGGGCGACGGCATCTCTCCCCCCGCGCGGATGCGAGCTTGTCGCCATCGGGGCATCGACCGGCGGACCCGGCGCGATCGTCGAGATTCTGCGGGCCCTGCCCGCCGCGTTCCGCCTGCCGATCCTCCTGGTGCTGCACATCAATGAACCCTTCGGAGCCGCCTTCGCAGACTGGCTCGATGCGCAGAGCACGCGCCGCGTGATCCACCCGATGGACGGCATGCCGGTCACCGCTGCGGCCGGTCGCGTCGTCGTGGCGCCAGCCGGGCACCACATGGTGCTGCGCGACGGCCGCTTGCGCCTCACTAGCGATCCGGAGCGCCATTCCTGCCGGCCCTCGGTGGACGTGCTGTTTGAATCGGTGGCGCGCGAATGCGGGGCATCGGCCGCCGCCTGCCTGTTGACCGGAATGGGCAGGGACGGCGCACTCGGTCTGCTGAAGATCCGTGCCGCGGGCGGGATCACCATCGCACAGGACGAATCGACCTCGGTCATCTACGGCATGCCGCGCGAGGCCGCGATGCTGGACGCGGCCACCCACGTGCTGCGCCTGCGCGACATCGCCCCGCGTCTGGTGGCGCTGCAAGCCGTGACAATGGAGGCGCGCGCATGAGTGGGCGGATTCTCGTCGTCGATGACAGCCTGACGGTGCGCATGAACCTGATGGACATGCTCGCCGCAGCCGATCTGCCGGTGCTCGCTTGCGCGACCCTTGCGGAGGCGCGGCGCGCGCTTGCATCCGAGGATTTCGCCCTCGTCATCCTCGACGTGCTCCTGCCCGACGGCGACGGCATCGAGCTGCTGCGCGAGATCCGCGCCGATGCCGGGGCCTCGGGCATGGCCGTGATGCTGCTTTCGAGCGAAGCCGAGATACGCGATCGCATCCGTGGCCTCACCACCGGAGCCGACGAATATGTCGGCAAGCCCTATGACCCCGGCTATCTGGTGGCGCGTGCACGCGAGCTGGCGCGCCGTGACGTCCCGGCGGAGCGAAAGGGCGAGACCATATTGCTGATCGACGACAGCCTGACCTTCCGGGAAGAGCTGAAGGCCGCACTGGAAGAAGCCTGCTATCGGGTGCTGCTCGCCGGCAGCGGCGAGGAGGGATTGCATCTCGCCGCCGATCTTCGCCCCAGCGCGGTGATCGTTGACGGGATGCTGCCCGGCATCGACGGCGCCACGGTCGTCCGCCGCATCCGCCTCGATGCGGCCCTGCGCGGGCTGCCGTGCCTCTTGCTGACCGGCTCGGAAGACCGCAGCGAGGAGGTGCGGGCGCTCGACGCCGGCGCGGATGCGTTCGTCCGCAAGGACGAGAGCATCATGGTCATCCTGGCGCGGCTTTCCGCCATGCTGCGCAGCGCCGGTGGACAAAAGGCGGAGCGCGCGACGGCAAGCCTGTCCGGGCCCAAGAAGGTTCTCGCCGTCGACGACAGCGAGACTTACCTGCAGCAGCTGGCTGATGGGCTGCGGGCCGACGGCTACGAGCTGGTGCTTGCGCGCTCAGGCGAGGAAGCGCTGCAGATGCTCGAGGTGCAGCCTGTCGACTGCATTCTGCTCGACGTCATCATGCCGGGCATCGGTGGTCAGGAGACCTGCCGGCGCATCAAGGGCGTGCCCGGCCTGCGCGACACCCCGATCATCATGCTGACGGCCGTGGATGATCGCGACGCCGTGATCCAGGGGCTAGCCGCCGGCGCCGACGACTACATTGCCAAATCGTGCGATCTCGACGTGCTGCGCGCGCGCGTGCTGGCGCAGATCAGGCGCAAGCAGTTCGAAGACGAGAACCGGCTCATTCGCGAGCATCTGTTGCGCGCCGAGATCGAGGCCCTGGAAGCGCAGGCGGCGCGGCAGATCGCCGAAGCGCGCGCCTCCCTGGTCGAGCAGCTCGAAGCCAAAAACGAGGAGCTCGAGTCCTTCAGCTATTCGGTCGCGCATGACCTGCGTGCGCCGCTGCGCAGCATCGACGGCTTCGGCCTGATCCTGCTTGAGGACTATGCCGACAAGCTCGACGACGAAGGCAAGAAATATCTCGCCTATGTGCGTGAATCGGCGCAGCAGATGGCGCGGCTGATCGATGACCTGTTGGCGCTCTCGCGCGTGACGCGCGCGGAGCTCCGCCGCGCTCCGGTCGATATCAGCGCCCTCGCGCGTTCCATCGCCGGCCGTCTGGCGCAGGCATCACCGCAGCGCGTGGTCGAGCTCGTCATCGCCGACGGGCTCAGGGCCAACGGCGACGACGGGCTCATCGCGATCGCGCTCGACAATCTTCTCGGCAATGCCTGGAAGTTCACCCGCGACACCGCGCAGGCGCGCATAGAGGTCGGCGAATCTCCCGACGAGCCCGGCACATTCTTCGTGCGTGACAATGGCGCCGGCTTCGACATGGCCTATGCGTCGAAGCTTTTCGGCATGTTCCAGCGCCTGCATTCGCCGCGTGAGTTCGAGGGGACCGGGATTGGGCTTGCCACCGTGCGGCGAATCGTGCGGCGGCACGGCGGACGCATCCGCGCCGAGGGCGCGGTGGGTCGCGGAGCGACTTTCCTCTTCAGCCTTGGGAAGGGCGCCGGCGCTGATCCCGGCGTCATGCCGGACGCCAAGCCGGCACGATTGCGGGCACAAGCCGAGGTGGCGGGATGACGCAAGAGCAGATCATTCTCCTGGTCGAGGACAACCCCAAGGACGAGGCCTTGACGCTGCGCGCCCTGAAAAAGGGCGAGATCGCCAAGCGTGTGGTGGTCGCGCGCGACGGCGTCGAGGCGATCGACTATTTGTTCGCGACGCGCCCGGATGGGACCCACAACCCGCTCCCCGAGCTGATCTTGCTGGACCTGAAGCTCCCGAAGATCGACGGGCACGAGGTGTTGAGGCGCATTCGCGAGGACGCGCGCACGTGCCTTTTGCCGATCGTGATTCTCACCACCTCGGTGGAGGACCGTGACCGATACGATGGCTATCGCCTGGGCGCCAACAGCTATGTGCGCAAGCCGGTGGATTTTGCCGAATTCGCGCAGGCCGTCGTTCAGCTCGGTCACTACTGGTTGGTGCTTAACGAGCCGCCCCCGCCCGTCCGTGCGGGATGAGAGCAGAAGAATGCGAACAGCGCCGAGATTTCAGCCATGAGAGCGAGCGAACCATGGGACAGCCGCTGCGGGTCCTGATCGTCGAGGACGACGAACGCGATGCCGCGCTGATGCTGCGCGAGCTCAAGCGCGCCGACTACGAGGTGACCTTCGAGCGCGTCGAAACCGCGGAAGCAATGAGCGCCGCGCTCGAAGGCAAGCCGTGGGACATCGTGCTCTCCGATTTCAACATGCCCCACTTCAGCGCTCCGGCGGCGCTGGCGCTGGTGAAGGAGCGCGACCTCGATCTGCCTTTCATCATCATCTCGGGCATTGTCGGCGAGGAGGCCGCTGTGGCTTCGTTGCGGGCGGGCGCTCGCGATTTTCTCGCCAAAGGGGCTCTGGCACGCCTGGTCCCGGCGGTCGAGCGCGAGCGGCGCGAGGCGCTCGCACGGGCGGAACGCAAACGGATGCGCGAGCAGCTCCTGATCTCCGAGCGCATGGCTTCGGTCGGCCTGTTGGCGGCCGGTGTCGCCCATGAGCTCAATAATCCGCTCGCCATCCTGGTGGCCAATCTCGAGCTCGCCGCCGAGCAGCTGATGCGCATGACGCAGAGCGCGGCCGCCGGCGGGATCGCCCCGGCCGAGGTCGCGGCGCTCATCAACGACGCGCAGGAAGCTGCCGAGCGCATGCGCCTCATCATCCGCGACCTGGGCGGTCTTTCCCGGTCCAATGACGAGGAAAAACAGGGGCCGGTCGAGCTGCGGCGCGTGCTCGACTCCGCGGTTCGCATGACCGGAAACGAGGTCCGGCATCGTGCGCAACTGATCCGCGACTACGGCGACGTCCCGCTGGTCAGGGGAAGCGAGGCCAAGCTTGCCCAGGTCTTCATCAATCTGATCGTCAACGCTGCGCACGCCATCCCGGAGGGCCGGGCGGCGAGCAACGAGATCAGGATCGTCACGCACACGGACGCGAACGGCCGCGCCGTTGTGGAGGTGCACGACACCGGCGCCGGCATCCCGCCAGCCGTGTTGCCGCGCATATTCGATGCCCTCTTCACCACCAAGACGGGCGGCGCCGGCACGGGTCTCGGCCTCGCCATCTGTCACCGGATCATCACCGGCTACGGAGGCGAGATTTCGGTGCAAAGCCAAGTCGGCAAGGGCACCATGTTCCGCACGAGCCTGCCGGCCGCCCTCGCCCAGGCGACCGAACCGGCACCGGTCGCGATCCGTTCCGACGCGACGCGACGCGGCCGCGTGCTGGTAGTGGACGACGAGAGAATGCTCGGCATCACCATCCAGCGAATCCTCGAGGAGCACGAGGTTACCTCGGTAACGACCGCCCGGGAGGCGATCAAGCTTCTGCACGACGACGGGCCGTACGACGTCGTGCTCTGCGACCTGATGATGCCGGAAATGACCGGCATGGACCTTTATCGCGAACTGTCGCAGCAGGCGCCCGCGCAGGCGAAGAAATTCGTCTTCATGACTGGCGGCGCCTTTACGGGGGATGCGAGCCGCTTCCTGGCGGATAACGCGAATCCCACAATCGAGAAGCCGTTGAAGGCGCGCTATCTACGCGACCTGGTGCGCGAGCTGTTGCAATGAGCGCGCGCCGCATGCGCTGGTGACAACGTGTGGCGCGATCGCGAGCTCGACACCTTCGGCACACACCCTCCGGCGCGAATGCCGCGCAACAACGGCAATTCTTGCCGCCGACATTCTCCGTCACCGACAGCTCGCGTAGAACGATTGGAGCTCGCGTGCGGCGGCCTCCCGCAATGCATCCAGGGCTTCTTTGAACGAGGTCATTTCCTCAGTGGTCAGCCCTCGCTCCGCCTCGCGCGGTCGCAGCAGGATATCCTCAACGGTGCGGGCGGCGCGGCCGGTGAACGAGAAGCCGACGGTCGGGCCTATTCCGACGATCCCGTGAATGCGCCGATAGGATTCTTCGACTGCCGCGGCGGCAGCGGTATCACTGCCCGTGAGGGCAGGAATGGCCGCATAAGTGTCCTCGATCTTACGGTCGAGCGCGGAGACAAAGCGCGCGCGCACACGGGCGAGGCGCTCGGTGAATGCATCTACCGTCACGATAGAGCCCTGTATGGACCTTGGGGACCAAGGATTACACGGGGCGTATTAATATCTTCCAGATGCGCTGAAACGCAATACTGAATAGGCATTTGTACTTAGGGGTATAATACTGTCATGTCTTACAAGTGTTGACTTTATATTCAAAGTAGACTTTGAGAATATTTGCAGGACGGAGGATCCCTCGACTTCTCCAGCCCGCCGGGGTGCGAGCCGCATGACTCGCCCGCGACCTTTTGCCGGCGCTATTTTTGCGATCCAGCCACGCATAAAATGGTCAGCAAAACTTGATCGGCCGCCACCGACAACCGGGAAGGTTTCCATGTCCGCAATTGCCCTTCTGGCGCCCCGCTTGGCGCTCGCCATGTCGCTCGCCGCCGATGCATTTGCGAGCCCTGCGCCGGCCCGGGCGCAAGCGGGCCTCAGCCTTGCCGGCAAGACCGTGCAGATGCTGATCGGCTTCGGAGCCGGCGGCGGCTACGATCTCTGGGGTCGGGTGGTCGCGCGCCACATCGGCAAGCATTTGCCCGGCAATCCCACCGTGGTGCCGCAGAACATGCCGGGCGCCGGCAGCTTCGTGGCCGCAAACAACATCTACAATCTGGCCCCCAAGGACGGCACCGTGATGGGCATCATCGCGCGCGACGCTGCGCTCGGACCGATCACCGGCGCGTCCGGCGCGCGCTTTGACCCGACCAAGATCACCTGGCTCGGGACGCCGACGACCGAGACCAATGTCTGCATCGCCATGACGACCGCGAAGGTGCAGAGCCTGCAGGATCTCTACAGCAAGGAGCTGATCGTCGGCGACACGGGCGTCGGCACCGGGACACATTCCTACCCGAAAGCGCTCAACGCGCTGCTCGGCATGAAATTCAAGATAATCGCCGGCTTCCCCTCTTCCTCCGACGTCTTCCTCGCCATGGAACGCGGCGAGGTCGACGGAATCTGCGAGAGCCTCGACAGCGTGTCCGGCAAGCGGCCGGACTGGATTCCGAGCCACAAGGTCAGAATCCTGTTCCAGGGCGGGGCCGCCCCCAACCCGCAGCTCGAAGGTGTCCCGTTCGTGGCCGACCTCGCCCGCAATCCACAGGACCGCCAGGCGATCGAGTTCCTGTATGCCGGACAAGGGATCGGCCGGCCCTTCGTGGCGCCACCCGATATGGGAGCGGATCGCACCAAGATGCTGCGCGACGCCTTCATGGAAACCATGAAGGATGCGGAGTTCCGGGAAGATGCCAGGCGCAACATGCTCGAGGTGGAACCGGAGGACGGCGCACACCTCGCCGCCCTGATCAACAAGATTTACGCCACCCCCAAGCCGATCGTGGACAAGATCGGCGAGCTGATCAAATAGGCCCGGGCGGACCGCGGGATCGCTCCACTCCGACGCTATTCTTGAAGGTATGCCCGCCCGGTACCATATGGATAGGCGACCGGGTTGCGGGTGCGCCACTGATGGGGCATTCGCGGCACGGCGAGAAGGGGGTGCCGCCAGGGCTCCCGCCAAAGTCGCTTGACAAGGGCTCTGCAACGATGTCCCGAGTGCCGTCTCTTTCCAGTCCATTCCTGCTCGGATTCGACGAGATCGAGCGCGCACTCGAACGTGTGACGAAGTCTGCAGACGGCTATCCGCCCTACAATATCGAGCGGCTGGCCCCGGAGGATTGTCGTCCCGAACGGCTGCGGATCACGCTCGCGGTCGCCGGCTTCACCCGCGACCAGCTCGACGTCACGGTCGAGGAGAACCAGCTGGTCATCCGCGGACGGCAGCACGAGGACAAGACTCGGCACTTTCTCCATCGCGGCATTGCAGCACGTCAGTTCCAGCGCACGTTCGTGCTGGCGGACGGGATGGAGGTGCTGGGAGCCGACCTCAACAACGGCCTCCTGTCGATCGATCTGGCGCGGCCAGAGCCTGGCCGTTCGGTCAGGACGATCAGCATCACGGACCATGAGTGAGGGACCCGCGCATGCGGACCGGACCAGGCCCTTGCGAAAGCGAGGAACCATCCCAGGTTTGAGTAGAACAACACCTCTTAAAATGACCAAGGACTCGACCAGCTGACAGAAAGGAGTCGAGGGCCATGAATCGTAATGTGAATGACCAAATGCCCGTTCATCTGATTTCTCGGGAAGCCCTGGCACTGCTGGGCGACGGCAAGATCGCCTACGTGAAGAGCATCCGCTCCGAGGACGTGCCCAGCCTGTTTCCCGAGGCGCCCGAGATCGCGCCCGGACTGGAGCTGTTCGCCCTGCATGCCGCCGACGGTACGCCGATCATGCTCACCGACAGCCGCGAGGCAGCGGTCGCCAATGCGTGGAGCCAGGAGCTCGAAGCCGTCAGCGTGCATTGATGTGATCGCGGCGATCTGATCGCCCGATGCGGAGGCTCATGGGGCGCCCAACCCCGACAAGCAAATCGAATCCAGATAAAATCCGATCCAATCAGGCCGCTGTCGCGGAAGGCATCGCCAGCACGGCGTACATCGCCTCCGCGTCGCGCGAATCGCGCAGCTTGCGCGCGATCTCGGGATCGCGCAGCAAACGCGCCACGCGCGCCAGCGCCTTCAGGTGATCGGCGCCTGCGCTTTCGGGGGCGAGCAGCAGGAACACGAGATCGACCGGTTGGCCGTCGAGCGCCTCGAAATCGACCGGGCGCGCCAATCGCGCGAACAGTCCGAACAGCTTGTTGAGCTTCGGCAACTTGCCGTGCGGGATCGCGACCCCGCTGCCGACGCCGGTGGAACCGAGCTTCTCCCGCTGCAGCAAAATCTCGAAAATGGTGCGCTCGTTCTGTCCGGAGAGCTCGGCCGCCCTGGCGGCAAGCTCTTGCAGTGCCTGTTTCTTGCCATTGACCTTGAGCGCCGGAATGACGGCGTTGGGCGCAACCAGATCGGCAAGCGGCATGGAACTCATCCAGGAAATCCGGGAGCTCTGCGGGACAGCGTCGCAGCCACACAGAGTGGCTACGACAGAGCGGCTACAGTTGAGTGCCTAAAGTTTGGGAGTGCCTAAGTTGGTTCACCTTGTCGCGTTTTCGAGACGGTAAATCCGGCCTTGCCTGGTCCCGCGGAAAACGCCCCTAAAGGCGCCGGACCATACGGAGAGCGGTGAGCGGCGTCAATGGGAGATCGCAGGCCGGAAAAGCCCGCACTTGCGCCCGGCGTGACCCGACTTTTCGAGACACGCCATGCGCAAATCAAAGAAATTGGAGCGCATTCTGTTCCATCCTGGCGGGACGCGCTTTAATGCCCGCTTTCGGGCATTACCGGCGGGTCGATCCAGCCGATATTCCCGTCACGGCGCCGATAGACCAGATTGACCCGTCCGTGTCCGGCATGCCGAAACACCACTACGGCAACCCCGGTCAGGTCGAGCTCGGTCACGGCATCACTGACCGAGAGACGTTTGAGGGCCGTGGTCGATTCGGCGATGATTACGGGGTCACCACCGGTCGCGTCTTCCTCTTCAGAGGCCGGTGCTGCGATGACATAACTCGGTGCTGCGACCGGCAGCGCCGGAATGCTGCCATTCCCCGAGCCCTGATGGCTCTTGAGCCGCCTCTTGTAGCGGCGCAGGCGCTTCTCGATTCGCTCAGCCGCCTGGTCGGCACTCGCGTAAGCGTCGGCTGCCAAGGCCTCGGCTTCAAGCACGATCCCGGAATCGAGGTGGATCACGCATTCGCTGCGAAACCCGAATCCTTCCTTGCTGACCGTGACATGGCCGGAGAAGCCGCCGTCGAAATACTTCGCGGTCGCATCCTCGATCCGCCCGTTTATGCGCGCGCGCAGGGACTCGCCGATATCGATGTTTTTGCCCGAAATGCGCAACGACATTGCGGCTCACCTACTCAAGTATACCCACTCAGCGCCCGCTGAGCGGCGCAGCCCACAACGAGTGATCTTCATGACATAGGGAGCTCGGTCGCGCCTTGCCAGGGCAAGCGGTCAGGGCATTACCCGCGTCATCGCGAGTTTCTCGCGTCGGCGCTGCACCGAGGACGGGATGTGCATGGCCTCGCGATACTTGGCGACGGTGCGGCGCGCGATCTCGACGCCCGCGACGCGCAACTTCTCGACGATCGTGTCGTCGGACAGGACTGCGCGCGGGTTCTCCGCATCGATGAGCTGTTTGATCCGGTGACGCACCGCCTCGGCCGAATGCGCCTCGCTACCATCCGCGGCGGCAATCGCGGAGGTGAAGAAGTATTTCAGCTCGAATATGCCACGGCTCGTCGCCATGTATTTGTTGGCGGTGACGCGCGAGACCGTGGACTCGTGCATCGAGATCGCATCGGCGACGGTCTTGAGATTGAGCGGACGCAAATGCTGAACGCCATGCGCGAAGAAGCCGTCTTGCTGCCGCACGATCTCGGTCGAAACTTTGAGGATGGTGCGCGCCCGCTGATCGAGCGCGCGGATGAGCCACGTCGCCGTTTGCAGGCAATCGGCCAGATACGTCTTCTCCTTGTCGTTGCGAGCGGTCTTGGCGACCTGCGCGTAGTAGCTCTGATTGACCAGCACCTTGGGCAAGGTCTCGGAGTTGAGCTCGACCACGAAGCCGCCGTCGGCTGCGGGCCGCACGAACACATCCGGCACGATCGGCTGCACCAGCGTGGTGCCGAACGCCAGGCCCGGCTTGGGATTGAGCTGGCGGATCTCGGCAATCATGTCGATCAGATCTTCCTCGCTCACGCCGCAGACCTTCCTCAGGCCCGGAATGTCGCGCTTCGCCAACAAATCGAGATGCGCGACCAAGGCCTGCATGGCCGGATCGAAACGGTTGCGCTCGCGCAATTGGATAGACAGGCATTCGGTGAGGTTGCGCGCACAGACCCCCGGCGGATCGAAAGCCTGCAGCGTCGCCAGCATGGCTTCGACGTCGGCAAGCCGGGCGCCGAGCTTCTCGGCTACCTGCGCGAGATCGCCCGTGAGATAGCCGGCTTCGTCGACGAGATCGACCAGATATTGGCCGATCAAGCGGGCGGCTGGGTCGACCGTCGCCAGCACCAGCTGCTCGGAGAGATGGTCGGCGAGCGTACGTTCCGCCGACACAAAGGCCTCGAGGTTGTACTCCCCGTCGATCTGGCGCCCGCTACCGACGCCGCTCCAATCGCTGTAGCCGGCGAGCGCTTCGTTCTGCGCGCGTGGTGCTTCGCCGTCCGCTTCATCGCCCTCGTGCCCGCCGTCGGCATGCGCGGCAAGGCCATCATGGCCGGACACTAAACCGCCCTCCTGCCAATCGGTCCGCGGCGGCTCGCCAAATGCCTCGGGCTTCTCGTCGGTTGGGCCAGCGTCCCGCTCGCCTTCGGCCGAACGTTCGAGCAGCGGATTGCGCTCCAGCTCGCTTTCCACATAGCCGACAAGATCGAGATTGGAGAGCTGCAGCAGTTTGATCGCCTGCATCAACTGCGGCGTCATCACCAATGCATGACTTTGTCGAAGCTGAAGTTTTTGCGAGAGCGCCATGGGGAATTGCGAAGGCAGACGCCTGAAGAAAGTGGTCCGGTTCTTGCTTATAGGGTTCTGCTTCCCGTGTATACGGGCTCGATGCGCAATCGTTAAGGAGCTCTGCCGGTATTTTCGGCAACGGAATGTTTGGTCATCAGGAAATTCGAAATTCCTCGCCCAGATAGACCCGGCGCACCTCGGGATCATTCACGATCTGGTCCTTGTCGCCCTCCATCAGGACAGCGCCCGAATAGATGATGTAGGAGCGGTCGGTCAGATCGAGCGTCTCGCGCACGTTATGGTCAGTGATCAGCACGCCGATTCCGCGCTGGGTGAGATGGCGCACCAGCTTCTGGATCTCCACCACCGCTTTGGGATCAATACCCGCAAAGGGCTCGTCGAGCAGCATATAGCTCGGGCGGCTGGCCAGCGCTCGGGCAATCTCGACGCGGCGCCGCTCGCCGCCCGAGAGTGCGATCGCGGGCGTCTTGCGCAGGCGGGTGATGCCGAACTCCTCGAGCAGCGCACCCAGATCCGCCTCGCGGCGCCGCCGGTCGGGCTCGATCACCTCCAGCACCGAACGGATATTGTCTTCGACGTTGAGCCCGCGAAAAATCGAGGCCTCCTGCGGCAGATAGCCGACGCCGAGCCGCGCCCGCTGATACATGGGCAGAGGGGTGACGTCCTGCCCGTCAAGCTCGATTCGGCCGCGGTCGGCTTTGATCAGGCCGGTGATCATGTAGAAGACCGTGGTTTTGCCGGCGCCGTTTGGGCCCAAGAGGCCGACCGCCTCGCCGCGGCGCACATTGATGCTGACGCCGCTGACGACCTTGCGACCGGAGAAGCTCTTGTCGAGCCCCTGCGCGGCTAGCGCCGGCGCGGCGAGCGCCATGGTACGGGATGCGGGTTGATCGACGCGCACCGCCTGCAGCTTTGGCCGCGCCGCCGGCGGCTCACTTTGGGCAGGAGCCTCCCGCGCCGCCTTTGGTTCGGAGCGCAGCACCTGCAGGCGCTCGCGCCGACCCGCGGTCTCGACCCGCGGAGGGGACGGGGCGGCTGGACGCCGTCGCGGGCGCGCCGACCCCAGATTGATGGCTTCGGGACGAATGTCAGGGACCGGGCCCCCGAGGGTGTCCAGATCTATCGGGATGACCCAGTCGCCGTCGGCGGAGCTACGCCTGCTCCGGCTCGAGCCGTGGCGTAAGGAAGGCCAGATGTTGCGCAAGCAGGCCTCAATTCCATGGGGTGGCCTGGCTCACCAGGTCAGTTCGCGTGCGAGGGACGCGGTGACGGCCCGGGACCCGGCATATTCTCGCCATTCGGGGCCGACCCGAACAGCGCATCGACGCGGCCTCCGTCCATGTGCGACACCCCGGTGGCCAAATCGACCACCAGCCTTTGGCTGCGCACCACATCCTTGCCGTGGGTCACCACCACGTTGCCGCTGAGCGTGACGGTGTTCGATTGCATGTCGAAGGTGCCCTTGTCTCCGGCCGCATTCTGATCCTTCTGGGTCACCACCACGCCCCCGGTCGCCTCAATGAGGCGGATCTTCTGGTCGCCTGAATCAGTCGACTGGGTCATGGTGGTCGCCGCCGCGGCCTTGGCATCGGCAGGCTTGCTCGAGTCGATGTAGTAGACCACCAGGACCTTGCTGCGCATTTCCGTGTCGCCCTGAGTGACGTGCACGTTCCCGGTGAAGGTCGCCACCTTGTCCTTGTCGCGCACCACCAGCTTGTCGGCCTGGATATTCACCGGCTGGCCGCGATTCTGCGAGAATCCCTGCAGCGCGTTAGGCGGTCCCGGCGGGGCGATGTTCCTCTGCGCGAGCACGCTAGCCGAACCGCAGATGCACGCTGCCGTGGTCGCGGCCAGGAGCAGCCTCACAGGTCGCGCAGAAGAAGCGGGGAGAGAAACAGGAGATCGCATGATTTTTCTCACGGCACACCCAGCCTGCCGCTGAGATGCATAGCCTGGTTGCCCGATGTCATCACCATGCTGACGCCGCCGCCGAAGCGGATTTCTTCACCGGAATTGACTACTTCCATGCGGTTGGCATTGATGGTGCCTTGCTGCAGCTTCACTTGAACCGGCTTCTCCGAAACGACATTGCTGTTGTGAACGTCGATCACGGCCTCATTGAGATAGACCTCGAAGCCGCTCGAAGACTTGATCACCACATTCTGGCGTAGCGTCAGCATATCGCGCTTGCTGTCGTAGGTGCCGGCATCGGCAGTCACCTCGAAGATCGTGCGGTCCGGCATCTCGCCTTTGCCCTGGATGCCCTGCAGCTCGATCGTGTCCGGCTTGGTGACGTCCTGGGCGGCGGCCCGCCCGGTCACCTCGTAAGGGCGCCCGTCCGCGGTGAAGCCGGCAACGCGCGGCGCCTGCATGGTGATCTTGGTGCCGGAGACCACCAGGCTGCTGAAATCGACCGGCAGCGCGCTGAACATATGCAACGGACCCAGCCGCTCGGCCAACAGGCCGAGCGCGCCGCCGGCCAAGATGCTGAACGGGATGGCCCAGCGCAGAAAACGCACACGGCGGCTGTGTCGTATGGCCCGACCGAATGCGCGCGAGTCATCGCCGCGCTGGACGACCGCATAGGCGTGCGCAGGTTCGTCGATAGGCGACGCGATCGTCAAACGGTTCACCCCGATCTTACGGTGCGGGGGCCGACGATCTTCCGCTTGGCCGTGAAGGAAGGAATCAGCCCGACCCCCCGTCGGACAGTTTAGCCTTTTCGATCGCCCCGGATAGTCGGGAAATGTGGCATTAGCGCGTTTGCGCGCGTCTTCGACACCATATGGCCATGGCGCCGCCCCATATCCGGACACCCCACCTCAGGAATGGGCAAAAATGTCTTCCGCCCCCCAGCCCGCAATATCGAGGCGGACCCGATCGGGCAGGAAGCGGAAGCAGGCCTCTGCCAGCGCCTCGCGGCCCTCCCGCGCCAGCATTGTGTCGAGCCGGTCCTTAAGCGCATGCAGATGCAGCACATCGCTTGCCGCATATGATACCTGTGCGTCACTGAGCTCGCCGGCACCCCAATCGGAGGACTGCTGTTGCTTGGAAAGATCGACCCCGATGAGCTCTCGGGCGAGGTCCTTCAGTCCGTGCTTATCCGTATAGGTACGGGCAAGCCGCGAGGCGATCTTGGTGCAATAGACCGGCCCTGGCATAACCCCCAGCGTCTGGCTCAAGATGCCGAGGTCAAACCGCGCAAAATGGAAGATCTTCACGATCGCGGCGTCGGTGAGGAGCCTGACGAGGTTGGGGGCGCTGACTTGCCCCGGAGGGATCTGCACCACATCGGCGGAGCCATCGCCCGGCGAGAGCTGCACCACGCAGAGCCGATCGCGGCGCAGCTGGAGCCCCATCGTCTCCGTGTCGACCGCAACCGCACGGGTCTGATAGCGAGCAAGGTCCGGCAGATCGCCGCGGTGCAGACGAATGGTCATTTAAAGCTTTCGGTTGGTGCCCGGGAGAGCGGTGGCAAAAGCGGAGAGCTCAACAGCTCGCCGCCCCAGTCTTCGCCAATGTCCGACTGAATTCCAAGGCTAATTTTCGCAATCCTCGCGCCGGTTTCTCTCATTCCCGGCGCCTATATCGCAGGTTGGGGCCGTTGGCGAGCGGCCCCAGGCGTGTGCGAATCCAGCTCGCGCAATGCTAACAACCAAAGCGATCTCGTGCTGCAATCATCCATACTTCTCGCAGACGTATTCGTACTGACCGCAGGGCGCCGGACGCGTTGGTGTTCCCTGCCCGGCCTTGACGCAGACACGTCCCCACGCAACGCACACACGCCTCGGAGAATAGATGGGGAATGACGGCCTCACTCCAGGATGGATTGGCGTGTACATCCCTGGCGACAGCGGCCCTGCATTGGGCCGCAAGGACGCGGCCGATGCCGGCATGAATGCGAACACCACAACGGCGCTTGCCATCGTTGCGGCGGCAAGCGCACGGCGGCCGGTGATCAGCGGCCGCGCGAAAACTCGCGAATGAACTCGCATGACCGACTCCGTTCCAGGTCTGGCTCTGATCATTGGTGCGCCCTGACGGCGCGAAGGTTCATGGAGCGGCGAGCGACGATGCTCAGCGGCGGGGCAGTCCGAGATGCAGCGCTGCGACGCCGACCGCCAGATTGAGGCCGATCTGGCCCTGCACCGAGAGCGGCTGCAACGTCACCGTTCGATTGGAGCCGCCGATGAGCACATTGCCGCCTACGCCTGCGCCGACCGATGCCTCGCCGCTCGCGCCATAATAGTCCCCGGCGAGGAAGCCAGGTCCCGCATACGTATTGCTGAACACGGCCCACATCATCACCCCGCCGCCGGTGATGCCAAGATCGAGCCCGAACTTGGTGATCGAGCCGTCATAGTCTTCCCGCTGCCCCGGCCCTTCGGGAGAGAAGGCGCACGAGACGTCTTTTTTCGATCCGATAATGAAGCCGAGACCGGCCGACACATCGCAGGTCAGCACTCCGGCCCGTGTTTGCTGGGCCATGGCAGGGGGCGCAATCGCGATGCAGATGAGCGCCGCCGCAAGCCCAACTCCAATGCGTGACATGATACCCCGCCTGCCCTCTCAAAGCCCGCGAGCTTGTCTGACGCAACGCGCCACCGCCAGTGGCTCACCGGACGCAGCAAACGCGCGCCGGAGTAAATTTCGGGGGTTGGTGCCCAGGAGAGGACTCGAACCTCCACGGCTTTCACCACTGGTACCTGAAACCAGCGCGTCTACCAATTCCGCCACCTGGGCTTGATGGGCGTCTAGGTATGTCAGCTGCTTTCGGCTTGTCAATTCGGCCGGGGCGGCGCCCTGCCGCTGCTCCCTGTACAGGCGCGGGGCGATCCTGTATTCGGCGGCTGACGAGGCGCCGGCGCACGGCACATCAACGGCTCGAGACTGAGAGCTTTGAGGAATGCATAACCGATCCGAAATCGACCAGCTCGTCACCGTGTTCGGCGGCTCCGGCTTTGTCGGGCGTCACGTGGTGCGGGCGCTGGTGAAGCGCGGCTATCGGGTGCGGGTGGCAGTCAGACGGCCGGACTTGGCTCTCCACCTCCAGCCGCTCGGGCGCGTCGGGCAGATCCACGCGGTAGGCGCCAATCTGCGGCATCGCGGCTCGGTGGAGGCGGCAGCGCGGGACGCGGACGTCGTCATTAATCTGGTCGGCATCCTCTATGAGACCGGGCCGCAGCGCTTTGATGCCGTGCATGCATTGGGGGCTGAAAGGGTTGCGCTTGCGGCCGCCGCCATCGGGGCGCGCTTGATCCACGTATCGGCACTGGGGGCGGACCTCAATTCGGCCGCGCACTATGCGCGCTCCAAGGCGATGGGCGAGAACCTCACGCTGGCGGCGCTCCCTTCCGCCACGATTCTCCGGCCCTCGGTGATATTCGGGCCGGAGGACGATTTCTTCAACAAGTTCGCTTCGCTCGCCCGCATCGCACCGGCGCTGCCGCTCATCGGCGGCGGAGCGACCCGCTTTCAGCCGGTCTTCGCCGGTGACGTCGCATCCGCGGTGGTCGCTGCCATCGATCGGCCGGAGGCCTGCGGGGTGACCTATGAGCTGGGCGGCCTCGAAGTCGTAAGCTTTCGCGAGCTGATGCAGTTCGTGCTCGCGACCATCGAGCGCCGACGGCTGTTGCTGCCGATCCCGTACGGTCTCGCGCGATTCATGGCCTCTTTCCTCGCGCTTTCGCGCATCCTGGGCATGAAGCCCATGTTGACCCCGGATCAAGTCGACCTTCTGCGGTCCGACAATGTGGTCTCGGACGAGGCCCTGCATGCCGGCCGCACCTTGGCCGGGCTCGGCGTCGAGCCGGTGCCGATGCGCACAGTCGTGCCATCTTATCTGTGGCGCTTCCGCAAGACCGGACAGTTCAAGGCCGGGATGGCTTGAAGCCCTTCCGTTGGTGAGCGGCGGTCATCGGCTCAAAGCCCGAGCGCAAGCCCGATCAGGGCGAGCGATCCAAGGATGACCCGCCACCAAGCGAACGCGGCGAATCCACGGCTCGAGGCGAAATCGAGAAAGGTCCGCGCCACGCACCAGGCGGCCAGGAACGCAGCCGCAAATCCGGTCACCGCCACGCCGAGACTGGAGGAGCCAAGCACCACAGGATTGCGGTAGAGGTCGTAGGCGAGCGTAGCCGCCAGGCCCGGCATGGCGAGCCAGAGCGAGAAATCGGCGGCGGAGCGGCGATCAGCGCCAAGCAGCAGTGCTGCCACGATGCTCACGCCCGCGCGCGAGAGGCCGGGGATCAGGGCCGCGCATTGGGCAAGCCCGATCAACAAACACATTGCGAGCGGGAATTTCGTCGCCTCGTGATAGCGCGGCGCAAGCTCGAGGCGTTCAGCCCACAACAAGACCCCGCCGCCCACGATGAGCGCGAATGCGACCGCCCAGACGTTGAAGAGCGCGCCGCGAACGATATCGTGCACCAGCGCTCCGAAAACCGCGGATGGCAGAAATGCCAGCAGCAGCCCGATTGCGAAACGGCGGGCTGCCGGATCATTTGCCGTTGCGGCCGCGGTCCGCCAAATGCGCGCTCCGTAAACCAAGAGGAGCGCGGCCAAGGCGGCAAGCTCGATCAACGGAACGAAGGCCGCACCCAAGGACTGCGCATCGAGACGCCCGAACCGCTGCGCGAACAGGAGGTGAGCAGCGGTCGACACGGGGAGGAATTCGGTCAGCCCCGCGATGAGGCCGAGTGAAAGCGCCTTGAAGAGATCAAGCCCGAAGAACGCCATGGCGGGGTGCTATCTGAGTCGCACCGCTATGCACAGGCGCCGGGGCGTGCTTTTTCCGCAACATGCGTTAGGTTCGCGCTTCGAATCGGCGCCTGGAGACTACGCGATAACCACCATCAACATGCTGACATTGTTTCATCATTCCTTCTGCCCGCATTCGCGCTTCGTGCGCCTCGCGCTGGGCGAGCTCGGGCTCGACGCACGGCTGGTCGAGGAGCGGGTGTGGGAGCGGCGGGAGGAGTTCCTGACCCTCAATCCGGCCGGCACAACGCCGGTCCTGTTGGCTGAGGGGCAGCCGCCCGTTCCGGGCGCAGCCATCATCGCCGAGTTCCTTGACGAGACGATCGGGCCTGAGCTCGGCGACCGCCGGCTGTTGCCGCGCGATTGCGGCGCCCGCATCGAGGTTCGGCGCTTGATGAGCTGGTTCAACGACAAGTTCTTCGCCGAGGTCAGTGGGCCGCTCACCACCGAGCGCCTGTACAAGCGTCATATGCCGCTCTCGGGCGGCGACGGCTCGCCCAATACCGAGGTGATCCGCGCAGCCCGGCAGAACATCCGCTATCATCTCGCCTATATCGGCTGGCTCGTGCGTACGCGCGATTGGCTGGCCGGCGATCGCATGACATATGCGGATCTGGCGGCGGCCGCGCACGTCTCGGCGGCCGACTATATGGGCGATGTGCCGTGGAAAGAGGACGAAGCCGCAAAAGACTGGTACGCGCGGATCAAGTCGCGGCCGATGTTCCGTCCGCTCCTGACCGAGACGCTGGCCGGAATACCTCCCTCGCCGACCTACGCAGACCTGGATTTCTAAAAGACGCGCAGCAAGTTAAGGACGACCTGGTCGGCTTCGCGCGCGCCCAGGGCTTCGACGTCGTCGGCATTGCGCGCCCAGATGCCGCGCCGCAAGCCAAAGCAAGGCTCGCGCGCTTTCTGGCGGAAGGTCAGCACGGCGACATGGAATGGATGGCAGAAACCGCCGCGCGCCGCGGCGATCCGCGCCTGCTGTGGCCGGACGTGCGCTCGATTATCATGCTCGGCCTCAACTATGGGGCGGCTACTGATCCGCTGGCGATCCTTAAGCAGCGTGACCACGGCGGCATATCGATCTATGCGCGCGGCGAGGACTATCACGAGCTTATCAAGCCGCGGCTGAAGACAATCGCCCGTTGGCTCATCGCGCGCGCCGGCGGCGATGTAAAAGTCTTCGTCGATACCGCGGCCGTGATGGAGAAGCCTTTGGCGGAGGCCGCAGGGCTCGGCTGGCAGGGCAAGCACACCAATCTGGTTTCGCGCAGGCTCGGCTCGTGGCTGTTTCTCGGCGCGATCTTTACGACCCTTGATCTCCCCGCGGATACGGCGGAAAGCGACCATTGCGGCAGCTGCCGAGCCTGCCTCGATATCTGCCCGACCGCAGCATTTCCGGCACCCTACCGGCTCGACGCCCGTCGCTGCATCTCGTACCTGACCATCGAGCACAAGGGCCCGATCCCGCATGAGCTGCGGGGCGCAATGGGCAACCGCATTTTCGGGTGCGACGATTGCCTTGCGGTCTGTCCTTGGAACAAATACGCACAAGCCGGCCGCGAGGCGAAGCTCGCAGCCAGGGAAGCGCTCATCGCGCCGCCCCTTGCCGAGCTCGCCGCGCTCGATGACCAAGCCTTCAGATCGCTTTTTGCCAAGTCGCCGGTGAAGCGCGCCGGACGCGACCGCTTCCTGCGCAATGTGCTGATCGCCATCGGCAATTCAGGCGAGCCGCAGCTTGCCGGCGCAGCCGAGCGTCTGCTCGATGACGCCTCTTCGCTCGTTCGCGGCGCCGCCATTTGGGCGCTCGGACGGCTCGATCGCAGGCGGCTCTTGGCCAACGCGGCGCGTCGTCAGGACGCCGAGAGCGACCCAACCGTCGCAGCCGAATGGCGGGCAGCGCTGTTGCAGAAAGGTTAGAACTCCGCCACCGCGGCCAGCAGGCGCTCAATGTCTTCCGGGCGCGAGAGCCGGTGGTCGCCATCCTTGACCAAAGTGAGCACAACGTCGTCCTGCGCCAGGCAGGAGGTGAGGTCGACCGCATGCTGCCAGGGCACATCCGGGTCCTGCACCCCCTGCAGAATGCGCACCGGGCAACGGGTCTCGATCAAGCCGCCGAGCAGAAGGTGCCGGCGTCCTTCCTGGATCAGGGCGCGCGTAATGGGGTATGGGGCCTCGCCGTACCGGGATGGACGTTCCCAAGCACCCTCTTGCTCGATCTGCCGCCGGATCTCAGGGGAAAATTGCTTCCACATCAGCTCCTCGGTGAAATCGACCGCGGGCGCGATCAGGACCAGGGCGGCGACCTGCCCGCCCGACGGCTCCTTTCGCTGCGCCAGCGCCCGCAGCAGGAGCAGCGCGAGCCACCCTCCCATGGACGAGCCAACAACCACCTGCGGGCCTGTGCAGCAGGCCGAAAACACCACGAGGCTCTCCTCGAGCCACCCCCCGATCGTCCCATCCGTGAAGCTGCCACCGGATTCGCCGTGACCCGAATAGTCGAAGCGGGTCAGCGCACGCCCGCGTGCCTCGGCCCAAGCATCGAGCGCCTGCGCCTTGGTGCCCTTCATGTCGGACTTGAAGCCGCCGAGCCAGAAGAGGCCGGGCGTACCGCCCGGACGCTGCCGTACGGCAATTTTTCGCGCCGCGGCGCCAGTTCCAACATCCAAGAATTTCAGGCAATCATTACGCATGCATCGGCCCCGGCGAATCATCCCCGACCAATTCACTTCAACAACTATCCGCCGATGAGACCGCCTTTGCTCCGCGCCTTCGCGCCGCTCCGCCTTAAGGAACGTGAGCCTTGAGCGACGGCTACGACGCATCGCGCATCCCACGGCGTACGCTGGCCGGCGCCACCATATTGCAGATCGTGTCGGCGCTGGTCGAGGAGCCCAATGCGCGGGCCGCTGTCAATGTGGCGTTTGCCTTGCTGCAGGCCGGCGCGCGGGCGCTGGTCGCAGCCAAAGCCGGCCCGCTGGTGAACGAGCTGCGCAGCTTCGGGGCGGATTGGGTCGAGCTGCGCAACGAAACCGTCAATCCGTTCCGTCTGCACAAGAACGCCGGCGTCCTGGAAAGTCTGATCGGCGCCGAGCGTATCGATATCGTGCATGCCCAGAGCGCCGGCGGAGCCTGGAGCGCGCGCGTGGCAGCGAGCCGCATCGCTGTTTGGCTCGTCACGACGCTGCCGGACGCGCCAGCCGTGGGGCGACGCTGGCCCGCGCCCGTCTCGGCCGCGTTGGCGCAAGGCGACCGCATCATCGCGCCGTCGGCTTACGCGGCGACCCCTGTGATGCAGCGATACGGCCTTTCCGGCGAGCAGGTGACCATCATTCCACGCGAGATCGACACCGCCGTCTACAATCCGCTGATGGTGGCGCCGGAGCGGAGTGAAGCCCTTCGCCAAGCCTGGAAGATTCCCGATCGCGACCGCGTCGTCGTGGTGCCGGGACGCGTCGCGGCATGGAACGGCCAAGCCATCGTCCCCCAGCTCGCCCGTGCGCTCGCGGACGAAGGGATCAAGGGGCTCACCTACGCGATCGTCGGCGAGCATGCGACCTATCGCGGCTACGCACGGGAGATCATGAAGCAGGCCCGGGAGCTCGGCGTTGGGCGCCTGCTGCGGCTGACTGGGCATTGCCCCGACGTGCCCGCAGCACTGGCCGTGGCCGATATCGTCTTGGTTACGGCGGTGGAGGCCCCGCTGCTCGGCAGCATCGTGGCGCAGGCCCAAGCCATGGCCCGCCCGGTGATCACCACCGATGTCGGCATGCTGCCCGAGCATGTGCTGGTGCCGCCGCGCATGCCGGAGGAGCTGCGCACCGGCTGGGTAGTGGCCGCTGCCGACCCGCTCGGGGCCACCGAGGCCCTCAAGCTGGCGCTGCGGCTCGATTCCACCGAATATCAGGCCATGGCGGCGCGCGCGCGTCAGTTCGCCGAATACATGTTTTCGCCACAGAGCGCTGCGGTCGCGACCCGGGCGGTCTATATGTCGTTGTTGGCGCGCGATCTTTGAGCGCGGGTGCCGCGGGTTCGTTCAGTTTGTCACCTTTCGTCCGTCATCTGTTCTCCGTCCTTGACTTGACCCCGGTTTGTACCGATCCTTCTGTTGTCCGCTGTTGCAGCGGACGTTCCGCAACAGCTTGAGGAGAGCAAAGCCATTCGCCGCCCGATGAGAACCGAGAAGCCCGTCCAAAAGGACGGGCCGCGCCTCAATGAGGAAATCCGCACCCGCGAAGTCCAACTGATCGATCAGACCGGCGTCAATCTGGGCGTCATTGATACCCAGACCGCCCTCGCCAAGGCCGTCGAGGCCGGACTCGATCTGGTTGAGATTGTTCCAAACAATAATCCGCCCGTCTGCAGAATTCTCGATTACGGTAAATACAAATACCAAGCGCAGAAAAAAGCAGCGGAAGCCCGCAAGAAACAGAAAGTGGTCGAGGTCAAGGAGATCAAGCTCCGGCCGATGATCGACGACCACGACTATGATGTGAAGATGCGTTCCATGCAGCGCTTCTTCGAGGAGGGCGACAAGGTCAAGGTGACGCTGCGCTTCCGCGGTCGCGAGATGGCGCACCAGGAATTGGGGACGCAGCTCCTCAACCGCGTCAAGGACGACACCACCAAGTACGCCAAGGTCGAGCAGGAACCCCGGTTCGAAGGCCGCCAGGTGGTAATGGTGTTGGCGCCTCGCTGAGGGCGCCTTCCGGCAATGAGCCAGCGATCCGCGCATTGCGCCGGCCAGACGGGTCGGGCGAGGTGGTTTTGCGCGCATCTCCGGTCGCGAGGGCGGGTCCGAAAACCGGTCCTCCCTCGCTTCGCAAGAGCGGGAGCCTTCCGAGCCCCTGCACCAACGCGGAGGCCGGTTGTCATTTGGCTTTTCCTCTGCCATAACCGCGCCCTCCCGCGACCCGGCTCGATCAGGGCTGCCGTGGCTGCGGCGAAGTGCTCAAAGCACACTTTATCGATGTGACGCCGGCGTGGGGCCTTCAAGGCCCTTATCAAGCTCGTCCGGCGCGAAAGGAGAGCCAAATGCCCAAGATCAAGACCAAGTCGGGCGCCAAGAAGCGCTTCAAGGTGACGGCGAGCGGGAAGGTGCTGTTTCAGCAGTCCCGCAAGCGCCACGGCATGATCAAGCGGACCAAGAAGCAGATCCGTCAATTGCGCGGCACCGCGGTTTTGTTCAAGACCGACGGCGACAACGTCAAGAAATACTTCCTGCCCAACGGCTAGCTTTCCGGTCCATCGGATCGGCAAGCCCCGAAGGCACCAGCACAATTGCCAGGAGATTAGGTAATGGCCCGCGTCAAACGTGGCGTCACCGGACACGCCAAGCACAAGAAGGTTTTCAAAGCCGCCAAGGGCTTTCACGGCCGGCGCAAGAACACCATCCGGATCGCCAAGCAGGCGGTCGAAAAAGCCAACCAATACGCATTTCGCGACCGCAAGCGGCGCAAGCGCAGCTTCCGGGCACTGTGGATCCAGCGCCTCAATGCCGCGGTGCGGCCGTTCGGCCTGAACTACAGTCGATTTATCGACGGGCTTGCCAAAGCGGGCGTGATCGTCGACCGCAAGGTGCTGTCCGATCTCGCCATCGCCGAGCCGGCCGCATTCCAGGCAATCGTGGAACAGGCAAAGGCGGCGCTGCCGGCGACCGCCTGAACTGCGCGGCGCATCGCCGACCGGCTCGTAGCCCACCCACACCGTGGCTGCGGCCAAAATGGGGGTGGCACCGCGGGAAATGCGGGGTGCAGCCTGCGTTTTTGCCTTACCTGCGGGTGGTTGCGATCGAACCACCTTGCGTTCCGCGTCGGAGCAGAACCATGGATTTTCAAATAGGCGCCCAAACGGAGCAAGAGATCTTGGCTCGGATCGCGGCGGCCGAGAACGAGATGCAACTCGAAGTGTTGCGTGTCTCGGAGCTTGGAAGAAACGGCCGCATCACCACCATTGCAAGAATGGTTGGCGGCTTGCCTTTGGAGCAACGCAAGCACCACGGCGCAATCGTTAATGGAATTAAGGAGCGCATAGCTACCGCAATCGAATCAAGAAAAGAGGCACTTAAAGAGCGACGTCTTCAGGCCGGACTGAGCGAGAGTGACTTCGTTAGGTACACAAACAAGACAGTCGTTCCCTATATCGACGTCACCCTGCCGGTTCTCGAAGCTCCGGCAGAGGCCGGGCGCCTGCATCCGATGAGCCAGGTCATCGACGAGCTCACCGCGATCTTCGCCGACATGGGTTTCCGCGTGGCCGAAGGCCCCGACATCGAGACCGACGACAACAATTTCACCATGTTGAACACGCCGGTCGGCCATCCGGCGCGCGAGATGCACGACACGTTCTTTTTTCCGCCGCAGCCGGACGGCTCGCGCCTGCTGCTGCGCAGCCACACGTCCACCGTGCAGGTGCGGACCATGCTGGCCAATCAGCCGCCGATCCGCATCATCACGCCGGGCCGCGTCTATCGACGCGACTGGGACCAGACCCATACCCCGATGTTCCATCAGGTCGAAGGCCTGGTGGTCGAGAAGGGGGCGCATCTCGGTCATCTCAAGTGGATCCTGACCGAGTTCTGCAAGGCATTCTTCGAGGTCGACGACGTGAAGATGCGCTTCCGTCCCTCGTTCTTTCCCTTCACCGAGCCTTCGCTCGAGGTCGACATCCAGTGTCGCCTCGGCAAGAGCGAAATCCGGTTCGGCGAAGGCGAGGACTGGCTCGAGATCCTGGGCTGCGGGATGGTGCACCCTAACGTGCTTTCCAATTGCGGGCTCGATCCGGACAGCTACCAGGGTTTCGCCTGGGGTTTGGGCATCGAACGTATTGCGGCGCTGAAATACGGCATGCCGGACCTGCGTGACTTCTTCGAGGGTGATCTGCGCTGGCTCGCCCACTATGGCTTCCGCCCGCTCGATGTGCCGACCCTCGCGGGGGGCTTGAGTGCGTAGCGCTGAAATTTTGCAGGGCGCCGCCGCTTGGCTGGGCGCGTCCCCTCCCCCGCTTGCGGGGGAGGGTTAGGGAGGGGGGCACTGCCTCGCCAAGCACATGGCTCAATCATCTCCGACAAGGTCCACTTGGAATGTTCCCGCCCGAATGCGGTCGCACGCGCGCGCGCTTCGCCGGGATATGACCTTGGCCGAGAGGATCATTTGGCGCGCTGTTCGAGCCCACAGACTCAGCGGTGTTGGATTTCGCCGACAGACCCCGATCGGCCCCTACATCGTCGATTTCGTCTCACATGCGGCGATGCTGATTGTCGAGATCGATGGCGGTCAGCATTTTGAGGACTCGCATGAGCGGCGCGACGCAGCGCGTGACAGATATCTTCGAGCAAGGGGCTTCGGTATCCTGCGCTTTAGCAATCTCGAAGTGATGAAAAATCGAGAAGGCGTCCTAACGACAATCATCTCAGCGTTGGATGAGGCTATCGCCCCCTCCCTACCCTCCCCCGCAAGCGGGGGAGGCGGAGAGTCCGCAGCGAGTATCAAGGCGGGGCCCCGCACATGAAATTCACCCTGGGCTGGCTCAAGGAGCATCTCGACACAACCGCCTCGCTTGACGAGATCGTCGACAAGCTCACGATGATCGGGCTCGAGGTCGAGCGCGTCGACGACAAAGGCAAGGCGCTCGCCGCCTTCACCATCGCGCGGGTGATCGCGGCCGAGCAGCATCCCAATGCGGATCGGCTGCGACTGTGCATGGTCGACACCGGCTCGGGCGCGCCCGTGCAGGTCGTGTGCGGGGCGCCCAATGCGCGCGCCGGCATGAAGGGCGTGTTCGCGGCCCCTGGCGCATTCATCCCCGGCAAGAACATGACGCTTGGCGTCGGCACCATCCGGGGAGTGGAGAGCCGCGGCATGCTCTGCTCCGAGCTTGAGCTTGAGCTCTCCGAAGACCACGAAGGCATCATCGAGCTTCCAGCCGACGCCCCGGTCGGACAAGGCTATGCGCAATGGGCCGGCCTCGATGATCCGGTAATCGAGATCAATCTTCTGGCGAACCGGCCCGATTGCGCGGGCGTGCACGGCATCGCCCGCGATCTCGCGGCCGCCGACATCGGTTTGTTCAAGGACGAGCCCGTCAAGCCGATTGCGGGGACGTTTCCCAGCCCGGTTTCGGTCAAGCTCGATTTCGGCGCGACTCCATCGCTCTGCCGCGGCTTCGCGCTGCGAATGGTGCGCGGTGTGAAGAACTGCCCGTCGCCGGCCTGGCTGCAGCGCCGGCTTACGGCGATCGGCCTGCGTCCTATCAACGCGCTGGTCGACATCACCAACTACATCACCTTCGACCGCGCGCGGCCGCTGCATGTGTTTGACGCCGCCAAGGTGAAAGGCAATCTGGTGGTGCGGCGCGCCCGCGCGGGCGAAAGCCTCGTCGCGCTCGACGGCAAGACCTATGGGCTCGACGAATCGATGTGCGTCATCGCCGACGACAGCGGGGTGGAATCGCTTGCCGGCATCATGGGCGGCGAGACGACCGGCTGCTCGAACGAGACCGCCGACGTGCTGATCGAATCGGCCGTGTGGGAGGAGCTCAACATCGCGCAGACCGGGCGCAGGCTCGGCATCACTTCGGATGCGCGCTATCGCTTCGAGCGCGGCGTCGATCCAGCCTTCATGGTTGGCGGGCTCGAGCTCGCGACCCGCATGGTGCTCGATCTGTGCGGCGGCACGCCGTCCGCCAACATCGTCGTGGCCGAGCCGCACGCAGAAGACCGCGTCATCGATTTTCCGCTCGATACGGTGGCGCGGCTCGCCGGGGTCGAGGTCGGCCTTCCCGAGCTCAAGCGCGTGCTGGCGCGGCTCGGCTTCTTCGTCGCCGGAGCGGGCAAGAGCGTGAAAGTCGCGCCGCCCTCTTGGCGACCCGACGTGCACGGCAAGGCCGACGTGGTCGAGGAGGTGCTGCGCATCATCGGCATCGAGCGCATCCCTTCGACGCCGTTCGATCGCGGCGAGGCCCCGCGCAAGCCGGTGCTGACGCCGCTGCAGCTGCGCACCCGCAAGGCCAAGCGCGCGCTCGCTGCACGCGGATTGGTCGAGGCCGTAACCTGGTCCTTCATCGCCAAGCCACAAGCCGACTTGTTCGGCGGCGGCAAGCCGCATCTCGCGCTCGCCAATCCGATCGCCTCGGATCTTTCCGACATGCGCCCGAGCCTGGTGCCCGGGCTGGTTGCGGCCGCGCAGCGCAATGCCGATCGGGCTCTCGGCGATGTGGGATTGTTCGAGGTCGGCCAGATCTTTCATGGCGACCGACCGCAGGATCAGCTCACCGCCGCGGCCGGCGTGCGGCGCGCGCTCGCCCGGCCATTTGGGCGCGGCCGCCACTGGTCGATCAAGTCTGGGCCGGTTGACGCCTTCGATGTCAAGGCCGACGCGCTGGCGGCTCTGGCGGCGGCCGGCGCCCCGATGAGCGCGCTGCAGATCAATCCCGGTGGGCCCGATTGGCTGCATCCAGGGCGCAGCGGCACGATCCAGATCGGGCCGCAGAACGTGCTGGGCCACTTCGGCGAGTTGCACCCGCGTGCGCTCGGCGCCTTGCGCGCCGAGGGCCCGCTGGTGGCTTTCGAGATCATCCTCGAACGCATCCCCGAGCCCAAGGCGCGGGCCACCCGGGCAAAGCCGGTGCTGCAGCTCTCGCCGCTGCAGCCGGTCGAGCGTGACTTTGCGTTCGTGGTCGAGCGCACCGTCAGGGCCGGAGATATCATCAGGGCCGCCCAGTCGGCCGATCGCAAGCTCATCGACGCGGTGAGCGTCTTCGACGTCTACGAGGGCGCCGGCATCGAGGCCGGCAAGAAATCGATCGCGATCGCGGTGACACTGCAGCCGCGCGAGAAGACGCTCACCGATGAAGAGATCGAGGCGGTCGGTGCCAAGATCATCGCCGAAGTCGGCAAGCGCACCGGCGGCGTGCTGCGCGGATAGAATTTCATCCTAGCCCGGCTTCTTTGCCAGCGCCCTCAGCACCGCATCGGCGGCGCGCTCGCCGGATTCCCAGGCGCCGCCGACCGTGCCCCACAAGGTCTCGTGCACGGCCTCGCCGGCAAAAAAGATGCGGTCGCCGACCGACTCCATCAGCACGCGGCGCGACGGCTGGCCGCCGGGTGAGGCCGCCGAGAAGGCGCCCATCACCCAAGGCTCATCGTTCCAATGCGTTGCATGGCGACGCCCGACTGCCTTGACGGCGTCGGCCCCATAAAGGTTGGCGAGCCAGGTGAGCGCAAAATCGAACATGGCTGAATCACCCTTGGCGGCGAGATCGCGCCCGAAGCTTCCGGCTACGTCGATGATGCATAAGGGCGTGCTGGAAGCATTCGCGAACAACGCCGCCGTGCGGTTGCTGTCCGATTTCTCGAACACCAGCTCATCGGGCCGCAGCCCGAGCGGGTTGCCGGGCAGCTCCAACACTATGTGGTCGTAGCTGCCGAGCCTGAGCTTGGCCAACGCGTCGAGCTGGCGCCTGGGCAGGTCGGGCGTGAACTTGATCTTGCCGGAGAGAAGCACATTCGTGGACGCGGTCACGATCGCGGCGCGGGCCTCGAGCTGACCGCGAGTGGCATACACGTCGAGGCCGCCGCCGTGCGCCGCAAAAGAAATATGGGTCACCGGATTGGACATCTCGATCGGCAGATCGGCCGCGAGCTTGGCCAGCAGGGCGCCAAATCCTTGGCGGCAAATGACATCGATATCGCGCTCGGCCGAATGCGCGAAATCGAGCACGGAGATTTCCGCCAGATCCTTGCCGCACCCGAACGGACCGAGCACGAACTCGATGGTGGCACGCCAGTCTCCGAGGTCGCGCGGCAGCACCTGCTCGCAGTTGATATCGATCTTGCGTGCGGCATCTTGGATGGCGGTTGCGGCCCGCACCACCCCGCCCAGATAGCTCTCCATCTCGCCTTCACGCGCGTAGCGCCGCCCGATGCGCACGCGCTGCCCGGTCGGCGCCGGATAAAGGTCAAGACCGGTCTGGGTGCCGAGCTTCGCTACCGGGTTGATGTCCGGCATGTGCACCCAATGAGCGCCGCGGTCGAACGGAGCTCCGAACAGCGCGGTGTCGGTGATGCAACGCCCGCCGATCGTGTCGGCCGCTTCGACCAAGACAAAGCGCTTGCCGGCCGCAGTGAGGCGGCGCGCCGCCGCGATGCCGGCCGCTCCAGCGCCCACGATCACCACGTCGACACTGGTGGCGCGCACCGTCGGTTGCGGCGCCGGCGCGAGCTTGCGCTGGCTGCTCTGCTGCCCCAATGCTGGAGCCGCCGACAAAACGGCGGACGCCGCAAGGAACGATCGGCGGTTTATTCCACGCATGGCCGGCGCGCGATTTGTCATGCTCCACCCAAGTATGGCCTGAATGCACGGCCCGGCGCAAACGCTTGCAGGCGACCGGGGCGGCAATTAGTTCTCCTGTCCACGGAGGACATGATGCTGGATGCTGCCGCGCAGGCGCTGTCGCAAATGCTTTCGCCGGCATTTCGTGGGGTGCTGTACAAATCGATTGGGCTCGCCCTGATCCTGATCATCCTCGTTGGAATTGGCCTGCAGCATGTCTTGCTGTGGCTCGCGGACAACGGCGAGGGCATGGCCGAGAATGCGCTCGGACCGAGGGCGCATGTCCCGCTCGCAGTCCTCGGCTTCATCCTTAGTGTGGCGACGGGCCTCGGTATTATCATCGGCTCGGTGTTTCTGATGCCGGCCGTGACCGCGCTGGTGGCGAGCTTCTTCGTCGACGAGATCGCGCTGGCGGTCGAGCGCAGCTGCTATCCGGGCGAGCCCGAAGGCAAGCCGCTGCCATTCGTCCGCGCCGTGATCGAGGGTGTGCGCACCGCGCTATTGGCGGTCGCCATCTATCTTTTGGCGCTGCCCTTCCTTCTGCTTGCGGGCTTTGGAGCCATCATCTTCTTTGCTTGCACCGCCTATATTCTGGGTCGCGAATATTTCGAGCTCGCGGCGATGCGCTACCATACGGTCGCCGATGCAAAGGCCCTGCGCAAGGCGCACGCCGGCACGGTGTTCATGGCCGGCCTTTTCATCGCCGGCTTCATCTCCATCCCGGTTGTCAACCTGGCGACCCCGCTGTTCGGCATGGCCTTCATGGTGCATGTGCACAGACGGCTGGCAGGCGCCGCATACGCATCGCGATGAATTCGAATCCTGGTCAGGGCGCGAGGCTCATCACCGTCACATTTGAGCTCCCGTTGGCTTCGGCCACCACCCGCAGGGTTTTGGCATCGAACGCAATGTCGACGAGGCGCAGATCGGTGAGATTGACATCTGCCTTGATCCCGGGCGTCGCCGTATTGAAGTCCGCCAGCGCTGCCGCCATGCCGGTGCGGGCATGATCGGCAAACGGCTTGAGGTCGATCACCGCGTTTTGCGCAAGCGTGTCCTTGAGGTACGGGAGCGCGGTCCGGGCGGCCGCGCCCAAGAGCCCGAAAGCAGCTTCTGAATCCACATCCAGAGTAATGTCGGAAAGCCGCACGATCTGGTGCTCGCCCTCGAGCACCGGCCGGCCCCAGACGTGGATGTTGGCCTCCGCTCCAAGATCGAACCAACTCGCGCGCTCTCGCGCTTTCACCTGCACCGACAGCAACAGACGGTTTCCCGAAGCTGCCACTTTGGCACCGCGGATCGTGGCCTCATAGGCTCCGCCACCGTCCTGCGGAAAGGTTTTGCCGACAAGCTGCAGGGCGAGGAGCCGATTGACTTCAGTGAACGGCACGTCGATCGGCACCGCGATAGCGACGCGCGCCTGCTGCGAGGCGGGCACCAGGTCGAGCTTGGCCGCGAACGGGCAATCCGGCTGGGTGGCGTCCGGCACCACCCGGGTCTCGGTCTCGACCCCAAGCATGAGATTGAGAGCGTTGGCGTCGACGCGCGGCTGGCCGGCAAAAGCGCGCGTCGGACGAATCTCGAGCCAGAGGTCGGGCAGGCCCGGCCCAGCGGCGCCGAGCGAGACCGACCGGCACATCTTCGCCCATTGGCGACGCGCGGCTTGTTCGAGGAACGGATCGGCCCGCAGGCGGGCCTGCAGGGCCATGACCTGGTCATTCAGCTGGTGGTCGAGGAACGGCTTCACCTCGTTGGCGACCCCGATCTTGATCCCGGCGACCGACAGGGCAGAATCGGCGACCGTCGTTTGTGCGGTTAGATTGGGGTCGATACGCCAGTTGGCGGTCAGTGCCGGGCGCGACACGATGGTGACGTTGCCGCGAATGTCGGCGTGCTGATCAAGCGTCTTGCCGGCGAGGTTCTGCAAACCCTGGCCGAGGTTCTGGTTGATGACATTGCCGAGTGCGCCGCCCAGATTGCCGACTTGGCTCGCAATCTGGCCAGTGACATGCAGGGTCCCGTTCAGCACAGTCGCGACTGCCATTGCGTCCCCGCGCGCAGTCACCGCGAGCGGGCCGCGGCCGATGGTCCACCCGATGTCGGCATTCGATAACAGCTGCGAGATTGGATTCTCGCGCTTGCCGGTGAGGTTGCGCGGCGCTGCTGCATCGAGCGCATCCCGGATGGCGGTGAGCGCGATGGCGGTTGGCGTGACGATGGTCGAGATGCGGCTCACCCGGGGAAGCGGCGGCACATCCGCGAGAGGCGGCAATGGCGGCGAGACCGCGGGCGGCGAAAGCAACTGCATCGCCGGGTTCGCGCCCACAAACGAGGCGACCAGGATCGCGACGCCCATCAGGACCATTCGCAGGCGCATGGGCTTAAGTTGATCCCCGTCGGCCAGCTCGGCAGGACGTCAAAACCACCGCATCAGCGGGTTGCTTCCATCAACCACAAGTTTGTTGCAAATGCGGACGCGGTGCCAGGCTTAAATAGATTTGCCCGGCCATTTGCAGATGTCATTGATCAAGCATCTTTCGCAATGCGGGGAACGCGCCACACAGACATAGCGGCCGTGCAGGATGAGCCAATGATGCGCGTGGCGCAGGTATTTGGCCGGAATCCGCTGCTCGAGCTTTTGCTCCACTTCGAGTGGCGTCTTGCCGGGGGCGAGCCCGGTGCGGTTGCCGATGCGGAAGATGTGCGTGTCGACCGCGATGGTTGGCTCGCCAAAGGCGGTATTGAGCACCACGTTGGCGGTCTTGCGGCCGACCCCCGGCAGCGCCTCGAGCTCGCTGCGGTTCCGCGGCACTTCACCGGCGTGGCGGTCGATGAGCTGCTCCGACAAAGCAATGAGATTTTTCGCCTTGGTACGATAAAGCCCGATGGTCTTGATCAGATCGCGCACGCGCTCTTCGCCGAGCGCCACCATTTTCTCGGGTGTGTCGGCAAGCGCGAACAGCGCCGGCGTCGCCTTGTTGACGCCCGCGTCGGTCGCCTGTGCGGACAGAACCACCGCCACCAGAAGCGTGAACGGCGTCATATAGATGAGTTCGCCAACCGGCTCCGGATTGGCGGCCGCAAACCGGCGGAACGCTTCCTCGATCTCAGCGCTTGTCCAAGGTGGTGATGCAGTCGTTGGCTTGGCCGGCGCCGCAGCGATGCGGGCGCTCCCTGGAGGTTTTGCTGCAATTTCAGGCGCCCGCCGCCGGGGCGCCTTGCGGGCTCCCGTGGCCGCCTTTTTCCGGATGGCTGTCTTGCGCCCCATCGTTCCCGTATAGTGAGCCGCATGAGCTCCGACAACAGTGACCGCGACGCGCCACAAGGGCCGGGGGCCGGATCAGAGCCCATGATCTTCTCGGCGGTGCTGACCCCTCACCGGTCGCTTGGACCCACCGGCTTTCTGATCTTCATGCTGGTGCTTGCGGGAGCAAGCTTTGCGTCCGGCATGGTTTTCCTGATGCGGGGGGCGTGGCCGGTCTTCGGCTTTTTCGGGCTGGACGTGCTTTTGGTGTACTGGGCGTTCCGCCTCAATTACCGGGCCGCGCGCGCCTATGAGGAAATCAAGGTCACCGCAAGCGAGCTCACGTTGCGCAAAGTGAGTTACCGCGGCCGCGTCACCCAATGGACCCTAAACCCGCTGTGGGTGCGGCTCGACCGCGACGAGCATCCGGAATTCGGCATCGAGCGGCTGTACCTGGTATCGCGCGGCCGCCGGCTGGCCGTCGCGGGCTTTCTCGGGCCGGACGAGAAGGCGAGCTTTGCGAAGGCGCTTTCCGCCGCACTCGGCGAAGCAAGGCGGGGGCCGACCCGTACCGTGTTCGGTTAGGCCAGCGGCAGGAATCGGGTGGGCACAGGGGCGAAGCCGACCTAGCTAGGGGAGAGCCAAAGATGGAGACATCCATGCTCTCGCCCGACCGCAATCCTGAGACTACCCAACTCGTCGAGGCTGCCGCCGACTACGAGGTGGTGCGCCGCGCGATCGCCCACATCCGTGGCAATTGGCGCACCCAGCCCGAAATATCCGAGATCGCCGCGGCGGCCGGCGTCAGCGCGACCGATCTGCATCATCTCTTTCGCCGCTGGGCGGGTATCAGTCCCAAAGCGTTTCTTCAGGCCCTGACGCTTGACCATGCGCGCCTGCTGCTCCGCCAGTCGGCCAGCGTGCTCGACGCCTCCTATGAGGTCGGCCTTTCAGGCCCGGGGCGGCTGCACGATCTGTTCGTCACCCATGACGCGATGTCGCCCGGCGAATGGAAGGCCGGCGGCGAGGCGTTGACCATTCGGTATGGGTTTCATCCGTCGCCATTCGGCAATGCTCTCGTAATGGCGACCGCGCGCGGGCTCGCAGGTCTCGCCTTCGCGGACGCCGGCGAGGAGGCCGTGGTGCTGACCGACATGCAGACGCGCTGGCCCAAGGCCACCTACGTGGAGGATGTCGGCGGAACGGCGCCGCTTGCGCGTCGCATCTTCGACAGCACGACTTGGCGCGCCGGGCGGCCTTTGCGGGTGGTGCTGATCGGCACCGATTTCGAAGTGCGGGTCTGGGAAGCACTTCTGGAAATACCGATGGGTCGGCTGACCAGCTATTCGGAAATCGCCGCCAAGATCTGCACGCCGGCGGCCGCACGCGCCGTCGGGGCCGCGGTCGGGCGCAATCCGATCTCCTTCGTGGTGCCGTGCCATCGCGTCGTCGGCAAGAGCGGCAGCCTCACCGGCTACCACTGGGGCCTGACCCGGAAACGCGCGATGCTCGGCTGGGAGGCCGGAAAGGTGACGCCGCACGCTGATTGACGCCTACGCCGCAATCCGCAATACGAGGCCGAAATCGACAGTTGCGGAGTAAGCGGACATGCAAGAGCGGCGGCCGGTGATGTTGGTCATTCTCGATGGCTTCGGCTGGCGCGAGGAAATCGCCGACAATGCGGTGCGCCAAGCCAAGACGCCGACTTTCACCAAGCTCTGGGAAGCAGGTCCGCACGGGTTTCTGCACACCTCGGGCAGAGATGTAGGCCTGCCCCAGGGCCAGATGGGAAATTCCGAGGTCGGCCATCTCAATATCGGGGCTGGGCGCGTAGTGATGCAGGATCTGCCGCGCATCAACGAGGCCATTGCGGGCGGTGAGATCAAGCGCGCGGAGGCGCTCACCGGCCTCATCAAGAAGCTGAAGGAGAGTCGCGGCACTTGCCATCTCATCGGCCTTGTCTCGCCCGGCGGCGTGCATTCGCATCAGGATCATGCGGCGGCGCTCGCGCGCATTCTAACCGAGGCCGGCGTGCCGACTTTGGTGCATGCGATCACTGACGGGCGCGATACGCCGCCGCAATCGGCCGCCGAATATGTCGGCAATCTCATAACGGCACTGCCCAAATCCGTGCCGGTCGCCACCGTCAGCGGCCGCTATTACGCAATGGATCGCGACAAGCGCTGGGAGCGTGTCGAGAAAGCCTATCGGACGATTGTTGAAGCTAACGGCCCACGCTTTGCCGATGCGCCTTCCGCAATCACCGCTGCGTACGCGAACAAAAAATTCGACGAGTTCATCTCACCGGCGGTGATCGGCGACTATCAAGGCTTCAAGGACGGCGACGGGCTTCTCTGCTTCAACTTCCGTGCCGACCGTGTGCGCGAGATCTTAAGTGCGATTCTTGATCCCGCGTTCTCAGGATTTGCACGGCCGCGCGTGGTGCACCTCGCGGCCGCGATCGGCATGACACAGTACAGCGACGAGCTCGACAGGTTCATGCCGGCGATTTTTCCGGCGCAGACCTTCAAGAACATCCTCGGCGAGGTCGTGGCGGCGGCCGGCCGTGCTCAGTTGCGCATGGCCGAGACCGAGAAATATCCGCACGTCACCTACTTCCTCAACGGCGGGCGTGAAGAGCCGTATTCCGGCGAAGACCGCATCATGGTGCCCTCGCCCAAGGTCGCCACCTACGACCTGCAGCCGGAAATGTCCGCGCCTGAGCTGACCGACAAGGCCGTCGCGGCGATCAATTCCGGCAAATACGATCTCATCGTGCTCAACTACGCCAATCCCGACATGGTCGGACATACCGGCAGCCTGCCGGCCGCCATCAAGGCGGTCGAGACCGTCGACACCGGCCTCGGCCGAATTGTTGAAGCGATAAGGAATGCGGGCGGCGCTCTGCTCGTCACCGCCGACCACGGCAATTGCGAGCTGATGCGCGACCCGGAGACCGGCGGCCCGCACACCGCACACACCACCAACCCGGTGCCGCTCGTCGTGCTTGGCGCGCGCAATCGCGCGCTTGTATCCGAAGGCCGCCTCGCCGACATTGCCCCGACGCTGCTCGAGCTGATGGGCTTGCCGAAGCCGCCGGAAATGACCGGCTCATCGCTGCTGGAATCCTGAAGTGCCGCCCCGCGACTGAGCGGCGGGGCCGGCTAAAAATCCTTCAGCTCCAGCACGTCCGCCATGGAATAGAGGCCGGGCGGGCGGCCGCGTGCCCACAGCGCAGCCTTGAGTGCGCCGCGGGCAAAGATCATACGGTCCTCGGCCCGGTGCGTGAGCTCGATGCGCTCGGCAGGTCCGGCAAAGATGACAGTGTGATCGCCCACTACGGTGCCGCCGCGCAGCGTGGCAAAGCCGATATTGCCCGGATGCCGCGCGCCGGTTACGCCTTCGCGGCTCATCACCCGATGCGAGGCGAGGTTAAGGCCTCGCCCGTGTGCAGCGGCCTGACCCAGCATCAGCGCAGTGCCGGAGGGCGCGTCGATCTTGCGATTGTGATGCATCTCGAGAATTTCGATGTCGAATTCCGCATCGAGCGTGCGGGCGACGCGTTTGACGAGAGCCGCCAGCAGATTGACCCCAAGGCTCATATTGCCGGACTTGACCACGATGGCGCGCTCGGCCGCCGATGCGATCGCGGCTTCGTCGGCCGGCGTAAAGCCGGTGCTGCCGATGACATGGACAAGCCCGTGGGGGGCGGTCAGCTCCGCGAAGGCAAGGCTGGCGGCGGGGGTGGTGAAGTCGATCAGCCCGTCAGCTGCGGCAAGCAGCGGCGCGAGCTCGGTCGTGACCGCAATGCCGTTCTTGGCAAGGCCGGCGAGCTCGCCCGCATCTCGCCCGATCGCGCTGCTCGCGGCCGCCTCAACGGCGCCTGCGAGCGTCACGCCCTGGGCGGCCGCAATCGCCTGGATCACGGTGCGCCCCATGCGCCCGCCGGCGCCCGCTACGATCAACCGCATCTCGGACATTCGATCAGCTCCTCAAGCGGGCTCCTCCGGTCATTCCCGGGTCGAGTACATTTTTGCGAAGAATACTGGATCCCCGCTTTCGCGGGGATGACTGGAGCGGTGACAGCGAGCAGCCTCACGGCTGGGCGCCGTCATAGCCTTCGATCACGATGATGTCGGCGGTCGCGGCGGGAAGGCGCAACGCCAGGGCCCGCGCGTATTCGGGTGAGCGGTAGCAGGCAAGCGCCGTCTCATAGTCCTTGAACTCGATCACCACGTTGCGGGCCCGGCTTGTACCTTCGAGGGTCTCGTGCTTGCCGCCGCGCACCAAAAAGTGCGCACCGAATTTGCGGAATGCTTCGGCGTTGGCCGCCACATAGGCCTTGTAAGCCTCCGGATCATTCACGTCGACACGCACGATCCAATAGCCCTTCGCCATCTCAAGCTCCCTTTTGCATTGGCACATGTCCTTTCGGAGGACCGGCAACCAATTTTCCGGGACATGCGCTACTGCGCGCCCGCGATCTCCGCAATGATCGCGTCTGCCATGGCCTTGGGATCAGCCGCTTCGACGATCGGCCGCCCGACCACCAGATAGTCGGCGCCCGCATGGATAGCGGCCTGCGGGGTCATGATCCGCTTCTGATCGCCGGCCGCAGCGCCTGCCGGCCTGATGCCGGGTGTGACCAGCACCATGCTGGGGCGGATCTCCGAACGCAGCTTTGCGGCTTCCTCTGCCGAGCAAACAAGTCCGTCCACCCCGATATCGCTGGCTTGCGCGGCGCGCTCCGAGACGAGCTCGCCCACCGTGAAATCATAGCCCGCGGCCGCGAGATCGGCATCGTCATAGGAGGTGAGGACGGTGACGGCGAGAATGCGCAGCTTGCTCCCGGCGCGCGCTTCCACGGCCGCATGCATGGTCTGCGGATAGGCGTGCACCGTGAGGAACGAAGCACCAAGACGAGCGATGCTCTCGACCCCGCGCGCGACCGTGTTGCCGATATCGTGCAGCTTCATGTCAATGAAGACCTGATTGCCGCCTGCAATCAGGTCGCGGGCGAATTCAAGTCCGCCCGCAAAGCCGAGCTGATAGCCGATCTTGTAGAACGAAACCGCGGACCCGAGGCGCGCGACCAGTTTCGAAGCCGCCGGCACTGAGGCGACATCGAGCGCCACGATCAGCCGCTCGCGCGGATCAAGCATCATAGCTCCTCTCCTTCATCGCAACATCCGGGCATAGTCGACGAGCCGCCGCGCCACCAGCTTGAGCTGAGCGGCTGCGCGGGTGTCGGTCAACTGATCCATGTCGTCGAAGGCGGCCCCGGCGTTCGGAATGGTGACCTGCTCGGGAATGACGAGCGCCCGGCAGCCGACCGCCAGAACCTGGCGTAAGGCGATCAGCGACTGCATGCCGCCGGAGCGGCCAGGCGAAGCGGCGCCGAGCGCAAAGACACGGTCCTGAAAAGCGGCGAGCTGCGGCTCGTCGCCTTCCCGCACGGTGGAGATCCAGTCGATCGCGTTCTTGATAAGCGGGGTGACCGACGCGTTGTATTCGGGGCTGGCGATGAACACGCCGCGGTGGGCCGAGACCAGCCGCTTGAGGTTCACCGCATTGGCGGGCGGGCCCTTCTCATTGGCCAGATCGGCATCGAAAATTGGCAGCGGGTAGTCGGCAAGCGATATGCGGGTGACATCGGCCTCGGCAAGCACCAGCTCCTTCGTGGCAAGCGCCGCCAGCCGCGCATTATGGGAGCCGCTGCGCAGCGAGCCCGGCAGGACCAGGATTTTCGGGTAGGGCATCGGAGCGGCTTCTCAATTTGCCGCCACACGCTTAGAGCGGATTCCGTTCGAATGGAACGGAATCCGCCGCCAAATTTTGCGTTGGCGCATGTCCTTGGTCGGAAAACCGGCATCCCGCCTCGCTTTCGCAAGGGCAGTCTCTCCCGGGACATGCGCAAGCGCGCGCTCAATCTCGCCGATAGACCCAGATGCGCGCCGGCGGAATGTTCTTCCAGATGCGCTCGGAGGCCTCGGCGCGCACGCGATCGAGCGCTTTGGGGATGGGCGGCACGGTCGCATAGGTAAACTGCACGAAAGGAGCGCCCGGCAGCATGAGCGCAAAGGCTTCGTGGATCAGCTTGAGGCGCATTTTCACCGGCTTGGTGAAGAGCGGCAGGCCGGAAACGACCGCCGCCGCGGGTGCTGCCAGATGGCCGCCGAGCACGCGACCGAGGCTGTAGGCATCGCCCTGCACGACGGTCGAAGTCGGATAGCGGTCGCGCAACAGTCGGCAAAAGGCAGGATCGTACTCGAGCAAAATAAGCCGTGAGGGATCGACGCCCTGCGCCACCAGGGCTTCCGTCACCGGACCGGTGCCGGGGCCGAGCTCGATGATTGGACCGTTGCGGCTTGCATCCACATAGGCCGCCATGGCGCGTGCCAGGACGCGGCTCGAAGGCGCCACGGCGCCGATCGAGAGCGGTTTCTCCATCCAGGTGCGGATGAAGCGGACCTCATCATCCAGACGAATGCGGTTGCGCTGCTCGAAACGTCGGAAATGCCGCTCAATCTGCTTTTCGATGGCTCCGCGCTTCAGCTCGAGCAGCCGAATGTGTTCCTCGAATTTTTTTTCGAGCAGCTGCAGCGCCGGTAGGGGCATATGGGCTAACGCGACAGAATGGTAACGGATTTGTGACAGCTAATCGGTAGAGCCAAGGGTAACCAGGGTCAAGGCAATTCTCCGCGTAAGGTTCCGCCGGAAACGCTTGCGCGCAGTTGCCGCTGTTAGGCCGAGCCCGCCCGGCCGCCCAGGAACTCCCTGACTTTACCGAAGAATCCCGCCGATTCGGGATGGGTATCCTTAGAGCTGAGCTTCTCGAATTCGCCCAGCAGCTCGCGCTGGCGCTTGGTCAAATTCTGCGGCGTCTCGACCACAACCTGCACATACATGTCACCGGTCTGCTTCGAGCGGAGCACCGGCATGCCCTTGTCCTGCAGGCGGAAGCGCCGACCCGATTGTGTGCCTTCCGGAACCTTTACGCGCGTCTTGCCGCCGTCGATGGTCGGAACCTCGAACTCACCACCGAGAGCTGCCGTCACCATTGAGATCGGCACCCGGCAGTGTAGATCGGCCCCATCGCGTTGAAAGAACGGATGGGCCGCGAGCGAGAGGAAGATGTAGAGGTCGCCCGCCGGTCCCCCACGGATGCCGGCCTCGCCCTCACCCGAGAGGCGGATGCGGGTGCCGTCCTCCACGCCGGGCGGAATATTGACCGACAGCATGCGCTCGCGCGTGACCCGTCCGGCCCCGGAGCAGGCCGGGCATGGGCTCTCGATCACCTGGCCTCGACCCTGGCAGGCCGGGCAGGTTCGCTCCAGCGTGAAAAATCCCTGGGCATGGCGGATGCGCCCCGAGCCGGCGCAGGTCGGGCACGCCTTCGGCTTGGTACCGGACTTGGCGCCGGTTCCCGAGCACGCTTCGCACGACACCGACGTCGGAATCCTGACTTGCGCGGTCTTGCCCGCATAGGCCTCGTCGAGACTGATCTCCATGTTGTAGCGCAGATCGGCACCGCGCTCGCGGCCACCGCGCCCGCCGCGTCCGCCGGCCATGCCGAAAATGCCTTCGAACAGATCCGAGAAGGCCGAACCGAAATCGGCGCCGAAATTGGCGCCAGCCCCCATCCCGCCGTGCTCGAAGGCAGCATGGCCGAAGCGGTCATAGGCGGCGCGCTTGTCGCCGTCCTTGAGCACCTCGTAGGCTTCATTGATCTCCTTGAACTTGTGCTCGCTGTCGCCGTCCGGATTGCGGTCCGGATGATATTTCATGGCCAGCTTGCGGAACGCCGCCTTGAGCTGTGCGTCAGTGGCGGTGCGGTCGACCTCGAGAACCTCGTAGTAGCAGCGCTTGGCCATCCGCGGATCCTTGCCCTCGAACCTCAAATTCACCAGCGGACCCCACGATGCTTTCCGAACCCGCAGTCGCGGGTCCAAGAAAAACCTGCAGGCCGGATCGATCCAACCTGCAGGCTAATGGACCGAAGTGCGAAATCCAGCGCTTTCGTCCGTATGGCAGGCATCGCGGCTGCCCGGGATCAAGCTGATTTCTTGTTCTTCTTATCGTCGTCGACCTCAGTGAACTCCGCATCGACGACGTCTTCCTTCTTGGCGCCGCTATCGCCGCCGGGAGCGCCACCGGCGGCCTCCTGGCCTTGCTTGTACATCGCCTCGCCGAGCTTCATTGAAGCCTGCGCCAGCGCATTCGTCTTGGCCGTGATGGCCTCGGAGTCGTCGCCCTTGAGCGCCTCTTTCAAATCCGCCATCGCGTTCTCTATGCCGCGCCGGTCGGCGTCACTGATCTTGCTGCCATGCTCGGTGAGCGCCTTCTCGGTCGCATGCACCATCGCCTCGGCGTGGTTCTTGGCTTCGACCGCAGCCTTGCGTTTCTTGTCCTCGTCGGCATGCGCCTCCGCGTCCTTGACCATCTTCTGGATGTCGGCCTCGGAGAGACCCCCCGATGCCTGGATGCGGATCTGCTGCTCCTTGCCGGTCGCCTTGTCCTTGGCCTGGACATTGACGATGCCGTTCGCATCGATGTCGAAGGTCACCTCGATCTGCGGCACGCCGCGCGGCGCCGGTGGAATGCCGACGAGATCGAACTGGCCGAGCAGCTTGTTGTCGGCCGCCATCTCGCGCTCGCCCTGGAACACCCGGATCGTCACCGCGTTTTGATGATCCTCAGCGGTGGAGAACACCTGGCTCTTCTTGGTCGGGATCGTGGTGTTGCGATCAATGATGCGGGTGAACACGCCACCCAGCGTCTCGATGCCGAGCGACAGCGGGGTCACGTCGAGCAGCAGCACGTCCTTGACGTCGCCCTGCAGCACGCCGGCCTGGATGGCCGCGCCGACGGCAACCACTTCGTCAGGATTGACGCCCTTGTGCGGCTCCTTGCCGAACAACTGCTTCACGACTTCCTGGACCTTCGGCATGCGGGTCATGCCGCCGACGAGAACCACCTCGTTGATCTCGGCCGCCGA
>DATGLV010000004.1:0-35068 GCA_035293945.1 Xanthobacteraceae bacterium | reverse complement strand
GCGGTTCAAGACGACGGCGGCACTGTTCGGCTGGTTGAAGGTCGCGCTTTCGCCGCTGCCGAGGTTGAACGTCTGCCAGTTGATGATGGCGTTCTGGCTCAGCTGATTGATGGTGACCGCGCTCGTGCCCTGGCCCTGGATCGTGGCGCTGCCGCCAACCACCGCGCCGCCGTTGGGACCGGCCGCGGCGGGCAGCGCCGTCAATGCTGCGAGGGCGGTGAGCGCGGAGGTCGTGGCGAGCAGCGCGCTGCGAGCGCGCCAGCAACTTCGAACGTTCAAGCCGGGGCTAAAGAATAGTCCGGACATCGGGGCCTGCCGCTAATTGTTCTTGGCGGTCAAGATGAAGAACAACCGCCAGTCGTTCCGTGGCCCCTCCACGGCCTTCGCTGCGGTTAGATCCGCAGTGAACATGTTCAGCCAGCCAAGGCGGAGTCCACCCCCTGCCGACGCGGCATTGATGTTGCGAGGTGTGCCGACGTCTGGGGCCAAATTATGGAGAGTGCCCCAGTCGCCGAAGCCGTAGAGCTGCAGCTGGGTGAGAGAGGGATTACGTGTCAGGCCGAGCGGCGGGTCGAGGCGCAGCTCGCCCAGCGTCTCCAGGCATTCGTCGGCGACGATCTCCGAAGGATCGAAGGCGCGGCCGAAAACACGCCCGCCGAATGAGCACAGCTCGGGATTGAGCAGCGGCGTGCCAGCATATTGCCCATAGCCGGACCAGAGGAACGAGAACCCGGCCGGCAGCGGCTGCAAGCGGGTGAGTGTTGCCTCGGTCTTGAAGAAATCGACGCGGCCGTTGAGGCGGCTTGCCAGCGGCTGCCCGTTCTCGGTGCTGCCCAATCCCTCGAAGCCCTTGCTGACGATGACATTGACCTGATCGATGCCGCTCGCCGGATCGGCCCAATCGGCATTGGCCTTGAGGCGCACGCCGCGCAAGTCGTCGCGCGTCGAGGGCGGCATTGTCGGATCATTGAAGATCACACCCTGGTTGTTGGATGCGAAGCCGAGTGCAGTGAGCGAGAAATTGCGCTCGCGCGTGCGCACGACCGGAAACGTGAACCCGCTCTCCACCACCGTGCTCTTGGTGCTGTAGTCGAGCAGCTGCAATTCCGGCGTTCCGGGCCGGCCGGCGCCGTCGCTGGCGTCGACGAAGAACAACAATCCCTCTGGCGTCAGCACCTGACTGTATTGGCCATAGATGTATCTGAGCTCCCGGGTCTGGAACGGTCCCGCATAGGTCAGCGTCAGCGCGTCGTGGATGTGCAGGAGATTGTTGGCCGTGACGCTCGCCAGGAACTCGTAAGGGCCCTGGCCGGGCGGGCCGCGATTGTCGATGCGCGCATTCCAGTCGAACGGGCTGAAGCGGACGAGCTCGACGATCAAGGTCGCGGCGCCCGTATTGGCCGAGGATGGCTTCAGGCTGTTCTTGAACTTGAACCCCGGCAGATCGCCGGCGAGCAGCAGATAGCGCTCGATGGTGTGGATGTTGGCGGGACGCTCGGCGATGATCTTGGCCGTGTAGTAGGAGAAGAAATCGCGATAGTGGGCGAGATCGGTCGGCCACTCCACCTTGTCGACATATCCCTCGATCACCTGGATATGCACGATTGCGCCGCCCGGATTGAGCTGCTGCGGCGGCACGATCGCGCGCGAGATCACATATCCGTCGTTGCCGTATTTGCTGGTGATCTTCTGCGCCAGGTCATAGACGGCATCGAGCGTCACCTTGTGGCCGATCAGGTCCGCATAGAGCGGGGCGAGATCTTCCGGCTTGTAGACAGTGACGCCGGTGATGCGGACGCCCTTCACGATCAGCGTCGTGTGCTCCGCACCTTTCGGCGCAACCGTGCTCGGCAGCGAAATCCCGGGACCACCCGGTTGCGACAGCGGCGCCGGCGGCTCGGTGAAGCGCTGCTGCTCGCGCCCCGGCTGCACGCTCGACGGAATTGCTTGTGCGACGGCTGGACTTGTCGTGACGACTGTCAGGATCGTGACAGCCGTCAGCAGCGCGAAGGTCGACGCAACGACCAACGCCCGCGCCGCAATCCGACGGAAGCCGCCCGCAGCCATACGCCCGAACCCCAAAGTACCGTTGAATTTTTTAGGGCACGCCCCCGGTACGCGCAATTGCTTTCAAGGGCCCGCGAGGCTTGCGAACGGCATTTCTGGCGGCTGTTTCCTCGGCGCCACAGGTCACGCCGAAGGAGCACCGCCTCGGCCGTGGCCGACGGGGAATTCCTTCAACAAACCGCACACTTAGGGCGCATGCTCGAGAGAAGAGAGCTCATTTCGCCTTGTCGTAGGCTAGCCCGAACCCAAGCAGCGGGAAGGCAAGCTCGATCGGCTTCTTGCTGGCATCCTGCACGGTGAGCTTGAGGTCGGTCCCTGTGCGCATTGCCGCCAGCAGCTTGTCGGGCACCGTCAGGCTCACCAGGCAGCCCCCGTTGTCGCAGGTCTGGATCGGCTGCCGCTCGGGCATTCCATTGTCAACGCGGATCGTAACCGGCTCGGTCAGGTTCAAGCCGAGCGGCAGCAAGATCGTCATCGAAGCCGCCTTGAGCTCGGGCGCAAAGCGGACCGCCACGGCGGCGAATACCTGCTTGGTGTCCGGTCGGGCAAGCTGCTGAATGGCGCGGCATTCGAGCGATTTGCCATCGCCGCCGCACTCGACCCGCCAGGCGACCGGTCCACCCGCGCTTTGCGCCGCGACCGGGCAAAGCAGCATGAGAGTGAACGTCGCAGCGAGGCTTACGGACTTGATTAGGTGCATCATAGGATGATGGATACCACAAACCGTGATTGATACCACAAGCTGGCTCTCACTCGGACTCTCTCCCGCTTGGCGCCGCGAACGCGCCGGATAAGCTCGCTAATGCGGGGAGGGACCGGCAGGGGGCAGGCGGGGACCAGAAAACAAGTGCGAAACGATTACGACTACATCATTGTCGGCGCAGGCTCCGCCGGCTGCGTGCTGGCTAACCGCTTGAGCGAGGATGGTTGCGCGCGTGTGCTGCTGCTGGAAGCAGGCCCGCGCGATCGCAATCCGCTCATCCATATTCCGCTCGGCATGGGCAAGCTGCACGAGCACCGCATGCACGATTGGGGCTATGCGACCGAGCCGGAAGCAGGCCTCGACAATCGCGCCATCGAAGCCATGCGCGGCAAGGTTCTGGGCGGCTCGTCCGCCATCAATGTGATGGCGTATACGCGCGGCAATCGCGCCGATTATGACCGCTGGGCGCAAAAGGGCGCCCGCGGCTGGTCCTATGCGGAGGTGCTGCCCTATTTCCGCCGCGGCGAGACCTGGGAGGGCGGTGAGAATGCCTGGCGCGGCGGCACAGGGCCGCTCGGCACCCAGTATGCCAAGACGCGCGACCCTTTGTTCGAAGCCTGGGTCGAAGCCGGAGCGGCCGCCGGCTTTCCGCGCAATCCGGACTACAACGGCGCGAGCCAAGAAGGTTTCGGCCGCAGCCAATATACGATCCGCGATGGGCGACGCTCCTCGTCTGCGCGTGCTTATTTGCGGCCGGCGCGGCGGCGGCGCAATCTCGTGGTCGAGACGCGCGCGCATGCGACCAGAGTTCTGATCGAGAAGGGCCGCGCCGTCGGGGTGGAGCTCATCCGCGGCAGCGGCGATCTAGCTCGCATTGGCGCGAATGCCGAGGTCATCCTCTGTGCCGGCACCTTCAACTCGCCGCAGCTCTTGATGCTGTCGGGAATCGGGCCCGCCGCGCATCTCGCCGAATTCGGCATCAAGACGACTGTCGATTCGCCTGTCGGAAAGAATCTGCAGGATCATCTCGGCGCTTACATCAGCTACGAGCGTCGCCAGCCTGGCGCCTTCCACCGCGAGATGCGCTTCGATCGCATGGCGGTCAGCATGCTGCGCGCCTATTTGTTTGGTCGCGGGCCCGGCACTGTGGTGCCGGGGGGCTTGCACGCCTTCATCAAGACGCGGCCCGAGCTTGCGGTGCCGGACATAGAGTTCATGTTCCGCGGCACCTCCGCGCATCCGCATCTGTGGTTCCCGCTGCTGCGACCGGCCTTTCGCGACGGCTTCGGCATTCGTCCGACGCTGCTGCATCCCGACAGCCGCGGCGAGATCCTGTTGCGCTCCGCGGATCCGCGCGATCCGCCGCGCATTCGTTATAATTTCTTTTCCGCTCCCGACGATCTGCCGCGCCTGCGCACGGGATTTCGCCTCGCCCGCACGGTCGCGCATCAATCAGCACTCGATCCTTATCGTGGGCGCGAGACCAATCCGGGCGAAAAAGTTCAGACCGATGCGGAGATCGATGCCTGGCTCAAGCGCACCGTCATCACGGCGCATCATCCGGCCGGCACTTGCGCCATGGGGACGCTGCCCGACACCGTCACCGATCCGGAGCTCAAGGTGCGCGGGATTGCCGCCCTGCGCGTGGTCGATGCATCGGCCATGCCGGACCTCGTCTCGGCACATATCAATGCATGCGTGCTGATGATGGCCGAGAAGGCCGCCGACATGATCCGCGGCCGGCCGCCACTGCCGGCAGCGCAGGGGGTGTAAGCACGCGAACTGCGGTCCCGTTGTTGTAGGGGCGGGCCTTGTGGGGGCGCCCCTACATGCGGTTGGTCGAATGGTGAGCCCTCAAAGCCCGAAAGCGGGCGCCAATTCCAGCGCGCGGATGCGGCTCGGCACTCGATTGGCTCGTGCGAGCACGAAACTGAAAAGAGCCAAGAAAGCAAACGGTCCGGCGATCATCAGAGTGTTGAAATCGTAGCTGGCGAATTGGGTCATGGTTTCCTCCCGACGCTTGGTTCCCTCATTGGTCGGTCGGCCGCCGAAAAGGTTCATGGAAATGTTGTAAAGAAAAATCCCGAGCCCGGACCCTGGGTTAGCGGGCCTCAATAGGTCGTGTCGGTGTGGCGCTACCGCCCGAAGGCCGCGATGGCCCGCTCCCGCACCGCTAGCGGCACCGCGAGTGCCGCTTCGACCAGGCGCGCGACCGCCGCGCCGGGCAGCGGCTCGAGCTCCACATTGATCTTTTCCGCGTCGGCGACGAATTCGGGATCCTTCACCATGGCGTCGAACCCCGCGCGCAGCGCGGCGACCCGCTCGTTCGTGATCGCGGGCGGGCCGATCAGCGAGCGTCCGATGGCGCTGCCGCTCGCATACAGCGCGAATACCTGCCGGTCCCCTGCATTCGTGCCGATCTCGCCAAGACACGGTGTGTCAGGCAGCTCGGCCGTGCGCTCCGGCGTCGTCTGCAGGATGATCTTGATCTTGCTCTGCTTGAGCCAATCCTGCTTGCCGACCTTGACGGCCGCCCATGACGAAGACGAGCCATCGACCTCGCCGCGCTCCATCGCCAGCATCGCTTCGGTCGAGGCCGGATAACCGCTGATCAGCTTGAACTTGGTGCCGATGAGCGCATTGGTGAGCCGCGGGATGGTCTCGGCGATCGAGCCCGGCCCGGTGCTCGCCAACAGCGAAGGAGCTTGCTTGGCGTCTTCGAGCGACTGCACCTTGGCGGTGTGCCACATCATGAAAATGTTGTTGCTGGTCGCAACCCGTCCCACATAGGTGAATTTCGCCGCATCATACTGCGCGGCCGGATTGGACAGCGCCTGCTCGAGTGCGGCTGACTCGACCACTACGCCGAGCGCGGTGCCGTCGCGTGGCGCCACCTCGTACAAATAATTCGCAGCCTTGAGGCTACCGGCGCCCGGCATGTTCTGCACCACGACGGTAGGCTTGCCCGGCAGATGCTGGCCCAAATGGCGCGCGATGAGCCGGCCGTAGAGGTCGTAGCTGCCGCCCGCCGTGTAGCCCACATAGATGGTGATGGTTTTCCCAGCGAAGGCGGCATCAAGCGATTGGGCGCGCAGAGCCTCGGCGCCTGAGATGATCAGGGCCGCGACGAGAGCCGCCTTCAGGGTTGCAGATCGCCTCATCTTCGTCGCCGATGCAGCCCGGATGGAATGTAGCCCGGATGGAGCGAAGCGTAATCCGGGTCAGCCTTCCCGCATTCCGCTTGTGCTTAATGCGGGCTACTCAAGCAATTCAATTCGCCGGCGGCTTGTAGATCAGCGAGGCCTTGGCGCGCTCGCTGATCCGCGCCGGCAACGCATAGATGCGCGCGATCAGGGCCTGCAAATCCTCGCCCGAGAGCGGTGAGACCTCGAAGCGCATGCGCTCCGCGTCCGCGCGCAGGTCCGGATCATTGAACGCGGAGAGGAAGGCGGTCCTCAGCGCCGCGACGCGATCGCCCGGCACGCCGGGCGGCAGCACATAGGGTCGGCCGAAAATGTTCTGGCTGTAGATCAACCCCATCACCTGGCGATCTTCTTCGGTCTTGGCAAAGCTGACGGTGAGCGGCACGCCCATGCGGTTCAGGTCCGGATGACCTTTGAGGTCCTCCTGGGCGAGCACCCGCATCTTGCCGCTCGGCACCCAATCGGGGTGCTCCATGGATATGCTGACCCAACCCATCCCGCACATGCCCTGTACCTCGCCCTTCTCGATCGCGAGCGTCACATCGTGGCTGCCCGCATAGCCGGTCACCATGCGGAACTTGGTGCCCAGCACATTGTCGAGCATCACCGGCAGGTCGCGCAGCGTCGCGCCTTCGGCGCTGGCGCCCAGCAGCACTTCGTGCGTGAAGACCTCTGCGAAGCTCTTCACCGGCGCATCGCTGCGCACGAAACAGAGATAGACGTCGCTGTTGGCGTTGCCGAGATAGATGAACTTTCGCGGGTCCTGCTGCACGGGCTGATCAGAGAGCAGCGGCGCGGTGATCGCACCGGGCTGGATCGCCCCGATGGCGGTGCCGTCGCGCGGCGCCGGACCATAGATGAATCCGGCCGCCTTGTTGCTGCCGGCGCCTGGCATGTTCTGCACCAGCACCGTCGGATTGCCCGGGATGTGTTTGCCGAAATAGCGCGCCAGGAGGCGCGCATAGCCGTCATAGCCGCCGCCGACCGGGGACCCGACATAGATGCTGACGGTGCGGCCCCGGTAGAACTGCGCAACCGCATCCCGCTCCGCGCCCTGGGCGGCCGCCATAGCGGGCAACATGAGGCTGGGCAAAACGACGCTGCCGGCGGCCACCAAGGCGCGCAGGTAGGGAAACCGTCTGGTCATTGTTAACATTCTCAGCGCCGGCAAATCCGTCGCCCCGGCCTTCACACCTTCAGGCGCGGGGAATAATATCAAGCTTTAAGGCCGAGTCAGCCGGCCAGCTTTCTCACATCCGCGCGGGACGCGAGAGGCGAGACGGCGAGAGCGAAGAGATGGAGAGGGAGAGACGAGATGGCCCGAAAGAATCCGCACCCCGAGGTGAGCCGCCGCAAGTTCCTGGCTGGCGTCGCGGTAGCTGGTGCAGCGACCTCGGTCGCCGCCAAGCCCGAAGCCGCCGATGCGGCAGCCCCACCGGTTGCCGCCGAGCGCGTTCCCGCCGTGCAGCGTCCAACCGCGCAGCAGATCGCGGCTGAGACCGAGCTTCCCAAGGTCGACTCCCCGCTCGGCGGCCGCGCCGGCTCCGACTTCATGGTCGACGTGATCAAGTCGCTTGGCATCGAATACTGCTACGCCAATCCGGCGTCGAGCTACCGCGGCATCCACGAGTCGCTGATCAATTACGGCAAGAACACGATGCCGGAATTCATCACGTGCATGCACGAGGAATCCGCCATCGCGATGGCGCACGGCTATTTCAAGGTGGCCGGCAAGCCGGCCATGTCGCTGTGCCACGGCGTGGTGGGACTGATGCACGGCACCATGGCGATCTACAACGCCTGGGTGGACCGCGCCCCGGTCATCGTGGTCGGCGGCACCGATCTTGATGCCTCCAACCGTCCGCCCGGCGTGCCCACCATCCATTCGGGCCAGGACATCAACGCGCTGGTGCGCGATTTCACCAAATGGGACGACACGCCGGTGTCGCTGCCGCATTTCGCGCAGTCGTTCGTGCGCGCCTACAAGTTCGCGATGACCCCGCCCTATGAGCCGGTCATGCTGGCGCTCGATGCCGAGCTGCAGGAGATGCCGGTGCAGGAGCGGGAGCGCAATCGGCTGATCATCCCCAAATATACGCCCCCCTCGCCCCCGCAGGCCGACGTGGCGGCGCTGCGCGAGACCGCGAAGCTCCTGGTCAATGCGCAGAACCCGGTGATCGTCGCCGACCGCGTCGCCCGCACCCCGGACGGCCTCAAGCATCTGGTCGAGCTCGCCGAGCTGTTGCAGGCCCCGGTCGTCAACCAGCGCGGCCGCATGAATTTCCCCAACAGCCATCACCTCGCCCAGCCGCCCGGCCAGCTCTATGCCCAGGCCGACGTGATCCTCGGCCTCGAGGTCGGTGACTTCTGGAATGTCGTCAACAGCTTCACTGACAACGCCGACAACGAGGGCTTGGGTCTGCAGCGCCGCCGCGCCAAGACCGATGCCAAGCTCATCACCATCAACTCGGTCGAGCTCAACGAGAAGTCCAATTACCAGGACTTCCAGCGCTTCCAGCCGGTCGACATCGCCATGGTGGGCGATGCCGAGGCGTCGCTCCCCTCGTTGATCGAAGCCGTCAAGATGGAGATCACCGGCGAGAAGCAGGCGGCCTACGAGAAGCGCGGCGAAGCCTTCAAGAAGGCGAAGGCCGCCGCCGAGGAGCGCTCCTTGCAGGCGGCCGCGGTTGGTTGGGACGCAGCGCCAATCACCACCGCGCGGCTTTCGGCCGAGCTGTGGGGCGCCGTGAAGGATCACGACTGGGCCTTGGTCGCCGCATCCAATGGCACCAGCGGTTGGCCGGAGCGCTTCTTCAAGATCGACAAGCACTACCAGTGGATCGGCGGTTCCGGTGGTGCCGGACAAGGCTACGGCATCCCGGCGGCGGTCGGCGCCGCGCATGCCCACAAGGCGTTCGGTCGTCTCGCGGTTGCGATCGTCGGCGATGGCGATTCGATGTATGCGCCCGGCGCCCTGTGGACGGCGGTGCGGCACCAGATTCCGCTCGTCGCGATCATTCACAACAACCGCGGCTACCACCAGGAAGTCATGCACGTGCAGCGCCTGTCCAACCGCCGCAATCGGCTCGCCAACTACGGCAAGGACTTCGGGCCGGTCGGCACGCGCATCGAGAACCCGAACATCGACTATGCGGCGCTCGCTAAATCGATGGGCATGCAGTCGTTCGGCCCGGTCACGGATCCGAGCGAGATCGGAGCAACGCTCAAAAAGGCGGTGCAAGTCGCCAAGGCGGGCGAGCCGGTCCTGGTCGATGCGGTCATGCAGCCGCGCTAAAGATGTTCTGGTGATATTTGGGCGTTGCTTTGCCGTGAGCGTGGCATGCTCCCTCTCCCCGTTGGGGAGAGGGTTGAGGTGAGGGGCAAACCTTCTAGCGCGGCCCCCCTCATCCGGATTGCCTCGCAATCCGACTTCTCCCGTCCGGGGAGAGGTGGACTTTGCGGCACGACTCTGCCCAAACCTCAGTGAAATGTAGTCTTCAGTTTGGGAAGGAAACGACAGACAATGAAGCGTTCTCGCGTCACCGTAAGACTGACGGCGCTCGCCGCCGGCTTCCTCATCGGACAAGCCTTTATTCAAGTTTCGGTGGGCCCTGCGCTCGCCGCTGACGCTGCCCGCGGCAAGATTCTGTTCACGCAGAAGTATGGCTGCTTCGAGTGCCATGGCACGCAGGGGCAGGGCTCGCCGGTAACCGGACCGCGGCTCGCGCCCAATCCACTGCCTTATGACACCATCGCGGCGTTCATCCGCACGTCCAACGGGCCGATGCCCCCGTTCCGTGAATCGATCCTCCCGAACGCGGACCTGCAGGACATCTACGCCTATCTGCAATCCATTCCGCCGGCTCCGGACTACAAGACGATCCCGCTCCTGAGCGGGAAGTGAGCGGACGCATCGACCCTCTTTGTAGCCCGGATGAAGCGAAGCGTAATCCGGGTTTCCTTTGGGTTGGCATATGGTGCGGTATCGACGGAATCTAATTCCGGGCGGAACCTTCTTTTTTACCGTGACGCTCGCGGACCGCAGCGCGTCGTTGTTGACCGACAATATTGCGTCACTACGTCACGCCTTTCGCACAACACGTGAGGAGCGGCCATTCGAGATCGATGCAATTGTGATCCTTCCTGAGCATCTGCACGTGCTCATGAGCTTGCCGGAGGGCGACGCCGATTTCCCGGGCCGATGGCGGAGAATCAAGAGTGTCTTCACCCGGCATGTCGTCGCGCTGGGGGTGTCCGCCACCCGGAGCCATCGCGGCGAATACGGCCTTTGGCAACGGCGCTATTGGGAGCACACAATTCGTGACCAGACCGACTTTGCACGGCATTTCGACTATATCCACTACAATCCCGCCAAGCACGGCTGGGTCATGCGAGCAGGTGACTGGCCTCACTCCTCTTTCCATCGCTATGTGCGGAGTGGTCTCTTGCCGGGGGATTGGGCGGGGGCCGGCGAGCCGGAAGCGACCGCCTTCGGTGAGCGGATGGAATGACTGTCCCGCATTTCGCTGACGCTCCATGCGGGCTACGGATGCCTGGCGCTTTATGCTAAGAACAACGACCAAATGAATGGCCGGCGAATGATCGCCGGCCGAGGGGAGGTTTGAGCTTGAGTGGTTTCCGCAACGGCATCTATGGTGCGTCCGCCTTCGCGCTCGCCGCAGCGGTTATGCTGGTCGCGCCGCTTGCGCCGGTGTCCGCTCAGAACGCCGCCCATCCCTGGCTCGATCCGACGCTCGCCGCCGCCGCCAAGGCCGAGGGCACCCTCATCGTCTACTCGTCCACCAACGAGCAGGAGGGGCTGCCGCTGTTCAAGATTTTCGAGGAAGCGACCGGCATCAAGGTCGAATACATCCGCAATGCGGATTCGCCGTTGATGTCGCGCGTCGCCATCGAATATCGCGCCAACCAGAAGTCCTGGGACCTGTTCCACACCACCACGGTCAACAAGCTGCCGCCGCAGATGCTGGCGCAGTTCGAGGTTCCGGAGGTGAAGAACATCGCGCCGGAGGGCCGCGATCCGGGCAAGCGCTGGTACGCAGTCTATGCCAACTACAATTCGCCCGCCTACAACACCCAGAAGGTGAAGGCCTCCGAGCTGCCGAAGACCTACGAGGATCTCGCGCGGCGCAAGGAATGGGCCGGCAAGGTCGCGATCGACGGCACTGATAACGTCTGGCTCAAGGCCATGCTCGATTATTACGGCAAGGAGAAGGGGACGCAGATCGTCAAGGATCTGGTGGCGACGCTGCAGCCGGTCGTCACCGACGGCCATCTCGCCATGGCGCGCGCCGTCGGCGCCGGCGAATACGCGCTCGCGCTCAACCAGTTCGTCAATCTGTCGGAGAACGTGAAGATCGCCGGCAGCCCGATCGAGGTGTTCCCGCTCGACCCGGTCGCGTTGTTCTTCGGCGAGGTCGGCATCAGCGCGCTTGCCCCGCACCCGAATGCGGCGCGGCTCGCCGCCAATTTCATGCTGAGCCAGGAATGTCAGCAGTTCCTGGCGAAGTTCGGCCGCATCCCGACGCGCGCCGACGTCGCCTCCAATCCGCCGGGAATTGTCGACCTGATGCAGACCAAGAACGTCGTCACCGAGCTGCTGTCGCCGGAGGAAGAGCGCACCTGGCAGCGCCAATTCGATTCGCTGTTCAAGGCGCGATAATGGTGTTGGGCACGAGCACGCAATCGCACGCGAATCGTCGTCCCTGTGCAAGCCGGGACCCATACGTCATGTCCCCGCGAGAGTGCGCAGCCGTATGGGTCTCGGGGCAAGCCGGGGGTCGCTCGTCGCGCCGTCCAGTCGATGCAGCGATCGGCGAGTTACAAGCTGAGGTCATGGAATCGCGATCGTGAGCCTCGCTGAACATCGCCTCAACGGCAGCTTCGGCCTCACCGCCGGCACGCGCCTCGCCGCCTGGCTCAGGCCTTGGAACCTTGCCCTCGTCGCCTGCGTCGCGCTTGCGCTGTGGATCGTGATCGTGCCGGTGTGGGCGCTCTTCTACAACGCTTTCACCGAGGATACCGGCTTCGGCCCCGGCGCCTTGTCGCTGCAGAATTTCGTCGACGCTTATGCGAGCTGGGACATCCTGGCGCTGTTCCGCAATTCGCTCGTCTTTGCGATCGGCACGGCGTTGACGACGCTTGTGCTCGGCGGGCTGGTCTCCTGGGCGGTGGAGCGCACCGATGCGCCCGGCGCCGCGCTGTTCCACAGCTTGGCGCTGCTCTCCTTCGCGATACCGGGTCTGTTGATGGCGATGGCCTGGATCTTCGTGGCGAGCCCCAATATCGGTTGGGCCAATTCGCTGTTGAAGAACGCATTTGGCCTCAAGGAGGCGCCGCTCAACATCTACTCCATGGCCGGCATGGTCTGGGCGCTTTCGAGCCACTATTTCCCGCTTGCCTACCTTTCGCTCGGGCCGGCGCTGCGGGTGCTCGACGTGCGCATGGAGGAGGCCGGCGTCGTGTCAGGCGCACGCAATCGGCAGGTGATGACCAAGATCACGCTGCCGCTGCTGCGGCCGGCGATCCTGTCCGCGACGTTGATCCTGTTCGTGCTCGGGATGTCCTCCTACGAGGTGCCGCGGCTGATTGGCCGCCCCGCCCGCATCGATGTCTTCACCACCGACATCCAGTCCGCCATCATCCAGACTCCGCCGGAGTTCGGGGTGGCGAGCGCGCTCGCGCTTGCGCTTTTGGTGATTTGCACCATCGCGGTGCTGTTTTATCGCCGCGCCACCCGCCACGCGGAGGCCTTCGCCACCATCACCGGGAAGGGCTATATGCCGACCCGCATCGAGCTCGGCCGCTGGCGCTGGCCGGTCGCGCTTCTCGTCGGCCTCATGTTTGTGCTGACGCTCGGCCTGCCGCTGGTGACGCTGGTCTGGCAATCGTTCTTCCGCAACCTCGCGCTGCCCTTCACGGCGTCCGACTCGCCGTTCACCCTCGACAACTACAAATTCGTGCTGAGCTATCCGATCTTCATCGACGCCGTGGAGACGAGCGTCGTGCTGGCCGCGCTCGCCGCCACCATCATCTGCGGCCTCACCTTCGTGATGGCCTGGATGGCGCTGCGGACCGTGCCGCGCTTTGGCTGGCTGCTCGACGCCATCGCGTTCACCCCGATCGCGATCCCGGGCGTGATCGTCGGCGCCGGCATCCTGGTCGCCTACCTGGCGCTGCCGATCCCGGTCTACAACACGATCTGGATACTGCTGATCGCTTATGTGACGCTTTACCTTCCCTATGGGATGCGATTTGCGTCAAGCGGCATCTCGCAGATCCACCGCGAGCTCGAGGAGGTTGCCGAAGTGGCCGGCGCGCGGATCGGCCAGGTGTTCGCCCGCGTTCTGTTGCCGCTGTTGGCGCCGGTCCTCTTGGCCGGTTGGATCTATGTCTTCGTCCTGTCGGTGCGTGAGCTCGGCGCGTCGATCTTCCTGGTCGGCCCCGGCACCCACGTGCTCGGCACCATCACGCTCACGATGTGGGAGGAGGGCGGCAGCTATGGGGCGGTGTCGGCGCTCGGCGTCATCCAGGTCGTTCCGCTGATCATCATCGTGGCGGGCTTGCGCTGGCTGGAGCTCCATGTGCAACGGCGCGGGCGGGCCGCAGCGAGCCAGGTGAGTGGGGATAGATGATGGTCGCGCGGATCGCTCCACAACTGCAGCCTTATCTTGAGGAGCCATGCCATAGCGCGGCGAAGACGCGCGTAAACGCGCTGATGGCATGGCGTCTCGAAGGATGGACGCACGTTAGGTGCTTGGGGCCATGGTTCGAGACGCGCTCGCTGCGCTCGCGCTCCTCACCATGAGCCCCCAGCTATTATTCGCTGCCCCAGGTTGACCCATGCTGTCCATCGAGAACTTAAGAAAAATCTTCCGTCCCGCCGGGCAGGCCGAGGTCCGCGCCGTCGATGACGTCAATCTCAGCGTAGAGCCCGGCCGGCTCCTGACAATGCTGGGGCCATCCGGCTGCGGCAAGACCACGACGCTGCGCTGCCTCGCCGGCCTCGAGCGCCCGGATTCCGGTCGCATCGTCATCGGCGACACCGTCGTGTTCGATTCCCACAAGGACGTGTTCGTGCCGGCGAGCGATCGCGGCATCGGCATGGTGTTCCAGTCCTATGCGATCTGGCCGCACATGTCGGTGTTCGAGAACGTGGCGTTTCCCTTGCGCGTCTCGCGCACGCGCAAATACGGCGCCGCCGAGATCAAGGAGCGTGTCAAGAAAGCGCTCGAGATGGTGCGCCTCTCCGGTCTCGAGCAGCGCTCATCCACCCGCCTCTCCGGTGGGCAGCAGCAACGGCTCGCGCTCGCGCGCGGGCTGGTGCACGAGCCGAAGGTGCTGCTGCTCGACGAGCCGCTGTCAAATCTCGACGCCAAGCTGCGCGAGCAGATGCGCTTCGAGCTCAAGCACCTGCAGCGCACGCTGCGCATCACCACCGTCTATGTGACCCATGACCAGGCGGAAGCGCTGGCGCTGTCCGACGAGATTGCCGTGTTCAATGCCGGCCGTGTGGTCCAGCGCGGCTCCCCCCAGGAGATCTACAGCCGTCCGGGAAGCCGTTTCGTTGCCGACTTCATCGGCTCGGCCAATTTCGTTGCCGGCGCCGTGACGCAGGAGGGAGGCCCGGACGGCATGGCGGCGGTTGCGACCGCCCACGGCATCTTCCGCTGCCCGTTCGCAAGCCCGGTGCGCGCCGGCGAGAAGGTGGTCATCAGCGCGCGGCCCGAGGATCTTGTTCTCTCTTACGCGCCGCCGGGCGAGGGCCTCAATGCTCTCGCCGGCACGGTCTCGGGACGCATCTTCCTCGGCGAGGTGATCGACTATACGGTCAACGTCGGAGAGACCGAGCTCAGGGTCCGGGCGCGCCCCGAGCACGCCTTCCGGGTCCGCGAGGCGGTGCATATCGGCATCGCCCCGCAGAAGTGCGTCGGTCTGCCGGCGTGATAAGATGAGGGCGCGCATGCCTGTAGCTTGTCTGTAGTCTGTAGCCCGGATGGAGCGAAGCGTAACCCGGGACTTGCCCCGCATTCCGCTTCGCTCCATGCGGGCTACATAACTCTGGAGTTCTTCCCAATGATCCAAGCCAAAGTCACCGGATTGCGGGGCGTCGAGCTGGGCGTGCGGGACCTGCACCAGTCGGCCGCTTTCTACAGCCATGTCTGGGGCCTCATCCCGATCGCCGGCGAAGGCGACACGCTGCACCTGCGCGGCAACGGCACCGAGCATCACGTGGTCACGTTGCGCGAGCGGGCAAAGCCCGGCCTGCTCGGCGTGCATTTTGCAACCACCGACCGCAACGCCGTCATCGCGCTGCACGCGCGAGCGAAGTCCTTCGGTGTCGGAACCGTAAGCGATCCCGCCGATCTGCCGCGCGATGCCGGCGGAGGCTTTGGATTTTCCTTCCACAGCCTCGAGGGCCATGTGCTCAACGTCTCGTGCGATGTGACGCGGCACGAGGATACGGTCAACGACCGGTCCAAGCCGATCAAGCTGTCGCACGTTGTGCTCAATGCGAGCCGGCTGGAGGAGGAGATGGCCTTCTTCATCGACCTGCTCGGCTTCAAGCATTCGGATTCGACCCAGATGATGTCGTTCATCCGCTGCTCGGCCGACCACCATTCGATCGCGCTGTCGCGCGCCGAAGGCCCCTCGCTCAACCATATGGCCTACGAGATGGCGAATATCGACGGCCTGATGCGCGGCGCCGGGCGGCTCAAGCAATCGGGCTTCAATGTCGAGTGGGGACTCGGGCGCCACGGACCGGGCGACAACGTGTTCACCTATTTCATCGAGCCCAACGGCTTCGTCACCGAATACACGACCGAGGTCGAGCAAGTCGACGAGGCCGACTATGAAGCCCACGACGCGGAATATTGGGACAAGTTCCCGATGCGCCCGTGCCGGTGGGGAACCGGCGGCCATCCTTCCAACCGCCTCAAGGCCGCCTTTGGGGGCGACTTGAGCGTCGCCGACCCGAGCGACGGCAAGCGCTGCGAGGAGATCATGGCCAAGGCGCTGGGGCGGTGATCGCGCCAGAAGTCGTCCCTGCGCAAGCAGGGACCCATACGCCATGTCCTCCCGGTAACGCATAGCCGTATGGGTCGCGGGGCAAGCCCGCGACGACTCGGCGGAGAATGCGCCGCGCCATGTGCGGGCGTTCTGCCGTAGCCCTGTCCCGACACGCATACAATTTCCTTTGGAATAGTGCATCGTGCGCCGAGCAGCACGCGTTGATCCGGTAGCATGAGCTTGGCCTAAGCCTGATTCGCTAGAGCCGTTTGCAGCGCTGGGCCGCGAGCCGAGAGAGCATTGAGGTCGAGCGATGCCGCAAAATGCTGCAATTCGAAAAGAAATGCCTCCGGCGCCCGCCATCAGGATAGCGTCACCGCAAGGCGGCAAGAAGCCGCGCCGGAGGAAGAGCCAGGCAAGGGCGGTGCTGGAGCGGCCGCCGGCGCAGCAGGGGTGGATCACGACCGATGCGCAGGAGATCGAGCTGCGCCGCTGGCGCGGGTCGACCGAGATCACCGGCATCGAGGCGCTTGAAAGCGAGCATCCGCTCTTCGGAACGTTTCGCGCGCAATCGGCGACCGGCGGAGCCTATGAGGTCGAGATCCGCAGCCTCGACGCCTTCACCAATTCGTGCGGCTGCATCGATCACCGTGTGAGTGGGCTCGGCACCTGCAAGCATATCGAAGGTGTTCTGGCGGCGCTCAAGCGGCGCGGCGCCAGGGCATTCCGTGCGGCCGCGGCGAGCGGAAGCGCGCGCGTCGAGCTCTATCTCGACCGGCGCGATTCACCGCGGCCTGCGCTCGCCTGGCCCGCCGCCTCCAACAAGGACATCGCAGCCGTGCGCGCCTGGCTGCGTCCTTGGCTCGATGACGGCGGCAGCCTTAATCCCGATCCTTCCGCGCTCGCAGCGCTCATCGAAGCCGCTGGCGGCGCACCCATTGCGGTGCGCCGGAGCTTGCGGCTATCGCGTCACTTCAGGCCCTGGCTGGAGCGGCGGGAGCGCGAGCGCTCGCGCGCCGAGGCGCGTGCCGCCTTCCTCGCCGAGGCTAAAGCGCGCGCAGACAGCTTCGACGTGGTACGCCTTCCGCTGTTGCCTTATCAGCGCGAGGGCATGCTGCATCTCGCGTTCGGCGAGCGTGCGCTGCTCGCCGACGAGATGGGGCTCGGCAAGACCGTGCAGGCGATCGCAGCCTGCGAGCTCTTGGCGCGGCGCAAGGGCATCTCGCGCGTCCTGGTGGTCTGCCCGGCCTCGCTCAAGGCGGAATGGGAGGAGCAGATTGCCCGCTTCACCGAGCGGCCCTCGCGCGCGGTGTTCGGCCCTCGCGCCGAGCGCCTCGCGGCCTATCGCGAGCCTGCTTTCTTCACCATCGTCAACTACGAGCAGGTGCTGCCGGATGCCGACGACATCAATGCGGTCCTCGCTCCCGATATCGTCGTGCTTGACGAGGCGCAGCGCATCAAGAACTGGCAGACCAAGACCGCCCGGCGGGTCAAATCGCTGCGCTCGCCCTATGCGTTCGTGTTGACCGGGACGCCGGTCGAGAACCGCATCGATGAGCTTTACTCGATCGTCCAATACCTCGATCCCGAGCTGGTCGGGCCGCTGTTCCGCTTCAATCGCGATTTCTACAAGCTCGACGAGCGCGGTCGCCCGGTCGACTACCAGAATCTCGCTGAGCTGCGCCGGCGCGTCGCCCCGGTGATCCTCAGGCGCCGCAAATGCGATGTCGAGAACGAGCTGCCCGGCCGCACCGTCAAGACCTTCTTCGTGCCGATGGCCGACGAGCAGCTCAAATATTACGAGGAGTATCGCGCGCAGGCGGCGCGCCTCATCGCGCTGGCGCAGCGGCGCCCGCTCATCAAGTCCGAGTTCGACCGCCTGCAGATGCTGCTCGCCTGCATGCGCATGGTTTGCGACACGCCGGCGATCCTCGATCCCTCCTGCCGGGTGAGCCCGAAGCTCGAGGAGCTGGAGCGCATACTGACTGACCTCCTCGAGGAGCCCGACCGCAAGGTCATCGTGTTCTCGGAATGGGAGCGCATGCTCGATCTCGTGCGCGAGCTCGCCGCTGAGATGGGCGTGGAAGCGGCCTGGCATACCGGCTCCGTCCCGCAGGAGCGCCGGCGCGCCGAGATCAATCGCTTCAAGAAGGATCCGGCCTGCCGCCTGTTCCTGTCGACCGACAGCGGCAGCGTCGGGCTGAACCTGCAGGCGGCGAGCGCGGTCGTGAATGTCGACCTGCCCTGGAACCCGGCGCGCCTGGAGCAGCGGATCGCGCGCGCCTGGCGCAAGCATCAGACCCGCTCGGTGACGGTCATCAATCTGGTCTGCGAAGGCTCGATCGAGCACAACATCCTGCACATCATCGGCCAGAAGCAGGCGCTCGCCGACGGCCTCATCGACGGGCAGGGCGACATCGCCGGCTTGAAGATGCCGAACGGCCGCGCCGCCATGATCGAGCGCATGCAGGCCGTGATGCAGGCCGCCGCCGCGCCGCGCATCGTTCCGGCCGAGGAGGCGCTCACCGAGGAGCTCAAGCGGCGGCATGGCGAGCGCGTGCTGCTGATCGAGACGCGCCCGCGCGGCGACGGGATGCTGACGCTGCTCGCGGTGCTCGATCTCGAGGCGGCTGCGCTTGCGGCCGAGCGGGAGCGCTTGGCCTCGCCGCCGGCGCGAGGCGGAGCGGCACTCGCCGTGGAGCTGATCGATCGCGCGACTTGGGAGGCGATGCAGCGCCTGCAGGCGAGCGGGATCGTTCAGCTCGCCAACCGAGCCAGCCGCCTGCTGCACCGAGCCGAGGGCCTTACGGAGCCGGCCCCGCAGCCGGCCGCACAAATGAGTGCTGCGACCTCGCGTGCGGCCGAGCTGCGCGCCGCTGCGGAGCGCAGCCTGCGCATGGGCGAGGTGCTCTCACGCGGCGGCTTCCCGGAGGAGGTGCCGCCGCTCATCGCCAAGGCCATCGCCCAGGCCGCAGCCGCGCAGCTTGCCGTCATGGGCGAGCTATCAGAGGGCATGACCGAGGCGACGCCAGCACAGATCCGGAAGCTGGTGGGGCGCGGCCTGCTGCGGCCTGAGGCGATCGATGTGCTCACGGATTTGTCGCCCGCGGAGGGTGCGCCGAGTCACGCGGAGATTGCCGCGCTGTTGGACACCGCCGCCAAGGTGCTGGGCGGGAGCGATGAGGTGGAGGAGAGGGCGGCGTAGGGGCGGGAATGGTGCCTCGACCCCGAAGGATCGTTCCCCGCGACCGACTTGGTTAGCCCGGTCCGGTCGCGGGGTGCGCTCGACAAGTTCGCCAGGCGCAAGCGCTCCGATGCTCTCGCTTCAATGAGGCCGCGGCAACATTTGCCGCGGAAGAGGCAAGCGGGAGGCGCTCATGTCGAATGAATGTGTCTTTTCGTTGAGGCGGTAGGCGCTGGGCCCGCAACTAGATGTCCCCTTGGAGAGAATAGGAGCCCTCGCCCCGCCAATCAGAACTATGTTCATAATTTACCATTGTGAGGCGGTGGATTCTGTGCTAATCGGCTCACCGACGCCAAAAGACCGCCGAGGCGGCAACCTCGGCGGTCCGTGAGGGCCCCTGCGATCCTGATCGGCTAGCAGGGACGATGGTTGCTTCGTAGCAATTTGAACATGTTTCTCGTGCGCCGTCGTGTCAAGCCGTTCGCTCATATGCGGAGCAAACGATGCCAACTCGACTCGAGATAACCTGTATTGTGAAGACAGATCGCTACAATCCACACGAACGCATTCAAAGCGTTGGCGGCAGCGGATTCCGCTACTCGCAGTCCGATGCCATTGCCCGAATCGAGAACGGCACCAACACGTTCTGGACTCGTGGGGGCGGAAAGACTGCGGACGTCATCGTCGCCAGTCACAATGGGCGAAAATATCTCAAGACGACCAACGACGGCGTCCAGCCCGATAACTTATTGGCACTGGCGAGCTGCGCATAAGCCAGAACAGGGCGCGCAATTGGCGTGCCCTGTCACTTATTCGACCCCTGCCATTGCGGCCGCTTGACGTCGTGCGGCAATGTTCTCTATATGTTCTACGTACCTCAGGGAGGTGTAAATGGATTATTCGGCTTTAGCGCGTGCCGTGGAACACGATGCAGCGCTACGCAGGAAGCAGACATTGCAGCCAATCGGCGGGAGAAACGACAAAATATTTCCGCCAACTTACCCAGAAGAAAGACGAGGCCAGGGACCTCGCCATGTGTTCGAACGCAGGCGCCTTAATGGTCGCGAGGTTTGGTGTGTGCTCGTCGATAGCGTGCAAAGCCAAGCCAACAGGCTCGAAGATGCGCTGCTCGGAGCGATACGCGAAGGTGCGATCAAGCTTCCCTACCTGACGGTCGATTTTAGCAAGGCTGCTCTGGCCGGAATTACCGAGATAACCTCATTGGAAGCACCACATCGCGTGTATGACGCGATTCTCCGCGACAGTGCTCTCGATGGTCAGCCATTCCCGAAGAGTGCGCTCGGCATGCGCCTAGCCGAAGCAAAACCGGCTGACGCAACCGCGCTGCTTGAGGCTTCGCCCACGGCGCTTCTCTTGGGTGCTTGGCATTCGACCGGGGAAGGCGGCGGCTTGGGTGCTAAATTTCCGCGCTGCCTTGTCTCCGAAATCGTGGCAGTGGATGTGCCGGTTGAGGATGGCCCTCCCGATCCTCGGACAGGAGAGGTCGAGATCCGCACCTCGGGCCGACGAACCGGCAGCCGTATTGATCCGCTCGGCGTGTTGCGCGGGGTCGAAGTCTTCAAGGGCCAGGAGGGATGGGATGTGGTCAAGGAGCGAGCGGGCAAGGGTGCGAAGCCTGTGCGGCCCTCCGAGATCAATCACGGCAATATCGCGCCTACCGTGCAGCGCCTCGGCGTCACCTGCGATTATCTGGAGCACACAGCCGTGCTCAGCTTCTCTGGGCTACGGCGACTTGGTTTTGGAAGTATAGAGCGCGACCAAGCTGCGCGGGCCTTCTTGGCTTCCCTTGGGCTCGTCGCGTTCACCGAGCAGGACGCGCGCGGCTACCCGCTGCGCTCTCGTTGCGATCTGGTCTGCGAAGGCCGTGCGCCATTCGATCTCGTGCATCCCGATGGCAGCGTCGAGAGCTTGGAAATGGATCGTGACATTGCACGTAAGCTTCTAGGCGCTTCGCTTGAAGCGGCGCGTAAGGTCGGCTTTGCGCTCGCGACCGAGCCGATCCGATTAACGCCCCAAGAAAAGTTGGTCGACATTGTTCGGCGCAGCCAAGCGCTTGCGCTGGAAGGAGAGGGCGGCAAGGCTGAGGAAGGTGGCGTATAGCCATGTTGCTCACTCTGGAAATCGAGCATCTGCTTGGCGTTTCGTTCGCTGCGCACAGCCCGGCGAGCGCCATGCCAGACTGGCCTCCGCAGCCGGACCGGGTATTTTCCGCTCTTGTTTCGGCGTGGGGGGCGCGGGGTGAGCGTGCTGAGGAACGCAATGCTCTTGAATGGTTGGAGGCACAGCGAGTGCCGGAGCTTATCGCGAGTGGCGGATTTGCGCGGACTCCGGCAACGGTGTTCGTCCCGCCAAATGATCCGGAGACAGGTCGAGTTGGCAATCGGTCGGTCATGCCTTCCTATCGCCGTCGGCAGCCGCGCCGCTTTCCAGCATTCCGCCCTGATGATCCAATTGTGCAACTGGTCTGGCGCGATGTAGATTTTGACAATGAAACAATCGTCGCGCTGAATGCTCTTGCGGCTGATACGCCTTGCATTGGTCATTCCTCTAGTCTCACCCGGTGCCGTTTCCTAACTGATTGCCGAACCGAAACAGGTGTTCTCGCGCTGCGTTGCGTCTACCCCGGCCGGCTTGCTGAACTCAGGCGGCTCTATCACGCAGGGCTTCGGCCAAATCCCGGCGGGAGCGTGAGTATTCCGTCGTCGCTTCCGAGCGCACCAGCGCGCAGCGTTTTCGCGGACCGCGTGCTCGTCCTAGAGCACATTGGAGGCATCATGCCAGACCTGCGCGCAGCGGCTTTGCTCGCCAAGGCGCTGCGTGACGTGCTGATGTCTGGCTACAAGAAGTCGGGAAATGGGGCAGCAATTCCTGCGACGATATCGGGCCACGCCGCTGATGCCTCTCCTTCAACGGAGCCGCATCTTGCGATCGCTCCACTTGCGTTTGTCGGGCCGCGATTTGCCGATGGACGTGTGCTTGGGTTTGCTATGGTTCCGCCTGGTGAGGGCGACTTGCTCGATCAGGAAGATTTTCGGGACGCACTTTGGGCCGTGGCCCCTTGGAATGAATGTCAAGGGCGTCGCGTGCTGAAATTGGCCTGCGGCGGCTTCGACCTTACGTTCACGCCGTCGCGAGAGAAAGGGCTGCGTTCTCTTGAACCCGCTCCCTATATCGATGGGGCCAAGATTTGGGCCACCTGTACGCCGATCGTGCTCGACCGACATCCAAAGGCGAAAGGCAATACCGAGCGCGAGGAGGAGATTGCTGGCTTGTTGCGTAAAGCCTGTTCGAATATCGGGCTTCCCGAACCTGTTCGAATTCTTGCGGCCAAACACTCTGCAGTGCAGGGAGTACCATCGTCCTCTCCTTCGGGTAGGGCGCCTGCCTGGACCGGATGGCGCGTACCCAAGAGCCTAGCTAGCCGCCCATTGACGCACGCAGTCCTCCAATTTGACACTCCGGTACGTGGGCCGGTGATCCTAGGTGCGGGTCGCTTCGTAGGCTTGGGTCTTTGCCGCGCGCTCGATCCAACGGAGCAGCGTTGATGGCTGGGCTTACTCACGACGATTTCTCCAGGTTTTTTGCGGCCCTTTGGGGATATCAACCGTTTCCGTGGCAGCAACGGCTTATCCAGTTACTTGCCACAGGCAAGGATCCTGTAACCAACCACCAAGGACAACTTGGTCGCTGGCCCGACTTGCTTAACCTTCCGACCGGGGCGGGAAAGACCGCGGCGCTCGACGTTGCTGTTTTTCATCTCGCGCTGGATGCTCTGCAAGGGGATGGACGTCGAGCGCCGATGCGCATTGCTTTTGTGATCGATCGTCGCTTGATCGTGGACGATGCCCATGCGCGGGCCGCACGAATTGCGCAGGCTTTGAACTGGTCCCTTCTGGAGGAGGATGCTGCAAATCGTCTTGAGGCCAAAAATCCCGAGCTATCGGCGGCGATGCGACGGGTGCGTGCGGAGCCGGTCGTAGAGCGTGTGGCGTCACGACTGGCTGAACTGGCCGGCCGCAATCAGCCGCCGTTGATAGCACGTGGGCTTCGCGGAGGAGCGCCGCGGGAGGACGACTGGTCGCACACCCCAGTACAGCCAGCAATTCTCTGCTCCACCGTCGATCAAGTCGGCTCGCGTCTTTTGTTTCGCGGTTATGGCCTGAGTGATCGCATGAGACCGGTTCATGCGGGGTTGCTTGGCTCAGATTGTCTGATTCTACTCGATGAAGCCCATTTGTCGGAGCCATTTCGGCAGACGCTCGAGGCCCTGGCGCTTTTGCGCGAGCCGGACGAAGCGCCGTTCGGTTTCGCCGTGTTGACGGCCACGCCGAGCATCGTGCCGCAGTGTCGATTTGACCTCGGCGCGGAAGATCTGGATCATCCGATCCTCTCCGCGCGTATTACGGCTTCCAAACCTGCGCGTCTTGTTGAAGTGCGTGACAAGCAGGGTATGCAAACTGAGGACCTGCGTGCGGAGGTGATCGTCGGAGAAGTAACAACGGTGCTTTCGGCTCTTCAGACACAGATGATGAATCCGGCCGTTGGCGTAGTAACAAATCGTGTCGCCCGCGCAAGGGCAGTGTTTGAGCGGTTGCGCAGAGATCTGATGGGAAGAGCTGACGTGAGGCTCCTAATCGGCCCGGCGCGCGCTGTCGATCGAGAAAAGCGCGCAGTAGAGATTGAGTCCATCCACACCCGACATCCTGACGCCGCCCGTGGCTTGCCGCGGCCGCTCATAGTGGTGGCCACGCAGACCATCGAGGCCGGTGTTGACATCGATTTCGATGGTCTTGTCACAGAAGCGGCAGCGCTCGACGCCTTGCGCCAACGCTTTGGTCGGGTCAACCGCGGAGGGCGCAAGATCAAGGTCGAGGCGACCATCGTTGCACATATCGAGGACGTCCGCTCAAGCGCGGACGATGCTGTCTATGGCGATCGGATCGCGAAGACGTGGCTTGCCCTCAAGCGTTTGGAGGAAAGAGATCCTGCTCATCTAGTAGATTTTGGAATCGCGGCAATGAACGCAAACTTGCCAAGTGAGGAAGTGTCCGAACTGGCAAGTGTCGCAGGCGATGCGCCTATTCTACTGCCCGCCTATGCAGATTTGTGGTCTCGGACATGGCCGATACCCGATGCCGATCCTGACGTAGCCCTGTTTCTGCACGGCCCGAACAGATCACCAGCGTCCGTGCAGATTGTGTGGCGTGCAGATATCGAGGTCAATGATCTCCAAAGCGCCAAGCGCTTGGCCTTGATTGATCTGTTGGCGCTCGTTCCTCCGCGCGCTGCCGAAGCAATAGAAGTGCCGATTTGGGTGGCGCGCGCATGGCTGCTTGGAATTGGCGTGGGCCAGAATGATTTCTCCGATGCTGTTGAACGGGAACCGACGCTTGTTGGAGAGCGGGGAGCTGGCCGTCGCGCCTTTCGCTGGGCCGGGCAGGATAGTGACCAAAGTGGCGTTGTGTACGCGAGCCAGCTTCGAAACGGTGACATGATTGTTGTGCCTGCCGGGTATGGCGGATGCGATGATTGGGGTTGGAATCCGAAATCCCAGGATCCGGTGGCTGATGTGGCAGAGGAGGCCGCTTGGCCATATCGGGGTGGCCGCTTTGCTGTACGTATCACTCCGCAGTTGATTCTGCAGGGGTTTCATCGTGAGGCGGGTGGGAATCGAGCAGCAACGGCAAAGGGCCTCGCCGCTACCGACCGTGTACTTACTAAGCTTGCCGAGCATTCCGAGGATAAAGCGCTACGTCTACTCAATGTGATTCTCGCTTCAGAGCTACCGGCCACGCTTAAAACCAACCTTGATGCACTTGCACGTCCGCGAGCTGGTAGATTGGATCGAGTTTTCGCTTATGGTTTCAACGATGAAGGATTGCCGCGCAGTGTTATCTTCGGCGCACCAAGAGGTGTAGCTATTAGGCGTGAAGTCTGTGGCGATCTTGCTGCTTTGCCCACTACGGAAATCGACGAGGCAAGCATAAGTGCGGACAGGCCTGTCGGCTTAGTGGATCATTGTCAGCACGTTGGCGCATGGGCGGAAGATTTTGCTTCTAGAGCGGGACTTCCCGCGAAGCAATCTGACGATGTTATCGTCGCCGCACGCCTCCACGACTTAGGCAAGGCCGATCCGCGCTTTCAAGCTTTCCTCAGTGGTGGCGACCCTTACGGGCCAGATACTACACAGCTCCTTGCAAAATCCGGGCAGCGCGTCCCACCCGCTGATGCTTGGGATCGCTCAGGCCTACCAAGATCATGGCGCCATGAAGCCTTATCAGTTCGTCTCGCGATGATTCACCCGGAATTTACAAGGGCGCATGATCCGACTCTGGTGCTCTGGCTAATTGGTACGCACCACGGTTTCGGGCGACCGTTGTTTCCGCATGCGGATGACAGAGACACTGTGGAACGTCGTGATCTGCTGAAGATTTTTGGTAGCAGTGCCGACCTGCCGCCTGGACACGGGCCACAGTCGCTCGCTTTCGACTTTGAAGGTATGGACTGGGTTCAGATATTTGAGCGCCTGAAACAAAATTACGGCATCTGGGGGCTGGCAAGGCTGGAGGCATTTGTCCGACTTGCCGATCACAGAGCTTCTGCCGTTGGAGCGCCTCCCGAGCTGGCTTCTCGGCACAAGGAAGCAGCAGAATGACCAGAGGCCGCCGTATGCGTCGGCTTGAGGGACTTGAAAGTGACAATCTGCTTGCATTCCTTGCATTGCTCGGATTGTTGCGTTCTCTGGAAGCGTCACGACCAGCATGGCATGTTCGCGCGCTCTGGGACGTCTACAATCAGCCACTGCGGCCCAGTCTTCTGGCACCAGAAGGGCAAGATGCCATAGCAATCTGCGAAGCCGCTGCCGAGGGGGCTGCAAAGCTCGCGGGCGATTTTAGCTTTCCTCAGAGCGAAGCCCCAGAGGCCAAAGCCCAGATTGATCTGGATTACGCGCCACGCACAGCACGTAAACTCCTGGATCGCGTTGCCAAAAGTCGTCCAGCCAGCTGTGCGCAGCTGTGGAGCGCGCTCATGTGCGACGCCGCGGAGAATGATGGCCGTGTTGAGGCTACTCCACTGTGCCTCCTCTTCGGTCAGGGGCACCAGCATTTCTTAAGTCGACTGGCCATTGTGCCTCGTACGGAGACGGCTCCGCCACGCGGCCGCGGTAGGAATATCGTGACGCTAACCCCCGCCGAGACGCTGCACGAGGCTCTGTTTCGGCCGTGGACGCGCCAGGACCCCACCCCGTCTTTCCGATGGGATCCAGCCGAGGATGTACGCTACGCGCTGCGCGCAGATGATCCCTCTGGTGGGAAATCGACCACGCAGCATGGCGCGAACCGGCTCGCTGCCATAGGGCTTGCGATGCTCACCGCCAGTCCGTTTCAGCGTGGCATGCGGGTCAGGTTGCAAGTGTTAGGTGGCAGCTTCGAGCGAGACGGGTTCATCTTTTTTTGGCCTATTTGGAGAGACCCGACAAGCCTCGCTGGTGTTCAAGCCCTCCTTTGTCATCCGGGCCTGAAGGAGGGGCCATCGTCCCTCGCACATCTTGGTGTGGTACAGGTTATGGGAGCACGCCGTATTAACGTTGGCAAGTTCATGAACTTTACCAGAGCCCAACCGGTGCAGGTCAATCGAGCGACATCTTGGCCCCGAGATCTTGAGCTCGCGGGGGCGCGGCTGCGGCAATTGAAGCGAGGATCGGAATGATTGAAGCCCCAGGACCTCACGCCCCACCCTCCTCGCCGAATTCGCCTCCCGCTACATCTGGTGGCGCGACGCACAGCCGCCGTCGGAAGAGCGCATCGTTGCGCAGGTGATGAACCTCGGCACCTACGACGATGTGCGCCGCCTCGAAGCCGCCTTTGGGCCGCAGGAGCTACGCGGCATCATGCTGCGCGCCCAGCCCGGTTGGATCAGTCCGCGCTCCTGGGCCTTCTGGCGGGTGCGCTTGTCGCTTGCCGGCGGCAAGGCGATACCCGAGGCCCCGCCGCGGAGATCATTTCTGGATGCGGTGCTTTAAGCCTCATCTCGATGTGCTGCCGCCGGCGCAGCGGCAGATTTGGCCGCACCTCAAAGCGTTCGCCGATCGGTCGCTGGTGCTCTATGGCGGGACGGCGGTTGCCCTCTATTTTGGGCACCGCGCCTCGGTTTATTTTGATTTCTTCACCGCCGAGCCGCTCGACAAAAGCGCGCTGCGCGCAGCTGCAGGCGAAGCCTCTCGGGTCTCGGTGCTTCTAGACGGGCAGGACACGCTCGCAGTGTCAGTTGTCACGTCGTTCGGCCCGGTCAAGCTGTCGTTCTTCGGACGGCTGAATATCGGCCGCGTGGATGATCCGCTGCAGACCGCCGATCGCACCCTACTGGTTGCCTCGCCCAATGACCTCATGGCCACTAAGCTCAAGGCCATCCTCGATCGGGCGGAAGCAAGGGACTACCGGGACATAGCGGCGCTGCTGCGCCGCGGCATCTCGGTTACGGCGGGTCTCGCCGCCTTCAGGACGATGTTCAAGGGCGAGCCCATGACGGTCCTGCGTGCGCTCTGCTTCTACGAAGATGGAAATCTTCCTTCTCTCGATGCGGTCGATCGGGACCTCCTGAGCGCCGCCGCGGCACGGATCGGGAATTTGCCCGCCGTTAAAATCCGCGCTGGCTCGCTCGCGGTGCCGATGGCCGATTGCGACGAGCTCGTAGAGTTTCCGCTCGGAGGATCAAGCCTTGGCGTCGCTCCCGGTTGATGTCGAAGCGTTAATCCAGTCACGCATCCGGCGGCAGCTCAATTGCGTACCCATGGTCGCGCTCATCCGTATGGTGCGGGAGGGCTTCAGCCTTTCGGAAGATCATGAACCTCGGCACCTACGTCGATGTCCAGCGTGTCGAAGCCGCGTGCGCGCCGGAGGAGCTTCGCGCCTTCAGGCGGCTCGCTTGCCCCCGACCTTGATGAGAGATTCAGCCGGAATGCCGAGCCCTTCATGCAAACGTCGAACCATCGCGAGCGTCAAGGATCGCCGGCGCGAAAGGATTTCGTGGACCCGATTGCGGCTGCCGATGAAAGGAATGAGGTCGCGGGGGGCGAGCCCCTTCTGCTCCATGTGGTATTTGATCGCTTCCACTGCATCCGGCAGGTCCAGCGGATAATGCTTCGCCTCCCAAGCCTCGACCAGAGTCACGAGCACATCGAGTCGGTCTCCTTCTGGCGTGTTGCGCTTGGCCGCCATCAGGCCTTCGATCTCATTTAATGCCCGTCGGTAGTCGCGATTGTTTCTGATTGGTTCGATGTCCATGTTCAATTGATACCGCGGCGTCATACGCGGCGGATATCTCCTCCCTCCTGCCACTTTGCCGCCAATCTGGGCGCGCTACGTCGCCACGACGGTGCCGCCTCAAGCTCAAACCGTCTGCGCATCGATGGAATCGTACTGCCTGTGTGTGCCGATGAAGCGGATATAAACCACCCTGTAGGGATAATTGATCCACACCACGATTCGATACTTGTTCCCGGCGATATTGAACACCGCACGCCCGTCTCGGAGGATGCTGGCCGAGCGAACTTCCCGCTTCAGCTCCGCTGGGCTCGCCCAATCGGCGGCCTTGACTTGCCTGAACCAGGCCATCAAGGGCTCTCGTGCATCGGCATAACCGGAGCTGCGCCTGACAAAGGCCTTGAGAGTGCTCAGCGCTATGATCCTCACATGCTCAGTCTAGCATAGTCCCAATTTGGGACCAAGGCCATTCTTTGAAGTTCCCCATTTCATGCGGCCTCGGGCCGAGGAGCCGCGGGCCAGCGGGCGGCCGATACCGCTGGACGAAACCGTATGCCACGGCCGGCTCTGTTTATGAGGGCACACCCGTCAATCACGCATCCGGCGGCAGCTCGAGGAACGGATCGCGTGCCGGCACCTCGAGCCGGCCGATCTGCTTGAGGTTGCGCGTCAGCACGATGAGGCCGTGCCGCCCGGCGGTTGCGGCGATCATCAGGTCGGGCAAGGCCACCGGCTGCCGATGCGTTGCCGCACCGAGCCGCGCCACGTGCCGCGCGGTCTCGATATCGATCGGCAGCACGCGATCGCCGAAATCCGTCACGATCGCCGCCACCAGTCCGGCAATCTCGCGAGCGCGTGCCGGCTTTCCCTCGCGCCTGAGCTTGAGCACGCCGGCGTCCAGCTCCGTGATCGTTATCACCGAGAGAAATAGCGCCCTTCCATTTCTCTGCAGCCAATCGACCAGCGCCGGCGCGTGCGCATGCCGGCGGGGATCCAGCATCGAGATCACATTGGTATCGAGGAGGTACAATGTCAGTCGAGGCCGGCGCCGAGGGTGCGATCCGTCCACGGACGGTCGGTGATGCCTTCACGCAGCGCACCCGCGCGGGCGTAGCGTGCCAAGAGCTCGCCAAGTGACGAAGCAGACCGCGAAGCCGTGGCTGCCCGCCATTCCTGCTCCGACACGATCACCACCGCCTCCTTGCCGTAACGCGTCACCCGCTGCGGCTCGCCGGCAAGCGCCCGCTCGATAATGTGCGAGAAATGCGCGCGCGCCTTGTTGATCGGATATGACTTCATCTGGCCTCGAATTAGATTACAACATTTCGCTATTATGTACAACAAAACCACCGTCGATACAAGGCTGCCTGGACAGCATTCGCCGTTCGCGCTTAGATCGTATGAGTACTTCGTGCGAAGGGGGGATTGTAGCGTATGTCGACCCCTGCAACGGAGCCGCTTGCGGCTTCGCCGACCCAGCTTGTGCTCGAGCTTCCGGCGCCTGCGGCCACCGCCGAGACGCCGCTCTTGCCGGCGCGAATGATCAACGAATACGTCTACTGCCCGCGCTTGGCCTTTCTGTAGTGGGTCGACGGTGAATGGGCGGATTCCGGCGACACCGAGCAGGGGCGGCGCACCCACGTGCGCGTTGATGCCGGCGGCGGCCGCTTGCCTGCGCCGGAGGAGACGGACGACAAGCCGGATTTCGCCGCGCGCGCGGTGACGCTCGCATCCGAGCAGCTCGGCATCATCGCCAAGATGGACCTCATCGAAGGCGCGGACGGCACCGTCACCCCGGTTGACACCAAGAAGGGCAAGCGTCCGCATGTGGCCGAAGGTGCCTATGAGCCGGAACGGGTTCAGGTCTGCGCCCAGGCGCTGATATTGGAGGAGGCCGGTTATCGCGTCGCCGAAGGCGCGATCTGGTTTGCGGGCTCGCGCGAGCGCGTGCGGATCGCGCTCGACGATGCGCTGCGCGCGCGGACGCGCGAGGCGATCGCCAATCTGCGGCTCGCAGCCGCCGCCGGCCGCTTGCCGCCGCCGCTGGTCGACAGCCCGAAATGCGCCAAATGCTCGCTCGCCGGCATCTGCCTGCCGGATGAGGTCGCGTTCTTTCGCCGCGGGCTCGCGCCGCGTCCGCTTAATCCATCCGCCGACACGGCGTTGCCGCTCTATGTGCAGGAGCCGGGCGCGCGCGTGGCCAAGTCGGGCGAGACGCTGGTGATCGAGACCGAAGCGGGCAAGACCGAGGTCGCGCTCGGCGATGTCTCCGAGCTCGTGCTGCACGGACCGGTCGGCCTGACCACGCCTGCGGTCGCGGCGCTGCTGCGCGAGGAAATTCCCGTCACCTGGGCGTCCTCCGGCGGCTGGGTGCTCGGCCACACGGTATCGACCGGTCACCGCAACATCGCGATCCGCATCGCGCAATTTCGCGCCGCCTTCGACGAGCGGCGCTGCCTCGTCTTCGCCCGCAGCCTGGTGGTGGCCAAGATCCGCAACACCCGCGTCTTCCTGCGCCGGAATTTCAAGAATGGGGACGATGCCGAACGCGACGCTGTGCTCGAAGCAATGTCGCGCCTCGCCGATCGCGATGCGCATGCCGCCGGCATGGAAGAGCTGCTCGGCATCGAAGGCGAGGCCGCCGCGCGCTATTTCCGTCTGTTCACCACCATGCTCAGCGATGCCGCGCGCGATTTTCCCGCATTTGCTTTCGAGAAGCGGACGCGGCGCCCGCCGGTCGATCCCGTCAACGCCATGCTGTCGCTCGGCTACACGTTGCTCACGCGGACGTGGCTGACAGTGCTGTCCGCGGTAGGCTTCGATCCTTATCTCGGCTTCTACCACCAGCCGCGCTTCGGCCGTCCCGCATTGGCGCTCGACATGATCGAGCCTTTCCGGCCGATTCTCGCCGACTCTACCGTCATCCAGGTCATCAACAACGGCGAGATCAAGGCTGGCGACTTCGTGACCGCAGGGACGGCGGTCAATCTCAAGCCGCAGGCGCGCCGCGCTTTCATTGCCGCCTACGAGCGCCGTCTTGAGCAGGAGGTCACTCATCCGTTGTTCGGCTATCGCGTCTCCATGCGCCGCCTGCTCGAGGTGCAGGCGCGCCTCTTGGCGCGCCACCTGGACGGCGAGATCGCCGAATATCCCCATTATCTGGTCCGGTGAGCCCAATGGTCGAGGAGCGCCTCTACATCGTGACCTACGACATCTCGAACGAGCGGCGCTGGCGCCGCGTCTTCCGCCTGATGCACGGTTACGGGCATTGGCTGCAGCTGTCCGTCTTCCAATGCCGGCTCAGCGGGCGCCGGCGCGCCGAGCTCGCCCGCCGGCTCGAGGAGATCATCCACGCCCGGGAGGACCACGTGCTGATCCTCGATCTCGGCCTCGCCGACAGGGTCGACCCGCGCGTCGAAAGCCTCGGCAAGACTTCGTTCCAGAGCGTCAAGCGCGCCGCCGTCGTGATATAAAAGATTGGGGCGAGCGCGATTCGATGCGCTGTCGCTCTCGCCGTTGCCGTGCGAGCGCTCTGGTGATGCGCAAAGCGCCGGTACCGCTCGCAAGCAAGAAAATGCTTGAACATCAAGCCGCTGTTTGACATCGTCGACCGCGTGGGATGGGCAGAGCCCTGCCAGCGCGGCCCGTCTGGCCCACCGCTCGCAACTGCCGGCGCTCCATCTGCCGGAGCAACAGCTTGCGGGCAGCCAACTTTCCGCGGCATGTTTGCCGCGGCCTCATTGAAGCAAGCCGAGCACAGCCTTGACCACATCGGTGGCGCGATACTTTCCGCGGCATGTTTGCCGCGGCCTCATTGAAGCGAACCCGACGACAGCAAGAACGTGGCAGGAGTTGATACTTTCCGCGGCATGTTTGCCGCGGCCTCATTGAAGCATGGATTGCGTTGCCGCTCGCCGGCCTCCGGTTGCAACTTTCCGCGGCATGTTTGCCGCGGCCTCATTGAAGCTACCCCAATCGGATCGGAAGGCCATGTAGTATTCGGACTTTCCGCGGCATGTTTGCCGCGGCCTCATTGAAGCCTCAAAATCTCCGAACCCGGCAAAGATGTCGGATACACTTTCCGCGGCATGTTTGCCGCGGCCTCATTGAAGCCACGATGATCAGGCCATGATCGACCAGGAGCGGAGACTTTCCGCGGCATGTTTGCCGCGGCCTCATTGAAGCATGCGCTCGCCGCAGTTCAACAGCTATGCCCGAGGCACACTTTCCGCGGCATGTTTGCCGCGGCCTCATTGAAGCTTGAACAGCGCATACCATATCCTGAACGGCGTGCTGACTTTCCGCGGCATGTTTGCCGCGGCCTCATTGAAGCCAAGACGCAGATGACGCATGGGGTGAGGAGCTTGTCCACTTTCCGCGGCATGTTTGCCGCGGCCTCATTGAAGCGGCCAGCGCGCCGTTTCTTCCCCACCCCCGGTACTACTTTCCGCGGCATGTTTGCCGCGGCCTCATTGAAGCGGCGGATTGGTCGGCTTAAGCTTCTCGACCTTCGCACTTTCCGCGGCATGTTTGCCGCGGCCTCATTGAAGCGGCCTTCGGCCGGCAATCTTCCGCCAGTGGTCTCGCACTTTCCGCGGCATGTTTGCCGCGGCCTCATTGAAGCACCCAAATAACACCGCGACGCTAACCACACCACAAGGACTTTCCGCGGCATGTTTGCCGCGGCCTCATTGAAGCGCCGACATTCCGAAAGGGCATTTCGGGGCTGTGCTCACTTTCCGCGGCATGTTTGCCGCGGCCTCATTGAAGCGCTGCAAACTGGAACCCCGTCGCCGCCGTGGTGCCGCCTTTCCGCGGCATGTTTGCCGCGGCCTCATTGAAGCCATAACTGGTGGTGGAGCAGCCGGTGAAGTTCTGCCCACTTTCCGCGGCATGTTTGCCGCGGCCTCATTGAAGCAAGGGTATGCAGGACTATTCGGCGGAATCGATCAAACTTTCCGCGGCATGTTTGCCGCGGCCTCATTGAAGCGTGCCGCCAGTGATTGGGGTCGTACCAACCGCAAGAACTTTCCGCGGCATGTTTGCCGCGGCCTCATTGAAGCGGTCGTCATGGGATACGGCTTTTGAGCGCGCCAAGACTTTCCGCGGCATGTTTGCCGCGGCCTCATTGAAGCTGTTGATGTGGCCTACGTTGACGCTGACACGGGCCAGACTTTCCGCGGCATGTTTGCCGCGGCCTCATTGAAGCCCTGAATTTGCGCGGTAAACATCCCGCGCATGTCGACTTTCCGCGGCATGTTTGCCGCGGCCTCATTGAAGCTATTCGCCGAGCGATCAGGCTGCGCTCGGCCGCCGGACTTTCCGCGGCATGTTTGCCGCGGCCTCATTGAAGCGACGACGACCCACAAGACCCCGGCGGAGCGACCCAATACTTTCCGCGGCATGTTTGCCGCGGCCTCATTGAAGCCCTGCCGCGATCAGGTGGGCCCCAATGACCCGCTTACTTTCCGCGGCATGTTTGCCGCGGCCTCATTGAAGCAACTTGCCAACGACTGGAACGACATCGAGGCGGGGGCCACTTTCCGCGGCATGTTTGCCGCGGCCTCATTGAAGCGGCGCCACAACCCCGTCATAGGTGCCGCTGGCGACATACTTTCCGCGGCATGTTTGCCGCGGCCTCATTGAAGCGCACACACGGAGGGGTGCTCCAGAACACGCCGGTCCCACTTTCCGCGGCATGTTTGCCGCGGCCTCATTGAAGCGATGAGATCCCGGTCGCGGATGAGACGTTCGCGCTACTTTCCGCGGCATGTTTGCCGCGGCCTCATTGAAGCGCGCTTGCCATTCTTGCAGGCCAAGCAGATGCGCAAACTTTCCGCGGCATGTTTGCCGCGGCCTCATTGAAGCTTCTTCGACACCAACGTCAACATGGGGACGCATCGCGACTTTCCGCGGCATGTTTGCCGCGGCCTCATTGAAGCCCTCTCCATCAACAACGTCGATTTCACGGCCGTCATGACTTTCCGCGGCATGTTTGCCGCGGCCTCATTGAAGCCGGCGAATTGGCCAGAAGATACCGAATGGCCAATCGAACTTTCCGCGGCATGTTTGCCGCGGCCTCATTGAAGCATAGCGGCAACAATAATGAGATTGCTCCGACGCTGGACTTTCCGCGGCATGTTTGCCGCGGCCTCATTGAAGCATCACTTCGAGCACCAATCTCCTGCCGACGCTCGATACTTTCCGCGGCATGTTTGCCGCGGCCTCATTGAAGCGCGTGCCGACGCTGCGCCAGGTTCCCCATAAAGAGAGACTTTCCGCGGCATGTTTGCCGCGGCCTCATTGAAGCCCAAAGGCGCCACACTTCCTTTGCAGGAAGCCCCACCAACTTTCCGCGGCATGTTTGCCGCGGCCTCATTGAAGCTAGTTGTTGGTGAGCTGCAGGCCGGAGACCGTGCCGGACTTTCCGCGGCATGTTTGCCGCGGCCTCATTGAAGCATCTCGCGCACGGTCATGCCGAGATGCGGTGATGTTACTTTCCGCGGCATGTTTGCCGCGGCCTCATTGAAGCGGACAATGATTTTTTGGCCATGAGCTCCTCAAATCAACTTTCCGCGGCATGTTTGCCGCGGCCTCA
>DATGLV010000003.1:0-78992 GCA_035293945.1 Xanthobacteraceae bacterium | reverse complement strand
CGTGCACCCGCGATCCCAAGACTCGCTTCCCGCGAGCACGCCTGCCAACCATCTCTCCAGGACCGACACAAAAATCCGCCAAACTGCTTCCCGAGGCCTCATCCGCGCCTTACAAAACGATGCTGTGAGATATCCGGGCTAGCCAAGGCGAGAGAGCCCGAGCGCAGCAAGCGCGCCAAGGCCAGTGGCTACGCAGAACCAGAGAACAATGATAAGTATAGTCCACATGATTATTTTTTAGCCGTCCGTTTCAACCACGTCGTCATCTCGAATCATGTCACCCATGCTTTGGATCGTGTGTTGGTTGTTAAAGCCGACGATTATCATGCCGAACAACGCTATGAGACCACCAATCACGACCAGCGGCGCCCCCAAAACAAATCGGACGAGTTCCAGGGTGACGGACTGGGCCTTTCGGATGTAGCTCACTTTTTTACCCTCCGCCGCCCCCACGGCAGTGTCGGCTACCCGACAGAGGGCTCTTTTTTAGCATTGGGGGGGGGGGTATCATGCAACCAAAATCTACAGCTTTCGGTTGGGCAGCCGCCTTTATGCCCGGGGACGGGCCCTCAAGGTCGGGCGGAGAGAACCCGCCAAGTAGTGGATTGATTGGGAAGGCGACTTTCTCGATGCCCGCAAGACCCGCCTCGGTGGCGAGGATACGCAACCGATACTCCTGAGCATCTCAATGACTTCGGCGATGGGATGGAAGGACGTGAAAAGATCGAACGCCCGATCGGTCGCGAATTAGAGATGCCCTATCCGCGACTGATCGCCGTCAGCGGTCGCTGCCCTCCCGAAGACTGTGGCGGCCTATGAGTCTATGCCAAACTTCCGGACGCCATCCTTGACCGCAACGGCGAGCGCCACGTCAAGCGCATCGCCGGCGTCAAACAGGCCGCCGGGCAAATTTTTTCTGCGACTTCGCTGCGAGCGAGCGGGTCCGGTTCACCTGGCGAGGCGAGATTCCCGCGCTATTTGGTATCGATCGTGCCATTGAAGTTAAGAGTCACGTCAACAGAACTGCCGTCCTTGAAGGCCCTCCCGTGCCAGTTTCCGCGCGTGTCTTTTTTCAATTGTGTGACAGCCGAATATCCACCGGCCTCAATTTGCGACCTGGCTTGATCTGCCGTGAAGGCGTGCTGATAGGAAGTGGGGCCGCCACCGCCGCTTACACTCCCTGTGTCGTCTTTAACATTTCCATTGAAATCGAGCGTTACCTGGACTGTTTGCCCGTCCTTGGTGGCTCTTGCATTCCAGTTCCCACGCGCGTCCTGCTGCAATCCGGTGACCCTTGTGTAGCCCGCCGCCTGCATCCGCGCCATCGCCTGCGACACCGTGAAGCCAAGAGGCGGCTGCGTGTTCGGCGCCGTGGGGATCGAAATGCCAGATGGCTGGCCCGCGGAGGAGCAAGGTCCGATTTCCGACGCGTAACATGGACTGTTGGGGTTTAGCGGCTGGATGCGCGGCGTGGAGGTCCTCGGCAAGATAGGCTGGGTGGGCTGCGTCTGTCCAAACGCAGAGCTGATCGCCAACGTCAGCGTCGCGACGTACGCAACTAACCTGCTCATTGCCACCTCTTTACAACCTGAACCGACCTAGAGCCTCGCGGTTCCACGGCTCGGTGGCTGCCAGATTAGCTCCGTCAAAAATTCCTGGAAAGTCTATAGCGGCAGCCGTGTGCCGTAGCCGAATTCCGGCTGCAGTACTGGTCGGCCGGATAGCTGTCCAGTGGAAGAGCGCCCCACTGCCAATGGGACAACGGCTTCTTTGATTCAATTATACAGGATAGAGATGAGTCTCGACCATCGCCGGTCCGAAGCTTCCTTTGAGCAAGCCGGAACGTGCGCAGATCCTCGTCCCGCACCCGGGCGAAAGGCTGCCGAACCGAAGGCCGCTGCCGGCCGTCAAGTTGTTGCGCCCGGCGCATTGGGCCTTGCGCGATTCTTCAATCGACAAGATTTCTCAAGTACCGACCGTAGGATGCATTCCCATACTTGACGGCCAGCCGGCGCACATCGTCGCCGGAGATGAAGCCCTGTGTGAACGCGACCTCCTCCGGACACCCGACCAGCAGCCCCTGGCGATGTTGAATCGATCGAACAAACTCGGCTGCCTGGAGCAAAGCGTCATGCGTGCCGGTGTCGAGCCACGCATATCCACGCCCGAGCTTCACGACGTGCAGCCGCTTGTCCTGCATGTATTGGCGGTTGATGTCGGTAATTTCGAGCTCGCCGCGGGCGGACGGCCGCAAGGTGGAGGCTATGTCGAGCACTGCATTGTCATAGAAATAGAGGCCCGTTACCGCCCAGTTGGACAGGAATTTCGTCGGCTTCTCGACGACGTCGAGTGCGGCCCCGGATTCGTCGAACTTCAGCACGCCGTACTGGCTCGGCTCGTTGACATAGTACGCAAACACCGTGGCGCCGTCCTTGCGGGCCGCGGCGCTGGCGAGCTCCGCGCTCATGCCGTGGCCAAAGAACAGGTTATCACCGAGGATGAGAGCGACACGGTCATCCGCGACGAACTCACGTCCGAGAATGAACGCGTGAGCGAGCCCAATGGGCTGCTCCTGAACGATGTAGGACAGCCTAATCCCCCAATCGGATCCATCGCCAAGCAGTCTCTGGTAGAAGGGCAAATGATCACGTGTCGAGATGATGAGGATGTCGCGGATGCCGGCCAGCATCAACACCGAAAGCGGATAGTAGACCATCGGCTTGTCGTAAACGGGCAGCAATTGTTTGTTGACGGCGAGCGTGGCGGGGTAGAGACGGGTCCCCGAGCCTCCCGCGAGAACGATGCCTTTCATGCGAGGCCCTTCCTGGGAAGCAGCCGATCCATTACGGCTTCGAGACCGCGCTGCCAATGCGACGGAGCGACACCGAACTGTGTTCCGACCGCGGAGCAATCCAATCGCGTGTCAGCGGGGCGAACCGCGGCGGTCGGATAGTCGCCCGTCCGAATCGGCAACATCTGTGGCAGCCGCACGAGCCGATCTCCAGCAAGGTGGACTATCTCTCTCGCGAAATCGAACCAAGTCGCCTCTCCGCCGCCGGCGAAATGATAAACGCCGTAGGGCGCGTGCTCCGGCTTCACCACACACTGGATTGCTATATCCAGGCAGGCCCTGGCGACCTCATGCGCCGCGGTCGGACAGCCGCGTTGATCAGCCACGATGGTCAGACGATCGCGCTCTGCCGCTAGTCGCAATATCGTCTTCACGAAATTCCTTCCATATGGGCTGAACAGCCAAGAGGTCCGCAGGATCACGTGGCGCGGATTTGCCTCGCGAACACGCTTCTCGCCGGCAAGCTTGGTGCGCCCGTAAGCGTTGAGCGGCGCCACCGGGTCCTCTTCGCGGTACGGCCGACCTTTTCTTCCGTCGAAGACGTAGTCTGTCGAGACGGTCAACAACGGAATGCCGAATTTTGCGGTTTCCGCCGCCAGCCGTGCCGGTGCCTCGGCGTTTACCGCAAAAGCCGTCGGCTCATCGCTTTCGGCACGGTCAACCTCGGTATACGCGGCACAGTTTATGACGGCACTCCAGGGCTCGGCGGCAATCACGTTGGCAATGGCCGATGCATCTTGCAAGTCGAGCACAGAGCGCTTTGGCGCCACAACCTCCACATCGTCAGGCAACGCAAACCCGCGCAGCTCGGTCCCGACCTGGCCAGTTCCTCCAAGGAGCAGCAAGCGCATGGCTCAAGCCTGCTTTCTCGCAAGGCCCCGCCGAACTGCTGCGTCGTGCTTGACCAGCAGCGGCTCCCACCATTTGCGATTTTCGATGTACCACTCCACCGTCGCTGATAGTCCGGCTTCGAAGGAGTGCCGGGGCCGCCAGCCCAGTTCCCGGCGCACCTTGGTGAAATCGATCGCATACCGGAAATCGTGGCCCGGACGATCGTCCACAAAACGGATCAGCTCGCGATGGCTCGCCCCGCTCGAGGGCGGTCTCAATCTATCAAGAGCCTCACAAATCGCGGTTATGACATCGATATTGCGGCGCTCGGCGCCACCCCCGATATTGTAGATCTCTCCCACGCGACCGCGCTCCAGAACGAGCGTCAGCGCTTCAGCGTGATCGTCTACGAACAACCAATCGCGGACGTTGAGCCCCTTTCCATAAACCGGCATCGGCTCGCCGGCGAGCCCCTTGATGATCGCCAGAGGAATGAGCTTTTCGGGAAACTGATTTGGCCCGTAATTGTTCGAACAGATGGTGACGACACTTGGGAGTCCGTAAGTGTGGCCCCACGCCCGCACGAGATGGTCCGAGGCGGCCTTGCTCGCCGAATAGGGCGACCTCGGATCATAACGCGTCTCCTCGGTGAAACGACCCTCTTCTGTCAGGGCGCCGAAGACCTCATCGGTGGAAACGTGATGAAAACGGAAGAACCCGCCGCTTTGATTCCGTTGCCGCCAATGCCGGAGCGAAGCCTCGAGCAACAGGAAGGTGCCGACGATATTGGTATTTATGAAATCAGCCGGACCATCGATCGAGCGGTCGACATGGCTTTCCGCGGCCAGGTGCATCACCGCGTCCGGATCGAATCCAGCAAAGACGTCGGCAACAGCCGGCCCGTCACAGATATCGATTTGGACCATACGGAAACGCGGGTGCCCCTGGACGCAAGCAAGGGAGGCCAAATTTCCCGCATAGGTCAGCTTGTCGATGACAAGCACTTGATGTGCAGTTCTCGCCACGAGATGACGGACCAGCGCCGATCCGATAAATCCGGCTCCTCCCGTTACGATGATCCTCATGGGATGTTCCTCGCGCTATGCGAGTTCCAAACGCGGCAGTTCCGCCATCGGATGCCCATCGTAGAGGAACGGGCTCGCGAATTCGCGCAGCCACGGAAGCTTCGCGTCCTTGTCCGAAGTGATCACATCAGCCCGGTCCATCGGCCACGGAAAAGCGATATCCGGGTCGTCCCAGCGGATGCCGCTGTCGTGGTCTGCCGAGTAGGATGCCGACACCTTGTACATCACGACGGTTTCATCTTCCAACGTGATAAAGCCATGTGCAAATCCGACCGGAACGAAAGCTTGGTGTCCCGAGTCGGCTGAGAGCTGAGTAGACACATACTTTCCAAAAGTCGGCGAACCGCGTCGAAGATCCACGACAACGTCGAGAATCCGTCCGCGCGTTACGCTGACCAGCTTGGCCTGCGCCATGGGAGGGAGCTGAAAATGCAGGCCGCGCAACGTCCCGGCTCTCTTCGAGCTTGATTGATTGTCTTGGACGAACCGATCGCGTATTCCGAGATCGTGTAACCGCCGCTCCTGGAATGTTTCGCTAAACCATCCGCGCGCATCAACGTGTCGTTTCGGCATGATTAGACACGGAACGCGCATCGAAGGTCTGACCGAAATCAATAACCAGGGCGGAAAATCCCTTCCCTGTGAAGCTAGCAAAGATTGCTTGGACCATGTGGGGCTGCGATATGTCAAGCTCCGGCAGGTCGAAATCCCGCGTCCCTTTCTGCTGTGCAGCGCAGCGACACCGCTGCCGGAAGAATCCACACCGCACGTTTAGAACCCTCAACGTCCGTCAGGCGTGCGCGCACCGAACCATTGGTCACGCACCTGCTGATAATGCACCGCCGGATCGTAGCTTTGGACGCGCAGGCCCAGAATCCGAGGCGACAGTGATCCCACCGCTGCCAACACCGTGTAGGAGGCCACGACGCGATCATGCTGGGCGGTGACGAGGGCTGTGCGCGCCTGAACGAGCGCCTGCTGGGCGTTGAGAACATCGAGTGTGGTGCGCTGCCCGACCCGCGCCTCCTCGCGCACGCCGTCGAGTGCGATCTCAGCCGAGGTCACCTGCGCGATGTTGGCGTCGATTTGTGCTTTGGCGGCTTCGAGCTGTCCCCAGCTTTGGATTACGTTCTGCTGAACCGAAAGACGCGCAGTATCGAGATCGAGCCGCCGCTGCCCAAGTGTTTCCTTGGCTTGACGGATATTGGCGTACTCGGCACCGCCCTGAGAGATCGGGATGGTGAGTTGTCCTACCACCGATCCGGACAAGGACTCCAGGTTCGACAGCTGACTTTGCGAGCCGTAGCTCTTTTGCAAGCTGCCGTTCAGGGAGAGATTGGGATAGAGCGCGCTCTCTTGAACCTTTACCTGCTCCACCGCGGCGTCCACATTGTACATCGCGGTTGTGATCGCCGGATTTTGCCCGGCTGCGAGCTCCAGCGCCGCGCGCAGCGAGCGCGGGAAAAAGCGGTCGACCGGACTCGCATTGGCGAGCCTGCCGGGCTCGACGCCGATCACCTGCACATATGCCGACCTGGAGGTGATGTAATTGGATTCGGCCGCATGCAGCGACGAACGTCCCGCCGCCAGGCTCGATTCGGCCTGCGCCAAGTCGGTTCGGGTGAGTTCCCCGGCATCGAAGCGATCGCGTGTCTGCCGCAGCAAGGCCTCCAGGACCTTCACGTTGTTGCGCTGGAGCTCGAGCAATGCCGCGTCGCGCAACATGTTCATGTAGGCGGTTGCCGCATTGAGCAGAATAGTCTGCTCGGTGCCGCGTAGCGTCTCGCGCGCGGCAAGAACCTGGCATTCAGCCAGCCTGGTACGGCTCGCCGTCTGGAAGCCGTTGAACAGCGTCTGCTTTGTGGTCAGTCCGTAAGTCGCGATAGCGATCGCACCGCTGGATTTGGAATAGCCGAAACCTCCGCTGTCCTTCGACAGCGTGTCGAGATACTGCTCGCCAAGTACTGCGCTCCCGGAAACCTGCGGACGATATCCGGAAAGCGCCACAGGCACGTTTTCGTCGGCCGCGCGGGTCGCGGCGCGCTGCGCGTTGAGTTGCGGATTGTTCTGAAAGGCCAGCGAAAGCGCGCCTTCGAGAGTGTCAGCGGCTGCGAAATGCACCGTCGCACCTGTCAACGCCAAACAGGTGAGCAGCGCCGTCCTTGCTCGGGGAGCAACCGAAATTGGCCAGCCGCGCCGCGCCAGCATCAGCATCTCGATCTCGAAAGCGCCCGACAAGGGACGATTCGGTCTGTTGTTGTGATGACGAAGTACGACCAGCGCCGACGCCATTGACCCGGGCGCTGCGGCGGATTCCAAGCCCTTCGAGGCCGCACCGCGCGCGCGGTCGGCGCCGACACCCGCCGGGTCCGCTTACCGGCGACAATGCTCGTCTTATGGTAAACAGCGTCTTAATGGCGTCCGCTATTTGTGTCCGCCGCACGGTCAGCCGCAACCGGCAGATCCACCCCGCTGCCCTCTCAGCAGGCTCATCCGGTCCTGAATTAGAACGCCGGAAATCCGCCTTCATTGCGGGGTGCAGGTTGACCCTGTCACGCTTTGCGTCCCACTAGATCATGGAAATGCCGGTCAAGCTGGAAGCCCTGCCGGCAAGCTAGATGCTCGGGACATTCACCTTTGTGGCCGGCTGGGTTGTCGGGGGTTCGGGAGGTTGGCTGTGGATATTTGTCTGGCGACCGACACTCGCATAGGCAAACCCGTGCCGACTCATGTCGTCAGGCCGGTAGATATTTCGCAGATCGACAATGACCGGGCACGCCATCAGGTCGCGCAAGCGTTCGAGATCCAGCGCGCGAAACTGTTCCCATTCGGTCGCTATCACGAGTGCGTCCGCACCATCCGCACAAGCGTAGGCGCTGTCACAATAGTCCACGTTGGCCAGAACGGTCTTGGCCTGCTCCATGCCGGCCGGATCAAAGACCTGAATCCTGGCGCCCATATCCTGCAGAGCAGTGATCAATGAAATAGAAGGTGCTTCGCGCATGTCGTCGGTATTCGGCTTGAAGGTCAGCCCGAGAATTGCGACGGTCTTGCCACGCAAGGTGCCGTTGAAGATCGCCGAGACCTTTCGGGCCATTGCGCGCTTTCGGATGTCGTTGACGGAAGCAACCGCTTCGAGGATGCGCAACGGCACATCTTGATCTTGCGCCGTCTTGATCAGCGCGCGGACATCCTTGGGGAAGCAGGAGCCGCCGAAGCCTGGCCCGGGATGGAGAAATTTCGCACCGATCCGGTTGTCGAGCCCTATCCCGCGCGCGACCTCCTGAACATCCGCGCCAACCTTCTCGCAAAGGTCGGCGATCTCGTTGATGAACGTTATCTTCGTGGCGAGGAAAGCATTGGCGGCATACTTTATGAGCTCGGCGGCCCGGCGGTCTGTATAGAGTATCGGTGCCTGGTTGAGGCTCAGCGGCCGATAGATCTCCGCCATGACCTTCCGAGCCCGCTCATCGCGTGTGCCCACGACAATACGGTCAGGGTGCTTGAAATCGTGAATGGCCGCCCCTTCGCGCAAAAATTCCGGATTGGAGACGACGGCGATATCGGCGTCCGGCCGCGCCTCTTGCACGATGCGCTCGACCTCGTCACCGGTTCCCACCGGCACCGTGGACTTGGTGATGATGACTGTGAAACCATGCACGGCCCGCGCGATTTCCCGGGCTGCGTCGTAGACGTAGGTGAGGTCGGCGTGGCCATCTCCCCGCCGCGATGGCGTGCCGACCGCAATAAAGACCGCGTCCGCCGCACGTACCGGCTCTTCCAGCGAGGTCGCAAATGACAGGCGTCCCGCCGACACATTTGCGCGGATGAGCTCGAGCAGGCCGGGTTCGTAGATCGGAACTTCGCCGCGCTGAAGGGCCGATATCTTGCCGACGTCTTTATCGACACAGACCACGTGATGGCCAAAGTCGGCGATGCATGTTCCCGAAACCAAGCCCACGTAACCCGTACCGATCATCGCGACGCGCATCGAGAGTGCCCTTCCATTGAATCCCGGCGGAGGCAGCGATATCGCAGCGCAGCAACAACCGCCAGCCTAAAATCGATGGGATTCGGAGCGAACCTGGCTGCCAGCTACTCTTCGGCTCATTTCGAGAGCCCCGGTGTGGACAGGATTTTATTAAATATCAAATTGTTATCCAATCTCAGCAGCTCAACTTAGGTAAATGCACGATTCGAAGCCAACTCCGCGACCCCTACAATGAAACCTTAAGCCTGATGGCGCCAAATCGTCGTGCGGTATCACAGTGGTGTGACGACGATGATGCTGACGATTTGGTTCTTGATCGGCGCGGTGATGGGCCTGCGGTTCAGGGTTCTGGTCCTCGTGCCGGCGATGGGCATCGCGCTGCCCCTGACGGTAGCTGCCGCTATCATCCAAGGCTATTCGCTCGGGCAGACCCTGGTGACGGCTGCTGTCGGGATAGTGGGCCTGCAGGTTGGATATCTCGCCGGGGTCGGTGTTCGCCACCTTCTGGTCGTGGCTCGGGCCAGCCGCATTCGCGCGCGCTCCGCCGCCGACTCGGCCCGGGAGATCGCGCAGTAAAGGCGTCAGTTCCAGTAACCGGCGCCTCAGACCACTTCTTGGATGCCGGTCTGCAGGCGATAGAGCGCCGCATAGCGGCCGCCTTGCTTGACCAACTCCTCGTGAGTTCCATCCTCGACCAACCGGCCGTGATCGATGGTGATGATGCGGTGGCTGCGCCGCACAGTCGACAGCCGATGGGCGATGATCAGGACAGTGCGCCCATGGGCGATGCGCGCCATGTTGTCCTGGATGATGCGCTCGCTCTCATAGTCCAGTGCACTCGTCGCCTCATCGAAAATAAGAATGCGCGGGTTGGTCACCAGCGCACGAGCAATGGCGATGCGTTGCCGCTGGCCGCCCGACAAGCTCGCGCCGCGCTCGCCGACGATCGTGTCGTAGCCTTCGGGAAGCTCAAGGATGAAATCGTGGGCGCCGGCGAGCTTGGCCGCCTCGACCACGCGCTCGATCGGCATGGCCGGATCGGGCAGCGCGATATTGTCGCGGATCGACTGGTTGAACAGCATGTTCTCTTGCAAAACCGCGCCGATCTGCCGGCGTAACCATGCGGTGTCCACCATCGCGAGATCGACCCCGTCAACCAGCACGCGGCCGCTCTCCGGGATGTAGAGGCGCTGGACCAGCTTGGCGACCGTGCTCTTGCCCGAGCCGGATGGTCCAACAATGCCGATGACTTGGCCGGCCGCCGCACTGAAACTGACATCGTGCAGCACTTCCGGTCCGTCGATGCGATAACGGAACGTCACATGCTCAAACACCACGTCGCCGCGGATCGAGGGAAGTGCGGCACGGGCCGGGTTGAAGCGCGGCTCCGGCGGGGTGTTGAGGATGTCGCCCAGGCGGGCAACCGAGAGCCGTGCCTGATGGAAGTCCTGCCAGATCTGCGCAAGCCTCAAGACCGGCTGGCTCACCCGCCCAGCCAAGATGTTGAAAGCGACGAGCTCGCCGACAGTCAGGCTGCCGGAGATCACCAGCTGGGCGCCGAAATAGAGGATTCCGGCCATCACCACCTTATTGACCAGCTGCACGCTGTTGCTCGCAGTGTTGCCGAGACGCAGCACCCGGAAGCTCGCCGCCACATATCCGGCAAGCTGCTCCTCCCAGCGCCGCTGCATCTGCGGCTCGACCGCCATCGCCTTGAGGGTTTCGACACCCGTCACGCTCTCCACCAGGAATGCCTGGTTCTCGGCGCCGCGGCGGAACTTCTCGTCGAGCAGCTGACGAAACAGCGGCGTCGCCCCGGCGGAGATCCCGATATAGAACGGAAAGCCCGCCAGCACGATGCCGGTCAGGAGCGGCGAATAGACGAACATGACGGCGAGAAATACGAAAGTGAAAAACAGATCGATCACCAGCGTCAGCGCCGAGCTGGTCAGGAAGGTTCGGATGTTCTCCAATTCACGCACCCGCGCGACCGAATCGCCGACCCGCCGTGCCTGGAAATAGGCCGCCGGCAGCGCCAAAAGATGCTGGAACAACCGCGCCCCGAGCTCGACATCGATTCGATTGGTGGCGTGCGCGAAAAGATAAGTGCGCAAAATCCCGAGGGTGGTCTCAAACAGCGCTATGCCGAGAAGCCCGATCACCAGGACATCGAGCGTGTCGAGGCTGCGGTGCACCAGCACCTTGTCGATCACCACCTGGAAGAACAGTGGCGAGACCAGCGCGAACAACTGCAGAAAGAAGGAGGCGACCAGCACCTCGCCGAGCTGATGCCGGTACTTCTTGATTGCGCCCAGGAACCAAGTGATGTCGAAGCGGCGGGCCAGGTCGGTGAGCGCTGCGCGCCGCGTCATCAGGATGATGCGCCCGTCCCAGACTGCTTCAAGATCGCCACGGGTCATGAGCTCCGGTCGCGGCGTCTTCGGCGATTGCACCACCGCCTTGTCGTCCCCGACCTTGCCCAGAAGGAGAAAGCCGCCGTCCTTGAGCACGGCGATTGCCGGCAGCGGCGTGCCAGCCAAACGGTCCCAGCTCGATTTAACCTCGCGCGCCTTGACTCCAAATTCCTTGGCGCAACGGATCATGTCCGCAGGTCCGATCGCGGCGGCGCCACACTGATGGCGAACCTGTGCCGGATCGGCCCCGATGCCGTGAAAACGCAGCAACATCACCAGGGCGATCAGCCCCGGATCGTTCAAACCCGGCGCTTCCGGAGGCGTTGTCATGCTATCCAACCCCCATCAACTCTGCTACCGCTCCCCGCTTCTTCTTCAAGCATTAACTCTGGTTCTATACGCCTGAGCACAATCTTAGGAGTGTATTGTTACCGAAGCCCTTCAAAACTTTCGCCCCGCCAGAAAAATTAATTCACGGGTTCTCAGTATATCGACTACCGTATCGATAGAATGATATACGGGCTTTCATGCAGCCAGAAAAGAAGATCTTGCCATTCCCTGCGGGGACCAAGGCGCGGGATCGCGACGAGCTTGCGTTCCTGCCGGCAGCCCTCGAAATCGTTGAAACCCCGCCCTCGCCGACCGGCCGGGCGATCGGTGCCACCGTCATCGCGCTGTTCACCCTGGCCCTGATCTGGGCCAGCATCGGACGCGTCGACATCGTCGCCACCGCCACCGGCAAGATCATCCCGACCGGCCACAGCAAGGTGATCCAGCCCTTCGAAACCGGAGTCGTTCGGGCGATCCATGTCGCCGATGGGCAGACCGTCAAACAAGGCGACGTGTTGATCGAGCTCGATCCGACCATCAACGCCAGCGAGACCACGCATCTGCAAAGCGACCTGGAGTCGGCCCAGCTCGATATCGCGCGCCTGCATGCTGCGCTCGCCGACACCGACGACCCGGTTTCGGCCTTCCATCCGCAGGAGAACGCAACGCCGTCGCTCGTTGCCATGCAGCGCCAGTTCCTGGTGGCGCAGGTGGCCGAGCACAAAGCCAAAGTCGCCGCGCTCGACGGGCAGAGGGCACAAAAGCAGGCCGAGCTCGGCACCATCCAGGCCACGATCGACAAGCTCGACGCCGTGATCCCGACGATCCAGGAGCGCGTCAATATCCGCAAGCAGCTCAACGAATACGGCTCGCGACTCCAATATTTCGAGGTGCTGCAGCAATTGACCGAGAGCCAGCAGGAACGCCTGGTGCAGCAAAGCCGCTATCACGAGGCGCAAGCCGCGCTCGCCGCGATCATCGACACCCGCGGACAGACCGAGGCCGAATATCGCCGCACTTTGTTCGGCGAGCTCAGCGAAGCAGAGCGCAAAGCGGCGGAATATACGGCCGACCTCGCCAAGGCGCAGGAACGCACCAAGCTGCAGCTCCTGACCGCGCCCGTCTCCGGGGTGGTGCAGCAGCTCGCGGTGCATACGGTCGGCGGGGTGGTGACTCCAGCGCAGACGCTCCTGGTGATTGTTCCGAGCGACAGCCATCTCGAGATCGAAGCCATGGTAAGCAACCGCGACATCGGGTTCGTGCATGCCGGCGACGAGGTGCAGATCAAGGTCGATACTTTTGACTTTACCCGCTACGGGCTCCTGCACGGAAAGGTGCTGAGCATCTCTTCTGATTCAATCACGCGCGATGCCCCGGACGACAAAAAGTCAGGCGATAAGGCTGCCGGCAGCGCCAGCTCCTCCAGTGAGCCTAAGGGCCAGGAGCTGAGCTACGCGGCACGTATCTCTCTCGATCGCACGCAGATGCAGGTCGAGGACAAGCTGGTCAATCTCTCACCCGGAATGGCAGTCACGACCGAAATCAAGACCGGATCGCGGCGCATCATCGGCTATCTGCTCTCGCCGCTGATGCGGTATCGAGAGGACAGCATGCGGGAACGCTGAAGCCACTCCAGCGTGAACTGGCGCCGCCCAAGCCAGCGAAGACAGCCTTCAAATCTCGACAGATCGCCGGGCGCCCAAACCGGGCCGGCGTGCCGCCAATTGCCCCGCCCACCTGAGACTCAAACGGGCGCGCTCTGCGCGCGCTCCTCCTTGATCCGCTTCAATATCTGCGCCGCAGACTTGAGGTCTGCAGCAACCATGACCGCAGATCGCCGTCCCGAGGCGATCAACGGATTGGATGGCAGCACTCGCCCAGCCGTAGCGCGGTCGGCGAGCCACAACACAGGTGCCGCCGATTTGACGTCCCCGACACGGGCGCTGCAAGTTCGGTCGGGAACTTCGACCGAAAAGCGTCATCAGCGGCGTTCCTCCGGATTCCGTGGCAAAGGGTGCGGAATTCGGAAGCCGGAGCGGGAACCGCCCAGCCGGATTGTCGCTTACCCGTCATGCCGATGGCCTAATTCTTGCTGGAATTCCGCATCAGGGTGGGCGTTTCGCTCGCCGCGGCTGAAGGAGTGGATTGCATGAGGTCGATCTCCACCGAGGGTTTCGAGAGGCCCAAGTCCAGTTCCGCCGGTCCCGCCCCGATGCTTCAGTGGCTCAAGATTGCCGACCTCATCGTGGACCCGGCGTACCAGCGACCGATCGTCGGCAATGGGCGGCGCAATGTCGATCGCATCGCGCGAGAGTTTTCCTGGTCCTGTTTCGCGCCGGTTGTGGTTGCCCCGGTTGAGGGTGGCAAATTTGCGATCATTGACGGACAACATCGCACAACGGCGGCCGCGCTTGTCGGTTTCGAAAGCGTACCGTGTCAGATCGTCATCGCGGCGCGCGAGCAGCAAGCCGCGGCCTTCAAAGCGATCAACGGTATCATCACTCCGATCTCCCGCATGGCTCTTCATGCCGCCGCTCTCGTAGCGCGTGAACCATGGGCTGTCCGGCTCGCGGATGTCTGTATGCGGGCCGACGTGGAGCTGCTGCGTTACCCGGTGCCGCTCGATAAGCAGTCACCGGGACAGACGATGGCGGTCGGAGCGATTGCCCAGTGCTTGAAGCGATTCGGTGGGGCTACGCTCATCACCGCCCTGCAGTGTGTGACCCGGACAGCCAACAATCAGCCAGGCGTTCTATCGGCCCGCCTGATCAAGGCGCTTTGCGAGGTGCTGGACCGTGATCGAGAAAGCCGCGATCGGGGATTGGATCTCTTGGAGGCATTCGACGCCATCGACCTTGTCGCTCTGCAAAGCACGGCATCGGTCAATGCTGCGGTCAAGAAGATCAGCCGTTTGCAGGCGACCGTAGATCTGATCCAATCAGAGCTTGCGCGCCTGTTGCGGCGCAAAGTCGTCGCACGAAAGCCACAACGCGCCAGCTTCGAGCATGGTGAGGCAAGAGCCGACTAGCGCCGCCGATTTGGCTTGTCGGCTCTGGTGCTGTACGCGGCGGGCCCCAGCAGAACCTGAGGGACATCATTGCGATTGCGCTTCGGCCAGAGCAGGCTCGCGCCCACGGACTCACTAGCGCTTTGTCAGCGAGGCGACGGCCGCGGCCGCGAGCGCAATCCAACCCAGGACGAGCAGGGTGCCCCCGGTCGGGGCCGCAAGAGGAAATAGCCGGTGCCCGGCCAGAGCCCGTGTGGCGATGTCGCCGGCGAATAGAGCCGCCCCCAGCACCCAAGCGGTCAGCGCTGCGCCAGCCAATTGGCGTAACACGAGCCGCTGCCGGGAGACTGCCGCGCTGCTCAGGACCGCGACGGCGTGGAACAACAGCATGTAGGCGGCGCTGTCGAGCCCCGCTCCCGGCGCCAGGTGCGCGCTGATCGCGGCGAGAATGACGCCGCTTGCACCCATCAGGGCGGCCAGCGCAATCAAGACGGGAAGGAGCATCGGCCCGCGCACTTGTTTTGGCAGTTGAGCCCTACCGTCGTGGGGCTCCCAAGTCCTCCAGTATATCGAGACGGATCAGCCAGCGGCCACCGTTTCGCGGAAATGCCCACGCCCCGGTCAATGCACCTTTCGGCCCGCCAGCCGCCCCGAGCAAGCGCACGTCACGCCGCCGTACGAACCTGCGCGTCCGCGTTCTCCGCCCGCTCCGGGCCCGCGAGGGGGTCGGCCTCGGCGGCGAAGACATGGCATAGCGTCCGCATTGCGGCCTCGAATTCGCTGGCCGGCTCCCGCCGAGGCTCCGACTGCGGCTGACCCCAATAGCGCGCCGCGAAGAATTGATGAGCAACGTCGGGCGGCACTTGCGCTCGGACCAAGCCGTCACCGCATCTGCGGCGTTCCCACTGGTTTGCGACCACTCGCCTGCGGGCGTCAGCCGCATCGCAGTGGAACAGTTCCTGGATCTCTTCAAAGCTCAGCCATACCTGGGCCATCGATGCCTCCCCACTCAGGTTCATGGCCACGATGCGCTCCCCCCGTTAATGGCTTCCAACCCGCAAGAGCTTTTGCGGGTCGTGGTAATCAAAAGCTCAAAGCACGGCAGCCCCGGAACGCCGTTGCACGGCGCTCTGTCGGCGTCATGCATTCGTGTTCGGGCATCTCGCTCTCCCCGGTCGTGGCTGTCGTCTCGCATCGGCGACATCCCTCTCGCGCAACCGCAGGTGTTTACGCTTGGCTAAGCTGTGCACAGTAGATTTTCAGCCCGTTGCCGGCGCCCAAGAATGACAGCTCAACGGCACGGAACGGCGCGATGCACACCCAGCAGTCCTTGATCCTCCAGCTCGAAGAAGCGATCGCGAGCGGATCGTCGGAAAAGCGGGTCGAAACGCTGCGGCGTGTGACCCAGTTGTTTCTCGGCGAGGCTGATCGCCTTAACGAGGCGCAGGTCGGCGTCTTCGATGACGTGCTCTGCCATCTCATCAAGCGCATCGAAACCAAGGCACTCGTCGAGCTGAGCGGCCACTTGGCTCCGGTCGACAATGCGCCGATCGCGGTCGTCCAGCGGCTCGCCCGGAACGACGAAATTGCGGTGGCTGGCCCTGTATTGACCCAATCGGCGCGGCTGACCACAGACGATCTGGTTGAGATTGCGGGAACGAAAAGCCAGCAGCATCTTCTGGCGATATCGGGGCGGAACGAGATCGAAGAGGCGGTCACCGACGTGCTGATCGATCGTGGTGACCGGGAGGTCGTGCATCGCCTGGCGCGCAACGCGGGCGCGCGCTTCTCCGAGACGGGATTCACCAGGCTGGTACGCAATGCGGAAACCGACGAGAGCCTGGCCGAGAAGCTCGGTTTGCGCCTCGATATTCCGCTGCGACTGTTGCGCGACCTATTGCTCAAGGCGACCGACGCGGTGCGTGCGCGTCTGCTGGCGCTGGCTCCGGCCGAGACCCGCGAAGAGGTGCAACGCGTACTGTCCAAGATCTCCAACGAGGTCGCCCGCGAGGCGGCCGCAGGACGCGATTTTAGCCAGGCGCAACAGGCCATTCTGCAGATGAAGAAGGAGGGCCGGCTCAACGAGGACGCGCTCATGGAATTTGCCGCGAGGCGGCTTTATGAGCAAATGGTGGCTGCGCTCTCGATGCTCTCTGGTGCGCAGATCGATCTGATCGCCACGCTCATGCAAAGCGCGCGAAGCAGCGGACTGCTGGTCCCCTGCAAGGCGGCAGGGCTGAAATGGCCTACCGTGAGGACGATACTGGCAAACCGGTTTGCGCATCACACCATGTCGGAGGCCGACCTGGCATTCGCCAAGGAGGAGTTCCTGAAATTGTCGCCGGCGAGCAGCCAGCGGATCCTCCGCTTCTGGCAGGTCCGAACCAGCGCCGGAAAGGTCGCGTCTACGGCCATCTGATGCGAGAGAGCACCGTCCGGGGATTCCGGGCGTCGCGGCGCCGGCGCACGGATTCCATGGCCCACCTCAACCCGCACCTGCAGCAGAAGCCACAGTCCGGCTCGGGAAAAAACGGGCTCCCCTTGGACGCCGACTCTCGTTATGTATGAGGCTTCCTGCCGGGCATTCCGACGTCGTCGCGGGAAGCATGCCGGCTCTCGCCACCGAGTGCGGATCCCGTCAGGGAGAGAGCCGCTGCAGGTTGCAGCGGGCTTCCGCACGCCAAGGAGATCACGAGGAGATAGAGCATGCTTGCACGTTCGTTCCTGTCCGCCGCCGATCTCGGCATTTCGGAGGTGGAGCGCACCGCGTTGATTGCCACTTTGTTCGCATTCGAGCGCGGCGAGATTCAGAACTTCACCATGCGGCATTTTCGCGAGACATGCGGAACCCCGGCGTGCATTTGCGGCTGGGCGAACTTTTTCTCCGGCGGAAGCGCATTTGCGGAGGTTTCGAGCATGTCGCCGACGCTTGCGGTCAAGCGTTTGCACGGCCGTCTGCCCAAGCAGTTGCAGTACCTGTTCGACATCCAGGGTATGCCCCGCCAATCCGGCGCCACGCAGGCGCAAGCCGCGACCGCGTTGTCCAACTATTTGGCGTTCGGCGAGCCGCGCTGGGACGAGGTCACCTGCGCCTGAATGCGCCTCTGTAGCCGCATGCGGCTAGAGCCAGCGTTTCAACCGTCGCCATTGCGCTGCGAACATCGCGGTGATCCAATATGCGTGCCGTGGCCGGCCACAACCGCACGAGGCATCGGCGGGCACACGATTCGAAATCGCAGAACCAAATGGAGAGAGACGTGATGAGCAAAACCTTCATGCTCGGCTCGGCCGCAAGCGTGGTCGCGCTCGCTGCCTTTGTGCTGCTGCCATTGCGCGCCGACAGGGCGGCGGCCCAGTCCAGCCCCTACATCGTCAATGCTATCAATCTCGATATCGCGCCCGAGCAGTTCGACAAGTTCATGGAGGCCGCCAAGGAGAATGCCGCGGCTTCGACCAAGGATCCGGGTTGTCGCGAGTTCAATATCGTGGTCGCAAAGGACGATCCGCACCATGTGATGTTCTTCGAGGTCTACGAGAACGCGGCGGCGCTCGATTTCCACCGCGGAACTGATCACTTCAAGAAATTTCAAGCAGCCACCAAGGACATGGCCACCAAGCGCGACGTCAAGCAATTCATGTCGGTCGCGATGAACTTCAAGGGCCTGTGAGCGTCTGAACTTCAGGGCGGAAATTGTGCAGCCGCGGATGCAGAGCCGAGCACGCTTCCGCCCTTGTCCAAGGCTCGCACCGTCCATTCGTAGGTGTGTCGCTGGCCGGCGGGCGGGCACGGCCCCCTGTACGAGAACGCGCCGGCCGCGATCTCGCCGTTCCCCGCATAGGCGACGGTCCCACCCCCATGGTGATAGCCCGGCACGTCCTTATCGATCATGTTGAATGCGAGCCGGACCGCGCCGGTCGGGACTTCTGCGACCATGAAGGCCGGTGAGCGCGAGCTGCACGCCTTGTAGCCCGCCCAGGAGAAGGTAAGCGTCATTGCGGCGGCAGGCCCCGGCGCCGCCATGAAAGCGACCATCAACGCGGTTGCGCTTGCGGGCGCGGCAAACAAGGTTTTTCCCGGCATTTCACCTTCTCCTGAAAAATCGTCGACCATCTGCGGTTCGGTCGTCGCGGAGCGAACGGTGGCGCGGAGCCCGGACAGCAAGCGCAGCCCCATCGCCTGCCGCCCGCTTGTGTTGTATCCAAGACGTCCCAACGACGAGACGGACAGCATACGCCACATGACAACGCGGCACATGATCCGACATCGCGTCCCCATTCTGCTCGCCGCAGCGACCCTATTGGGCGCGAGCGGTCCCGCGCGCGCCAATTGTCTGCCGACCCTGGGCACCAACGGCTGCTTCCGGTGGGATTACCTCTGGATCCAACCGCTCGAGCACCATTACCTCGATGCGCCGATATGGCGCGGGCCTGGCACCCGGCGCATCAAGGGACCAAGAAGCAAGACAACAACCGGAGCTACAGCACGTGATCACAATTCATGAGCGTTTTCGCGCAGGCGCGCTGCTGGTCGCGCTCGCGGCCACAGCCTGCCTATCTTCCAGCATCGCTTGCGCGGCCGAGGCGTTGGCGATCGCCCGGGAAGGCGTGTTCTATATCGGCGGCAAATATGTCGAGAGCCACGGCGACATGCCGATGGTGGGGCAGGCTTTTGTCGAATACCGGATTCCGGAACCGCAGACCCATCCCTATCCTATCGTCTTGGTGCACGGCGGGAGCCAGACCGGAACCGGCTGGATCAGCACGCCGGACGGTCGCGACGGCTGGGCGATCTACTTCCTGCGCCACGGCTATGCGGTCTACATCATCGATCAGGTCGCGCGCGGGCGTTCCGCCTACATTGCCGACGTGTACGGGCCCGAGCGCACGCAAACGCGCGAATATGTCATGCAGCGCTTCTCCACCAGCGAGAAATACAATCTTTGGCCGCAGGCCAAATTGCATACTCAATGGCCCGGCACCGGCGAGCCGGGCGACCCGACGTTCGACAATTATTTTGCGTCCAACGTCCCCTCGATGGAGGATCGCGGGATGCAGTCGAAGATGAATGTCGATGCGCTCGCAGCGCTGCTCGACCGGGTCGGCCCGGCAATCGTGCTGGTGCATTCGCAATCCGGCCAGTACGCGTGGCCGCTCGCGCAGGCGCGTCCGGCGCTGGTCAAGGCGATCGTTGGCGCGGAGCCTTCCGGACCGCCGGTGCACGACGTTGTCATTCCGGGCGAGGCCCGCTTCGGCATGGACTTCGCCAACGCGACCGCAGTCCCGGGTGTGGATATTTTTCGCGACGATCCACGGCTCAAACGCTATGGCCTATCGGACATCCCGATGACCTACGATCCTCCGGTGACAGCGCAATCGCCGCTGGAGTTCGTGCGGCAGGACAAGGCCGATGCACCCGATCTGGTGAAATGTTGGCGACAGAAAGAGCCGGCCCGCAAGCTTGTCGATGTCGGCGGCAGGCCGATCCTCTATCTCGCGACCGAAGCTTCATTCTACGCGCCCTATAGCCACTGCACGGTGGCCTATCTTCGGCAGGCCGGTGTCGATATCGATTTCGTCAAGCTTGCCGATCTCGGGCTGCACGGGAACGGCCACATGATGATGATGGAAAAGAACAGTGATGCCATCGCACAGGTGATCCTGGATTGGCTGGATCGGAGGCTCCCGGCCAGTGCCAGCGCGCATTAGTCGATGGGCCCCCGGATGCAGGACAGCAGCCTCCACGCGCGCGGACAGCTGATTTCGTTGGATAATTTCCAGTTCGAACTGCCGAATCGACGGTAAAATAACACCTACGACGCCGCTGCGGCGTCAGGCCTGCAGCAAGGGGCGCAGGCGCGCGATCGGCCCCAAACGGTCGAGCTCGCCGACGGCGGCGATCAGCTCTTTGGCTTGCGCAGCGCCCAGCACCGGCGCCATCAGGTCGAGCGCCTTGGCCTCGATTTCGCCCGCGTCCATCGGATTGCCGGCGGTGCCACGCACCACCGTGGTGTGATGGCTGAGGATGCGTCCATCCGTTGTTTCGATGGTCACAGTCGCCTGCCGCGGCGGCGTTGCCTTCTGCAGCGCTTCGCTCGGCACGAGCTCAACCAGCTTGCGGACCGCGAGCACGCGTGGATCACTCATCCGCGCCACGTCGTGCACGCTCGCAAAGCTCGCGCCGCGATCGACGACCATCAGCGCGGACAGATGCTGCACACACAGGTCGGGGCTCGTGCTGTTGTCGACGATGCGCATGCTGCCGGTCGGCATTTCGACGCGGATGCGCTTGACTGTATCGGCGCGCAGGCCCGGATCGTCGAGCAGCACGGCAAATGAATCGAGCACCGATTGCAGTGGCGCCCCGACGGTCCATTTCTTGATGGTGGTGCCGAATACCGCGTGGCGAGTGCCCGGCAGGGCCAGCAGTTTCTCCGGTGCCGCCTTATCGGCGAGGGCGGTGTAGATATTCTCCGTGCCGCTGAACGGATCCTCGACCGCGGAAAACCCGAACGCCACCATGGTGGCCGCCATGACCCCGTTGCGCGCGCCCATGCCGGCGAAATCAAAGGCCTTCTCGACGTGCTCGCGGTCGCGAGTCCAGGACCCGATGCCGGACGCTTGTTGCGCAGCGTAGGAGAAGGTGTGGCGCACCTGCCGCGCATCGAGCCGCAACACCGCAGCAGCAGCTGCTGCCGCCACGAAGGTCGTCATCAAGCAAGAGGGGCTGTTGCGCCGCGACTGCTGGATGCCGAGGGCGGCCACCATGCGGGCGCCCACGTCATAGCCGAGCATCACGGCGCGCAGGAAATCGTCGCCGCTGCGCCCAGCCAATTCGGCGGTCGCCAGCGCGGCCGGCACTGCGCCGCAGCCGAGATGCACCGGACCGATCGGATTGGTGTCGTCGGTTTCGTCCGCATGCGCCGCCATGGCGTTGGCCATGGCGGCATTGACGGCCGAGGTCACAATATTCGTGCCGATCACCAGGGCCTGTGGTTTCCCGCCGATGCTCTCCACATAGCGACCCGCAAGATTGCCCGCCTTGAGCCGCGAGCCGGACGCGATGGCGGCGAGCGTGTCGAGCACATGCAGCTTGCCGCGCGCGGCCACCTCGGCGGATAGCGGACGATCGAGCGAGCCCGCGACCTCATCGGCGAAGGCGGCCGTTGCGGCCGAGACGGCGGTCGGATCGTCGGCGCGATCGGCTGCGGCGTCGCGGTCGGGCGCAGGCACGGCAATCTGCGCGGAAGCGGCCGCGGGCGCGAGCGTGCCCGAGAGCAATGCCGCTCCGCTCGCATTGATCAGCCGACGTCTGCTATGATCGACCTCGCTCATTTGCGACCTCCATCGATGACTTCAGAAGCATAAGCGGAATGCGGCGCCCGTCCCGCGCCTCGCATCATAACCGAGCCCACGCGGCGGCGGAATTCAAGACGAGCCGATAAGGGGAGTATTGATCATGCCGAAAATGTCGCGACGCGGATTGTTGCATGCAGCAGCGGGAGCCGGTGCGCTGTTGATCGCGCGCCGCGCCGAAGCACAACAAGCGGTCCCATGGTCGACCGGAACCGAGTTGCCGAAGACCAAGGCGCCGCCGAATGCGGCAGACTGCCATCATCATATCTACAGCGCCAAGTTCCAGGTCGACCCCAATTCCACGCTGCGGCCGGGCGATGCGTCAGTGGCCGATTATCGCCTCCTGCAGAAGCGCATCGGCACGACGCGCCACGTGGTGGTGCAGCCTTCGACCTACGGCATCTACAATGATGGCCTCGTCGAATCCCTCAATGCTTTCGGACCTACCGCGCGTGGCGTCGCAGTGGTCAATGCCGGTGTGTCCGATGCGGAGCTGAAACGGCTTGACGCCGCCGGCGTGCGCGGCATCCGCTTCAATCTCGCGAACGTCGGCGGGGCCGTTTCCATGGACATGCTGGAGCCGCTCGCCAAGCGCATCGCGCCGCTCGGCTGGCACGTACAGTTCAACATGTCGGCCGATATGGCGCTCGCCGCCAAGGACGTGCTGAACCGGCTGCCATGCGCAATGGTGTTCGATCATCTGGCGCATCTACCCGAACCAGCCGGCATCTCGCATCCGGCCTTCGCCATGGTGGTCGACCTGATGCAGAAGGGGAAAGCCTGGGTGAAGCTGTCAGGCGCCTACGCCGACACCAAGATCGGCCCGCCGACCTACGCGGACTCGACCGCGGTCGCGCAGGCCTATGTCAAGGCCGCGCCCGAACGGCTCGTCTGGGGCAGCGACTGGCCACACCCCTCGGAAGCCGTCGACAAGAAACCCGATGATGCGCTGCTGTTCGATCTGCTGGCGGTCTGGGCGCCCGAGGAGGCGGTGCGCAACCGAATCCTGGTCGATAATCCGGTCAAGCTCTACGGATTTGTGTGAGGCTCTGCAGCCTAGTGCCGCCGATTTGAAGTCCTGCTACAGCCGCGGCAAGCTCTTTTAGAAGCTTCAGATCGAAAAGCGGCACCAAAATCACGTGCTCGCCAGTGGCCTATTCTTTCCGAAGTTCGTGTCAAAGAGGGCCGCCATGTATCGCGGACTTCGGAAAGGGAGCACTAGCCCGGCGCGTGCACCCCATGGGCACGGACGGTCCCGAATCCGTAGCGCAGCAAGTCCGCTCCACGAATCACGATCTCGCCGTTCTCCTCCAGGCGGCCGGCGCGATACTTTGTGCTCGCCAAGCGATCGAGCAGCGGCAGCACTACACGGAAAATCTCTTCCTGGGAGAAGGTCAGCCGGTGATATGAGGCGAGGTCTTCAATGACCCCGGGGGTTACGCTGCAGGCGATCGTGGCGTCTCCTTCCGAATACAACAGGCAGAGCCCCTGGCCAACGTCGTCGCTCTTTTCGGGAAGCAGCCTCAGAGGCACCGGGACTTCTCCTTTTTCTGAATCAATGGCAGGCCGACCCTGGTCTCGCACCGACTGCGAAGCAAGGCACGCGTCGATCGACGCCACTGTCTATCCACCGAAAACCCGGAAACCACGCATCGCGCTCCAATTTAATAACGCAAGCCACGGTATCTTGTTGCCGTTCTGGTTGACCAGCAGTGTGCGCAACGCTGTCGATAAGCAGGCTTTATCAATCAAAAAGATCAATCAAAAAGCCCAGCACGAGCGGTCGCGGCTTGCTGCCGACGCCCAAGCTGAATCGTGATTCAAACTTGCCGGAATCCGCCTTGCGGGCCGTTCGAATTTCGCCGCCTCGGCCGTCTTATTCTCTTGTCAGCAAACCCGAGCCGCCGACGCAAGCGAAACGCGGCGTGCGCAAGCTCAAGTGAGCGTGGCTCAGATGAAGCTTCATCCGTAGGGCAAGGCCGACGGTTCGACCACGCGATTGAGATCATCGCGGATCCGGGCAACACGCCGCGCTGGACACACCTCGCCGCATTTGGCTCGCGATCAGGCAGCCGACTTTCTGTTCTCGATTTTCCTCGGCCGCACCAGGTGCGCCGCTCAGCTATCCACAATCACAATCCGCGGACGAGCTGATGTCGCAACAGAAGGACGCGAGGCGCGATGCATGGATGAGCGCCGAGACCTCTCGGCTTGCGCGCGCGTCGGACCTACGCGGCGCCGGAGGCCGTGCGCCCGGGCTGCTGCTCTGCTGCCTCGCCGGCCGCTGCCGCTTTCGCGGCCGGCTCCTCCGCAGCTTGCACGACCGAATTGCGATAATGACCGAGCACGAAGAGACGAATGGCCGAGGAGAGATTGCCGTGCGCGCGCTCCGCATCAATCTTTCCAACCAGCTCCGACAGGGTCACGGCTCGGCACGCCGCAATATCCTTGAGCCCTCTCCAGAACGCCTCTTCGAGGCTGACGCTGGTCTTGTGGCCTTCAATGACGATCGATCGCTTGACGACAGGTGATTTCATTCTGACCCCCTCTGCCCTGATCCACCCTTACGAGCAAATGCTTCAGCCCCGCGGCCGCTTCACGATGTCCTCGCAAACGGCCGCAACAAAAGCCAACTGGCTGTTCACCAGCCAAATTGACAAAGCTGAAGATTGACCACCCCTGATCCGCCGCAAGAGTTAAGATTCAAATATGCTCGAAAGGTGGCGTCGAGCACCACCGCCCGCAGAATGTTGTTGCCAACGGCAAAAAACGCAGCGATCGGTACCATGGTGCCGAGCGCATTTTTTCGAATGCGGCGGGAGCACGCGCGGCATCGCCGGCGACTTCAGAAGTGGAGCAATGAAAGAGCTCCGCGCGGCTCGCGTGCCGGCGGATGCGCCGCCAGCATCTCGGCCAGCAGGTCATGGCTAATCAGCAAGACGTCGGCATCGGTTCGGTCGCGCATCATCAAGGGCCACCGCGCCCATCGCACCTTCAGGCTGCACCCTTAAGAACGACCGGGAACAGATCCGACCCTTGCCTCGTTGCATTTGTTGGAAGCCGAACACAAAAGGACGCGTGATGCGGGGAATTGAATTTTCGACTGCGGCGGGGCTCGCCCTCCTCCTGGGGATGAGTGCGGCAGCCGCGCAGCCCAGCGGAGCTGCGCAAGGAAAGGACGATCAGGCACATCTGTCGCCATCTCCAGCAGCAGAGACCGGCGGACAAGGCGCGCAGGCGGCGGACCGCACGACCGATCGCAGTAATGGCGCGCAGCGCCGCGAGCGCCTCTCGCTCAGCAGCGAGCAAGAAGCCAACCTCAGCAGCGCGGTCCGGCAAGCGAATATCAAGCCGGTCAAGGGCATCGATTTCTCCCTCAAGCCGGGGACGATCGTGCCCGATTCGGTGCAGCTCATGCCGGTGCCGGACGCGGTCGTGGCGGTGTTGCCGCAATTCCGGAACTACAGCTTCTTCATCGACGAGCAGCACGAGATCGTGTTTGTCGATCCTGCCCTTAGGGCGATCAAGGCACGCGTACCGATCTCAGCCGAGGACGTGATCCGCGCCACCTCGCGGAGCGAGGCGGAAAAGACGGAAGGCTCGCGCAGCAATGACGGCGAGCGCGCACATGCCGGTAAGATGCGCGCCAAAGCGCAGCCCGACACACAAACCGACGTACAGTCTGACAGCGGTCGCTCCGACCGGTCCGCATCCCGCTCCGCCACGCACGCGAGAACGCGGGCGACGCGCGATGGCGGCGAGATCGATGAAACCACAGACGATGTTCCGCGGCGCAACTTCGCGAACGATCGGCCGCGCGGCACCGTCCAGAAGGGATCCGGACGGAGCCGGGGCGCCGGCACCGAGACCGACACCACGGTCGGGAGCGCGGGACCGGAGGCTGTCGAGGCAGGCGCGCCGCCACCCGTCATTCGCCGGGTCGGACCTCCCGTGCGCCCGCTGCGACCCGTCGACCCGGGCCCGCCCGCGGCCGAGCCCCCTCCCCCGGACCGCGGCCCCTTCGGGCTTTTCGGACTATTTGGCTTCTTTCGCTGACCCAGCGCGGCGGCGCACCGAACCAACCGCGCTCGGCTCAGCAGCCGCCGCTCGAATCTGATCACTGGCGCTTCGACGCGTGCGCTCAGATGCATACTGCTGCATCCTGCCAAGAGGCCGCCCGGCACGAGCCTTGATCAGAAAAGACCCGAATGTGATTTGACCAAGCCCGGGTCGGCGGCCGGCGCGCCGCTCACGTGAACGTCTTCGGCAGGTGAAATGCGATTCGATCGCGCACCAGCTGGTAGCACTCGCACGAATCTTTCTTCAGTCCGTCGCGATCGAGGATCGTGACTTGCCGCCGTCCGAGCTCGATGCGACCCGAAGATTCCAGCTCGCGGGCCACATTGGTGACCGAAGGTCGATGCGCCCCCAGCATCTCGGCCAGCAGGTCGTGGGTGATCAGCAGGATGTCGCCGTCGGTCCGGTCGCGCATCATCAACAGCCATCGCGCCAGACGCTCCTTCAGGCTGTGCGCGCCGTTGCACGCGCCGGAAACCAGCACTTGCTCGAGGAAGGCTTGGATGTAAGCGAACATGAGCACGCGAAACGCCGGCAGCTCGACCATGGCGCGTTGAAAGGTGGGACGAGAGATTTTCATCGCGCTTCCCGGAATCTGCACCAGGAAGCGGACCGAGGACATCTCCGCTCCGAAGATGGCCTGGAGGCCAGTGCAGCCTTCGCGGCCGATTGTCGCCATCTCGATGATGTCGCCGTTGGCATAGACGGCGACCACCGAAATGACACCGCTGTTCGGAAAGAACACGTGATCGAGCGCGCTGTCAGCATCGACAAGAACCTGCCCGCGCATGCAGGTGATTGGCACAAAGTTCCGCATCAGCACCTGCAGCTCGGCCGGCGGCAGTGCCAGCAAGAGCCTGTTATGCAGCGGTTCTGGTTCGACCTTCATTTCGACCTTCATGCAGGGAGAACAGTTTTTTCGGTGTGCCGGTTCCGGCCCCAGCCCCCGCGTCGTGCCTGGGTGTGCAGCCAAGCAACCCCAGGGAGCCGACGGAGCCGACGGAGCCGACAGGTCGGATGCCGGAACGGGGTCAGGCGCTGCGTTGGTCGCGCGCCTCGAGCGCGAGCAGCACAAGGTCGTGGATGCGTTGCGGGTCGCGCTCACCGGTCCGGGCAATCTCAATCACCTGGCGGGCGACTGTCTCGGCACGCGGGTCGTGCGGTTCGACAAAATTGAGGGTCTTACAGATCAGCACAAAGGATGCGTTGAGAGCGTCGATGTCCTGAGGGCTGAACACCGCGTCTTTCAAATATGGTGCCAAAGGCATGTGAAAGCTTTCGGAAGGAGGTTGCGGGGCTGTCTCGCCCGACCTCGCAAGGCCAAGCGTCGGCCGCAATTGTCGCAACCAAAACGGGGGCCGTCAGTAACCTGGAATACCGCCGGGTGCAGGCGCCGCGCGCCTGAGCCAAAATGGTGCGCTGGACGGGGCAGCAACGGAACGGGCGCAGCCACGCTGCAATGCCGAAGCCTGCGGCCTCATCTTCTATTCTAATAGCCACTGCAAGTGGCTGCGCGGGTTCTATTGGGTGGGTGCGCGCGCGCCCTGCTCGGCTTGCGTTACGGCCCGGGCGGATACTTTCCCTGACCGTCTTGCTCGTGGCCGCAGACCGGTTGCGACTGCAGTCGTCCCACGCAAAGCCGCTGTGGCGGCACGTCTTGCGGGGGTCATGAATGAATGATCGTTCACTTCCAGATTTTCCGTCCGGATTTTGACTTCCATATTCTTTGCGCGTTCAGGCGCCTGGGCGACACGACGCGCCGGTATCGAACATTCATGTGGCAATCTGTCTCGATTGAACATCCGGAAAAAATGTCGCGGCCCGGCGTTGGCTTTTCAGCGGCTCGTTTCGGCCCTTAACCCCAAGCAAGATTGTGGAGGATAGGTGATGCGTCGCTCGTGCATTGGATTCGTGGCAGCTGTGGTCGGCAGCCTTGTCTTTGCGCCAGCGTTTGGCGCGCCGACTGGTCAATCGCTCGGCCTGCGCGCGGTCGAGGATGCCCAAAACCCGATTCAGGACGTGCAGTTCGTTTGGAATGGACTGCAGTATTGCTGGTTCGATTTCGGTTGGCGCGGCCCGGGTTGGTACGTTTGTGATTTTGGTCCCTGGGTCACAGGCCGTTGGTGGGGCGGCCCTAGTGGTTTCCGCGGCTGGAGTGTGGCGCGCGGCCGACGTTTCAGCCGGGACCGGGGATTTAGCCGGCGGTTTGCTGCCGGCCGCCCCGGAATCAACAGGCCCGGCCGGCCCGGACCTGGCCGCGTCGCAAACCAGGGCAATCGCGGGCCCGGCCGCGTCGCCAACCAAGGCAATCGCCAAGGGCCTGGCCGGGTCGCAAATCAGGGCAATCGCCCCGGCCCCTCTAGGACGGCAGGTGGGGGCGGTCCAGGCCGCACGGTAGGCGCGGGCGGTCCGGGGGGTGGCGGTGGCCGCGGTCCAGGTGGCGGTGGTGGGCGCGGTCTAGGTGGCGGCGGCGGTCCGGGTGGCGGTGGCCGCGCTATGGGTGGCGGTGGTGGTGGCCGAGGTGGTGGCGGCGGTCGCCGCAACAACCCGTGACACCTTCGAGAGCGAAGCGGCACCGGCAGGCCCGGTGCCGTTTCCTGGCCGTTTCTTGGCGCGGCACGGGATGCACCCTCAGTGTATTTGATTTGCTTATTTCAGATCAGAATCCCGTTCCTCGCTTTGGGGTTCGTTCATCTGCATCAGCACCGCGAGCAAGCGATGCGGCAGCCCCGCAGGTACCTTCAATAATTTTCTGAGCTCTTCTCCGATCTTCTTCTGTACTTCGTGATAAGGCTTTTCCCGGTGCCGCATCGGCTTTTTCGGGTGGACTGCGTGCGGACGGTGAACGGCCATTGTCGGGCACTCGACACTACGCCCGCCCTTTGGACCTAACGAAGGTCCTAGGAAGGTTGTTCCTGGAACTTTGCGGCTCGAACCTGAAAGCTGCTGGAGGCTCAAGGCCGCGATACGATCGGCCAAAGGGTGGCGCGCCCCTTTTCGACACGCTTGTCCTTCCAGAGCTTGGCTTTCAAGAGATGACACGCAGGGAGGTTACGCGTGAAAAAATCCCGGTCATGCGTCACCAGGGCGGCTGCATTGATCGCCAGCGCGCTGGCCGCTTGAACAGCGTCTGCCAGCTTGAGGCGGAGCGACGCCCGCAGTCTCACAGCGCTTTCGGCAATGTCCAGGTCGAGCGCGATCGGCTGCCACGATTCGAGGATCGCACGGTAACGCCGAGCGAGCGCATCATCGCCCGCCTGCAGAGGTCCGGTCAGCACCTCGGCGACAGTGACGGTCGTCACCGCAAAGCGCAGACGCCCGGCTCCGTGGACCTCGAACAGCGGCTTGAAGCGCGGCCCGAGCTTCGGGTGTCCTTCGAGGAAATAGATTATGGGCGCCGAATCGACGAGAAGGAGTGCCCCCTCCGGCACACCGGCAAGGTCTAACGGCCCCATTCGTCGCGCAGCTTTCGCAGGGTGCGGGCGCTGTTCTTTCCCCATAACCCGCGACCGGATCCCGCGACGGGCACCAGTGGCTGCTGGCGAACGGCGGCGCCATATGCCTCGATCGGCATCAAGGCGGCCACCGCACGGCCATGCCTGGTAATGATCGTCGAACGGCCCTTCTCGGCTGCCTCGAGAAGATCCGGAAGCTGATTGCGAGCTTCTTCCGCGCCCTTGCGTACGATGCGGTATGCCATGTCGATCTCCGCTGCAACCGTACGGCACCGTACAGAATCATTCATCCGATGTCAGCGGCTAATGCCGCCCGACGACAACGACGCTTCCGGGGAAGGCTCGTTGATCGGCTCGCTCAAGGAGCAGGCCACCGGCGAGGCGCCCGATCTGATCACGCCAGACTTTCTGATCCTCGGCATCTTCCCTTGGCGGGCTGACGGGCTTGTTGTTGCGCATCGCCCATTCAGCCCTCTGTAAGCAGTCTACTCCAACCCGGCCGTCCGGGGGGGGGCAAACTCCGCGTAGGGTAATCTGGCAAACCAGCCCTTCGGTCCGCCAATCGAAATGTACTCGCCCCCGCGCCTGGGCGTGTATCAAGCTTTGCAACATCCACGTGCCGAAACCTTGACGCGTCGGCGGCTTCACCGGAGGCCCCCCCATTTCGGACCAACTGATGGAAACCTGACCGTCAGCCCCGCATGACCATTCCACCTGAACATGCCCTCCCGATCCAGACAGAGCGCCATACTTGGCCGCGTTGGTTGTCAGTTCATGCAGGGACAGAGCAACGGCTTGTGCAGCATTCGGTTCAAGGATCACGTCCGGGCCGTCAAGCCGGATGCGAGCCTCTTCCCCATGCCTGTACGGCGACAATTCCTGCACAACCAGATTGCGTAGCTCTGCCCCGGCCCATCGCGACTGCACAAAGAGTGATTGCACGTTCGCGAGTGCCTGAATGCGGCCTTCAAGGGCCTCCTTATAGGCTTTCGGCGAGTCGGCTTGCGTGAGATGTATCGTTGCCTGCACGGTTGAGAGGAGATTTTTGGTGCGGTGCTCGGCTTCGCGACCAAGCAGAGTGATTAGTTCCTCGTTCCGCTTGCGCTCGATAAGGTCGGCCGCCTCTCTGGCCAGCACGTCCATCAAAAGCAACTCGCGTTCAGTAGGCTCATGCGGGCTGCGCCAATGAGTCGAAATCATGCCCAACAGCTCACCGGAGCGAGACAGGAGCGGAGTAGACTGCACCGCGCGGATGCCGCACTTACGAAGCCCCTCATGTGCAGTGATGAAATCGCATGTCTCAATATCGGGTACAACGATCCGCTGACCGGCACGCAGAGAAGCGGCGCAACAGGTTCCGGTATTCTCTCCTACCCATTCGAATGCATTAAAGATGGCTTGGTCAAATCCGCGCACGGCGAGCAGTTGCAATTCGCACCTTGCAGGGTCGTATACCTGCATGTTCGCCATGTCGGAATGCAGCAAGTCCAAGGCACAATCCACGATGCTGTCACATAGCGCGGCAATTTTATCTCCTTGTAGGAGTCGGCTACTGATTTCTTGCAGTCGCCGTACATCGGCCAAATCGAGTGTCAGTCGCTCTTGATGTTGGCTCTCGCGCTCCGCAGCCTGCTTGCGCTCCGTAATGTCCACAAGCATGTTGACCGCGCCAATCACGTTACCGAAGGTATCGCGTAGCGGCGACTGAAATGCCAAGAATGGCACGCGCACGCCATTGATACGCTCCCCAACGGCCTCTACACCATGCGCCGCGTGACCTTCCTTTATGGCCAACGGAGATTGGTCATACGGCAAGACGGTCCCACTCGGCGAGAATAGCCGCCAGGAGGCAAGCCATGCATCGCTATGGAGTGTTGGCCGACAGCCCCAAAGGTTCGCTGCGGCCTCGTTGTAGAAGGTGATGCGCCCGGCGCTGTCAGTCGTGTATACGGCTGCGGGCAAAGCGCGCAGCAACTCATGCAGCTGGTCGCTGTTGGCGTCCAGCCCCGCGCTACGTCGCTGCGTTGGGTCAAGCCGGACAAGGTCACCCGACTTGAATGGTGTCTCGCTGCTCACGGCTCGGTGTGACTCTCCCCGTGCCAGTATCTGCCCGCCAAGAAGGGGCTGTCCCCGCGGATAGCGAAGCTCAAGGGGCCTCTGAGACGCATAGAGCCCTCCCCGCCAACCACCGGCAACCGGCCTACACGCGCGCCCCCTCCCGGCCCCTCATAACGGCAGGGAGTGGGGACAAGTTCCCGACTTGGCGGGGGCGGGAACCCGCCGTTTCCATCCCCGTTAAGCAAGGACCGATGCGCAAAACGGAGGATGCAATGGACTGGAACCGCGTAGAAGGAAACTGGAAGCAAGTGAAGGGGAAGGTCAAAGAGAAGTGGGGCAAGCTCACGGACGATGACCTTAATGTGATAAATGGAAGGCGCGACCAGCTCGAAGGCAAACTTCAGGAGCGCTATGGGTACGCCAAGGATCAAGCGCGGAAGGACATAGACGATTGGTACGGCGCACAGGGTTGGTGAAGCGGCTGATCCTGCGCCTCGCTTCAAGAAACACGGAGCGTCCGGCGCTACCGTATCAGGGCCTTTTTCAATATCAGGCTCGATTTGCTGTGGAGAAGCAAAGCATTGTACCTCATTGAGCCTAAGTCATTGATTTTGTTGATTGGCGCTCCCTAGGGGACTCGAACCCCTGTTTTCGCCGTGAGAGGGCGACGTCCTGGGCCGCTAGACGAAGGGAGCTTGCGCGGAGACAACCGAAATAGCCCCCTTCCGGGGGCGGCGCAAGGCTAAGGCGGTGCGTAAGCGACAAACGCGCCAGCTTGGAACGGTCCCGGCTCGGAGGCAGGGACAAGACTCGCCGAAGGGAACCAGACCCGAGGGGAATGGCCGCAGCTCTCGGCGCGGACAGGATGCGCCGGCTCTGTTTCTTAAGGCCTCACCCGGACCTGGTCTTCCGCGCGCACGGTTTTTTCGCGATGATTGTCAATCTGGCGCGGCTCGGCCGGGGGCATCATGCGCAAGCGGCTATTCAATTGGCAGGGGGAGCGATTCCTCTATCTCGGGGTCGAAGGCTCGGCAGGCTCGAGCCTCACCGAGCAGGGTGCCGACTTGTTCGCGTGCGCCGGCCAGGAGCTTGCGTTGCATGACCTCTCACTTCTCCGCAATGTGGTGCGCACGCGCATCTTTGGGCGCACCGCGGTGGCGCGCGCCGCGGGCAGCGAGGCGCGGCTTGCGGCCCTCATCGGGCGCTCGCGCGCCGCGGGCTCGAGCTACATCTCGGTCGAGCATTTCGGCTCGGCGGCCGATGTGGGTCTCGAGCTCTTCGCCATGGCGGCGCCGCAAGACCATCCGGTGCGGCATGTGACCGAGCACGAGCCTGAGCAGAGCTTCATCCGCCACCTCACCTGGGGCCACATGGTGTTCCTCGCCGGCATGACCTGCGAGACCAGGCCCGACCTTGCCGGGCAATGCGCCGATATCCTGCCGCGCGCCGGCATGCTGCTTGCCGAGACAGGCTGCGGCTGGGGCGATGTGGTGCGCGTGTCGTTCTTCCTGCACCGGGGCGAGGAGGCGGAGACGCTGTTGCGCCTGGTTGCGGAGCTTGCGCCACTGCCGCTCGATAATGCCGAGATTGAATTCGTCGAAGGATTCTCGCGGCCCGGAAAGCTCGTCGAGATCGAGATCACGGCGAGGAGGCGCTGAGCAGAACGAGACGTCTGAACTCCCTCTCCCGGCCCGCGTGGAGAGGGGGGCGCTCCAATTGTCGTTGCCCCTAATCCACGCAGTTCAGTTACCCCCTCCCCAACGCTCCCCCCGCACGGGGGGAGGGAGGGCGCCAAGGTGGTGATCGAGGCCCCGTTTTACGACCCAGGACTAAGCCGAAGTTTTCATCCGCGACTAAGGCTCCGTCGCAAAGCGCAGGCGGCCGGCGGGGGCGAGCGTCCTCGCGTCGAACAGCCGGGCCTCGAGCGCGCCGGCAAGCTCGATGGTGACGATGATGCGGTCTTGTGTGGACGCGATCGCCACCACGCGCGCGCCCTTGGGGAGCATGGCGGTGACATCGGGGTTGGCGAAGCTTCCCTCGCTGCGGAAAACGCGATAGCCGATGACGCCCATCACGGCCGCAATGGCAACAAACGTGGTTGCCCCCGATATCAGCATCAGCCAGCGCACCCTGGCGAGGATGCCGTCGGCCGTGGGCTCAGGCATTGGGTACTTTTTGTCCGGCGGCGGATCAGTCATGTCTACGGAACACCCGCAGAGGGAGAAGGTGGTGGTTGCCGGGACGGATGCCGGCGCGCGGCTCGACCGCGTGCTGGCAGCCCAGATCACCGGTCTTTCGCGCTCGCGGCTCAAGGCGCTGATCATGGAGGGCCGCGTCGCCATCGGCTCCCGCACGATCCGCGATCCCGGCCATCACGTCAACGCCGGGGACGAGGTCGTGGTCGAGGTGCCGCCGCCGGCCCCGGCCGAGCCTGCGGCCGAACCAATCCCGCTGCAGGTTGTTTTTGAAGATGAGACGATGATCGTGATCGACAAGCCTAAGGGCTTGGTGGTTCACCCTGCGGCCGGAAACTGGACAGGCACGCTGGTCAACGCGCTCATCGCCCATTGCGGGGAAAGCCTCTCCGGCATCGGCGGCGTCCGCCGGCCCGGAATCGTCCACCGCCTCGACAAGGACACGACCGGGCTCCTGGTGGTGGCGAAGACGGACCGGGCGCATCAAGCCTTGGCGGCGCAGTTTGCCGATCACGGCCGCTCGGGCTCTTTGCGGCGCGCTTACCTCGCCTTTGTGTGGGGGGCGCCAGAGCGGCCAAAAGGCACGGTCGATCAGCCGATTGGCCGCCACCCCCGCGCCCGTGACAAGATGGCCGTGCGTCCGGACGGCCGGGATGCCGTAACTCATTGGGAGGCATTGGAGCGGTATGTTGGTGCGGATGGCGAGCCCGTCGCGAGCCTCCTGGCCTGCCGGCTGGAAACCGGCCGCACCCATCAAATTCGCGTACACCTGGCCGCCATCGGCCACCCGCTACTCGGTGATGAGACCTATGGGTCCGGCTTTCGCACCAAGGCTGCCCGCCTCTCCCCAGACGCCCGCCAGGCCCTCGCGGGGCTTGGAAGGCAAGCTTTGCATGCCTATATGTTGGGTGTCGAACATCCATTGCGGGGCGAATACTTGGAATTCCGCTCCGGGCTGCCGGAAGACCTCCGCCGCCTGCATACCAGCCTCAAGTCCCGGGACTACCCCGGAGAACTCGTGTAAACCTGCTGTAAATCAAAAGCTTAAGTACGCACGGCAGGGTCACGGCAAGGTGACGCCCGTTATTCCGGTAGTCCTTCCTTTCGCCCCATCTTTTCCTGTAATGTTGCGAATGCGATCTCATTTCGCGGTCGCAGCAAACTGGACGGCACCGTCGGCTCAGGAAGCGGCGGTGCGATCCGCCCGCCGGCAACGGGGGCACAACATTGGAGGGCGCTAGCATGGCCCATGCCGCAACCTTGCCGCTCATAACGGCTGAATCAGGTCTCACCCGCTATCTGGAGGAAATCCGGCGGTTCCCGATGCTGGAGCCGCAGGAGGAATACATGCTGGCCAAGAGCTGGCGCGAGCACGGCGATCGCGACGCAGCGCATCGGCTCGTCACCAGCCATCTGCGCCTCGTCGCCAAGATCGCCATGGGCTATCGCGGCTACGGGCTGCCCATTTCCGAGGTGATCTCGGAAGGCAATGTGGGCTTGATGCAGGCGGTCAAGCGCTTCGAGCCGGACAAAGGCTTTCGCCTCGCCACATATGCGATGTGGTGGATCAAGGCCGCAATCCAGGAATACATCCTGCGCTCCTGGTCGCTGGTGAAGATGGGCACCACCGCCAACCAGAAGAAGCTGTTCTTCAACCTGCGCAAGGCCAAGAGCCGCATCTCAGCGCTCGAGGAGGGCGATCTGCGCCCCGACCAGGTGCAGGTGATCGCCAAGCGCCTGGGCGTCACCGAGCAGGACGTGGTGGAGATGAACCGCCGTCTCGGCGGTGACGTCTCGCTCAACTCGCCGATCCGCGAGGACGGGGATTCCGGCGAATGGCAGGACTGGCTGGTCGACGACAGCGCGAGCCAGGAGACCCGCCTTGCCGAGAGCGAAGAGGCGGACAACCGCCGCAAGGCGCTGGGCGACGCGCTCACCGTGCTCAACGAGCGCGAACGGCGCATCTTCGAGGCGCGGCGGCTCGCCGACGAGCCGATCACGCTCGAGGAGCTGGCCGATGAGTTCGGAGTCTCGCGCGAGCGCGTGCGGCAAATCGAGGTGCGCGCCTTCGAGAAAGTGCAAAAGGCGGTGAAGAACAATATTGCCGCGATGGAGATGCGGTAGCCGCCGCAGTGTCGTCGCGGCCGAGCGCAGCGAGAGCCGGGACCTCCTAACCCTCGGCAGATATTGCGGGCGCGCAGCGGTATGGGCTCCTCGCAGGAGCGACCGAGCCTTCTGCGCGATTTCTTTCGCAGGAACGACTCGCGGGACGTAGCCGCATCGTAGCGACTATCCCTACTGCCCCCAGGCCGAGAACGCGTCCGCGAAGGCGCGCTCGCCCGGCGGGCCCTTCTCAATCGCCAAGATGGCGCGCCGATTGTTCGTGTAGACGATCGGGATTTCGATCCAGGGCCGCTCCTTGAGGAGCATGACGTTGCGGTCGCGGCTGGCGGCGACAGCATTGAGCCCGATCAGGAAGTAGTTGGTCGTCACCTTGACGGAAATGCCGTCCAGCCCGGTGCCTTGGGCCTGCTCGGCCTGCTTCATCCAGATGCCCGGTACATTGAACACACCGCCGGACGGGAAGTTGGGCGGGACCTTGAAGTTGATCTCGATCGTGTGACTCGACGAGCTGTTCGGCTCGCTGTCGCGATGCAGGATCCAGGTGATGCTCATGCCGCGATCGGGGATCTCGATATTGCCGCGCACCTGCAGCTCGGGCGGCTTCCCGCTTCCGGGCGACACCGTCTCGGTCGCCCAGGTTACCGACCCGGCCGCGCTCTTACCGCTCGGATCGTTTGGGTCCTCTTCGTAGAGCACCACCCGCTGCGCGACGTTGGCGACATCGCCCTGCGGCTGCGAAGGTTTGCCGCCGGGCTCGATCCGGTCGGTCATCTTGCGCTGTGTTGTCGGCGGATTGCCGTTCGCCTGCTCGGCAGGTGCTGCGGGCGTCCTCAGGCTGGCGTACATCGCCTCCAGATTCGGCAATTGCCAGACCAGCAGGCTGACGATGAGCCCCACGACCGCAACCGCCGCCAGCAGGCGGATGAGACCCGCGTAGGAGCGCCGAGGCACCAGGTCGCGCTCGACCTGCGGCGGCTGTTGTGCCGCCCGGGCACGCGGCGGCAACGGCCGCGATTCGTCGACCACGAACGACGGCTCGAGCATCACCGGCTGCTCGGCGATATCGTCGAGCGTCAGGTAGGCCTCATCCGATTCCGGATCGCGCGGCCGCGGCGGCCTTGCGTTGGCAACGGCACCGAGCTTCTCCCGCGCCGAGCGCTTGGCCCGCGCCGAAGCGGTACCGAGCTCATCCGCCTCGGAGACCGTTTCACGGAATTCGCGAAGGTTGGAATTGATGAGGGAACGCCGTTCCCCGCGCGGGCGAGAATTGCGCGGCGGCTCCTGCGGCTCGCCTTCGACCCCCGGCCCCTCCTCGTAATCCTCATCCTGATAGGCGCGGCGCGTTTCGGCCCGCCCACGTACAGGCGGCGCGAGCGATGAGCGGCCGTCCTGACGTTCCGGTTGGCGTTCTGGCCGCGGCGGCGCGGCTGGCCGCGGCGGCGCGGCGGACCGCCGCGAACCGACGTGATCCCCCTGACCCGCCGCCTCGCGAGCTGCCTCGGCAAAACGGTCTCCCCGCAGGCGGTTCGCTGGCGCGACGGGCCTTCCATCCTGCCGGCCGTCCGCCTGACGTCCGTCTTGTGGGCGAGCTTCCTGCGCGTGCCCATCTGGTTGACGCCCGTCTTGGCGCGAGGCTGGCTGCATGCGGGGCGACGGGGCCCGCACGGGCGGTTCAGGCGCGGACTCTGGCTCCGGCTCTGGCTCTTCCTCTGCTTGCGGCTGCAGATCGAGGTCGGACTCGGGTTCCGCCTGCGGCACAGGCTCAGCTTCCTGCCAGCGCGGGAACTCCGGCACCTTCACCCGATTGCTCGACTCGACGCGGACGGTCGTCTGGCGCGCCGATTCGCCCTCGACCTTGCGGATCGCCTCTTCGAGCGCAAGGCGCTCGCGGGTGACATCTGATTCATCGAGCGCCGGTGTTACCCCGCGCAACTGCGCCACCAGCGCCGCGCGCGCACGCTCATAGAGCGCACGCCTGGCGTCGCCGGAATTCTTATCGAGACCGGCAACCGCGCGAGCGATGAGCGGATAGTAGTCGGCCATCGGGTTCAGCTTGCGTCCTCAGCACGTCGCATCATTCGGCACATCGTTTGAGATCGTTGAGCATGATCACTGTTGCGCCCGGAACCCAACGATCTGTCACCGCCCCCGCTGCGGCATGCCATTCTGCTCATGCTTCAGCTCTCGAACGGATTGTGCATCAGAATTGTGTCCTCGCGCTCCGGGCTCGTCGAGAGCAACGCAACCGGGCAACCAACCAATTCCTCGATCCGGCGCACATATTTGATCGCCGGCGCCGGCAGCTCCGCCCAGGATCGCGCCCGCGCAGTCGGCTCCTGCCAGCCCGCCACCGTCTCGTAGATCGGCTCAACCCGCGCCTGGGCGCCTTCCCCGGCCGGCAGGTAGTCGATCTCGCGTCCGTCCAGACGATATCCTACACAAACCTGGATGTCGCCAAGTCCGTCGAGAATATCGAGCTTGGTGAGCGCAAGCCCGTTGATCCCGCTGGTGCGCACCGTCTGCCGGACCAGGACTGCGTCGAACCAGCCGCAGCGGCGCGGACGCCCGGTCACGGTGCCAAACTCCCGACCACGCTCGCCGATCAGCCGGCCGATCGCAGTCTTCTGCTCGGTCGGAAAGGGGCCCTCCCCGACCCGGGTCGTGTAGGCTTTGCAGATGCCGAGCACATAGCCGATCGCGCCGGGACCAAGCCCGGAGCCGGTCGCCGCCTGGGGGGCAACGGTGTTGGAGGAGGTCACATACGGGTAGGTGCCGTGATCGATGTCGAGCAACGAGCCCTGCGCGCCCTCGAACAGGATGCGCTTGCCCTCGCGCCGCTTCTGATCGAGCAGCGACCAGACCGAATCCATGAAGGGCAAGACCCTGGGAGCAATGTCGGCCAAGTGACCTTCGACCCTCTCTTGCGGCACCTGATCGAGCCCCAGCCCGCGGCGCAGCGCATTGTGATGGGCGAGCAGCCGCTCGATCTTCGGGCCGAGCGAGGGCAGGTCCGCGAGATCCATCAGTCTGATGGCGCGCCGGCCGACCTTGTCCTCATAGGCCGGGCCTATGCCGCGCCGAGTCGTGCCGATACGGGTCAGCGTGTTGGAAGATTCGCGAATGGCGTCGAGCTCCTGGTGCAAGGGCAGGATCAGGGGAACGTTCTCGGCAATACGCAGGCTTTGCGGCGTGACCTTGACCCCCTGCTCGGCGAGGCGCGCAATCTCGTCGATGAGCGCGCGCGGATCGAGCACCACGCCGTTGCCGATCACCGAGAGCTTGCCCTGCCGCACCACCCCTGAGGGCAACAACGAAAGCTTGTAGGTCACCCCGTCGATGACCAGCGTGTGGCCGGCATTGTGGCCGCCCTGGAAACGGACCACGATATCGGCCTGCTCCGACAGCCAGTCGACGACCTTACCCTTGCCTTCGTCGCCCCATTGGGAGCCGACCACGACCACATTGGCCATGCGGTACCTTCTCTCCGCGCTAAAGGTGTCTCCCGGCCGGACGAACCGGGAAGCCCACTAGTCTTTACGTTGGTCGCGAATCAACGGCGCCCACCCCGAATTCGCTTGCGTTCCGGGATAAAGGAAGCCGACCCGTCAAGCAAGGCGGCAGAGGCCGCAGCGGCACCCGGTAGGGCGGCCTAACGGGCTGGTTTTTCAGGTATTTCGTCGCAGCCTAATCAGAAAGCAGCACCGCGCGTGCCCACGCCTTATCAGGATGCTTTGCCGTATGGGCAAAATTGCAAGTCGTTCGGCGCATGTGGCAGGGGCCCCGCCGGGCATTTTTGCGCCCTATACTCGTGGCCTCAAAACCGCAGCGGCTTTGCCTGCTGCACCTGCGGCAAAGCGCGCACCGCAGCAAGCACCTTGGGGGGCAATTCGCCGTCGATCTCGATCAGCGCGACGGCGTTGCCGCCCGGCGCCTCGCGGCCGACATGGAAGGTCGCGATATTGATGCCGGCCTCGCCCAGCGTGGACGAGAAGCGGCCGATGAAGCCCGGCTTATCCTGGTTGGTGATGTAGATCATCGAGGGCCCGAACTCCGCGTCCATGCGGATGCCCTTGATGTTGACGATGCGCGGCCGCCCGTCCGCGAATACTGTGCCGGATACCGAGCGCGACTGCCGTTCGGTGACGACCGTCAGGGTGATCAAGCTCTCATAGTCGCCCGCCGCTTCGCGTGTCACCTCCTCGACCACGATACCGCGCTCCTTGGCGACAGTGGGCGCCGACACGACGTTGACGTCCTGCAGCATCGGCCGCAAGAGCCCGGCGACCGCCGCCGAGGTCAGCGCCTTGGTGTTCATCTGCGCGACCGCGCCCTCATAGGCGATCTGCACCTTGTTGATGCCGGTATCGGTGAGCTGGCCCGCAAAAGAGCCGAGCCGCTCGGCCAGCGCCACGAACGGCTTGAGCTTGGGCGCCTCCTCGGCGGTGATTGAAGGGAAATTCACCGCATTGGAAATGGCGCCGCGCAGCAGGTATTCCGACATCTGCTCGGCGATCTGCAGCGCGACGTTCTCCTGCGCCTCGGTGGTGGCAGCGCCGAGATGCGGCGTGCAGACTACGTTGGGATGACCAAACAACGGATTCTGCGTCGCCGGCTCCTCGACGAAGACGTCGAAGGCGGCGCCGGCCACGTGGCCGGAATCGAGCGCCGCGCGCAGCGCCTTCTCATCGACCAGGCCGCCGCGAGCGCAGTTGATGATGCGCACGCCCTTCTTCATGGCGGCGAGCGCCTTGGCGTCGATGATGTCCTTGGTCTTGTCGGTCAGCGGCGTATGCAGCGTGACGAAATCGGCACGCTTGAACAGCTCGGCGAGCTCGACCTTCTCGACCCCGAGATCGAGCGCCCGCTCCGGCGACAGGAACGGATCATAGGCGATCACTTTCATTCGCAGCCCGTGGCCGCGGTCGGCGACGATCGACCCGATATTGCCGCAACCGATGATGCCGAGCGTCTTGCCGGTGATCTCGACGCCCATGAAGCGGTTCTTTTCCCATTTGCCGGCCTGGGTCGAGCAATCCGCCTGCGGAATTTGCCGCGCCAGCGCCATCATCATGGTGATGGCGTGCTCGGCGGTGGTGATCGAATTGCCGAACGGCGTGTTCATCACAATGATGCCTTTGGCGGTGGCGGCCGGGATGTCGACATTGTCGACCCCGATGCCGGCGCGTCCGATCACCTTCAGTTTCTTGGCGTGCTCGAGAATCTTGGGGCTGACCTTGGTGGCCGAACGGATGGCAAGGCCGTCGAAGTCGCCGATCACGGCGGCGAGCTTCTCCTTGTCAGCGCCGAGCTTCGGCTGAAAGTCGACCTCCACGCCGTTGTCCTTGAAGATCTGCACGGCGGCGGGGGAAAGCGAATCGGAGATGAGGACTTTGGGAGCCATGATGGTATTCCTGATTTGGTGATGTTGCTCACGTGCCGCCGCGTACTCGGCAGGCTCCCCTCCCCCTCGTGGGGAGGGGTCGGGCGTGGGGTTGTTGTTGCTCCGGTCATCTGCGACAGCAGCGACCCCCCTCCCCAACCCTCCCCCACAAGGGGGGAGGGAGCAGGCCTCGCCTGCCGCTCGCATAACGGACCGATCAAGCCACCTTGGGCAGCGCGGCCTTGGATTTTGCGAACGCCCAATCGAGCCATTGGGTCAGGGCTTCGACGTCGCGCGTCTCCACCGTCGCCCCGCACCAGACCCGCAGGCCCGGCGGCGCATCGCGATAGCCGTCGATGTCGTAGGCGACGTTCTCTTTCTCGAGCGTGGCGACCAAGCCCTTGATGAAGATCGATTGCGCATCAGGGGTGAGCGCGGCAATCGCCGGATCGACGATCTTGAGACAGACCGAGGTGTTGGAGCGGATCGCCGCATGCTTGGCGAGAAAATCGACCCACGCGGTCCTGGCAACCCAATCGGCGACCGCCTTGGTGTTGGCGTCGGCGCGGGCGATGAGCGCCTTGAGGCCGCCGATCGACTTCGCCCAAGTGAGCGTGTCGAGATAATCCTCAACGCACAGCATCGACGGCGTGTTGATGGTCTCGCCCTCGAATATGCCCTCGATCAGCTTGCCGCCATTAGTGAGGCGGAAGATCTTCGGCAACGGCCAGGGCGGCGTGTAGGTCTTGAGACGCTCGACTGCGCGCGGCGACAGGATCAGGATGCCATGCGCGGCTTCCCCGCCCAGCACCTTCTGCCACGACATGGTGATCACATCGAGCTTGGGAAAATCGAGCCGCTGCGCGAAGGCGGCCGACGTGGCATCGCAAATGCTCAAGCCCTGCCGGTCGGCGGCGATCCAGGAGGCATCCGGAACGCGCACGCCCGAGGTGGTGCCGTTCCAGGTGAACACGATGTCGGTTGCGGGATCGACCCTGGAGAGATCGGGCAGCTCGCCGTAGGGCGCCTTGAGCACCGTCACGTCCTTGAGCTTGAGCTGCTTGGTGATGTCCGTCACCCAGCCCTCGCCGAAGGATTCCCAGGCCAAAACCGTCACCGGGCGCGCGCCCAAGAGCGACCACAGCGCCATCTCGACCGCGCCGGTGTCGGAAGCCGGCACGATGCCGATGCGGTAGTCGGCGGGAACCTCGAGGATCTCGCGCGTCAGATCGATCGCGCGCTTGAGCTTGGCCTTGCCGATTTTTGAGCGGTGGGAGCGGGCCAGAACCGCGTCGGTTAGGACCTGCAGGCTCCAGCCGGGGCGCTTGGCACAGGGGCCGGAGGAGAAATGCGGCACGACGGGCCGCACGGACGGCATCGCTACGGTCATGATCTATCCTTCCAGATAGGCGCCCCTCGGTGGGGAGGGGTGTCCCGCGCGGGGAAATAGGGGAGAGAGCGCGTGCCGTCAAGTTACGTAGAGTCACATAGGCGGGTGGCGCGCGGGCACGGCCCCCTCGGAACAATCAGATTTTCAGAACCTCACGCCGAGGGCTGCGCGCAAGTTGTGCATCTGGGCATTGATCGCCCAAAACCGCTGCCAGAGGACGAATTCGTATTCCGCCCGAGCGAAGATGTTCTGCGTGAGCGCAAAGTCGACGCCGGCAGCGGCCGAGTAGCCATACAGGAAAGCACCACTCTTGGTGCGGCTCTGGTCAAACACGAACTCGTTTGACAGTTGAGGGGGATTGGTGTTTGGGACAAATTCCTTAACGTCGACGGTCGCGTCGGTATTTATGTCGGCCCGCCCGAAAGCGAACCCGGCCGCCAGGTAGGGGAGAAAGTGGTCGACAGCCCAGCCGAAGCGGGCCCGCGCGGTGAGCACATCACGAACGTTGACCTCGCCGACGCCGGTCAACGCGACGTCGTTGTTGAATCCGCCAAAGTTCATTACGCGTTCGATCGGCATGCTCGGCGCAACCGCGTTGAGCGAGGTATGCGTATAGTTGAGCTCGACGCCGAAGACCGCGTTGTCCCATTGAAAATTGTAACCCACAAAGCCCCCGATACCGGCGCCGTCGACATCTCCCACCCCGAGCGGCTGCCAGAATTGCGGCGTCATGTTGGCCAGGATGGTCGAGGCTTGCAGCGCCTGCTCGACCAATGGCTGCGTGGCTGTGGTGAAGTCCACGCTGGAGGTGCTGTAGGTCACCTGCCCGCCGAAATAGAACCCCTCCCAATTGGGAAAGCGGGGGAAGGCCGGGATGAATTGGGTTTCGGTTCCCCGCAGTGTCGGCAAGTCGTAGTCCGCCGCGTGCGCAGGGGTTAAGAGGCCGATCAGACCCGATAAAGCGAGCATGACGGCGAGCAAAACGGCGAGCAAACGCATAACGGCCTCATCTCGATCGCGACTGAAACAGCCGGCGTATTGCCCATCATGATTGATTAACCTTAATGAGCCGTTAGCTCGGCTGAGCCCTCCGCGCGGCACCAAAACGAAAGCGGCGCGGGAAATTTCCCGCGCCGCCCAAAGCTTGCGAGCTTGGTTGAACTGAAAGCTCAGCCCTTGCGCACCAGCGGCGGGGCGTAGAGGGGCACCTCCGGCTGGAACAGCCAGCGGAAGCCGAGCCTGAAGTCGAGCGAATCGAAGTTGGTGAGCGTGTAATAGGCGCTCGGACCGGTGTTGGGTGGGCTGGAGCAGCCGACTGAGGAGCAATTGACGATCGGGGTTTTGACCGAGCCCAGGTTGAGATAGCGAACAGCCGCTTCGAGCTTGAGATTGTTCGAAACGTTGTAGTCGACGCCGGCCTGCACCGACCAGGCAAGATTCCAGTTCGACGCGTCAGACGACGAGTAGCCGAAGCCCGGGACCGTGGTGGTGATGCCGAGGTCGGTGACGCTTGAAACAGTGTTCAAGGCTCCGCCGACACCGGCGCCGACGAAGGGCGTGAGGCACCACCAGGTGCCCAGGTCCAGATAGGCGTTGAGCATGAGCACTTCGGCCGAATGAGAGCCGTCGTATTGGTCGAAGCAGGTGGGGCCGGGCGCGCAGAATTCGGTATAGCTGCCGACCACCTTGAACTTCGCCGCCGTGCGGTGCTCGCCGGTGACGTCGAAGCGCAGCCAGTTGTTGACCTGATAGCCGATGCCGAAATCGACGAAAGCGGAATCGTCCGTTTCCTTCTGCACGATGGCCCAGCTCGCCGGCCAGACGAATGTCGGATTGGTCTGGAAGTGATCGAAGGCGTCGAACTTCTGCACCGAGACTCCGACATCGCCGCGCAGATACCAGCCGGAATCGGATGGCGGAGGCGGAGGCGGTGCCTGCACCGGCAGCGCCGGCGGGAAGTCGGCGGCAACCGCCGCCGTGCTCATCGCTGCGGCAACCGCAACTGCGGTCGCCAGGATTCTTACACTACTCATGACTTCGTCCTTTCGCTCCTGTCGGAGCCGCGCCCCACAGGGATGAACCAACGAAATCGAGAATGGCAGCAAACCGTTAAATGGAGCTTAACCTTAACTGTTAACCGCGAAGCTTAACCTTCGTTAAGTTGTATCGGAGCACCGCGCCTGGGCGCGGATAAGTGTTTGTTTGTTTGGTCCGCGATCCAATCACCGGCGTCGTCCCGGGCGAAGCCCGGGGACCCATACGGCTACGCGCTCTCGATAGCGCGCAGGAGTATGGGTCCCTGCTTTCGCAGGGACGACCGGAGCTAAGTTGCTCCGCTTGCGTGGGGACGAGTGGATCGCTTGTTCTTACGCGGTGACGTGGCTCAAGGCGTCGACAATCCCGTCGACAACCTCCTCGACCAGGCCGCGGTCTTCGCCTTCGCCCATGACACGTATCACCGGCTCGGTGCCCGAGGAGCGGACGATGAGGCGGCCATGGCCGTTCAGACGCTGCTCCGCCTCCTCAATCGCGGAGCGCACCTTGGGGGCTTCAAGCGGCCTACCGCTGCGGTAGCGCACATTCTTGAGAATTTGCGGCAGTGGATCGAAGCGATGACAGACCTTCGACACCGGCTGGTCCTGCTTCTTCAGCACCGCCAGCACCTGCAGCGCGGCGACGAAACCGTCGCCCGTCGTCGTGTAGTCGGACAGGATGATGTGGCCGGACTGCTCGCCGCCGACATTGTGGCCGTGCTCGCGCATATGCTCGAGCACATAGCGGTCGCCGACTGGCGTGCGCGCAAGCGAGAGGCCAATTCCGTCGAGATAGCGCTCGAGGCCGAGGTTCGACATCACGGTCGCGACCACGCCGGGCCGCGCCAGCCTGCCGTCCTCCTTGAAGCTTGCCGCGATCACGGCCAGGAGCTGGTCGCCGTCGACGATGTGGCCGCACTCATCGGCGATGATCACGCGGTCGGCATCGCCATCGAGCGCAATGCCGATATCGGCGCGCATCTCCTTGACCTTGGCGCACATCGCCGCCGGCTCGGTCGAGCCGCACTCACGGTTGATGTTGAAGCCGTCGGGCTCGACCCCGATCGGCACCACGTCAGCGCCGAGTTCCCACAGCGCTTCCGGAACCACCTGATAAGCGGCGCCATTCGCGCAATCGACGACGATGCGCAGCCCATCGAGGCTCAATGCCCGCGGCAATGTCCGCTTGGCGAACTCGATATAACGGCCCGATGCCACCTCGATGCGCTTGGCGCGACCGAGATTCTTGCTCGCGGCGAGCCGCTTGCTCAGATCGGCGTCGATCAATTCCTCGATCTTACCTTCGACCTCATCAGAGAGCTTGTAGCCGTCGTGCCCGAACAGTTTGATGCCATTGTCGTCATAAGGATTGTGGGAGGCCGAGATCATCACGCCGAGGTCGCAGCGCAGCGAGCGGGTCAGCATCGCCACGGCGGGCGTGGGCAGCGGACCGGTTTGAAACACATCGACGCCGACCGAGGTGAAGCCCGCCACGAGGGCGGTCTCGATCATGTAGCCCGACAGCCGCGTGTCTTTCCCGATCACCACCCGATGGCGATGGTCGCCGCGGCGGAATGCCAAGCCCGCCGCCTGGCCCACCCGCATCGCGAGCTCCGGAACGATCACGCCATTCGCGCGACCACGGATGCCATCCGTCCCAAAATACTTGCGGCCCGGTTCCCCTTTCATGTGCCCCTTTCGCCTGCCCGTTGGATCGGTACCAGGCCATAATAGGGCCTCCAGAAATAAATTCTGCAAAAAATCGCAGGAAATATTACAGCGTCTTTAAGGGGTTCGGTCGAGGCGCGTTCAGTCCCGGCCAGGGGTGCCTTTCGCCTTGCCTTTTCGATCAAGTATGCTCGGGGGTGGCTGGACCACATTGATCGCGTCAGAGCCGGGGAACGTTCCTTCCAGCCCGGATTCCAGGGATTCCTCCTGGCGTTGCCGCCGTTCCTGCAGGTTCTCCTTGTGCTCCTCCGCCGATCTGTCGCCTTCGAGAACCCTTTCCTTGGCCATGCCCATTGCTCATCTCCTGTGCAAACAACCGCGCAGCCCTGTTGGTGAAACCCGAGGGGCCACCACAACGTTCCCGGTCCTTGAAGCCACATCCCGCGCCGTCGGGAGAGCCGACCGGGCGGAGGCCGGGAAACCGCCATGCGGGTGATGGCCTCGATCGAGGACCTGCGGCTCGCCGCACGCGCCCGCGTGCCGAAAATGTTCTTCGACTATGCGGATCACGGCTCCTATGCGGAGGAGACGCTGCGGCAGAACCGCATCGACCTCGAATCGATCAAGCTGCGCCAGCGGGTGCTGATCGACGTCACGCGCCGTGAGCTTGCGACCGAAGTCGCCGGTGAGCCGGCCTCGCTGCCGATCGCGCTCGCCCCGATCGGGCTCTGCGGCATGCAATGGGGCGACGGCGAGATTCTCGCCTGCCGCGCCGCGCATGCCGCCGGAATTCCGTTCTGTCTCTCCACCATGTCGATCTGTTCAATAGAAGATGTGGCGGCCGCGGTTGGGCGCCCTTTCTGGTTCCAGCTTTATGTAATGAAGGACCGCGGCTTCGTGCGGGCGCTGATCGAGCGGGCAATCGCCGCCAAATGCAGCGCGCTGGTGCTCACCGTGGATCTGCAGGTGCTCGGGCAGCGCCACTGCGACTTGCGCAACGGCATGACGGTGCCGCCGGAGATCAAGCTCGCCAATGTGATCGATATCGCGCAAAGGCCCGCTTGGGCGATCAGCATCCTCTCCGGCAAGCGCAAGACCTTCGGCAACCTCGCCGGACGGGTGCGCGGCATGGAGGGCGTCCGCTCGCTGTCGCAATGGATCGCCGGCCAGTTCGATCCGTCGCTCTCCTGGAAGGATGTCGAATGGATCCGCGAGCTGTGGCCCGGCAAGCTGATCATCAAGGGACTGCTCGACGTCGAGGACGCCCGCCGCGCCGCCAAGACCGGAGCTTCCGCGCTCGTCGTCTCCAACCACGGCGGGCGTCAGCTCGATGGTGCGGTCTCCTCGATCTCGATGCTGCCGCGGATCGTCGATGCGGTCGGCGCCGACATCGAGATCATGTTCGACGGCGGCATTCGCTCCGGTCAGGACATCGCGCGGGCGCTCGCGCTCGGCGCCCGTTCCTGCATGATCGGCCGCGCGTATCTGTATGGCCTCGGGGCCGGCGGCGAGGTCGGAGTGGCCCGCGCGATCGAAATCCTCAAGAACGAGCTCGACGTCACCATGGCGCTTACCGGCATCGACAGCGTCAAGAAAATCGGCCGGCAAGCACTGGCTCAGAATTGACAACCAGCGCGTCCGCTCCGAGCTCGAGCCGGGCTTAAACGCATCCGACATCTATTCGCGGAAATGCACATAGGCCTCGCGCAAGCCGAGACCTGCGAGCGCGAACGCAAACGGCACCGCAAAATAGAGCAGCCGATAGAGCAGCAGCGTCGCCACCAGCTCGGCGCGGTCGAAGGTGGGCAGACCGATCAGCATCGCGGCATCGAGTGCACCGATCGCGCCTGGCGCGTGGCTGGCGAAGCCGGCCAGAGTGCCGAACACCACGATCAGCGCCAGCGTGAGGAAGTCGACCGCCGGCAGGCTCGGCATCAACAAATACATCACAATTGAACAGCAGCTCAGGTCGGCAAGCCCGATGGCGATCTGCAGAAGCGTCATCGATCCCGACGGCAGCGTCACGGCCGAGGCGTTGCGCCCGAGCACGCGGGTCTTGCTCCATACCCAGAACAGATAGGCCACGAGCGTGCCCAACACCACGGTCCCGATTGCCCGATTGCTCCAGGAGGAGATTTGGTCGACCGCGCGCGCGGCATCCGGCATGCAAACCATGCCGACGCTGAGCGCCGTGATATTGCCGAGCCAGAACGTCAATCCGGCGATGAAGCTCATTTTGGCGATATCGAGGAGGCCGAGCCCCCAGCGGGAATAGATGCGCAGGCGGATCGCCGCGGAAGCGAAAACCATCGCCCCGATGCCGTGCCCGATCGCATAGCTCACGACTCCTGTCAGCGCAGCGACCGGGACCGGCACCTGCCGGGCTCCGATCACCCGCAGCGCAAACCAGTCATACACCGCCAAGGTCACATAACCGCAGAGGACGAAGAATGCGGCAGCCGCCACGTGGGCGAGCGACACGCCCGCAAGCGCCATGCGCACGGCGCCCCAATCAAGGTCGCGCAGCCGGTAGAACAGCACCACGGCGGAGGCCAGGATGATCGTGACACTGAGCAGGAGTCCCGCCTTGCTCCAGCTGCGCGGCGTCAAGCTGATCTGCGCGCACAGCGCGCGGACCCGCTTGCCCAGAGCGGACCGGGCCTTCTCCGAGTCGTTGCCCGGCTCTGCGTGCTTGGCAGTGCATGGTTTACTGAAGTCATGCTCAGGACGTTCAAGCAATCCGCTACCTCCGGGAACTTCTGGCTGAATGACAGCTCGATTGTTTGAATGACAGCTCGATGATTGAGTCGATGACAGCCGTCTCGGGGCTGATCATGACCAACGAATCGGCCCAGGGGCCGTCATCTCAGGTCCATGCAACAGAATGACGACGTTAAAGTTTTCAGCATATCCGCACTTTCCGGCAGACCGAATCCTGCCCCGGCACCCGCCACCTGCGGACGCATTCACAAAAGCCGTCTCCGTCACATGATTGAGACATAACTCACGTAACGGTCGGGCCGGATCGAAGCGAATCAGGGCCCTCGCCGCCGTGGAAGTCACCGAAGCAACCCGACGGGTTCGCGCGCTGTTCATCTCCGACGTACATCTAGGCTCACGTGCGTGCAAAGCCGAGCAACTCCTCGACTTCCTGCGTCACCATGACGCCGACACGATCTATCTGGTGGGCGACATCGTCGACGGCTGGCAGCTGCGATCCGGCTGGCACTGGCCGCAGGCCCACAATGACGTGATCCAAAAGCTTTTGCGCAAGGCGCGCCAGGGATCGCGGCTCATCTATATCCCGGGCAACCATGACGAGTTCCTGCGCGATTATTTCGGAACACATTTCGGCGGCGTGGTGGTGACCGAATGCGCCACACATGTGGCAGCGGATGGCCGCCGCTACGTGGTTACGCATGGCGACCAGTTCGACCGCAGCGTGAGGCGCGCCCGCCATTTCGCCGGCCTCGGGGATTATGCGCGGATGCCGCTGGTGGCCGCCAATTCGCTGGTCAATATCGTGCGCAGATGTTTGTCCCTGCCGAGCTGGTCGCTGTCGCAGTGGGCCAAGCACAAGGTCAAGGACGCGTTCAACTATGTGCGCAGCTTCGAAGAGGCGTTGGCCGCCGAGGCGACGCGGCGGCACGCCGAAGGCGTGATCTGCGGTCACGTCCATCATGCGACCATCCGCGATTTCCCCCGCGCCCGCTACATCAATTGCGGCGACTGGGTCGAAAGCTGCAGCGCCGCGATCGAGCACTTCGACGGAAGGCTGGAGATTGTTTCCTGGAAGATTGATCCGGTGCTGCGGCCGTCGGCGGCGAGAATCAGCGAGGCTCATGCGGTCTGATGCGCGTTCTCATTGCCACTGACGCCTGGTATCCGCAGGTCAACGGCGTGGTGCAAACGTTGATGTCGGTCGGACGGGCGCTGGAGCGTATGGGGGTCGAGGTGAGCTTCCTCACACCCGAGGGCATTCCGAGCGTTCCGCTGCCGACCTATCCGGATATCCGCCTGGCCTTGCCGCGCGCGCGCGATATCGCGGAGCGGATCGATGCGATCCAGCCCGACGTCATCCACATCGCCACCGAAGGCCCGATCGGCCACATCGTGCGCCGGCACTGCCTCAAGCGGCGGCGCGGTTTCACCACCAGCTTCCACACGCGCTTTGCCGACTATGCGGCGGCGCGGCTGCCGATCCCGCGGAGCCTGAGCTGGTGCTGGCTGCGCTGGTTCCACAATGCCGGCCGCGTGACCATGGCGTCGACCGAATCGCTGAGCAACGAGCTTGCCGCGCGCGGTTTCCGCAAGCTGATGCGCTGGCCGCGCGGCGTTGACACCAATCTGTTCCAGCCCCGCTTCGGCTGCGACCTCGGCCTGCCGCGCCCGGTGTTTCTCAGCGTCGGACGAGTGGCGGTGGAAAAGAACATCGAGGCATTCCTGGCGCTCGACCTGCCTGGCAGCAAGGTAGTGGTCGGTGACGGACCGGCGCGGCAAGAATTGGCGCTGCGCTATCCGTCGGCGGTCTTTCTCGGTACCAAGAAGGGCCAGGAATTGGCCGACGTTTACGCGAGCGCCGATGTGTTCGTGTTCCCGAGCCGCACCGACACGTTCGGGCTGGTCCTGCTCGAAGCGTTGGCGAGCGGGCTCCCGATCGCCGGCTTCCCGGTCGATTCGAACCGCGATGTCGTCGGCAGCGCACCGGTCGCGGCCCTGGACGAGGATCTGCGGGCGGCTTGTTTGAAGAGCCTGACGCTTTCGCGAGCGGCGTGCCGCGCCTATGCCAAGACCATGACGTGGGACGAAAGCGCGCGTTGCTTCCTCAACAACCTGAAGAGCTCAGGCGCCCTGCAGGTCCGCCGCGAGCCGCACGCCGTGAGTTCCGCCGGAGCGCCCCTCGCCGGCGCCGCCTGAACGCGGAGAACCGCGATGCCCACCACGCTTCCCGATCCTGCCAGGTGTGCAAAGCCGCGAAGCTGGCCTTCTTACACGAGGCTCGTCCGCTTCTTCGCGGTCTTTCTCTATTTGTTGTTGCTCAGTTGGAACGTGAGCGCACTCGAGACGGATTTCGTATCGCTTGCACCGGTCCACGCTGCGGACGCTTACAGCCCGATGGAGCCGGCCCAACTTCCGTAGGGGCGGCCCTTGTGGGCGCTCTCTTTCTTCCTCCCTTCAAACGAGACCTCGCCCGGGTCGGGCGGCCACAAGGGCCGCCCCCTAGGGCTCAAAACCAATCACGTCGGCGCTAGAGTGGGCAAAGGCTCTTTAGCGTCGTGCCCACGCGTGCTCCGAACCGCGTGGGCAAAATTGCGCGACGCGCCCGGATCAATCAATCACAGTGTGACGCAATTTTGCCCACCCTACCGCTCAGGTGAGCGCGATCACATCTTGCGCAGCTCGACGCGGCGGTTCTTTGCCCTGCCCTCCTCGCTGTCATTGGGAGCGACGGGTCTTGTGTCCCCATAACCTTTCGGCTGCAGCCGCGATCTGTCGATCCCGTAGGAGCTGACCAGCGCATTCACCACAGCGGCGGCCCGACCGACCGAAAGTCTCATATTGTGGTCGGCGGCTCCGGTATTGTCGGTATGGCCGGCAACTTCGAGCCTGAGCGAAGGATCGGATTTGAGCAGCTTGGCAACCTCCTTCAGCGTCGCGCGGCTCTCCGGCTTGAGGTCGGTCTTGTCGGTATCGAACAGGATGCCGTAGATGTCGACCTTGCCGGTATCGGTCAGCGCCTTGGCGAGATCCGGCGCCTTGACCTCCACGGGCCGATAATCGGGGCGCGGCGAGGAGATCACGTCGACGCCGATCACCGGCTGGTCGAGGCGGATCACGATCGGCTGCTTGAGGCCCGCTTCCTCCCAATCCAGGCCGGCGCTTTCAACCACGTAGACCGCCACGTTGACGATCTGCTCGTCCCGGACCAGACGCGCGGTGAGATAGTACTGGTTCTTCCCGTCCTGAAAGGGAGTGTCGGCGCTGTCCTTGTGCGCCGCGTAGCCGGCTTGAAAAAAGAAGCGCTGCTGGAAGTCCTTTGCGGTGAGCGCATAGAGCGCGCCGCTGTCGAGCTTGAAAGTCTCTTCAAATCCGAGATCGCCGAGCATTCGCTCGTAATCGCGGAATATTTCTTCCGAGGTCGTTCCCAACGGGGCCTTGTAGACGACCCGCTCGATCGCGCCTTCGACGCGCTCCTCCTTGTCGAAACCCGATCCGGCCGCCCCTTCGCCGCGGGCCAGGAAATATTGATCGTGTGGGCTTACTGCGTAGTGGATGATCTCGGAGCCCTCGAAGCGCCGCAGCCCGACCGGATCCTTGGATCCCGGCAGATCAGCAGCCTGCACCCCGCCGGGCGCCCCAAGCAGGACGACCCAGACGAGAGTGACCAAGCTCAAAAAACGCAATACGCTCGCAGCCTTGTTCAATGTCGGCTCTCCGGGCGCCCCAGCGAAATGATAGCATGAGGCAGTTCCGGACCGATAACGAGCGGCCGCAAAGCCGGGCGCGGCCCGCCGCCGCAGCCGCGGGCAATCGGAGAGATGTGGAATAAAAGCGGCCGGCGGGCGCCATACATTAGCACTGGCGCCAGCCGGCCAAACCTTGCGGAGCGTATCGAGGGGCCGGGGGACAGGCGCTCCGAAGGCCTCAGGTAGACGCCAGGGCAAAAGCGCGATGACCAGCGTCGACAACCCAAGTACCCGGCGCGCGTTGCGCTTTAATGACGCCATTGCGACAGGCTGATGCCGGCGCGCCGCAATCGCAACCCGAGAAGCCCCGGAGAAAGCAAAGCCCCCGCCGCGCTCGCACGCGACGAAGGCCAGGATTTGCTCGCCAGCAGGCTTCAGTTGGGAACCGCGCCGTCCACCCCGACATTGATGCGGTTGGTCTCGAATGTGCCGTCCGGTTTCTTGGTGGCGGCCACAATGCTGAAGGCAGCACCCGGCTTGACGATGCTCATGTCGCTCACGTGATACTGGACGATCGGCGTTGACGGTGAGACCACGATCTTCTTCTCCCCGCCCTTGTATTTGACCATCACGGTAAGCCCGTCCACACCCGTCACCGGGTTGCCGGCTTCGCCATTGGTCATGGTGCCGTTGGGCGCGCCGGGCCAGCCGTCGCGGTGGCCGTCACCGGTGCCGCGCTGCGACTCGGCGAAGATGTGCACCTCGACCGCCTTCTGGCTGCCATCGGCCTGCGGCACGGCGCCACTGCCGATGTAGGAGCCTTCCTTGATGTCGGAAAGCGAGGCCTTGGTCACTCCGACGATCAGCGCCTTGTCGGCGAGCGTCACGGTCGCTTCCTTGCCGTCCTTGCCCTTCACCTGAAGGGAATTGCCAGTCACCTTCTCGATGGTGCCGGACAGGCGTTGTGTCTGCGCCTGCTGGGCCCAAGCTGGCGACGCCGCCAATGCGGCCGCCAGCGCGATGCTGGGAAGAATTCCGATTCTGCTCATCTCTTTCCTCCACATGACCTGCTTCGCTCTCTAACCGGCACGGCCTTACATAACCCTACATGGGCGGAGTCATGCCATCCTTGCCGTAGGAGATGTTGGCAACGTCCAGCGATCCATCCGGCAGCTTCGGGGCGGCCGCCACGAACACTTTCACGCCGGGCTTCAGGGCGTCCTTGCTGGAGGGCTCGTAGCCGACGATCGCGGTCTTGGGCGTGATCTTGATCTGCTTCTCGTCGACCTTGTCACCGCTCTTGTACTGCACGGTGAGCACTTGACCATCAACCGCAGCAACCGATGTCTGCACCGGTCCATTGGTCATGAACGTGTTGGGCATCAGGTCCCAATCGAAGTGCGCCGAATTGATATTCTGATTGGCCGGGAAGATGTGCACCTCGATCGCCGAGAGACTGCCGTCGGCCTGCGGCGCGGAGGTGATGCCCACATTGGTGCCCGCCTTGATATCGGTCATCTTGGCCGGAATGACCGCCCGGACCGTCGCATTGTCCTTCAGCACGAGCTTGAGATCGGAGCCGTCGCGCGACTTGACCATGATCACATTGCCGCTCGCGCTCTCGACCGTGCCTCGGACACGAACCGGCCGCGCCTGCTGGGCAAAGCTCGCCGAGCCCGCAAGCATCAAGGCAAGGCTCGAGGCGCCAAACGTGCGCCGTGTCATCTTCTGCATCGGTATCCTCCCGAAAGTTGACCCCTCCCTTCCCTCCCCGCTTGCGGGGGTGGGTTAGGGTGGGGGCGATAGCGCATTCAGTGCGGCGGCCGCATCATTGCCGCATCAGAAGTGCCGCATCAGATCAGCCTCCACCAGCGCGCGCAAGGCCGCCGTAACCTCCGGCCGTGTGCCGAAGAACCGCGCGAAGGCGCCCGCCGCCTGGTGCAGCAGCATGCCGAGACCGTCGACTGTGCGCAATCCACGCGCAGAGGCGGCCGCCAACAGCGGCGTCGAGAGCGGAGCATAGACGATATCGGCGACCACCGCATCAGGGGGGAGGCGGGCGAGGTCGATGGCGAGCGCCGGCTGACCCGTCATGCCGAGCGTGGTTGTGTTGACCAACAGGCTCGCGCCCGCAAGGGCACGGTCACGCTCCTCCCACCGGCACGGCGCCACGGCTTTGCCGAACCGTTCCCGCATCGCGCTCGCCCGCTCCAGACTGCGATTGACGACGCGAATCTCGGCCATCCCCTGTTGCAGCAGGCCAAATACTACTGCCCGCGCGGCACCGCCGGCGCCGAGCACCACCGCCGGCCCGGCATCGGAAGCCCAGCCCGGAACAGCCGTATCAAGACTGGCGATGAAGCCCTCGACGTCGGTGTTGGTCGCGTGCAGCTTGCCGTCCTTGAGCCAGAGGGTGTTTGCGGCCCCGACTGCGGCGGCAAGCGCATCCGGGCTCGCCAGGGCAAGCGCCGCCTCCTTGTGCGGCACCGTGATGTTTGCCCCCACATAACCATGTTGCGCGAGGTGGGTGACGAACTCAGCAAAGCCTTCCGGCGTCACCGGCTCGCGCCGGTACGCGGCTTCGAGGCCAAGCTCCTTGATCCAATATCCGTGGATAAGCGGGGAGCGCGAATGCTCGACCGGCCAACCAATCACACAGGCAGCTTTGCGGCAGGCGGGCTTTTGTTCCATGCGCCTCACATAGCGCAAGTTCAGGGAGCGTTGGCAACGTTTCCGCCGCTGCCGCAGCCTGATGGACCGCGATCCTCGGCCGCGTCACAATCATCCCCTGAGCGTGAGGAAGCAAAGGAAGCCGGGACGATGGACATCAAGGTGGGGAAGCAGGCGATCCGCGAAGCGTCCGAGAAGCTGAGGAATTGGGGCCGATGGGGCGCTGACGACCAGATCGGCACGCTCAATCACGTACGGCCCGAAGACATCGTGCGGGCGGCCTCTCTCATCCGCCGCGGCAAGGTCTTCGCACTCGGGATTCCGCTCGACCGCAATGGTCCGCAGACCGGCCTCTTTGGCGGGCGCTGGAATCCGATTCATACCATGCTGGCGACCGGCACCGATGCGGTCGCAGGGCGCCAAGACGTCGTGCCGAATGTCCGCTACGCCGACGATGCCATCAACATGCCGGTGCAATGCGCGACGCATTGGGATTCGCTCGGCCACATCTTCTATGAGGAGAAGATGTACAACGGCTACGACGCGCGGCTGGTCGATTGCAACGGCCTCGGCAAGCTCGGCATCGAGCACACCAAGAGCAAAATGGTCGGCCGCGGCGTGCTGCTCGATATTGCGCGCTTCAAGGGTCTGCCGCATCTGGCTGACGGCTATGCGATTGCCAACGACGAGCTCGACCAATGCGCCAAGGCGCAGAGCATCGAGATCCGTCGCGGCGATTTCGTGATCGTGCGGACCGGCCAGATGGAACGCTGCCTTGCCGAGAAGAAGTGGGGCGGCTTTGCGGGCGGCGACGCCCCCGGGGTGAAATTCGAGAATTGCTACTGGTGCCAGGACAGACAGATCGCGGCGATCTGCTCCGACACCTGGGGGGTCGAGGTGCGCCCGAACGAAACCACCGAGGCCAACCAGCCCTGGCATTGGGTGGTGATCCCGGCCATGGGTCTGACGATGGGGGAGATGTTCTACCTCAAGGAGCTGGCGGAGGATTGCGCGGCGGACAGAGTCTACGAGTTCTTCTTCTGCGGACCGCCGCTGGTGATCACCGGCGGCACCGGCTCGCCCATAAATCCACAGGCGATCAAATAGCGCGTTTGATCAGTCAAGCTTGCCTGCTCGTCGCCGGCGTTATGCCGACGAGCGGGCACACGTGCAGCCTATCGGGTGCGGCCTTCGGCAGCAGCAATGCGGCCTCTGTGCAAAGCCGAATGTAGTAAACTGACGCCGTGGCGCTTATCCAACGGGGTGCCGAGTGCTGGAACAGACAAGATGCCTACCTCAATGCGCCTCCTGCTCGCCGGCCTGATTGGCGCCGCTTTCGCGCACGGCGCCGGCGTTGAAACGCTCATGCTGCGCTATGGGCAGGCCTATTCGGCGGCACACAGCGTGTTTTCGCTGCCAATCTCGATTGCACAACGCGAGGGCCTGTTTGCCCGAGAGGGCCTTGACGTCAAGGTGCTGATTCCCATTCCGGGCGGCTCCGACAAAATGATCGCGGCGCTGCATGATGACGAGGTCGATCTCACCCATGTGGCGACGCCTTTCCTGATCCGTGCAGCGCTCGCCGGATCCGATGCGGTCGGCATCGCGGCCGAGTTCGATAACCCGATCTACAGCCTCGTGGCGAAACCGGAGATCAAACGCTTTGCTGATCTCAAGGGGAAGATCATCGGGCTCGCCGACGCAGCCGGCACCATCGCGATCTCGATGCGCAAGCTGTTGGCGCTGCACGGCCTCGAGCACGATTTCGGGGTCAAGATGATCGAAGGCACGCCGACCCGTTGGAACTGCCTGCATCAAGGCGATTGCGACGCGGTCGTGCTCGGCCAGCCGCAGGACCTCCTGGCCGTGCAGGAGGGCTATCGGCTCCTTGGAACATCCAACGATGCGGTGCCGGAGCTGCTTTACACGGTCACGGCGATCCGCCGCTCCTGGGCGGCGGACCACAAGGAGGCGGTGACGCGCTATGTACGCGGCTTGGGTGCGGCCTTCGCGTTCATCCGAGATCCGGCAAACCGCGATCGGGTGATCAGGACAATCGTGGACACGACGGGGGTTTCGGAGCTCATAGCGGGGCAGACGCTCGATCTTTATTTCAAGCCGGAGCGAGGCGTCCTGCCCAGGCGCGGCGAGATCGATCCCAAGGGCCTGCAGCAAGTGATTGCGTTGATGAGCGAAGCCGGCAACCTCGAGCCGCCGTTGCCCACGGCCGATCGCTTCCTCGACCTGGATTATCTACGCGCCGCCGGCATCGAATGAATAAAGGATCGACGAATAGAGGATCGACCCAGCTCATCGTTGGCCTGCTTCGACTCTAGCTCGAAGCCGTCATCTTTCTTTTCGCCGCCTCGCCAAGTATTCATTTTCGAGGATTGCCATCATAACATCGTCATACCATCGGCCGTCGACGAACGCGGCCTCTCGCTCTCTTCCCTCGATGACGAACCCGCACTTCTGATACGCGCGGATCGCTCGCAAATTATATTCCACCACGCGCACGGAAACGCGATGCAGTTTTAGGACGCTGAAAGCATAGCCCAAAGTAAGATCAATAGCCTCACTGCCAAGGCCCTTTCCAAGCTGGGCGGCGTCTTCAATCCCGATTGCCAAACTTGCCCGCCTGTCTCTCAAATCAACACGATCAAGCCTGATTTCCCCGATGAGGGTGCCAGCCTCTATGATCCAAGCATGTTCGTGATTTAGCAGGCGCCGCACCCAGCGCTTGGCCGCTTCCTCGGTCATCGGGCGAACGTCGCTCCGATTGCCTCCATACATCCGAATTATCTCAGCATCGGCTCCAAGCCTGAGGCGGGCTTCGAAATCCTCTTCGCGGGGTGCGCGCAGGATAACCCGTTCGCCTCGCAAGACCGGGGGGCTGCCACTGCTCATGCGCGCGAAACTATCGCCTCCCAGCGTGGCACACCATCGAAGTTGTACGCCCTTGACCCGCTTCTCACCATCAAGGCATCGCAGTTATCGGGTCCGGCTCGGCGGTCCCCACCTGATTCTCTATTGAGGATGATCTTTCACCAATCAGCGCATTGCAAATGGCGGAACTGGCTGCAGCCGAATTGCTTCGATGATGTTTACTTCTGGCCCGCAGCGGCGGTGCGAGCACATGTCTTAGCGCCGCGGCGAAGCCAACGCGTCTTTGATCCGCTGCGGCGTGAACGGCACCTGGCGGATGCGGGCGCCGGTCGCGTTGAAAATGGCATTGGCGATGGCCGCCGCGCCGGGGATTGCGGCCGATTCACCAACCCCCATCGGCGGCTCGTCGGCGCGCTCGATCAACACCACCTGGATGTCCGGCACGTCCGCGAAGGTGGCGATCGGGTAGCTCGCGAAATCGAGGCTGGTGGCGCCCGAGGCGTCGAACTTGGCCTCTTCCATCAGGGCACGGCTGAGCGTCTGGATGACATTGCCACGCACCTGCTGCTCGACTCCCCGCGGGTTGACCATCAGGCCGCAATCCTGCGCCACGACCACGCGCGCAACCCGCACCCGGCCGCTCGTGACATCGACCTCGACATCGGCGATCCAGGCCGCGTAGGCAGCCCCGTATCCCGGGTAATCGCCGTGGGTGTAGCGCGCATAGGCGACCCCGCGGCCCTTGGCGATCGTGCCGGCGACCGGCTCCTTCTTGGGTGGCGCGTGCGACTCCCATGCCGCCTTCTTGGCCACCGCAGTCAGCACGGCCTGTGCGCGTGCATCATTGAGCCGCTCCAAGCGGAACTTCAACGGGTCGGCGCCGGCGGCGGCCGCGAGCTCGTCGATGAAGCATTCATGGGCGAAGCTGTTGGGCAGGCTGGCGACGCCGCGCATGCGCGCGGAACGCACCGGCGGCACCGGATCGAGCACACTGATCTGCACGTTGGGAATGTCCACATAGGGCGGCACCGCGTTGCGGTCGCCTTGTGCGAGCACCGCCGGCTTCACCGGCGCAGCGCCGGTCAAATAGTGCGCAAGGGTCTCGCCGCGCCCGGAGAAGCACTTGGTGGTGAATTGATAACCGGTGATGCGGCCGCTGCCGTCGAGACTCGCGCTGACATCCATGAGCTGCGCGGCGCCTTTGGGCTCCCAGCCCTGCTCCTGCTCGCGCGAGAGCTGCACCCGAACCGGACGGCCGACCGCCTTCGTCAGCAGGGCCGCGTCGAGTGAGACATCGTCCGAACAATTGAGGCCATAGCAGCCGGCGCCGTCCACGTGCACGACGCGCACCGCCTCCTCCGGCATGGCCAAAAGCCGGGCAGCCTCGCGGCGCAGCGCATGCGCGGATTGGGTCGCCGACCAGATGGTGAGCTTGTTGTCGGTGTATTCGGCGACCGCGCAGGATGGACCAATCGACGCGTGCAGCTGATAAGGCCAGACGTAGGTTGCGGAGAGCTCGATTGCCGCATTGGTGAGCGCCGAGCGAATATCACCTTCCTCGCGCAACAGGCGGGGCTTGCCCGGATATTCGCGCAGCGTCGCCTCGAGCTTGGAGAAATCGGGCAGCCCCGACCATGGCTTCCATTCGACCTTGAGGTCACGCGCAGCCTTGATTGCATTCTCCTCGCGCTCCGCCACCACGGCGACGAAATCCTCGATCCGCACCACCTGGATGAGACCCGGTATGTGCCGCACCGAGCCCATGTCGACGGATATGAGTGCGGAGCCGATCGCGGTTTCCACGCCATACGAGGGCGGCCGGATCACGCGGGCGTGCACCATCCCGGGCCGGCGCATGTCGTGCACGAACGTGAATGCGCCGGTCGCCTTTGCGGCGATGTCGGTGCGCGGCACCGATTTGCCCACGATCGTGTATTCGGACGGCTTCTTGGTGCGCGCACGGCCGGAAGCGCGCAGGTCGAAGCGTTTGTCGCCGATGAGCTCGCCGTAGGAAATGCTCTTGCCGGCGCGGCCGGAGCTGATGATGCCGCTCGCGACCCGAAGATCGGAAACCGGAACCGCAAGCCGCTCGGACGCGAGCTTCAACAACATCTGCCGGGCATCGGCGGCGGCGTGGCGCAGCGGAACGGCTTCTTTCTGAATCGTGTTGCTGGCGCTGGTCGTGCCTTGGTCCGGGGTTCTGGCGGTATCGCCCATCACCACGGTGACACGATCGAAATCGACGTCGAGCTCGTCCGCGACGATCTGGGCGAGCGCGGTGCGCACCCCTGTGCCGAGATCGACCCGACCGGTAAAGCAGGTGACACCTCCGTCAGCCCTGACGGCGAGCCAGGAATCGATCCGGTCGGGGGGAATCGTCTTCGGCCAAGGCCCGGCAGGCGCGCTGGCGGTGCCGGCTTCGGCGGCGCGTGGCGAGGAGGCGGGCGCGCAAACGACCAGCATGTAGCCGGCAAGACAACCTGCTGCCTTGAGCAGGTCGCGCCGGGCGATTTCGAGCCGAGCCGGCATGACGCTTCTCTGCTTCATTTGGCGCATGTTCTTATCGGAAAACCGGGATCCACTTTTCCGGAACATGCGCTACGCGCGTGCGGCCGCTACCCGTTGCACCGCCCGCACGATCTCCACCTGCGCGCCGCAGCGGCAGAGATTGCCGGCGAGCGCCGCCTTGATCTCCGCCTCGGTCGGCTTGGCGACCTGATCCAGGAACGCCTTGGCCTGCATGATCATGCCGTTGAGGCAATAGCCGCATTGGGCGGCCTGTTCCTCGATGAAGGCGCGCTGCACCGGATGCGGATTATCGAGCGAGCCGAGCCCCTCCAGGGTGATGACCTCGGCGTCGCGCGCATCATTCACGGTCGTAAGGCATGAGCGCACCGCTCGCCCGTCGATGATGACCGTGCAGGCTCCGCACTGCCCGAGGCCGCAGCCGAATTTCGGTCCGTTCAGCTTGAGGTCGTTGCGCAGGATGTAGATGAGCGGCGTGTCCCGATCGGCCGTCGATGCATGGGTGCGGCCATTGACCCGCAGAGAGACCGCCATCTTCGCCCCCCCCCCATCCCCCCGGCTTGTTGTTGCGCCACTTCTCAAGCGAAGTAGATCACGCCGGGCGCTCCCTCACAAGGCGCGCCGCAATGCCGGCCGGCGCAAGGTATTTCGGGCTTCGCAAATTTGAGGTTAAGCCCGCCCGCGTTCTCGGCGGACAGCACTTTCTTCGGCCATGAGGATCATCGAGCGGCGGCTGCCGTCGCGATCGAGCCAGTACTTTGCCTTGCCGGCACAGAGCGGCGTCTTCAAATCGCCGACCTCCCCGCAGCAACGCTCTTTTCACGCGAAGCAGATCACGCGTTTCCTGACACGCGCGTCGGCGTCTCTGAGGCGGATTGGATGGCCGATCGAGGCCGCGAATATGCCGCCACCCCCTCAACCGGCTTCTCCAATCTGATGCGCAGCAAGGCGTTTGCCGCCGCTCCTTCCGTTGTAAGGGCCGGAGACGTATTCCGTGACCGCCTCTCGCAGCCGATCGATGTTGCGCACGGTCACGTCCGCCTGGAGAAACGCAATGCGGATGCCCGCCTGCTTGAACGCTTCGAGGATGCTGATACGCAGGTCGGTACGTGTGCCCACGTTCTTGGTGAGATCATAGGTGAAAGCATAGAGCTTGAAATTGAGACTGTCCGCGCCAAAGTCCTCGAAATCGACGAAAGGCTCGGGCACCGACATCACTCGAGGATTTTCTCTGGCGACCTTGATCAGGATATCACGCGTTTGCCGCGGGTCGCTGCTGCTCGCAACATTCACGGCGATGACGATACGACCGAAGCCATTACGGTGGGTCCAGTTCTTCACCTTCTCGGTGATGAAATAAGAATTGGGCACGAGAACGTGAGCCTGGTCCCCGGTCTCGATCTCGGTCGAGCGCACGCTGATCTTGCGTACGGTGCCCTCCTCGCCGCCGACGGCGACGATATCGCCGATCTTGATGGGCCGCTCGGCCAGCAGAATGAGCCCCGAGACGAAATTGCTGACGACGGCCTGCAGGCCAAGACCGACGCCGACCGAGAACGCTCCGGCCACAATGGCAAGATTTGACAGGTTGAAGCCCGCAAAGGAGGCCGCCACCACGGCTGCGAGGACGACACCCACGTAGCCAACGCCGGTGCGAATCGAATCGCGAACACCGCCCGAGATCCCGGCCACCCGCAGGACGCGCGCGTCGAGCCAGCTCTGGAACAGCCGCGCCGCCGCGTAGGCCAGCACGAATACGATGATGGAGGCGAGCAGCGCGGCAAACGAGACTTGGGTGTTGGCGATACGAAAGCCGAAAAACAGCTGGCGGTACCAGTCGAAGATGTCGGGCCAGTTGTAGCCCCATTGCAGCATGATAAGAGGCACCGACAGCACCAGCACGGCGAGCTTGAGAAACAGACCGCACGGCAGCGCGAGCTGCTGGCGGCGTCGCTGGTCGAGGCCGGCTCTGTCCTGCAGCCAATGTCCGATTGCCGCGTGATCTTCGCCGAGACCCTGGGTGAATCCATCAACCCACAAGAGCAGCAGATATACAATCGCCAGAATGGAGCCGGTGACAATCAGCTGTTGCGACAGGAACCGCGCGAGCGCGAGGTAACCGGCAAGCGTGCTCACCACGATGGCCACGATCGTTGTCCAGACCGGGAGCCGCAGCGCCTTGAGCCATTGCGGAGACGTGATCCCGTCCCGGTGCTGTCCTTCAAGCGGGGTGAGCAGGATGGCGACGACGATGCCCGCCAGCACGAGGCATGACGGAACGGCGATCGCGACCGTGAGCGCAAACGGCGCCTGAACGAGACGTGTGGCGATATAGATGAACGTCGTCAGGCCATACACGACCGCGAGCAGCACGACCAGGCCGCAGATGCGCCAAGCAGCAGCGTTCGAAGCCGGCACGAGACGCCATTGCGGCGCCGCCGGAGCGAAGACGGTGGCCACCAATGCGCTCACCGCAAAGACGATGACTGCCGATTGCACCGCCGTGTAGAACAGCCAATCAACGCGCTCGGGCAGTGCCTCCGACCCGGCGATGAGGCCATAGAGCAGCAGGATCGGAGCGACGGCCGGCAGCATGCGCAACAGGACCACGCCGGCCGCTGAGGATGCGCGCCTCCAGAACGGCGGCTCGCTGTCGCCGCGCCAGCGGCGCAAGCGAGGCACGCCAAGCCACGTCACGGCCACGAGCACCAGCGCCAGGCCTGCGGCTGCGATCGCGCCACGCACCACATCGTCGCGATCGCCCTCGTTCGTCCACCAATCGGCAACGAGATCGTGGGTCGCGCTGACCGCCGAGGGAACATAGGCCGGCAACTTCATCCAGGTCTCGGTCGCGTACACGCCGGGAACCGCCTGGAAGAGGTAGGTTGAAAAGTTCTTGCGGCGAACCTCTTGGACTTCGTTGATCAGCTGGTCGATGCGCAGCTGTCCCGCGTTGACGGCAGCCTGTCCGGCGGACAGAAGGCCCAGATAATAGTTGAGCTCCGCACGATTGCGCGCAATCTGATCGGGCTCGGGCGGCTGAGCATCGGACGGGGCCGGCCCCAACAGCTCCACCTGGGCCTTGGCGGCAGCGAGGTGGGGCTGGAGACGGTTCGCGAAATCTTCGACGGTCGCGCGTTGCCGTTGCAGGGAATCGCGCAAGGAATTGAGGTCCGAATAACGCAATCGTGCCTGGTGGAGCTCGCCCTCGATGCGATCGAGCTCGCGCTGCCAACCCGCCATCGTGGCCTGGATGTCGACGCCCACGTCCTTGTTGGCGCGGGCGATGATCTCGGTGGTATCGATCTGCGGTCGCGCTGGCGCGGCGGCGGACGCCGCAGCGCCGGTAGGCAGGCCGGGCGCAGCGGCCGCGGAATCCCCCACCGTTGCATTGACCGGCACGTCGCGTGAAGGCTGCGCGATCTGCGCACGCGCGCATCCCGCACCGGCGAGTAGGACAAGGAACGCAACGCGCGCGATATCCCGAACGGTCACAACCATCTGGCAACCTCAAGAGAAAGACACCTGAGGCCGCCCTTAACTCCCCATCACGCGCACATCAAGGCAGCGTCGCGCCAAAGAACGGGCGAGAGCGAGGCTCAGTGTCGCCGTGTGGCAAAGTTCGCAATCGGGACGAAGCTATGCCCGGATCGCCGCGTTCACGGCCGGCAGCACCTTCTCGGCCATGAGGATCATCGAGTGGCGGCCGAGATCGCGGTCGAGCCAGTCCTTGCCGGCATAGAGCAGCGTCCCGAAGTCGCCAACCTGCTCGCGGAAGGCCAGGATCTGGTCGACCACCTTGTTGGGCGATCCGGCAATCATCACGCTGTCGCAGACCGAATCGACCGTGAGCTCGGCGTCAGGCTGCTCGCGGCGGGTCTTGAACACCTCGGCGCGCTTGCTGCGCTTGAGCTTGGTCAGGAGCTGCGAATAGTAGTAGCGGTAGGGACTCTTCTCCGAGGTCGCATAGCGTTGGGCGGTCGCATCGTCGTCGGCCACGAAAATGCTCTTGGCCACGCGCCAATTGGCAGGATCGGCCACGCGGCCCGCGCGATTGCAGCCTTCGACATATTTGGGCCAATGGGTCTTCACCCATTGCGGCAGCAGGAAGTTTGCCGAGATCGTGTCCCAGCCGCGCGCCGCCGCCTCGGCGATGCCCGCGGAGAACGGCGCGACCGCGGTCACCACGATCGGCGGATGCGGACGCTGTAAGGGCTTCGCCAGAAAGCCCTGGCCGATATGCGGCACCAGCTGGCGCTCGATGGTGATGTTCCAGAACTGGCCCTTGATGTTGTAGGGCGGCTCGCCCTGCCAGATGGCGAGCACATGATTGATCGCCTCCAGGAACATGGCACGACGATCGGCGTCGATGTTGCCGAAGGCCTCGGCGTCGGACATGAGCCCGCCCGGACTGATGCCGAAGATGAAACGGCCGTCGAGCAGATGATCGAGCATGGCGATCTGCGTCGCGGTCGCCACCGGATGGCTGTTGGGCATGTTGATGGTGCCGGTGCCGAGCTTGATGCGCTTGGTGGCGTCGACCAGCGTGCCGATGAACACCGCGCAGGAGGTGATGTTCTCCGCCTTGTCGGTCGCGTGCTCGCCCACATAGCCTTCGACGTAACCCAGCTCATCCGCGAGGATGAAGGCCTCGCGATCCTCGCGCAGGCACTGCCGCCATTCCTTGTCGAGCGGGTGGATCGGCATGGTGAAGAAACCGAGCTTCATCTTCGACTCCGGGGATATGCGAGTGCATTGTCGACGAGGTCGTCCCCGCGAAAGCGGGGACTCATACGCTTTTGTTCTCTCGATGGCGCGCAGCCGTATGAGTCCCGGCACTCGCTGCGCTCGGCCGGGACGACGCCGAGTGTGTAACGGGACAAGTTCACAGCTTCACCGGGTAGACGGGCGCTTTGCCGCCGAGCACATTCGCCACATCGGTTGCGCATTTGGTCTGCAGCTCGTTGAGCGCATCGACCGAATAGAAAGCCGTGTGCGGCGTCAGGATCACGTTGGGACGGCCCAGCAAGGGCGAATCCTTCGCCAAGGGCTCCGTGGCCACCACGTCGAGCGCGGCACCGCCGAGCTGGCCGCTGTCGAGGGCGGCAACAAGAGCCACTTCATCGATGAGCGGCCCGCGCGCCGTATTGACGATGAGGGCGCCCTTCTTCATGCGCGCGAAGGCGGCGGCGTTGAGGAGCCCGCGTGTTGCCGGCGTCAGTGGAGCGTGCACCGAAACGATATCGGCGCGCGCGAGGACATCCTCCAGGCTGACTGGCTCGACCCCACAGGCGGCGAACGCTGCGGCCGCCGCATAGGGGTCGTGGGCGATGATGTCGAGCCCGAAGGGCTTGGCCTTGGGGGCGAGTGCGCGCGGAATGTTGCCGAAGCCGATCAAGCCCAGGACCTGTCCGACGAGGCGGCGCAGCGGTGCTACGGCGGGCATTTCCCAGCGGCCCCCCTGCACCAATGTGTTGGAGAACGGGATCTTGCGCGCGAGCGCCAAGATCAGCGCCACGGCGTGATCGGATACCTCGTGCATGCAATAGTCGGGCACATAGGTGACCACGATGCCGCACTCAGCCGCGGCCTTGATATCGATATTATCGACGCCGAGGCCGAAGCGGCCGATCACCCGGCAGCGCTCGAGCTTGCGCAACAGCTCGCCCGGCAGCTTCGCATAGGTGACCAGGATCGCGTCGGCATCGCGCGCGACCACAAGGATGTCCTCGGGGGACGCGCTCTTCGCCATGCGCATCTCCGGATCGAGATGCGCGAGCGCGGCCTTGGCGGGATCTAGCGAGGGAAAGACGCTGTCGGTAACCGCAATGATGGGTTGGGCCACGGCAACTCACTCTTTGCTGATGTCAGTTCATCGCGATCTTATCTCAACCAGCGCACGATGCCGGCGACGCCGTCGACCGCCACCTGCGAGCCGTCGGGAATGCGCTGGGTGGCGTCGATCACGCCGAGCACCATGGGGATCCCGCGCTCGCGGGCGAGCGAAGCAAGATGCGAGGTCGAGCCGCCGAGCTCGGCCACCACGCCGGCAACACGCGGCAGGATTTGGCTCAGCGCCGGACCGGCGACTTTGGTCACCAGGACATCGCCGGGTGCGACCCGCGACAGCTCGCACTCGCAAGCCACCACGACGGCGCGGCCCGAGCCCCAGCCGACCCCGGCCGGATGGCCGCTCAAGCCCGGATGCGCGAGCCAGATGTCATCCGGCACCAACGACGGCTGCATTTGAAGGGGGCGCGCCTGCAGCAGCTTGAAGCCGGCATCGTCAAGCGCCCACTCGATCTCGACGGGTGTGCCGAGCAGCTCTTCGGCCTTGCGCAGCATACGACCGAGCGTGACGGCTTCGCCGGCCTTGAGGCAAGGCTCGCGTGCCAGCGCCTCCGGCACCGCCTGCGTCACCGGACCTGCGCCGTGCACGCAAGCGTCGCGACGATCCTTGCGGCCAGCTTCGATCTTGCGAACAAATCCCTGTCGGCTCAGCACGATGCGGTCCGGCACCACCTCGCCCTGCGCAATCGCCGAGCCGAGCCCCCAGGTGGCGCTGACGAGCATGCCCTCGGGCGTTTGGCTTAAAGCACCCCCCGAGGCGCGCGCCGCCACCAGCGGCTGAATCAAGACCGCCATCGCGGTATCGGCCGGACTAAGCCCGTAGCTCCCCATGTAGCGTCGCGCATTGCTGGTCCACAGCGCCGCCCAGCAAGCGCGTACCGCCGTGACAAATTCGCCTTCGTCGCTGAGCCCGAGGAAGCTTTCGAATTGGCCGGCGAAATTGGCGCCGGCGCGATCCTCGATCAGTGCCGAAGACCGCACCACGCCCGCCTGCCCGCCGGCGGTCATTGCGCGCCATGCCGACAGCAATGGAGCAAGAATATCGGGAGCGATCGGTCTCTCGTACAAGGCGAGCCTGATCTCGACCGAGAGGCGTCGCGCATCCGCTGGCGAGGCGGAAACATAGCTCTTCACCGCACTCTCGATCCCGAGCGCCGCGATCTGCGCCCGATACGCCGCTGCGGTAAGACAAGCTCCTCCCGGCGTCGGCAAGCCGGCATGCGAAAGCTTGGCGAGGTTTGCGGATTTCGGTCCCACCTGGTCGGCGTCTTCGCTGCCCGCGTCGCGCAGTGGGAGAATAAACTGGGTCATTTCAAGCAAGGGCCTTTCAGACTCCCTCTCCCCGCTGGCGGGGAGAGGGTCGGGGTGAGGGGGCCTCTCCACCAATATTGAGCCCGAGCTTGCGGAGACACCCCCTCACCCGGCGCTACGCGCCGACCTCTCCCCGCAAGCGGGGAGAGGTGGGGAATGCCGCGCGGGTGCGGCTCCTCACCTCACATGGTCCCCGTAGCCGGGCAGCGGATCCACCACCGTGATCTGCTTGACCGGGAAATTGGAGACGATCTCGATCTCATTCTTGTGCACGATGAGCATTTCCTCGATGCGCACGCCGTAGCGGAATTTCTTGCCATGCTGCGTCTCGAGCGCGAAGGTCATGCCTTCCTTGATCTCGACCGGATGGTCGAGCGACCAGATGCGTGAGATCACCGGCGGATCGTATTGGGCGAGCCCCAACCCGTGCCCCCACAGATTGGCGGCCGCCTGATCTTCGTCCTCATAGCCCCAGGTCTCCATCGCGGACGGCCACTTGAGCGCGATGTCGCGCGTGGTGGCGCCGACCCTAACAGCACCGATCGAATCGTAGAGCCACTTGAGCGCAGTCTGGTAGGTTTCCTTCTGCTCCTGGGTGGGCTCCTTGCCGACGCAATAGGTGCGGTAATAGCAGGACTTGTAGCCGTTCCAGGTCAGCGCCGCCAAATCCATGAAGACGATGTCGCCCGGCTGAATGATGCGGTCGGAGAAATTGCGCCAGTTCGGCCAGGTGTTCGGTCCCGACGAGACAATCACATCTTCGACGTCCTCCATGCCCGGAATGTTGTAGAGGTATTGCATGAGGTGCGCGGTCACCTGGTTCTCGGTGATGCCGGGCCGCAGGAACTTCATGCACTCCCAGTGGGTGGCGTCGCCGATCGCGCCGACGATGCGGAAGCATTCCTGCTCATCCTGGTTCTTGACGGCGCGCGCCTCCATCATGGCGCTCATGCCGTCGGTCCAGTTGATGTTGTTCTCCTTGAAAATGTTGATCATGTTGATGTCGATGAAGTCGACGCCGAGCCTCTCGCCGGCGACACCGTTCTCCCGCATCGCCTGCAACACCGCCTGGGTGAACTTGTTGACCTGCTGGGTCGATGCGGGACCGGCCGCGCCTTTGATCCAGGCGAAGGAATGGCGCACGTTCTCCTTCGGGATCCACGGCGAATGCCGCTCGATCTGGAAGCCGAGATCGCCCTGCTCGAACAGGATCGGGGCGCCATCGCCGCACAGCATGGCGTAGCGCAGGCCAGGCTTGAGCCGGTTCCAGCCCGGGGTCAGAGTGCCGGTGAGATAGCGGACGTTCTCATCATACATGCACAGCAAGGCACCCAGGCCATGCTTCTTCATCATCTCGCGAGCGCGCTCGGTCCGGTAGGTGCGCATCCGATCCCAGTTGACGCGCTGCTGCCAGTCGAGCCCGGCGATGCCGAAATTTGCTCCCATGACTTGATTCCCCCGATACTTGCGCGGATGCGCCGCGCCGATGAACTACCAATTCCGGTTCTGCTCCGCAGCGGAAGCGGGCGTCAGGTCGCCGGATCGACGCCCGGATCGGCCTTCAATCCCGCCGCCGTGATGCCCGCGACCGCGCACTTCTCGTCGTTCTCGGACGTGTCGCCGGAAATCCCCACTGCGCCCACAATGTCACCCGAGGCATCGCGCACCAGCACGCCGCCGATGACCGGCACGAAGCGGCCACCGCTTGCGGCTGCAAGGGCGGTGAAGAACATCTGCGAGCGCGGCACGCGGCCCGCGAGCGTGCGCGAGCCAAAGCCCATGCCGAGCGCGCCCCAGGCTTTGCCAAAGGCGATCTCGAAACGCAGGATCCCGGACTTGTCCTCGCGCTTGAACGCCACCAGGTGGCCGCCGCCATCAAGCACGGCAACTGAAAGTGGAGAGAATTTGGCATCGCGTGCGGTCTTCAGCGCGACATCGACGATGGTTGAGGCCTGCGCGAGCGTTAGCGACATACTGGCTCCTGACCCGAGTTTTGCGGGAGCGATCACTATAGGGATTTGTTGGGCCTGTCACCGGGCTTCGGAGCGGGTAGGTTGCATGCGTCGGCCATGACGTACGCGAGGCGGACGGGGGCAGAGCGGCAGAGGGCGCCGTCGGCGTAGTTGCCGCTCGGCATCATGGGGGCGCGTTCGCGCGCCAGGGGGATCGAGGTCAGGGTCAGCATACGAGTCAGGGTCCTTCAACGGGGTGCCGTCCAGGAGTTGCGCGACCAGCCGATCAATCTGCGTCGCGATGCCGGCCTCGGCTAAGGCGTCACGGATGAGCCTGCGTGCGCGTTGAAATTTCACGGTCTCCGGCAGCCCGAAAGCTGTTGCCAATCGTTCCGCTTCGGCAGCGGCGGCAGCGAGATCATTGTGGAGTAGTACGGTTGCGTCGAAGCGCGGGATTGGAAGAGTGAACATGACCTTGTCGAAATGACGTGCGCCCCATTGGCCGCGGGCCTGGATAGCGGCTACACGAGCCCGAGCCGTTTCGCTGTTCAAAAGGGCTACCAGATAATGGCCTTCATTTTCGCTGGGGACCTGCGCCCAGTAGACTGCATGCTCAATAGCTGCCGCGGACCCTCGCAGCAGGCAAGCCGCTGGGATTGTTCCTGACGCGGCGTACACTACATGGAGTCGCTGAATCGGAAATTGCGCGCTCAGCTTGCCGTAGTAGTCGAATTGCTGAACCAACGATATTTCTGACGGCCTACGCGCATTCCAAACTGCTTCCGCCGCCGACATCCAACCGTGCAAACCGGCGTAGCCGCGATTGGCCGCGGCCTCCGAGCCGGCCCCTTACCTCGGGAACGCGGCGCTCGAAATCCATCGCTCCGAGCTCAACGCCGAATTCTTCCACCAGCAGCTGGCGAAAGTCCGATTTCACCTCGTCATGACCGGGCCGGCCAGCAAGGTGATGCAAAAGCGCCCGAGTGCGTGAATTGTCTTGCAAGATTCCCTCGATCCGGACAAAGGACTGGTCCGACCACCCAAGCCGAATATCGTTGATAACGGCTTGCCAGGCGAGACACATTTTACATGCTATCGTATTTACGAATCGGCAGGATCAGGTGGACTCGACAGAGGTCATGGCGCAATCTCCCCAGAAAGACCTGTTCGACGACGTGGCGCAACCGGATTTGTTCGAGCCAGATGCGGCACCGCCTGTCTACCGTCCCGATACGGACGATGTTCGTGTGCGCCTGCATAGGATTTTGGCGGAGGCGCGGGCAGCGGAGAAGCTTCCCTGGGATCGGGACCGACTCCTCGTTTACCGGACGATCTTCCCAAGATGGCGAGTTGGCTGCCTGAGCAAGAGGCCGCGCAATTGCAGTTCGAATTCGAGACTGAGATAGCGCGCTTGAAGGCGGCATAGAGGGCTCGACCGCACCTTCCAATGAGTCTGGCCGCGGACGCCACTCGTCCGGCGGGTTAGTGATCTCGTCTCTTGTTGCGTCGGCCCCGTGATTATAGAGATTCGTTGGGCATGTCACCGGGCGGGCAAGCTGGGCAAGCTCGTGGTGCAAGGCGGGCCGCAAGAATGACCTCACGAGGGCCGGATGAGAGCAGTGGGGCACAAGGGCACCGTCGGGGTCGTGGGCCTCGGCATCATGGGGGGCGCGTTCGCACGCAATCTCGTAGCGGACGGCTGGCGGGTGATCGGCCACGACATCGATCCTGCGCGCAGGCGCACGCTGGCCCGGGCCGGGGTTGAGATCGTGCAGAATGCAGTCGAGGTTGCGCGGGACGCGCGCAGCATAATCACCAGCCTGCCGCACCCGGCCGCGCTCCAGTCGACGGTCGCGCCGCTCTGCCAAAACGATTTGCGGCCGCTCGTAGTGATTGAAGCCAGCACGTTCACGCTCGCCGACAAGCTCAAAGCGGCGCAAATGCTTCAGGCGGCCGGCCACACCTTGCTTGATTGTCCGATCAGCGGCACCGGGGCGCAAGCGGTTGCGAAGGACATAGTGGTCTATGCGAGCGGCGATGCCAAAGCGATCAAGCGGTCGCGGCCGATCTTCTCGAGCTTCGCCCGGGCCGCCTACGACCTCGGCGCATTCGGCAACGGCAGCCGCATGAAATACGTCGCCAATCTCCTGGTCGCTATCAACAATGTGGCGGCCGCGGAAGCCATGGTGCTCGGCATGAAGTCCGGGCTCGAACCACGGATGATCTACGAGATGGTGCGGAGTGGCGCCGGCAATTCGCGCATCTTCGAGCTGCGCGCCCCCCTGATGGTGAAGAACCGCTACGACCGGCCGACCATGAAGGTTTCGGTCTGGCAAAAGGACATGGCGGTCATCGCCGAATTCGCCGAAGCCTTGCGCTGCCCGACCCCGCTCTTCACCGCTACGCGGTCGATCTATGACGCGGCGCTCGCGGCCGGTCACGCGGACCACGATACGGCTTCGGTCTGCGCGGTCATGGAGAAAAAGGCGGGACTGCGGAGGCGCAGAGCCAGACCTGGCAAAAGGTGAAATCGCGCGTCCGGCAGCGCTGCGCGCCGTGCAAAAAGGCGGTTTCAAAGGCCACGGGAAACGCGCTAGGATCAACGCCAAATTGAGAAATGTACTTCGGACCTCATTGAGGAGGAACGCCGTGGCCCTGACCACATTGGACAAGAAGCCGGTGCAATCGGCACACACACCGTGGCCGGCCGAGATCACCGCCGAGTTCGAGCGCGAGCGGCAGAACCCCAACGGTTGCGTCGGGCAGAGGTTGGTGTCGGAAAACGAGCGGGCGCGGGTCTGGCACATCAGCCTCAAGCCGGGCGAACGGCTGGGCTTCCATCGCCATGTGCTCGACTATTTCTGGTCGGTGCTGACCGCCGGGCGCGCCCGCGCCCACATGGATGACGGCAGCACGGTCGAGCACACCTACACTCCGGGCGAGACCCGGCATGAGACGCATGCGGCCGGCCATTTCAAGGTGCATGATCTCGAGAATATCGGCGACACCGAGCTCGTCTTTTGCACGGTCGAGTTCCTCGACAGCGCCAACAAGCCGCTGCCGGTGCCCGATAAGGTGCGCGTGACGTTCTAAGGCGGGTCCCGACTCACCTCACTCGTCACCCGCGGGCTTGACCCGCGGGTCCATCTTTTTCGTAAGATGATGGATTGCCGGGTCAAGCCCGGCAATGACGCCGAACTCAGATCATTCGGCCGGGAACTGCTCTCGTGTCAGCGATCCCGGCTTATTTTTTGCCCAGGCCTGACAGGACGCGTATGGACCTCGACCTCCTGATCAACGCGCTGGCTGCCGGGGTGATGCTGGGCGGCTTCTACGCCGCCGTGACGGTCGGCGTGTCGATCTCCTTCGGCATTCTCGACATCGTCAACATCGCGCATCCGGGCTTCATCATGCTCGGCTCTTATCTCGCCTATGTGCTCAACACAGGGCTCGGCATCGATCCGATCCTCGCCAGCCTCATCATGCTGCCGGCATTCTACGGTCTCGGTGCTCTCGTCTATCAGGTCTACCATGCGGCATTCGAACGCCATCAACGCGAAAGGCTGCGCGGCCTCGCTTTCTTCTTTGGATTATTGTTCATCGCCGAGGTCGTTCTGATCCTCGCCTTCGGGGTCGACTATCGCTATGTCCAGGCCGCCTATATCGGGCCCAGCCTGCACCTCGGCGTCGTCGACCTGCCGCTACGCATGCTCGTGCCGTGCCTGGTCTCGCTCACGCTGTTCGGTGCTCTCCAGCTTTTCCTCACCGGCACATTCACCGGACGCGCCATCATGGCGGTGGCGCAGGACGAGTTTGCGCTGCGGCTCATGGCCTGCTCGCCCACGCGTATCAAACGCATCGCCTTTGCAATCTCGATCGCGACTGCCTCGATCGCGGGCGCGCTTCTTATCGTGATTCAGCCGATCGAGCCGTCGCTCGGGCGCGAATATATAGGCCGCGTGTTCGCCATCTGCGTGCTCGGCGGGCTTGGCAGCCTTCCGGGCGCGCTCGCCGGCGCGATGCTGGTCGGTGTCGTCGAGAGCCTTACCTCGACCTTCTACGGACCATCATGGGCGCCCGCGGTCGCATTCGGCTTCCTGCTCTTGACGCTCGCCGTGCGCCCGGCGGGCATGTTTGGGCGGTGAGATGTCAGCGCGGGTCGCGCGGATCAAATGCGGCCGCCGGCCAGGCTTCGGCAACCCATTCGGGCCTGCTCAGCAGAATATTGACCGCGTACGTGGTCTCGATGCTCGTGCCTGCGGGAAAGTATCGCGGCAGCGCGCCTGAATGGAGCAGAGCAAAAGTCGAGTAGCCGTAGCTGGCGGCGAGGCCACGAAAAGTTGCTTGGTTGCAGCCCATTTTCTCGAGCCCAAACGAATGCAGCTCCGCGATGACGAAACGGCATTGCTGGTCGCGGAGCAATTCGCGGGCGCCTTCCAGCACGAATTGCTCCGCGCCCTCAGTGTCGATCTTGATCAGCCGAGGTGCGGCCAATCCTCGCGATTGCCATTCCGCATCGAGGGTGGTCGCTCCTACGGCAAGCCGGATGGGAGCCGCCTGAGTCTTGACGTTGCCCGGAAATTGACCGACGTCCCACAGCGCACTTCCGCCGCTGTCATCGCTGTTGATGAAGAATGCTACCTCGCCGACCCGGTTGGTGACCGCCTTCTCGACAACCGTGACATTGGTGCAGTTGTTGAGCACCAAATTGCCTCGAAGCCGCTCCACGTTGCCGGCATCGGGCTCGAACGCCACAACATGGCCGCTCGGACCGACCAGCAGTGCGGCCAGAACCGTGAGATATCCGGCATTGGCACCGATATCGGCGACGACATCGCCGGTGCGGAGCACCTTAATGAAGACATTCGCTACGTCCGGCTCGAAACTGGCGCCGCTTTGCAGTTTGGCCAGGATGCTTCGCTCGTTCGGCCGGTTGGGGTCCAAATCAAGCTTCATCGCAAGTGTCTGAACCGAGCCCTGGTGGATCGCGATTGTTATGACCGGCATCGGGTCCTCCGCCGCCCGATCGTGTCGATCAGCCAGACTACGATTCGCGAGCGTGCCAAGGTTAGCATGGAAGCCCGTGCGCTTGCGCGCTCCGCCCGCTCATGGGAGCATCAAGCGCCATTGAGGCCGCCTGCTCGCCGATCTGCACCATAGATTAGGACGGAAATCGTGCGTTCCTGGGTCTTTCTCCTGATCTCGGTCGCCTGCGCGGGGTGCGTCTTCGCGGGCGCGCTGCTCATCGGCAACGATTACGTCTTTTTCGCCGGCTATGTGGTGCTGCAGTTCATCGTCCTGGCGCAGGCCTGGAACATTTTGGGTGGCTATACGGGCTACGTGAATTTCGGCTCGGCCGGCTTCTTCGCGCTCGGCGCCTACACGACGGTCTTCTTCCACAAAACCCTGCCGCTCCCGGTACCGGTCTTGATGCTGATCGCCGGCACGGTCGCCGGTCTGGGCGGGCTCGGCATGGGTTATCTGGCATTGCGGCTGCGCGGCGCGTTCTTTTCCATCGCCACGCTCGCGCTCGCGGTGGTGCTGGAGACCCTGGTGGTCAACTGGAACTATCTGGGCGGCGCTCGCGGCGCCTATGTGATCCGTCCCGAGAGCGTGTGGCTCATCGGCAGCTATGTGCATTACCTGTTCCTCATGATGCTCGCCCTTGCGGTGGTGGCGATCGCGACCGCGCGAGGCATTGAACGCTCGCGGCTCGGCTACGGCTTCGCCGCGATCCGGGACGACGAGCTCGCGGCCGAGGCCTCCGGCGTGCCGACACTGCGGCTCAAGCTCATTGCCGCCACGCTGTCAGGCGTCTTCATGGGCATGGCCGGCGCTCCCTTCCCCTACTACATCGGCTATGTTCAACCGGCGGCCGCGTTCGGGCTTGAATACGCCGTCAATGCCATCGCCATGCCGATGATCGGCGGCACCACCAGCTGGGTCGGCCCCCTTATCGGCGCGATCCTGGTGGCGGGCCTGCAGCAATGGGCGAGCGTGAGCATCTCGTCGGAGCTCAGCCTGTTGGTGGTGGGATTGCTGTTGGTCGGCTTCGTCATCATCGCGCCGGGCGGAATCACCGGATTGGTCCGATCCTGCGTGGCGGCCTTCACCGCCGCCGCCGCCATCCGCCGCAAAGCCGCAGCCGTCCAATGAGCGCACAGCTGCTCGAGGTGACCGATCTCGGCAAGCGCTTCGGCGGATTCGTCGCGCTCGACGGCATCGATCTCGTCGTGGCCCGTGGCGAGCGGGTCGGGCTCATCGGCCCCAACGGCTCCGGCAAGAGCACGCTCGTCAACTGTATCTGCGGAACGCTCAAGAATGACAGCGGCAGCGTGCGCTTCAACGGCGAATCAATCGACCGCTTCAAGACCCACGAGCGCACGCGACGCGGCATCGCCCGCAGCTTTCAGCTGCCGCGCCCGTTTGCCAGCCTCACCGTCGCCGAGAACCTGCTCGTGCCGATGCTGTACGCGATCGATGGACACTCCCGGCCAGGGACCGAAGGTGCCGAGCTTGCGGCACGCGCAGCCGAGCTTCTGCAACTCGTCGGCCTCGCCGACAAGGCGAGGCTCAAGCCGCGCGATCTCACGCAGGTGGACATGCGCAAGCTTGAGCTCGCCCGCGCGATGGCGGCCGCGCCGCAGCTCCTGATCGCCGACGAAGCAATGGCCGGGCTGTCGCAAGCCGAGGTCGCCGAGATCGTCGCGCTGCTGATCCGCCTGAACGAAGGCGGCGTCACCATCATCATGATCGAGCACATCATGCGGGCGGTGATGCAGTTCTCGCAGCGGCTGGTGGTTCTGGTCTCCGGAAACAAGATCGCCGACGGAACGCCCGCCGAGGTCGTCCGCAACGCCGAGGTCGAGAGGGCCTATCTTGGCCAATAAGCTCGAGATCGAGAGCATCGATGCCGCCTACGGGGCCGTACGCGTGCTCGAGCGGGTATCGATGACGGTTGGTACCGGCGAGACCGTGGTGCTGCTCGGCACCAATGGCAACGGCAAGAGCACGCTGATGAAATGCATCATGGGCATTGTCCCGCCGTGCGCCGGCCGCATCACGGCCGAGATCGACGGCGTGCGCCACGAGCTCACCGGCCGATCCACCGAGGAGATCGTCGAGCTCGGCATCGCGCTGGTGCCGGAGGGCCGCCGCCTGTTTGCCCGCCTCACCGTGGAGGAGAACCTGCGGCTGGGTGCCTTCCGGCCGCTGGCCCGCGCCGCGCTAAAGCAGAACCTGGGCTTCTGCTTCGAGGCCTTTCCGCGGCTCGCCGAACGCCGCGCACAGCTTGCCGGCAGCATGAGCGGCGGCGAGCAGCAAATGTTGGCGCTGGCGCGCGCGCTGATGACCGCCCCGCGCATTCTCCTGATCGATGAGCCGTCTGTCGGGCTCGCCCCGGTGCTGGTCGCCCATACCATCGACAAGATCAAGGAGCTCAAGCAGCGCTACCAGTTGACCGTTCTGATGGCGGAGCAGAACTTCTCACAAGCCGTGCGCATCGCTGACCGCGGCTACGTGATCGTGCACGGCCAGATCGCCTTCGAGGGCCGCTCAGCCGCAGAGCTCAATGATAATGAGCTGATCCGGAAGCTGTATTTGGGAGCGTGAGAAATGGGCCAATCGCGAACAGCAGGCTGAGACAGCAGATCGCTGCCCCCATTCGCTGTTCGCTACGCTCGATCCGCTACTCGCCCCTGCTGCTTCCTACCTCGCTTTCTCGTACGGATAGATCAGCTTGCCGGACGAATAATCTGCCGGCGCCACCACGACCTGGGTCGAGACGTCCCGGAACTGCTCGACGTCATTGCTCTTCACGTTCTGGAATTGCACCTGCAGCACCCGCGACTGCGCCCATTCGCCCTTGGGGCCGAACTTCACATCACCCACCACGGTCTTGAAGGTGTTATTGCGGATGTAATCGGCGAGCTTGGCGTCCTCGAAGCCCTTGGTTGCTTCGACCGCCTGCTGCAGGACCTGAAGCTGGGCATAGGCCCACGGCGCCATATAGTAGCCGAGCGGATCGACGCCCTCGGCCTGCGCGCGGGACTGATACTTCTTCATCAGTGCGTCGACGCCTTCGAAATTCATCTTCGGCACGGGCAGCCAGAAATCGTAATTGGTCCAGCCGTTGAGCAGCGGACCAAGCTGCGCCTTGATGGCGGTGGCTTGCAGACCCACCATGCCGCCGCCGATCATCTTGGGCTTGAAGCCGATCTCGTTGACGGCCCGCACGATACCGACCGAATCGGGTGGGTAGGAGCACACCACGACGATGTCCGGATTGGTGGCCTGGATGGCCCGCACAATCGGGCTGAAATCGGTGGTCGAAGGCGGATAAGTCTTGTCGTAGACGATCCTGAGCCCCAAGCTCTTCGCGGTCTCGCGCGCGCCCTCGGACGCGTTGTTGGAGAATTCCTGGTCGGCGGCCACAATCGCGACCGTCTGCGGCCTGGGATTCTGCGCCATCGCCAGCGCGAAGAAGTCCTTGGTGAAGGCTGGCTTGGGCACCGGCCCGGAGGGAATCATCGCGAAATAGTTCGGATAATTGAATTCCGAGTTGACCGCGAGGCCCAGCAATCCGATGAGCAGCTTCTTGCGCGCCATGACGATCGGCATGGCAGGCGCAAGCTGCGCGGTCGCGTAGGCGCCGACGAGCAGATCGACCTTGTCCACATCGATGAGCTTGGTGTAGATCGCCGGCACTTCGGCGGGGGCGCTCTTGTCGTCGTAGTAGACGAGCTTGACCGGGCGGCCAAGCAGCCCGCCCTTGGCGTTGATGTCCTCCTCCCAAATTTTCTGTGCCAGCAGCGCCGATTTGCCGTTCGGCGCGAGACCGCCGGTCAGCGCCATACTGTAGCCGATCTTGATCGGGGCGCCTGATTGCGCCGTGGCCGGCGCGACGCCGGCAAGCGAGGCGACCAGCGCCCCAATCGATGCGGTCACGGCACGGCGATGCAGATGGTTCGGCATCCTATCCTCCCGTAAGGCATGACGATTTTTTTGTTGATCTTAGCCCGGATATCTCACAGCATCGTTTTGTAAGGCGCGGATGAGGCCTCGGGAAGCAGTTTGGCGGATTTTTGTGTCGGTCCTGGAGAGATGGTTGGCAGGCGTGCTCGCGGGAAGCGAGTCTTGGGATCGCGGG
>DATGLV010000002.1:0-274128 GCA_035293945.1 Xanthobacteraceae bacterium | reverse complement strand
CGTAACCTCAAAACAAGAACTCAAGGAACGCATCATGGCTGGTATAAAGCTCGCCAACCGCCACCCCGTCATCCACACTTGGTCCTATAAGCTCGCGGATGTCGCCTGATATGATTCGAACTTCGGAAACGATGACCTAGGCCGTGCTGAGGACGGCTTGCTCATAACAGCCCGAGCCCATGCCGCCGTCGGCGAAAATGCCGTGACTGGCGATCCATTCGAAGGTCTCCTCAAAGACCTCCTTGGTGTAGGGCTCGAACACCAGGCGCTCGCCGGGTCCCCAGCGGCGCGTGTCCATCATGGGGTGGTAGCGCAGCGGGAATTCCTTCTTGTAATAATGCGTGTAGCGATCCGGGCGCAGATCGATGTCGCGCTGCGCCCGCCGCAGCGCACGGAAGAACTTGCGCAGATCCTCCGCCTCGGGGTGGCCGGTGATCATGGTCGCGATCATGAAGCTCGTGTCGATGACCTTCCGGAAGCCGAGTTGCTCTGCGAAATAGTACGGACCGCTGAACAGTGCCGAGGCCGGCGCCTTGTGCTCGAGCAGCAATTCCATGCGCTTGAACAGCATGCCGTCGGCAAACGAGAGATTGATCTCCTCCGCCGGCAAATAGGGCTCCAAGGCCTGGATGGTGGAATAGTGGCTCCCCGATTGATAGCCGACCGAGATCGGCACGCCGGCGAGCTGCTCAGGGCTGCGGATCTCGGAGTCGGCAGGCACGAAGACGCCGGCCGGAGCAACGGAATAAAGATCGGCATAGAGCCGGCCCTTGCCGGTGGACGCCGCGACCCCGACCGTCCAGTGGCAAGCGCAGCTCACATCCGCCTCACGGCCGCGCTCGAAGGACTGGTAGGCGCCGACCTTGTCGCCCTTGTAGTGGTGGGCACCGTCGGTCGATTGGATCAGCTCGCGGAAGACGTAGTCGAGCCCTTCCTCCTTGAAGTAGCCCTTCTCCTCGGCCACCCATTCCTGCAGCCGGAAATGCGGCTCGATGATGAACTTTTGCTTCGGCATCGGCGGTCCTCCACCGGTCTGGTTTGTGCAAACCTAACGCAATGCGGGCCGGATTTGTAGGCGCCCGAAGCGTTTCCGCGATGCAACGCAACCTGCGGCGCTAGGCAGTATCGACTGTTCCGCTCCGCGGACCAACGCCACCGCCCATGCGAGGAATCATAGCGCCAGTCCAAGCGCAAATGGATTAGCATCGGGGGCTATGTACAGCCAACGATGCATGTGACCGGAGCTGTGAACCAGACTTGAATTTGTCCTCCAGCTCGTATTGTGACGGTAATCAAATGATCCCGCGGCGGGATGCGACACAATGTTCGTGACGTTCTTTCAGGAACTGAAATCCATCGGGGTGCCGGTGACGCTGCGGGAATATCTCACCTTGATGGAGGTGATGGCGCAGGATTTGCCGGCGCGGCGGGCCGAGAGCTTCTATTATCTGGCGCGCGCCACGCTGGTGAAGGACGAGCGCAACCTCGACAAGTTCGATCGCGTCTTTGCCCATGTGTTCCGCGGCCTGGAGCGTCCGGCCGATGCGCTCAACCTCGAGATCCCGTCCGAGTGGCTGAAGGCCCTCGCGGAAAAATACCTGACTGAGGAGGAGAAGAAGCTCGTCGAAGCGATGGGCGGGCTCGACAGACTCCTCGAAACCTTGCGGCAGCGCCTGGCCGAGCAGAAAGGCTCTCACCAAGGCGGCAACAAATGGATCGGCACCGGCGGCACCTCGCCATATGGCGCCCATGGCTACAATCCAGAAGGCATCCGCATCGGGCAGGAACGCAATCGCAACTTCCGCGCCGTCAAGGTCTGGGACCGGCGCGAGTTCAGGGACCTCGACGGAGAGATCGAGCTCGGCACCCGCAGCATCAAGCTCGCGCTGCGGCGGCTGCGTAAATTTGCCCGCACCGGTGCTGCCGACGAGCTTGATCTCGACGGCACGATCAAAGGTACCGCGCGCAAGGGCTATCTTGATATTTCGTTGCGCCCGGAGCGGCACAACGCCGTCAAAGTGCTGTTGTTCTTCGACGTCGGCGGCTCGATGGATTGGCATGTGCAGGCGACCGAAGAGCTGTTCTCGGCGGCGCGTGCCGAGTTCAAGCACATGGAGCATTTCTATTTCCACAACTGCCCCTACGAGAAGGTGTGGAAAGAGAATCGCAGACGCTGGGACGAGACGCTGCCGACCATGGAGGTGCTGCGCACCTATCCGCGCGACTACAAGGTGATCTTCGTAGGCGATGCCGCCATGAGCCCTTATGAGATCAGCGCTCCCGGCGGTGCGGTCGAGAATTTCAACGAGGAATCAGGCGCCACATGGATCGAGCGGATCACCGCGACCTACAAGGCCGCAGTCTGGCTCAATCCGCTCCCCGAACGCGGTTGGGCGCACACCCCGTCGATCGGCATGATGCGTCAGCTGATGGGCGGACGGATGTATCCTTTGACGCTCGATGGTCTTGACCACGCTATGCGGGAGCTCGTGAGGTAAGCGCTCAGTCCGCCTTTAGCCCTGCGAACTTCACCACCTTGCCCCACTTCTCGGTCTCCGCCGCCATGAACGCACCGAGATCCTCCGGCGTGCCCGGCCGCAATGTGCCGCCGAGATCGGTGAGGCGAGCCTGCATGGCGGGGTCTGCGAGCGCAGCATTGATCCCGCGGTTGAGGGCGTCGACGATTTCCCTGGGCGTGTTGCGCGGCGCGCCGACCCCATACCAGGCACTTGCCGCATAGCCGGGCACGAAATCGCTCACGGACGGGATATCGGGCAGGAGGTCGGAGCGCATGGCCGTGGTGACCGCCAGCGCCCTGAGCTTGCCAGCGCGGATATAGCCGATCGAGCCCGGCATGTTGTCGAAGATGACCTGCACGCGCCCGGCGAACAGGTCGGCCATAGCGAGCGGGGAACCGCGGTACGGCACATGCAGCATGTCGATCCGGGCAAGCATCTTGAACAACTCCCCGGCGACATGCACGGCAGTTCCGGTACCGGCCGACGCCATGTTGATCTTGCCCGGATTGGCCTTGGCATAGGCGATGAACTCCGGAACCGTATGGGCCGGGACCGAAAGGTTGACGTCCATGACCAGCGGCACGCTCATGATCATCGCGATCGGCTCGATATCGCGGATGAAATCGAACTTGAGGTTGTCGTAAAGCGTCGCGTTGACGGCATTGTTGGGGCCGGTCATCAGCAATGTGTAGCCGTCCGCGGGCGCATTCACGACCGTCTCGACCGCGATGTTGCCGCCGGCGCCGGGCCGATTGTCGATCACGATCGGTTGGCCGAGACGCTCCGACAACGACTGGCCGATGATCCGCGCCACGATGTCTTGCGAGCTGCCCGCGGGGAATCCGACGAGAAGGCGCAGTGGGCGCGCCGGGTAGGATTGCGGCCAAGCGGTCCGTGACAGGGCGGGCACCGCGGCGGCTGCCATTGCCCGCACGAATCCTCGGCGCGTCGCGGTTGGCGGTGGCATCGATGCCTCTGCAGGAGTCGTGGCCGGGCCCGTCCTCGGCCATCCACATCTTTCTTCAGGGAGGCAATGAAGGCGAGAAGCCTTGCAACAAAGTGGCTCGATCCTACTCCCCTTTGATGCCGGCTGCCTTGATGATCGGCCACCATTTGTCGATTTCTGCGCGCTGCAGCTTGCCCAGGCCGCGCGGCGTCTGCTGATCGGGCGGTGGCACGTCCTGGCCGAGCTGGCCGAGGTGATCGCGCACCGCGGGATCGGCGAGCGCCTCTCGGGCCGCAGCCTCGAACCTCGCGATGACGGCCGGCGGCGTGCCCTTTGGCGCCCACAGGCCCGACCAGGTCGAGAGATAAAGGCCCGGCGCGCCGCCTTCATCCACGGTCGGAATTTCCGGAGCGGAGGCAAGTCGTGTCTTCGCCATGACCGCATAAGCACGGATGGTGCCGGCGCGCGCTTGCGGCAGCGCCAGCGTCGCCTGCGGCATCATCAGATCGAGCTGGCCGGCCAAGATATCCTGCATGGCCTGCGCCGCACCCCGATAGGGCACCAGCAGGACATGCGTGTCGGTGAGCTTTTGGAAGAATAATCCGGCGATATGGGTCGCGCTGCCGTTCCCGACGGTGCCAAGCGATGCTTCACCCGGATGTGCCTTGAGCCACGCGATCAATTCGGACAGGGTCTGCGCCGGCAGGCCCTTTCGCGAGACGATCACCTGCGGGGTTGTGGCGACCTCCGCGATGGGCTCGAGGTCAGAGAGCAGGTCGTAGGGCAGCGGATAAATCGCGCCGTTGACCACGTTGGTGCTCCAATTGCCGAAACCGATGGTGGTGCCGTCGGGCGTGGCGCGGGCGACGCGGCCGACGCCGAGAATGCCGTTACCACCGCTCGCCACGTTCTCGACCACGATGCTCTGTCCGAGCGCCACCTTCATCCGCTCGGCGAGGATACGCGCGACCGGATCGACGGCGCCGCCGGGCGGAAAGGGCACGATCATGGTTATCGGGCGCCCCGGAAATTCCTGCGCGCCCGCGCCCCCTATGCCGGCCAGGCTTGCGATTAAGGCGATTGTCCTCAGCAACGCTGTCATGCCGTCCTCCGTGACCGGGAGGATTATCGGCCGTCAACACTGAGGAGCCAACAGAGTCATTGGCGCAGGTTCCCGGAAGAAACGGTCGCGAAAAGCGGGGCATGCGCAATACGCGTTAGCAGCACATGCAATTGCGCGCCGGCATTTCTACCCGCGCGCAATCCTAACCCTGGAATGTCTTGCAGGCGCGCCCGCGAAGGATCAGTCGCGGCGCTCGGCTTGCCAGTGACCTGCACACTCGCCGCCGCTCCACTGGCCCGCGCCGACCTTGCCGGAGAGGCGTCCGGTGCCGGTCGCGCTCTGGTCGCCGGCGCTGACCAGCACTTTCACGGCGCCGTTGCCGCCAACGCGGCCGGAAACATTGATGAGGCTCGGGCCATCATTCTGCACTTGGCCGTTGGCGATGCGGACCGGATACCGATAGGCGCGATCGCACGTGCCCTTCTCGGTCATGATCACCACGCTCCAGAGGCCGTCATAATTCGGGGCCGCTACTGCCGGCCGCGTCGCGCCAAGCGCGGATGCAAACGAGATGGCGATCACCGCCAGAGCGGCGCGGTTGAAACTGCGGTTGCGCGACTTCGTCATGTGCCTCATCCTGTCTCTGCCGGCCTTCGCTGGCCAGGTTGCTCGGGTGGCTGACGGCGATTGAAAAGCTCGGTGAGCCCCCGTCCTGCCCCTTCGTCGCTTTATGGTCGAAATAGGTTCAAATACCGTTGATGGAGGTAGTGGGTCACCGCGCCAGCTGGCGGTCGCTCCTGATCTATCCGGCAGGACGGATGCCGCTTTTGCTAACAAATTATAAATAGGAGATTGCTGGGCTCGCCGCCGCTCTCGCCCGCAGGCGGGCGAGACCAAGCAGAGGGGGCGCAAGAGCGGAAACCGCGAAAAAATTATCCGCGCTAAGGCGGATCGTCCGCGAAATGGGGAGCTCGGCGAATGCCTGCGGAGCGTTTCGATTTCTTCAATGCCGAGGGGCTGCGCTTGTCGGGCCTCCTCGACAAGCCGGAGGGCGAGGCACGCGCCTACGCGCTCTTTGCCCATTGCTTCACCTGCGGCAAGGACGTGCACGCCGCCAGGCGAATCGCCGAGGGATTGACTGCGCTCGGGATTGCGGTCCTCCGCTTCGACTTCACCGGTCTCGGATCGAGCGAAGGGGAGTTCGCCAACACGACCTTCTCCTCCAATATTGCCGATCTGATCTCCGCGGCCGATGAGCTGCGCCGAGAACGGCGGGCACCCACGATCCTCATCGGCCACAGCCTGGGCGGCGCCGCCGTCCTGGCGGCCGCCGCCGCAATGCCGGAGACGCGTGCGGTGGTCACCATCGCGGCGCCTTCCGATCCCGCGCATGTCACCGGAGTCTTCAAGGACAAGATCGAAGAGATCGGCGCACGCGGCGAGGTGGAGGTTGCGCTCGCCGGCCGGCCGTTCCGCATCCGCCGCGAGTTCCTGGACGATGTTGCCGAGCAGGCGCTGAGCGGGCGCGTTGCGGTCTTGCGCAAGGCGCTGTTGATATTCCATTCGCCGACGGACGAGATCGTGGGCATCGACAACGCCAGCCGCATTTTCGCGGCCGCGCGGCACCCTAAGAGCTTCGTGTCGCTCGCCGATGCCGATCATCTCTTAAGCCGGCGGAGTGATGCTGCCTACGTGGCCAACGTGATTGCCGCTTGGGCCGAGCGTTATCTCGACACGGCGCCACCGCCCCTGGCAGCGGATCAACTCCCCGCCGGCGTGGTGATCGTGCGCGAGACCCGACAAGGGCATCTGCAGCAGGAGATCAGAACCGGGGCGCACCACCTCATCGCTGACGAGCCGGTCGATGTCGGCGGCGGCAACAGCGGGCCTAACCCTTACGATCTTTTGCTCGCTTCACTTGGCGCCTGCACCGCCATGACGCTGCGGCTTTACGCCGAGCGCAAGGGGCTGCCGCTCGATCGTGTGACTGTGAGGCTCACGCACGCCAAGATCCATGCGGCGGATTGTGCCCGTTGCGAGACACGTGAAGGAAAGATCGATCACATCGAGCGGGGCCTCGTGCTCGAGGGCACGCTTGATGATGAAATGCGGGCGCGTCTTCTCGAGATCGCCGAAAAGTGCCCGGTCCATCGCACGCTGACGTCGGAGATCGAGATCGCGACCCGCCTGTGCCGCCGATTTGAAGTGCCGAAAGCGCCCTAAGGGGCTTCAAATCGAATGCTTGCTAGTGCCCCTTTGCTTCCAATCTTCGTGCAGCGGGTGCGACGATGTCTCACGAACTTCGGAGAAGGGGCACTGGCTGATGCCGGCTGATCCGCACAGCGGGGACGACGATCAATGCTGTTCGGCCACGACGGTCTCGAACACGTTGCCCTTCTTGGCCTTCTCGAGCGCGAAGTCGAACAGGGCCTTCATGTAGTCGGGGTCGAAGGCTCCGCGTGAAGGGTGTTGGAACTCCGGATCGATCTGCGCGACTTTCAGGCCCCAGCCCTGCTTTTGCGCGGCCTCGAGCGTAAGCAGAAGCTCGATGCGCAAACCGGCTTGCAACGCCAATGAGATCGAGCGGCCCAGCACGACGGCGGTCTGCTGTGGCGTCGTCATCTCGAAATCTTGCGTTAGCTTGGCGTTGGCGATCACATAGAGCTGGTTGGTCGGCAGGTGCACGGTCCCGGTTCCCGACAGCACCGGCACCGGCGCGATGAAGAATGGCGCTGTGATTGTGCCGTCATTATACAGCTCCGTGATCTCCCGGCCTTGCGAATCGGCGGTGATCGTCACCGGTGGGAAGATGCCCGGGATGCTGGCGGAGGCGAGCAGGACGCGACGGAACAGATCCAGCGCCTTGTCGTCGCCACGCTCGGCGATTGCGCCCATGTTCCAAACCACGGGGCGGCCGGCGTCGAGATTTGTGGTCACCACCAAAAGTCGCCGTCCGCGGCGGTGCTCGGCCGCGATGTCGGCGAGGAGCTGCGGGGTGACGCGCTTTTCGATCGTGCGCTTGAGCGGCCAGGAATCCATCAAGCTATCGCCGGTCGCGCGGTCTTCGAAAATGTCGCCGGCCGTAACGGTCGTAAATTGATCCTGCAGATCGCCGTCGTAGCGCGACCCCAGGAATGCATAAGGCGCGATCAATGCGCCGATGCTGGCGCCGGTCACCACGGCGAATTCCGGGCGGGAGCCGGCTTGGCTCATGCCGACCAATAGCCCGGCCGCATAGGCGCCGTCGGAGCCGCCGCCCGACATCGCAAGCCAAGGGCCTTCCGCCTTCGGCAGCAGGCGCGCGAACTCGTCCTCGGAATCGGCCCAAGCCCGGACGTCGGCAATGCCGAGGACTGTGGCCTCCGCCTCATCCTCCGAGCTGAACGTGGGCCGTGTCGGCGGTGCGCTTGCGGCAGCAGCCGGCGGGCTCGGCCTAGGCAGTGCTTTGGCCGCGGGAGCCTTCTGTCTCGGCTTGCTTACAACTGGCTTCGTCGCAGCAGGCGCGGGCGTGGTCCCGGTTTGAGGGGCGGCCTCCACCGAACGAAGCCCCAGCGGCAGCTGTGCCAGCAGAAATGCACAGACCGTCAGGCCTGCCACCGCGATGCTGCGGGCGGAGTTAGAAGATGCGCGCATGGTTCGAGCAGCCTTTGTTCCGCACCAAAGCGGGAAGCATCCACGGGAGCGATGTCAACTGGAACCGGATGATACGCCGATACATCCCACGGGAGCGATCCGCAACAGCAGAAACACCCCCGCACCTCCGCTCGCGACAAATTGGCTGCTTATCGACGAATCAGGTCTAGTTCTGGTCCACGCGGCGTTCCGCGTACCAGGTGCCGGCGCAGGCGGTGGTCGCACCCTGGCCCTTCCAAACGCCTCCGCCCTGGTTGCGTGTAAGCTTGCCGGAGCCGTCCGCCCATTGACTGCCGGCCTGGACAATCACCCGGACCGCGCCCTTCGGAGTGACACGGCCCTGCATCGTGATCGGACCGCCTCCGTTGTAGATGACGTTCCCGTCCATAATCTGGACGCCGTACCGGTAACTGGCGTCGCAGGATCCTGTCTTGGTCATGATCAGCACGCTCCAGTCGCCATCATAGATGTTGTGGACGGGAGCGGTGTTCGCGGCCGAGGCGACGCCGGTCCAAGCTAGGATCGTGCCGACAATCGTGCCCAGAGCGGTAGCACGCAGAAAACGACGAGTCCGTTGATGGCGGGATTGGCTAGACATTAAAGTGCCTCGTGTTGCGCTTCGAATGCCATGCCCGAGCCGACATGTCCCGGCTGTCATCCCGCGATCCGATGTCCATCCTCTGGGCGATGCGACAAGGAACGGCGTCCGCTCGACTGGCCTGGAACAGATGGGCGATAGAATTGTCGACTTCAAGACGCTTTAAGCGCATCAATCGTGGGCGGGCCGGCGACCCGCCCTGTCGAATGGGGTGAGGCTTGTGGCCACAGGTTTTCGCCTCTTACGTGCCCGAAACAGGTGCGAGACTTGAGGAATCCGCCCCCGGTCGGGTGTCAAGCGGGACGCGACATGCACCAACGAGAGCCCATTTCCCCGATCTTGCGCCGGCTCCGGGCCGTGGCGTTGCTCGCCTTGGCGACCCTGGGGCTTTGCCTCTCGCCCTCGGGGGCGCAGGAATTTCCCACCCATGCGGTCCGCATAATCGTGCCGTTCCCGGCGGGTGGCACCGCCGATATTGTGCCGCGGGTGGTCGGTGACCTGCTTTCACGCAAATGGGGTCAGCCGGTCATCATCGAGAATCGCACCGGTGCGGGCGGCAATATCGGGGCCGAGGCTGCGTTCAAGGCCGAGCCCGACGGCTACACCCTGTTGGCTTCACCGCCCCCGCCGCTGGTCATCAATCAGAATCTCTACCCCAAGCTCAATTTCGATCCCACCCAGTTCGTGCCCATTGTGGTGATGGTGCGCGTGCCGAACGCGCTGGTGGTCAACGCGAAGTTTCCTCCCCACAACGTGCCGGAAGTGATCGCGCTGGCGCGCGCCCGTCCCGGTAAGGTGACGTCCGCCACCCAGGGCAACGGCACGACCTCGCACCTCACCTCGGAAATGTTCCAGATGATGGCGGGCGTGAAGCTGCAGCACGTTCCGTATCGGGGCTCGGCGCCGGCGTTGGCTGATCTGGTCGCCGGCAATGTCGACCTTATGTTCGACAATCTCGGCGTCTCGCTCGCATTGGTGAAAAGCGGGCAGCTGCGCCTGCTTGCGGTCGCCACGCCGACCCGCATGGCTTCGCTTCCCGACGTGCCCACCATCGCGGAGACGCTGCCCGGCTTCGAATCGGCCGCCTGGTACGCGGTCGTGGCGCCGCCGAAGACGCCGCGAGCGATCGTCGACAAGATCAATGCCGACATCAACGAAGCGCTGCATCAACCGGAAATGCTTCCCCATCTCGCCGATTGGTCGGGTGAGCTCATCGGCGGCACCGCGGAGGCGGCCGCCGCCTACATGCATGCGGACGTCGAGCGTTGGGACAAGGTGATCAAGGCCGCCGGTGTGAAGCTCGAATGAGAACCCCAGGCGCAAATGCAAATCATGAGGCGAGACCTAGGAAGGCTTTCCTTCGGGGAGCATGGGACCGGCTAGGGTAAGGCCACGATAGGCAAACTTTCCTGCCGCCGAAATTGACCTTCAGGCGCCCCCGGCGTTGAGATGGCGTGGTCAAGCTGCTTTGGCCCGCCGCGCGGCGCTTGCTACGACCCTCGCCTGCCCGATATCCGCCGCGCCCTGGCCATACGTTGGGCGTTCGAGCCGAATTAAGGCCGCCATCGCATCTCCGACGCCCGCCATTTCGAGATTGCCGGCGCCGCCGATGAAAGGAGAAGGAGAATCTCTCCATGCTGAAGAAGCTGGTGTTGGAAACGACCGCTCCGTTCCAAGGTCTGGCGGAGCTCGTCGCTTACGATGAGGGTCTGTTCGAGAAAGAAGGGCTCGCCATCGAGTGGGCGGACCGTGACAAGGATGTCGACAAGAGCCCGCAGCTCCACGTCACGAGTCACAAGGATGCACCGCGATTTGCGAGCCACGGCAAGCTGCTCGAGGAAGGCAAGGCCGATCTCTACAATGCCTGCGAATGGGGGAACTATTCGCGCGTCGAAGCCACCAAAGTGAAGAGCCGGCAGGTCGGCCGGCGTTCGATCGTGAGCTACGCGGCGCTGGTGGTGCGCGGCGATTCGCCGGTGCAGACGCCGCAACAGCTCGCCAATCGGCAGATCGGCGTGCCCTTCTTCTTCGGCACGCATTATCTGACCTTGCAGATGCTGGAAGGCTTCCTTCCCCGCGATCTGATCAAGCTCGGCCGCTTGCCCAACGGCTCCAAGTATCGGTTCGATTTGCTCATGAGCGGCGGGATCGAGGCAACGACATTGACCGAGCCCTACATTTCGCTGGCCGAGAAGAAGGGCTGCCGCATGGTCATCGCCGCTTTTCATCACGGCACCGAGGTTGCCTCCGAGCGCGTCGACGCGGAGACCTACAGCGCGTTCAATCGGGCAGTGCGTGAGGCGGTCAAGCGCATCAATGCCAACAAGCGCTCCTACATGCACTATTTCATAGACTACCACAAAGCCAAGGACCCGGAGATTGGCAAGCTCACCATCGATGACCTGCGCGAGAGCCGCATCCTGGTGGTTGATCCGGCCCCGATCCCGCATGAGGAGCTTTTGCGCACCTACGAATGGATGAAGAGCTGGGACTTCCTGGAGTCCGGCTGTGCGGCGGACGAGCTCGTCAACATGAACGTGCAGAAGCACGGCTACGAGAAGACCGCGCCCGAGCACGCGGCAACACACTGACGATTTGTCCGGCTTGAATGATCGCACCGGCGCCTCGCTTCCTTTCGGAGCAGGCGCCGGTCGCACGTTGGATGCAATATGGGTGGGGTGCGATTTGGGTGCTTGCCTGCCTTCTGCCGCGAGCGCTCGATACGCCCGCTACTGCGATAGGGTAGAGTCTCCGCCGGGGGCAGGCGCCTCCGGCACAGGCAATCCAAGGCGGTCGCAATGACAAGACGGTTCGAGCGAAGCCGCGTGGCGACGTGCAGCATCTTGATCGCCCTCGCCGCGTCGGCACTGGGCGATACGGTGCGTGCAGCCGATGCAGTCGCCGATTTCTACTCCGGCAAGACCGTCCAGCTCGTGATCGGCTATCCTCCGGGCGGCGGCTACGACCTCTATGCCCGCACGCTCGCCCGCTACATCGGCCGCCACATCCCGGGCAATCCGTCGATCGTGGTGCAGAACATGCCGGGCGCCGGCAGCATCAAGGCCGCCAACTATCTCTACAACATCGCCCCCAAGGACGGCTCCGTGTTCGGCGGATTTTCCCGCGGCGCCTTTCTCGATCCGCTGCTCGGCCGCACCGATGGTGTGCAATATGTGGCGGCGAAATACGGCTGGCTCGGCAGCATTTCGAACGAGGTCGGGGTCTGCGCGTTTCGCGCAGACAGCGGAGTTGCGACTTGGCGCGACATGCAGACCAAACCTTATGTGATCGGCTCGACCGGAGCGGGCGCCGACAGCGACGTGTTTCCAACCGTGCTGCGCAAGATGTTCCATCTACCCATGAAGGTCGTCACTGGTTATCACGCAGCCGCCGACGTGGTGTTGGCGATTACCCGCAAGGAGGTTGACGGGCGGTGCGGCTGGTCCTGGTCGAGCATGATGGCCTGGAACAAGGAGCTCTACCAATCCAAAGCCATAAGGGTGGCCCTGCAGCTCACGAGCCAGAAGCTGCCTGAGCTGGCCGAGGTCCCGTCGCTCCTCGATGTCGCGCCCGAGGGCGAGCAGCAGGCGGCGCTCAAGCTCATCGTGTCACGACAAACAATGGCGCGGCCTTACGTTGCGCCGCCCGGAATCCCAGCCGAACGGCTCAAGGCGCTCCGCGCCGCCTTCGACGCGACCGTGGCGGATCCCGAGTTCCTGGCCGATGCGCAGCGACAGGACCTGGAAGTCCGGCCCGTCTCCGGGGCCCAGGCCGAAGCGCTGATCAACGAGATCTATGCAAGCCCGCCATCGGTGGTGAAGCTCGCGGTCGAGGTGATGAAGGAGTGAGGAGCAGCAGCGCGGCCTGGCCCTTGGGACCTCCTTTTTCACTCCTCGGGTCGATGCCGCACCACCAGCACCGAGCATTTCGCGTAGCGCACCACGTGCCCGGCATTTGAACCGAGAAAATAGGTGCGCACCGCCGGCCGCTGCGGTCGATGCGAGGTCATCACGATGAGATCGGACTTCATCGTCTTGGCTTCCTCGAGAATCTCCTGATAAATGCCGCCCTGGCGCACCGTCATCGACACGCGGGAGGGCTCCATGCCGGTTTCCTTAGCGACGATGGTGAGAGCTTCCTCGGCCGACTTGCGCTGCTGCGCCTCGAAATCCGCCGGCACATATTCGGCAAGCATCACCGGGGTGAGTGGCAAAATGTTGATCAGGCGAATCGTGCCGCCAGACTGATTGGCCATCATCACCGCGGTCGCGAGTGCGGGCTTGGCCAGCTCCGGGTCGGCGAGGTCGACCGGAACCAGAATTTGCTTGTACATGGCGGCCGTCCCCTTCCAGCCGGAATCGGAACCACTGAACAATCATGACACGTTTGCGCGTGCGTGTCGCGATGCCGACCCAGCTAGTCGTTCTGGGCGGCAATGAGCCGCGGAGTGGCAAAATCGACGAGACGGCCGCTACGGGTGGCAAGCTTGCGCCAGTCATTCCCGGCAAAGTCGATCACGACGAGGCCGGCGGTCGGCAGCCCATCGGCAAGCTGGTGCTCGGCGTTTGGATGCATAAGCAGGGCGCGCGCCGTATCATAGATGCCCGGATTGTGGCCGATCAGCAGAAGGACTCGGGCCGAATGACCTTCCGCCTTGATCACCGCGGTGATGTCCTCGGGCCCAGCATCGTAGAGGCGCTCTTCGAAAGCTACCGGCGGTCTCTTGGAAAATGCCGGAAGCATGTGTTCCCAAGTTTCGCGCGTTCGTTGCGCCGCCGACACCAGGACCCGATCGGGCAACAGCTTGTGTCGCACGATGTAAGCTGCAATTTGCGCGGCATCCTTGCGCCCGCGACCGTTGAGGCAGCGGTCGCGGTCACGCGTTCCCCCCTTTTCGGCCTTCTCGGCCTTGGCGTGGCGCAGCAGCATCAAGCGCATGGGAGCAGCATCGATTTCTTCGCCGCGAGAGTCTAGCATGTCTCGGGGCGCGCGTCGTTGTGCCGATGGGCAGAAGGACCGGGGATTGGATCGAGCTGACCAGGCGACGAGCTGGTATGCGACGACGGCGGTGCCAGCGCCGCAGCGCGCGCCATTGGCTGCGGCTCTCGATGTCGATGTTTGCGTTATTGGCGCCGGCCTTGCCGGCCTGACCACGGCACGCGAGATCGCTCGTGCCGGCTGGTCGGTCGCGGTCGTGGAGGCGCGCGCGATTGCCTGGAACGCCTCGGGGCGCAATTGCGGATTCGTTCTGCCGGGCTTCGCGGCGCCGGCCCGAAGCATCGTCGAGCGCGTAGGGCTTGCTCGAGCAAAGGAGTTGTGGGCACTCGCGCAAGCCGGTCTGGAATATGTGCGCCGAACGATCGTCGACACCAGGATGAGGGGCGTGGAGCCGATCGACGGTTGGCTCAGCGTCTGCAAATTCGATGACGAGGACAGCTCCAACGCCACCCTGCAACTGCTCGGTCACGACCTCGGCACACAGGTCGAAGGCTGGTCGGCCGACCGGGTTCGCGACGTGCTCAAGAGCAATCGGTATTTCAACGCCATTCACTTTCCGCGCGCCTTCCACCTGCATCCGCTCAATTATGCGCTGGGCCTGGCGGCTGCGGCTGAGGCGGCCGGGGCGCATATCTTCGAGAGCACGCCGGCAATCGCGCTCGATCCGGCCGGCGTGCGCAAGCGTGTCGAAACGCCGAATGGGCGGTTGCGCGCGACCCATGTCGTGCTCGCCGGCAATGTCCATATCGGCGCGCTGATGCCGCGGATAGCCGCAACCTTGCTGCCGATATGGACTTATCTCGCGACCACTGCGCGGCTTGGTCCGCGCCTGCGCGAAACCATCAACTACTACGGCGCCATCAGCGACGGAGAAGGCGCCGACAATCACTACCGGATCGTCGACGGCGATCGGCTGTTGATCTCCGGTTGCCTCACCACCTGGGAGGCGGATCCTCGCCGCTTTGCTGGACGGCTAGCCGCCGACATCTCAAGGCTTTATCCGCAGCTCGGCGAGATACGCATCGAGCATCGATGGTCCGGCGTGCTCGGCCGCACCATTCACGGCATGCCGCAGATCGGTGAGCTGTCGCCCGGGATCTGGCTCGCCAGCGGCTTCGGCGGCCACGGCCTCAATACCACGGCGATGGCCGGCAACTTGATTGCCCGCGCGATCGTCGACAACGACGATTCTTGGCGGCTGTTCTTGCCTTTTGAATTGATCTGGAGCGGTGGGCTCGCGGGTCGTGTCGCCACGCAAATGGGCTACTGGTGGACGCGAGGCCGCGATGCGATGAGGGCGCGAGCGGCCCGCGCGGGCGCGCCGCGCGCCAAGCCCGGAAAGCCGCCGCATCAACGGCCCGCGGCGACGCGCCGACAAGCCCGGGCAGCATCGCGGCCACACCCGCCCACACCCGGGCAACCGGTCGAGCCGCAACTTGATCCCGCAGGTATTGATGACGGCGCCGGGGGCCTCAACCCGTGACGCGATCGAAGTGATCATCGCCGCTCGCGCTTGGCCAGGAAGGCGAGCCGCTCGAGCAGGTGCACATCCTGCTCGTTCTTGATCAGCGCTCCTGCGAGCGGCGGGATCAGCTTCGTGGGATCGCGCTCGCGCAGCATTTCCGGGCTGATCTCGTCGACCATGAGCAGCTTGAGCCAGTCGAGCAGCTCGGAAGTTGAGGGCCTTTTTCTCAAGCCCGAGACCTCGCGGATCTCGTAGAACAGCGTCAGCGCCTCATTCACCAGTCGCTGCTTGATGCCGGGGAAGTGCACCTCGACGATCGCTCGCATCGTGTCCGGATCCGGAAAGCGGATGTAATGAAAGAAGCACCGGCGCAGGAACGCGTCCGGCAGCTCCTTCTCGTTGTTGGACGTGATGATGACGATCGGGCGGCGGCGCGCCCTGATGGTCTCGGCTGTCTCGTAGACGAAGAACTCCATGCGGTCGAGCTCGAGCAGCAGGTCGTTCGGGAACTCGATATCGGCCTTATCGATCTCATCGATCAGCAGCACCGGACGCTCGTCGGACACGAAGGCATCCCAGAGTTTGCCGCGCTTTATGTAATTGCGGATGTCCGCGACGCGGGCATCGCCAAGCTGGCTGTCGCGCAGCCGCGCCACCGCATCGTATTCATAAAGGCCCTGCAGGGCCTTGGTGGTGGATTTGATATGCCACTCGATCAGCGGCGCGCCGAGGCTGCGGGCGATCTCGAGTGCGAGCACGGTCTTGCCGGTGCCGGGCTCGCCCTTGACCAGGAGCGGCCGCTCGAGCGCAATTGCAGCATTGACCGCGACCTTGAGGTCCTCGGTCGCCATATAGCTGCTGGTGCCCTCAAAACGCATGCTTTCCTCTTAGCGAAGCTTCGATCGTGCGTCTTCAGCTGATCTCCGCTCCCGGCAGAAATTGCCGGCGACGGTCAGTTTTGCCCGGGTCTTGCGGTCAGCCTTCTAAAGCAAGCATCTGATTTCCCGAATTAATTCCTTTGGCACGCGGATTGCGACGCATTCCGCGCCGGTGTCGGTGCATCGGCCCGGAGCCTTGGGCGTGCGACGCGCGCGCTCGCCGCCGCGGCCGGAACGCAAGTTGGAGACCTGCCATGGGCCTTTTTGATGCTCTCACGACCTCTGTTGGGGGCTTGCAGGCGCAATCCTTCGCGCTGCAGAACATTTCCGGCAACATCGCCAACTCGCAGACCACCGGATTCAAGGAAACGGACACGGCCTTTGATGCCTTGGTCTCGCAGGCCGCCGCCGGCCAGCAGACCTCCGGCAGCGTACTTGCCGAATCGGTCGCGACCAACAGCGTGCAGGGGTCGATCGAGTCGTCCAATATCAGCACCAACATGGCCATCAACGGCGACGGTTGGTTCGTGGTCGCGCAGCCGACCTCCTTCTCGGACAATCAGCCGGTCTTCAGCGGGGTGAACGATTACACGCGGCGCGGTGACTTTCAGGAAAACTCGGGTGGCTATCTGGTCAACGGCGCCGGCTACTATCTCATGGGGATCCCGGTCAGCCCCACCACCGGCAACCCACTCGGCAGCGTGCCGCAAGTGCTGCAATTCAGCACCAATTTCGTGCCGGCCCAGCCGACCACGCAGATCCAATACAAGGCCAACCTTTCCAGCGATCCGGCGACCGCCACCTCGAGCCCGAGCGTGCCGGGGTCCAACCTGCTGAACCCGGTCGGGTTTACGGCCAATCCGCTGATCGGCGCGCCGGCGGCCGCAAAGGTCACCGGCACCGGCGCGACCATTCTGCCGGACGCGGATGCTGTGGGTAAGGGAAGCGTGGTGCTTTCCAGCGGCGCAACCACCACGCTCGCATCACTCGGCTTGACGGCCGGCCAGACCATTTCGGTGTCCGACGGCACCAACACGGACACCTATACGGTGCCCAATTCGGGCAGCCCGACGATCCAGAATCTCATTGATGCGATCGGCACCGGTTCCGGCCACACCGGCGCGACCGCCATCACGGCGACCATCAACGGCAGCAATCAATTGGTCCTGACCGGCGCCAATCCGCAGATTCCGATCACCGTCACCGGCAACGGCGCCTCCGCGGTCGGGTTCGGCACCGGCAACACCAGCTTCCAGCCGACCAATCTGCTCACGCAGAACATCGTTGCGGCCGGTCAGACCATGACGGTTACGACCGATACGCCACCGGCTTCGCCGACGACCTCGACCATTACCTTCGGCCCCAGCAACGTTGCCACGCTCGCCCAACTGCAGACCGCGCTCGCCGGTTTGACCAATGTCACCGCATCGGTCGACCAGACGACCGGCAACATCACCATCACCGCCAACAACGCTACCGACCAGATCACAATTGGCGGCAGCGCCGACGCGTCGCGCTTCGGCATTCACAATCTGCTGGCTATCCCCGCCAATGGCACCGTGATCGCCGACGACGCACAGACCTTCACCAACGAATCGCTTTCCGGTGGCTCGGTGACCGCCTACGACTCGACCGGCAATCCGGTGAATATCCAGTTTCGCTGGGCCAAGACCGCGAGCGTCGCCACCGGGGGAACGGACACCTGGCAGCTCTTCTACCAATCGAACTCGAACGCGACCGGCACGCAATCGGCCTGGACGAACGTTGGCACGGTCTTCACGTTCAATTCCTCCGGCCAAATGAGCCCGCCGTTATCGAGTCTCACGCTCGCCAATCTCAAGGTCAACGGCGACTCGCTTGGGAACGTGCAGCTCGTGTTCGGCAGCAATGGACTGACGCAGTTCGCCGATTCCAGTGGCACCGTCCAGGTCAACGAGCTGCAGCAGGACGGCTTTGCGGCAGGAAAGCTGCAGTCGATCGCCGTCAACGGCCAGAATCGTATCGTCGGCACGTTCTCCAACGGGCAGAACATCCCGCTCGCGGAAATCACTCTCGCCAACTTCAACGGCGAGGACTCGTTGCAGGCTCTGAACGGCGGCGCCTACGCGGCGACGCAGGATTCGGGCCCGGCGTTGTTCTCGGCGACCGGCCAGATTGTCGGCAACTCGGTCGAGGCTTCCAACGTCGATATCGCGACCCAGTTCAGCCATTTGATCGTGGCGCAGCAAGCCTATTCGGCCAGCGCCAAGGTCATGACCACCGCCAACCAGATGATGCAGAGCCTGCTCACCGTCATCCAGTGACGGCGGCGGCGATCTCGGCCCGCGCATAAACCCGGCGCGGGCGCAGGGCAGCCAGCATGAGTCTCACGCAGTCGCTCGGCACGTCGCTCGCGGGCCTCAACGCGGCCCAGCAAGGGCTGTCGGTGGTCTCCGGGAACATCGCCAATGCCAACACGCCCGGATATGTGCGGCAGACCGCCGATCAGGTCGAGGTTGGATCCGGCGGCACATTCGGCGCGAGTGTCGACGTCACCGGCATCAATCGCAATCTCGACGCTCTGGTGCAGAGCCAGTTGTGGACCGAGACTTCCGGCGGCTCCTACGCGGACGCCAAAGCAAGCCTCTATCAACAGCTGCAGCAGGTCTACGGGACGCCGGGCACGCCCGGCGCATTTGACACCGCCTACAACAATTTCACGGCGGCTCTGCAAAATCTGTCGACCAGTCCTTCGTCCTATGCGGCCCAGACCGGGGTTCTGAGCGCGGCGCAACAGCTGACGCAGAATCTCAATTCCATGAGCGGCGGCATTCAACAGCTGCGCACGCAAGCCGAGCAGAACATTTCCGATGCCGTCACCCGGGCCAATCAGGCCATGCAGACGATCGCGCAGCTCAACCAACAGCTTTCGGCGGTGTCGCCGCAGGATTCCACCACCGCGACGCTCGAAGACCAGCGCGACCAGGCGATCACTCAGCTCACGCAGCTGATGAACGTTACGGTTGTCAAGAACAACAATGACCAGGTCTCGATCTTTACGAGCTCCGGCTTGCAATTGGTGGGTCTGCAGGCATCGCAGCTCAAGTTCGACGATCGCGGCTCGCTATCGGCGAGTGCGTTGTGGAGTGCGGACCCGTCCAAGGACGGAGTCGGGACCATTACGTTGCAAGCTCCCGACGGCACCAGCACCGATCTCCTCGCCAACAACGGTATCCAGTCCGGGCAGATCGCGGCTTACGTACAGGCGCGCGACCAGATACTTCCGCAGGCGCAAGGCCAGCTTGACGAGCTTGCGGCGCAGATGTCTGAAGCCCTGTCGAACCAGACCACCAACGGGACCGCGATAACCTCGGGAAGCCAGTCGGGGTTTTCCGCTGACATCAGCGGCATGCTTCCGGGCAATTCGCTGCAGGTGACTTATACGGACCCGTCCAACGTCCAGCACACCGTTACGATCGTTCGTGTCGATGATCCCGCGGCACTGCCGCTGCCGAACACGAGCTCTAATCCGAACAATCAAGTGATCGGCGTGAATTTCTCCAACGGCTACGGCTCGGTGGTGAACCAGCTCAATGCCGCGCTCGGATCGAATCTGCAGTTCTCGATTGTGGGTTCGGTCCTGTCGGTGCTCAACACGCCCGCGCTCACGTCGACCGTCAATGCCGTGTCGACGACCACGACTGCGAACGCGCTGGCCAACGGCAGCCCCCAGCTTCCCCTCTTCACCGACGGCAACACGCCGATCAGCGGCGCGATCACGGCGCTGGGCTCGCAGGACGTGGGGCTCGCCGGCCGAATCACCGTGAATAGTGCCGTTCTCGCCAATCCACAGTCGCTGGTCGTCTATCAGACTTCGCCGGCGACCCCGGTTGGCGATTCGACCCGCCCGAATTTTCTGCTCAATCAGCTGACCACTGCGAAGTTGACCTTCCCGGCGAGCACCGGGATCGGCAGCTCCACCGCGCCATTCAGTGGAACCCTGTCGGATTTCATGAGTCAGGTCATCAGCCAGCAAAGCCAGGCGGCGAGTGCTGCCAGCAGCCTGCAGCAGGGCCAGGACGTGGTCGTTAACGCCCTGCAGCAACGGTTTAACAACGATTCCGGGGTCAACGTCGACTCCGAGCTCTCCAATCTCATCTCCTTGCAGCAGACCTACGAAGCCAACGCGCGGGTAATGACGACGGTACAGGCTATGATGACAACCTTGATGCAGATCCTATAGGTGCGTGATGGCTCTCACCGGGATAGCAGCGAGCATCCAGTCCAGCGCCCTGGCGCAGCAGAATTTGCAGAATCAGCTCGACACGCTGAGCCGCCAGCTTGGAACCGGGCAGAAGGCTGCTGTCTATTCCGACCTCGCGCCGCAGGCCGGCCTTACCGTCGGTCTCGATGCCCAACTCTCGGCGCTTTCCGGATTCGACAACACCAATACGACTTTGACGACAACGCTCGGGATCGAGGAGGGAGCGCTGTCTCAGGTCGGAGATATTCAAAATTCGATGCAGAGCGCGGCCTCCCAGCCTGCGGCCTTCACGCTCGACGCCAGCGGGCAGACAGCGCTGCAGTCGAACGCCGCCAATCAGCTGGACGAGCTGCTCAGCGTGTTCAATACCCAGGTGGGGGACAACTACATCTTTTCGGGCAGTGCCCTCAATCAAGCCTCGGTCAATACAACAGCCCACATCCTCAACGGCAGCGGTGTGCAGGCCGGACTCACTCAGGTCATTTCCGAGCGCAACCAGGCGGATCTCGGTGCCAATGGCCTCGGCCGCTTGGTCATTCCGGCCGTCTCCGGCTCGACAGTTTCAATCAGCGAGGACGTCGCCGGCTCGCCGTTCGGCTTCAAGCTGGCGGGAATAAATTCCACCTTGACCGGCGCGACCGTCACGCAGCCCACCGGGTCGCCGAAGACCGAGACCGTAACGCTCGGGTCGAATCCGAACGACGGCGACCAGATTCAATTCAGCCTGACCCTGCCGGATGGGACCAGTCAAACCATCACTTTGCAAGCGAGCAGCTCGGCCACGCCCGGTGCCAACCAGTTTTCCATCGGGGCGAACGCCGCCGCCACCGCCGCGAATTTGCAAACCGCGTTGACGACGGCGGTTGGCAATCTCGCGCAAACACAACTGACCGCCGCCTCCGCGGTCGCCGCGGCCAACAATTTCTTCGGTTCGTATCCGCCGCAACGAGTGGCCGGCCCTCCGTTCAGCACCGCCACCGCGCTCCAGAACGGCACGACTGCGAACACTGTGTTCTGGTATACGGGCGAAGACGGCTCGACCCCCGCACGCCAGACTGCGGTGGCGCAAGTCGGACCTACGACCAGCGTCGCTTACGGTATGCGGGCCAATGAGCAGGCCTTCAGCACCGTCGTGGCTAATATTGCGGTTCTGGCAGCGACGACCTATTCGCCCTCCAGCACCAATGCGGCTGCGAGCTATTCGGCGCTCACCAATCGGGTGAGCACCAATTTGAGCCTGCAGCAAGGCGCGCAGAATATCAGCGACATCGATGCGGACATCGCCAACGCGCAAAGCGCGGTGAAGAACGCGCAATCAGTCAACGCACAGACCACGAATACCTTGACTGACATGCTGCAAAGCATCGAAGGCGTCAACACCGATCAGATCGGAACCGAAATCTTGACGATTCAAAACAGCCTCGCAGCGTCACTATCGACGACTGCGCGCCTGTCACAGTTGAGCCTGGTCAACTACCTGGGGCCCGCTTGATAGCGTCGGCGAAGGCACAGACCCCGTTGCCCGTACCAGAATGAGACAGTAAGCGCTGGCGCGCGGACGGCACTTCTGAAAGGGAGATTTAACCAGGGGCGCCTTAGCATCGCCAGGGAGGCGTGCGGAACGAGACCCTCGCAGGATCGAGAGCATGAGCATTTCGAGCGTTTCGTTTTGGCAGCAGGACCAGAACTGGCAGAACCAGCAGCAGGTTTGGGCCCAGCAGCTGTCGAACAACAACGCGTTTTTTTCGGTCATGCAGAGCGCCTTGACCGATCAAACGACCGGAATGGCAAGCATCGCGAACCAAGCGGCCATCAAACGGGTCAATTCCCAGATCGTGTCGCTGCTCACCGGGGGAACCTCTTCCAGCAGTTCCGCTGGTAGTGGGTCGAACAGCTCGGTCCCGGCCGCACGCCCGCAGCCGGACGTCGTCCCATTGCAAAGCAGCGCCGCGAATGTTCAGTCAGGCTCTACCGCTGCTTCGCTTCTGTCCGGCGAAATTCCGATCGGGAGCATCCTCAGCGTGTTGGCATGAGATTGCCGGCGCGCAGCTCGGCTTCGATCTTCGCCAGAACTCCTCCCCAATCTCCCGCCGACGATTGCCTGAAAAGGCGCATCGACGGATACCAGATGCTCATCGCTTCCCGACCGGACCAACGCCACTCGCGCGCGGTCGAGATCATCGCCCAGCAGGGCTTCCCCATGGCTCCGACCAGGTGCGGCACGGAGGTGTCGACCGTGATCACCAGATCGAGTGCCTCCACAGCCGCCGCCGTGTCGCCGAAATTGTGGATCTGCGGTGAGAGATCGTGGATGCAACTGCTGAAACCGTGTGCCGCAACGTCCCCGGCGGCGCTGCCGACCTGAAGAGCGAACCAATCGATGTCGGGAATATCCAACAACGGCTGCAATTGCTTCAGCGGCACGTCGCGCAGGACGCGGTTGGGATGGGCGGGATTGCTTGCCCATACCAAGCCGACGGCGAGGTGGCCCGGGCGTCGCGGCAACGCCATTTCCCGCTGCGGCGTCACGTAGGCGCCGGCCCACGACGCACCTGGATCGGAGAGCTGCAGCCGGTACGGCATGCTGAGCAGTGGTGCCTGCGCGTCGACCTGCGGAGTCGGATCGGACGGGCCGACCACTCCAGAAACACCGGGAACCGAGCGCAACAGTGTTCTCAACGCGTCCTGGGCGAACAACCAGACTTCGTGTCCGCACGCCGACACGAACCGAGCATAGCGAGCGAACTGCAATGCGTCGCCCATGCCCTGATCATTCCAAAGCAAGATGCGCCGCGCTTGTGTGTCGTCCGGCATCCAGTCCGGCGCTGAGGTGGGGGGCGGCGGACATTGCGGACGACGCAGCCGCCACTCGTATTCCGCCCACGCCTCGCTCCACCGCCAGGAGGCAAGCAGAAGATTGGCCAGGTTCCAGTGCGCGCCGACATTGGAAGGCTCGAGCTCGAGCGCACGGCGCAGGCAGGACTCGGCTTCCGGGAGGTCGCCGGACGCTGAGCGCGCCATAGCAAGATTGACCCAGCCGTTGGTGAAGCCGGGAGCCAGCGCCAGCAGTCTCCGGTAAAGAGGCTCGGCAGTCGCTACCTCGCCTTGCCGCATCTTCAGATTGGCGAAGTTGTAGAGCGCCTGGACGTGATCCGGGTGCTGGCTCAACAGCTCCAGATAGGAGCTTTCGGCTCCGGCTGCGTTTCCGGAAGCGCCGAGCGCGACTGCGAGGTTGTAGCGGGCATCGGCATGATGCGAATCGCGGGCCACGGCGCTCTTCCAGGCGCTGATCGCTTCTGCCAGCTGACCGCGTTGCTGCAGCGCGAGGCCCTGCGCATAGAGGTGCTGCGCAAGCGCAGGGTCCGCTTGGTTCATTGCGGCCGCGCGCGCGAAGGCCTTTTGCGGCGATGCTCGCCGCGCCGGCTAGAGCCCGACAGCCTTGAAGGCCTGGGTGATCGCGTTCTGGACGCTTGTCCCGACATTGTTCACAGCCTGCGTGACCGAATTGTTGGTGCCGCTGCTCAGAACCTGTGTGATCTGGTTGATCGGATAGCTCTGGCCTCCAACGGTGACGTTCGGCGGTGACTGGCTGATGTCGACGCCGGTCACCACCCCTTGCGTCCCGATGGTGACCGGAACGTTCTGGTTATTGGCGCTGACCGCACTGATTGAAATCGTGTAGGAGCCGCTTGGCTGGGAAATCCCCTGGCTGTTCAGGCCGTTCCAGCTGAAGGTCTGCGATCCCGCCTGCGCCGCCTGTGTCGTGGTATAGACGACCTGGCCGGACGAGTTCGTGACGTTGATTGTCGCGGTCGCGGGTTGATTGACCGAATAGCTCCAGCTCGCCTGGCCGTTCGTCAGCTGCGCGGTCTTACCTGAAAGCGCGACGGTCGCCCCGACGAATTGCAGGGCCGACGAGGCCTGCTGCATCTGCTGCAGCGAGATCAGCGTATTGAGCGACGTGTTGGTGTTGATCTGCTGCTCGACGGAGGCGAATTGCACCAGTTCCTGGGTGAACTGGTTGGGATCGAGCGGGGAGGTCGGATCCTGGTGCTCGAGCTGCGTCGTCAGCAATGTGAGGAACTCATTGAAATTGCTGGCCAGGTTGAGGCCGGCGCCCTGACCGGCGGTCGAGGAGGAGCTCGTATTGGGAGTGGTGCTCGTGCTTGAGGGAGCTGAAGAGAGCATGCGAGGCAAACCTTTTGTGCCGACGCGGAATTGGATCCGGCGATTCGGTCGAGCCCCGATCCGGCCAGCCGAAGTCTGCGGCTGAGTTGGTTAACAAACCGTAACTTCGGCGGCGGCAGGTCCTAAATGCTTGCTTCGGCAGTGCGAGCTCGTCCGCGCTGTCAGGCTTTGCCGCGCAAGCCTGCTGCAAGCTCGCGATTGATGTTTATCAACGGGAGCAGCTGCTCGGGTTTCGGATTCGTCATCAGGGAAAAGCTCTCGGTCATGACGAAGATCCCCAGATTGGCGATGTTCTGCCGGACCGGCGTCGGCAGCTGGCTGCCGGTATCGCAAACCGAGTCGAGGAAGACGGTCCAGAGCCGGCGATTGTACAGCACGGCGTCGCCGAGCCCGCGCCGCTCATCGTCCCAATTGTCGTATGCGGACTGCAACTTGTGCGCTGCCTTGAGCAGCAGCGTCGATTCCAATTCACGCGGACTTGCTGTTTCCTTCGCGACCGCTGCGTAGGCCTTGCTGGGCTGCATAGTTCAGAAGTTCCTGTTCGTAGGCGATGAGTTTCTTGACTTCGCGCAAAGCCTTATACAGCTCTCCTGTTAAGATTTGATTGTTGATACTTTCAATCAAAGGCCACATACTTGGCGCGGCCTGCGTGATCTCCCGCACCAGCTTGAAATAGAGCTCGTGATAGGCGGCTGCGTTCTTCGATGTGTACATCAATTGGACGGCGAGGTAGATGCGCTTGGCTGGCGTGTCGGCGCGGCTCTCGGACATAATGTCCTTCTCGCGCAGGATCGGGGCACTGCCCTCGATCAGGAGCCGTGTCCGCTGATCGTGATTGGTAATGACGCATTCGCCGAGCATCACGCGCTCGCCCGGCTTGAGCTCGATCTTGAGACCCATGTCTGTCTCCACCTCGGCGTAGCGCATGCTTCCGCTTCGTGGTTAACGACCCGTTAAAGAAGAACGGCGGGGCTCGCGCCCCGCCGCTTTTTGTCGAGCCCGAAATCCTTTGGGATTACGGGAAGAGCTTGAGCACCGCCTGCTGCGCCTGGTTCGAAATCGACAGGGCGGAGATCGACAGCTGTTGGCGGGTCTGCAGGGTGAGCAGGTTCGCGCTTTCCTGGTTCTGGTCGGCCAGCACGAGGTTGTCCGAGCCGGTCTGCAGCGTGTTGATCAGGTTCTTAGTGAAGTCCTGGCGAACCTGAATGGTCGACGCGTTGGTGCCGAACGTTTCGGTCTGCGCCTGCACGTTGTTCAACGCGGCGTTGATGGAGGTGATCGTCGCGTTGATGTTGGCGTTCGACTGGAAGCCCGTGCCGGTGATCGCGCTCAGGCCCAGACCAGCCGAGTTGTACGTCACGCCCTGGATCGTCAGCGAGCTGGTGTTGTTCTCGTTGAACACCACCTGCAGGTTGTCGCCCTTGAGCAGGTTGACGCCGTTGTAGGAAGCATCGCCCGCGAGCTGATCGATCTGCGTGAGCAAGGCGTTGAAGTTGCTCTGCAGGGTGGCGCGGGTCGAGCTGTTGCCGCTGGAGCTCGCAACGCCGCTGGTGGTGCCGGCGGTAAGGCCGAGCTCGTGCAGGATTTCGGTCGAGCCGGTCGAGCCGGACGAGCCGATGGTCAGGCTGTTGGCGGCTGTCGAGGCCGCAACCCCGAGGCTGATCGAGCTGCCGGTCGCTGACGAGTTGGAAAGACCGGACAGGCTCTGCAGCGCCGAGTTCAACTGGGCGAGGGTCTGGACCTGACCAGTGCCGGTGCCGAAGTTGATTGTCTGCGTTGCACCGCCGCTGACCGAGATCGTGAGTGCGTCGCCGGCCGTGAAGCCGCCTTGGCCGCTCAGGATGTTGAACAGATCGGTCGAGTGGCCGGTGGAGCTGCCAGCCGCGAAAGAGGCGGCGCCCAAGCCCGTTCCGCCGGTCGCATCAGTGACCACCACGTTGCTGCTGGTGACGTTGGAGGTCAGGGTCAGATGGCCACTGCTGTCGGTGCCGGCCGTGGCAACGCCGCCCGAAGCGCCTCCGGTCTGGGCGTTGATCTTGGTGATCACGGAGGCGAGCGAGTCGGTGTTGGCCAGGGTGACGCTGGCGGTAGTGCCGGCATCCACGATTGTGAGCGTGTCGGCGTTGCCGAGGCTGCCGCCGCTGACCAGAGAGGCCGCGCCGGAGTTTACGACACCGAAAGTCTCCGCGGCGTTGAGCGAGCCGTTGACCGTAATTGCACCGTAGCTCAGCGTGCTCGGGCCAGCGGACTGCAAGGCCTGTTGAGCGGTCGAGAGCGCCTGCTGGAGCAGGCTGGTGATGGAGGTCAGGCCCTGGTTCGCGGCCTGCAGGGTTTGCTGCGCCTGACCGACCTGGTCGAGGAGGGCGGACAGCGAGTTGGCGCGGTTGGTCAAGGATTGCGAGGTGAAGAACGAGCTCGGATTGTCGAACGCGCTGTTCACCTTCTTGCCGGTGGCAAGGCGGTTCTGCGTGGTGTTCAGCAGTTCTGCCGTCGACTGAAGGGACAGCAGGTTCTGCCGCACGCCGGCGGAGAGGGTAATTCCAGACATTTGGGCGCACCTTTCTGGTTGCGGGCTGTGTACGCTTGCACCTGCCGTACTGTCGTACCGGCGCGTTAGCGGTTCCGATCGTGCTGATCGGTGGCGGCACGATCGCACCTGCCCGTTTAAAATCGCGTAAATTCAGGGGTTAGTATTCGAGCGATCGGCGGTAATTGGGGTTTTTACTGGGTCCGAGAATTACGCCTTTGCACAGGTTGCGCTCATGCCATCCTTGTGGTCGGACCGCTTATTGTTAGCGTCCCTGCGCGCAATTAGCCGTTCGTTAATCCTTGCGCTTCATGGTCTCTTAACTATCGGAAGACGGCGGCTGAATCGCTTTCTGCCGGCGGCGAATGTCTGTTTCAAGTTGTAGTTGCGCCGCGCGCTGCCAACGAAGGATTTGCGATGTCGACCAGCGTCAACCTAGTCGTCGCCACGCCGTGCTTCGGCGGCCAAATCTCCGTCATCTATGCCGGCTCGATCTTCAGACTGCAGAAGAGCTTGCGAGCGATGAGCGGGGTCGATCTCAAGATCATGTTCAAGGACGGGGATGCGCTGATCACTCGCGCCCGCGCGAGCCTGGTTGCTCAGTTTCTCGACGATCCAACCGCTACGCATCTCCTATTTATCGACGCCGATATCGGCTTCGAGCCCGAGCAAGTCATTCGGCTGATAAATTGCGGCGCCGATGTCTGCGCCGCCGTCTACCCGATCAAGCGCATCGACTGGGACAGGGTGAGGGCGGTCTTGGCCGAGGGGCGACCCAATCCGGGCGCGGCGTCGCTGAAATACGTTTTCGAGGTTCCCGATCCGACTGCGGTCGCGGTGCATGCCGGTTTCGCCAAGGTGCGCTATGCCGGGACCGGCTTTCTCATGATTCGTCGCCATGTGCTCGAGCGCATGTGCGAACGCTACGCCCATCTCAAATACAAGCGCGACCATTCGGTCGAAGCCGCGAGCGCCAGCGAGCATCGCTTTGCGTTGTTCGATTGCCTGATCGATGAGGATGGCACTTATCTGAGCGAGGATTTCAGCTTCTGCAAACGCTGGACGGATCTTGGCGGAGAGATTTGGGCCGACCTCGACAGCAAGCTCAATCACGTGGGGCCGACGGTGTTTCGCGGCGATCTGTCTTCGCAATTCATGTCGGTGCCCGCCGAACCCGCGGTTGCCTGACATTCAGAAGAAAGCGCCCAACGATGCGCCTGGCGGATCGCTGCCGATCAAATGCACGAGCGATGCGCGCGCCATCCCTTTAGCACGTCCGTAAATACGCGATTGAACGCCAGGAGGCTCATGAGGCCCGCCAGCGTCCACGCCAGCGCCTGCGCGCCGGCGTGCGGCAATCCCATGGCGGCGATGCTCTCGGCCTCAGCGCGGCCGGCGATCAGGATAGCGGCGACAACAACCAGGCCGTAGGCGAGGCTCGCCGCCCCGAACACTACCAGGATCCTGCGGAGCTGCCGCTGCTCGCCCCGTGCGCTGCGGCCCCGCAGCGCGGCCGCCAAAGCGCCGAGCGCCCGCGATCGCAGATCGGGGAGATCGAGCAGATCCATCGCCACGTAATATCCGTCGAGCTCGAGCAGCGGGTTCATGTTCACGATCGCGAGCACATAGCCGATCGTACCGAAGCTCCACAGCGTATCGGCGAGTGGACCTGCCGGCTGCAGCAACGCTGCAAGCGTGGCGGCACCGCTCAGCACCACGTTGGAATAGGGACCGGCGACGCTCACCAGAATGCGCTCGTACCGGGGCGCTGCCCAACAGTCGCTGGTATCGACGAAGGCGACGGGCGCAAAAAAGTACCAACCAATCCCGAGGCGATGCACGGCGCGGCCGAAGTGTTTGGCTGTTGCCGCGTGTGCGGCTTCGTGGACCACGACATGCAACGTGAGGCTTGCGATCCATAGCGGCAGGGCGCTCGCTGAAGCACTCATGCCTGCGCCAGCCCGCGCCCAATGGTCAGCGAATACTATGAAGCCCGCGGCCGCGCACAGGAGCAGGATGAGCTGAGCCGTCGATGTGTAGAGCGGCCGCGTCCAGGCATGGAGCAGGGTCACCGTCCGATCCGTGTCGGATAGCCACCAATAGCAAGTGCACAGCCCGAGGATGCGACGCAGTGCTGTCGGCGGTTCGGTTTGGGGCATTTGGTCGAGCAGGCCTTCGATCTCGATAAATCCATTCTCCAGGAGGCGGGCGATTGCCTGCATGAGATCACTGAGCGGCAGCTGATAGGTTGCTGCGTAGACCTCGCAAAGGTCGCGGATGGTGCGCCTTCCGTCCATTAGCTGCCAGATGAACAGTCCCTCTTCGGAAAGGCGCATGTAGTGGCGAGCGTCTGCGTCCTTGATGACGTAGGCCGCATCTACGGCACTACCCTGTCGCTCAAGCGTGCAGGACGAAATTCGACACGGACGCGCTTCCAAAAGATTCGCCGCGGCACGGTCCATGGCGCGCCTCTTCAGAAGTGCTCGGCGCTGCTGCACCAGCGCCACCAAGGCGCCGGATCAGTGCCCATGGCGGCGTCGAGCAGGGCCTGGACCGAATTGCGCGCGTCAGCCGGCGCAAATGCCGGCAATTGCTCGATGCGACTGCTGTCGCCTTCGGGCCGCAGCAGGAGCGGGAACAGCGGGACGTCGGCAGTCCTGGCGAGCCATTCAGCACCACGTGGAAGGATGAAGGACCGGCATCCGAGCCGGCAGGTCAATGTCCTTTTGGCGTCCGCATGCGGCAGTTGGCCATCGGCGAAAATCAGCACGACTCCGCCGCGACGCAATATGTCGAGCGCGCAGCGCATGGCGCTGAGCTCGCCTAACTTTGCGAGGTCTATGTCCGTGAGAGGAAACCCGCAGCGCGCGAGCTCGGCATGGCGTTGCGCGGTCAACATGATGTTCGGATCGCGGCGCGAATTTTCGATGACGCCCACTTCCGGAAGGAGGCCATTCCGGCTCGCGGCGGCAAGCCACAAGGGAAGGATCCCTGTTGCGGGCCCATAGTGCAGGCTGACCACCAGTGTGCCGCGCCGACTCGCCTGCGCCAGCGGAGCATCCGCGGCGACACCGCCAACTGCGGCTCGGAGCACATCTATTTGCCCGGAAGCGAGCAGTTGATCATGGAAGGCCGCATCCGCGGTGTAGAAATACGAGCGGCGCGCATGATGGAGCGCCTGCTCGCCGTCGATCGAAAGATAGGCCTGCAACCGTGCTTGCGCCCGGTCGATCGCGGGAGCGACGGTTTCTGCGGTTGCGATGGCGCGAAGGGCCGACCGGCGTGCCGAAAGGTAGCAGTCCCAGGCGGCGTCGGTCGGCATGACGGTTCTCCGCAAGCTTGAGAGAAGTTGCCGCCTTCAGCCTTGGGAGCGAAAGCGGCTCGGATCGCAGGAGCTTTGAGATCACTGCTTGCCGTGAGTTGCATGGGAGATGCGCGCCTGCAGGGTCTGCGCGATCTCGTGCTCGGAGGAACTCGGCATTCCCAAAGCGGTCTTCAGCTGTTCGGCGGGCAGGGCGGCGGCGAGGAATTCGGGATCTTTTGCCGCACGATCAATAAGGTCGACGAGGCTCTTCATGGCAATTCTCCGTCCTGAGGTTGCGGGGGCAGGATCGCTGCACGTTCATTAGACGGAGGGCAGGCCGCGCTCGTTCAAGCCTCGTCGACATGTCGTTTGGATTTGTCAGAATCCGTGACCGCCGTCACAGCGCGCGGCGCGGCTCAGTCGGACCGGCAGCTTTGGCCAAAATACCCGCCTGATTTACGGCTCGTTAACCACGGGTGGGGGATGTTCCGTAGCGGTGGCCTGCGACCCGCTGCGGGCGGGCCGGCCGCCATTCTCTCGCCAGCGGATTGGCTTGATGGGGCGTTCGACAGCGCGGAAGAAAAAGCCGCCGGCGGGACGGCGGGAGGATGAGATCCTCGCCGAGGCGATTGCCCATGCGGTCAGCTGTCAGGGCCAGGGCAGGTTCAACCAAGCCGAGACGCTCTACGAGCGCATCCTTAAGGTGCGGCCGCGCCATTTCGACGCCTTGCACCTCTTGGGCGTGTTGCGCGAGCAGCAGGGCCGCAGCGCCGAGGCGCTGCGCTTACTCAACACCGCGTTGGAGGTGTCGCCCCAATCCGCCGATGTCTGGTCGAACCGCGGCGTAGCGCTCAAAACTCTCGATCGTTGCGAGGAAGCGCTGCAAAGCTATGAGCGGGCGCTGGCGCTCAACAGCACCCATGTCGATGCTCTGATCAACCGCGGCCACATGCTTCTCAAGCTGCGTCGTTACGAAGAGGCATTGGCGAGCTGCGATGCCGCACTCGCGGTCAGCCCCGATCATCCTACGGCGCTGAACAACCGCGGCAACGCGCTCATTGAGCTCAAGCGTCCGGCCGAAGCCTTGGCGGTGTTCGAACGGGCCCGGCGCCTCAATCCTGATGACAACAATATTCTGGCGAGCTCGGGACGCGCGCACGCAGAGCTTGGACAATTGGAGCAGGCGCTCGCAAGGTATGATGCGGTGCTCGCGCGCGAATCCACTCATGTGGAATGCCTGACCAACCGAGGTCATGCGCTGGCCGGCCTCGGCCGGTTTGAGGAGGCGCTGGCGAGCCTCGACCGCGCGTTGGCTCTACGTCCCGGTTTTCCCGAAGCCTTGAGCAATCGCGGCAATGTCCTGCGCGCGCTCAACCGATATGATGAGGCGATCGCCGACTATCGGCGTGCGCTCGCGATCCGGCCGGACAACGTCGTGGCGCTCAACAATCTCGGCGTGACCTTCAACGGGCTCAATCGTTGTGAGGAAGCGCTGGCTGAGTTCGATGCCGCGCTCCGGCTCGATCCCAATCATGCCGAGGTGCATTTCAATCGCAGTCTTCTGCTCATGACCACAGGCGCCTTGCGTGAAGGCTTCCAGGAATACGAATGGCGCTGGCGCCAGCAGAGCTGGGCCGAGCGGCGACGCAGTTTCCAACAACCGCTGTGGCTGGGGACCGAGCCGCTCGCCGGCAAGACCATCCTGCTGCACGCCGAGCAAGGATTGGGTGATACGCTGCAATTCGTCCGCTATGTTCCACTGGTGGCCGAACGCGGGGCGCGGGTCCTTCTCGAAGTGCAGCCGCCACTCAAGGCGTTGATGGGCGGTGTGACAGGTGTCACCACGGTGCTGGCCCAGGGCGAGCTCTTGCCAGACTTCGACCAGCATTGCCCCCTGATGAGCCTGCCGCTTGCCTTCGGCACCGATCTCGCCAGCATCCCATCCGCGGTCCCGTACCTCGATGTGCCGCCGGAACGGGTCGCCCGTTGGCGCAGCCGCTTGGGTGAGCGACGGCGCGCGCGGGTCGGCATCGCCTGGGAGGGAAGCGCTACTCACAAAAACAATCGCAACCGCTCGATCGCGCCTGTGCGTTTCGAGTCGCTGCTGTCTGTGCCGGACCTAGACTTCGTGAGCTTGCAGAAAGGTATGAGCGACGCCGATGCGGCGCTGCTGCGGCAGCACGCGAATGTGACTTTGGTCGGCCACGAGCTTGGCGATTTCGCCGATACGGCAGCAGTCATGAGTGAGCTCGACCTGATCCTCTCGGTCGATACCTCGGTGGCGCACTTGGCCGGCGCGCTCGGCCTGCCGGCTTGGCTGCTGTTGCCTTTCTCGCCCGACTTCCGCTGGCTGCTCGATCGGGCGGATTCGCCCTGGTACCCGTCAGTGCGCCTGTTCCGCCAACCGCACCCGGCCGATTGGGGTCCGGTTCTAGATCGCGTCGTTCAGGAGCTCAAGAGCAAGGTGAAGGACATGGCGCCCTCGAAGGTCCGCCCCCCGGTGCGGCAGCAAGCGCCGCAAGCCGCGCCATTGATCGCGCGGGCTCTGGCTTTGCACCAGCAAGGACAATTGGCTGAAGCCGAAAAGATCTACGAGGCGGTTCTGCAAGCGGACCCCCACCAATTTGACGCGTTGCATCTGCGCGGCGTGCTCAAGCACCAGCAAGGCCGATCGGCTGACGCCCTGCGGCTGGTGGCCGCCGCCCTCAAGACCGATCCCAAGTCGGTGCCCGCGCTGTCGAACTACGGCGTCATTCTCGCGGCGCTGAAGCGCCACGAGGAGGCGTTGGAGAGCTTCGAAAAGGCTCTCACGCTCAAAGCCGGCGACCTCAGCACACTCTACAACCTCGCCAACTCACTCAAGGCGCTCGGCCGCTTGGAGGAGGCGGTTGCGAGCTATGGTGAGGTGCTGTCGCGCAAACGCGACCATGTTGATGCCTTGTTCAATCGCAGCAACGCCATGGCCGAGCTCGGCCGCAGCGAAGCGGCGCTCGAAGGCTACGATCGGCTGCTGTCGCTATCGCCCGGTCACATCGAAGGATGCAACCGTCGCGGCATGCTGCTTGCGGCGCTCAAGCGCCACCAAGAGGCGCTCGATGCCTACAATGCGGCACTCAAGATCGCGACAGAGCATCCCGAGCTGCTCAACAACCGCGCCGTCACCCTGCTCGAGCTCAAGCGGCCCCAGGAGGCGCTGGCGAGCTGCAATATGGCGCTGGCTTTGCGCGCCGACTATGCCGATGCCCGATACAACCGCGGCAACGCGTTGATCGCTCTTGGGCGGCATCAGGAAGCGCTCGAGAGCTATGACGCGGCATTGGCACTCGAGGGCAACCGGCTCGACGCTCTCAACAACCGGGGCCTTGCTCTCGCCGCGCTCAAGCGCCGGGAGGAGGCGCAGGCGAGCTGGGACCGCGTGATCGCGATCGATCCCGGTCACATCGAAGCGCTGCACAATCGCGCGCGAAACTTTTTGGCGCTCGAGCGCTACGAGGAAGCCCTGCAGGCATTCGAGCACGTCATTGAGAAGGACCCCGGCAAGGTCGAGGCAATCAGCAATCGCGGCGTCACGCTTGCCAAGCTCAAGCGACATGAGGAGGCGCTCGCCGCGTACGATCAAGCGCTGGCGCTTCGGCCCGACTCAGCCGATATTTTGACAAATCGCGCCAACAGCCTGACGGGACTCAAGCAATTCGACGACGCGCTAATGGAATTTCACAAGGCATTGGCGCTCGAGCCGAACCACTACGTGGCGCATATCGGTCGCGGCGGCGCGTTGATGCAGGCCAAGCGCTATAGTGAAGCCCTCGACAGCTACGACAGGGCCGCGGCCATCGCTCCCGACGATGCGCAGAGCTACAACAATCGCGGGCTCGCTCTGGCAATGCTCGGCCGCCACGACGAAGCGATGGCGAGCTACGACAAAGCCCTGAAGATCGATCCGGAGTTCGTCGAGGCCTATGTCAACCGCGGCAATGCGTTCGGCTCGCTGGGTCAGGTTGAAGAGGGATTGGCCAATTATCTGAGGGCGCTCGAGCTGCGGCCCCAAGGCATTGAGGGGCGATGGAATGCAAGCTTGGCGCAGCTGACTCTGGGCAACTTCAAGGACGGTTGGAAGAATTACGAGATTCGCTGGGAGAAGGAGGAGACCTTACCCCATCGGCGCAAGTTCAAGGAGCCGCTGTGGCTGGGCCAGGAGGAGGTCTCGGGTAAGACCATCCTGCTGTACCCCGAGCAAGGGCTCGGCGACACGTTCCAGTTCGCCCGCTACGCCCCTCTGCTGGCGCGACGCGGTGCAAAGGTCATCCTGGAGGTGCAGGCCTCTCAGAAGACAGTGGTGGCCGGGGTCGAAGGCATCGCCGGCATCTATGCCATGGGGGAGAAGCTGCCCGCGTTCGATTTGCAGTGTCCGATGATGAGCTTGCCGCTCGCTTTCGGCACTGAGCTCGACACTATCCCGGCCGAGATCCCCTACATCCCGGTGCCGGAGGATCGTGTTCCCAAGTGGCGTCGACGCCTCGGGGAGAGCGGCATGCTCCGCGTCGGCGTGGCCTGGGCAGGTAGCGCTGCACACGTCAACAACCGCAATCGATCCATAGCCCTCAAGCGCTTCGCCGCGCTGTTTGCGACACCGAAAGTGGAATTCGTGACCCTGCAGAAGGAGCTTGGGCCGGGCGATGCGGCAATTTTGCAAAGCCACCCCAATGTGATCCCGCTTGGTGAGGAATTCTCCGACTTCGCAGATACGGCAGCGCTGATCTCGCTCCTCGATATCGTTGTTTCGGTGGACACCTCGGTGGTGCATCTCGCTGGAGCGATCGGCGCTCCGTTCTGGCTGCTGGTGCCCTTTGCACCGGACTTTCGCTGGCTGCTTGGGCGCGAGGATTCGCCCTGGTATCCGACCGCGCGCCTCTTTCGGCAGCCCGCCATCGACGATTGGGAAAGCGTGTTCGCTCGCGTGCGTGCAGAGCTCGAGGCATTGGCCGGGCAGCGGCGCGCATGAGCGAGGCGGCCGACCGCGTCGCGCGACCGGATGCCATTCCTGATATTGAGGAAGCTAAAGCGCTGCACCGGCAGGGCCGTTTGCACGAGGCTGCGAGCATTTATGCGGCCATCCTTGCGGTCGACCCGGCACGCGCGGACGCCTTGCATCTGCTCGGTCTGGCGAATTTTCAGCACGGACGCTTGCCGGAAGCGCTGCGACTGATCTCCGCGGCATTAAGAGCCGAGCCGCGATCGGCCGACATGCATGCGAACTACGGCCTGGTGCTCGATGGCTTGCGGCAACACGAAGACGCGCTCGCCAGCTTCGAGCGGGCGGTCACGCTCAGGCCGGACCATGTGCAAGCGCTCAGCAACCGCGCTGTCACCTTGTCGACGCTCGGGCGCATCGGCGAGGCATTGACGAGCTGGGATGCGGCGCTCGCCGTCGACCCCAGTCACGTGGAAGCGCTGCACGGACGAGGCAACGCTCTGTATCGCCTCAAGCGCCTCGATGCGGCCCTTGCCGACTACGATCGCTTGCTGACGCTGCGTCCCGACAATATCGATGTCCTCAACAACCGCGGCGGCGTGCTGGCGGAGCTCGGGCGTCTCGACGAAGCTTTCGCGAGCTACGCGAAAGCCTCGACTCTCGACCCGGGCATTCCGGAAATTCTGATCAATATGGGCCACATCTGCGCCGACCGGCACCAGTTCGAAGAGGCGCTGTCCTACTACGCGGCGGCCGCCGCGCTGCCGAAGCTGCGGCCGGAGGCCGAATGGTATGCGAGCCTCGTCCGTCTCCGCCTCGGCGAGCTCGCGCAAGGCTGGCGCGCTTACGAATGGCGTTGGCAGCAGGCGAGCTGGGCACCGCAGCGACGCAATTTCGCGGCGCCGCTCTGGCTTGGGCAGGAGCCGATCGCCGGCAAGACCATCCTGTTGCATGCCGAGCAGGGGTTCGGCGACACGCTTCAGTTCGTGCGTTATGCCAAGTCGGTGGCGGCAAAGGGCGCAACCGTGCTGCTCGAGGTGCATGCGCCACTCAAGTCGCTCCTGACCGGCATCGATGGCGCAGCGGAGATTTTTGCTCGCGGCGAGGCGCTGCCTGCTTTCGATTTGCATTGTCCGCTCATGAGCTTGCCGCTCGCTCTTGGCACCACGCTCGAGACCGTTCCGGCGGAAGTTCCTTATCTGCAGGCGCCAGTGGAACGCGTGGCTTATTGGCGCGCGCGGTTGGGCGAGCAGCGGTTGCCCCGGGTCGGCGTGGTTTGGGCCGGGAGCGCGACCCACAAGAACAATCATAACCGCTCGATCGCGCTGGCCCGCTTTGCCTCGCTCTTGAGCCTATCCGGAGTGGAGTTCGTCAGCCTGCAGAACGAAGTCGCCGCCGCGGAGCAACCGATCCTTGCGCATCATGCCGGCCTCATCGAGGTCGGCCGCGAGCTGCGAGACTTTGCTGACACTGCGGCCGTGATCTCACAGCTCGACCTCGTCGTCGCTGTCGACACCGCCGTGGTGCACCTCGCCGGCGCGCTCGGCAAGCCGGTCTGGGTGCTGCTGCCGTTCACCCCCGACTTTCGCTGGCTGCTCCAACGCGAGGACAGCCCCTGGTATCCGACGGCCCGACTGTTCCGCCAGTCGCGATTCGGCGAATGGGAAAGCGTGCTCGCGCGCGTGCGCAGTGAGCTTGGGCGGCTTCTGGCATCATCAGGCTGATCCGAGCGGTGTCGCGATACGTTAAGCGGACCTTAACCATACTGTCCCACTACTGGCATCCGTGAAAGGCCCAGTTCTGTCCGGCCGCGGCTTTCAAGACTTGGAATCACTTGAGACGCGTTCACGCGCCGCGGCAGGCCCGGGCCGCAGGCATCAGCAGATGCGTCCGGGTCGCACAAAGGGATGCGCCAGATGCCGAAAGAAGGTCCGTTCAATTCCTGTCTGATCTGCGCATCGACCAACCTGCGCGAGATCGCCGGCAACCGCAATTTCGGCATCAACATAATTCAATGCAACGCCTGCAACTTCGTGCAAAGTGAATATGTTTCCGACCGCGGGCTCGAGTCCTATTACAAGCACTTCTATCGCGGAAAGCTGGATGCGCAGGCGATGGTCGGCCAGCGCGAGAAGGGGCTGGCGCAGGCAAGGAGCCAGATCGCCTATCTGTTGGAGCAGCGGCCGGGCCTCAAGATCTCGGCCGCGCTGGACTATGGGACCGCGGAAGGCTCCCTTGGGCACGAGCTGGGCGCTATCGCCGACAAGGTTTGGGTCACCGAGATGGACCCGCAATTCGTTGCCTTGCTGAAGACTGACCCGCTGGTCACGCTCATCGAGCACAAGGAGCTCGAGTCAGGAAAGTTCGAAAGCTTCTTCGACCTGGTCTGCATCTCCCACGTGCTCGAGCACCTCACGGATCCATATCAGGCCATGGATCTGTTCACCTCCGTGCTCAAGCCCGGCGGCTTGCTCCTGGTCGATATTCCCAATGAGGTGCGCCTGCTTCAGCGCGGGTTCCAAGCCGCCGGCCACCTGATCTATTTCACCAAAGAATCATTTGGCCAGTTCGTCGGCGTGCACGGTTGCTTCGACCTGATCGAAATTCGAACCTGCAACCGAGAGGTCGACCTGTTCATTGAAAGCGGATTCACCGCGCCGGAGCGATATGACATCCCGCTCGCCCGGGATGGCACCGTGGTCCGCGCGTTGTTGCAGAATCGCGCTGCCGAGGCGCGGCGGAAGTTGCGTCGGCACACCTTCGATGAATCCGCCCTGCTCAATGAGTACAGCGCGCGGTTGCTGCACTACCACAAGCTTTTGGAAGCCATTCGCGGCCGGATGGCGCAGCTCGAGAAGGAGCTGCAAGTGCCATATCAAGCTCGTCGGCGGGCGGAGATCACCAAGGCGCTGTTCGAATCCCAGCATGGCAACGTCCTGAGCGGCCCATTTGCCGGCATGGCCATGCTGCCGGAGGCCTCCTGGGGCGACGGCGACCTCGCGCCCAAGCTGCTCGGCTGCTACGAGGCGGAATTGCACCCGGCGATCGCCAAGGCGATCGGTCGCGCTCCAAAAACCGTTATCAACGTTGGCTGCGCCGAGGGTTACTACGCCGTCGGCATGGCGCGTGCGCTGCCGCAGTCGCGCATATTCGCCTTCGACACCAGCGATCGCGCCCAGGCGATATGCTCCCGCGCTGCGGCGCTCAATCAGGTCGATGCACGCGCGAAGGTCGGAGGAACATGCACATTCGATACTCTGCGTAATGTCATTTCCAACGGCGATCGTAGCCTGCTGTTCGTGGACTGCGAGGGGGGCGAGCTGCAGCTGCTCGATCCCGCGGAGGTGCCCAGCATTGCGGCCTGCGATGTCATCGTGGAATGCCACGACTTCATCAACCCCTCGATCACGTCGACCTTGTACGAGCGCTTCGCCAAGAGCCACGACATCGAGGTCGTGTCGGAAGGGCCGCGCGATCCGAACCAATTCCCCACTTTGAAGCGTTGGGGGTCGTCCGACCGGTGGCTCGCCGTCAACGAGAACCGGCCGGTGACCATGAACTGGCTGGTGTGCTGGGCGCGTTGAATCGGGTGCGGGGAGGCCACAGATGGAGCTGCCATCGCTCGTCGATGTCTGCGCGGGGATAGTCGCCCTGCCGCGGGTCAACGTCGTTGACGTGGGCGCGAACCCGCTGGCCGATGTCAAGCCTCCCTATCAGACGCTCATCGACGAAGACATGGCGTCGGTGACAGGTTTTGAACCTGACCCGGAAGCGTTCGAGCGGCTGCTGGCAGAGAAAGGCCCTCGAGAGACGTACCTGCCATACGCGATCGGCGACGGCAGGCGGCATCAATTTCGCGTCTGCGCCATGTCGGGCATGAATTCGCTCCTGCCGCCTAACCTGGATCTCCTCGACCTCCTTCACCTGTTTGGACAATGGTCGGAGGTCAAAGAGCTGGTTGAAGTCGATACCAGGCGGCTCGACGATGTCGCCGAGGTCGAGGCGATGGACTATCTCAAGATCGATGTCCAAGGCGGCGAGCTATTGGTGTTCGAGAATGCAGCAGAAAAACTGAAGCGCTGCCTCGTCGTTCATACCGAGGTCATGTTCGTGCCGATGTACACGGGGCAACCCCTGTTCTCGGAGCAAGAGCTGGCCCTGCGCAAGCTCGGCTTCCTGCTTCACAGGTTCTTCGACTTGCATGGCCGGGCGCTGAAGCCTTTTGTGGTCAACGGCAATTTGCATAACCCGTTAAGTCAAGTGCTTTGGGCTGACATGATCTTCATCAAGGACATCACGCATCTCGAACGGCTCCAACCCGAGCAATTGTTGAAGCTCGCGGTGATCCTTCACTATGTCTACAAGTCAATCGACGTCGTCCACCTGGCGCTCCAAGCCTACGACCGCGTGACGGGCACCGATCTTGCCCCTCGATACCAGGCTTTGCTGATCCCGACCGCGCACGCGGCATGATCGGATTTGTCTTCTGCATGGCAGGTTGATTGCGTGATCCGCTCGGAGCCGTTCCTGAGCTTTGAGCGCGATTGAATTCCAGCGGCAGGGCCGAACGGACATAGCCGCAGGGACAACGGACGATTCGACCGCGGAGGAAGTGCGGCAGCGTGAGCGGCACCGCGCCGGCACCGTTACACCAGGGCGTCCGACATACGTGGTGCGGAAACGCCTGCTCGGCGCGCAGGCCATCGCGACGGATAACAAGATTCTCCACCGCAGGCAGCATGGTCGGGATGCTGTCCGCGAACATGCCCTTGACCAGCTCCAGGTTCCTCACGCCCGCGTCTGCTGTCCAATTCCACAAGCGCGCAAGTAGCCGTCGCGGAGGCTTCGGCCGTCGATCAGGTCAGGTGACATCGCGGCGATGCGGCCGCCGCGCCCGCGGATCTCTATATTCCATTCCACCCCGATTGCCCCCTTTGAGGTTCGATCACGCGGCTTTCTGCACCAAATCCTTGGCCGCCTTCAGCACGATCTCTTTCATTTGTCGCGCGGTGTCGGCCCAGGTCATGCGCTGCATCATGCGAGCGGCACGTGCCGCGCGCAGCCGGGCGGTCTCGCGGTCGGCGAAGATCTGCTCCAGGCGCTCGACCACTTCGTCGACCTGGCTTTCGCCCCAGCAGGCGACGTCGGCGACGCTGTTCCAGCGGTTGTCGACCGCCTTCTGCTCATCGAGCGGATAGCAATTGTCCTCCTTGATCAGGTCGAGATGGCCGGTATTGCGCGAAAGGATGACCGGAACTCCGCACGCCATGCACTCCATGGCGACCAGGTTGGTGCCACCCTCGGACCGGTTGGTGAAGACCGCCGCATCCATCTCGCGCAGCACCGTCGGCATGTCCACGTTCGGGATGTTGCCGAGATCGAGGATCTGCTGCGGCGCGACGTCGTTGGCGGCAGCCCAGGCAGTGGCGTCGAGCTTGCCCTCTTTGTCGAAGACGACCGGCGCGACCAATCCGGTTTGGTCGAGGCTGCGGGCAAGGTGTGGCCACGGGCTATGCCAGGCCGTGACCAGGGTTGCTTCCGGGTGGCGCTTGGCGAAAACCCGGAATGCCGCCATCACGATGTCCTGGCCTTTGCGCAACTCCGCCTTGCCGCCGGAGAAGATGAGAAAGCGGTCGCCCATCACCCCGAGCTTGGGCCCGGGATGGAAATGGGTCGGATCGATGCCCTGCAGGATCGTCTGCACATTGTCGAATCCATAGGCGCGCAGGACCTGCTCGTTCCAGGTCGAGCCGGTGATCATCAGCGGCAGCTGCTTGCCGCGCTTTACTGCTTCTTGGTCGAGAGCCTCTTCGAAGAAGATCACCCCGATGGTCGGACTACCCCCGAGCACCACGTTGTGAGCTGCCGGCGAACCCAGGAAGCCGTTGCCGAGCGCCAGCAGGAGCGGGGCGCTCGCCGTGGCCGAACCGCCTGCGTGCTGCGCGATCTGCTCCTGGAACTGGATGGAACGCAGGAGAAACGGCAGCAGCGCTCGCTGGCGCAGAGGATCGACGTTGATCTGTCCGGGCGTGAAGGGGGAAACGCAGACCGGCTCGATCTCGCCGTCGCCGGCCCAGTTCAAAGCGAGGTTGAGGCCGTAGACGCCCCAGCCGAAAAAGCTCGATATAGACCACTGTATCATCACCGGTTGCGTCATTGCTGTCTCCGCTTCGAAGCTCTTCCTTCAAGCCGTTTTCGGCAACGGCGCTGCAGATCGATCGTGCACACCGTCGGTCCCCGGCGTCGCCGCTTGCCGCTCTTTGTTCCTGGCGCGCGTTGGAGCCGACATACGCGGCACTATCCGCGCTGCCGGCGAAGAAATCGTTGACGCAGAGCGCTTCGTCCCCGCGCTCGAGCAGACGTAGGCAGAGATGCGAGCCCAAGGAGCCCGCGCCGCCGGCGACCCAGGACTAGCCCCATGGACAAGATTTCCTTTCCGGCGGCCGGCGCCGCGGCTTTCAAAGTGTTCGGCTCAACGCCAGCGGCGGCGCTCGCCTCGGGTCTGGCGCCACGGTCCGCCCTGAGGCGCCGTAGACGCCCGGGCAGGCTTTGCGGGCGAGGTCGCCGGAAAGCCGACGCATGATCCCTTCCGAGACTGCGTGCGCGGTCGCCAGCACCATCAGGTTGGTCTTGAGCGTGGCGTGCAGCTTTTCGTGCCGGCGCGCCAGCGCGCTCGCTTCCTGCGGCACCGCGCGGCTCATGAGCTTTTGCGCCCTGAGCTGCTCCACTGTCTTGAAATAAAGATTGGAGAGCTCCGTCTTCTTGGGCATGAGCAGGCTTGCACTCTTGAGCTTGCCGGCGCGCACCAGCGCGGTCTCCTCCACCACGATGGCTTCAAGTCCGTCCATGATCTCCGTGAGGCGAAGAAGCGCGTTCTGCGCGTCCGGAGGTGGGCCGATCGGTTGGGATGCGGCGCGTTCGGCGGGTGGCGTCTTTTGCATGTGCCTGGCGTCTGCTTGCTGTCTTGTAGAGGCGCGTTCGCAGTTGTTGGTTGACGATTGCTCCGGGCGTTCCTTCGAATTGTCGGACGCCGGGTTACGATCGGTTAGGATTTCGTGAATTGCGCCGGAGCTTAGGAGCAGATTATCTGGCTGCTAGTTAACAACCCGTTTCATCCACCTATTGCCGAGAGCTGCCGGCGTTCGCATTCGAGGCCACAGCAGCGGGCGCTTCCTGTTGCGCCAGCAGGGCGTGATAGACCTTATCGGCAATGCCGATGCCGCCGGCCTGCGCGAAGCTCCTGGCGTATTGGTCGGTCAAAAAGGAGCGCCATACGCCGACCGCCGGCCCGCCCCCGAATGGACCGTCCCCGTCGATGCCGGTCTCCATCTGGCTGAACATCGCGTTGAGGAACTGCGCCTCGAAATTCACCGCCGCCGTCCGTGCTTTGCTGTTGGGGGCGGAAGCCGCATGTGAGCTTCCGCCGGCCGCGCTATTGATCGAGGTGCCGCGGGCGAATGCAGCAGCGGCCGGGGCAGCCAGCGAGGGCAGGGCGAAGGTGGGCAGCGCGCTCATCACATCACCTCGATGTCGGCCTGGATGGCGCCGGCGGCCTTGATCGCCTGCAGGATAGCGATGAGATCGCGCGGGCCGATGCCGAGCGCGTTGAGGCCGTCGACCAATTGCTGCAGCGAGACGCCCTCGCGCACCAGGGCCAGCCCCTTGCCGTCCTCGGTGACGCCGACGCGAGAGCGCGGCGTAACCACGGTCTGGCCGCGTGCCAGAGGCTGCGGCTGGCTCACCTGCGGCGCCTCGGAGATGGTGACCGTGAGATTGCCCTGCGCCACCGCTACGGTCGACACGCGCACGTCGCGGCCGAGCACGATGATGCCGGAGCGCTCGTCGATGATCACCTTGGCGGCAAGATCCGGATCAACCTGCAGCTGCTCGATCTCGGTCAGCAGCGCGACCACGTTGCCGGTCGACTTCTGCGGCAGCGAAATCTGCACCGTCGAGGGATCGAGCGGCTCCGCGACCGGCCCCCCGATATAGTCATTGACCGCCGAGGCGATCCGCTTGGCGGTGGTGAAGTCGGCGTTGCGCAGCGCCAGGCGCACCGTGTTGAGCTTGTTCAGCGCGAACTCGATCTCCCGCTCGATGATGGCCCCGTTGGCGATCCGCCCCACGGTAGGCACCCCACGCACGATCTTGGCGGCATCGCCCTGCGCCTCAAATCCGCCGATCGCGAGCGAACCCTGGGCGACCGCATAGACGTTGCCGTCCGCGCCCATCAGCGGGGTGACCAGGAGCGTGCCGCCCTGCAGGCTCTTGGAATCGCCCAAAGCCGAGACCGTCACATCGATGCGCGTGCCCTGGGTGCCGAATGGCGGCAGGTTGGCGGTGACCATGACGGCGGCCACATTGCCGGTACGCATGGTTTGGCCCCGGACGTTGACACCGAGCCGCTCCAGCATCGCTTGCAGCGATTGCTTGGTGAACGGGATGTTGTTCAGCGTGTCGCCGGTGCCATTGAGACCGACGACCAGCCCGTAGCCGATCAACTGGTTCTGGCGCACGCCCTCGATATTGGCGAGGTCCTTGATGCGCGAGGTCGCCACGGCAGGTGCGGTGGCGTAAATCGACAGAAAGGCCGCGGCGAGTGCGCCGCGAAACGTCCTCGTCATATTGCTCCCCAATAATGAGTTCGGACCAGCCGCTGATGAGCGAATTGCGTGCCACTCGGGTGTGCGCCGATAACGTACTCAAATTGCAGGGATATCCGTCGCGATTTGGCGCCGTTCGAAGCCCGGCAGTGGGATTCCTTGCCGGGTGCGGCAGATTTTGCCGGGCTGTTTACGGCTCGTTAACCATGATGGGCCGAATGATGAGGGGCCGAGCCGGGGCGGCTCGGACTGAAGGCATCATCGATGCGCATTTCGGCACCGAGCTCGACCAATCTGGCTTCAACTTCACCTGTGGCGCGGCGCACGACGGGCTCGGGCTTTGCGGTCGAAGGCGACGCCGCCCCGCGCGCCTCGGCTCCGGCCGGAGGTCCCCGCATGGTCGGCGGGATCGACGCGCTGATCGCGCTGCAGGGGGTCGAGGACCCGCTGATGCGGCGCAAGCGTGCGGTGCAGCGGGGCCGGGTCGCGCTTGATGCTCTTGAGGAGCTCAAGATCGGGCTGTTGGGCGGCATCCTGCCGCCCGCAATCCTCGCCAAGCTCAGGTCGGCCGCCGCGCAACTCCAGCTGGATTCGGGTGAGGGCGAGCTCAACGCCGTGCTCGCTGAAATCGAGCTCAGGGTCGAGGTCGAGATCGCCAAGATGACCTCCCGATAATATCATTGTACCCGAAACCTCGCGCGAAACCTTAACCCGCGCACCCCCCCATACTGCACTGCGGTACAGCGGGCGCCCTGCACGAGCTCATTAAACGCGATTGTCGGTACGCAGGCGGGCCTATATAAGGGCGCCCGCGAGCAGGAGGGCTCGCTTATGGCACGGGGTTCTTATGCGTTCGGAGAAGAGCAAGAACAGTGCGGTGGCGCTGTTGGACAAAAATACCGTGGCGCTGCTGGACAAGAACAAGAACAAGAACAAGAACTATCGACCTTCCGACAAAGAGCCGTTCATGAATGAACGCCAGCGGGAGTATTTCCGTGACAAGCTGCTAGCTTGGAAGGAAGAGATCCTCAAGGAAGCCAAGGAGACGCTCCAGCATCTTCAGGACGAGAATCAAAATCATCCTGATCTGGCCGACCGCGCCTCCTCGGAGACGGACCGGGCAATCGAGTTGCGCGCCCGCGACCGACAGCGCAAGCTGATCGCCAAGATCGACGCCGCCCTGCAGCGGCTCGAGGACGGCACCTACGGCTATTGCGAGGAGACCGGCGAGCCGATCTCGTTGAGAAGGCTGGAGGCTCGCCCGATCGCCACACTCTCGATCGAGGCGCAGGAGAGGCACGAGCGGCGCGAACGGGTTTATCGCGACGATTGAGCGCGGCTGAGAGCGTCCGAAGAAATCGCGGCTGCGATTTCCCGCTCGTCGGCGCGGAAGCGGGAGCTAGTACTTTACTTTGCTGGAAACCCGCTTCCGCGGGGCGTGAGCGGAGGCGGGTGTTTCTTCACAAGCTCTGAGCTGAGTCGCGCCGCCCAAATCGAGGCGCGAACTCGCCTGCTCAGTGCGCCTGTCCGCTCGCCCGGCGCATCACCGCGTCGGCATTGCCGGAAGCAGCATCGCCGGCCCAGACGACGTACTGGTCGGGACGCACCAACACCAGCGGCGCCGCATAATCCTCGCGGCCGCCGGCCAGCGTATCGCGAATGATCTTGAGCGGGAGCCTGCGCGCCGCAGCCGATGCCGCGAACGCGGCGACGGCATCGTCCTCCGCTCCGAAAGCCAGCAAGGCAAAGCCGTCGCCCAGCTCCTCAAAGACATTGCGCCCAGAGCTCAGGCTGCGTGGCGCCAGATGATGGCCCGCGCGCGCCCGCACCATGTAGTCGCCGCGGGCCCGGCTGACGCCGCCTTTGGGACCGAAAACCACGCCTGAGCCTTCATAGTTCGGCTCATAATTGAGAATGATTGGGCCACTGCCGGTCTTGAGCTCTTCCCAGTCGCGGCGGAAGGCCTCGGGCTCGCGGTCGGGGTCATGACGATTGATGAGCTCGCCCTCCCAGCTCATGCGCGCCGCAATGAACTTATCGCCGATCTCGCGGAACACCGGGCGCCGCTCCGTATCGTAGGAATCAAGCAGGTCTTCGCCGCCCCAGCCGTTGAGCCGGGCAGCAAGCTTCCAGCCGAGATTGGCCACGTCCTCGAGGCCGTTATTCAACCCGAAGCCGCCGTAGGGTGGATGCGAGTGCGCTGCGTCGCCGGCAATGAAGGCGCGGCCGGCACGATAGCGTTCGGCCACGGCCACTCGCAGGTCCCAGAAGCCGACGTGATCAAACTCACACGCGAACTTGAAGCCGGCGACATTATGCAGCAGAGCCGCGAAATCGAAGTTGTCGCGTGCGGTATCGGCGGGCACTGGCGCGTGGAAGAACCAGCCTTCCTCCGGGTCGATGCGCCCGAAGAATTGCCAATAGCCGTTGAGCGCCGGATCCAAGACCCGGTAGGTCGATTGCAGCGGGAAGCGCTTGGCCAAGCCTTCAGTCAGCTCGCGCGAGCGAAACACCGCGAGCATCATCAGCTGATCGAAATCTTCGCCCTCGCGGCTGATACCGGCCTGCTCGCGCACGATGGAATGGCCGCCGTCGCAACCGACCACATATTCGGCTTCCAGAACCGTCTCAGGCCCGTCGCTGCCCTCGGGCGCGATGGCGACACGAACGCCGTCCCGCTCCACCGTGACCGATCGTGCAGTCCAGCCGAAATGCGCCTCGACCTGGGCCAAGCTCGCCATCTTGCGCCGCAGCACGTTCTCCAGGAGATACTGCGGCATGCGGTCGTTCTTTTGGAAATAGAATTCGTTGACGCTCTCCCGTCCCGCGAAGATGTGCCAATACTCGCTCATGAGGCTCTTATAGGCGGTGACGCCGGCTGCCGGCACCTCGGGCGGCAAGAGGCGCTGCGCACGCAATTCGTCGACGCAGCCCCAAAAGTAGAACCGCTCGAGTGTACGCTGGGCGAGGTTCTGTCCTTTCGGGATCTTGTGCATGCCGATGCGCCGCTCCACCAGCGTGCAGGACACGCCGCGCAGCCCGAGATCGACCGCAAGCCCGACGCCGACCGGACCGCCGCCGACGATGATGACCTGACTTTGCTTACGCAAGAAGCACCCCAAGATCGCGCGTTCACTTCCGCGCCTTCAATATCCGCCGCCATCAACGTCCGCTTGGTCGATGTCCCAAGGGGAGGCGGCGACGGTTAACCGTTCGTTTACCATGGCTGTTTACCGCTCGTTAGGAAACAAAGCCGGCCACGAATACAGCGGGCTTGTGCACGGGCCTGTGCATGCGACCTTCACAGCTCTCGCCGCGATTCCGTCGTGCTCGCCGCCTGCATGAAGCGGGCGAGCTCGACGCGGCGGAGCAGCTCTATGCCGAGATCCTGCGCCGCGACCCGCGGCATTTCGATGCGCTCCATCTCACCGCCATGCTCCACTATCAGCGCGGGAGGCTCGAGCGCGCCGAAAAGCTCCTGCGTGCTGCCTTGGCGCTCGACCCGTGCCGGGCAGATGCACAAGGTGATTTGGGTCTGGTGCTCCTGGCAGCGGGGCGAGCCCAAGACGCGGTTCCCTGCTATGAGGCCGCATGCCGGATCGCACCGGAGGATGCGGACACGCACAATGGCTTGGGCGTCGCCTGGCTGCGCATCGATCGCATCGCCGAAGCGCTTGCGAGCTTTGACCGTGCGCTGGCGCTTTGCCCCGACCATGTCGGTGCGTTCGGCAATCGGGGCAACGCCCTGCTCAAGCTCAATCGCGTGCATGAGGCGATTGCAAGCTTCGATGCCGGATTGAGGATCGCTCCCAAGCATGCGCGGCTCCTCACCAACCGGGCGATTGCGTTGCGGAGGATCGATTGCCCGCGCGAGGCGCTGATGGATGTGAGCCGCGCGCGGGCCTGCACGCCGGATTTTGCCGAAGCGCGCTTCGTGGAAAGCCTGATCCGCCTGACGTTGGGAGACTTTGCGGCCGGCTGGGAGGCCTATGAGCACCGCTGGGCGACGGCCGCCTTCGCGGCCCACCGCCGCAAGCTCGCGCGGCCTTTGTGGCTCGGGGATCGGCCGCTCGCCGGCAAGACCATCCTGCTCTATGCGGAGCAGGGCTATGGCGACACGATCCAGTTCGTCCGCTACGCTCCGCGTGTGGCGGCGCTCGGCGCGCGGGTTGTCCTCGAGGTTCAGGCGGTTTTGGCGCGTCTTCTGGCGGCATCGCTGCCAGTCGAGGTTGTCGCGCATGGCCGGCCACTGCCGGAATTCGATCTGCAGTGCCCGCTGATGAGCCTGCCACTCGCGTTGCGCACGACGCTTTCCACGATCCCGGCCGACATCCCTTATCTCGCGCCGCCGGCCGAGAAAGCGCAAGCCGCTCCGCCTGCCGATGATCGCGCGCCGGGCCGGCCACTGCGGATCGGTATCGCCTGGGCGGGCGATCCCTTGCACAAGAACGACCTCAATCGATCGCTGCAGCTCGCCAAGCTGCGGCCGCTGTTTGATTTGCCGCAGATTGAATTTACCGGTCTCCAGCAGGAGATCAGCGCCGGCGATGCCGAGCTCGCGCACGCCCTTCCGCAGCTTTCGCTCGCCGGGCCATTTGCTGATTTCGCCGCCACCGCCACCGCCATCGCGCCGCTCGATGCGGTGATTGCAGTCGACACCGCGGTTGCGCATCTTGCCGGCGCCATAGGCAAGCCGCTTTTCCTGCTGCTGCCCTATGGCGCGGATTTTCGCTGGCTGCGCGGGCGCTCCGACAGCCCCTGGTACCCGACCGCGCGCCTGTTCCGCCAGCACGCATTCGGCGACTGGGGGCGCGCGATCGAGGCGCTGTGCCATGAGCTGAGCGATTGGTCCGCGGCAGCCAACACGAAGCCGCGGATATTGCGCCGCGCCTGAAGGTGAAACGATCACGGCCCCCGGCGGGGAGCACCGGAGGCCGTGTCGGGTCGCCGTTTGCGCGCGCTGCAGACGGCGGGGAGCCGAAGAGCTTGCGAGGCTGGTCAGAAAGGCAACAGAACGTCCATCACCTGCTGGCCGTAGCGGGGCTGCTGCACGTCGGTGATCTGTCCGCGTCCCCCATAGGCAATGCGCGCTTCCGCGATCTTGGTTGAATCGATGGTGTTGTCGCTCTGGATGTCCTCCGGACGCACGATGCCGGCCACGATGAGCTCGCGGATCTCGAAGTTGACGCGCAGCTCCTGCTTGCCCTCGACCACCAGGTTGCCGTTGGGAAGAACCTGCGTCACCACTGCGGCCACGTTCGTTTGCACCGCCTCCTGGCGATTGATCGAGCCTTTGCCGTCGCTCGAGGCAGTCGAGTCTGTGGTCAGAAGCCGGCCGGGCAGGACCGAGGTTGCCTTGTTCGGGATGGTTTTGGAACCGATGAAGTCCGTGATGCCCGAATCCTCGGTGTTGGAACGGCTGCGCTGGGTCTCGTCCGAGGTCTTGGCGGTGTCTGTGATGTTGACGACCACCGTCAGGATGTCGCCGATCTGATGCGCGCGCTGATCCTTGAAGAATTCGCGCGAGCCCGACCGCCAGAGCGAGTTCTCGTTGTAGATGGCAGGCGTCGGCTCCGGCATCGGCATTTGCACCGGCTTGTAGCCCGGCTGGGTGGTCGGGTTGTCGATCGAGGCGAGCTGCGGCTGCTCGCCGATATTCCGCAAGCGCTCGAGCGAGGAGCAGCCGCCCATCAGCGAGGCGAGCACGGCGAGCGAGCTCGCGGCGAGCAGTCTGGAAATTCGGTCCGCCTTGGACATGTGGCTCACTTGCAATCGCTGCTTTCTGTTCGCGGACGTTCAGCGGGTGGCGTTCTCGGCGAGGCGGGAGGGCGCAGGGCTCACGCTGACACGGTCGGGGCCGACGACGGTCGCCTGGATCGTGTGCTTGGACTGCAAATTGACAACGTTGATGATATCGCCGAGCGCGCCGGCTTCATTCGCCTTGCCGATGACGGAGAGCGCGATGCCCGGCACCTCGAACACGATCGTGACATTGTCCCCGCGCCCGACCAGCTCGGGCTTTGCCACATCGGCCTGATGCAGGACCTGGCCGGCCACGAGGGAATGCTTGGCGGTGAGACCCTCCGCCTGCTCGATCGCCGTCAGGGTGGTGGCGCTTTGGCCGGCTTTCGGCCGGCGTTCCGCAGCGAGATCGGATGCCCTCAGCACCTGGCCCTGCGCAATCTCGTGGGTCGGCACGACCGCGGTGAAGGTCTCGGTTACGATGCCGGTGAAATGCAGCGGCAGGCGTCGCGCCACCACACTGCCGGGCAGGTCGAAGTCCACATCAAAGCGCCCCGTGCGCGGCTCGTAGCCGAGACGGGTCACCGCGAGCTCGTCGGTTGCCGTCGCCTCGACCTCGACGGTCCGCACTGGGTTGTCGAAAACGACTGCAAGATCGGCCGCGCTCGGGAGGCCGTATCTGCCGGCGAGGCTCGCGAGAACGCGTGCTTCAATGTCTTTTGCGGTGATGGCCCGCCCCGCATGCGTGACCGCGATCGCGGAGAGGCCGCGCGTGTCGAGGCCCACGAGATGCTGCCCGCGCACGGCCTCGAGCACGCTTGCCACCGTCACATTGCCGGTCTGCCCGAGATCGGGCGCGCGAAAGATCGGCACCTCGGCGACTGCGCCGGCGTTCTCGACGAGATCGCCGATGCGCACGATATCGCCGGTGACCGTGACGGCCGGCTTGAGCGCCGGCCCCCTGGATGGGGTGGCGCCATGGATCTGCGCGGCGGCCGGTGCAGTCGACGCCAACAAAGCTGCGAAGATAACGGCGAATGTCATGCGGCGAGTCATGGTGAATCTCATTGCAGGTTCGACGTGGTCTTGAGCATTTCGTCGGCCGCGGTGATGACCTTGGAATTCATCTCATAGGCCCGCTGCGCGGCGATCAGATTGGAGATTTCCAGCACCGGATCGACGTTCGCCTGCTCGAGGCTGCCCTGCTGGATCGAGCCGTAGCCGTCGAGGCTCGCCTGTCCATCCTGCGGGGCGCCGGAGGCGGGCGTTTCGGTGAACAGGTTGTCGCCGACGGGCTGCAGGCCGGCCTCGTTGAGAAAGCGCGTGAGTGTCAGCTGGCCGAGAATGGTCGGCGTGGTGCTGCCAGGCACCGTCACCGACACCTGTCCCTGTGAGTTGATGGTGATGGCGGTGGAGTTCTGCGGGATGGTGATCCCGGGCTGCACCACGTTACCTTCGGGCGTGACGATGCGGCCTTGCGCGTCCATCTGGAACGAGCCGTCGCGCGTGTAGGAGAAGCTGCCGTCGGGCATCAGTATCTTGAAGAAGCCGTCGCCGATGATCGCCGTATCGAGCGTGTTGCCGGTCTGCGACAGCGTGCCCTGCGTGATCAGCCGCGGCGTGCCGACGGTCTTGACGCCGCCGCCGATATCGATGCCGACCGGCAGGATGTTTCCCTGCGCCGAGGTCTGCGTGCCGACCCGGCTCACATGCTCGTACAGGAGATCCTGGAAATCGGCACGCTGGCGCTTGTAGCCGGTCGTGTTCATGTTGGCGATGTTGTTGGAGATGACCTGAACGTTGAGGTCCTGTGCCGCCATTCCGGAGGCCGCGATGTCGAGCGCGCGCATGTTTATGGTTCCTGATCTAGAGCACGATCCCGGATAAGGCCTGCCCAGGCGAAAGCGAGGGTGATTGCCGGTTTTCGGAAAGGATCATGCTCCACCATGAATCTTGAGCCGGATCGAGCAAGCCATCCCGCTCTAAGCGGGAACGGCCGCAAGCTTGTCCAGCGCAGTGCTGCGCTGGGTGTTTTCCTGCTGCAGGATGTTGGCCACGTCTTCATAAGCGCGGCTGACCTGGATCATCCGGGTCATCTCCATCACCGCGCTCACGTTCGACTGCTCGATGGCGCCCTGCACGACGCGCACGTTCTGCGGCGGGCCCGGCGGACCCGCGGCGGCGGGCGCGGAGAACAGGCTCGAGCCTTCCTTCTGCAGCGCTGCCGGGTCGGCGAATTGCGCGAGCTGCAGCTGCCCGCGCACCGCGTCGGAAGTCGAGCTGGCGCCTTCACGCACCGTGATCGTGCCGTCCTCGCCGATGGAAATATCGTGGTCGGTGGTCTGGAACTGGATCGGTCCGCTATTGCCCAGCACCGGATCGCCCGCAGAGGTGACCAGCGTCCCGTCGGCGGCGATCTGCAGCGCGCCGTTGCGCGTATAGCGTTGCCCGGCCGCGGTCTGCACCACCAGGAAGGCATTGCCGTCGATGGCGACGTCGAGCGGATTGCCGGTGCGGAGCAGGGGCCCGGCACTGAGATTGTGCCAAGTGGCGCGATCCTGCACGTAGGCAAGGTCACGGCTGCCGGCCGGGAATACGTCGGCGCTCGCCTCCGGCATCATGAACTGCTCGAACAGCGAGTTGTCGGCCTTGAAGCCGGTGGTGTTCATGTTGGCAAGGTTGTTGGCGACCACCTCGAGCTCGCGGCCGAGCACGAGTTGGCGCGACAACCCGATCAGCAAGGCATTATCCATCGGTTGCTTCTCCCCTTCGCCCGCGGAAGGCCGCTCCCCAGCAGCACCGTCTCTCGGGCGGTTGAGCTCGCGCTCTCCCAAGCGCTGACCCGCCGCAACATCTGCAGGCACCGTGCCAAGGGAGAAAAGTTTGTGAGGACAATAAGTTGACAAAAAACCGGCAGGGCCGCAGACCGGCAAATTCATTCCCTCGCTACCATCCACTAGGCAAAACTTTCCGAGCTGAGGCCGGCTGGCAACAATCCGTTAACCATTCGGAACCTAACGTCATACCGTCGGGTACGCGGGTGGGTCGGCGGACAAGCTTGGCCGCGGGTGGATCGGGCTGGGACGAAGAGACGAAGACGAGACGAGATCCATGGCATCGAAGCCCAAGAAGATGGAGAAGGCGGAGGTCGAGGAGGAAGATGTCGCCGCCGATGGCGGTGAAGTCGCCCAACCTAAGCGAAAGCTGCCCCTCAAGCTCATCATCATGGCGGCCGCGGGATTGCTCGTGGTCGGCGGCGGCGGTGCGGCCGCCTATCTGTTCCTGCTCTCCGGCGGGACTAAGAATGCGGCTGCGACCAGTGCGCCCACCAAGCCACCGGCCTACGTCGACGTGCCGGAGGTGCTGGTCAACCTTTCCAATGTCGGCTCCGATCGGACCCAATATCTCAAGGTCAAGATCGTGCTTGAAATTCCCGATGCGGCCCTGGCGCCGCAGATCGAGCAGACCATGCCGCGCGTGATGGACACCTTTCAGACCTATCTGCGTGAGCTGAGGCCCACCGATCTCGACGGCTCGGCGGGTCTCTATCGCCTGAAGGAGGAGCTCACGCGCCGCGTCAACACGGCAATCGCGCCGAGCCGCATCACCGCCGTCCTGTTCAAGGAGATCGTGGTCCAGTGAGCCCCCCCGACGGCCAGATCGATCAGGACGCGCTCGCCGCCGAATGGGGGCTCGCGCTTGAAGCCGATGCCGCCAAGGCCAAGGCGGAAGCCAGTCGCAATGCGGCTGATCCGCACGGGCTCGAGGAGGGCGCGCAGTTCATCCAGGCGGTCAGGGGCGGCGCCGAGCGCATTCTGAGCCAGGAAGAGATCGACGGGCTGCTCGGCTTCAGCCTCGCCGACATCTCGCTCAACGACAATTCCGGAATCCGGGCGATCATCGATTCGGCGATGGTCTCCTACGAGCGTCTGCCGATGCTCGAGATCGTCTTCGACCGGCTGGTCCGGCTGATGACGACGTCGCTGCGCAATTTCACCTCCGACAACGTCGAGGTCTCGCTCGATCGCATCACCTCCGTCCGGTTCGGCGACTACCTCAACTCCATTCCGCTGCCGGCGATCCTGGCGGTGTTCAAGGCCGAGGAGTGGGAGAATTACGGCCTGATCACCGTCAACTCGAACCTGATCTATTCGATCATCGACGTGCTTTTGGGCGGGCGCCGCGGCGGTCACGCGATCCGGGTCGAGGGGCGGCCCTACACCACCATCGAGACCAACCTGGTCAAGCGCATGATCGAGGTCGTGCTTGCCGATGCCGAGCTGGCCTTCAAGCCGCTGTCGCCGGTCAAGTTCAACATCGATCGGCTGGAGACCAATCCGCGCTTTGCGGCGATCTCGCGCCCCGCCAATGCCGCCATCCTGGTGCGGTTGCGCATCGACATGGAAGATCGCGGCGGTAATGTCGAGCTGCTGTTGCCCTACGCGACGATCGAGCCGATCCGCGAGGTGCTCCTCCAGATGTTCATGGGCGAGAAATTCGGCCGTGATCCGATCTGGGAAGGACACCTCGCGACCGAGATCGCGCAGGCAGAAATCTCCGTCAAGGCGGTGCTTTACGAAGCGAAATTGCCGTTGCGGCAATTGATGAGCTTGAAGCTCGGCGACACGCTCCCGCTCGGCATCAAGTCCGAGGCCAATATCAGCGTGCGATGCGGCGACGTCATAATGACCGAGGGCCGCATGGGACGGGTCGGCGACCGCATCGCGGTGCGTGTCGCCAAGCCTTTGCGCAAGCCAAAAATGACGATGGCGATGTTCGAGAAGGACGGATCGAGCAATACCCGGATGGAGGCTCAGTGACCAACGGCTTCGGATTCATCATCGAGAGCTTGGTTGCGATTTTGCTCCTGCTCACGATCGCTTATTGCGTCACCCTCAACAATCGGCTGAAGCGGCTCAAGGCCGATGAGCAATCGCTGAAGGCGACGATCGGGGAGTTGATCACCGCGACCGAGATCGCCGAGCGGGCGGTCGCCGGCCTCAAGACAACCGCGCACGATTGTGATGCCTCGCTCGGGGCGCGCTTGCGCAGCGCCGACCAATGCTGCGCCGAGCTCTCCCAGCAGATCAAGGCAGGCGACCTCTTGATCAAGCGCTTATCGCGCATCGTTGCGGCCGGGCGAAGCGAAGACGAAGGCGAGGGCATCGCCGCGGCCGACGCGCGCACCGTTGGCGCGCCTGATCCCAAAGCAGTCGCGGCCGCGGCGCAGGCTTTCGCCGAACGCGCGCGCACCCGATTGGGTGCGCTGGCCGCATGAGCGGCATCTTGGTCCGCCTGCTGCGCGACATTCGGCTCGTTCCGATCGTCCTCATTGCGACCGTTGCGCTGTTCGCGCTCAAGACGCTTTCCCTGGTGCTCGACGCGCCTTATTTGTTCCAGCATTCGACCGCCACCGAGGACGTCGACGCGCCGGAGATCACCGGCGCCAACGCGGTGACGCCACCATCCGCTCCCGCAACAGTGCCCGCGAGCCGGTTCGCCCTCGCGCCGCGGCACGCGGAGGATGCGATCGCGCCCGATCGCTCCGATCCGGACTTCACCGGCGCCGTCACGTCACCGGCGACCCCGCCATCGCCGGATGCCGCTCCTGCGACTGCGGCTCAGGCACCGCCCGCGGCGGCTCAGCGCCCACCCAAGAAAGGCGAGGAACCTGTGCCCCCGGCGGTCGTCGGCACGCAGGTGCCGCTCGATGAGCATCCGGTCTCACCGTCAGAGCGGGCAATCCTGGAAAGCTTGCAGAAACGCCGCGCCGAGCTCGATCAGCGCTCCCGTGAGCTCGACATGCGCGAAGACCTGCTCAAGGCCGCCGAGAAGCGGGTCGCCGGGCGGATCGACGAGCTCAAGGAGATCGAGGAGCGCGTCAACGCCGACCTGCAACAGAAGGACGATGCCGAGAAGGCGCGCTTCAAGAACGTCGTCACCATGTACGAGTCCATGAAGGCCAAGGACGCTGCCAAGATATTCGACGGGCTTGACATGCGCGTCCTGATCGAGGTCGCCAAGGCGATCAATCCGCGCACCATGTCGGAGATCATGGCGCAGATGCAGCCGGAAAACGCGCAGCGCCTCACCGTCGAGCTCGCCGCACGCCCGGCGCCGAAAGGCGCCGAGGCCCAGGCCGCCGACCTGCCCAAGATTCAGGGCACGCCCACCCCGAATTGAAATGGCCGCCAGTAATTTGATGGCGCCCGCGGCCGGCCGGCCCCGCCCCCGATCTTGTCGAGAAATGACAGCGAATGCGGTCTTTCCCAGCCGTGTTCTTAACGCGACTTTAAAGCCGCCGGTCTAGGCTTCGCGTAGGAGGTCAGTGCAGGCCTCGAGGCCGGCGAGGAACGGCGTATGCCCGGTCGTGTAGCGTTGGCAGAAGTGCGTTCGAGGCGGGCGATGGGCGATCTGGCGCACCGTCGCTTCCATTCCGGCATCCTGCTCTGGCTGCAAGCGCTTCTGCTCTTTGTTTCCGCCTCATCCGCGTTCGCCGCCGACGCCATCAAGGGTTCGGTCAGCGCTGCGGTCGACAACGGCTTCGCCCGTCTCATCTTCAATCTGGGAACCGACGTCGAGTCTCAGGCCCACCTCTCCAGCAACGTCATCATCGTCAGCTTCGATCGGCCCGTCGATCTCAGCGTCGACCGCCTGCACGAGGGTGCGCCCGACTACATCAGCGCCGCCCGGCGCGATCCCGATGGCAGGGCCGTCCGCATTGCGCTCGCCCGCAAGGTCACCATGAATTCCATGCTGGCGGGGGACCAGCTCTATGTCGATCTCCTGCCGGATACCTGGACCGGCCTGCCACCCGGATTGCCCCGCGAGGTCATCGAGACGCTCGCGCGAGAGGCCCGCGATGCCGAGAAGAAGCTCAAGGCGGAGCACCCGGTCGAGGAGCGCAAGGTCACGTTAATCCGGGTCCGAGTTGCCACCCAGCCGACCTTCACCCGCTACATCTTTCCGCTGCCGGAGGCGACCAGTGTCGCCGCCGACAACCGCAAGGACCGGCTGACGCTCACTTTCAACGGGATGCTGAACTTCGACTTGTCGGATGCCCAGGCGAACCTGCCGCACACGCTGCAGTCGCTCGCCAGCGAGCTCGACCAGGACACTGCGCTGGTGCGCTTCATCTACCAGGGCAGGGTCGACGTCCGCACGTTTCGCGAGGATAACAACTACGTGGTCGACATCGGCTCGGCCGAGCTTAAGCAGGGCGGGCTCCTCGAAGGCAAGCCGAGCGATGAGCTGGCGGCGCTTGCCCTCGACGCTACTGCCAAGAAGCCGCCGTCCGTCGGTGTGACCAAGCCGGTGACGGTGGCGGCACGGACCAATGGGAGCGGCGCGCAGTCGAAAGGCGAGCAGGGCGGCGATGCCAAGCCCCTGCCGGGTGCTCTCCGCGCGAATCCGCCTGCGGAACCGGCGACGCCGCGTGAAGCCGCTCGTCCGGCCCCACCTGCGCCGCCGCGCGAGATGGACGAGAGGCCGCCGGAAAGATCGTCGGAAAATCCGGCAATGACCGCCCATGAGGGCGCCGCTGCCGACGCGCCGGCCGCGCCATTACCAGCACGATCCACGACGTCGCCGGCGGTTCCGCCGCCCGCCGCCGTCGGTCAGGCGAGCGACGTGCCGGCGCCGGCTGTGCCCGAAGAGCCGAAAGCCAAAGTTGCAACCGCCGAGCAGACGGCGCCGACGCCGACAGCTCCCGCATCGACCGCGATCACAACGCCGACGAACCAAGCTGCTGCGCGCGCGACCATCCGGGCGCAGCTCAAGGTGATGGGCGACAATGTCACGCTTCGCTTCCCGTTCGCGGGTGCCACTCCGGCCGCGGTGTTCCGCCGGGCCGACACGCTCTGGATCGTCTTCGACACCGATGCGGATATCCAAGTCGACGAGCTTGTCCGCGATCCGAGCCACACGATCCTGGGCGCGACGGCCGCCCGGCGGCTCGATGCATCGATCGTTCGCTTGAAGCTCGACCGACCCAAGCTCACCAGCGTGACCATGGAAGGCTCGACCTGGGTGGTCACCCTCGGCGCGGAAATGACGTCGCAGACGCGCGCCCTCGCCATCGTCCGCAACGGTGCGACCTCCGCGCAGGCGACCGCCACCGTCACGATCATGGATACGCGCGCGGTGCACCGGCTGCAGGATCCCGAAGCCGGCGATATGTTGCTGGTGGTGACCGCGTTGCCGCCTGCACGCGGATTCATCAGCGGCCAGGAATTCGTCGAGTTCCGCGTGCTCCCTTCGGCCCAGGGCATCGTTGTGCAACCGCTGGCCGATGATCTCAGCGTCGAGCTTAGTCCCGATCGCGTCACCTTGAGCCGGCCAGGCGGCCTCACGCTCTCGAACCTCACGCTGCAATCCGATCAGGCGCCCGCCGAGGAGCGGCAGAGCGTGTTGAGCCCGGATTTATGGGATGCCGATCGCAAGGCAGACTTCGGCAAGCGCGAGTCGCAGCTGATGTTTGCCGCCGCAAAAGCCTCGCAGGCGCAGCGGCTCGCCGCCCGCGTCGACCTCGCCCGCTTCTACCTCGCTTGGGAAAGGTCGGCGGAGGCGAAAGGCGTGCTTGATGTGGCGCTCAAGGACAATCCGCCGACCGCCGCCGATCCGGTCGCCCTGGTGTTGCGCGCGGTCGCAAGCCTCATGCTGGAGCGACCGCAAGATGCGATCAAGGATCTCTCCAGTCCCGTGGTCGGCAACCAGTTCGATGCGCCGTTGTGGCGGGCCTGGGCCTATTCCCGCCTGATGCGTTGGGCCGATGCCAGCGACGGCTTTCGCGACCTCGACGCCCAAATCGCCCACCTGCCGATCGGGTTGCAGCAGCGTCTGCTGCGACAGGCCGTGCGGGTAGCGATCGCGGTCGGCGACGTTACCGGCGCCATCGCGGCGATGCATCAATTCGAGGTCGTGGGCGTGCCGCCCGAGCTGCAGCCGATCATGATGGTCTACAACGGCAAGCTCGCCGAGCGGCTGGGTCATTTGCAGGACGCGCTGCAGGACTATCAGCTCGCTGCCGATTCCTCCGACCGCCTGGCATCCGCGCAGGGCACGCTGCGCGAGATCGAGCTGCAGGACTCGCTTGGCCGGATCACGCGGCCGACGGCGATCGACGACCTCGAGACGCTGACGACGATCTGGCGCGGCGACGACATCGAGATCGCGGCGCTCAAATTGCTGGCGCATCTCTATACGCAGGAAGGACGCTACCGCGATTCGTTCCACGTGATGCGGACGGCGCTCACCGCACATCCGAACTCGGAGCTGACGCGCGGCATCCAGGACGAGGCGTCTGCGACCTTCGAGAACCTGTTTCTGTCCGGCAGCGGAGACGCGCTGCCGGCGATCGATGCGCTGGCGCTGTTCTACGATTTCCGCGATCTGACCCCGATCGGCCGGCGTGGCGACGAAATGATCCGGCGGCTCTCCGATCGGCTGGTCGCTGTCGATCTGCTCGATCAGGCGGCGGAGCTGTTGCAGTATCAGGTCGATCACCGGCTGCAGGGCGCCGCGCGGGCCCAGGTAGCGATGCGGCTCGCGGTGATCTATTTGATGAACCACAAGCCGGATGATGCCTTCGCCACGCTGCGGGCGACCCGCGTCGAGGACGTCAGCACGGAGATGCGGCAACAGCGGCTCTTGGTCGAATCCCGCGCCTTGTCCGACCTGGGGCGTGCCGATGTGGCGCTCGACGTCATTGCCAACGTGCCCGGCAAGGAGGCAGACCGGCTGCGGGCCGACATTCTTTGGGGCGCGCATCGCTGGCAACAAGCTGCCGAGCAGATGGAGCGCATGTACGGCGACCGCTGGAAGGAGTTCACCCCCCTCAATGACGCCGAGCGCACCGACATATTGCGCGCCGCTGCCGGCTATGCGTTGGCGGGCGATGCGCTCGGGCTTGCGCGGTTCCGCGAGCGCTATGTGGGCAAGATGGGAGATGGCCCCGACCGGCGGGCTTTCGATGTGATCACAGAGCCGGTCGACGCGAGCGGCGCGGATTTCCGCACCATCGCCCATTCGGTGGCCGCGGTCGACACGCTCGACGCCTTCCTGCGCGATCTGGAGGCGCGCTATCCGGCAACCGGTGCGCTGCCGCCCAATTCAGGTCCGTTACCGGCGGACAACACGCCGACCGGCAGCATTCCGCCAAGGGCGCCGAAGCCTGTCAGTCGCAACCGCCTCGCGCTGAAGCAAATCTAGCTGCCGTAGCTCTGGATAAGGCTGCCGGCCACCAGGCTCCAGCCATCGACCAGCACGAAGAAGATCAGCTTGAACGGCAGCGAGACCACGACCGGCGGCAACATCATCATGCCCATCGACATCAGCACGGAAGCAACCACGAGGTCGATGATCAGGAACGGGAGGAACAAGAGGAACCCGATCTCGAATGCGCGCTTGAGCTCGGAGATCATGAACGCCGGGACCAGGATGCGCAGCGATATGTCGGCCGGGGTCGCCGGGGGCGGCTCGGCGGCGAGGTCGGTGAACAGCTTCAGATCCTTCTCGCGTACATTCTTCTCCATGAATGCGCGCAGCGGCACACTCGCGCGATCGAATGCCTGCTCGACGCTGATCTCGTTGTTCGCAAGCGGCCGAATGCCGTCGTCGTAGGAGCGCTGCAGCGCCGGGCCCATAACGAACGCGGTAAGGAAGAGGGCGAGCGCGATGAGCACTGCGTTGGGCGGCGCCGTGGCAGTGCCGAGTGCGGTGCGCAGCAGCGACAGCACCACCACGATGCGTGTGAACGAGGTCATCATCACCAGGATCGAGGGGGCGAGTGAGAGCACGGTCAACAGCGCGACCAGCTGGATCACTCGCTGCGTTAGTCCGCCGCCCTGACCGAGGTTGATGTTGATGTCCTGCGCGGCGGCCGGAGACGCGGCCAGCGCCATGGTGATCAGCGCGACTACACCGGCGATCGTCGCGAGACGAACGCGGCCGGTGATCTGGGGTATTATCAAGATTTCCCGCTTGGACGGCCCAACAAACTCGCCATCTCCTTTTCCAGGCTGTCATAGAGTGATTTCGCCGGCTTCGCTTCGGTGGGCTGGGCCGGGCGTGGCGAATGCGCTTGTGCGGATGGCTCGGCGTCTGCGCTCACCGCCCGCGGCTCGGCCGCGCGGGTCTCGGCTCCCTTGCCGGGACGGCGCAGCGCCGCCTCCAGCCGCTGCGCCATGTCGGCGAGGTTCTGGTCGGCATCTGCATCGAAGTTTTCGGCGGGAGCGGGCGGCGCCTCGCGCATCCGTGCAGGCTCGCGCTGCGGGCGCTCGCGCGCGGGCTCCAACTGCTCGCGAACCGGCGGCTCTCGCGATGGCTGCTCGCGAGTTGATTGCTCGCGCTCGCGAAAGGGGGGTTCGCGCTGCGCCTGCTCCCGCAAGGCAGGCTCGCGTAGGGGCGCCTCGCGGATCGTCACCTCACGCAGACGGGCTGGCTCGCGTTCGCGCGTGGGTTCACGCTCCGCTTCGCGCTCGCGCGCCGCCTCGCCACGCTGGCGAACGCCCTCACGCATGGGAAACCCGTTGGCGGGACCGATGTCGGGCATCGCGCCGCGGGGCTCGGCAAAGCGTGCCGCCTCGGCCGCGATCCCGGCGAGGGGATCGACAGACCGCCCCGCGCGCCGGACTGGAACCGGCTGCGGTGGGTGCTCGGGTTCTGCCGGCCAGGCCTCGCTCTCTTCCGCTTGCGGTCCGCGTGGACTGCGCGGGGCCGCCTCCGGCTGCAGCGGCCACGCGGCGGCTTCGCCAAGTGCAGCCGCCCGCGGCAGCGTATCGGCGACGGGCGCCCGCTGTGGGACGACCGCGTCGCGTCCTGCTTGCACCGCGCGCACGATATTGGGCTCGATCACGATGTCGGTCGGGCCGCCGATCATCAACAGATGCTCGACATTGTCGCGCCGGATCAGGATGAGGCGGCGGCGCCCGTCGACCGCGGCGGCATCGATCACCGCAAGCCGCGGCTGGCGCCCCCGCGTCATAGCTTCGAGCCGTTGCCCGCCGAATCGGCGCAGCAGCCAGGCACCGACGCCGATCAGTGCCAGCACCAGCAGAAAGGCGATGAAGAAGCGCACCGGAAGCGGCATCTCCGCGCCGAAAAGGCTCTCCATCCTAAAGTCCTCCCTGCGCCCCCGGGGGCGGTTCCCTCCGGCGCCGGCCGAAAGGGCAGATCAAGAATTGTCCGAATGGTTAACGCCGACGGCAATATTTGCCGCGCTCAATCTTAACAAAGGATTAAGAGAATGCGCGCGTTGGACCACCCTATCCCCGAAACAAAAGGATTAGCGTGGTAAACGGCGGATTAAAGGCAGATCGCAAGAATTCGGCCCCTTAACGCGGCGTTAACCATACGCCCGGCAAAGTCTGCCGGGCTAGCGCATGTTCCGGAAGCCGCCCCGACCCTGATCGGGATGGACTGCGGTTCTCCGACAAGAACATGCGCAATGTGCAAAACGCGCGGGGGCAGGACCATGCCGATCTCCGATATCCCGATTTTTTCGATGCTGCGTACCAAGCTGCATTGGAACCAGGAGCGCCAGCGCCTGCTGGCTGAGAACGTTGCCAACGCCGACACGCCGGAGTTCAAGCCGAGCGATCTCGCCCCGCCCAATTTCGACCCCGCGACCGCCCCGGGTGTCGCGCCGGTTGCGCTCTGGCGCACCAGTGCCTTGCACCTGGGGAGCGGCGAGGAGGCGCCCACCTTCAAGCTGCAGGCGGGGCGTGATTTCGAGGTCGTGCCGACCGGCAATGCCGTCAATCTGGAAGACGAAATGTTGAAGGTCGCCGCCAACCAGATGGAGTTTCAGACCGCGACTGCGCTCTACACGCAGAGCCTCGGGCTCATCAAGACAGCCATCGGAAAGTGAAGCTGCTGTTTGAAGGGAAATCATCGTGGACCTGATGAAATCGATCGCCATCGCGGCGTCCGGCCTGCGCGCCCAGTCCGGGCGCATGCAGGTCATCTCCGAGAACATCGCCAATGCCGATTCGACGGCGGAGACGCCTGGCGGCAATCCGTATCGGCGGCAAGTCGCCACCTTCCAATCGGCGATGGATAACGCGCTCGGCGCGCGCGTGGTGAAGCTCGGCCCGGTCAGGACCGATCCTTCCGACTTCCAGGTCCAGAGCGAGCCCGGCAATCCGGCCGCCGATGCCAACGGCAATGTGCGCTATCCCAACGTCAATCCGCTGATCGAGATGACCGACATGCGCGACGCCGAGCGCTCCTATTCGGCCAATCTCAACGTGATCAACGCGACGCGCGCCATGATTCAGCGCACGCTCGATATTTTGAAGTCTTGAAACAGCCTAGGAGGCGCCCGTGCCCACCCCGTCCATCGCCGCCGGTGCCTACGCCAATGTCGCGCGCCTGACCGATCCCGCCGCCGGGGCCGCCAAGGCAGCGGGCGAGGGAGCGGGCGGCACGTCCTTCGGAGATATGCTCAAGGGCGTGCTCAACTCGGTTGCCGAATCGGGGCGCAAGACCGATGCGCAGACCCACGCGATGCTCGCCGGCAAGGCCGACATGATCGATGTGGTGACCGCGGTCTCGGAAACCGAGGTTGCGGTGCAGACCATGGTCGCGGTGCGCGACAAGGTCATCGAGGCTTACCAGAACATCATGTCGATGCCGATCTAGCGCGACGGCAATCAACGGTTTCCCGCCTGCGCGAAGCCTTGGAACGGCTTAGCCAGCTTGGTTGATGCTTCGGCGGGCGAAGGCAGGTCGGAAAAGGGATCATGCGCCAACGCAAAAAGCGCAAGCAAGATTGAGGGAAGCAAGATGACCGGACCCGAGGTTCTCGACGTCGCACGCGACACTTTATGGACGCTCGTACTGGTGGCGAGCCCGCTCATGCTGATCGGCCTCGTGGTCGGCGTTATCATCTCGCTGTTGCAGGCGCTGACGCAAATTCAGGAAATGACCTTGGTGTTCGTGCCGAAAATTCTCGCGATCTTCGCCGCTATGCTGATCGCCTTGCCGTTCATGGCCGACCTCCTGGAAAGCCACATGCTCAGGATCGCCGCCCGCATCGCGACGGCGCAATAGCCCGCGTGCGCGGGCCGAACCGATGCGCATCGACATTTCTTTCCTGCCGGCGCTGGCGGCCGCATTCATGCTGGTGTTCGCGCGCGTCGGCACCATGGTGATGCTGCTGCCGGGCCTCGGCGAGCTCAACATGCCGGTCCGGATTCGCCTGACGGTGGCGCTCGTGCTCGCGGCCGTCCTCTTGCCGCTGCATCAGAACGCCTATCGGCTCGATCTCAACTCCTTCGCTCCGATGATCGGCATGCTGGGGACCGAGCTGTTCATCGGCGCGGTGCTCGGCTTGTCGGTACGGCTCATCATGTCCTCCCTGCAGGTCGCCGGCGCCGTCATCGCCCAGCAGATGGGGCTCGGCTTCGTCACCGCGGTCGACCCTACCCAGGGTCAGCAGAACGTGATCGTAGGCAATTTCCTCGCCATGCTGGGCGTGACGCTGATCTTCGCAACCGATCTGCATCATCTCGTCATCGCCGCACTCAACGACAGCTACACGCTGTTCGCGCCCGGCGACGTTCCGCTCTTGGGTGACGTCGCGGCGCTCACCACCCGCAGCGCGGCGACAGCGTTTCGCATCGGCATCCAGCTGTCGGCGCCGTTCCTGGTGTTTGGGTTGTTGTTCAACCTCGGCCTCGGCGTGTTATCGCGACTGATGCCGCAGATGCAGGTGTTCTTCGTTGGCCTGCCGTTGTCGATCATGCTCGGTTTCTTGATCTTCCTGGTGGTCCTGGGGGCGATGATGACCTTCTTCCTGGCCGAGGTTGAAAACGTGCTGACGCGGCTCGCGCCCATTTAGTGCGGCTGCGTCATAGATTCGTAGGTGTGCAAAATCGCGGTGCGAGGTCTGGCAGCGTGCGCAACCGCGCGAGGCGATTTTGCGCACGCGTAAGGCGGAGGAGCGCGCGGTTGCACACCCTACACCGCTCGCGCCCGTTCAGTAGAGCCACAAAAGCCAATGGCGCAAGAAGACGATACCGAAAAGACATTAGACCCAAGCCAAAAGCGGCTGCAGGAGGCGATCGAGCGTGGCGATGTGGTCAAGAGCCAGGAGGTCTCGACCTGGTTCCTGATGGCCGGCGCAACCCTCATCGTCATGGCGTTCTCGGGCACGATGAGCAGTGGGGTGCTCACGACGCTGCGCGGGCTGATCGCGCATTCATATGACATACGCGTGGAGGGGCCGGGCTTCATCGGCGTTCTCGCGCGGCTCGGCCGCGAGTTGATCCTGGCGATCGGCCTGCCGCTTTCGCTGTTGGTGCTGGCCGCACTCGCCGGCACCCTGATCCAGCATCCGCTGGTCTGGTCGACGGAAGCACTGCAGCCCAAATTATCGAAGTTGTCCCCCGCGGCCGGCCTCGAGCGCCTGTTCTCCACACAGACGCTGGCCCATTTCGGCAAGGGGCTCGCCAAGCTCGGCCTGCTCGGAGTGATCATCGGCGCGCTGTTGTGGCCGGAGCGCTTCCGGCTCGAGGGGCTCGTCAGCCTCGATCCGGCCGCCATGCTGCCGTTTACGCATGCGCTTGCCGTCAAGGTGCTCGGGACCGTGGTTGCTGTCCTCGCCGTCATTGCGGCGCTCGACTATTTCTTCCAGTACCGGCAGTGGTACGAGCGGCAGAAGATGTCGGTCGCCGAGCTCAAGGAGGAGTTCAAGCAGACGGACGGCGATCCGGCCGTCAAAGGCAAGATCAAGCAAATCCGCCAGAGCCGGGCGCGCAAGCGCATGATGGCGGCGGTGAAAACCGCTTCGGTGGTGATCACCAACCCGACCCATTATGCGGTGGCGTTGCGCTATGAGCGCGGCATGAACGCGCCGGTCTGCGTCGCCAAGGGCGTCGACCTGATCGCCCGCCGGATCCGAGAGGTGGCAAACGAGAATGGCATCCCGATCGTGGAAAATCCGCCGCTCGCCCGTGCCGTCTACGGCACGGTGGAGATCGATCAGGAGATCAAGCCCGAGCACTACAAGGCGGTCGCCGAGGTCATCGGCTATGTCATGCGGCTCAACCGCAGCTTCGCCGGCAGGAGGTAGGCTTCGGGAAGTCCTTGCGCCGAATCTGCCGCTGGTGTTCTTGTCAATCTGTTCGATTCTGTTTGTTGCGTGCCGCATATCAAAGTAGCAACGCGAGCTATGCTTGCGACATATTGATTCGATTGGGGTTTCTGCTCGACGGAAGACCCGGGGCCAAAGCCCATCGGCAATCTCGAAAGGCGCGGATCCACCATGGTGCAGATGGAACGCACCGCCGATCTGAGCCGTATGGCGGTCGACCGCACCCGCAGCGGCCGCCACGGCGGCAGCGTCGGCTTGGTCCTCTTGGTGGCGCTTATCCTCGCGGCCGCCGGGGCGGGGTTCGTTCTGGTCGGGCGCGCCAATGTGGCGCCCTATCTGCTGACGCTGTTGGCGCTGCTCGCAATGGCGGGCGTGTTCCTCTTATTGGCGCTCGCCGCCGGCATCTTGCGGCTGAGCGGGAGCGAAGCCGGAAATCCCATCATAAAAGGTGTGATCGACAGTGCCCATGACGGCCTGTTGGTAACCGATGCGGGCGGGCGCGTGGTCTATGCCAATGCCGCCTATCTCGAGCTTACCGGGGCCGCCGGTTCCGATGATACCCGTCCGATCGAGCGTGTGTTCGTGGGTGATCCGGGGGTCTCCGAGGCGGTCTATCGGCTGCTGCGGGCCGCTCGCGAGGGACGGCGACAACAGGAGGAAGTGCGCGTTTCGGGCCGCAAGGGCGAAGCGGGGCGCTGGCTGCGTTTGCGCGTGCGCCCGCTCGCCCAAGGACGCAATTCAGAGCGCACCTCCGGCCTCACGATCTGGTCGGTTGCCGACGTAACGCGCGAGCTCGAGCGCCAGGAGAACGCATTTCAAGTGCTGCAAAACGCCATCGACTATCTCGACCACGCGCCAGCCGGCTTCTTCTCCGTCGATGCCAACGGCGAGATTGGCTATCTCAATGCCACACTTGCCGAGTGGCTCGACTACGACTTGGCGCAGTTTGGTGCCGGCGGGCTCAAGCTCGATCATCTGGTGGCCGGGCAGGGCGCGGCCCTGCTTACCACGCTCTCCGCAGCGCCCGGCGAGGTGAAGACCGAGATTTTCGATATCGACCTCAAGACGCGCGGCGGCCGCACGTTGCCGGTGCAACTGTTCCACAAGGTTGCCTTCGGGGTGGACGGGACGCCGGGCTCCTCGCGCACACTGGTGCTCAACCGGGCGCGCGACCAGGGCTCCGATCCGCAGCGGCTCGCCGAAGTTCGCTTCATGCGCTTTTTCCACAACGCCCCGATGGCGATCGCGACCGTCGACAAGCCGGGCCGGATCATTCGCTCGAATGCGCTGTTTGCGAGAGTATTTCGCCCGGTGCTCAGGAGCGATGGTCCCGACGGCAGCACCATTCTCGCCGTCGTCGCCGAGCGCGACCGGGGAGCGCTGGAGGCGGCGATCCGCCGCGCTGCGGACCGGCAGGGCGAGATCGCCCCGGTCGATGCTGCACTCAATGGTCCGGGAGAGCGCTTTGCCCGCTTCTATGTCAGTGCAGTAGAGGACGCGGCCGGCGACCACGAGGCGGCAATCGTCTACGGCATCGAGACCACCGAGCAGCGGACGCTGGAGAGCCAGTTCACGCAATCCCAGAAGATGGAGCTGGTGGGCAAGCTCGCCGGCGGCATCGCCCACGACTTCAACAATGTGCTCGGCGCCATCATGATGGCGACCGATTTCCTGGTGAATGCCCACAAGCCGACCGATCCCTCATTCCAGGACATCATGCAGATCCGGCAGAACGCCAATCGGGCGGCCGGCTTGGTGCGCCATCTGCTCGCTTTCTCGCGCAAGCAGACCTTGCGGCCGCAGGTGCTGGGCCTGGGCGAGGCACTGTCCGACCTCACTATGCTGCTGCGCCGCCTGATCGGCGAGAATGTCTCGCTCAGCGTCGTGCATGGGCGGGATCTGTGGCCCGTCAAGGTCGATGTCGCCCAGTTCGAGCAGGTCATCGTCAATCTCGCGGTCAATGCCCGCGATGCCATGCCGGACGGCGGCAAGCTCACGCTGCGCACCGCGAATGTGGGAGCCGAGGAGGTTGCCCGCTTCAGCTACAAAGGCATGCCGCTCGGCGAATATGTGATGATCGAGGTCGAGGACACCGGCACCGGCATCGCGCCGGAGATACGCGACAAGATCTTCGATCCGTTCTTCACCACCAAGGAGGTCAACAAGGGGACCGGGCTCGGGCTGTCGACCGTCTTCGGCATCATCAAGCAGACCGGCGGTTTCATCTATCTCGATACCGAGGTCGGCCGGGGCGCGACCTTCCGCATCTTCCTGCCGCGCTACGTCCCGGGCGTCGACGACCTGCAGGCCCCGCAATTGCCGGAGACGGCGGTGCAGGCGGCCGCCGGCACCATCACGGCCGCCGATCAGATGCGGCGCACAGCCGCTTCCGATCTCACCGGGCAGGGGACGATCCTCCTGGTCGAGGACGAGGAGGGCTTGCGCGCGCTCAACGCCCGCGGGCTCAAATCGCGCGGCTATAACGTGATCGAGGCCGGCAACGGCATCGAGGCGATCGAGGCGCTGGCGCGCGAGGGCGGCAAGGTCGATCTCGTGGTGTCGGACGTGGTGATGCCGGAAATGGACGGGCCGACATTGCTCAAGGAATTGCGCAAGAAGAACCCCGACCTGAAGATCATTTTCGTGTCAGGCTATGCGGAAGACGCCTTCGAGAAGAGCCTCCCCGATTCGAGCGCCTACAATTTCCTCGCCAAGCCTTTCACGCTCAAGCAGCTCGTCAGCGCCGTGAAGGACGCGATGGGGAAATAGACGGCCCAGTTTCGGTCGTCGCTGCCGAGCGGAGCGAGAGCCGGGACCCAGACTCCGCAGCAGATGTGAGAGAGCGACGCGGTATGGGTTCCTGCTTGCGCAGGAACGACTCAGAGAGCGCGACTAGCGCGCAGCGGTGCCGCGCGTGAGTTGATCCCAGGTCGCCAGCGCCACGTCGACGATGGCGGGGACGTCATCGCGCAGCACGTAGCGATCATCGGCGAGTTTCGTGGCCGCGGAGGTCACGAGCTCTCGATAGGCGGCGCGATCCTTATAGCGTTCCTCGATCGAGCGTCGCGGGTCGTGTGCTTGGTCGCGCGCGGCCTTAGTCACCGCGAATGGAATGAACGATCCGGTCAGCGGAAGAAGCTCGTCGGGTTGACCAATGCTCGGGCTGCGGAAGTTCCAACCCGTATAGGTCGCGAGCGGCACCGCGATATTGGGCAATCTAATCCCGGCAAGCTCGTTGCCGTCGGGATCCACCGCGGGGACGAGGAGCGGCAGCGGGTGAGAGGACGGAGGCCCTCCGAGGTCGGCCCGATAGCCGGCCGGGATGGTCAGCGGCGAATGCACGCCGGGAATTTCCGGAAACTTGAGCTCATCGCGCGGCACCAGCGTCTTGAGTGAAAGCCGCGGATAGGCACTCGGCGGCGGCTCGCTGCCGTCGCGCACCCAGTGGTCCATGTCGACCAGCAGGGCGCGCAGCGCCCAGGAATATTCATTCGGGTTGGGCTTCTGCTGGCCTTCTCCCTGAGAAGCCAGATAGCCGCCGGGAACGTGCTGCGTGCCTGCAATCAGATAGATTCGCACATTGTCGGGCACCTCCGCATCATCGCGGCCGTCCAAAGTCATGTGAATGAGCGCAGCCGCGCGTCCCGCGCCCCAGTATTCGCCGGGCGTGTTGGTGTAGAGAATCTTGGGACGTTGGCTCGGCTCGAGGTGCGCCTGCAAGCCGTCCGTTTTGCCGGTTATCGGGTCTTTCTGGTCGAGATCGAGAAACGGAAACAGCGAGGCCACGAAAAAAGCGGCGCCGTTTGGACGGGCAAAGCGCGAATTGAAGTCGCTGCCGCGCGCGGAACCGGCGATTTGCGACATCACACCGTCGAAAGCACGCTCGCCTTGCTCGTCAGCATTGAATCCCTCGTAGATGAACTCGCGCAAGAGCCGCCCATCCTGCGAGGGACCGAAGGCGTAAGCGTAGCGCGCCGCAATCGGGTCGGCGCGGCCGTGCTTCACCGCCGAGGCCATGTCGCGCAGGGCCGCGAAGCCGACGCCGGCAACGACCGCGCCCTTCGCCTCATAGCTCAACTCGTAGACGTGCCCAGGCTGGAAGCCGTCCTTGAGATAAATGGCCGAGATGTCCGGCACCACCTGGCCGTTCTTCAGGCGGGCGAATTGCCAGCGGTCGCGCGGCACGATCTGCGGCGCGCCGGTGAGGCCATCGCGCACAGTCAGCTGGTTCGCCGTGCTCGTTGCGTCAACCGGCGGATAAGCGGTTGTGTCGGCATAGCGTCCGAGATCGTCGAGCGGGTAGGTCGGGTCGGCGGTGTTCGGCGTGAACGTGGTGGAGACCCGACCGGTGGGTGACTTCCCGTTCTCGCTCACCGGAGGCGCGTCGAGGCCCATCAGTCCGCCGCGATGCGGGATGTCGAATTGCCAACCGAGCCACACCAGCGTGTAGCCTTGCTGCATGAGGAATCCGTCACCGAGCTCGGCTTCGGTAGTCGGGTCGTTGGAGCCCTGCTTTGCACGATTGAAGTCGCGAAAGATGTTCTTTCGACCCCGATTGAGAATGTCGAAAAGGGCCGCGCCATTGCCGCGGGTGGCGTCCTTCGGGGCCAGTACGTAGAGGTCTGCCGAAAAAGTCACCCGCCCGGCGCTGTCGCGCGGGGCCTTGTCGAGATCGACGATCGCCTTGTTGCGCGGATGCGAGGGATCGATCGCGAAGAAGACCTTGCCGGTGATCTTTTCGTAAGCGCCGGCACTGCCAAATGCCTTGCCGTCCAGAACGGCAGTGCGTGAGGTAATTTCGATGCGGCTGACCTCGGCGCGCGCGCCGTGAACCACGCATGCTGCAAGGGCGATAAGAGCCGCCAGCGCTCCTCTGCGGAACATGTTTTTCAAGGTGCTCTCCCGGAGTTTCCGATTGCGGGCTTTCTGTGGGCCCGCTTGCATGTGTGGGGACAAGCTATCTTAAGTCTTCACGCCGACGGAAGGGCCGACGCATGCTCTAGTCCTGCGGCGTGAATCCGGACGCCTGCACGATTGCGCCCCACCGCTCGAAATCGGATTTGACCAGCTTGGCGAAATCGGCGCGCGAGACCGCGCTGACCTCGATCGACAATCGCGCGAGACCGGCTTTCATCTCATCGGACTGAAGCGCCTTCTGGATCGAGGCATTGAGCTTGCCGACGCGGTCTTCGGGAGTATTCGCCGGAAGGAAGACGGTCCACATGTCGATCAGTTGAATCCCCGGATAGCCGGATTCGATGAAAGTCGGCACGTCGGGAAGGAACGTGCTCCGCTGCGGTCCGGTCGTTGCCAGCGCGCGCAGCTTTCCGGCCAGCACATAAGGGAGCGTGCTGTCGATCGTGAGCACGCTCGAGGCGATCTGGCCACCGAGGACATCTTGCGCGGCCGGCGCGTTGCCCTGATAGGGGACGTGGATGTATTCGAAGCCGGCGGCCCGGCCGAACTGCACGCCGATGAAATGCGGCGATGTGCCTGCGCCGGGCGAGCCGTAATTGGCCTGGGTCGGATTGGCGCGGCACCAGGCGACAAAATCAGCGAGCGTCTTCACGCTCGCGGGCACCTTGGGGCCGATGGTCAAAAGCGAGGGCGCCGCAGCGACGCTCGTCACCGGAGTGAAATCTTTGAGCGAATCGTAGCTCAGCGCCTTGTAGACATGCGGGTACAGCGTGATGGTCGCGAGCGGCGTGATGAGGAAGATCGAGCCATCGCGCGCCGCGCTCTTCAGGCTCTCGATGGCGACGCGACCGCCGGCGCCGGGCCGATTCTCGACCACGATCGCCGAAGCATAGCCGCTCATCGTGCCGGCGAGCAGCCTGGCGATGATGTCCGAGGTTCCGCCAGGCGGGAATCCGACCAGTATGCGGGCGATACCGCTTCCCGCCTGTGCGCGGGAGCGCGTGACGGGGCCACCCGCATTCATCAGAGCAGCCGCAGCGAATGCGGTCAACAACTCGCGGCGCGTCGTCATGCGCTTCCCCCTTTCATGGCGATCTCATGCGCGGCTTAGAAGTCCGTTTGCGTTGCGCTCGGGATCGGCTCCACGTCCTGCTTGAACGGATTGTACATTTCTCCCTCGGCGCAGCTCGATTCGGTGAGCGTTCCCTGCATGCGGCGCCAGCGATGCGTCAACTGCAGCGGCTTGATAAATACGGCCGGATCCTCCAGCGTCACGTCGGCTTGAAGCATCTTCCCGCCGTCGATCAGGCGGTAGCGTTCGACCACGTGCAGCTTCTCGCTGTGCGGGGTGCGGTAGTTGTCGACGAACGTCTTGGTGTTCTGCCCGATGGTGTCGACCACCAGCGTGTCGGCCTCGTAGTGGCCGACGGATTCGCCATACCATGATGGTTTCGGGGCAGGGGAGTGCGGCACGTTCAAATAGACATGGCGCACCTGATGGTCGAGCTGCCAGATCATGGCGATCTTGTCCGGTGTCTGCAGCCAATAGGTGGGCCCGCCGGGATTGAGCAGAAACGCCGGCACTCCGGTCGCCCAGCAGCGCGATTCGCGCGCATACATCGCCTTGCCGCGCAGCACCTCGTCGTTTGATTTCTTGAGCTCATCCTTGGCGAATTGGGTCAGGTTGGGATTGGCGACGTCTGCCACCCGGAAGGTCGGCTGCTCGCGCACATTGTTGGGCACGTAGGGGTGGGCGGGATCGCTGGTCACCGGCGGCGGGCTGCCAGGCACAGCCGTCCATTCAGTCCCGACCGTGACCCAGCCGGCATTCCCGGAAGAGAAATCGGGCGGAGCCGCATAGTTAGTCGCGGTCTGCACCCGTTCCTGCGCACACGCAGCCCCACAGGCGAGCAAGCCGGCGAGCCCCGCGGCCAGCGATCGGAGTGGTGAGATGCCGGCGAATGCGAACATGTCCTTCCTCCCTGTCGTGCTTTTGCCTGGTTGCGGTCATTGCATGATTGTGATTGTCCTCATGGGCAGCAGACGCGCCCGATGCTATCACGGGCGGTGCGTATGCGCAGCGGTACGTCAAGAACACATGCGAGGAGTCGTTCCTGCGAAAGCAGGAACCCATACCGCGACGTGCTCTTTGCCGCGGAGTCTGGGTCCCGGCTGTCCGCTTCGCTCCGGCCGGGACGACAGCCTGAGAGTCATTCCTGCGAAAGCCGGAACCCATGCCGCGACGTGCTCCGACATCTGCCGCGGAGTCTGGGTCCCGGCTCTCCGCTTCGCTTCGGCCGGGACGACAGCCTCAGAGTCGTTCCTGCGAAAGCCGGAACCCACGGCGCTGCGCCCTCTCATGTTTGCCGAGGGTCCCGGCGCTTCGGTCGCGACCACCGCTACTTCGCGAAGGTGAAGACGTCGTGGTAGTTCGCGCTTACTTCGAGCCCGCTGCCCGCCGACTGCACGTCGCCCGAGACCAGATGCAGCTGATCGCCGGTTACGCCGCCCGCCATGCCATGGCGTGAGACCGGCATTCCGGGAAGCACGCTCCAGCTGTTGCTCGCCGGATCATAGGCCTCGAACGCGCGGAAGGTCGCGCTCTTCTGTGTGTCCTGCATCTCGCCGCCGGCCACGTAGATGCGTCCGCCATGGACGCCGCCCGCGATGGCGCTGCGCGCCGTCGGCATGCGCGCGCGGATCTGCCAGAGATCGCTGGCGGGATCATATTCCTCGACCACATCGGTGTCGCTGGCGAGCCCGATGAAGGCCGCTCCCAGCCGGCCCCCGATGGCGTAGAGCTTTCCGTTCACGGCGCCCACAAGAAGGTGGTTGCGCGCGGTCGGCATCGGCCTCCGCTCGCGCCAGGTGTTGCTGGCGACGTCGTATTCCTCCAGCGTCCCGACCGCGAGATGCGGGCGCGTCGGCAGCACGGCCGGTTCGTCGGTTCCGGAGGGCGTGGTGGCGCCGCCCACGACATAAATCTTGCCGTTGATCACCGCAGCGGCGGCCGCTCCGCGTTTCGTCGGCATCGGGGCGAGCGCCTTCCAGGTGTCGGTCGCCGGATCATATTCCCAGGAATTGTCGATCGGCACCCAAGCGGGCGGTCCCGACTGCGGCGGCACGAAGCCGCCGAATGCGTAGATCTTGCCTTGGTATTCGGCGAAGGCGAGATGATGCGAGGGCAGTGCCATCCGCTTCTTCTCGCTCCATTTGTCGGTTGCGGGATCGTATTCGTAAGCAAGACCTTTGGGCTTCCACACCGGCGCCAGGCCCGCAAACACATACATCTTGCCGCCGGCCGCGATACCGAGCACCTCCTCGGAAGGATCCGGAAACGGCGCCTTGCGCTCCCACTTGCCTTGTGCGAACGCAGAAGTTGCGAGCAAGCCGAGCGCGCCGACGAGCATCAGCTCGATGAACGCAACGCGAAAGAGCCGCGCGGGCAAGATCATTTGCTTCCTCCCTCAGGCGATGGTCGGAGTATTGTAACATATCCGCAATCTCTGCAGCGGAGGAGATGATGAAGCTCTACGACTGCGCGACTGCACCGAGCCCGCGGCGGGTGCGCATCTTCCTCGCCGAGAAGAACATCGCGATCGAGACCATCCAGGTCGATCTGCGCAACGGCGAGCAATTCACGCCGGCGTTCCGTGCCGTCAATCCCGATTGCACTGTGCCGGTGCTCGAGCTCGATGACGGCACCCGCATCACCGACGCGATCGGCATCTGCATTTATTTCGAGGCGATGCAGCCGGACCCGCCGCTGATGGGGGGCGACGCGAAATCGAAAGCCCTGATCGCGGCGGCGCAACGGCGTGCCGAGCGCGACGGATTCTATGCAGTAATGGAAGCGCTGCGGAATTTCACCCCGGGGCTCAAGGGGCACGCCGTTCCAGGCCCGGACGCATACGAGCAGATCCCGGAATTGGCGGCGCGCGGCCGCGCCCGCGTCCAACGTTTTTTCGAACGAATGGATGCCGAGCTCGCCGATCGCGCCTTCGTGTGCGGCGAGCGCTTCAGCATCGCCGACATCACCACGCTCGTGAGCATAGACTTTGCTAAATGGATCAAGCTCCCGATGCCGGAGAGCTGTATGCATTTGCGGCGCTGGCATGAGCTGGTCTCGAGCCGTCCCGGCGCTAAGGCGTGAGGCGACCAAGCAAATAAATCAGGCGACAGGACTGCCCTCAAGCTGGCATCAATTGCGACATGGTTATGGACATCTCCACCGGTAAGGTCTTGCGGCTCAATCACGTCGATAATCCGACGACGACGCCAGAGCAGGTCGCCGGCTACGCGAAAACCTGCATGACACATGGTCCGACCATCGAATATAACGCCGCGGCGCGCAGCGACTCGGTCGAGAAAGTGCATGAGTCCTTGAAGAAGAGCTTCATGCTCTAAGCTTTCGCCGAGCAATGCGCCTGATTGAAGCGCGATCAGGCGCCGTCGCGACACCGGTTGCACCTCAATCCCGAATGGCTCGTCCGCTCAGTTTGCGGTCCCGTGTTTTCATGACTTGCTGCTTGCGCTAGGCTTAGGAAAAGGCGCGAGACAGGGAATGGAATACCGGGAGCGCATGACCGCGGCGCACAGCGAAGTTGATGGTGAAGATGTCGGTGCGCCGTCGTCGGCTTGTGCATGCGCCTGCCATCTGACGCGGCGCGATGCACTCGCGTTTTCCCTCCTCGGATTGGTGGTTTCCGGAAATACCGCCGCCGTTGCCGAACCCGCCGATGAGCGGCCGCAGGTGGGAGACTGGCTCGTTGCCATCGATGCAGCCGAGCCCAAGGCGCTCGCGCCGGAAGACGTGCCGCCTTCACCCATGTTGGCATGGCCGATGGACCCCGCCGGCAATCTTGTCCGGAGCGGCTCGCGTCTCAACAAGATCGTGCTGGTAAGGCTCGAGCCCGCAAGTCTCGCAGCGGTGACGGCTGGCCGTGCTGCCGACGGCGTCGTCGCCTATTCGGCGATCTGTCCGCATGCCGGATGCGAGGTCAACGCCTGGGTTGCCGAGCGACACATATTCGAATGCCCCTGTCACAATTCGCGCTACGATCCGAGCAATGCGGCGGCGATCGTCGATGGTCCGACAACACGGCCGCTCGCCGCGCTGCCCCTCAAGACCGTGGACGGCAAGCTTGCGGTCGCCGGACCCTTCGCCGGCCGCCTCGGCATCGCGCCGACCTGACGGCTGCGCGCGACCGGATTGAAGAATTGCGAAGCGCACAACGAATTTGCGGCTTCGCCTGCAGGAGGGAGAGAGCATGTTCAAGATGCCGGGGTTGGCACAGCGCGTGCGCGTGAGCGCACTGATTGCTGCGGGACTTCTCGCCGGATCCACGCACGCCTTCGCGCAAGAGGTCATCTCGCCCCCACCGGCAGCGGCACCCGCTGTACCGGAGGCGCTTGCGAACTACACATCGGTGACCCCGGAACGGCTGCGCCAGCCCGAGGATGGGAATTGGTTGTTGTTCCGTCGCACCTATGACGGATGGGGCTATAGCCCGCTTGCCGAGATCACGCCGGCGAATGTCGGCCGCCTCGCGCTCGTCTGGAGCGTCGCCACCGGCCAGGTCGAAGGCCACCAGGCCCCGCCCATCGTCAACAACGGCGTGATGTTTGTGGCAACGCCCGGCAATCAACTCATCGCGCTCGAGGCGAAAAGCGGCAAGCTGCTGTGGCGCTACAAGCGGCCGCTGCCCGAAGACCTGCTGACCTTGCATCCGACCAACCGCGGCGTCGGCTTGTTCGGCGACAAGGTTTTCTTCGCCTCTGCCGATTGCATCCTGGTGGCGCTCGATGCTCGCACCGGCAAGGAAGTGTGGACCGCCAAGGTCGCCGACTACAGCAAAGGCTATTACATGTCGCTGATGCCGCTCGTCGCCGACGGCAAGGTCATGCTCGGCACCTCGGGCGGCGAGCTCGGGGTGCGCGGCTTTGTTGCCGCTTACGATGCGGAGACCGGCAAGGAAATCTGGCGCACCTACACGATACCGGAGCCGGGCCAGCCGGGCAGCGAAACCTGGCCCAAGGGCGATGAATGGAAGACCGGCGGCGGCTCCATCTGGATCCCCGGCACCTATGACGCGGACACCAACATCGCCTACTGGGGCACCGGCAATGGCGGTCCATGGATGGGCGATCAGCGTCCGGGCGACAATCTCTATACGTCCTCGGTGCTGGCGCTCGATGTCGGCACCGGCGCAATCAAGGGCCACTTCCAATACCACCAGAATGATTCCTGGGATTGGGACGAGGTGTCGCCGCCGCTGCTCGTCGACTTTTCACATGACGGACGGATGATCAAAGGTCTCGTCGACGTGGCGCGCGACGGCTACCTGTGGCAGTTGGAGCGTGGTGCAGGCGGAATCGGCTTCGTGGCGGCGCAGCCGTTCGTGCATCACAATGTGTTCAAGGGCGTCGAGCCGGGAAGCGGGCGTCCCATCGTCGATCCCGCGCACAAGCCGAGGACCGGAGCGACCGTGAGCTTCTGTCCGAGCGCGTGGGGCGGCAAGGATTGGCCGCCGGTTGCCTTCAGCCCAAGAACGCGTCTCCTCTACATCCCGGCCAACGACAACCTGTGCACCGAGCTCACCACCGAGGTTCCCAAATACACGCCGGGCGAACGCTTCACAGGCACGACCAAGAACGTGCTGCAGATGATTGCCGGTGCCGATCATGTGGGCGAGCTGCAGGCCTGGGACCTCGACACCGGCAAGCGCGCCTGGGTCACCAAGCTGCCCTCGCAGAACTGGGGGCCGGTGCTGGCGACTGCCGGCGATGTCTTGTTCTCCGGCGGGACCAACGATCGCCTGTTCCGCGCCTTCGACGCCAAGAGCGGCGAGATTCTCTGGCAATACCCGACCCTGTCGGGCATCAATGGCGTACCGGTGTCGTTTGCGGTCGACGGCAAGCAGTACATCGCGGTGCAGTCCGGCTGGGGCGTCGACGCAGCCCGCATGCAGCGCGGCCTCAATCTGCTGTTTCCCGGGCAATACCCGGAAGTCCCGCAGGGCGGCGCAATCTACGTGTTTGCGGTGAAGTAAGAGGCTTATTTCATCCGGTCTTTCATCGGTCATCCAGCCAACTCGGGTCGCTCCTGCCCAAGCAGGAGCCCGTACCGCGACGCTCCCTCACATCCGCCAAGGACTCTGGGGCCGGGACGACGGATCTCGGAGATGCTCGCGCTAATTCATAATTGTTCGCAAGAAGCTTTCATCCACCTTCCAGAATGCTAGAAGCGGGCAGCCAACCCACAGACCCGGCAGTCAAAAGGCCAGCCCCATGAACGCGCCCGCCTCGATCATTCCGCCCTATAAGCACACCCCGCTGTTTCCGCTCGGCAAGGACACCGCGCCCTACCGCAAGCTCGGCAGCGAGGGAGTGCGGGCCGAGAAGATCATGGGACGGGAGGCGATCGTGGTCGAGCGCGAGGCGCTGCGCGCGCTCGGCGAGGCTGCGTTCATCGACATCAATCATCTGTTGCGGCCCGGTCATCTGGCGCAGCTCAAGTCGATCCTTTCCGACCCGGAGGCGAGTGCAAACGACAAGTTCGTCGCCTATGACTTCTTGAAGAACGCCAACATCGCGGCCGGCGGCGTGCTGCCCATGTGCCAGGACACCGGCACGGTCATCATAATGGGCAAGAAGGGAAGGCTCGTCTTCACCGAGGGCGATGATGAAGCAGCCCTCGCCGAAGGCGCGCGGGACGCCTATCTCAAGCGCAATTTGCGCTATTCGCAGCTCGCGCCGATCTCGATGTTCGAGGAGAGGAACACCCGCTCCAACATGCCGGCGCAGGTGGAGATCTACGCCGAGGGCCATGGCGATGAAGCGGCCTACAAATTCCTGTTCATCGCCAAGGGCGGCGGCTCCGCCAACAAGTCGTTCCTGTTCCAGGCAACGCCCTCGATCCTGACCCACGACCGCATGCTTGCTTTCCTGAAAGAGAAGATCCTCACGCTCGGCACCGCCGCCTGTCCGCCTTATCACCTGGCGATCGTCATCGGCGGCACCTCGGCCGAGCTCACCATGAAAACCGTGAAGCTCGCCTCCTGCCGCTATCTCGACACCCTGCCGACCTCGGGGTCCGAGGATGGCCACGCCTTCCGCGATCTCGCCATGGAGGCGGAGGTGCACAAGCTCACCCAGTCGCTCGGCGTCGGCGCGCAGTTTGGCGGGAAATATTTTTGCCACGACGTGCGGGTGATCCGCCTGCCGCGGCATGGCGCTTCGCTCCCGATCGGGCTCGGCGTCTCCTGCTCGGCCGATCGCCAGGCGCTCGGCAAGATCACCCGCGATGGCATCTATCTGGAGGAGCTCGAGCATAATCCGGCGAAATATCTGCCCGAGATCGACGCGAGGGCGCTGGGCGGCGATGTGGTCGAGATCGATCTGACGCGGCCGATGCGCGACATTCTCGCTCAGCTCACGCGGCATCCGATCAAGACGCGCCTCTCGCTCACTGGCCCGATGGTGGTGGCGCGTGATCTCGCCCATGCCAAGCTGCGCGCGCGGCTGGAAAGCGGGCAGGGTCTGCCCGACTATTTCAAGAACCATCCGGTCTACTACGCGGGTCCGGCCAAGACTCCGGAGGGGTATGCGTCGGGCGCGTTCGGGCCGACTACCGCGGGGCGCATGGATTCATTCATCGATCAGTTCCAGGCCGCCGGCGGCTCGCTCGTCTCGCTGGCCAAAGGCAACCGCTCCGCTGCCGTGCGCGAGGCCTGCAAGAAATACGGCGGTTTCTATCTCGCCTCGATCGGCGGCGCCGCCGCCAATCTGGCCGAGCACTGCATCAAGAAGGTCGAGGTGCTGGAATATCCGGAGCTCGGCATGGAGGCGATCTGGCGGATCGAGGTCGACAGCTTCCCGGCCTTCACGGTCATCGACGACAAGGGGAACGACTTCTTCAAGGAGCTGAACCTGGGATAAGGTGTCTAGGTATTAAAATACCGCCAATTTGGCCGTTCGAACTCGATTTTCCTCAATAGAATCAATGGGCAGAATCAATTGGTGGCCACAGGGCGCCGATTGAGCGAAGGAAGTCCAAACGGAGCCGAGAGCATGAGCAGTCAAGCTGCAGGAGCCGCAGAGCTGGCGCGCGGGGCAGAACACCAGGATGCGACGCGTCCCAAAGGCCCGCTGGTGTGGCGCGACATGGACCAGCAGGAGCTCGATGCGGCTTACAATCAAAGCAAATACGCCCCGAACCAGGCACAGGTGCAGGAGCGTAGGGCTGTCAACAGCGCCCGCGCACGCGAACGCCTCGGTGCTCCGCTGCGATTCGCCTATGGGGCGAGCGCAATCGAGGGGCTCGACGTCTACCGCACCAACAAGGCCAAGGCGCCGATCAATGTGTTCATCCACGGCGGCGCCTGGCGCAACGGCCGCGCGGCTGACTTCGCCTATTTGGCCGAGATCTTCGTGCATGCTGGCGCGCACAGCGTCATTCTCGATTTCACCAATATTGATGCCGCCGGCGGCAACCTGATGGTCATGGCCGAGCAGGTGCACAGCGCCGTTGCCTGGGTCTACAAGAACGCCGGCACCTTCGGGGGCGATGCGAACCGGCTCTATGTCAGCGGCCATTCTTCCGGCGGCCATCTCGCCGGCACGGTGGTGACCGCCGACTGGCGCAAGTTCGGCCTGCCCGCCGACGTGGTGAAGGGCGGTCTCTTGTGCTCCGGCATGTACGACTTGAAGCCGGTGCGGCTCTCAGCGCGCTCCAACTATGTCAAGTTCACCGACGAGATCGAGCAGGAGCTCTCCGCGCTGCGTCATCTGGATCGGCTCGCCTGTCCGGTCATCGTCGGCTACGGGACCTGCGAGACACCCGAGTTTCAGCGACAGGCGCGCGACTTCGCGGCTGCTCTCAAATCAGCCGGAAAGCCGCACCAGCTTCTGGTCGGCGAGGCTTACAATCATTTTGAAATGTTGGAAACGCTCGCCAATCCTTACGGCCTGCTCGGTCATGCCGTGCTCGCGCAGATGCGCCTCTCCGCAGCCTGAGCGCTTCTTGAGCACATGGCCGTGAACCATCTGCTCCTCGCCGAGCGCACAGCCTCAGGCGTGCTTGCGAGATAGGCAAGAGCCCGGCCGGACAGCCACTGGCGGCCGGGACTCCTGCACAGCAATCGGCCCCGACGCTCTATGAGCCGATGGCGGTCTAACGTAACGGGCGCCGCCTTTCGGCAATTTCAAGCGCGGCTCAAGAAGAATCCAAACAGGTGTTAACTGCAAAGCTTCGTTAAGGCGATGCAATACGCCGTGACGGTTGAGCTTCACGCGGATGCGCGCCGCCCTGGGCACGGGATGACCCGCAATTCTCGTGTCTTGCATCGCCATGCGTGGCTGCACCGGCATTGGCGGGGGGATGCGCATGCTCTCCTTGATCACGGCGTCGAGCCTGGAAAGATCGTCGTTCAGTGCTGCAACATTCGGCGGTCGCCGGAAACCGTCGTGCCTGCTGCCGCCGAGCCGCTCACCTGAACCGGGCCTGGCAATATCTTTCCACGGGCGGCATCTTGCGAGAGCAAAGCCGGCTCAATCTGCGCAAGCTCTTGCGATTTCGCGACCGCCCCGGTTCTATCGGCGCGGCGGCGATGCGCTGGAGCGCGTGCGGCCGCGTGCAACATGGTGGTTGGGTGGCACTCAGTCGATGCAGATCATTCGCGGACGCAAAGCCTTGGTGACCGGTGCGGCGTCCGGCATCGGTCGCGCAATGGCACTCGCCTTGGCGCGCGAGGGCGCCGACCTCTTTCTCGTCGATCGAGATGAGGCGAGGCTGCACGCTACGGCGCGCGAAGCGCAGAAGTTGAGCGTGCGGGTGCTGACCCGGGTCTGCGATCTCACGCGGCCCGCCGAGGTGAGCGCCTGCGTCAATGCTATTCTGAGCGCTTGGGGCACCCTCAACATCCTGATCAACAATGCGGGCATCGCCTATTACGGACCCACCCACGACATGACCGCGCCGCAATGGGATGGGATCATCGCGGTCAATCTGCTCGCGCCCATTCAATTCGTGCGTGAGCTGCTGCCGACGCTGCGCACCGAGGACGAAGCTCATATCCTGAACGTGTGCAGTGTCTTCGGGTTGGTGCCGCTGCGCAAAGGCGCGGCCTATCAGACGAGCAAGTTCGGCCTGGTCGGGTTGAGTGCAGCGTTGCGCGCCGAATACGGCCGCGAAATCGGGGTAACGGCGCTTTGCCCCGGCTTCGTCGACACGCCGCTTCTCGAGACGTTCGCGAGCGGCGGCTCCCAGAAGCGGCATCGCATACCGGGCTGGCTGCGCGCCAGCCCCGAGCATGTGGCTACGGTCGCGATCGAGGCGATCCGCCGCAACCGGGGCGTGGTCGTGATCACGCCTGCGGCGCGGCTCTTGTGGTTCGCAACCCGCTTCTCCCCCCGTCTGGTCGATTGGATCACGCGGCAGGGCTGGCGTCGTCGCCGACGGTGAAGCCGAACTTTCCCTCGCGGGCGAGCCGGCGAGGTTTAGGGTGGGAGGCTTCGCGTTGTCGCCATAAACGCGATGTTGTAGCAGTCCGCGCCGAGGCGGGACGGATTTGGGTGAGCGGGCAGTGATCAGGCGAAGGCATGTCTTCTATGTGGAGGGCTACGATCCGCAGGGCGCGGAGGGCTACTACGACCTGTTTCAGCGCGCGTGGAAGCGCACCCGCAAGACCTGGGCCTTCGACGGCCAGCTCGGCGCGCTCACGCTCGATTCCGATGTGGTCGCGCACTGGGACATCACGACCACAGGACCGAATTGGCGGACGGCGACCCGCTACGAGTTTCTGCGGCTCGAGGGCATCATTGGCCGCAACATGGCCGAGCCGATGCGGCGGCAGCTGCCACGGGCTCTCGCCTGGGCGGCCGGCGATGTCGCCAACGGCACGATGTTGAAGATTTTTCGTGCCGCCTGGCGGTTCGAGCTGCATCTGCTCTACTTTCAACTGCTGCTGCTCTCGTGGCTTGGCTTGGCGCTTGCCGGCGGCGCGCTCACGAGTCTTGCCGCCGCGAAGCTCGCGGGCGTGCCGCAGCTTGCCGCGATCGCCATCGGGATCGCTGGCGCGCCTGTCGTGTTCTCGCTGCTGCGGCCGCTCGCTGATCGGCTGCAAATCGTTCAGATCAATAATTGCTGGCCGTACCTTCGCGCCTTCGCGCGTGGCGAAGACTCGGCGTTCGATGCCCCGATCGAGGAATATGCAGCGCGGATCGTCGCCGCGGCCCGCGCCGCTGACAGCGATGAGATTGTCGTCGTCGGGCACAGCGCGGCCGGGGTTACCGCCTCTGCGGTCATGGCGCGCGCTCTCGATCTCGATCCCGCGCTCGGACAGCATGGGCCTTCCGTGGTGCTGTTGACCTTGGGTTCGGTGATGCCGGCCGCCGCGCTGCATCCGTCGGCGCGGCGCATGCGCGAGGTGGTGCGCCGCCTTGTGGTCGAGCCTTCTATTGCCTGGATCGATTGCGTGTCGCGCAAGGACGTCATGAATTTCTGGGACTACGATCTGGTCGCGGGCTTGAATATCGAGCGCAGCCGGAACAGTCGCAATCCGCTGACCTGGAAGGTCTCGTTCAAAGATGCGGTCTCACCCGAATATTATCGCCGCCTGCGGCGGAGCTTCTTCCGCCTGCACTACCAGTTCATCATGAGCGGCGACCGGCGATCGGCTTATGATTATGTGATGCTGATAGCGGGGCCGGCCGCAGTGGTCGACTGGGCGCAAGCCGCACACGCGATTGCCGGCGCATTTGCAGATGATGCCACGTTCACGCCGGCAGGGCGCGGTGAAGGCAGCGCAGGCACGAGCACGGATGCCGCAACCCGCGCACGGACCGACGCCTGATGAATGCAGTGGAGCATTGTTTGTTGCGCGGCCTTGGCGTGTCCGGGCCGGACGCGCCGGCGCTGTTGAGCGCAGGTGAATCCTTGAGCTATGGCGCGCTTACCGCGCGGGTCGCCCGCTTCGCGGCGGCGCTGCGTGCGGAAGGCCTCGAGCCTCGCGATCGCGTCGCCATGCAGATGCGCGACACGCCGGATCTCATTGCGTTGCATCTTGCCGTCATGGCGGCCGGCGGGGTTGCGGCGCCGGTGTCGAGCCGCGCCGCAGGCGAGGAGCTGCGGCAGATTTTGGCGACGATCGCACCACGCCTGATGGTCGTGGATCGGGAATTTGCCGAGCGCGCCCCCTCCGGCCTCAAAGCCGCAGCGCCAGGCGCGCGGCTGCTATTCAGCGATCGCGAGCTCGAGGCCTGGAAGTTCCGCCCGGAGGCCGGCATTGAGCCGTTTCCCCGCGCGGACGGCGATCCGGCCCTTTGGCTCATGACCTCCGGCACCACCGGCCAGCCGCGTGCGGTGGAGCACCCGCACGCGAGCGTCCGCGTCTGCTCGCAATATTTCGAGGAGGTGCTGGCGGCAGGACCCTCGGACCGCCTGTTTGGAACCTCGCGTTTTCATTTCGCCTATGCGCTTGCAAGCCTGCTCGCTGCGTTGCGGCTTGGCGCGGCTGCGGTGTTGCTCGAGCACTGGGCGACGGCCGACAGCGTTGCCGCGACCGTTGCGCGCTTCCAGCCAACCATCGTGCTCGCTGTTCCGGCTCTCTACCACAAGCTCATCGATGCGGGGCTTGCCTCGCAGCCGGCCTTCCGCGCCGTGCATCATTACGTATCCGCGGGAGAGCGGCTGCCGCCGCAGCTATGGGCTGCGTGGGAGGCGGCAAGCGGCCATCCGATCCTTGATGGGCTGGGCTGTTCCGAGGTGATCTACATCGTGATCGCCAATACGCCGCATGCGCGCCGTCCAGGCTCTTCCGGGCGCCCATTGCGCGACGTCGAAGCGCGGCTCATCGCCCCCGATGGCAGTCTGATCACGCAGGCCGGCGTGCCCGGTGCGCTGGAAATTCGCGTCGCCTCGGTGTGCTCAGGCTACCGATCATCCGCCGCCCGGCCGGGTGACCCGCCGGAGCGGCCCGACGATCGGTTCAAGGCCGGCGGCTGGCTCGCGACCGGCGACGAATACATGCGGGATGCGGATGGCTTTTACCACCACCGCGGGCGCACCGGCGACATGCTGCGTGTTTCCAGCATGTGGGTCTCGCCGGCGGAGATCGAGGATGCGCTTGCGGGCGTTCCCTCGATTGCTCAAAGCGCCGCCGTGCTGGGTGAAAACGCCATCGGGCTGCAAGAGATCGTGCTGTTCGTGGTGCCTGTGGGAGAGGATGGGGAAGCCGCGCTCAGCGATGCACGCGAGCACCTCAAGCGGGTGCTGCCCGATCACAAGCGCCCACGGCAGTTCCGCCTCATTGCCGAGCTGCCGCGAACCGCGACCGGCAAGGTCCAGCGCCACAAGCTTCGCGCTGCCCTGGCGGATGGATGAAAGCCAACGCGCTCCGCCCTCCGCGTGCTCGCACTGAAATCTTCCCGGGACCGTTCCGGTCACAATTTCTATTGGTCGCCGGAACGGTGCCGGGCCCGGAGCCCGGGGGAATGAGCGATTTTGGCGCCAAGGGGCGGTAGCGGGGTGGATTTGAGTGCCGTTTGGGGGCTAACCAGTTCGGCCCAACTTCGACCAAGTCGGCATTGCGGTGGCCGTCCGGACCGGGCAGAATGCCGCAGGGAGCGACATTGCATCGGCGGAGCGGCCCTCGAAAGGCGCAAATCGAACGGTCGTCAGCTAAGGCAGACGTGACCCAGCCAATGAAACCCCTGTCGTGAATGAAGCCTGCCCTGAACAGCCGGTCATGACCACTCAAGCGTGACCAAGCGAGTTACGCGATCATCATCGCGGTCAGCACTAAGCGAGTAGAAACAGCCTCAAATGGGAAGAGACCACAGGAGTCATGAGATGAAGACCAGGAATCGATTGTGCTTGAGCGTGGCGGCCATTGCCGTCGCGGCGTTTCTGAATGCCCCGTACGCGCAGCTCCACGCCCAACAGGCCGATCCGGCCATCCATGTGGGCGCCAACGATCTCGGCGGCGTGGTCACCGGGCCGAACGGGCCGGAAGCCGGCGTCTGGGTGATCGCGGAGACAACCGATCTCGGCACCAAGATGTCCAAGATGGTGGTCACCGACGACCAGGGCCGCTACGTGCTGCCCGATCTCCCGAAGGCGAACTACAGCGTGTGGGTCCGCGGCTACGGGCTGGTCGATTCGGCGAAGGTGCAGACCGCGCCCGGCAAGATGCTCAATTTGACCGCCGTGAAGGCGCCGAATGACGCGGCTGCGGCTCAGTATTATCCGGCGATCTACTGGTATTCGATGATCAAGATCCCGGATAAGAGCCAGTTCCCCGGCACCGGGCCAAGCGGCAACGGCATCAACCCGGCCATGAAGGACCAGGGCGAGTTTCTCGACATGGTCCGCACTGACGGCTGCGTTACCTGCCATCAGCTCGGCAATAAGGCTACCCGCGAGATCGAGAAGGAGCTCGGCACGTTCTCGAGCGGTTATGAGGCGTGGACGCGCCGCGTCCAGTCCGGCCAAGCCGCCACCAACATGATCAACAATCTCGATCGCATGGGTACCACCGCGGCCCTGAAGATGTTCGGCGATTGGACCGACCGGATCGCCGCCGGCGAATTGCCGGCGCAGAAGCCGCAGCGTCCGCAAGGCAAAGAGCGCAACGTGGTCGTCACCGTGTGGGATTGGGCGAGCCCCTCGGCCTACCTGCACGACTCGATCTCGACCGACCGGCGCAACCCGACCCTCAACGCCAACGGGCCGCTGTTCGGCTCGACCGAGAACTCGACCGACAACCTGCCCGAGTTCAACCCGGCGCAGAACACCGTCACCCAGGTCAAGATCCCGGTGCGCGATCCCAAGACGCCGAGCACCAAGGACGATCCGATGCTCGCGCCCTCGCCCTATAACGGGCCGAACGGCCTCTGGGACAGCCAGGCGGTCGTGCACAACCCGATGTACGACGAGCAGGGCAATGTGTGGTTCACGGCGCGCATCCGTCCCAACAACAATCCGGACTTCTGCAAGAAGGGCTCGGATCTGGAGTCGGCGAAGGAGTTCCCGCTCAACACGTCGGGCCGGCAGCTCGCCATGCTCGATCGCAAGACCGGCAAGTTCACGCTGATCAACACTTGCTTCCCGACCCACCATCTTGAGTTCGGCTACGACAAGAACGACACGTTGTGGACCAGCGCGGGCGGCCCGCAGGCCAATGTGGTGGGCTGGCTCAACACCAAGATGTTCCGCGAGACCGGCGACGAGCAGAAGTCGCAAGGTTGGACGGCGCTGATCGTCGACACCAATGGCAAGGGCAGGCGCGAGGGTCCGTACACCGAGCCGAACCAGCCGGTCGATCCGACCAAGCAGCATCGCATCAACGCCGCGTTCTATGGCGTCTCGCCGAGCCCGGCCGACAATTCGGTGTGGGGCTCTTCGCTCGGCTATCCGGGCTCGATGATCCGCCTCGATCCGGGTGACAATCCGCCCGCGACCGCGCTCGCGGAAATCTACAACGTCCCGGCGCCCGGCTATTCGCCGCGGGTCATGAACATCGACACCCAGGGCGTGGTGTGGACCTCGCTCGCCTCGGGCCATCTCGCGAGCTTCGACCGCCGCAAGTGCAAGGTGCTGAACGGCCCGACCGCGACGGGAAATCAGTGCCCCGAGGGCTGGACGCTCTACCCGTATCCGGGCCCGAACTTCTCCAACGTGACCGATCCGGGCAGCGCCGAAGCGAGCTACGGCACCTGGGTCGATCAGCATGACACGCTCGGTCTCGGCAAGGACGTGCCGATCTCCACCGGCAACGAGAACGAGAGCATCATGGCGCTGGTCGACGGCAAGTTCATCAATATGCGCGTGCCGTATCCGATGGGCTTCTATGCCAAGGGCATGGACGGCCGCATCGACGATCCGAACGGCGGCTGGAAGGGACGGGGCATTTGGACCACGACCGGCAACCGCACGCCGTTCCATCTGGAAGGCGGCAAGGGCAACCTGCCCAAGGTCGTGCATTTCCAGATGCGTCCGGATCCGCTGGCGGACTGATCGCCCGCACCCCAACCCTCCTCGGAACGTAGGGAGGGAAGGGACCGTTCCTCGAGAATTCGAAGCCGCCCGGCTGCTTAAAGCCGGGCGGCTTTTCATTGTGATGCTGGCTTCAACCGGCGGCGCAACGACGACTTAAGAGCTTGTTTACCATCGCGTGGGCAGTATCCGCCTTAACGAATTGGAAAGCCTGACCTGGCGGAGAACCATATGCAGTGGCTCCGGGAGCACATGCGAAATCACCTGAACGAGGCTTCGACTGCGCCCGACGACAAGGTCTTGAGCTTCCGCGGTTCACCGGCCCTGGCCCCGGCGCCGCGGCATCAAGGTGCCGACGCGGTCGACCTCGTCTACCAGGCTGCCGACGTCGTGCGCGGCGTGCAGGATCGTGCCGCCCAAATCGAGGCGCGGGCCGAGGATCTGGTCAAGCGGGCAATCGAGAAGCTGCAGATCGCCGAGGACCGCATTCGCGCGCTCGAGCTCGAGCAGCGACATGCGCAAGGCGAACTCGCAGAGGCCACCGCTCGCGCCGAGGCAGCCGAGAAGGCGGTGGCACGGGCGCAATCACGGATCGCGGCGCTCGAGGCGCAGCTTGCCGCCGCGGTCGAGCGGGCGCGCTCCGCCGAGACGCGGGCCGCCGAGACGGAAAAATCGCTCAAGCGGATCGAGCACGCGATCCGGACGCAAATTCTGGATGCCGGGCGTGTTCCGGCGCGCAAACCGACTGCGGCCTGAGCGCCCCGATCCATCCTTGACAATTCGCACCCGCTCGGGTCATTGGTGAAATTGAAACTGGTGATTTGCACCCGGCGCCCATCCTGCGCCGGGTTTTTTGATTCCTGCTGCCGATTCGTTCGTGTCTCGCCACAGAAAATGCAACAGAGAGCGTGTGAAGAAATCGCGGCCGCGATTTCCCGCTCGTCCCCGCGGAAGCGCGAACCCAGTGCTTTGCCGCAAGAGCTGGACCCCCGCGCGGGGGTGAGCGGAGGCGGGGTGTCTTTTCACAAGCTCTGAGGTGCAATCGAACCTGCGGCGCCTCTATTCTGCGCAGGCCGCATAATTCTGCCAGGCGGCATCGGCCGCGCATCCTGCACCACGCCGCCTATTGTTTTGATTGCAAACAAAGATGGGCGGTGCTGCTGCCGAGCCATGCATTTTTGCCTGCTTGGCTGGCGCCGTGGACGAGTTCGCCGAGTTTCCGGATCCACGTTAAGAAGTTCGTATTTTCCGCTCATTACAACCGCAGCTCTCATTCGCGCGGCCCCAAGAGGTCGAAGGAGGACCCAAGGAGGACGAATGACGGCGCGTCTCATCCGTTTCTGGCAGGCGAGCTCGGCCGCCACCTCGATCGAATACGCCCTGATTGCGGCGGGTGTGGCGGTCGCCATCGTGGCGGTGGTGAATGGAGTGGGCAGCTCGGTGAGCGGACTGTTCAACGGCGTTCTGGCCGCCCTGAAATAGGGGCTTGGCAGGTCTGAAACGACTCAAGCCGCCTCGATTTTTGCTGCCTTGCGGAAGGTGGTGCGGATCACTTGGGTTTCGCAGCGCTCGCAGGCATAGACCGAATCTTCGAGGTCCGATGGCGGCTTGGTCGGCATAATGGTGCGGAAGACAAGCCGTCCGGTGCACACCGGGCAAGGCATGATCAAGGACGGCAACTGCGAAGATGCAACCTTCTGTTGGCGCATCCAAGCTCCCCTAAAGCCACGCGCAACCCGCCAACATTTGGACGCATTTGACCGGGAGTCAAGAATTTTTTGTGCGCCGCACACATTGCGCTGCGAGACAGCCGGGGAGGGGCTGGGAAATCGGTCAATGGGCCGAGGTATGGCCTGCGGTTCGATGCCGACGCGCGGCGCTGGCGGACTGTGCGGCGGAGTCGGCGCGCTCATAGAGGCGCGCGCATCGCACCCAGCGCTCCGCCATCCTGTTCCACACGGTCTTGTTCTCGGGGCTGCGGGTAAACTTGGCCATGACCTCGCACTCTGCCGCAAACCGCAGAAACCTCTCTGAGGGATCCAGGAATTTCGAGTCCATGGGCGCATCTCCCGGCGGGTTTTTGCTTTTGGAGCACAGAACCCGGAGCCCGAAAGAAAGGTTCCCCGCATCGGAAAGTATTCCGATGCGGGGTCCCGCCCGTCCCCCGCAAAGCTAAAGAGTGCTCGCTTGAGGCATCTTTTGCCGGCAAGCCCATGTGACGGAAGAACCCGCGCGCCAGTGCCGCGGCGGCGCACACGCTCCTCCACTTGCACAAATCAAAAACCGAGATCGCATTCCAATTCCCCCCGGATGGAATGCGATCCAAATGACGGGAGTAAGGCGCTTCTTACAATTGGCCGTAGCGCCTCAATACCTCCCGGCAACTGTTGCTGACCCGAAAGCTGTGCGCGGCAAGCGTCGCGCCGCAACGGAGCAGGTTGCTCCAGGTCATGCCGCCGGAGCGGTCGCAGTACCTTTCGGCAGCCGGGCGGCAGGGCTCGAGATCCTGCATGCTCATCGCGCCCGCGATAGTCGTCGATAACCCAAGAAAAAGAACGATGGCAGTGAAGCTCTTCACGCGCTCTCCCCCTTTTTGTGTGGAACTAAATACCCTCCTTACAGATATGTGACAGCCATGGCCACCCCTTTGGCGGGCAATCAAAAGCCAAATTTTCCCAGTGGTTTACGAGGCAGATCGAGGTGCCGGTGAGCCGCCGAGCTGGCCGGCGGAGCCTCGTTCTTGCTTGGTGCGCGCGCAGCGGTGCGCGCTTGATGCTCAGATGTGGATCAGTTGTAGAGGCGGCAGTTCGGAATGACGTGCCAGCTGCCGTCGCGAGCCTGAACGAAGCCATAGACATCGCGAGCCAATATCGGATTGCCGAAAATCTCCGGATGGTAGACCGGATTGACGCCATCCAGGCTGCACGGTTTCACGAAGCCGCCCCGGTAATAGCGAGGGTCGGTATAAGCTGAGGCAGGTGAGGTCGCGCCGAGGATGCCCACGGCCATGGCGAGAGCAAGTGCAAGCAAAATCTTGAGTCTCTTCATAGTGCCTCCTTGATCGATGTGCGTGCGCGCCGACGTAGAGATAAGAGGAGGAAGCCTGCATGACCACAGCAATTTGCGAGTGTGATCAGTCAGCGCGTTGCTGCCGATCCGCATCTGCCACTCTCTCGTGCAAAGCAGCGCGTGATGACGCCACCAACCGGGGCGGCCTACTTCGTGCGCTCGGCAAGAAGCTGCTGTTCGTGCTCTTCCAGGATGCGCAAGGTGCTTTCGAACAATTGCAGGGTCTGCTCGTGATCCAGCGTTGGGTGGCCGCCCAACTTGAGCCTGGCAATCCGAGCCTTCTGGCGCTCCACTATGCGGCGCCCTTCGGCAACATGCCGCGCCGCCATCTCTAACTCGGTTTCGGGTTGATCGTCTCCCATGGCTGGCAGGATAGCACATCCCCCCCCCGCGGGAGGCTAGGGGCCAGCACCTTCCCAGGGTGCGGGCCTCGGCCGGCACCTCCAAGATGCTGGCGAAGACTACGGAAGCCGAGCTTGCTGAGGCCGTGGTAGCCTCACCGCATCCTCCGGATGCGCCGTTTCTGACGCGCGGATAAGCAGGTTTACCGGACACGGGAGCAAGCGAAGTGGGGCGCTGCGCTCGGCACAGAGCGAAGCAAGCTTTACCGGCACTGATGTTGGCATTGCTGGGAAGAGGCCCAATGCAGGGGACTGCGCAAACGGTGGTTGTCAGTTCCAGCCGAGATCGGTGCGCGCGGGGTTCATCTATGGATGCGTTGCTGGAGACGGCGCAGTGATCATCAAATACATTCGTCGATGAAGATGCGATCGAGAATCGATGCCCATCAACTGAGGCGGTTGATATGGGAGCAGCCTCAAGATGAGTTATAGGGATGGGGCCGCCAACTGATGCGGCCAAGCGTGCGCGAAGGAACGGGTCGCTCGCCACCATCGCCTCTATTCGCGCCAGCACTTCGCGCGACTCCGCGATGACATCGTATGTTTTGCATACTGTGTCACACATCTTATCGCAGGCGGGGGGCGATCCGCCTGGTGGTGTTCGAGTCGAGTTGAAACGGACGATGCATAGCCGCACTCCCTGTTGCCTTACAGGCGGGAGCGCAACTGGTCTCTCAGCCACCGACGCCTGGAAAGCCGTAGTCGGTGATGGGACGGATATAGGCGTGGATCGCAAAATCCGGCCACCGTGGTTCTCAAAACCAGCCAATGGCCTCGGAAGCCGGCCATCACCCACTTAAAAAAAGAACATATTGCGAACTGAGAACAAATAGTGTACGTTGCTTCCTTAGAGCCAAACGGACACCCAACGTTGTGGGTCCGCCGAATCGTGGTCATAAGGAGGGGCAGCAGCAATGACCCAGTCTGCGCTACGTGTCGTTGAAGGTTCATCGGACAAGTCGAACATGGACAAGTCGAAAGCTCTTGATGCGGCGCTTTCCCAGATCGAGCGCAATTTCGGCAAAGGCTCGATCATGCGGCTGGGCAAGGGCGAGAAAAATCTCGATGTCGGCACCGTGTCGACCGGCTCGCTCGGCCTCGATATCGCGCTTGGCATCGGTGGGTTGCCGCGCGGGCGGATTGTGGAGATCTACGGCCCGGAATCATCGGGGAAAACGACGCTGGCGTTGCATTGCGTCGCCGAGGCGCAGAAGAAGGGCGGCACCTGCGCCTTCATCGATGCCGAGCACGCGCTCGATGCGGTCTATGCCCGCAAGCTTGGCATCAATGTGGACGATCTTCTGATCTCCCAACCCGATACCGGCGAGCAGGCGCTGGAAATCTGCGACACGCTGGTGCGCTCGGGCGCCGTCGATGTGCTGGTGGTCGATTCAGTTGCGGCGCTGGTGCCGCGCGCTGAGCTCGAAGGCGAGATGGGCGACAACCAGCCGGGCCTGCAGGCGCGGCTGATGAGCCAGGCGCTGCGCAAGCTCACCGCCTCGATCAACCGCTCCAACACGATGGTGATCTTCATCAACCAGATCCGCATGAAGATCGGCGTGATGTACGGGAGCCCCGAGACCACGACCGGCGGTCATGCGCTCAAGTTCTACGCCTCGGTTCGCCTCGACATCCGCCGCATCGGCGCCATCAAGGAGCGCGACGAGGTGGTCGGCAACCAGACCCGCGTCAAGGTGGTCAAGAACAAGCTCGCGCCGCCGTTCAAGCAGGTCGAGTTCGACATCATGTACGGCGCAGGCGTGTCCAAGACCGGTGAGCTCATTGATCTCGGGGTCAAGGCTGGCGTCGTGGAGAAGTCGGGCGCCTGGTTCTCCTATGACAGCCAGCGCATCGGGCAGGGCCGCGAGAACGCCAAGGCATTCCTGAAAGCCAATCCCGATATCGCCAGCCGGATCGAGACCGAGGTCAGGCAGAATGCCGGTCTGATCGCCGAGAAGATTTTAGCCGGCGAAGAAGAGGCCGACGACGAGGACGAGGCAGAGGCCTAGAGCCCGCCGCACAGCTTTGCGTGGGCGACGGCGTGATAATCCCGTGATCTTTAGGCGATGAGCCTCCGAGGTCGCGTCGCCCCGTGCGCGAACCCTCCTAGCCAATCCGTAAAGGCGGTGCCGGCGCGTAAGTGCCGGCGCTTTTGCACATTGCGGTCGCCCTTCCCATATCACGCCTGTCGGCTGCGGTTCCTGGACAGCGACCGGCGGCACCGCTAAAAGCACTGACACGAAGAAAGCGTAGGTCGGCCGGGTGGTTAGGGCCGGGGGCTGAACCACAAACTGCCAAGCGCTAAGATGCAGGCTTTATCCCGCGGCTGCCGATCACAGGTGACCGCGGGAGAGGGCCCATGTGGCATGTGGACATGCGGCGTGCGCCTCGTTCGGCGCACGGGATGAACAACCGGTTTGTCGGGATTGAGCCAAGGTACAATGAGCGGCGTCAACGAGATCCGAGCAAGCTTCCTCGATTATTTTGCACGCAACGGCCACACCGTCGTGCCGTCCTCGCCGCTCGTGCCGCGCAACGATCCGACCCTGATGTTCACCAATGCCGGGATGGTGCAGTTCAAGAACGTGTTCACCGGGCTCGAGCGGCGCCCCTATGTGCGCGCGGTCACGGCGCAGAAATGCGTGCGCGCCGGCGGCAAGCACAACGATCTCGACAATGTCGGCTACACGGCGCGCCACCACACCTTCTTCGAGATGCTCGGCAACTTCTCCTTCGGCGATTATTTCAAGGATCATGCGATCGAGCTTGCGTGGAACTTGATCACCAAGGAATTCGAGCTGCCGAAGGATCGCCTCATCATCACGGTTTTTGCTGAGGATGATCAGGCCTTCGATCTGTGGAAGAAGATCGCGGGCTTGCCCTCGGACCGGATCATCCGCATCGCCACCTCCGACAACTTCTGGCAGATGGGCGACACGGGTCCCTGCGGCCCGTGCTCGGAAATCTTCTACGACCATGGTCCGCATATTCCGGGCGGACCGCCCGGCTCGGCGGATGCCGACGGCGACCGCTTCATCGAGATATGGAATCTCGTGTTCATGCAGTTCGAGCAGTTTGCCGGCGGCAAGCGCGAGAACCTGCCCAAGCCTTCGATCGATACCGGGATGGGGCTCGAGCGCATTGCCGCTGTGCTGCAGGGCACGCATGACAATTACGCCATCGATCTTTTCTCTGCGCTCATCTCCACGATCGCCGACCTGACCGCCGTTGATCCCGACCTTGAGCGCCGCGCCTCGCACCGGGTCATCGCCGATCACCTGCGCGCCTCCGCCTTCCTCATCGCCGACGGGGTGCTGCCGTCAAACGAAGGCCGCGGCTATGTGCTTCGTCGCATCATGCGGCGCGCCATGCGCCACGCCGAGCTGCTCGGTGCCAAAGAACCGTTGATGTGGAAGCTGGTTCCGGTTCTGGTGCGCGAGATGGGCCAGGCCTATCCGGAGCTGCATCGCGCCGATGCGCTGATCACCGAGACCCTCAAGCTCGAGGAGACGCGCTTCCGCCGCACCCTGGAGCGCGGCCTCTCCATCCTCGATGAGGAGAGCAAGTCGCTCAAGAAGGGCGACATGTTTGATGGCGTGACCGCCTTCACGCTCTATGACACCTACGGCTTTCCGCTCGATTTGACCCAGGATGCGCTCAAGCCGCGCGGCATAGGGGTCGATGTGGCGGCCTTCAGCGATGCGATGGAGCGCCAGCGTGAGAAGGCGCGCGCCTCCTGGGCCGGCTCCGGCGAGGCGGCCGATGCGAAAGTCTGGTTCACCATACGGGAGAAGGCCGGCGCCACCGAGTTCCTGGGCTATGACACCGAGCGCGCCGAAGGCGTGGTGGCGGCACTGGTGCGCGACGGCAAGGAAGTCACATCGCTGAATGCAGGCGAGACCGGCAGCATCGTCCTCAATCAAACGCCCTTCTATGGCGAATCGGGCGGCCAGGTCGGCGACACGGGTGTCATGACCGCCGATGGTGTTCGCTTTCGTGTGACCGATACCCAGAAAAACGCCGGCGATGTCTTCGTGCACACCGGTGTGCTGGAGGAGGGCGCGCTGCGGATAGGTGCTGCGCTCTCGCTGGAGGTCGATCACGCGCGCCGCGCCGCTATCCGCCGGAATCACTCCGCGACCCATCTCCTGCACGAGGCGCTGCGCCAGGTGCTCGGCGATCACGTCGCCCAGAAGGGCTCGCTGGTCGCGCCAGATCGCCTGCGTTTCGATTTTTCGCACCCAAAGCCGATGAGCGCCGAAGAGATCGAGCGGGTGGCCGATCTGGCCAACGACTACGTCCTGCAGAATTCGCCGGTCACTACGCGGCTGATGGCGCTCGACGATGCCCGCGCCTCGGGAGCGCGCGCCTTGTTCGGCGAGAAGTATGGCGACGAGGTCCGCGTGGTCGCGATGGGTGAGGGGGGCGGCAACACGCTCGGGTGGTCGGTCGAGCTGTGCGGCGGCACCCACGTCAAGCGGACGGGCGATATCGGTCTGATCGGCGGGCTCACCGACAGTGGCGTCGCGGCCGGCGTGCGCCGCATCGAGGCGCTGACCGGCACGGCTGCGCGCAAGGCCGCCGAGCATCTGGGGGAGCTCGCCAAGACGGCCGCAGCCGAGCTTAAAGTTCCGCTCGAGGAGATGCCGGCGCGCCTCGCACAGGTGTTGGAGGAACGCCGGAAGGTTGAGCGCGAGCTTTCAGACGCCAAGAAGAAGCTCGCGATGGGCGGCGGAGCCAGGGGCGACGGTGCTGACGGCGTCCGCATGGTCGGCGACATCAAGCTCTTGGCACGCGCCGTTTCCGGCATCGAGATCAAGGATCTCAAAAGTCTCGCCGATGAGGGCAAGAGGCAGCTCGGCTCGGGCGTCGTGGCGCTGATCGCGACCAGCGAGGACGGCAAGGCGAGCATCGTGGTCGGCGTGACCCCCGACCTCACATCACGGTTCTCGGCGGTCGACCTGGTGCGCAAGGCATCCGCCGTGCTCGGCGGCAAGGGCGGCGGCGGCAAGCCCGATATGGCGCAGGCCGGCGGCCCCGATGGCGCCAAGGCCGACGCGGCGCTGGCCGCGATCGCGGGCGCGCTCGGCGGATGAGATAGCGGGTAGCCCGCATGGAGCGCAGCGAAATGCGGGGCTCCCGGCCGGGTGGGCTAGACCCGGATTGCGCTGCGCTCCATCCGGGCTACGAAGGTGGCCGTTTTCGCTGGATCACCCCTTCGCGCTAGCGGGACATAGCCAGCACCCGCGTCTCGCACCAGGGAGAGATGCATGCCACCTGACTTGCGCTACTTCAATCAACCCGCGAAGTGAGTAGGGCGTGGTTCGTCTCCCCGCTTCGCTGCGGCCGGGAAGACGCCGAGTGGTCTTCGCCACCCGGGATCAACCCTGTGCCATCGCGGCCTTGAGGTTCTCGTCGATCTTGTCCAAAAAGCCGGTGGTGGAGAGCCACTTCTGGTCGGGACCGATGAGGAGCGCGAGGTCCTTGGTCATGAAGCCCGACTCGACCGTGTCGACCACCACCTTTTCCAGCGTGCTGGCGAATCTGGCGAGGTCGGCATTGCCATCGAGCTTGGCCCTATGGCTGAGCCCACGCGTCCAGGCGAAGATCGAGGCGATCGAGTTGGTCGACGTCGCGCGGCCCTTCTGGTGCTCGCGGTAGTGACGTGTCACGGTGCCGTGCGCGGCCTCGGCCTCGACCACCTTGCCGTCGGGCGTGGTCAGCACCGAGGTCATCAGGCCAAGCGAGCCATAACCCTGCGCAACCGTGTCCGACTGCACGTCGCCGTCGTAGTTCTTGCACGCCCAGACATAGCCGCCGGACCACTTCAGGGCTGATGCCACCATGTCGTCGATCAGCCGGTGCTCGTAGAAGATCTTATTCTTCTCGAACTCGGCCTTGAAGTCTTTCTCGTAGACCTCGTCGAAAACCTCCTTGAAGCGGCCATCATAGGCCTTGATGATCGTGTTCTTGGTCGAGAGGTAGAGCGGGTAGCCGCGATTGAGCGCGAAATTCATCGAGGCGCGGGCGAAATCGCGAATGGAGTCGTCGAGATTGTACATCGACATGGCGACGCCGGAGCCCGGGAAGTTGAACACCTCCCGCTCGATCTTGGTGCCGTCCTCGCCCACGAAGCTCAGCGTCAGCTTGCCCTTGCCCGGCACCTTGAAATCGGTCGCCCGATATTGATCGCCATAGGCGTGGCGGCCGATGATGATGGGCTTGGTCCAGCCCGGCACCAGGCGCGGCACGTTCTTGCAGATGATCGGCTCGCGGAAGATCGTGCCGCCGAGGATGTTGCGGATCGTGCCGTTGGGCGAGCGCCACATCTCCTTGAGGTTGAATTCCTTCACGCGGCCTTCATCCGGCGTGATGGTCGCGCATTTCACGGCGACGCCGACCTCACGGGTCTTGTTGGCCGCCTCGATGGTGATCTGGTCGCTCGTCTCGTCGCGCTTCTGAACGCTGAGATCATAGTAGAGAAGATCGATGTCGAGATACGGATGAATCAACTTGTCCTTGATGAACTTCCAGATGATGCGGGTCATCTCGTCGCCGTCCATCTCGACGACGGGATTCTTGACCTTGATCTTCGTCATTTTAACCGGTCACCTTTGGTGGGCCATGACCTGAAATCGGTATCCGCTTTTCGGGATCATGCTCTTTTTTGCGGGCGGGCATCGGCAATGATCGTCGGATTGACCGAAATTCGACGCGCGCTCATTGAAGGCGCAGCCCCGGCAGCCGCGGCAGGCTCTATAGCATCGACCTTCTTGCCTTGAAAGCCGCGTTAGCGCGGTCCACCCTCTGCTGGAAAAAAACGCCGGAGTCATGCCCGCGCCTGTCGCGGGCATCCACGCCTTGATTGCTTCAGCTCAAAACAGCAGGACCTGGGTGGCCGGGGCATCAAGGCGTTTACGCGCGTCTTCGATGGGCGATGCCCGGCCACCAGTCCTTATCATCGGACTCCTGGCTCAGAGCGCAGCGACCGCGGCGTTGAGCGTGGCGCTCGGCCGCATCACCGCCGACGCCTTGGCATCATCGGGCAGGTAGTAGCCGCCGATGTCGACCGGCTTGCCTTGCGCGGCGATCAGCTCGCCATTGATCTTGGCCTCGTTCTTGGTGAGCGTCTCGGCCAGCGGCTTGAAGCGGGCTTGCAGCTCGGCGTCCTTGGCCTGCGCGGCCAGCGCCTGGGCCCAATACAGGGCGAGGTAGAAATGGCTGCCGCGATTGTCGAGCTCGCCGACCTTGCGCGCTGGAGAGCGGTTGAACTCGAGGATCTTGCCGATGGCCGTGTCGAGCGTCTCGGCGAGAACCTGCGCCTTGGCGTTCTTGTAGGTCTGCGCCAGATGCTCGAGCGATGCACCGAGCGCGAGAAACTCGCCGAGCGAATCCCAGCGCAGATAGTCCTCTTGTTGGAGCTGCTCCACGTGCTTGGGCGCCGTCCCGCCGGCGCCGGTCTCGAACATGCCACCGCCCGCCAGGAGCGGAACGATCGACAGCATCTTGGCCGAGGTGCCGAGCTCCATGATCGGAAACAAGTCGGTCAGATAATCGCGCAGCACGTTCCCGGTGACTGAGATCGTGTCCTGCCCCTTGCGGATGCGCTCGAGCGAAAACTTGATTGCTTCGACCGGCGGCAGGATGCGGATGTCGAGCCCCGACGTGTCCTGATCTTTCAGGTACTTCTCGACTTTAGCGATGACTTGCGCGTCATGTGCGCGCTCGCGGTCGAGCCAGAACACCGCCGGGGTGTTGGTCAGGCGCGCGCGCCGCACCCCGAGCTTGACCCAGTCCCGGACTGCAGCGTCCCTGAGCTCGCACATGCGGAAGATGTCGCCGGTCTCGACCGGACGCTCCAGCAGCACCTTGCCGTCATCGGCGACGACGCGAACCGTACCGTTCGCCGGAACTTCGAAGGTCTTGTCGTGCGAGCCGTATTCCTCGGCTTTCTGCGCCATCAATCCCACGTTGGAAACGGACCCCATGGTCTTTGGATCGAACGCGCCGTGCGCCTTACAGTCGTCGATGACTGCCTGATACATCCTGGCATAGCTGCGGTCCGGGATCGCGGCGATGACATCGTGCAGCTTGCCGTCGGGGCCCCACATGCGGCCGGATTCGCGGATCATCGCCGGCACCGAAGCATCGATGATGACGTCGCTCGGCACGTGCAGGCCCGTGATCCCCTTGTCGGAGTTGACCATGGCGAGGCCCGGTCGTTTCGCGTACTCGGCCTTGATGTCGGCCTTGATCGCTTCTTTTTCAGCTGCCGGCAGCGTCTCGATCTTGGTCAGCATGTCGCCGATGCCATTGTTGAGATTGACGCCGAGGCGTTTGAGCGTCGCCGCGTGCTTCTCGACCACATCGGCGAAATAGATGGAAACCGCATGACCGAATATGATCGGATCGGCGATCTTCATCATGGTCGCCTTCACCTGCAGGGAGAACAGCACGCCTTCCTTCTTGGCTTCGTCGATCTGCTCGGCAAAGAAGGCGCGCAGCGCCTTGCGGCTCATCACCGCCGCATCGATGATTTCGCCGGCATCGATCGCCGTCTTCGCCTTCAGCACGGTGACGGTGCCGTCGGCGCCGGCGAGCTCTATGCGGACATTGGTCGCCGCCGCGACAGTGGTCGAGATTTCCGAGCCGAAGTAATCGCCGCTCGACATATAGGCCACATGCGTTTTGGAGGCGGGGCTCCAGGCGCCCATCTTGTGCGGATTGTTGCGGGCGTATTGCTTGACGGCGGCGGCGGCGCGGCGGTCGGAATTGCCCTCGCGCAGGATCGGGTTGACCACGCTGCCGAACACCTTGGCGTAGCGGGACTTGATCTCCTTCTCGGCGTCTGTCGTCGGGTTGTCGGGATAATCCGGAACGTTGTAGCCCTTGCCTTGCAGCTCCTTGATCGCAGCCTTGAGCTGCGGGATCGAGGCAGAGATGTTTGGCAGCTTGATGATGTTGGCTTCGGGCCGCAGCGTAAGCTCACCCAATTCGGTGAGCTCGTCGTTGATCCGTTGCGCCGGGGTGAGCTTCTCGGGGAAATTGGCGAGGATGCGGCCCGCGAGCGAGATATCCTTCAGCGTCACGGACACGCCCGCCGCGCCCACGAAGGCTTTGACGATCGGCAGCAGGGAATAGGTCGCGAGCGCGGGGGCTTCATCGACCTTTGTCCACATGATCTCGAGATTTGGCATCTTAGCACCTCTGGTCGCCGTGCTTGTTTGGCCGACCGGAAACTGACCATCGATGGGTGCGGGGAGGTTCTCCCCCAGGGCCCTCAAATGAATTGTTCTCGGCGCGGAGACCGCCAACCGGAATCGACTGACGGGAGTTCGGCGCGCGCCCTATAGCATCCGCGCTCCCCTGGCAAAAGCCTTCTGAGCCGGCGCGAGAGCCGCCGACGGCCCGGGAGGTGTGGGTGCCGCCGCAGCTTGACGCGAGCGGACGGTTTGGGCAGGGGCTGCCCCTCAAGGGCACCGCCGAGGAGCACCGAATGCCCGGGTCCGGGACCGACAAGACCAAACGCTGGATCGAGCAGCCGGGACCGGTGGTGGTCCTGGTGGAGTCGCAGCTCGGCGATAATATCGGCGCCGCCGCGCGCGCCATGGCGAATTTCGGGCTCTCGCACTTGCGCCTGGTCAAGCCCCGCGACGGCTGGCCCAACCCGCGTGCCTGGGTGGCGGCTTCGGGGGCCGACCGCATCCTCGACCGGGCGATGCTCTTCGACACGCTCGAGGCCGCGCTCGCCGATTGCACCGTCGTGCTTGCCACCACGGCGCGCGCCCACGACCAAGCCAAGCCCGTGATTTCGCCGGAGGCTGCGGCGCGCGTACTGGCGCCCCGTGTGGCCGGCGGCGAGACGGTCGCCATCGTGTTCGGGCGCGAACGCTACGGGTTGGAAAACCAGGAGGTCGCGCTCGCTGACCAGATCGTGACCTTGCCGGTCAATCCGGCCTTCGCCTCGCTCAACCTCGCCCAGGCGGTGGTTATCTGCGCCTATGAATGGTTCAAGCACACGAGCGGCAACGCGCTGCCGTTCGCGATGCCGCAGAAGTCGGAGCCGGCGAACCGCGAGCAGCTGTTCGCCTTCTTCGAGAACGTCGAGCGCGAGCTCGACAAGGTGGAGTTCTTCCGCCCGCCCGAGAAACACGAAACGATGGCCATCAACCTACGCAACATTTTCCACCGCATGCAGCCGACGCGGCAGGATATCCAGACGCTCAACGGCGTGATCATGGCGATCGCGCAGGGACGCAAGGGCCCGGCGCGGGGCGGAGTGCTCGACGGCGAGGAGGCCGAATTGCTGCGCACGCTTCTGGCCGAGCACGGCGAGGGCCGTATCCCCGGCGAGCGCGGACCGGTGCGGGGTCTCGCGCGGCTCCTCCGTCGCAATCCGACCGAGGCGGAGCGCGCCTTCTGGAGCGCGCTCACCAACGACCGCCGCTTTGCCGGTTTGGGCTTCAAGCGCCAGGTGCCGATCGGCGCGCACATCAATGATCTGGTCTCGTTCCCGCTGCGGGTGGTGATCGACATCGAGCCTGCGGGAGAAAGCGAAGAGGCCGCCAAGGCCCGCGCCGAGCGGATCGCGTGGCTCAGGCAACGCGACTATCGGGTGATCGCCATTGCCCAGCGCGCGATCGAACAGGATCTGCCGGGCGTGCTTGATCGCCTCGCGGCAGAGATCCTTTCGTAGGCGCGGCGGCCCTTGTGGCCGCCCGGGCACCCACAAGGGGCGCCCTTACGAAGATTTGAAACCGGTCAGCCCTGGAGAGTTTTCAGCGCCCCGGCGGCGCCGGCGCGCAGGAAGGCTAGATCGCTGCCCACCGCGAGAAAGCGCACGCCGCGTTTGGCGAGCGTCACCGCGCGTTCGGCGCTGTGGCAGTAGGCGCCCATGATCTTGCCGGCCTTGCGTGCCGCCTCGGCGATCCGATCGAGCTCGCGATCGACCTCCGGCAGGAACGGATCTATGTTTGCGCCTTGCGTCAGCGCAATCGAAAGATCGGAGGGGCCGAGGAACAAGCCGTCGATGCCGGGCGTTCCGGCAATCGCATCCATATTGTCGAGCGCGGTGCGCGTCTCGATCATGGCGAGCGTGAAGGTGCGCTCGTTGCCTTGCTTCAAGTAGACTTTCTGGTCGGCCATGCCGCCCAGCATTGTGGCCCGATGCGGTCCCCAGCTGCGCTCGCCGAGCGGCGGATATTTGGTTGCCGCCACGAAGGCGCGCGCATCGGCGGCGGTGTTGATCATCGGCGAGATGATGCCCTCGGCGCCGAAATCGAGCGCCCGGCTTGCAGTCGCGAAATCCCCGAGCGGAACCCGCACCACCGGAGCGCCGCCGCCCTGCACGATTGCGGCGATCGCGTGCACGACCTGCGAAATGTCCCACAGCCCATGCTGCATATCGATGGTGACGGCGGAAAAGCCCTCGCGCGCAATCACCTCGGTCAGGAGCGGAACGCTGAGCCCGCACCAGCCGGAATACACGACCTCGCCGGCCCGCAACCGACGGCTGAGCGAAAAGGGTTCTGCTGCACCCATGGTTATTCATTGCCCCCCAAAATTCACCGCCCTGAATTCCAGCTGCCCTGAGTTCCCGCTGCCCTGAATTCTCACGGCCGCGATGTTTTATGCGCCCAAGTCGTGCCAGCAATCTTCCGTCCGATTCAGCCCTTTATCTTGACCTCATTCACCGCCTTCGCCATCAGCTCTTCCATAGTGCGGCGAATCTGGTGATCCGATATTTTCACCCCCTTGGCGTCGAAATCCTTGCGGATCCTGCCGAACATATCGTGGCTGGCGGTCGCTTCGACATCGGCCACGACGATTTCCTGGGCGTAGCTCTCCGCGGCGGCTCCGCTGAGCCCGAGCTTCTCGGCAGCCCACAGGCCGAGAAGCCTGTCGCGGCGGACAGTGGCCTTGAACTTGAGCTCTTCGTCGTGAACAAACTGCTGCTCGAAAGCTTCCTCACGCTTGTCGAATGTGGTCATGCGCGTCCTCGTGATTATTGGCCGGCAGCCTCCGGCGCGCCGCTCGGGCCTACATGCTCTCGCGATTCCGATCGTTGATTCTCAGGATCCCCGGCGCCCATTTCCACGCCCAGGGTTTCGACCATACTAATAGCGCCGATCGCGGCCGCCGCCGTATTTTTACGCAATCACTTTCTCGTTGCGCCTTGCATAACGGCCTCGCGTGGTCAAGGCAACATCGCTACATGGTGATTCGTGCATCACGCAGCATCCGTGCAATCCCAAGCCTTGCGATTGTGCTCGCCAGCGTGATCGGCTAGTTTGCGACCGTGGGCGCGTCACCAAGATTGCCGAGCTTGGAACGCGCTCCCGCCGCGGACAATCGAACCCATATAAACTTGCGTGGAGCCACGGCACCCAGATGGACTTTCACAAACCACGGTATACCCCGATGAGCCGCCGTCGCCGCATCTATGAAGGCAAGGCCAAGGTCCTCTACGAAGGGCCAGAGCCGGGAACACTGATCCAGCACTTCAAGGACGATGCGACTGCCTTCAACTCGAAAAAGCACGAAGTCATCGAAGGCAAAGGCGTCCTGAACAATCGCATCTCCGAATACGTGTTTCAGCATCTCAACGACATCGGTGTTCCGACGCATTTTCTTCGCCGGCTGAACATGCGCGAGCAGTTGATTCGCGAAGTGGAGATCATTCCGCTCGAGGTGGTCGTACGCAATGTGGCGGCAGGCTCGCTATCGCAGCGGCTCGGCATCGAGGAGGGCACGCAGCTGCCGCGCTCGATCATCGAATTCTACTACAAGAATGACGCGCTCAACGATCCGATGGTGTCGGAGGAGCACATCACCGCCTTCGGGTGGGCGACCCCTCAGGAGATCGACGACATCATGGCGCTCGCCATCCGTGTCAACGATTTCCTCTCCGGCCTGTTTCTCGGCGTCGGCATCCGCCTGGTCGACTTCAAGATGGAGACCGGCCGGCTGTGGGAGAACGAGATGATGCGGATCGTGGTGGCGGACGAGATCTCCCCGGATTCGTGCCGGCTGTGGGACATCAAGTCGAACGAGAAGCTCGATAAGGATCGCTTCCGCCGCGACCTCGGCGGGCTCTTGGAGGCGTATACTGAAGTCGCCAAGCGGCTCGGCATCATGAGCGAGAACGAGCGTCCGCAGGGCTCGGGGCCGGTCCTGGTCAAGGGCTGATGCCGCGCCGGCAGGTTTTGTAGCCCGGATGGAGCGAAGCGAAATCCGGGACGGCCGTCCCCGCATTGCGCTTCGGTCCATGCGGGCTACTGAGAGGGCTTCGCAATTTAGCTCTGATAGACGAGATCCCATGAAGGCCCGAGTCACAGTCACGCTCAAATCCGGCATCCTCGATCCGCAAGGCAAGGCGATCGAGGGGGCGCTCAGGTCGCTCGGGGTGGCCGGTGTCGCGAGTGTTCGCCAGGGCAAGGTGTTCGACATCGAGCTCGAGGGCGGCGACCGCAGCCAAGCGGAAAAGCTTTTGAAGGAAGCCGCCGACAAGCTTCTCGCCAACACGGTGATCGAGAACTATCGCGTCGAGGTGACCGGATGAGGCTCGCCTCCGGCATCCTGCTCGGAGTCTTGGGTGCGAGTCTAGGCGCGCTCTGGGCAAATGAAAAGACTGTCGGGATTGCCTCCATGCCAGGCGCGGGCGTGCCCATGCATGCTGCATGGCACGAGGTCAAATGGCCGTTTCCGCTCGATGAATGGGGAACAGGCCACGCCTTCCGCTGCGAGGCGTCCGATTGCGGCGGCGGCATCGATCTCTATCTGCGCGCCAAGGTCGGCTTCTGCAATTGCACCACGGGAGTGTCCGACAACGCCGACCTCGACCGCGTGAGCGACATCGAGCTCTACAGCGAAACCTTCCGGGGGCTGACGGATGGCCATGCCGTCGACGTCGGGCGTCTGAAAGGCCGCAGCCGCCTTTATCACGTCACTATTCCGTACGCGGCGCCGCGCGATATTCTTGCCATTGCCTTCAATGATCAATGCGATGTTGCCGTCGCAACGGTAGCTGCCGATGGCGAGCGGCTCGCGAATACGGAGGCGCTGGCGCTCGACTTTCTCAAATCCGATCCGGTGCAGCGCTGGGCTCGAGCCGAGCTCGGACAAAGTGGGCTTTGATCTGATGCGATCCGCGGTCCTGGTCTTTCCCGGCATCAATCGTGAGCGCGATATGGCGCGCACGCTGCGGCTCATTTCCGGCCAGGAGAGCGCGATGGTGTGGCACGCGGAGCCGGAATTGCCTGCCGGCACCGATCTGGTCGTGCTGCCGGGCGGCTTCAGCTATGGCGACTATCTGCGCTGCGGGGCGATCGCCGCGCGCGCGCCGATCATGGACGCTGTGCGCCGCCACGTGAAGCGCGGCGGCCTCGTGCTCGGCGTGTGCAACGGCTTCCAGATCTTGTGCGAGGCTGGGCTTCTGCCGGGCGTGCTCATGCGCAACAACCGCCTCAAGTTCATCTGTCGCGACGTCTATCTCAAGGTCGAGCGCTCCAACAGTCCGTTCACCCGCGGCTATAATGCGGGGCAGGTGATCCGCGTGCCGGTCGCCCACGGCGAGGGCAATTATGTGGCGGATGCCGAGACCGTCGCCCGGCTCGAGGGCGAGGGTAGGGTGCTGCTGCGCTACGTATCGCCCACCGGTGCGCTCGATCCGAACTGGAACGTCAATGGCGCCACCAACGCGATTGCCGGCATTCTCAACGAGCACGGGAACGTGCTCGGCATGATGCCGCACCCGGAAAATCACGTCGAACCAGAGCTTGGCGCCACCGACGGTCGTGGGCTCTTCGCCGGACTTGTGGATCACTTCAAGCAGGCGGCTTAGATCACCATATTGATTGCTGAATTTGGTTGGATCCTAGGCTAAGACTTTCGCTGGTGAGAAACGAACCGAAAATCACGCCGGAGCTTGTGGCCGAGCACGGGCTGAAAGCGAATGAATATCAGCGACTCCTCGCCTTGATCGGCCGAGAGCCGACCTTCACCGAGCTCGGCATCTTCTCGGCAATGTGGAACGAGCACTGCTCGTACAAATCCTCGAAAATCCATCTCAAGACACTGCCCACCACGGCGCCCTGGGTGATCCAGGGGCCGGGCGAGAATGCCGGCGTCATCGACATCGGCGACGGGCTGGCGGTCGTGTTCAAGATGGAGAGCCACAACCATCCGAGCTACATCGAGCCCTATCAGGGCGCCACGACCGGCGTCGGCGGCATCTTGCGCGATGTCTTCACCATGGGGGCGCGGCCGATCGCCTGCCTCGATTTCCTGCGCTTCGGCGACCCGGCGCATCCGCGCACGCGCGCGCTCGTGGCTGGCGTCGTTGCCGGGATCGGCGGCTACGGCAATTCCTTCGGGGTGCCCACGGTCGGTGGCTCGGTCGGCTTTCACCGCCGCTATGACGGCAATTGCCTGGTCAACGCAATGGCGGTCGGCATCGCGCCGGCGGACAAGATTTTTTACGCCAAGGCCACGGGGGTCGGGAAACCGATCGTTTACCTTGGCTCCAAGACCGGACGCGACGGCATCCACGGCGCCACCATGGCGTCGGCCGAGTTCGGTGACGACGCGGAGGAGAAGCGCCCGACCGTCCAGGTGGGCGATCCGTTCTCGGAGAAGCTCCTGCTCGAGGCCTGCCTCGAGATCATGGCCAAGGACTGCGTCATCGCGATCCAGGACATGGGCGCGGCCGGCCTCACCTGCTCGGCGGTGGAAATGGGGGCCAAGGGTGACCTCGGCGTCACGCTCGATCTCGATCGCGTGCCCTGCCGCGAAGAGGGCATGAGCGCGTACGAGATGATGCTCTCGGAAAGCCAGGAGCGCATGCTCATGGTGCTCCGCCCGGAAAAGGAAGCCGAGGCCGAGGCGATCTTTCGCAAATGGGGGCTTGATTTTGCGGTGGTCGGCGAGACCACACCGAGCAGGCGTTTCATCGTGCGCCATGGCGGGGCCGTCATGGCCGACCTACCGATCAAGGAGCTCGGCGACGAGGCGCCGGTCTACGATCGGCCGCATGTCGCGACCGCAAAGCAGAAGATCATCAAAGCCGAGGAGGTTGCGCCGCCCATATCCACCGCGGCGGCGATCCTGCAGCTCATCGGCTCGCCGGACCTGTGCAGCAAGCGTTGGGTCTGGGAGCAATATGACCATGTCATCCTCGGCAACACGGTACAGCGGCCGGGCGGCGATGCCGCGGTCGTGCGGATCGAGGACGGGCCGAAGGCGCTCGCGCTGACGACTGACGTGACGCCTCGCTATTGCGAGGCCGATCCCGTCGAGGGCGGCAAGCAGGCGGTGGCGGAATCCTGGCGCAATCTCACTGCTGTCGGCGCCCGGCCCCTGGCACTGACCGACAATCTCAACTTCGGCAACCCGGAACGGCCCGAGACCATGGGCCAGCTGGTAGGCTGCATCCGCGGCATCGGGGAAGCCTGCAGGGCGCTCGATTTCCCGGTCGTGTCCGGCAATGTCTCGCTCTACAACGAGACCAATGGGCGGGCGATCCTACCGACGCCTTCGATCGGCGGGGTCGGCCTCATCGATGATTTCACCAAGTCGGGCACGCTCACATTCAAGGCGCCCGGTGAAGCAGTCCTGCTCATCGGCGAGGCGGTGGGATGGCTCGGGCAGTCGCTCTATCTGCGCGAGATCTGCGGCCGGGAGGAGGGGGCGCCACCGCCGGTCGACCTGGCAGCGGAGCGGCGCAACGGAGATTTCGTGCGCGCCCTGATCCGGGAAGGGCTTGCCAGCGCCGTACATGACGTCTCGGACGGCGGTCTTTTGGTGGCGCTCGCGGAGATGGCGATGGCTTCCGGCATTGGAGCCGCACTCGCCGGCGCCCCGTTTGCGGCCCATGCTTTCTGGTTCGGCGAGGAGCAGGGCCGCTATGTGATGACGCTCCCGCAAGCCGAGGCGGAAGCCGTCGTCGCCCGCGCCGACGCCGTGGGCGTGCCGGTCAAGCGGCTTGGCGTGACAGGAGGCGACGCATTGACGCTCGGGGACGAGCGCCCCATTTTGGTGGCAAAGCTCTGCGAAGCCTTCGAATCGTGGTTTCCCGCCTATATGGGGGCGCCGCCCGCGGCGAGCCCTGAGGCGGGTCGAACAGAATCTTGAGGCGAAGCGAATACGAGGAGAGCGCCGCTATGGCGATGGATGCGCACGAGATCGAACGCTTGATCAAGGCGCGCATCCCGGACGCTCAAGTGACGATCCGTGATCTCGCCGGTGACGGCGACCACTACGCGGCGACCGTGGTGGCCGAGTCGTTCCGCGGCAAGTCGCGGGTGCAGCAGCATCAAATCGTTTACGAGGCGCTCAAGGCTGAGATGGGCGGCAAGCTCCACGCGCTGGCATTGCAGACCGGCATCCCTGGGGGCTAAACTTCAGCAAATTCCGTGCTATCTGCCGGAACAGGATGGATACACAAGATCAGACACCAGGATCAAATCACATGAGCATCGAGAAATTCATCGATAACGAGGTCAAGGGCAACGACGTGGTGCTGTTCATGAAGGGCACGCCGCAGATGCCGATGTGCGGATTTTCCGGCCAAGTCGTTCAGATTCTCGATCACCTGGGTGTCAGCTACAAGGGCCTAAACGTGCTAGAGTCCGACGAGTTGCGGAACGGCATCAAGGCCTATTCCAACTGGCCGACCATTCCGCAGCTCTACGTGAAGGGCGAGTTCGTCGGCGGCTGCGACATCGTGCGCGAAATGTTCCAGGGCGGCGAGTTGCAGAGCCTCTTGAAGGACAAGGGCCTGCCGGTGAAGGAACGCGCCTCGGCGTAAGTCATTCGTAGGGGCGGCCCTTGTTTGGAGGCCGCCCGCTGGCTCCGCCGCTTTCGATCGGGCGCCCACAAAGCAAAGAGCGTCCCCGCCCGTCCTCGACGGGCTATGGGGCGCCCCTACGAGTTAGGGAGCTGCTACCGCGAATAGAATTCGACCACCAGGTGCGGTTCCATCTGCACCGGGTAGGGCACCTCTCCGAGGTGCGGAATGCGCACGAGCTTCGCCGTCATCTTGGTGTGGTCGACCTCGATGTAGTCGGGCACGTCGCGCTCGGCGAGCGCGGTTGCCTCCAGCACCAGCGCGAGCTGCTTGGATTTGTCCTTGACCTCGACCGTATCGTTGACGTCGAGCCGATAGCTCGGAATGGTGACCCGGCGACCGTTCACCTTGACGTGGCCGTGGCTCACGAACTGGCGCGCGGCGAACACGGTCGGCACGAGCTTTGCCCGGTAGACGATGGCGTCGAGCCGCCGCTCCAGCAGCCCGATCAGATGCGCGCCCGAATCGCCGCGCATGCGGATCGCTTCCTCGTATATGCCGCGGAACTGCCGCTCGGTGATGTTGCCGTAGTAGCCGCGCAGCTTCTGCTTGGCCCGCAGCTGCACGCCATAATCGGAGAGCTTGCCCTTGCGGCGCTGACCGTGCTGGCCTGGCCCATATTCGCGGCGGTTGACGGGGCTCTTCGGGCGGCCCCAGACATTCTGGCCCATGCGGCGATCGATCTTATGCTTCGCCTCGTGGCGCTTGCTCATCGCGTCCTCTCGTTGATGAAGATTTCGAGGATCGCGCCCTCCTCTGTCCCGGCTTGTTCCCAGAACTTTCCCAAGAACTGGCCGGAACCGACAGGCTCAAAGCCGAAGCGAACGGCCGGGAACCACGGGTCGCGAAAACGCAAGGTTTGAGCCCAAGCTCAGACCTTGCGCGCGCGGTTTCTAGGCGGAAAGTCCGAAAGTGTCAAACCGGACGCGGATGGGAAGAGCTCCGCGGCTCGCACCAGCTCCCGGGTAATAAATATAATAAAATCAATATCCTCCGTCGGATTCGGTGAGCTGCGCGTGAGCCCGCCCGATCTGCTGCGACTCTATCTCAGCGTCGCCATCGAAGCGCTTGGCGCTGCTCCGCGCAACCCGAAGTCCGCGAGCGCGGCGGCAAGGGCAGGTGAGGGCGGGCGACCGCTCGTGAATATGATCCGCCCCGGCCTTCCCATTTGCGGGCTGCTCGGCGCGCCACTGAGCTCGAGCGCACGCCGCGCGATCGCCGGCGCCGGATCAATGAACTCGACCGGCCAGGGCGCAAGCGCAACCAGCTCCTTGGTGAGCAGCGGATAGTGCGTGCAGGCGAGTACGACCGTGTCGGTCCTGCGGCTGGCGGTCGCGACGAAGCAAGGAGCGATCTCGGCGGCGATCGCAGCGTCCTCGATGCGCTCGCCGCGGAGCTTGGCCTCGGCAAGCGCGGCAAGCTGCGCCGAGCCGACAAGCGTGATCTCGACGCCGTTGGCGAAATCGCGGATCAGCGCCCTGGTATATTCGCGCGCAACGGTTGCCTCTGTGCCCAACACTGATACGAGCTTGCTTCTCGTGGCCGCGCAGGCGGGCTTGATCGCCGGCACCGTGCCGACGAACGGGACCGCAAAGCGCGCGCGCAGGTGCGGCAACACCAGAGTGGAAGCCGTGTTGCAGGCGATGACCACAAGATCGGGGTCATGCCCGGCGATGAGGTCCCCCATCAACCCGACCACGCGCTCGATCAGCGCTGCTTCCTTGCGTCCCCCGTATGGAAAGAAGGCATCGTCGGCGACGTAGAGCAGGTCCGCCTGCGGCAGGAGGCGGGCGACCTCGCGATAAACCGTGAGCCCGCCGAGGCCGGAATCGAACACCAGGATGTTGGGTGGGCGCTGCACGGAAGGGCTAAGCCGCCTTGCCGAACACGCGCGCGAAAATCGTGTCGACGTGCTTGAAATGATAAGTGAGGTCGAAGTTGGCCGTAAGCTCTGCCTCGTCGAGATGCTTGCGCAAGTCGGGATCAGCCTTGAGCAGCGACAGGAAATCGCCGTTCTCGCTCCAGACCTTCATGGCATTGCGCTGGACCAGGCGGTAGGCCTCTTCGCGTGCGACGCCCTTCTGGGTCAGCGCCAATAGCACGCGCTGGGAATGCACCAGGCCACCGAGGCGGTCGAGATTCTTCTGCATGTTGTCCGGATAGACGACAAGCTTGTCGATGATGCCGGTCAGCCGAGACAGCAAGAAATCGAGCGTGACCGTCGCATCCGGTCCGATCATCCGCTCGACCGAGGAGTGGGAAATGTCGCGCTCGTGCCATAACACGACATCCTCGAGCGCCGGTGTCACATAGGCGCGCACCATGCGGGCAAGCCCGGTGACGTTCTCCGACAGCACCGGATTGCGCTTGTGCGGCATGGCGGAAGAGCCCTTCTGGCCTGCAGAGAAGAACTCCTCGGCTTCGAGCACCTCAGTGCGTTGCAGGTGGCGGATCTCGGTCGCGAGCCGCTCGGCCGAGGAGGCGATGACGCCGAGCACCGCAAAATACATGGCATGGCGGTCGCGCGGGATGATCTGGGTCGACACCGGCTCGATCTTGAGCCCCATCGCCTTGGCGACATGCTCTTCAACGCGCGGATCGACCTGCGCAAACGTGCCGACCGCGCCGGAGATCGCGCAAGTCGAGATATCGGCCTGCGCAGCGAGAAGCCGCTCGCGGGCGCGGGCGAATTCCGCATAGGCAAAAGCAAGCTTGAGGCCGAACGTGGTTGGCTCGGCATGGATGCCGTGCGAGCGACCGATGGTCGGCGTGTATTTGTGCTCCAGGGCCCGGCGCTTGAGCGCGGCAAGCAGCGTCTCGAGATCGGCGATGAGGATGTCGGCCGCCCGCTTGAGTTGCACATTGAGGCAGGTATCGAGCACGTCGGAGGAGGTCATACCTTGGTGCACGAAGCGCGCCTCGGGGCCGACGATCTCGGAAAGATGCGTGAGAAAGGCGATCACGTCGTGCTTGACCTCACGCTCGATCGCATCGATGCGTTCGACATCAAATTTGGCGTCGCGCCCGCGCTCGGCGATGGCGGCGGCCGCCTCTTTCGGGATCATGCCGAGCGCGGCCATCGCGTCGGCGGCGTGCGCCTCGATCTCGAACCAGATGCGAAAGCGCGTCTGCGGATCCCAGATCGCTGCCATCTGCGGCCGGGTATAGCGTGGGATCATGCCGCTTCTCCGCGCGCGAGTGCCGCCGCGTGGCGGATCGCTGCGATATTGGTCCGGTAGGCATCAGGGTTGCCGCCCTTGAACACGGCAGAGCCCGCCACCAGCACGTTGGCGCCGGCACGCGCAACCAGCGGCGCAGTCTCCGGCGTGATGCCGCCGTCGACCTCGATGTCGATGGCGCGCCCGCTGGCGAGCGCCCTGAGCCGCGCGATCTTCTCAACCATGCCGTTGATGAAGGCCTGCCCGCCGAAGCCGGGATTGACCGACATCACCAGGATCAAGTCGACGAGATCAATCACATGCTCGACGCTGCTCTCTGCTGTCCCCGGATTGAGTGTGACGCCCGCCTTCTTGCCGAGCGCGCGCACCGCCTGCAACGAGCGATGCACATGGGGACCGGCTTCCACATGCACAATGATGTGGTCGGCCCCGGCCGCCGCGAAGGCTTCGAGATAGGGATCGCAGGGGGCGATCATGAGGTGCACGTCGAGCGGCTTCTTGGTATGCGCGCGCAGCGCCTTCACCACATCCGGTCCGATGCTGATGTTGGGCACGAAATGCCCGTCCATGACGTCGACGTGGATCCAGTCGGCACCCGCCCCATCGATTGCCCGCACCTCTTCGCCGAGCTTGGCGAAATCCGCCGCTAGGATCGAGGGCGCGACAAGGAGCGGCTGGCGCATCGATTCCCCCTCGCTTCGGGATCGGGACACTGGTGCTCGCCTAACACGACCCCCGCGATGGAGCAAATTGGCGGGAAGCTCCGGACTCCCCATATGAACGCCCGGGAAAGAAGGACATCATGGCACGTACGGACGCGATTGTGCTCGGTGCCGGCATCGTCGGCACCGCGACCGCGCTGCAACTCGCCCGGCGCGGCCTGAGCGTGGCGCTCATCGACCGGGCCGCGCCCGGCGCCGAGACCTCCTACGGCAATGCCGGGATCATTGAGGGCAACACGATCTTCCCGCCGGCATTTCCGGCGCGCCTTTCGACGCTTCTGCGCATCGCGCTCAAACGCGCGCCGGAAGCGAACTACCATTTGACGCATTTGCCGCAGGCCGCTCCCTGGCTCCTCGCGTTCGCCGCTGCCTCGCGCCCGCAGCGCCTCATTGAGACGGCGCGGGTGATGCGGCCCTTGTTTGCGCGTGCGCTTGCCGAGCACGAGGAGCTGATGGCCGACGCCGGCGCCAGCTCCTACCTGCGGCGCGAGGGTTGGCTCAAGCTCTACCGCACGGACGCTGCCTTCGCCTCGGCGCGCCGCGAGCTCGAGCTCGCGGACGAATTTGGAATAACGGCTCGCCCGCTCGATGTTGAAGGCGCACGCGCACTGGAGCCGCATCTCTCCCCGGTGTTCCGGCATGCGGTGCATTGGCCCGGCGCGGCAAGCGTCAGCAACCCGCTCGCGGTCACCGAGGCCTATGCGACACGCCTGGGCAAGCTCGGCGGGGTGGTGCTCACCGGCGACGCGCGGTCGCTGCACCGCGTGGATGGGCGTTGGCGCATTGATGCCGTCGACGGCCCGGTTGATGCGGCGGCAGTGGTGCTGGCGCTCGGCCCTTTCGCGCCGGATATCCTCAAGCCGCTGGGCATCGCCCTGCCGCTCGGCATCAAGCGCGGCTACCATCTACATTTTTCCGCTCAGGGGAACGCCGGTCTGGCGCGCCCGGTCGTTGATCTCGAGAATGGGTATTGCCTGGCCCCGATGCAGCAGGGAATGAGGCTCACGACCGGTGCCGAGTTCGCTGCCCGGACCGCGCCGCCGACGCCCGTGCAGCTCGATCGCTTATTGCCTGGTGCGCGGGCGCTATTTCCGCTCGGTGCGCCGGTCGAGGCTGTGCCGTGGATGGGATGCCGGCCGTGCTTTGCCGACTCAAGGCCTGTGATCGGGCGGGCGCCACGGCATGCGGGCCTCTGGCTCGCCTACGGGCACGGGCACTGGGGTCTGACGCTCAGCGCAGCGACCGGCCGCCTCTTGGCCGAGATGATAACCGAAGCAACGCCGTTCTGTGATCCGACGCCGTACGGAGCCGACCGCTTCAAGTGCTGAATTTCCAGGCCTGCTGATGTGAGCAGCGTCGGCTGCGGTTACTGGATTGTGTGCACCACGTCGGACGTAGGTCTGCTGGTGAGGGTCGGGACCTTGACCTCTTTCTGCACCATCTCGTCGTAGGACGCGAGGGTCTGCAGCGGCAGCTTCGCTCTCACCCAGACCACCTTGTAGCCGTTCAGCTTCAGCTGCTTGAGCAGCTCGGGCGCAGCATCGGCCGTGGCGCGCTGGAAATCGTGCATCAATATGATGCCCTTGCCGTTCTTCTTCAGCTTGGTCAGCACCGAGGTTATGACCTGGTCGGGCTTGCGGATCTTGAAATCAAACGAGTCCATGTCGGTGGAGAAGATACCGATGTTGCGCTCGCCCAAATAAGTGACGATCTCCGGCGGATGGCGCAGCGCCGGGAAACGGAAGAACGGCTGCGCCGGATGGCCGAGAGCCAGGGCCACCGCGCTGATGCCTTTTTCGACCTCGTCCTTGGCGTCCTGGACGGACAGCTTCGTGAGGTCCTTATGCGACCAGGTATGGCTGCCGATCGTATGACCAGCGGCTTCGACCTGCCTGAGAATTTCCGGTGACCACATCGTGTGCTCGCCGATGGGGAAGAACAGCGCCCTGGTGCAATTGGCGGCGAGCGCCGCGAGGACCTCCGGAGTGTTGTGCGGCCAAGGTCCGTCGTCGAAAGTCAGGACCACCTCGCCGGGCTGCAGGAAGTCGTACTGCTTGAAATGCTCGAAGCCGAAACCCGGTCCGCCGGTGGTATCGATCTCAACCACGCGAGAGACGCCGAGCGCGTCCGGATGCCCCGGACAACTTGTCGGCACCGGCTGCGGTGCTGGCGTAGGTGCACTGGGCGCAAAATCAAAAGCTGGGGCGTCGGCTTGCGGCGGGGCGGCGGCTTGCGGCGCCGCTGCGGCTTGCGTCTGCGGCATTGAGGCTTGCATCTGCTGGACCCCGCCTGCGGGCTGTGGGGCGGGAACGGTCGGCGCGGCCGCGGCGGGTGCCGGGGGCGCACCTGCCGGCACTGCCGCAACGACGGTCGGTGCGGAAATGGGCTTTGCGGCCGGAGCTGTCGCTGCCGGAGCAGGTTTGGCGACCGGTGCGGCAGCAACGGCGGTCGCCGTGGGCGCGGATCTAGAGGCAGATGCGGATGGTGCTGGAGCGGTCGCCCTCTGAGCCAGAACCGCGCCAAACACGGCAATGCAGACCACAATGGCAAGTGCGACGGCTACGGCTGCATAACGCATCTCGCCTACCCCTCGCTGCGGTGAATTACGCAAATATGCACCACTTGTGGATCAATTCCGGTGCAAGTCAAGAAGCGCCGCGCAAAGTGATGGAACAACTGATGGAATTAGTGTCCGATCCGCTTCGCAAAGCGATCTTGCCAGGTCGGCAGGGAGCCGAACGGGAGCGCGGTGGCGGTGAACACGGCGCGCGCCACTGCCCTGGCCACCGCGTTGGCGGCGTGGGTGCCGAGTTCGGCAAGGCTGAGCAGTGGATCGGGCAGGGGCCTGTGCCCGGTTGCGGCCGCAAATACCACGTCGCCGTCGAGCGGCGTGTGCACCGGATAGATCGAGCGGGTAACGCCGACCTGCGCCATCACGGCAAGCCGTTTTGCTTGAGCTTTGCTCAGGGCAGCATCGGTTGCCACCACGACCAGCGTCGTGCTTTCGCCGGGGCTGCCCTTGGTGCGATGACGCAACGCATCCGCCGGCATGCTGGCGGGCCAGCCGAGCCCCCCGAATTCGGTCTGCTGCTCGAACGGTGCGGCCCAGAAGCACGGTCCGCCCCTGATCACGGTGGACCCGGCCGCATTGACGGCAGCCAGTGCACCAACGTTGAGCCCCAGCGGGGTCTTCGCCGCCGCCGACCCGATCCCGCCTTTTAAATCGAGGGTGGTCGCCCCGAGGCCCGCCCCGACGCTGCCCAGGGCAAATTCCTTGGCCGCCGCAGCTGCCGCCGCATAGCCGAGCTCCCGGTAAGGTGCGAAGCGGCCCCAATTCTTGTTCCCGCCGGCGAGCAGATCGAAAAGGATCGCACCCGGGACAATGGGCACCCGGGCGCTTCGCACCGCATAGCCGCGGCCTTGCTCGCGCAGCCACGCTTGCATGCCGCCGCCGGCTTCGAGCCCGAAGGCCGAGCCCCCCGACAGCGCGATGCCATCAATACGATCGATGGTCGCCGATGGCTCGAGCACGTCCGCTTCACGCGTCCCGGGACCGCCCCCGCGGACGTCAATCGCGGCGACCGCCGGCTCCTCGAACACGATCGCAGTGACGCCAGAGCCGAGGCGGGCATCCTCGGCATGACCAACCAGGACGCCCGCGATATCAGTGATGAGGTTAAGTGCCGTCATCCGGGTCTTCGGCGTCCAATCACATCGATGCGATGGCGAATTGACCTGCTTGCATTGTGGGCACGCTCCATCGCATGTAGCCCGCATGGCTACGAATACCACGATTTTCGCCGCGCTGTTGGCTGGGCTGGTCAGCTTTCTGTCGCCTTGCGTCTTGCCGCTGGTGCCGCCCTATCTCGTCTATCTTGCCGGCGCGTCGCTCGAGCGATTCGCCGACGCCGAGTCCGCCGCGCGGGTGAGGCGCGAAACGATTCTCGCTGCAATCCTGTTCGTGGCCGGGTTCTCTACCGTGTTTGTCGCTCTTGGCGCCGGCGCCAGCGCCATCGGCGCGCTGATGCGATTTTATTCGAACGAGCTCGCGATCCTGGCCGGGATCGTGATCATCGTCATGGGACTGCACTTCCTCGGGCTCACCCCGATTGGCCTGCTGCATCGCCAGAGTCGCATGGAAATACAAAAGCCTGTCGGGCTGTGGGGCGCCTATGTGATGGGCCTCGCATTCGCGGCCGGATGGACGCCCTGCATCGGCCCTATCCTGGCGACGATACTGGCGATCGCTGCGTCCGAGGCGACGGTGGCGAAGGGCGCCGGCCTGCTCGCGGTCTATTCGCTCGGGCTCGGCGTGCCGTTTGTGGTTGCTGCCTTCGCGGTCGAACCGTTCGCGGCCTTTCTCACGCGCTTTCGCAAGCACCTCGGCCATATGGAGCGGGTGATGGGTGGGCTTCTCGTGCTCACCGGCATCGCTTTTCTGGCCGGCTTCTTCACGCAGCTCAACAACTGGATATTGGAAGCTTTCCCCGGTCTCAGCCAGATCGGGTGAGATTCTGGCTCCGCAAAAGAGGCCCGCCCCGGTGGGCCAGGGCGGGCCTGCGCAAGGGATCGCAAACGATCTCTTACTTCATCTCGACATAGGTGATCTTGGCGGAGGCGGGGTCCTTTTTCCAGACATACATCACATAGTCGAGCCGGGTGATGTCGCCTTTCTTGTCATAGGAGATGTCGCCGATCACGGTCTTATACTTCTGGCCGGAATGCATCTGTGCCGCGACCTTCATCGGGTCGAGCGACTTGGCGGCTTCCGCCGCCTCCTTCATGATTTGCACGGCCGCGTAGCTGTAGAGCGTGTAGGCCTCCGGCTCGTAATGGTTGGCACGGAACTTCTCCACTATCCCCTTGGCCTCGGGGCGGTTACGCGGGTCGGGCGGGAACGTCATCAACGTGCCCTCGGCGCCGGGCCCGGCGACCTGGGCGAATTGGTCGTCGGTGATGCCGTCGCCGCCCATCAGCGGAGCCTTGACGCCCTGATCACGCATCTGCCGAACGATCAGCCCGCCTTCCGTAAATAGTCCACCCCAATAGACCAGATCGGCGCCCGAGGCCTTGATCTTGGAGACGAGCGCCGAGAAATCCTTGTCGCCAACATTGATGCCCTCGTAGAGCACCTCTTTCATGCCTTTGCCGTTGATGAATTTCTTGGTTTCATCGGCGAGGCCTTGTCCGTAGGTGGTCTTGTCATGGACGATCGCGACCTTCTTGCCCTTGAAGTGCGCCACGATATAGGCGCCTGCGACCGCACCTTGCTGATCGTCGCGCCCACAGGTGCGGAAAATGTTCCACATCCCGCGCTCGGTGATCTTTGGATTGGTAGCGGATGGCGTAATCTCCAGAATGCCGTTTTCCTGATAAACTTCCGAGGCTGGCATGGTGACGCCGGAATTAAAGTGCCCGACCACGAATTTCACGCCATCACCCACGAACTTGTTGGCTACCGAGACGCCCTGCTTGGGATCAGAAGCGTCGTCGCCGTATTCGAGCGCAATCTTCTGGCCTAGAATGCCGCCGGCGGCATTGATGTCGGCGACCGCCTGATCGGCTCCATTCTTGAGCTGCGCTCCAAATGCGGCATTGGCCCCGGTGATCGGGCCGGCAACGCCCATCTTTATCTGCGCCGCGGCCGAGCCCGCAAACGCAGCAGCAAAACCCAGCGCGAGGCCGAGTGTGATGTGTCTCATGGCTTCTAACTCCCCTCAAAAACAATCGGCGCGGTCCTACAGGAAGGCCCGGGCCATCCTGAACCAATTCAATCCGCCTTCGCGGCAAAAGTCACTCACAATCCGCGCTTCTACACCGCCTCAGGCGGCTTGCGGCGGGCCCAGGTGAAAGTGCCGGTGCGGGCATTGATCCACCCGTATTGAGTGGCCATCTGGGCGGCCCGCGCGGCACGGAAACCCAACAATCCGAGTCCCACGCAGACCGTGGCATCAACCAAATAATAGTGCAGGGACAACAAGGTAGCATCAAACAGCGCGAAATGGATGAAGCGAACCGCAAGCCCGAGAACCAGCATATAGAAAATCACGTGCCACCACGGCCGCCATGTCGCCGCGATGGCGCGACCCGCGAGCCAAGCCGCGCCGCCGCCGAGTAGGATCGAGACCAACAGGAAGACTCCGAACGAGTCCTCCTCGAAAAACAGCTCAGCGACGGAAAAGTAGCTCATGCATCGACCATCCAATCAACAGGATGCCCCGGGTGCTGCCTCGGTCTTTTGCCTTCCGCCTTCCAGATAGGCAGACTTGATCTCGTCGCGCTCCAACAGCTCAGCTCCGCTGCCCGACAGCGTGATACGGCCGTTGACCATGACATAACCGCGATTGGCGAGCCGCAGCGCGTGAAAGGCGTTCTGCTCGACCAAAAAGACAGTGAGCCTCTCCTCGGCATTGAGGCGGCGGATGGCATCGAAGATCTGCCGCACGATCAGCGGAGCAAGCCCGAGCGAGGGCTCATCCAGGAGGAGCAGGCGCGGCCGACTCATCAGCGCGCGCGCGATGGCGAGCATTTGCTGCTCGCCGCCGGAAAGCGTGCCGCCGCGTTGGTCCATCCGCTCGCGCAGGCGTGGAAACAAGGTCAACACGCGCTCCAGGTCGTCCGGGAAATGCCTGGGATCGCACAGGCAGGCGCCCATCTGCAGGTTTTCCAATACCGTCATGCGCACGAAAATACGGCGTCCCTCCGGCGCCTGCGCGATCTTCTGCCGTGCGATTTCGTGGGTCGGCAGTCGGGCGATGTCGCGGCCGGCAAAGCGAATAGAGCCTTCGCGCGCCTGCGGGTTGCCACAGATGGTCATCATCAGCGTCGACTTGCCGGCTCCGTTGGCGCCAATCAGCGTGACGATCTCTCCTTCGTGCACGTCGAGATCCACGCCCTTGAGCGCCATGACGCGTCCATAAAAGGCCGTGACGCCGCGCACTGCGAGCAGCGGCTCGCTCATAGACCGACCTCCGCCTCGACACGCGCCACTTCCGCGCCCTCGACGCCCAGATAGGCGGCGATCACCTTCGGATCGTCACGGACCTGCTGCGGCGTGCCGTCGGCGATCTTGACGCCGTAGTCGAGCACGACGATGTGATCGGAAATCTTCATGACCACCGACATGTCGTGCTCGATCAACAGGATTGAAGTGCCGAAGTCTGCCCGGACACTGAGCAGGAGATCGTTGAGCTCGGCGCTTTCGCGTGGATTGAGGCCGGCGGCCGGTTCGTCGAGGCAGAGCAGGATCGGATCGGTGCACATTGCGCGCGCCACCTCGAGTCGCCGCTGCGCCCCATAGGGCAGGTCGCCGGCGAGGCCGTCAGCGCGTTCCGTCAACCCGATACGATCGAGCCAATGCTTGGCCTTCTCGATTGCGGCGTGCTCGGCGGTCCGGTAGGACGGCAGACCGAGCACGCCGAACAGCGTGAAGCCGGAGGCGAGCATCAGCGAGTTGTGCTGCGCGACCAACAAATTCTCCAGCACCGTCATGCCGGCGAACAAGCGAATGTTCTGGAACGTGCGCGCCACGCGGGCCCGCTGCGTGACCAGATAATCCGGCATGCGCTCGAGCAGAAAGAGAGCGTCACCCCCGCGCTCGAGATAGCGCGTGCCGCTTTCGGTCAACGCGTCGAGCTCGCTCCACATGGCGCCGTCGCCATGCAACAGCGCGATCCGCCCTTCGCTCGCGTTGTAGAAGCTGGTGATGCAATTGAAGACTGTGGTCTTGCCGGCGCCATTGGGGCCGATCAACGCGGTGATCTCGCCCCGGGCGGCGGTGAAAGACAGATCCTCCACCGCAGTCAGGCCGCCGAAGCGCATGGTCAGATGCTCGACGCGCAGCACGACGTCGCGCGCGCTCATCCGTGCCCCTCCTTGACCAGGTCGGCACCGATTGCCTTGCGCTCCTTCAAGAACACCGAAGGTGTGCGTGTGACGATCAGGCCACGTGGCCGCCAGACCATGATCAGCACCATGAAGAAGCCGAAGATCAGCATGCGGTACTGGGTGGGATCGAAGGTTTCGCCGAATATGCGCTTGAGGAAATCGAGCTCTCGCATGATCTCGGTGCCGCCAATTATCACGGTGGCGGCGATGGCGACGCCGAGCATGCTGCCCATTCCGCCGAGCACAACGATGGCGACGATGGTTGCCGATTCGAGAAAGGTGAAGGATTCCGGTGATATGAATCCTTGGCGAGCGGCGAAAAACGATCCGGCGAAGCCGGCGAACATCGCGCCCATCGCGAAGGCGGTGAGCTTGGTATTGGTGGTATTGATGCCGAGCGAGCGGCAGGCGATCTCATCCTCGCGCAGCGCCTCCCAGGCGCGGCCAACCGGCAGGCGGCGCAGCCGCAAAGTGACGAAGGCGGTCAAGAACGCAAGCGCGAGGATGACGTAATAGAGGAACAGCGTGCGATAGACCGGGCTGAACTCGAGGCCGAAGACCGCGGCGAAACCCTGCTCGCTGGCATTAAACGGAATCCCGAACAGGGTCGGACGCGGGATCCCGCCGATCCCCGCATAGCCGTTGGTGAGCGCCACCCAGTTGATCAGCACCAAGCGGATGATCTCGCCGAATGCAAGCGTCACGATGGCCAAATAGTCACCGCGCAAGCGCAGGACCGGAAATCCCAGCAGTATACCCCAGAATGCGGCCAAGATGCCGGAAAGCGGCAGCAGCATCCAGAAGGTGAATCCGAAGTTCTTGGCAAGGAGCGCATAGGAATAGGCGCCGACCGCGTAGAAGGCCGCATAGCCGAGGTCGAGCAGGCCGGCGAGTCCGACCACGATGTTAAGACCCCAAGCGAGCATCACATAGATCAGAATCTGGATGCCGAAATTGTCCACCCACTTGACCGCGCCGCCAGCCCCGGTGATGGCGAGCACGATGGCCGGATAGACGATCAGGAATCCGATGCCGAACGGGCCGAGCCACCTCGCGACGGCGGTACGCAGCACGGATGGCGCGGTAGACGCCGGGCGCAGAGCCGCGCGTGCTATCAGCGGCGCGATCGCCAGCGCGTAGGCGAGGCGACCGCCGGCCAGGATCGCCACAAAAGCCGCAAACAGGCCGAAGCGGGTCTGCAGCACCAGTTCACCGCCGATGTTGACATCGGTCACGAATCCGATGAGCGGCAGGAACAGACCGCAGGCAAGCAGGGCGGTCCATCCGGCGTCGCGCAACGCTCGCACGATGTCGATGCGCGCAGTCTGCGTTGGCGCGCTCATCTCACACTTTCTCGACGTCCGGCCGCCCGAACAAGCCCTGCGGCAGGAAGATGAGGGTGATAGCGAGAATGCAGAACGCCGCCACGTCCTTGTAGTCGATGGAGAAGTAGGCCGACCACATGGTTTCGATCAGGCCGATCAACAATCCCCCGACCACTGCGCCGGGCAGCGAGCCGATGCCGCCCAGGACTGCCGCGGTGAACGCCTTTATGCCTGGCACGAAGCCGTCGGAGAAGCTGACCACACCGTAATACATGAGGTACATGGTCCCGGCGACCGCAGCCAGAACCGCCGCGATCACGAAGGTGAGAGAAATGGTCTGGTTGACATCGATTCCGAGCAGTGCCGCCATCTTCTGATCCTGCTCGCAGGCGCGCTGGGCGCGCCCAAGCGCCGTCCTGGTCACCAGGAACCAGAACCCTGCGAGCAGCACCATGGTCACGAGCCAAATGACGATCTGCCGGTAGGAGAGCGTCACGTCATAACCCTCGCCCGTCATCAGCACGATGACCTGGGTGAGCATGGGCGGTATCGATTTGTTGGTCGGGCCTTGGGCGACCTGCACGAAATTGGAGAGGAAGATCGACATGCCGATTGCCGAAATCAACGGTGCCAGGCGAAAGGAGCCGCGCAAGGGCCGATAGGCGATGCGCTCGATCGCCCAGTTCACGATCGAGGTGAACACCATGGCGACGATCAAGACGATGAGAAGTGCAAGCACGATCGAGGAGATACCGAGCCAGGCGGTGAAGAAGAGGAATGCAACGAGCGAGATGAACACTGAGACCATGAACACATCGCCATGGGCAAAGTTCACCATGCCGATAATGCCGTAAACCATCGTGTAGCCGATGGCGATGAGGCCGTAGATCGAGCCGAGCGTGAGCCCGTTGATGAGCTGCTGGACGAAGACTTCCATCGAATCCCCGCGCCCCCCGGTGCGGCGTCCCTCAATTTCCGACCATCATCGAAGCCCTAAAGCATTTTCAAGACAAGGGGAATTCGGCCGCAGGAAGCAAAAAACGGCTTGGGCGTGCGAGCAAGGTCCCGCCCAGGCCGGTCGCGGGCCCACCCGCTGGTCTCGTCAATCGATCCGCCGCAGCAGATTTTCGTGCATCTTTCGCAGGCTGCGCTTGAGCGTTGCGATGTCCCGCTGGGAGAGATTCCGCGTTGCACTGTCCTCCAGGTCGGTGGCTATGGGAACGAGCCGCGCCATCAGGACCCTGGCCCTGCGGGTGACGCCGACGCTGACCTCGCGGTTGTCGGCTTGCGAACGGCTGCGCCGGACCAGGCCGTCGCGCGCCAGCCGCGTAATGAGGCGCGACAGCGTCGACACCTCGATCGAGGTCATCTCGGCAAGATCCGTCTGCCGCAGCGCCCCGTTGCTCGAAAGCACCGCCAGCACCCGCCAGGAAGCGATGCTCAAGCCCGCCTTGGCTAGCGCATCGGCGGAAAAGCGCGCGACCAGCGCCAAGCCGACGCGATTGACCAGATAGGGCAGGTGCTCCGACAGGTCGAGCGGGATGCGGCGGGACAAGAAGTGAGCTCTCCGTTTGGTTGCGCTTGTAGGGGCGGTTGTGTCGACTGTCAAAGCGGGGCGGGCCAAACCGGCCGCGGGCGGTGGATGCAGCTGGATAATTGCGTTTACAATAATTGCAGTTGCAACTAGCGTAGCTCCTGCGGTCGACCGCGTTGGAGATGCCGCTAACCTGTCGAACTATTCCGTGGGCACACGGGCAAAACGGGAGCCGGACATGAGCCACATGAAGTCGGAAGATGCGATCGGCGGCGCTGCACGGCCGTTCACCGGCGCGGAGTACCTGGAAAGCCTCAAGGACGGACGCGAGGTCTATATTTACGGCGAGCGCGTTGCCGACGTGACCGTGCATCCGGCCTTTCGCAACGCCGCTCGCTCGATTGCCCGCCTCTACGATGCGCTGCATGACGCCAAGACGGCGGACGTGCTCACGGCACCCACCGATACGGGTTCGGGCGGCCGCACGCACAAGTATTTTCGCGTCGCCCGCTCGCGCGAGGACGTGATCGCCCAGCGCGATGCGATCGCGGCCTGGGCGCGCATGAGCTATGGCTGGATGGGCCGCTCTCCGGACTACAAGGCTTCGTTGATGAACACGCTCGGGGCAAATCACGAATTCTACGGAAAGTTCGCCGGCAATGCGCGGGCTTGGTACCGGCGCGCCCAGGAACACGTGCTGTTCATGAATCACGCGATCGTCAATCCGCCCGTCGACCGGGCGCGCGCGGCCGACCAGGTGAAGGACGTCTTCATCACCATCCAGAAGGAAACCGATGCCGGCATCTATGTGTCCGGCGCCAAGGTTGTGGCCACTTCGTCGGCGCTCACTCACTATAATTTTCTCGGACAGAACGCGGCCATGCCGATCAACGATTCCGATCTCGCGGTGATGTTCATCGCGCCGATGAACGCGCCCGGGGTCAAGCTGTTCTGCCGCACCTCCTACGAAATGACCGCGAGCGTGATGGGCACCCCGTTCGATTATCCACTGTCCTCGCGTTTCGACGAGAACGACGCCATCTTCGTATTCGACAACGTGCTCATTCCATGGGAGGACGTGCTGCTGCACCGGGATCTCGATAAGCTGAAGGTGTTCTTTCCGCAGTCGGGATTCCTGCAGGGCTATCAGTTCCAGGGCTGCACGCGGCTCGCGGTTAAGCTCGATTTCATGGTTGGGGTCATCGCCAAGGCCTTGCGGGTCGCGGGCTCGGACGATTTTCGCGGGAACCAGGCACTGCTCGGAGAGGTCATCGCGTGGCGCAATCTGTTCTGGGCGCTCAGCGATGCCATGGCGCACAACCCGACGCCGTGGGTCGGCGACGCAGTGCTGCCCAATGCCCAATCCGGATCGAGCTATCGCGTCTTCGCCGGCGACGCTTACAGCCGTATGAAGGAGATCGTGGAGAAGATCGTCGCTTCTTCTCTCATCTATCTCCCGTCGTCGACGCGCGATTTCCGCAATCCGGCGATCGACCCCTATCTCGCCCGCTATGTGCGCGGCTCGCATGGGATCACCTATAAGGAGCGCATCAAGGTGATGAAGCTTCTATGGGACGCGATCGGCACCGAGTTCGGTGGACGCCACGAACTCTACGAGAGAAACTATGCGGGCAACCACGAGGATATCCGCATCCAGGCGCTCTGGAACGCGCGCGCTTCCGGGACCTTGGACAGCATGATCGCCCTGGCCGATCAATGCCTGTCCGAATACGACGAGAACGGTTGGCGCGACGAAACCTGGATCAGCCCAAGCGACGTTGCCTACCGGGGATGAGGCGCTGCAGGGTTCTCACTGCAGGTGGTGTATGAGCGTGGCGAGCCCTTGCTCGAGAATGCGGGTGTAGAGGCCATCGAACACCAAGTGGTCGATGGCTGCGAGAACTGCCAGCGTCATCGCAGTCGTGCGGAACATCATTGCACCGCCTTTCGGCGCATGTTCCCGGAAAGCCTGCCCTTGCGAAAGCGACGGTGGGAGCACCGGTTTCCGGTGAGAGCGTGCGCCAGCGCTCTGAATTCTGCCTATTTCAACCCTGTTTGCACCGTGGTGAATGTGCCCTGCACGGTCGTCCCGATGCCGCTCACCACGGCGACGATCACGAGAGCGACGCCGGCCGCGATGATTGAATATTCGATCGCGGTGGCGGCTGATCGCTCGCGCAGGAAGGCGGTCAGCAGCACGCTAGGCCTTGCCCACAAGTCGAGGCCATGCCGCGAACGATGCTTGACGTGACCACGCATGGCCGGCTCCCTCGCGCACCTCCTGCCGCCCCGTCAGCAATTGTGCGGATTCCGCCTTTGCAAAACGTGAAAGGCTTGACGCGATTTTCGCTTAAATTGACGATAATGCGACAGAACCCGGGCGGCTTGCGCGGTTCATCTCGATGCGGGAATCGGTTGTCCGCTTGAACCCCGGATGAATTTGAGCGTCACAGGCCGTTCAGGGTTTCTCTGGCAGAGTTCCCGCAAAGGTCGCATCGAGCTCGGGTCGGGTCGTTCGCCCAACTGCGGTCCCGATTGTGGGCACAAATGCGACGTCTTTTGCTTGCGCCGGTGGCTTCCGACAGGCCCTCGCGGCTGAGGCGCTGCCGCGTTCTGACGGCTCCACCACGGGCACGGAGATGTCCTGGAGAACCCCAATGCGCCTGCGGCTCGGATTTCCGGTCATCGCCGCGGCGATCACAATGTCGGTGCTGGGTCTCCGTCTGGCGGAGCTGGATACCAGCGGTCGCTTCTCTCTCCTTTTCCTTTCGCCCGTTTTCCTTTCACCCGCAGAGGCCGCGTCCGCACCGGCTGCCAGCTCAGCCGATACGCGTCCTCCGGAGGTGGTCGCGCTCAGTGCACGCGATCTCGAATGGCTCAACCGCATAACCTGGGGGATCAACCCGTCGAGCGCGAAGGAATTCGCCGCACTCGGCCCCGACAAGTACCTGGAGCGGCAGCTGCACCCGCCGAACGACGTGCCACTGCCGCGCGAAGCACAGGCGCAAATCGACGCCCTCGCCATCTCGCATACGCCGATGCAAACCTTCGTGGCTGACATGGACCAGGAGTCGAGGACCGCGAACGCGATCACCGACCCGGATCAGCGGCAGGCGGCGCAGAAGGCCTATCAGGACAGCCTCGCCCGCTTTGGGAGAGAGCCGGCGATCCGTTCCGTCCTGCGCGATCTCTATTCACCCTATCAGCTACGCGAACAGCTGACGTGGTTCTGGCTCAACCACTTCAACGTGCATCTTTACAAGTCGAACATTCGCCTCCTCATCGGGGACTATGAGGACAGAGCCATCCGCCCGCACGCGCTCGGCCGCTTTCGCGATCTTCTGGCCGCGACGCTGCGCCATCCGGCCATGCTCCGCTACCTCGACAACGACCAGAATGCGGTCGGACACATCAACGAAAATTATGCGCGCGAGATCATGGAGCTGCACACGATGGCTGTGGGCTCCGGCTATACCCAGAACGACGTGCAGGAGCTGGCCCGGATATTGACTGGCGCGGGGGTCAATCAATCGCTACCGCAGTCTGCGACAGTGCCGAAGCTCCCGCCGGAGCGGCAAGGCCAATACGTGCGCGACGGCTTGTTCGAGTTCAATCCCAATCGGCATGATTATGGCGACAAGATCTTTCTCGGGCACACCATCAAGGGCCGCGGTCTCGCCGAGATCGACGAGGCGCTCGATCTGCTCGCTCGCGCGCCGGCGACCGCCCGTTTCATCAGCCACAAGCTCGCGGTCTATTTCGTCTCCGACAACCCTTCACCCCAACTCGTCGACAAGATGGCGGCGACCTTCCGGCAGACCGACGGCGATATCGCCGCGGTGTTGAAGGCCATGTTCACCGCGCCCGAGTTCAAGGCCTCGCTCGGGATGCAGTTCAAGGATCCGATGCACTACATCATCTCCGCGGTGCGACTTGCTTATGACGACAAGGTGATCCTCAACACCGGACCGATTCAAGGTTGGCTCGGTCGCATGGCGGAGCCGCTCTATGGGCACGAGACGCCCGACGGCTACCCGCTCACAGAGGCAGCGTGGAACGGTCCGGGACAAATGGCGACCCGCTTCGAGATCGCGCGCGCGATCGGCTCCGGCTCGGCAGGCCTGTTCAAGGGGGATTCGCCGCAGGCGGTCGACCAGCCAGCATTTCCGCAGCCCGCCAATGCACTCTACTTCAACAGCCTGCGGCAGACGCTCGGCGCCTCGACCCTGCAGGCGCTCGATAAGGCGATCTCGCCACAGGATTGGAACACCCTGTTCCTCGCTTCACCCGAATTCATGCGCCGATAGGTTCGTGGGGCAACACTGCGCAAACCTGGAGAAAGTGCGATGCAACGCCGCGAATTTCTTCGAATGGTCAGCCTGACAGCACCATTGATGATTGCCGGCCGGCTCTACGCGGCCCCGCAGACCAGGACGCGCTTTCTGGTCGTGTTCCTGCGCGGCGCCTATGACGCCGCCAACACGATTGTCCCGGTTGCCAGCGACTTCTATTACAAATCGCGCCCGACGCTTGCGATCGCGCGGCCTAATCCGGGCGATCCCAATGCGGCGCTACCGCTCGACCGCGATTGGGGCTTGCATCCGGCGCTTAAAGACACGCTTTATCCGCTCTACAAGAAGGGCCAGCTCGCTTTCATTCCGTTCGCCGGCACTGACGATTTGAGCCGCAGCCACTTCGAAACCCAGGATACCATTGAGCTCGGCCAATCGCTCGACGCATCGCGCGACTATCGTTCCGGATTTATGAGCCGCCTGGTCGCCCAGCTCACCGATCTCGAGCCGATATCGTTCACGGATCAGCTGCCGCTCACCTTTCGTGGCGGCACGTCGTCGATTCCCAACATCTCGATCGGCTTTGTGGGCAAGCCCGGCGTAGATGACCGCCAGGCCAAGTTGATAGAAAGCATGTATCAAGGCACCGAGCTTGCCCCGCAGGTGGCGGAAGGCTTCAGCGTGCGCGACGAGGTCTACAAGGAAGTCACTGCGGAAATGCAGGAAGCCAATCGCAATGCGGTGAGCCCAAAGGGTTTCGAGCTGGCAGCGCGGCGCATCGGCGGATTGATGAAGAGCCGCTTCAATCTCGGCTTCGTCGACGTCGGCGGCTGGGACACCCATGTCAACGAGGGCGGCGCGACCGGCTATCTGGCGGGCCGGCTCGGCGAGCTCGGACGCGGGCTTGCCGGCTTTGCCGAGGCCATCGGTCCGGCTTGGAACGACAGCGTTGTCGTTGTGATCAGTGAGTTCGGGCGGACGTTCCGCGAGAATGGCGACCGCGGCACCGATCACGGGCACGGCAGCGTCTATTGGGTGATGGGCGGGGCCGTCAAAGGCGGCCGCATGGTCGGCGAGCAGGTGAAGGTCGAGCAGGCGAGCCTTTTCCAGAACCGCGACTATCCCGTCCTCAACGAATACCGCGCCATGCTCGGCGGCATCTTCCACCGCATCTATGGCTTGGCGCCGGACCGGTTGCAGAAAATATTCCCCGCGGTGCAGCCGAAGGATTTGGCGCTGGTATGACACCCTCAACAAGAGCGCGCCGGGCGGCCTCGAGGGGAAATGAGAGGCCGCCCGGCGACAGGCACGGCGTCGGGGGACGCCGCCCGATTCTTCAGTCCGCCTGTCGGCACGCCAAGCCGCGCAGCTCGGCTTCGAGCGCTGCCGGATCCACGTGGTCGGCCTGCATCACGGCGATGACGATCGCGTCGGATAGCATTTCCCTGATGCTGGGCTCGCCGCCACGCGTGCGGATGGGAATGCGGACGCGCTGGCCAATGACGGGTGTGATCATCTCGCGCACCTCCTCTGGTTCATCCTGCTATTCGGCTGCGATTCGGTAGGGAGCCGGCACCCAGCCGGCCTCATCCGGCAGCTCACCGCCGACGGCATGCGCCGTCTCGTCGCTGCGCACCCGGAACCACAGGGCGTACAGCGCCGGTACGACCAAAAGTGTCAGCAGCGTCGCCACGAACAGGCCGCCCATGATGGTGATCGCCATCGGGCCCCAGAACAGGCTGCCGGCAAGCGGGATCATGCCGAGAATCGCCGCCAAGGCGGTCAGCGCCACGGGGCGCGCGCGGCGCACCGTGGCATTGACAATGGCTTGGTAGCGACCATGGCCGGCGGCGATATCGCGATCGATCTGATCGACCAAGATCACCGTGTTGCGCATGATCATCCCGGCGAGCGCGATGAGGCCGAGCAGCGCGACAAAGCCGAACGGGCGATTTGACATGAGCAGCGCGCCGGTCGCGCCGATGAGGCCGAGCGGGCCGGTCACGAACACCAGCGCAAGCCGAGAGAAGCTCTGCAGCTGGATCATCAAAAGGCTGAGCATGGCGATGCCCATCACCGGGAACACCGCGGCGAGCGCGCCGTTGGCCTTGGCGCTCTCCTCGATCGATCCGCCGGTCTCGATGCGGTAGCCGTAAGGAAGGGAGGCCTTGATCTGCTCGAGCTTCGGCAGGATCTCGTTGGTGACGTCGGGCGCCTGCACGTTATCGACAATGTCGGCGCGCGCGGTCAGCACGATATCGCGATTGCGCCGCCACAGGATCGGCTCCTCGTATTCATAGTTGAGGTGGGCGATCTGCGACAGCGGCACCGCAATGCCGTTGGTCGAGGTGATGGTGAGCTCGGGCAGGTGATCGAGCTCCAAGCGCTCAGTTGGCACCGCACGCGCGACCACGTCGATCGTTTCAATTCCTTCTCGATACTGAGTGACCGTGTAGCCGGAGAGCAGCGTCTGCAGCGTCTGCGAGACGTCCTGCGGGGTAAGGCCGAGAGCGCGCGCGCGATCCTGATCGACCACGAGGCGGATCGATTTCACCTCTTCGCCCCAATTGAGATGGGGGTCGACGATCTTGGGGTTCTGCGCCATCACGGCGCGCACCTTCTCGGCAATGCCGCGCACTTTCATGGGATCGGGGCCGATGATGCGGAACTGCACCGGGAAACCGACCGGCGGACCGAAGTTGAAGCGGTCGATGCGCGCACGCGCCTCCGGGACCGCGCCCTGTGCGAGCGCTTGCTCGAGCCGCGACTTGACCCGCTCGCGGGCGGCGAGATCGCGCGTCACGATCACGATCTGGGCGAAGTTTGCGTTGGGCAGCACCGGGTTAAGGCCGAGCCAGAAGCGCGGAGAGCCCTGGCCCACATAGGTCGTGTAGGTCGTGATGTCGGGGTCGCCGGCGAGCAGCGCCTCGGCTTTGCGGGCGGCCGCATCGGTCACCCCGATGGCGGTCCCCTCGGGCAAGCGCAGCTCGAAAAACAACTCGGTGCGGGTCGAGGTGGGGAAGAACTGCTGCTGCACCAGACCAAAGCCGGCGACTGCGACCGCGAACATCGCAACCGTCGCCGTGACGACCGTGATGCGCCAGCGCAACGCGACTTCGATCACGCGGCGCAGCGCGCGATAGATTCGTGTGTCGTAGATGGCGTCCGGATTGTCGTGCGCCTGCGGCTTGGCCAGATTGGGCAGCAGCTTGAGGCCCAGATAAGGCGTGAACAGCACCGCCACGATCCAGGAGGCGATGAGCCCAAGGCCGACGATCCAGAAAATGCCGCCCGCATATTCGCCCGCACTCGACTTGGCAAAGCCGACGGGTAGGAAGCCCGCAGCTGTCACCAAGGTTCCGGTCAGCATCGGGAACGCGGTGGATGTCCAGGCGAAGGTCGCGGCGCGGGCGCGGTCCCAGCCTTGCTCCATCTTCACCACGATCATCTCGATCGTGATGATGGCATCGTCGACCAGAAGCCCGAGCGCGATGATGAGCGCCCCGAGCGTTATGCGGTGGAGATCAATGCCGGCCGCATACATGATGCTCAGCACGATCGCGAGCACCAGCGGGACCGACAGCGCCACCACGATACCGGCCCGCCAGCCGAGCGAGAGGAAGCTGACCAGGAGCACGATGCCGAGCGCCTCGACAAAGGTTTCCACAAACTCGGAGACCGACTGCTCGACGATCGTGGGCTGGTCGGCGATTTGGGTCACTTCGATGCCGACCGGGAGCTCGGCGGTCACGGCCGCCATGGCGGCTTTCAGGTTCTCGCCCAGCTTGATGAGGTTGGCGCCGTCCTGCATGGAGACCCCGAGCCCAAGCGCCGGCTTGCCGCCTTCGCGGACAATGAAGCTCGGCGGGTCCTCATAGCCGCGCTTGACGGTGGCGATGTCGCCGAGGCGGAAGATGCGGCCGTCGACCTGCACCGGCACTGCCGCGATCGCAGCGGTGCCGGTGAAAGCGCCGGTCACGCGCAGGTTGATCCGGTCGGCTGCAGTGTCCACCGAGCCGCCCGAGGTAACGGAATTCTGCTTGGCGACGCTGTCGAATATCTGCTGCGGCGTGATGCCGAGCATCGCCAGCTTCTCATGGCTGAACTCGATGAAAATCTTCTGTGGCTGCTCGCCGATGATGTCGACTTTGTTGACGTCGGGAACGCGCAGGAGCCGCTGACGGATGTCTTCAGCGCGTGCCTTGAGATCGGCTAGGTCAAGGCCGTCGGCGCTGAGCATGTAAATGGTCGAATAGACGTCGCCATACTCGTCGTTGAAATAGGGGCCGTTCACATCGGAGGGCAGATCGCCTTTGATATCACCGACCTTCTTGCGCACCTGATACCAGAGATCCTTCACCTTGGCGGGAGGCGTCCGGTCGATCAGGTACACCTGGATGAAGGAGACGCCAGGCTGCGAATAGCTTTCGACACGGTCGAGATAGGGCAGCTCCTGCAGCTTCTTCTCGATCTTGTCGGCGACCTGCGTCTGCATCTCGGTCGCAGTCGCACCCGGCCAGGCGACGTTGACCACCATGGTCTTGATGGTGAAGGAGGGGTCTTCGGCGCGACCGAGATTGAAGTAGGAATAAGCGCCCGCTGCCGCCAGCACCATGATCATGAACAGCACCAACGGCCGATGCGTGATCGCCCATTCGGACAGATTGAATCGCTTCATGACGAGCCTCCCGATGTTGGCCGATCAGGGCGCGGCGTCGATGGCGCGGACTTGCTCACCGGCGACGAGCTTCTGCACGCCCAAGGTGACGATGCGATCGCCGTCCGCGAGGCCGGAGGTCACCAGCGCCGAGTTTTCGGTAAAGGAAGAAACCGACACGGGCTTGAGCTCGAGCGCACCCGAAGCGTCGACCAGATAGACAGCGGGACCGGTGCCGCGGTTGAGAATGGCGGAGAGCGGCAGCGCCGCGACCCGCTCCGCCGATGGGCGCGAGAGTTTCACGGTCGCCGTCATGCCGAGCGCGACCGTCTCGTCCGGATGCTCGATAGTGAAGCGGGCCGCGTAGGTGCGGGTTGCGGCGTCGGCCTGCGGGGAGAGCTCGCGCAGATGCGCGGCGAAGCTCTTGCCCGGGTCGGACCAGAGGGAAACGGAAGCCTTGGACTGTTTTGCCTCGCCGAGCCAGGTCTCCGGCAACGCCACCAGCGCTTCCATCTCGCCGTGGTGAGCGAGCCGCGCGACCGGTTGGCCGAGCGCGACGACCTGCCCGGGCTCGGCAAGCGTCGCGGTGATCACGCCGTCGACATCGGTCTTGAGCTCCGCATAGGCGAGCTGGTTGGCAGCGAGGTCCAGCGCCCGCCGCGCTCGCTCCAGACGACCGATCGCCTCGTCCTTGGCGGCCTTCTTGTGATCGTAGTCGGCGATCGCGACCGCGCCACGAATTTTGAGATTGGCGTAGCGCGCCTCCTCAGCCGAGGCATCGGCGAGGTTGGACGTGGCGGCGGCGAGCTCCGCCCGTGCGCTTTCGAGCTGCAGCTCGAGGTCCTTGGGATCCAGCCGCGCCACCACATCGCCCGCATGCACCGCGTCCCCGACATTGACGCTTCGCTCGATAATCTTGCCGGCTACGCGGAAGCCGAGATCGGTCTCATGGCGCGCGCGAACCACGCCGACGAATTCGCGTGTTGCTGTTTCGGACTGGAAAGCGACGCGCTCGGTCTGTACCGGGCGCTCGACCTTCGGGGCTGAGGTGGCGTCGTCGCCGCAGGCAGAGAGCAGCGGGAGCAGGGCGAGGGTCGCGAACGGCAGCAGCTTCGGCATGGGCGAGGGCATGACGGCGCTCCTTCACTTATTTGTGACAAGTGATGAAAGTCGTAGATCATCACAATTCAGGCACACTTCGCGGCGGGAGGGACTGCACATGGGGCTACCGGCGGGGGGTTATGGCGCGCAGCAGGAAGCGGACCGAGGCGCGGGCTTCCGCCTCGACGTCCTGGCCCTCCTCGAGGCATTGGCCAAGGAGGAGCGGGTGGGTGAAGACGAGAACAGATCGCAGAATAAGCTCTGCGGTCTCTCGGGGCTCGACCGGCTCAAACTCCCCAGACGCAATGCCGTCGCGCAGGATCAGCTCGGCGACGTTCTGCATGACCTGCTTGTGCGCGTGGATTGCATCCCAGCTCGACTCGATTGCCGCGACTACCATCTCATTGACGCGCTGCTCGGTGGCAAAATTCTCCTTATGATAAGCCAGGATTCCGAGCACCAAGCGTTCCATCCTCTCGGCCGCCGGCGCCTTGGAGCGTGCGGTCATCCAGGCCTTTTCTTCGACCTCGGACAGACACCGCTTGCAGATCGCTTCAACGATCGCGTTCTTGGAGCTGAAGAAGCGGTAGACGTTCGCCGGCGACATGCCGAGCTCGGCTGCGATATCGGCGACCGCGGTCTTGGCAAAGCCCAATCGCCGAAACAGCCCTTCGGCGGCCTGCATAATCCGCGCGCGGGTATCGTCGGGCTTGGTTTTGACCTGCGGATTCATGGTATCGGCTTCCGGCCGCTTGCTGGAACTAAATACTGACGAATTTAATAATTCGTCAGTATGCCGTTGTCAAGCCGGAGCGATCGCCTTAGCCGGTGGTCATCCGGGCCAGGATGCCATCCCGGCGGATGAAATGGTGGTGCAATGCGGCCGCGATATGGGCGGCGGCAAGGACCGCGATAGCAAGGCCGATCAGGCTGTGAACGAACAGCACTTGATTCGAGAAGGCCCGATCCTCGTGCCAAAGGGACGGCAGGTCGAACAGGCCGAAGACCGTGATCGTGGCCGGATAGGCGGAGACGCCGATCCACCCGACAAACGGCTGCACGATCAAGAGGGCATAGAGCGCCCAGTGCGTGGTGCTGGCGGCGAGCTGCTGCAACGGCGGGATGTCATCGGGAAGCCGGGGAGGGGCGTGTCCTAGACGGTAGATCACCCGAATCCATACGATCGGGATCAACAGCGCGCCGATCGAGCGATGCAGGTTGTAAAGCCAATCCTGCAGCGGGCCGCCCCAATTGTTGGCGATGACAAGGCCGAGCGGCAGCATGAAAAGCACGAGCGACGCGGTGATCCAATGCAGGGTGCGCGCCGTCACTGTGTAACATTGAGCGGGTGCGGTCTCGACCATTGTGTCACCTATGGCTGGGGACCCGACGCATCGAACCGGGCAGACAAGCGCTACGTCAAGCCCTCGAAGATCGTGCCGCGCGCCAAACCCATGCGCGCTAGGCGAAAGCTGATGCTGGTCCGCAGCACGCCCAGTCCATACACGACGCTGCGGCGAAAATTGATGGAGGAGGCCTCGGGGAAATATCTCGTGGGGCAGGAAATCTCGCCGATCCGGCAGCACTTGAAAATCGCTTGCGCCAGCATCTGATTGTCGAAGACGAAATCGTCGGAATTGCGTGCGAGCGGCAGCGACTCGATGACGGCCCGCGTGAACCCCCGGTAGCCGGTGTGATATTCTGACAGCTTGTGCGCCAACAGCAGATTCTGTCCCAGGGTGAGCGCGCGGTTGGCGACGTACTTGTAAAGCGGCATGCCGCCGCTCAGCGCACCGATACCAAGGATGCGCGAACCGAGCACAACGTCGAAGAAGCCCGAGGACAGCATTGCGGCCATCGGTAGCACCAGTTTTGGACTGTACTGGTAGTCCGGGTGCAGCATGATGACGATATCGGCCCCGCGTTCTAGCGCCAGTCGATAACAGGTCTTCTGGTTGGCGCCGTAACCCTTGTTCTGCGCGTGTGCGACGGAAAAAATGCCGAGCCGCTTCGCTGCCTCGATGGTGTCGTCGGTGCTGGCGTCGTCCACCAGGATGACGTCGTCGACCACCTCGAGCGGAATCTCCTTGAAGGTTGCTTCCAGCGTGCGGCCGGCATTGTAGGCCGGCAGCACGACGCAGATTTTCCGACCAGCAATCATGCAGGGTCCTTCACGGCGATGCGACGCATTTGACCTCGGGGCAAGGCCTTGCTTGAACGGTGGGAAAGAGGCTTCATGATCGACCAACCGGCCGTGACCGTTACCCGTTCCAAGCCACGCTTCGCCTTGGCGCCGCTTTCCGCCGCCTGGCGCTTTCGTCTTTTGCTAGGCCTCGTTTGCATTGGCGCCGGCATCCTGTCGATCATGCTGGGGCCCGACAATTATTGGGACCTGCGCTACTACCATCTCTACAATCCCTGGGCCTATCTGCACCACCGCTACCTTTACGACGTCGGCCCGGCCCAGGAGCAAGGCTTCCTCAATCCGACTCCCGACTTCCTGCTCTACGGCTTGATCTCTTCTCCGCTCAACGACTTCCCGCGTGTCGTCGCTTTCATCATGGGGGCCGTGCATGGGATCAATGCGGCGCTGTTGCTTTCGATCGTCTGCCAGGTCCTGCGCCCGCCACAGACGGTCGATCGTTTCGCGTTGCGGGCAATGGCCTGGTTGTTCGGGGTCTCCGGTTCTGGTTTCGTGTCGCTGTTGGGCACCTCGACCAACGATCTCACGAGCGCGCTGTTCGTGCTGGGCTCGCTGCTTGGCCTGCTGAAGGTCGCCGATCGACCGGCTGGACGGTCCAGCTGGAAGGGCTTTGCGGCGGCCGGATTGTGGGCCGGCCTCGGTCTCGGGCTCAAATATACGGTCGCTTTCGTGGTCCCGGGGCTCGGGGTCGTGGCGCTCCTGGTCGCGGTCCGCAAACGAACTCTGATCGGCCTCGTCGTATTTGGTCTTGCGGCTGCGCTCGGTGTCCTGATTTTCGCCGGGCACCATATGCTCGCTCTTTGGGAAGACTTCGGCAATCCGCTCTTTCCCTATATGAACCAGATCTTTCGCTCGCCCTATTTCGAGCCGACGGAAATCTGGGATCCGCGGTTTATCCCCGACAGCTTCTTCAAGCTCATGACCTTCCCGTTTTATTGGACCAGGCTCAACGACTACGTGGTCTCGGAGCCGCGGTTCCGCGATTGGCGCGCCGCCATCGCCTATGTGGCGATCGTGATCGGCGCGCTGTGGTTGATCGCGACCTGGTTGCGCTCGCACCACCTGCCCAAGGGGCTCGCGCAGACGCCCGGGCTTGGCCTGGTGCTCGCATTTCTCATCGTCTCTTATTTCAGCTGGGCGCTCGAGTTCGGCTACTACCGCTACGCCATCCCGCTCGAAATGCTCACCGGCGTCGTGACGGTGGGCGTGCTGATCTGGCTGTTTGAAAACCGCAGTCTGCGCCTTTCTGCTGCTGCGGTGGTGCTGATGTTAGCGGCGGCGACCACCGTCTACCTCAACTGGGGCCGTCGCCCCTATACGGACAAGTACGTCGAGGTCAAGGTTCCGCCGCTGCCGCCGAACAGCATCGTGCTGATCGCGACCTGGGATCCGGCTGCCTATTTCATCCCGTTCGCGGAGCCGTCGGCGAGATATCTTGGGATCGAAAACAACTATCTGCAGATCGGTCAAAACAACAAGCTTGCCACCGAGGTGAAGCGGCTTATGCGGACGCCGGGCCCGCCGAAATACGTCCTCAGTGTCGGAAGCTTCGACGCAGACAAGCTCAACGCGCTGCTTGCCAACTTCGGTCTGCGGCTTTCCCCGGCACCATGCGCGCCGATTCACTCCAATCTGGAGGATCAGGCCTTGAGCCTGTGTCGTGCAGAGTGATCCCTCTACGCGGGTCGCTAAGGCACGGACGGCGAGGCAGGTCGCGGCAAGCGAACAGCTATCGCGGGGGCGAAGGCCGGAAGACCATTCCCTTACGCGCGCGCTTTACTCGGTGGCATCAAGCGCCGCCAGCTCGTCCTTCGCCGCGGGTCCTTCGACGAATTCGCGCGGGCAAGAATTTGCAGCGATGTGGAACAGGCGCGTGGCTTCCTTTATGTCGCCCTCCTGCATAGCCCGTTCGCCGCTGTAGAAATTGGCTTCGCAAACTTGGCCCAGCTTGGTCTTCGGATCGGGATCATTGGCGGCGGCCAGAACTTCGGCCGGGGTGCTCTCGCCCAGAAACATGCGGATCACGGGGGCCGGCCACTTTTGCATGTCGACTTGGGTGATCATCTGCGCCAACGCGCTCGGTGCGCTCGCGCGCCTGTCGATGATATCGATCCACAAAGCATAATAAGGATATGTCGGATCGAGCCTGCTTGCCTGACTGATGTCCGCTCGCGCCGGGATGACCGTGCCGGCAAAGAACTCGGCGATGCCGCGATGGAAGTAGGCATCGTCGTCCTTCGGGTCCTTCTTGATCGCGGCGTTGTAGTAAGCGATGAGCTGGTAGAGCTCGCTCTTCACTGGGTCCTTCGCGTCGCGCCTGTGACGCGGGTCGGGTTCCTTGAGGTCCAACCGCGCCATCTTGGTGTAGACCGGAACGCCGCTTATAACTTTGGCCATAGCGGCATCATCATCCGGCCCGCGCGAATCGACCGCGAGCGCCGGGCTTGCGGCCAACAGGGCCGCTGCAACGAATGTCGATGAAGCGCGCATTATCGAAAAGCGCATTGTTACCGTCCTTCCCGAATGCCGGCACCCTGCGCTCGTTTACCGAGCGTCACACCGAACAGCAGCCGGTCACGTCGAGCATGTAGGGAGTGAGGCCCGGGTTGAAAGCCGCGGTTACGCGTTTGCTTCTACAAATGGTTACGATTCGCCCGGCAATTCACCCTAACGTGATTAAGCAAACGGTTCTCCGCGTCAAGCCACGGCGATGAAGTTTTCGCTTCGAGCAAACAAATTTGCTCACCCTTTTCGCGTCGAGGGTCTAAATTTATTCGGAGTTTATGTCGCACGCCGGGCTCACCCGAGTTAGCTGGCGTCGAAGCGCATAGCAGCCCTTCCCGCCGGTCATGATCTATTCGTTCTTGCAGCGGGGTCGCGGTGAGGATAGCGGAACCCCGGTACGGCATCCGGCTCCTCACGGCGAACGAGCTGCGATGACATGACCTGCAGATGGCGCTCCGGTCGCGGAAAGCATTGAGCCAGATGGGTAGCGATTTTTCAGGAGCGGGCCCACAGGAAATCTCCGGAGGCGACCTCGCGCTTATGAGGTGCAAAAGCCGATCGTCGAGCCGCTGCTACGCATGTTTCGTCTGACCAATACTTCGCTTGATTTCTTTTCTATGATGTCGGCGCGTTTGCGATTGCCATGTTCGTCCGCGGCGCGCCCCAATTCATCCATTTCCTTGAGTCTGCCCGCTGTGTCGCTGGTCAAAGATTCGATCGCACTCTGTGCCGAGCATGTGTGAGGAAGCGCTATGGGGGGAACTCTGAAGGCCGCGGTTTTGGCCGGCGGTCTGGTCGCGATGCTGATCGGCCTGGTTTGGATCGGGCAGGGGACGGGCTATTTTCCATATCCCTCGCAGAGCTTCATGATCAACGAAATACCCTGGGCCTACGGCGGCGTCGTGCTGGCACTGGTGGGGTTCGTAGCTGTTGCAATCTCGCGCCGGATGTGAGGGCGCGCGCTGGCGTGCGCCGCTGCCAGACTTTCCATCAGGTCATCCCACGTCGCTGCCCGTGAGAATCGCCTGCATCGTGCTGTCGGGCCCGATCTCACGAATATCCTCGATCGCCAGAAGCTCGGCGAGCCGTGCCCGCGCGCGATTGACCCGGCTCTTGATCGTGCCGACCGCGCTGCCGCAAATCTGTGCGGCTTCTTCGTAGGAGAAGCCTGAGGCCGCCACCAGGATCAGCGCCTCGCGCTGGTCGGGCGGCAGCTTGGCCAAGGCGGCGCGCATTTCCTGGAATTCCATATGGCCGGGTTGGTGCGGTTGCGATTTGAGGCTCGCCGAAAAGCGCCCGTCGCTGTCCTCGACCTCGCGGCGACGCTTGCGATATTCGGAGCGGAACAAATTGCGCAGGATGGTGAACAACCAAGCCGACATGTTTGTGCCGGGCGCGAACGAATCAATGTGAGTGAGCGCGCGCAAGAGTGTTTCCTGCACCAGATCGTCAGCATGATCCATCTTGCCGCACAAAGCTATGGCAAACGCCCGCAGTCCAGGGACCGCCGCCAACATGGCCTCGCGGACGTTCGGATCAGCTTTCATTTGGATGATTCCCCGCCGGCCGGCTTGTCCAATTGGCGCAAGAGCTCAACGAAACGTTCAGGCGTCGGCTCGATCAATCCGGCATAATAGGCGCGCAGCTGCTGCCCGATCTTGGCTTGGATTTCAGAATTGAGGCTCGCCGAGGGCTTTCCCCGTTTGGCAGCGGTCGAGCTTGCAGGCGACTCGTATGCAACTATTTTGCGGTCCCTCATCTTTATTCCCTCTGCCGCTTCAGCCGGGCGACGCCGAAGCGATCATCGCGCAGGCAAGGCGAATTGCACACGTGCCTAGCCTGCGCATTTTGCCCCACGCCTGCCCCATCCGCAAATACCGCCGCGCCTAAACGCTCGACAGGTCAAATAGTTCCACAGGAAATGAAACTTTTCCCGGGGATGCGCGTTTGGTTCCGGTCGACCACATATCGGTTACACTGCCTTGGTTAAGACAGAACGCCCAAGCAACGGGAGGGGTCTAATGCCCAATTCGGATGCAATTGCACAACACCTTCCGTTCATGCGTCGTTATGCGCGCGCATTGACCGGCCGACAGAGCTCCGGTGATGCCTACGTGGCGGCGGCTCTCGAGGCCATTCTGGCCGATCGCGAAGTCATCGGCGAGGAATCGAACCTGCGCCTTGGGCTCTATAAGGTCCTCACGCGGATTTGGAACTCGGTAGATTTGAACGAGGTCAGCGATCCGGCCGACACGCAGCTCCCGGTCGAGAGGCGGCTTGCCCATATCGCGCGGCTGCCGCGGCAGGCGTTCCTGTTGGTGTCGCTCGAGGGGTTCTCAGAAGAGGAAGCAGCCGAAATTCTCGATACGAACGTGTCCAACCTGCGCGATCTGGTGAGGGAGGCCGGGCGTGAGCTTGCTGCCGAGATTGCAACCGACGTGCTGATTATCGAGGACGAAGCGCTGATCGCCATGGACCTCGAGCATTTGGTCGAGGAGTTGGGGCACCGAGTTATCGGCGTTGCCCGCACCCACAGCAAAGCCGTCGCTATCGCCAAGGCCCAAGTGCCCGGCCTCATCCTCGCCGACATCCATCTCGCCGACAACAGTTCCGGTCTGGACGCGGTCAACGAGCTTTTGCGGAGCTTTGAGGTCCCGGTGATCTTCATCACCGCCTATCCGGAGCGGTTCCTCACCGGGGAGCGTCCTGAGCCCGCTTTCTTGATCGCCAAGCCGTTCCAACCGTCAGCCGTCTCCGCCGTCATCAGTCAGGCGCTATTCTTCGAGCGCAAGGCCCGCCGCAGCGAACGTCGCGCGACAGCCTAGCACCGCTTTGCTTCCGAAGCCCGTGCCAAAGAAACCCGTGCCAAAGAATGTCGCGGCGTATTACCGAATTTCGGCATCGGGGCACGAGGCTCTCACGCAGTTCGGTTGAGAACGGCTGAAACCAACGGAGCGTCGGCGCGTTGTTAGGCGCGCGGGCGCCCGCGACATCACTTAAGCAGCGTCAGTCAGCTTACGCGTAGGTGTAAAGCTCTCGCGTATGCGGTCTCTTGCGTACGCGCGCTCCGGCGTGGCGGCTTTCCCGTCTTCCGGCAAGAATGCGCTCATTACCCGAATGGAGCTCAGCATGGCCAACATCTACAAGTTCGGGATCGAGGAAGAGTTCTTTCTGGTCGACGCGGAGACGAAGTCGGCCGCTCGTGCCATGCCGGCGGCGTTCCTCGCCGACGCCCGCAAAGCCACCGGAGGGCAGGTGACCGGCGAATTACTGCAGTCGCAGGTCGAGATCGCAACCTTGCCGCACATCAACATAGCGACAGCGCACGAGGAACTGCGCTTCCTGCGGCAGACCGTGGCTGCGATCGCCGCCGAGCATGGCTTGGCAATTCTTGCGGCCGGCACGCATCCGACTGCAGCTTGGCGCGACATGCAGCAGACTGAGTCCGAGCGCTACGACGTGGTCATGCACGACCTGCAAATGATCGGCCAGCGCAACATGTTGTGCGGAATGCACGTGCATGTCGAGCTGCCGGATCCGGACGACCGCGTCGACATGATGGCGCGGATGCTGCCGTATCTCCCATTATTCGTGGCGCTGGCCACCTCCTCGCCGTTCTGGCACTCGCGGCCGACCGGGCTCAAAGGCTACCGGCTTGCCGCTTACGATGAGTTGCCGCGCACCGGCGTGCCGGAGCTGTTCCGCACCAAGGAGGACTATGAGGCCTACGTGGCCGCGTTGGTGCGGGCCGGCGTGATGGAGGATGCGAGCTTTGTCTGGTGGGCTATCCGTCCCTCGCTTCGGCATCCGACGCTCGAATTGCGCGCTCCCGACTGCTGCACCCTGGTGGAGGACGCGATTGCCATAGCGGCGCTTTACCGCGTGCTCGCCCGCTATCTCACGCGCAATCCGCTGCTCAATCACGATGTCGATGCGGTTGCGCGGGCGATTGCGGTCGAGAACAAATGGCGGGCGCAGCGCTACGGCGTCCGCGGCACCTTTGTCGGTGAGGGCGGGGCCGTCAGCGTCGGCGAGATGCTCGACCAGCTGATCGAGGATGTGGCGGCCGATGCGTGGGCGCTCGGTTGTGTTGAGGAATTGCGGCGCTGCCGCGCCATCGTCGAGGCCGGGACTTCGGCTGACACTCAGCTCGCGGTCTTCGAAGCACACGATGGCGGCGATATACGTCCGACACGTGCACTACGCGCGGTGACGGACTGGATCGCTGCCGCAACCCTGCGCTGACCGCTATCCGTTCGTTCCGGTTAACGTTCATCGGTTTGCGTGGGACTGTTTGTTTTGCGCTATAGTAGCGCATGACCTGGAACGACCAACGTCCCGACGACGCGATGGACGGCGCGTTCACCGCGGTAGGCCCCGAAAGCGTGCCCACCGTCGACCCCATGGCCTTTCGCGAGGCCATGAGCCGGCTTGGCGCCGCCGTCCACGTGATCACCACAGCCGGAGCTGCCGGCAAGACCGGCACCACCGCTACGGCAGTCTGCTCGGTCAGCGACGCGCCCCCGACGCTTCTGGTGTGCCTCAACCGGCGCAGCCATTCCAGCCCAGCCGTGGCGCATAATCGTGTGTTCTGCGTCAACACCCTGGGTCGCGAGGGCGCTGCGATTGCCGATCTGTTTGCCGGCCGCACCGGAGTGCAGGGCGCTGACCGTTTCGCGGGGGGCGACTGGACGGTGTTGACGACTGGCAGCCCGGTCCTGACCGCTGCCGCGGTCGCATTCGACTGCCGGTTGATCGAGGTGCGCTCGGTCGGCACCCACAATGTCTTCTTCGGCGCCGTGGAAACAGTACGGCTCGGACCCGGTGGCCCGGTGCTCGTGTATCACGAGCGCGCATATAAGCACGTGTAGCGAAGGCATATGCAGCGCCGACGAGGCGCACACGTCAGGGAGGGGCAGGTCGGTTTCACATGCCTCCGCCTTGCACGGCGCATTCGTGCGATAAGGTTAACAAAGCGTTTCGATTGAGCTCCCCGCGGCGAGCGCGCTAGCTCCTCGCCCGAGCCCGGATGTCCCTCATCGCTGTGGCTCGGTCGGGAGGCTTTGATGCGACCTCATCCCCGGCTGGGGCTCGTCAACTTCGCGTTGGTATCGGCTTATTTCGTGCCGGTGTGGGGACACGAGGCCCTGCGGGTGCTGACATCGCCCTTTGGGGGATTCGAGGATCGCACGCATGCGGTGGTCGCGATCTATATCCGTAATCTTTTCGATTTTGGGCTTGTGGGTCTCATTCGCACTTCGCAAATGCTTGCGGTCCTGAAAATGATGGTCGCCGCCGCCTTCATCGCCTATCTGATCGAATTCGCCCGCGCACTTGCGACCCGACAGGACCCCAGCCGCGAAACGGTGGATATCGTGCTCACGCTCGCACTCGCCACTGTCCTGATTTGGGTCCCTCCAACCCTGGCATCGGGGGATGCAGGTCTCATCCGCCTCTTGGCGACCCAGTTCCTGCTTCTCGTCGGGGCTGCGATCATCATCGTCATCGAGCGGCAAGCCGCGACGCGGCCGCGAGCCACCGAAGTTACGGCCGCTGCCTCCCCTCCAGAAAGGTCGCAAAGTGGAGCCGCACCGGCCTATCCGTAGCCGCCCTCGGCTCTCAGGGCGACCTGATGTTGCTTGAGCGACCATTTAAGCTGCATATGTGACCTTCCCGAACGCCAGCGCCGCGTCGCCTGGACGCTGCGGCAAGCGCGCCACCACCGCCTCGATCAGATCACCAAGCCGGTCGGCGCGCATCAGTTGCGGGTCGAAGCGCTCGCTTTCGCAGTGATGCCGGAAAACATCGCAATTGTCTTTCCCGCGGGGCACGCCGGCCATCCACCAAGCGGCAAAACGGCGCGCCGGAACGGGCTGCATTTTGATCAACCTGACATCGGTATGGCGCCGGTCGCGCAGAATCCGCTCAAACGTCGCCGACACCGCCATCTCGGGACCCTCGAGCTCCTGCGCGAACCACTTGTCGTCATGGATGAGCGCGCCGGTAATGTCGTCGCGGCGATTATTGGCGACGGCTTGCTCAAGCATGCCGCACAGGTGCTCCTCGACCGATCCTCCCAACCGGTCGAGGCGATTGCGGCTGTAGTAAGTCAGGCGAAAAATGGTCATGACGGGCCCCTCTTAATTGTCCCGTGGGCAGGCCGTTCGATAGACCCCCGCGTGCTAACGCTTGCTGAATCGATGCCGGACTCTTTTGGGGTATTTTTCGAACTGAGCTGACGCGAGGCCTCAAATGAGTCCTGTAGGAGCCGCTGCAGGGATTTGGGCGGCCGTGGCCAGCGCGCGCAAATGTCAGGTGGGGCACCGAAGGAAATCAAGCACCAGCCGCGCATAGGCCTCTGGTTGCTCCACATTGGTGAAGTGCCCGCTGTCGAATATTTCCAAGCCAGCGTCGCGGATGCGGCTGTGAATGAGCTTCGCGGCTGCAACCGGGGTCGCCTGATCGTAGCGGCCGGCAATGACAAGGGTAGGGGCGTGGATGTGTGGGAGGATATCGCGATGATCCATGTCGCGGATGGCTTCGCAGCAGCCGATGTAGCCCTCGATCTGCGTGGCGGAAAGCATCGACCTGAACGGCGTCACAGCGGCTGCTCCGGCGCCGGTCAGGAATCGCGGACTGAACCAAAGACGTAAGATCCAATCGGCGAGAAGGGAGAGATCGCCGACCGAGCGGACAGCCGCGATCCGCCGGTCCCAGACCGGTTTGTCGGGATAAAAGCAGCAGGTGTTCGACAGAATGAGCCGGTCGAGGCGCGCGGCCGCGTGGGCGGCGAGCCACATGCCTTCCATGCCCCCCATCGAGAGGCCGCACCAGTGAAACCTGCCGAGACCGAGGGCGTCTGCGATCGCAAGCGCATCGCGGGCGAGCTGCTCCATCGTGTAAGGGCCATGCGGCACCCCCGACTTTCCATGCCCGCGGCGATCATAGCGAACGACTCGAAAGCTCTGCGCGAACAACGCCGCCTGGGCGTCCCACATGTGCAGGTCGGTGCCGAGTGAATTCGACAAGACGAGAACGGGCGCCTGAGGAGGACCTTCGAACTCGACCCACAAAGGGCAGCCATCGGCGGCCGCGATCATCGGCATCAGGGTTTCCCCGATCCGCCGACGAGGATTCTCAAGGACGCTTGGTCGGCGCGGCCCTGAGCGGGCCGACCAGCCGGTCGATAAAGGTCTGCGCTGCGCCCTGGTGCGACATCGGCTCGAACAGGCGGCTGAGCACCGGCGCCGAGAGATGCGCCGTGACGCGTTCGTCCTCGCTCAGCACGGTTTGCAGGCCACGCCTGTCGCGCACTGACTTCTCGCTTGCCTCCGCGACCAGGCGCAGCGCCTCCTCATGGCTGACCTTGCCGCTGAGCGCCAGGCTGATCGCCTCCGCCATGATGAATCCCTGCGTCATCTCGACATTTGTGCGCATGCGATCGGGATCGACATCGATGCCTTGCGCCAGATCGGCGACCCCGAGGCTGCCGGCAGAAGTGGCCAGGGCGAGGTTCGGGAATGTCGCCCACTCAGCCTGCGCGCTACCGAGACCGCTTTCATGTTCTTGGCCGGCGGCTCCCAGGATGATCGCGGCCAGCTGCGGCGCGATCTTGGCTGCGGTTATTGCCAGTGCGGCGGCGTTTGCCGGGCGCAGCCTCGACCCGGCCGCGTTGTCGAGCGTCGACGAAGCGAAGGCTTCGGCGACCTCGTTCTGCATGAGCAAAGCGAGATCGCGGGCGATCTTGCCGCAGGTGCCGGCGAGGATTGCGAAGGCTGATGCGACTTCCACCAGACGGTCGCGATGGCTGTGCCAAGGTGCTTCCGGAGCCGGCAGATCCAGGAGTGCCGTCATCCGATCGGTCACGTTGAGCCCGTGCTCGCCCAAGACCGCCAGCGTGCCCATCGTGCCGCCGAGCTGCAGTACCAGTGCATCCTTGCGCAGGCGCTTGAGGCGCTCGCGCGAGCGTCCGAGAGCGGCCGCATAACCGGCGACCTTGAGCCCGAAAGGCACCGGCATGACGTGCCGCAGGCCGGCGCGGGCGACCGAAGGCGTGCGGCGCTGCCGCCCCGCCAGTGTCACGAAAGCCTCAATGGCCCGGTTTATATCCGCAGTCAGCGCGTCGATGCCGGCGCGCAGCTCGAGCACAAGGGCGGTATCCATTACGTCCTGGCCACTCGCACCCCAATGGACACAGCCGGCCGCGGCCTTGTCGCTCTTGGCTACCTCGGCGGTGAGCGCATCGACAACCGCGTCGCTCAAGCTGCCGGCTGCCGCTGCCGCTTCGCCGAGCGCCGCCAAGTTGTAGCGCTCGGCCCGGCAGGCAGCGGCGATCGGCTCGACCACGGAGGCCGGGACGACGCCTACGGCTGCTTCCGCGCGCGTCAGGGCAGCCTCGAAATCCAGCATGCGCTGCAGCCTTGCACGATCGTCCACGATCGCGCGCATGGCGGGGCTCGCAACGAGGGCCGGGAGCAGCGAGAAGACAAGCTGATTGGTCATGAACGAGCCGTGCCACCCTCAATACATGTTCCGGAAAAATGGATATCCGATTTCGGTCGAAATACGCTCTAGCGGCCTTGGCGTTCGGCGCCAACCCCCCTTGGACTGCAGATCTGCACCGCTTTGGGCGTCGCGAAAATCGCTTTCCTGGCGAGCCGCCAAGGCCTTATACCAAGCAATCAAAGCGAGGAGAGAAGCCGATGGCAATGACCATGACGGGCGAGGTCCAATTGCCCGCCAGTCGCGAGGCCGTGTGGGCCAAGCTCAATGATCCGGAGGTGCTCAAGGTTTGCATCCCCGGTTGCGAGCAGCTCGACAAGACCTCCGATACCGAGTTCCAGGCGATCGCCACTATCAAAGTCGGGCCCGTCAAGGCGCGCTGGAAGGGCAAGGTGCGGCTTTCCGACCTCGACCCGCCGAGCAGCTATCGCATCTCCGGTGAAGGCGAGGGAGGTGTTGCCGGCTTTGCCAAGGGGGGCGCCAAAGTGTCGCTGGCCGACAAGGATGGCGGCACGCTGTTGAGCTATGACGTCGAGGCGCAGATCGGCGGTAAGCTGGCGCAACTCGGCCAGCGCTTGATCAGCGGCGCCGCGAAGAAGACTGCCGACGATTTCTTCCAGAAATTCGCCACTGCCGTGGCGCCGGCGCCTTGACCTGGCGTTGCGGAGCTTCGATAGCTCTCTTGTTTGAAAGCCGGCCGCGGGGCAAAATCGCGCCATGCTGCCCTATTTGCGCGGCGCCGGTCATTGATCTTCAAGGAGGATTCTCATGGTAGCCGTCGCGATGACGGTGAACGGCAAGCCCGTCACCGGCGACATTGATCCGCGCACCCTGCTGGTGCAGTTTCTTCGAGAGGAGCTGCGTCTCACCGGTACGCATGTGGGCTGCGACACCTCGCAATGCGGCGCTTGTGTCGTTCATGTGAACGGCAAGGCAGTCAAATCCTGCACAATCTTCTCTTGGCAGGTCGACGGTGCCGACGTCACCACCATCGAGGGATTGGCATCGCCGAGCGGGCCGCTGCATCCGATGCAGGAGGCCTTCCGCGAGCATCACGGCCTCCAATGCGGCTATTGCACCCCCGGCATGATCATGACCGCCGTCGATATGGTGAACCGCAAGGGGCACGAGCTCGACGAGCAGACCATCCGGCACGAGCTCGAAGGCAATCTGTGCCGTTGCACCGGCTACCACAATATCGTCAAAGCAATCGCCGCCGGCGCGCGAGCCATGGGGCAGGGGGCGGGCGCCGGGCAGCACGCCGCGGAATAGCCACTGCCGCTGCCTGCTTAAGTGAACGCCAAGGGAGAACCGCCGAGGAGACCGCCATGAGCGCGACCGGGATCGGCGCGTCGGTGCGCCGTCAGGAGGACCAGCGTTTCATTACCGGCAAGGGGCGCTACACCGCCGATATTGAACGGCCTAAGCAGGCCTTCGCCTGCTTTGTGCGCTCACCACATGCCCATGCCAGGATCAAGGGGATCGACACCAGGGCCGCGGCCGCCCTGCCGGGTGTGCTGGCAGTGTTGACCGGCGCCGAGCTCGCTGCCGACAAGATCGGCAATTTGGTCTGCGGCTGGATGATCCACTCCAAGGACGGCAGTCCGATGAAAATGGCGCCGCATCCGGCGCTTGCGCGTGACAAAGCTTGCCATGTCGGGGATCCGGTCGCCGTCGTGGTGGCTGAAACTTTGGCGCAGGCGAAGGATGCTGCCGAGAAGGTCCGGTGCGACTTCAAGGTCCTGGCCGCTGTCGTCGATCCGGCGCGGGCGCAAGCCAAGGAGGCGCCGCAGATTCACGATGTGGCGCCGAGCAACACCATCTATCGGTGGCAGTTGGGCGACGCCAAGGCGGTTGATGCCGCGTTCAAGTCGGCCACGCACGTCACCAGGCTCGACATCATCAACAATCGTCTGGTGCCGAATGCGATCGAGCCGCGCGCGGCGATCGGCGAATACGATTCGGGAACCGACAGTTTCACATTATGGAATACAAGCCAGAATCCGCATGTGGCGCGCCTCGTCATTTCTGCTTTTGTCGGCCTTGCGCCCGAGAACAAGCTGCGCGTGATCGCGCCCGATGTCGGAGGCGGCTTCGGCTCCAAGATCTTCATCTATCCGGAAGAGGTGGTGACGCTGTGGGCATCCAAACGCGTCGGCCGGCCGGTCAAGTGGGTCGCCGATCGCAGCGAAGCCTTCCTGTGCGACGCCCACGGCCGTGATCACGTCACCGTGGCGGAGATGGCGTTCGGCGACGGCGGCAAGATCCTGGCGCTGCGGGCGCGGACCATCGCCAATCTCGGCGCTTATATGTCGACGTTCTCATCATCAGTGCCGACCTACCTGTACGCGACACTGCTGTCCGGCCAATATGAGATTCCCGCGATCTACTGCGAGGTCGATGCCGTCTACACCAATACGCTGCCGGTTGACGCCTATCGCGGCGCCGGCCGGCCGGAGGCGGCATTCGTGGTGGAGCGTCTGGTCGAAGTCGGCGCCCGCGAGCTCGGGATGGATCCGGCCGAGCTGCGGGGCCGGAATTTCATCAAGAGCTTTCCTCACCAGACGCCGGTGATCATGAATTACGACGCCGGCGACTATTTGGCCGTGCTCGACAAGGCGCTGCAGGTCGCCGATGCCAAAGGCTTCGAGGCCCGCAAGCGCCAGTCGGCTGAGCGCGGCAAGTTGCGGGGTCTTGGATTTTCGACCTATATCGAAGCGTGCGGTCTCGCGCCGAGCCAAGCCGTAGGCTCGCTCGGCTGCGGGGTGGGACTGTGGGAATCCGCCGAGGTGCGGGTCAACCCGACCGGCTCGGTCGAAGTCTTGACCGGCTGTCATGCGCATGGCCAGGGTCACGAGACCACTTTCGCGCAGGTGGTGGCTGATCGGCTGGGCATCCCGATCGACAAGGTGAGCGTGGTCCACGGGGATACCGAGAAGGTGCAGTTCGGCATGGGCACCTACGGTTCCCGTTCCGGCGCCGTCGGCATTTCTGCGCTGGTCAAGGCTTTGGACAAGGTTGAAAGCAAAGCCAAGAAGGTCGCAGCGCAGATGCTGGAGGCGGCCGAAGCCGATATTCAGCTCAAGGACGGCAAGTTCACGATCGCCGGTACCGACAAATCGTTGGACTGGGGTGAAGTGACGCTGAATGCCTATGTGGCGCACAAGTTTTCCGGCCAAGAGCTCGAGCCGGGCTTGAAAGAGGGCGCCTTCTACGACCCGGTGAATTTCACCTTTCCGGCCGGCTGCCATATCTGCGAGGTCGAGGTCGATCCGCAGACCGGGGAGAGCGAGGTCGTCGCCTGGACTGCGGTCGATGATTTCGGGACGGTCATCAATCCCATGATCGTCGAAGGCCAGGTCCATGGCGGCATTGCGCAGGGCATCGGCCAAGCATTGTTCGAACACGCGGTTTATGACCGGGAAGGCCAGCTCGTCACCGGCTCGATGATGGATTACTGCCTGCCGCGCGCCGACAATCTGCCGAGCTTCAAGGTGGCGATGACCGTGACGCCGAGCCCTTCCAACCCGTTGGGCATCAAGGGCTGCGGGGAAGCCGGCGCAATCGCGGCGCCGGCCGCAGTGATCAATGCATTGACCGATGCGATCGGCACCGAGGCGTTGACGATGCCGGCAACGCCGCAATCGGTGTGGGCCGCGCTGCAGACGGTGAGCCCAAGTGTAGCTGCATGAAGTAACCGCTGGCTTTCGAAAGCGGCGGCGCCCGAGCTTGAGACGAAGGATTTGGAGGACCAGGATGTACGCCTTTACTTTTCATCGGCCGACGACCGTTCGGCAGGCTGCGAGCCTGCTGGCCAAGCACGAGGAAGCCAAGCTCCTCGCCGGCGGTCACACTTTGATTCCCACCATGAAATTGCGGCTGGCTGGCCCGCCGCAGATCGTCGACATGTCCAGGATCGAGGGACTGAGCGGCATAGAGGTCAAGGGACGCTCCATCACCATCGGGGCGATGACCCCGCATGCCGAGGTGGCGAGCTCGCCGCAGGTGCAAGAGGCGATCCCGGCGCTAGCCGTCCTGGCTGGCGGGATCGGCGATCCGGCGGTACGTCACCGCGGCACGATCGGGGGCTCGATCGCCAACAATGATCCGAACGCCGACTATCCCGCCGGCTGTCTCGGTCTCGGCGCCACCATCGTGACCAACAAGCGGCGCATCAAGGCGGACGATTTCTTCAAGGGGCTGTTCGAGACCGCGCTCGAGAGCGACGAGATCATCACCAAGGTGATGTTCCCGGTGCCGCAAAAGGCGGGCTATGTGAAATTTCCCAATCCGGCCTCGCGTTTCGCCCTCGTGGGCGTATTCGTGTCCAAGCGCAGCTCCGAGATTCGTGTGGCTGTGACCGGGGCAGGTGCCAGCGGAGTTTTTCGGGTGCCGTCCTTTGAGGAGGCCTTGAAGAAGCGCTTCGGGCCGAAATCGCTCGATGGGCTTTCGATTCCCCCCGATGGCATGAGCAGCGATATCCACGGCAGTGCCGAATATCGGGCGCATCTCGTCGGCGTGCTTGCCCGCCGCGCAGTCGCAGCAGCGGTCGCCGGTTGAGCTGTTGCCCACCAGGACGGCGGCGCCCTTTGGACTGCTCATGAACAAAACGACCAGCAAATCGCCGCCGGCTTCGATTGACGCGACCCTCGAGCTCCTCGCAGCGGCCGACTATGTCGCCGACCGCCCGCTCGCAACGGTCCTGTTCCTCGCGCTGAGGATGGGCCGGCCGTTATTTCTCGAAGGAGAGGCCGGCGTAGGCAAGACGGAGATCGCCAAGGTCCTTTCGGCAACGCTCAGCCGACGGCTCATCCGCTTGCAATGCTATGAGGGCCTCGACGTCGCCGCCGCCGTCTATGAATGGAACTATGCGGCGCAGATGATTGCCATTCGGGTTGCCGAAGCGCAAGGCGAGCACGACCGCGAGCGGCTGGAGCATGATGTCTTCTCAGAGCGCTTCCTCATCAAACGGCCCCTGCTGCAGGCGCTCGAACCCGATCCAGCCGGTGCGCCGGTGCTGCTCATTGATGAGCTCGACCGCGCCGATGAGGCGTTTGAAGCCTTCCTGCTCGAGGTGCTGGCGGACTTCCAGGTGACGATACCGGAGCTCGGTAGCGTCAAGGCGCCGCATCCGCCGATCGTGGTCATCACCTCGAATCGCACGCGTGAGATTCACGATGCGATCAAGCGGCGCTGCCTCTACCACTGGGTCGGCTATCCCAATGCCGAGCGCGAATTGAGGATCGTTCGCGCCAAGGTGCCGGGCATCGGCGCGGCGCTGTCGGAGCAGGTCGTGGGTTTCGTGCAGGCGCTGCGCAAGCAGGACTTGTTCAAAGCGCCTGGAGTTGCCGAGACGCTGGATTGGGCGGCGGCGCTCTCCGAGCTCGACATGGTCGCGCTCGATCCTTCGACGACGACCGATACACTGGGCGTCTTGCTCAAGTACCAGGACGACATCGCGCGCATCGAAGGCACCAAGGTTCGTGAGCTTATCGAGGAGCTGCGCGCTTCACTGCGGGCGGCGGAATGATCATGCCGCAGGCGGACGGGCGGCTCGCGGAAAACATCCTTTACTTCGCCCGCGTGCTGCGAGCGGCCGGCATTCCGATCGGTCCCGGCGCGGTCCTTGATGCGCTTGCGGCCCTCAAGGTCGCGGCGATCGGTACACGCGCGGATTTTTATTGGACCCTGCATGCGATGTTCGTGAAGCGGCACGAACATTCCCTGTTGTTCGACCAGGCATTTCATCTCTTCTTTCAGCGGCGCGGATTGCTCGATCGCCTGTTGGCCTCGCTCCTGCCGCAGGCGCCGCCGACTGCGGCTGCGCCGCCCAAGCCGGGCGCCCAGCGCGTCGAGGAGGCCCTGCTCTCAAGCCTGCGCGAATTCGAGCAAGAAATGCGCGAGGTCGATGCTCGCCTTACGGTCTCAGATCGAGAGGTGCTGCAGAAAAAGGATTTCGCGCAAATGTCGGCCGCCGAGATCGCCGCCGCCAAGGCCGCGATAGCCCGCTTCTCGCTGTCCCTCGACGAGGTGACGACGCGGCGGCTTAAGGCCGATCGCCATGGCCGCTTCGTCGACTTGCGCCGCACCCTGCGGGCCAGCCTCAAAGCCGGCGGCGCGGTGATAGATCTCAAATATCTCGGCCTGCGTCGCCAGCCGCCGCCGGTCGTGGCACTGATGGACATCTCGGGCTCCATGAGCCAGTACACTCGGCTGTTCCTGCATTTCCTCCATGCCGTCACGGATGCGCGCAAGCGCGTGGCGACCTTCCTGTTCGGCACCCGCCTCACCAACGTGACCCGCGCGCTCAAGGCCAAGGATCCCGACGAGGCGCTCGCCGCCTGCGCAGCCAGCGTCGCTGATTGGTCCGGTGGCACCCGCATTGCGAGCTCGCTTCACGCCTTCAACAAGCTGTGGGCGCGTCGTGTGCTGGCGCAAGGGGCCATCGTGCTGCTGATCACCGACGGGCTCGAGCGCGATGGCGACGATCGCCTGGCCTTCGAGATCGACCGTCTGCACCGCTCCTGCCGCAGGCTCATCTGGCTCAATCCGCTGCTGCGATTCGCGGGTTTCGAGGCCAAGGCCAGAGGCATTCGCGCCATGCTGCCCCATGTCGACGAATTGCGGCCAATACACAACCTTGATTCCATGGCCGAGTTGGTGCGTGCCCTGTCGGGAGCCGGTCTCGGCGCCCGCGCCTGGCTGGAAAAGGTGGCCTAAAGCAGTTGCCATGCAGGATGCCTATATGAGGGAGGCTTGTATGAACCAGACATCAGGGAGACTCCCATGAGCATGCTGGCACGGGACGAGGACATCCTCCGGGCGGCGGAGGATTGGCGAAAGGCGGGACGCGGCGTCGCGCTCGCGACCGTGGTTGAGACCTGGGGCTCGGCACCGCGGCCGGTCGGCTCGAACCTGGTGATCGACCAGGAGGGCAACTTCTTGGGCTCGGTCTCCGGCGGCTGTGTCGAAGGAGCAGTGGTGGCGGAAGCGCTCGATGTGATCGAGACCGGTGCGCCCAAGACGCTCGAATTCGGCGTTGCCGACGAGGCCGCCTGGAAGGTCGGGCTCTCCTGCGGCGGCACGATCCGGGTCTTTCTCGAAAAGGTGGATTAACCAATGCGCTTTCGCGCGAGGCGGACATGAAGCTCGCGATCCTGGCAGCACTCAACAGCGAGCGTACGGCGCGCCGCGCCGCGATCGTGGTCACCGACCCCGCCTCGGGTGCACAGCGGCTGGTCAAGGCTGCCGATATTGCCGCCGACCCGCTCAAGGAATTCCTGGAGAAACAGCTGCGCATGGGCAAGAGCGGCATGGCGGAGACCCCGGAGGGCCGCGTGTTCTTGACCGTCCATGTGCCGCCGGCGCGATTGGTCATCACCGGCGCGGTGCACATCAGCCAGGCGCTTGCGCCGATGGCGAAGCTGGTCGGTTACGACGTCACCATCGTCGATCCGCGTACCGCGTTCGCAAGCGTCGAGCGCTTTCCCGACGTCAAAGTGATCGCCGAGTGGCCGGATGTCGCCCTGCCGCCGCTCGGCATCGATCATTACACCGCGTTTGTCGCGCTCACCCACGATCCCAAGATCGACGACCCCGCGCTCACGCACGCTTTGACACGCGATTGCTTCTACATCGGGGCGCTGGGCTCCAAGAAGACTCATGCGCGGCGGATCGAGCGCCTGAAGGCGCAGGGGATCGCTGAGGCCGACCTTGCCCGCATCCACGCACCGATAGGTCTTGCCATCGGCGCGGTCTCGCCGGCCGAGATCGCGATTTCCATCATCGGTCAGATCACGGCGCGGCTGCGGCTGCCGGCGGGGCTGGCGCCATGAAATTTGGCCCGGTGCCGGTCGCCGAAGCCGAAGGGGGGATTGCGGTCCATTCGATCCGCAAGGGATCGACTGTGCTCAAGAAGGGCACCGTTATCGGCAAGGCCGAAGTTGCGGCGCTACGCGCCGCCGAGGTTGCTGAAATCGTTGTCGCGCGGCTCGAACCTGACGATGTGCCCGAGGATGTGGCCGCCGCCGAGATTGCGGCTGCGGTGGCGGGTGAAGGCACTCGCATCGATCGCGCCTTCACAGGCCGTGCCAATCTGTTCGCCGATCGTGCTGGAGTGCTGGTTGTCGACAAGGAGGCGATCGATCGCCTCAACCTGGTCGAGGAGGCGATCACCTTCGCGACGCTTGCCGCCTATAAGCCGGTCGTGGCCGGTGAGATGATCGCGACCGTCAAGATCATTCCCTTTGCGGTGCCGCGACCGGTGCGTGATGCCGCGCTGGCGGTCGCGCGTACGGCCGCGCCGTTGATCACCGTTGCCCCCTACCGCATCCGCAAGGTCGGGGTGGTTTCGACCCTGCTTCCTGGGCTCGCCGGCAAGGTGGTGGAAAAGACACTGAAAGTCACGGAGGAGCGTTTGGCGCCTGCGGGTGCCACGATCATCGCCGAGCGCAGGGTGCTGCATGAGCAGGCGGCACTCGCCCGGGCGATCGACGAGGTCCTCAAGCAAGGCGTAGAGCTCGTCATCGTGTTCGGGGCCTCCGCCATTGCCGACCGGCGCGATGTCATTCCGGCGGCGGTGGAGGCTATCGGCGGACGCATCGAGCATTTCGGCATGCCGGTCGATCCCGGCAATCTGCTCTTGGTCGGCACTGCCGGCGGACGCGCCGTGCTCGGTGCGCCCGGCTGCGCCCGCTCGCCTAAAGAGAACGGTTTCGACTGGGTTCTCATGCGCTTGTTGGCCGGCCTCGAGGTGCCGCGCGAAGCCATTAGCGGCATGGGGGTGGGCGGACTCCTGATGGAGATCGTCACCCGGCCGCAGCCGCGCGAAGAGCCTATTGCTGCTGAAGCAAAATCGATCGCCGCGGTGGTGCTGGCGGCGGGCCGTTCGACCCGTATGGGCGGCGCCAACAAGCTCATTGAGAAGATCGGCGGAAAGCCGTTGGTGCGAATTGTCGCTGAGCAGGCGTTGGCGTCGCGCGCCCGGCCGGTCATCGTGGTGACCGGTCACCAGCGCGACGCGGTTGAAGCGACGCTGGTCGGCCTGCCGGTCCAGTTCACCCACAATCCGGATTTCGCACAGGGGCTCGGCACATCCGTGCGCGCCGGCATTGCCGCAGTGCCGCCGGCCGCGGATGGAGCGGTGATCTGCCTCGGCGACATGCCGCAAGTCGATGCAGCGCTGATCGATCGCCTGATTGCAGCTTTCGCGCCCGATCGAGGGGCGCTGGCAGTGGTACCCACCATCGAGGGCAGGCGTGGCAATCCAGTATTGTGGTCGCGCCGCTTCTTCCCGGAATTGATGGCGATCGAAGGGGATGTGGGTGCGCGCAACCTCATCGGCCGCTACGGAGAAGCGGTGATCGAAGTTCCGGTCGCCGACAAGGGAGCGCTCACCGATATCGACACCCAAGAAGCGCTTGCCGGCGTGAGAGCTGAGCTCGAGCACGGCAAAGTTTCACGCGAGAGGGCGTAAAGCTGAAGCCCGCAGCCTTTGCTGTTCTATTTCTTCTGCGCGCTGCCAGGGAATAGTCGCAACCTGTTTATCATCACCGGTCACGCGACCAGCGGGCGACGCCTTCGCAACTGTGCCGCGCCGCACTCGGCTGTTTGAATCGCGTTCACCAAGTCGCAACGCTTGGCTACTAGGCTTTCTGCTGTTCCTTTCAGGGGAGGGGGTGATGACCGGCACCTTGCGGGTCCTATCGCGTATTTTGCTTGCGACGACGCTATTGCTTGCCCTTTGCGTGCCGGTGGAGCTTGCGGGCGCGGACACTGCACACGCGGCCGGTGCGCTCGCAGTCGGGAATTGCGGGGCCTATGGCGTAGCGTATGACTTCACCGAGGTCGAACAGGCGAGCGCTGCCGCGCTTCACCAATGTGCCGGCGATTGCAAAGTGGCGGCCTCCATGCGTGGCAACTGTGCGGCGCTGTCCATCGATATGCGCAATGCGTGCGGCGCCTTCGGATACGCGGCGGCACCGCAGCTCGGCGAAGCGGAGAACGCGGCGCTCCGCTACTGTTATCGCAACGGCGGCAAGGACTGCATCATCCGTGCCTTTGTTTGCGACGCCAAGGGCTGAACGCGGGCGGGCAGTCTATCTGAGCGTGACATCCAAACCTGTCCACAGCACCACTATAAATTGATTCTTTGTTCCGCTAGGCTCGCATGGCGCGAGTTGGCGGGGCGTGAATGACGGACGCGGCAATCCCGGGCGGACGGCTCGGTTCGGCATGGCAATGGCCGGTCCGGCCCTTCAGCGCATTGGCCGGACGCTTGGCCGCTGAAGGCGAGCGACGGTTCCTGTGGTTGCCCGTATATTTCGGCGCCGGGATCGCAGTCTACTTCGCGCTCACGTTCGAGCCGCCGCTCTGGTGGGGTGCCGCGGCAGCCGGAGCCAGTACACTCTTAGCATTGGGGCTGCGCCGGCATGGGGCCTTGTGCGAGACCATGCTTGCGCTGGCGGCATTTGCCGCCGGCTTCGGCCTGATGCGAGAGACCGCCTCGGAGCGCCAGGCCCCGATGCTGCAGCGGCAGCTTGGGCCGATACCGGTGACCGGGCGGATCGTCGACATCGATCAGGTGGAGAAGGGCTGGCGCATCATCATCGCGACCGACCCTTTGCCGGGCCTTGATGCAGCCGAGCAGCCGCAGCGCCTACGCGTGCACATTCCGCGGGCGAGCGATGAGCTCAACCCTGGTGATCGCGTGGGCCTGAAAGCGATGCTCTATCCTGTGCCGGCGCAGGTTTTGCCGGGTGGGCGGGATTTCCAGCGCGAGCTCTTTTTCGCCCGCATCGGCGGCGTCGGCTACAGCTTCGGGGCCGCGCACAAGCTCGCGCCTGACGCGGTTTCGATCGCAGCCGCGGACAGCTGGCGCGAGAGGCTCAGGCGCCTGCGCACCGAGATGTCACGACGGATCGTCGAAGCGCTGCCGGGGCCCGCCGGAGGTGTGGCCTCGGCGTTGATCACCGGCAAGCGCGGCACTATCCCGGAGGACGTCAAGCAGGATTTCCGCGACTCCGGGCTTTCGCATTTGTTGTCGATCGCCGGGCTGCATCTCGGCCTCGTTGGCGCATTCGTCTTCTTCGTCGTACGCGGTGCGCTGGCCCTCGTTCCGGCGATCGCGCTTCGACTGCCGATCAAGAAAATCGCTGCCGGCGCAGCCCTCATTGTGCTTGCCTGCTACCTGTTGATCTCCGGCGCCGCGATCCCGACCGAGCGCGCCTTCGTGATGAACGGCCTTGCTTTCGCGGCGATCATCATCGATCGGCTGCGGATATCGATGCGGGTCTGCGCGCTCGCAGCAGTGGTGGTGTTGGTCACCGATCCGTCGAGCCTCGTCGGCGTCAGCTTCCAGATGTCGTTCGGCGCCGTCGTTGCACTGATCGCGGTCTACGAGACTTACGGCAAACGCCTCGGCTCATTGTTGCACGGCCGCTCGGTCGTAAGCCATGTCGTGGGCTACTGCGCCGGCATCTGCATCATGACGATCATCGCCACCCTCGGCACCGCGCCCTTCTCGATTTACCACTTTCATCGCCTCGCCCTCTATTCTCCGCTCGCCAATGTGATCGCCGTGCCTTTGAGCGCGCTGTGGACGTTGCCCTGCGGCGTCATCGCCTGCCTGTTGATGCCGTTCGGGCTCGAGCGGCTGGCGCTCACGCCGATGGGGTGGGGGATCGACGCCACGATCTGGATTGCGCACCAGGTCTCCGCCTTGCCGGGCGATGTATGGACCACACCCAGGTTGCCGACCGCGGGCTTGATCGCGATTGTGCTCGGAGGGCTTTGGCTGTGCCTTTGGCGCGGCACTTGGCGGCGCTGGGGCCTTGCGGCGATCATCGCCGGGCTGGCCAGCATGACGCTGACCCGCCTGCCCGACGTCGTGATCGCCGATGGTGGGCGCTTCCTCGCCGTTCGCGCCGCCGACGCGCACTATTTCGTCGCCGCCGACAAGAACGAGAAGATCGTGCGCTCGCTGTTTGCAGAGGAGACGAGCGAAGCTCTTGATCCCTGGCCACGCGGCGCGAGCCGCGGCGGAGAGCTTGATTGCACGACCGGACAGTGCCGCTATCGCCGCGCGGGCAAGCAAATCGCCATTGTCACCGCTGCCAACGGGGTGCCGGCCAATTGCGATGGGCTCGATGCGATCGTCGCCCAGGTCCCTGCCGGCTTCCGCTGCCGTGCCATCATCCCGGTCGTGGACCGTATCGACGTGTTCCGGCGTGGCGCAGTCGCGCTATGGCTCCAACAAGACGGCATCCTCATTGAAAGCGCGAACGAGAGCCGCGGGGCCCGCCCGTGGGTGCCGCATCCGCGCGCCAAGTCCTCGCCGCCCGGCACTCCGTCGCGCTAGCGCATGTTCCGATCGAAAAGACTCCAGTCGTCGCCTGCGGGCATAGCCCGTCGAAGACGGGCGTAAACGCCCTTATGACCCGCGGGTCCATCTTTTTCGCAAGAAGATGGATTGCCGGGTCAAGCCCCGGCAATGACGCTGAAGTGGATCAATTCGACCGGGAACCGATGTTAGCGCAACGAAGGCGCGGGGGCGGCTTGTGCTCTTTGCCGCTTTGCTGTAAAAACCGACTGACTGGTCAGTCATTATTTTCGTTGCTGCGAAATGGCCGAGGCTGCACCCCGCCGCAAGCGTCAGGCGAAACCGGGGCGTCGTTCCGCAAGGCCGCCGCGCGCGGGCCGGCAGGCCGAGCGTCGCCGCGTCATTCTGGCTGCGGCGCTGGGCGAATTCTCCGCGCGCGGCTTTGCGGCCGCTCGCCTGGACGACATCGCCGAGGCCGCCGGCATCGCCAAAGGCACGATCTATCTCTACTTCCGCGACAAAGAGGCGCTTTTCCAGGACCTGATCCGTTCGGAGATGAGCCCGGTAGCGGATGCACTCGAAGCGGCGCTTGCGATCGATCTCCCATTGCGTGCGGTGGCGGAGCATGCGGTCGAGCTGTTTGTCCGCGAGGTCTACGGCACCTCCCGGCGCGACATCATCCGTCTCATCCTCACCGAGGGGCCACGCTTCCCGAAGCTTGCCGATTTCTACTATCGCGAGGTGCTTTCGCGCATTGTCACCGCCGTCCGCAGGCTGCTCGAGCGTGCCCGCGCGCGCGGCGAGTTGCACAGCGATACCCTGATCCACTTCCCGCAGTTGCTGGGCGCGCCCGGTATCGTCGCCATCTTATGGAGCGGACTATTTGAACGGCAGGCGCCGCTCGATGTGCGGAGCCTGATGCGTGCTCATCTCGACATTCTGTTGGGCGAAGGGAAGACCAGATGAGCTGCGGGCGTACCGTAATTGGGCTCGTGCTGGCGCTCCTCGCCACCGGGTGCGCGGGCGGGGACAAATCGAGCTTTCAGGGTTGGATCGAGGCCGATCTCATTTTCGTCAGCCCGGACGAGAGCGGCCGGGTCGAGACGCTGGCCGTGAACGAGGGCGACCAAGTCGGAATCGGTGCACCGCTCTTCAGCGTCGATGCCGACCTGCAGAAGGCGGATTTGCAAATGCAGGAAGCCGCGCTCACCAATGCCCAGCAGGCTTTCGATCGGGCGCGCGATCTGCTCAAGACTCAGGCCGGCACGCAGAAAAACTTCGAGGACGCCGATGCCGCTTTGAGAACCGCGCAGGCCAGGGTCAACTCCTCGAAGACCCGGCTCGAGCGTCGCAAGGTCGCAAGCCCGGTTACCGGGAGCGTCGAGCAAATCTATTTCCGCGTTGGCGAGATGGTAGCGGCCGGCAAGCCGGTCGTGGCGCTCTTGCCTCCGGGCAATCTGAAGGTGCGGTTCTTCGTCAATGAGGCTGTGCTGCCGGCGATCAAGCTCGGCGACACAGTGAAGGTCGAGTGCGACGGCTGCGCCGCGGACCTGAACGCGACCGTCAGCTTCATCTCGCGCAGCTCTGAGTTCACCCCGCCGGTCATCTACTCGACGGAAGAGCGTGACAAGCTCGTCTTCTTGATCGAGGCGCGCCCGGAGCGGCCGGATCGACTGCGCGTCGGCCAACCGGTGAGCGTCACGCTTGCCTCCGCGCCGGCCCCCGCCAAGGCGACGCAATGACGGCCGTGCCGGACATCGCCATCGAGGTCGAGGGACTGACCAAATCGTTCGATGGCCGCGTGGTTGTGCGCGACCTGACGCTCAAGGTCAGGCGCGGAAGCATCTACGGTTTCCTCGGTCCCAATGGCTCCGGCAAGACCACCACCATCCGCATGCTGTGCGGCCTGCTCACGCCCGACCAAGGACGCGGCACGTGCCTCGGCCTCGACATCCGCACGCAATCTGCAGAGATCAAGCAGCGCGTCGGCTATATGACGCAGCGCTTCAGTCTCTATCAAGACCTTTCAGTGCGCGAGAATCTGGAGTTTGTCGCGCGACTCTACGGACTTTCGGACCCGGTCGCTGCAGCGCGGGCGATGATCGAGCGGATCGGCCTTGCGGGGCGCGACCGGCAACTGGCGAGCGAGCTGTCAGGTGGATGGAAGCAGCGCCTTGCGCTCGGCGCCTGCACGCTGCCGAACCCACAGCTCTTGCTGCTCGATGAGCCCACCGCCGGGGTCGACCCGAAAGCGCGGCGCGAGTTCTGGAGCGAAATTCACGCGCTCGCCGGCGAAGGGCTGACCGTTCTGGTCTCCACCCATTACATGGACGAGGCCGAGCGCTGTCATGAGATCGCCTACATCGCCTACGGCAATCTGTTGGTGCACGGCACGGTCGACGAGGTGATCGCCAGATCACACCTTACCACCTACGCGGTCAGCACCGCCGATGGCGCCGGCTTGGCAAGGCTGGCCGAGGAGCTCCAGGCTCGCCCGGGCATCGACATGGTGGCACCGTTCGGCACGAGCCTGCACGTCTCCGGGCGCGACCCGGCAGCCCTGGAGGCCGCGATTGCGCCCGATCGCAACCGCGCCGGCCTGGACTGGACGCTCTCGCGGCCAACGCTCGAGGACGTCTTCATCGATCTGATGACGAAATCGCAGGACAATTTCCAATGATGGAGATGTCGTTCCCATGACCCAGGTCCTGGCGGGGCCATCTCGGATGCACGAGGCCGGTGCTGCGCGCGGCGGCTTCTGGATGCGCACCGCCGCGATGCTGATCAAGGAATTCATTCAGTTGCGGCGCGATCGCGTCTCCTTCGCCATGATCATCATGATTCCTCTCGTGCAGCTCATGCTGTTCGGCTACGCCATCAACACCAATCCGCGCCACCTGCCGACCGCCGTTCTGCTTCAGGAGGAGAGCGACATCGGCCGTTCGATCCTGAAGGCTCTGGAGAACACCGATTATTTCACCGTTACCAGGCAGGTGAGCAACGAAGCGGAGTTCGATCGGCTGCTTGCCTCCGGCAAGGTCCTGTTCGCAATCGAGATCCCGGCGAATTTCGAGCGTGATGTGCGGCGCGGCGATCGCCCGGCGCTTTTGGTTGCCGCGGACGCAACCGATCCAGTGGCGGCGGGCTCGGCCATCGCAGCGCTCGGTCAGCTCGTCACCAGCGCCCTGCAGCACGACCGCTATATTCCGGATTCGGAGCCGGCGCCTTTCGAGATGCGGACGCATAACCGATTCAATCCGGCGGGCACGACAGCACTCAACATCGTCCCGGGGCTCGTCGGCACCATCCTCACCATGACCATGCTGATCTTCACCGCATTGTCGGTGACCCGCGAGATAGAGCGTGGCACCATGGAGAGCCTGCTCGCCATGCCGATCACCCCGATCGAGATCATGCTCGGCAAGATCATTCCCTACATCATGGTCGGGTTCATTCAGGCGGCTCTCATCATTGGCATCGGCGTCGGTCTGTTCGGGGTCCCGGTGCTCGGCAGCATTTCACTACTCGCGGCGCTCAGCATCCTGTTCATAACGGCCAACCTGGCGATCGGCTATACGTTTTCCACGCTTGCCCAGAACCAGCTTCAGGCCATGCAGATGTCGATGATGTTCTTTCTGCCGAACATCCTCCTGTCGGGGTTCATGTTCCCATTTGCCGGCATGCCGCGCTGGGCACAATGGATCGGTGAGGCGCTGCCGCTCACGCACTATCTGCGCATTGTACGTGCGATCTTGCTCAAGGGCTCGAATCTCGCTGATCTCGGCTTCGACACCGTCGCGCTCGCGGGCCTGATGTTGATAGCCATGACGGTCGCAGTGACACGCTTTCGACGGACGCTGGACTAAATCGCTGCCCAGCTTCCGAACTTCGTGATACATCGCGGCGCATGAATGATCCCGTTCTTGTTGAGGTGGTGCGCGGCGACATGGTGGAGAGCCGCCACGGCGGCGCCTTTGCGGTCGTCGATGCGGCCGGGCGGGTGGTGCTGTCGCAAGGCGATATTGCGCGACCGGTTTATGCGCGCTCCGCCATCAAACCCTTGCAGGCGCTGCCGTTGATCGAGAGCGGGGCCGCTGACCATTTTGGCCTGGGAGTACGTGAGATTGCACTGGCCTGCGCGTCGCACAATGGCGCGCCCACTGTGGTTGCCGCAGTCGAAGCCTGGCTCAAGCGGATCGGCCTTAGTGCCGACGATCTCGAATGCGGGGCGCACGTCCCGAGCGATGCCGAGGCCGCGCACGCCCTCATCCGCGCCGGCCGCGCGCCCTCGGCCTTGCACAACAACTGCTCGGGCAAGCATGCGGGATTTCTGGCGACCGCGCGCCATCTCGGCGAGCCGACCCGCGACTATATTGCGCCCACGCATCCGGTGCAGCGGCGCGTCGAGGCGGTGCTGTCGGCGATGACCGGCCTTGATCTCGAACGCGCGCCGCATGGCGTGGACGGCTGCGGCATTCCGGTGATCGGCATTCCGCTTGCCGCGATGGCACGTGCCATGGCCCGCATGGGCGATCCGGCCGGGCTTCCTACCGCGCGCGCCGCCGCCGCAAGGCGCATCCTCGATGCCATGGCGGCCGAATCTGCGTTCGTGGCCGGTGCCAGCAACTTCTCCCGCGAGATCATGCGGATTGCGGCCGCAACCGTGCGGCTCAAGACCGGCGCCGAGGGGATGATGTGCGCCAGCCTGCCGCGCCACGGCCTCGGGATCGCGCTCAAGATCAGCGATGGCGCGAGTCGCGCCGCGGAAGTCGCCATGGGGGCCATCCTCATTCGGCTTGGCAGGCTCGACCAGGCCGAAGCAGCTGCGCTTGAAGCTGTGCTGCGGCCGCCGGTCCGCAACGTTGCCGAGCGCGTGGTAGGACATGTGCGCCCGGCCGCCGCGGTGTTCCGGTGACACTCGTCGTCCAGGGCTTGTCGACCAGCTCCATCTCTTGGCAAAAATCGGTCCATGGAGGTTCGAGCGGCTACGGCACGCGACGATGATGCGATCTGGCGGATCATCGGCCCGACGATCCGGGCCGGCGAAACCTATGCGTTGCCGCGCGACATAAGCCGTGCGGATGCGCTTGCGTATTGGAAGTCCCCCGGCCACGAGGTCTTCGTCGCCGAGGAGAACGGCACGGTACTGGGTACCTACTATCTGCGCGCCAATCAGCGCGGCGGCGGCGCCCATGTGGCCAATTGCGGCTACATGACCGCGGCTGAGGCGAGCGGGCGAGGGGTGGCGCGCGCGATGTGCGCGCATTCGCTTGCGCGCGCCAAGGTGCGGGGCTTTCGCGCCATGCAGTTCAACTTCGTGGTCGGCAGCAACACGCGCGCGATCGCGCTGTGGCAGAGCTTCGGCTTTGCGATCGTCGGGCGCCTGCCGGAAGCGTTCGCGCATCCGCGGCTCGGGGACATCGAGGCCGTGGTGATGTACCGCAAGCTCTAGTCATTCAACCCAGCGCCGGATCATCAAAGGCGCGTCACTGAACCTTCACGGGAATCATGCATTGTAAGGGGAAGCGATGGGGCACCCTCATCGCTTGACGGCCACGATCGTGAGCGGGCGACGCCGGATGTACGCGCGCCTTCTCATTCGTGGTCGTTGCTGTTTCTGGATGCGGCGGCGAACGCCACGCCGATTTCGGTCGTAAGCAACAGGCGAAAAGCAAAAGGCCCGGGACCATCCCGGGCCTTTCGCATCTATGTTCCGCGCGGACTTAGAAGTCCATCCCGCCGCCCGGGGGCATCGGGGGAACCGGCGCCTGCTTCTTCGGCAGCTCGGCCACCATCGCCTCAGTCGTGATCAGGAGGCCGGCAACGGAGGCCGCGTCCTGCAGCGCGGTACGCACGACCTTGGTCGGATCGATGATGCCCTTGGACACCATGTTGACGTACTCGCCCGACTGCGCGTCGAAGCCGAAGTTGTACTGATCCTTCTCGAGGATCTTGCCCACCACCACCGAGCCGTCCTCGCCGGCATTGATGGCGATTTGGCGGGCCGGATAGGAGATCGCCTTACGGACAATCTCGACACCGTGCTTCTGGTCTTCGTTCTGGGTGCGGACGCGCTTGAGCGCCTCGACCGAGCGCAAGAGCGCGACGCCGCCGCCCGGCAGGATGCCTTCCTCGACCGCGGCGCGGGTCGCATGCATCGCATCGTCGACGCGATCCTTGCGCTCCTTCACCTCGACCTCGGTCGCGCCGCCGACGCGGATCACTGCGACGCCGCCGGCCAGCTTGGCCAGCCGCTCCTGCAGCTTCTCGCGATCGTAATCGGATGTCGTCTCCTCGATTTGCGCCTTGATCTGGGCAATGCGGGCTTCAATATCGGCCTTCTTGCCGGCGCCGTTGACGATGGTCGAGTTCTCCTTCTCGATCATCACCTTCTTGGCGCGCCCGAGCATGTTAAGCGTGACGTTCTCGAGCTTGATGCCGAGATCCTCGCTGATCGCCTGCCCGCCGGTGAGGATCGCGATATCCTGCAGCATGGCCTTGCGGCGATCACCGAAGCCGGGCGCCTTGACGGCCGCGACCTTGAGGCCGCCGCGCAGCTTGTTCACCACCAGGGTTGCCAGCGCCTCGCCTTCGACTTCCTCGGCGATGATCACCAGCGGCTTGGAGGTCTGCACCACCGACTCCAGAAGCGGCAAGAGCTCCTGCAGGCCGGAGAGCTTCTTCTCGTAGATCAGGATGTAGGGGTCGTCCATCTCGACCCGCATCTTCTCCGCGTTGGTGACGAAGTACGGAGAGATATAGCCGCGGTCGAACTGCATGCCTTCGACCACCTCGAGCTCGGTCTCGAGCGACTTCGCCTCTTCGACCGTGATCACGCCCTCGTTGCCTACTTTCTTCATGGCCTCGGCGAGGAAGCGGCCGATCTCGGCGTCACCGTTCGCCGAGATGGTGCCGACCTGCGCGATCTCGTCGTTCGAGGTGACCTTCTTGGAGTTCTTCTTGAGGTCCTCGACGATCGAATCGACCGCAAGGTCGATGCCGCGCTTGAGGTCCATCGGATTCATGCCGGCGGCGACCGCCTTGGCGCCCTCCTTGACGATCGAGGCGGCGAGCACGGTCGCCGTCGTGGTGCCGTCACCAGCGATATCGGAGGTCTTCGAGGCCACCTCGCGCACCATCTGCGCGCCCATGTTCTCGAACTTGTCCTCGAGCTCGATCTCCTTGGCGACCGTCACGCCGTCCTTGGTGATGCGCGGGGCGCCGAAGGACTTGTCGAGCACGACATTGCGGCCTTTGGGGCCGAGCGTCACGCGAACCGCATTCGAGAGAATTTCGACACCACGCAGCATGCGGTCGCGGGCGTCGACCGAGAATTTTACCTCTTTAGCAGCCATAGTCTTCTACTCCGTTTTGATCCTTGCCCCGCAAACGAACGCAAACCCGCATCCAGTGGGAGCAACGGATCGCCTGTTGATGGGCCGTTGATTGATTGGATCGTCGAATGCTCAACAAGGCGATCAGGCAGCCTTCTTCTTGGCGCCGGCGCCCTCGAGCACTCCCATGATGTCGCTTTCCTTCATGATCAGGTACTCGACCCCGTCGATCTTGACCTCGGTGCCGGACCACTTGCCGAACAGCACGCGATCGCCCGCCTGCACGTCGATGGGGATCAGCTTGCCGCTCTCATCGCGGCCGCCGGGGCCGACCGAGACAACCTCGCCCTGCGACGGCTTTTCCTTGGCAGTATCCGGAATGATGATGCCGCCGGCGGTGCGTTCCTCGGCATCGATGCGCTTGACGACGACGCGATCGTGAAGCGGACGAAATTTCATGACCTTCTCCTCAGGGCTTGCTGAATTGCATGGTGACTTTTGGAATGGAGCGGCCCGGCGGTTGCCCACCGCCGAACCGCTTGGCCCCGCAGATAGGGCGCACTTTTGGACTCGCAAGAGGCTCCGGCAGAATTTTTAGCACTCGATTTCATGGAGTGCTAGCAAATCATTCAAGCTACTGTTTTTATTGATGAAATATGATTAATGCGGCGTCCTGGGTGCGACCCGGGACATCTGTCAGCAGTCCTGACAGATCGCTGCTAGCCCATTGATATTGCACAATTAATTCACCTTTTGGGCTTGCAATGGGAACTCGGTTCCAGCGACACTCATTGTCGCTTGGAAGGAGCGACGCTATGATCTCAGAAGACCTCAAGAAACAGCTGTCCGGCTACGGGTTGACGACCGCCCACATCCTCTACCGGATGCCTGACCATCCCTCGTTTCTGCAAACCTATGTGTGGCAGGACTATGATATCTGCCCGAAGTTCCCGCTGCTCAACAAGTTTCTCGCCTTTTGGCTGGAGACGCTCGAGGGCCCCCTGCATTCGGTGACTGTCGCCCATGCCCGACTGATCAAGCCGGCCGAGGTCCGTGCGCTCAACGGCGAGTTCTGCTTGCACTAGTGCGGCGGTTTTGACGTTCCTATCACCATTGCGACAAGTCCTTTCATAGGAGCGCTGGTTCCGACGTGCGTAAACATGAGCGCGGCAAAGCGACACGAACGTCGGAACCGGGACAGTAGCGCCGCGGGTCGCCGCGATCCGCGCGCTCACTTCTGCGTCTTCTTGAAGTAGCGAAGGTCGGGCGGCGGCTGGTCTTTCTTGGCTGGCATCAGCAGGCCATCGGCGCTGAGCATGTAGTCTTCCTTGCCGATGGAGACGTGGTTGTTGTCCTCGCAGTATTCCTCGGTCCAGTTGGGCAGCTTCTCGGCGCTGCGGCGGTAGTTCTTCATCACCGTCCAGGGACGCGTCAGGGCATGGTCGTACACGGTGACCTCGTCGTGGGCGACGTTGGGGTCGTTCTCGTCAATAAAGATGCGCTCCTTCACCACCGTCTTGTTGTCGTGATGCAGCGGAAGACCGCTGGCATCGAATGCCCGCGGACCGCGGAAGCCGCGCGTCTCGACCTCGAGCACATCGTAGCGGCCGGCGCCGGCGCTATCGATCCAACGGCCGATGGAGTATCCGAGCAGCGTCGGCTCAAGCTCTTTCGGCCAGTCGCGCCCGTCTGTGAAGATACGTCGATCGTCCTGGATGTGGTCGATCAGAATATAGGTGGTCGTCGGATTGACGATGAACTCCATCTCGCCATAACCGTTGGTGACGCGCGGCATGCCGGGCGAGATGCATTTGTAGGTCGGGGTCGTGCCCTGGCCGCCATTGGCCTGGTCGATGAGATTGGCCTCGAACAGTGCCTGATATTCAGCCGTCAGCGGTGCCTGTTGGCCGCGACCGGCGGGCTTGCTGATGTCGTAGCGGCCGGGTCCCCCGATCGAACGCCACTGGCCCTTGAAGTCGGGATATTGCGCATCATCCCAGGCCCGGCTCGGCGATGTGGTGATGCAAATCGCGCAGCCAAGCACAATGTAGCCAACCCACTTTCGCTTCAGCATGGCGGCCTCCCCATGAGCGAAATCGCGAGTGGGGCAATGCTAACGGATCGGCACCGCCTTCGGAAGGGAGACAACTCAGCTTGGCGGATCTAGTTCAGCGTCCCGACCGCTGCGCCGATGAGGCAGGTCGAAAGCGTGCCGGAAACGATCGCCTTCAGCCCAAGCGAGATCACATCCTCGCGCCGTTCCGGTGCCATTGTGCCGAGGCCCGCGATCATGATCCCCAAGCTGCCGAAATTGGCGAATCCGCACATCGCATAGAGCATGATCAGTCGCGAGCGGGGCTCCAGCGCATCCGCGGGCAGCTTGGAAAGCTCCACATAGGCCACGAGCTCGTTGAGGATGGTCTTGATCCCCATGAGCGAGCCGGCCGTCATCGCCTCCTTCCAGGGTATGCCCATGAGCCAGCAGACAGGCGCCATCAGGTAGCCTAAGGCCCGCTGCAGCGAGATCGGCGCGCCGGCCACATCCGGCAACAGGCCGAGCGCCGCGTTGACGAGATGCACCAGCGCCACCAGGACGATCAGCATCACGCAGATATTGAGCAGGAGCTCAAGGCCCGCCGCGGCGCCGCGCACGATCGCGTCCATGGTGCTCGAGGCCGGGCTGCCGATCTTGGGAAGCAGGGCGCCGGTGCGCTGGCCGCTCGCGTCCGGGACCATGATCAGGCTGATGAGGATCGCGGCCGGCGCATCCAGCACCGAGGCCACGACCAGATGTGCGGGCGCATCCGGGATGACCGGAGCGAGCAGGGTGGCATAGATCACCAGCACGGTTCCGGCGATGCAGGCCATGCCGGCGGTCATCACGGTGAACAGCTCGGAGCGGCTTAGGTTGATGAGATAGGGGCGGATGAACAGCGGCGCCTCGATCATTCCGAGGAAGATATTGGCTCCGGCAGACAGTCCGACCGCGCCGCCGACCCCAAGCGTGCGCTCGAGCAGCCAGGACAGCGCCCGCACGAACGGCGGCAGAATGCGCCAGTGAAACAGGAGCGAGGTCAGCACGCTCATCACCAGCACCACCGGCAGCGCCTGGAACGCGAGACTGAATTCGGCACCCGGGACCTTCACTTCGAACGGCAGCGTTCCGCCGCCCACATAGCCAAAAACGAAGGCGGTGCCGGCTTTGGTCGCGTCCGCGATGGCATTGACCACGCCATTGATGGCGAAGAACACCTTCGTGACCCCGGGGACTCTCAAGAACAGGGCTGCGGTCGCGAAGGTGAAGGCCAAGCCGATCGCCGCCCGCCGCAAGGAGACCGCCCGCCGATCCTCGCTGATGATCCAGGCGATGACGAGCAAGGCCACCATGCCGAATGCCGACTGCAGTTGTTGCATTCGAATCCCCTGGGCATCGGTCGAATCCTCCGGCATCATAATGTCGAAGTGAGGGGTCCCGCCATGCCGCGCATTCGTTTCGAGCTCGGTACGCTCGTGCTCGATGCCGAGCTGTTGGATACGCCGACCGCACGCCTGATCACGGCCGCGCTGCCGATCAGCTCGTCCGCGCTCACTTGGGGCGAGGAGGTCTATTTCGACGTGGGCGTCTCGGCAGCGCGCGAAGCCGATGCGCGGGCAATCGTTACGCCGGGCGAAATCGCCTATTGGCCCGATGGACGGTGTATTGCCATCGGCTTCGGCCGCACACCGATCAGCGAGGCCGGTGAGACGCGGCTCGCCAGTCCTTGCAACATTTTCGCCCGCGCTCTGTCCGATGTGCGGGCGCTCGCCAAGGTGAAGGCCGGCACCCGCATCAAGGTGACGCTGGTCTAACGGTGATCGCAAAACTTGTCCCGGCTTTAAGCCGAGACCGTTCCAAACTCAGGCCCCTGCCTGGAACGGTCCCGGGCCAAGCCCGGGACAAGCGATCTATGCCCTCACCCCCGCCCGACGAACGGCATCAGGTTGGCCATCACGGTCATGAACAGCACATTGCTGTCGAGCGGCAAGCTCGCCATATAGGCGACCGCCCGGCCGACATCGTCAACGTTCATGCGCGCCTCAGGACGGCGGCTGCCGTCGGGCTGCAACACGCCGGCCACCATGCGCTCGGTGAGCGGCGTCTCGGCATTGCCGATATCGATCTGGCCGCAAGTGATGTCATAGCCGCGGCAGTCGAGCGCAGTCTGCTTGGTGAGCCCGGTGACGCCATGCTTGGTCGTCGTATAGGCGACCGCTTGCGGCCGCGGCGTGTGCGCCGAGATCGAGCCGTTATTGATGATGCGGCCGCCACGCGGTGTTTGCGCTTTCATGATGCGGATCGCTTCCTGCGTGCACAGGAACATGCCCGTGAGATTAGTGTCGACGACTCGCCTCCAGGTCTCGAGCGGCAGCTCTTCGAGCGGCATGGCGGGCGCCCCGATCCCGGCATTGTTGAACAGCACGTCGAGGCGTCCGAAGGTTTCCTTGGTCCTGGCAAACAGCGCTTTGACCGAAGCAGCATCGCTCACGTCGGTCGGCACCGACAGGCTCTGCGCTCCTGTGGCGTGGCCAAGCGCGGCCGTCTCCGCGAGCTTGTCCTCCCGGCGGCCGGCGAGCACCAGCGCATATCCTTCCCGCATCAGCGCCAGCGCGACCGCCCTACCTATGCCGGTCCCGGCTCCGGTGACGATGGCGATCTTGTTCGGCGTGGTCATGCAGTTGGCCCCCGGCGACTGACTGGCGCATGCCCGGAACAAGGGACACGCACCAAAGGGAAAAGCAAGGCACCTTGGCAGAGCGGCGGCCAGATGCGGTATGCAACTTTAAGTCGTGCGTCGGCGGTATGGCGTCAGCTGCTCCCTGTTAGAACAGGCCGAAAGCAGGAAATCGTGCTCGGGGCGGGGTGAAGTGCACCCTGTGGTGAGACACGAAACGAGGAACTTGGCTGCGATTGGAAATCAAAGGCCCGGCGCGGGAGTGTCCGGCCGGGCGCAAATCATCAGTTTCAATTTCGTCAATGCATCGAGCGCGCGGGATAAGTCAAGCCCATCAACCAGCCATGGCGAGGTCGGTCGTGGCATCGCTGATGATGAACGAACTCGGCACCGACAGGCGCAGGTCGATGTCGGCGGCGCTGCCGGGGCGGCCGAAGCGGTACCCCTGCATCATGTGCACCCCTGCGGCGCGCAGGAACAGCTGCTGCTCGGCGGTCTCGACGCCTTCCGCGGTCACCTTCATGCCGAGACCGCGGCCGAGGCTGACCACCGCGTGCACGATCGCGGCCGCATCGGCCGCGCGCTCGATCGAGTGCACGAAGCTGCGGTCGATCTTGAGCTTGTCGAACGGGAAGCGGCGCAAGTAGAGCAGGCTCGAATAGCCGGTGCCGAAATCATCGAGCGCCAGCCGCACCCCGAGCGCCTTGAGGCGGAACATGGCGAGCTCGGCGGTGTCGACGTTGCCGAGCAGCGTGCTCTCGGTAACTTCGAGCTCGAGCCTCGTCGCATCAAAATCGGTCTCGTGCAGGATGCGTTCGACCACATCAACGAAGTCGGAGCGGCGGAACTGCAGCGGCGAGACGTTCACCGAAATGGTGATGTCGGGCCAAGCCTTGGCATCGAGGCAGGCTTGGCGCAGCATCCATTCTCCGAGCGCGATGATGAGGCCGGAGTGCTCGGCGATGGGAATGAACTCGGACGGCGGGATTTCGCCGCGCTCGGGATGGGTCCAGCGGCAGAGCGCTTCCACGCCGACGACCGTGTCGCCGCTGTTGTTGACGATCGGCTGGTAGGCGACGCGTAGCTCGCCCCTTTCTATCGTGGCGCGCAGCTCGTTCTCCACCAGCTTGCGCTTGAGGATATTGTCGTCCATCGCGGTGTCGTAGACGCAGGTGCGGTTGCGGCCCTCGTTCTTCGCCCGGTAGAGCGCCATGTCGGCATGACGCATGACGTCCGCCACCGCGCCGACGTGCTGGCTGATCACCGCGACCCCGATGCTGGCGCCGATGACGATCGTCTGGTCTGCGATCAGGTAAGGGGTGCAGAGCGAGGCGATGATCCGCGCCCCGATCTCCTCCAGGGCCGCCTGGTCGTGTGCGGCCGTGGTTATGATGGCAAACTCGTCGCCGCCCAGTCGCGCCACCAAATCGTCGCCGCGCAGCGTCTGCGTGAGCCGCAGCGTGACGTTGCGGATCAGCTCGTCGCCGATCGGGTGGCCGAGCGTATCGTTGACGTCCTTGAAGTGATCAAGATCGATATAGAACACGGCGGCCGGCGGAGCGCCGGCTCTCACGCTCTCGATCATCGCCTCGAGCCGCTCGCTGAAGAATACGCGATTGGGCAGGCCACAGAGCGGATCGTGCAGTGCGAGGTGGCGCAATCTGGTCTCGCCGGCCGCGATCGTGGCCGCGGTTTTGCGCATGTGGCGCAACACCATGCCGGCGAGCAGCACAAAGCCGCCGAGCGCGATGCCGATGAAGGGGGCGACGCTGTTGAGGATTTCCGCGCCGGGACGCTTCGGTTTCCAGGCAAAGCGGGCAAGCGCGCCGCCATGCTTGTCCAACAAATCGAACACATGGTCGCCCGGGTCTGCGCGGCGATCGGCGATATTGTGCAGGTTGGCGAGCTGCAGCCGCGAGGCGATTTCCGCGAGCGTCTCGTCATCGATGATCTTCACACTGAGGATGATGGGCGCCTTCGCGTCCATCTCGGCCGCCGTCTCGCTCTCGTTGCTCACTGCGACGGCGGCCACGATCGCCGGGCGACCGAGAAACGACTGCAGCCGCGCGGCCCGATGATTGCCGAGGCCGTTCGCCTCTATGGCGATGCCGTCGCCGGGGTCGGCGCCGCCGCGCATGATGTCGATGACCGGCTGCAGCTCCGAGTGGACCGAGTTGAACCAGTTCGGGTCGACGCTGCGGCGGCCGAGCGAAGCATAGAGCAGATGGTCTGACGGATCAGTGACGAAGACGAAATCATGATCGAAGAACGATTGCAGGCGAAGCCCGACCGAGATCTGCACCCAGTCGCGGTCGAAGTCGACGCGGATGCGTCGGTACGCCGCCTCCGAGGTCGCCACGGCGGAGACATCGCGCAGCACGCGCTCGGCCTGCGCGGTCAAGGCGCGGGTGAACAGCTGCCGCTCGTTTTCCAGCGCGACGCCATCCGCGCGCTGAGCCGAGGTCAGCGCCGCCACCACGACGCAAACGATCGCGACCGCAACGATCGCGCCGATTGGAACCACGATGCTTGGGCGCATCTGGCTCCAACCGAAATGTTTGCGGGTGCTGCCGATATTGGACCGATCTCCGGCCAAGTGTCCCACCGTCCGGTGTTTTTTCTGGGCGTGAGGCTAGGAGACAATGATTTCATTTGGCTTTCGGAGCGCCCGAAGACACGGTTTGCAGCGCGCCGCAGCGCGCTTTCTCGCCATGCCGTTAATATTTGGTAACCCCCGAGGAAGAATCATGGCGCCAAGTGCAGCGGTGGTCGTCCCGGCCGAGCCATAGCGCGTCGAAGACGCGCGTAACGCGCTGGTGGCGAGAGCCGGGATCCATAGACCTCGGCAGATGTTATAGGTCTTCGCGGTATAGGTTCCTGCTTTCGCAGGAGCGACGCTCAGCGAGGCCGCCGATCAGCGATTGTTTTTGTATGGCGGCCGCGGAATCCCGGCATGCGCCGCGCGCAGCGCGGCCGACCAGCGTTCGCGCAGATCGTGAAAATAGGGCTCGCCCGGCTCGATCCGATAGTTGAGCTCGGCTTCGATCATATCGCGCCGGGCCACCAATATGTCGAGCGGAAGGCCGACGCTGAGGTTAGAGCGCATGGTAGAATCGACCGAAACCAGGCCGATCTTCAGCGCATCATAAAGATCGGAATCGAAGGTGATGGCGCGGTCGAGCACCGGCTTTCCGTATTTGTGCTCGCCGATCTGCAAGTAGGGCGTGTCCTGCGTGCATTCAATGAAGTTGCCGGCGGAGTAGAGCATGAACAATCGCGGGCGCTCGTTCTTGATCTGGCCGCCCAAGAGGAACGAGACATCGAACTTTACGTCCGCGGCTTCGAGCGTCTTGCCCTCCTCGTTGAACAGATCGCGGATGGCGCGGCCGACCCGCTGCGCCGCCTGGAACATGGTGGGCGCGTTCATCAAGGTCTCGACTTCGCCCGTATAGGGGTTTTCGAACCCTTCGCGCAGGATACTCACGACCGATTGGCTGATCGACAGGTTGCCGGCAGTGGCAATGGCCAGGATGCGGTCGCCGGGCTTTTCAAAGATGTGCAGCTTGCGAAAGGTGGAGATGTTGTCGACGCCGGCATTGGTGCGCGTGTCGGCGAACATCACAAGCCCGTCGCGCACGAGAATTCCGCAGCAATAGGTCATCGCAAAGCTTCAGTTTCGACACCCGAGGGCGACGTTTATAGCGAGCGGGCCGGGGAGGGGGCAATGGCGAGTAACCTTTACACTGGTCGTCCCTGCGAAAGCCAGGGACCCAGACTGCTGTGCCCTCTCGGCAGCGCGGAGCTGTATGGGTCCCGGGCCTCGCTCGGCTCGCCCGGGACGACTCGGAGTGTCTCACTAGCTCTGTGTCTGCCGCGATGCCTGGTCGATGTGGATGTCGACCGTCAGGGTCTCGGCCCCGCCGCCATAGCGCATGCCGCGCACCGGAGCGGCACCTAGATGATCGAGGCCAACGGCGACGCGCGCGTGGGCGTCGGTCGCGCAAATGCCATTGGCGGGATCGAAGGCGACCCAGCCGAGATCCCCCACGAAGGCCTCCGCCCAGGCGTGGCCGGCGTCCCGTTTGTTTGTAGGGTCGCCGCAGAAATAGCCGGCGACAAAGCGGGCCGGGATGCCGAGGCTGCGTGCGGCGGTGATAAACACGTGGGCGAAGTCCGGAGCGATGCCATGCTTGAGGGCGAAGGCCTCGGCGGCGGGAGTGCCTTCATAGGGCCGGTGGTCGTCCCAAACCATCGCCTTGTGCACGCCCTCGAGAAGACCGTGCAGCACGACCAGGGTCTCGCCGCCGTGTGCTCCCTGCGCGGACACCGCGAACGCCGCGATGGCATCATCGCAGGCGGTCAGGGTCGTCTCGCGCAGGAACAGGCTCGGGGGAAATCGCTCCGCAGTGTCCCGCATCACTCCGTTGACGTCGCGCGTCTCGATCTCGCCCTCGACCAAAAGGGAAAGCGCACTCAGGGGTCCATCAGCCGCGAATGAATGGGTAATGTTGCCGAAGGCGTCCTCGTGCTGGTCGAGCCGGCAGTCGGCGGAAGCCTCGATCCGCCAGTCGGCGACATATTGGCCGTCATGATTGCGCGGCGTGAGGCGCAGCATCTGGATCACCCGGGCGGCGGGCGGCGTGTAGTTGTAGGTTGTCTTGTGCGAGATCGAAAGTCGCATGGCTGGCATTCAATTGTGACGCGGTGTGGGCCCTATTCTCACCGAAAACGCGCTCCACCGCGAGAGACATTCGATCGGGTTGGATCACTACCCAGAGTCACGCCCGCGCTTGTCGCGGGCATCCACCTCTTTCTTGTTGGACGGTTCAGCAAGAGGGCATGGATGGCCGTGGACATCAGGGCATTTACGCCCCGCTTCGACGGGCTATGCCCGGCCATGACTACTGAAGCGTTGGTCGATCTGCTGCGAATTCACCTCACATCAAATATTGCTCGGTGATCGCTTTGCCGAGCTCGTTGTTGTCGCGAATGAAGCCGTCGATGAATTCGTGCAAGCCCTCCTTGAAGATCTCCTCCATCCGACTGTTCTCGATGCGCGCCCGGATCGAGCGGGCCTTGCGCTGCGCGTTGCCCTGGCGCCCATAGGCGCGGGCGATATAGTCGAGGTTCTGCACCAGCGCGCTGTAGCAGCTCGCCAGCGACCGCGGCATCTCGTCCTTGAGGATGAGCAGATCGGCGATCAGCCACGGCTTCACGCTCTCGCGGTAGACCCAGTGATAGGCGGTGAGCGCGGAGACCGAGCGCAGGATCGCAGCCCATTGGAAATAATCCAGCGGTCCGCCGACGCGCTCGTTGGCCGGCAACAGCAAATGATATTTGACGTCGAGGATGCGGGCGGTGTTGTCGGCGCGCTCGATATAGACGCCGAGGCGTGAGAACCAGTAGGCGTCGTTGCGCAGCATGGTGCGGTAGGCCGAGCCGTCGAAGCGAAGCGAGTTCTCCTGCACCCAGCGCAGGAAGCGCATGAACTCCTCGCGCGAGGTCCCACCGTTGCCGAAGCGCTTGAGCTCGAGCCAGGTGCCGTTGATCGCATCCCACATCTCGACTGTGAGCGCGGTGCGTACCGCGCGCGCATTGGTGCGCGCCATCTCGAAGCAGCTGCGGATCGAGGAGGGATTGGCCGGCGAGAAGCACAGAAAATCGATGACCGTTTCTTCGTTGGCCTCCGGATAATTGTTGGCGAACGCGGCGGCGCAGCCGGCTGTTTCGATCGCCGATTCCCATTCATTGGTCGAGCCCACATAGGCGAGCGGGAGGGTGGTGACGCGCTGGGTCACCTCCAGGATGCGGGCGAGGCATTCGGCGCGCTCGACGTAACGGGCAAGCCAAAACAGATTATCGGCGGTGCGCGAGAGCATCTTTTCTAAGAATCCAGAACCCAGGTATCCTTGGTGCCGCCGCCCTGGCTCGAATTGACCACGAGCGAGCCTTTCGTCAGCGCGACGCGCGTGAGCCCGCCCGGAACGATGCGGATGCGGTCGCGGCCGGTGAGCACGAAGGGGCGGAGATCGACGTGGCGCGGGGCGACGCCTTCCTCGACGCAGGTCGGGCAGGTGGAGAGCGCAAGCGTAGGCTGGGCGATGAAGTTCCGCGGGCTCGATTTGAGCTTGGCGCGGAAAGCCGCGATCGTCGCCTGGTCCGATTTCGGCCCGATCAGCATGCCGTAGCCGCCCGAGCCATGCACTTCCTTGACCACCAGCTCGTCGAGATGGTCGAGCACATAGGCGAGGTGGTCTGCCTCGCGGCAGCGCCAGGTCGGCACGTTCTTGAGAATTGGCTCCTCATCCAAATAGAACTTCACGATCTTGGGCATATAGCTGTAGACCGCCTTGTCGTCGGCGATGCCGGTACCGACCGCATTGGCGAGCGTGACATTGCCGGCGTGGTAGGCCGACATCAGTCCGGGTACGCCCAGGGCTGAATCGGGGCGGAAGGCGAGCGGATCGAGAAAGTCGTCGTCGATGCGCCGGTAGATCACGTCGACGCGCTTGGGGCCTTGGGTGGTGCGCATGAACACGAGCTCGTCCTTTACGAACAGGTCGCGTCCCTCGACCAGCTCAACGCCGAGCTTGTCGGCCAGGAAGGAATGCTCGTAATAGGCAGAGTTGTAGACGCCGGGCGTGAGCAGCACGACTGTCGGATCGGTATTGGTGACGGTCGGGGCGACCGACTTCAGCGTGGCGAGCAGTTCGTCCGGATAGTTCTCGACCGGCGCCACCCGATGGCGGGCGAACAGCTCCGGGAACAGGCGCAGCATGATCTCGCGGTTCTCCAGCATGTAGGAGACGCCGGAGGGCGTGCGCGCGTTGTCTTCCAGCACATAGAAGGTTTCGGCGTCGACCCGGATGATGTCGATACCGCCGATATGGACGTAGATGTCGTGCGGCACCTTTTGTCCGTTCATCTCGGGGCGGAAGACCGGGTTCTGGAACACCAGATCGTCGGGCAGGACACCGGCCTTGAGGATGTCGCGCCGCCCGTACACGTCCTTGATGTAAAGGTTGAGCGCCTTGATGCGCTGCTCGAGGCCCGCACGCAAAATTTTCCATTCGGCTGCGGAAAGTATCCGCGGCAGGACGTCGAAGGGGATCAGGCGCTCCTGGGCATCGGCATCGCCATAGACCGAGAAGGTGATCCCGATCCGGCGGAACAGGAGCTCGGCCTCGCGCCGGCGATAGTCGAGCACCTCGGAGGGAATCTCGGCAAGCCAGCGCGACAGCTCGCCATAGGGCAGGCGGGCCGTCCCATCCACCCCCGTCATCTCGTCGAAGGCGACCGCCATGGAAGTCGGCTTGGAAATCGGCTTTGAAGTCGCCTTGGGCGTCACTATGGGAGTTGTTTCCGGCATCCCCACGACGGTTGCCTCCCCACCCGATCCCCCAGAACGCAAGACCGCGCGTTCAAAAGCTTAGCTGCAAACTCCGCGCCAATCCATGGACCGTCGCAGCATCGTTCTGGCCCTCGCTCCTTCGCTCGGCCCGGCCGACATCCCTTGGCGTCGTTCCTGCGCAAGCAGGAACCCATACGGCGAAGGTCAACTAACATCTGCCGAGCGCTAGAGGTCCCTGCTTGCGCAGGGGACGATGTCCAGCTGAATGGAGAGCGCCAGCCCGCTGCCTAGGATTTGGGCACCGGCTTGTTCAATGCGCGGGCGCGCCCGCTGGCTCACGGCATCGGGACTTCCTGCACCTTCTTCGGCACGTGATAGCCCTTCTGCACGGCGGGCCGCGCTGCGATAGCGCGGTACCAGCGCAGCACGTTGGGGTACTGCTTGAGATCGACCGTCTGCCATTCGAAACGCGAGACCCATGGCCAGATGGCGATATCGGCGACCGAATAGGTATCGGCGACGAATTCGTGCTCGGCCAGGCGCCGGTCCAGGACCCCGTATAGGCGGTGGGCTTCCTTGAGGTAGCGGTCCTCCGCATAGGGGGCCTTGCCGGGATTATATTTCACGAAATGATGCACCTGCCCGAACATCGGCCCCGGCCCGCCCATCTGCCACATCAGCCACTCGATCACCCGGTAGCGAGGCTCAAGCTCCTTCGGCAGGAGCCTTCCGGCCTTCTCGGCCAGATAGAGCAGGATCGCGCCCGACTCCATCAGGTGGAAGCCGCTGTCGCGATCGACGATCGCCGGAATGCGGTTATTGGGGCTGATGGCAAGGAACTCCGGCTTGAACTGCTCGTCCTTGCCGATATCCACCGGGTGGACGGTGTAGGGAAGTCCGAGCTCCTCGAGCGCGATGGAGATCTTGCGCCCATTGGGCGTCGTCCAGGTATAGAGATCGATCACGGTGATGCTTTCCTTGTGACTCTTCCTTGTGACTTTTCTTTGGGCTGAACATCCAGACTGGCTTGAAGCGCCAAGGCGCAGAGTGGCAATTTAATTGGCCCGTGCCCTGTTCCGACAGGCCGCGAGCCGTGCCTTAGATTACACTCGGAGGAGCCATGGGGTTTCGAACGGCGCTCTCGCTTTCCATTGCGCTGATCGCCGTGGCGGCGAGCTCAGCGGAAGCCGATGACGTGTTGAAGCTCGCGGTTGGGGCGCCCAACAATTGGGATAGCAGCGTCCCCGATGTGGGCCAGAGGGCGGGCATTTTCAAGAAGCATGGCATCACGCTTGAAATCCTATATACGAACGGCGGGGGCGAGACCATGCAGGCGGTTGTTGCCGGCAGCGCCGACATCGGCATCGCGGCTGGCACCGCCGGTGTGTTGGGTGCCTTCGCCAAAGGAGCACCGATCCGCACTCTGCTGGCCGGAACCACGGGTACCCGCGACCTCTATTGGTATGTTCCCGCCGCGTCGCCGATTAGAAGTTTTAGCGAGCTCAATGGAAAGACGGTCTCCTATTCCACCAACGGAGCCTCGACCCACACGACGCTCCTGGCGCTGATGAAGCACTTCAACGTGACAGCCAAGCCCGTCGCCACCGGAGCTGCGGCCATCACGCTGACGCAAGCCATGTCCGGTCAAGTGGATGTGGGCTGGGCTTCGCCCCCCTTTGGCCTGCAACAGCTGGAGGAGGGAAGTATCCGACTGATCGCCCACGGCAGCGATGCGCCGGCGACGCGCGCGCAGACTGTTCGGGTTCACATTGTGAACGCCAATGCGCTTGCCACACGCGCAGCTGTCATGAAACGTTTCGCGGATGCCTACCGCGAATCCTACAACTGGCTCTACGCCGATCCGGCCGGCGCCCAAACCTACGCCGATTACGCGCATATTCCAGTGCGGCTGGCGGAACGCATACGTGATGAGTTCATGCCGAAGGAAGCGATGAATCCCGACCGCGTGTCGGGGATCGACGCGGTCAGCAAGGACGCCATCGATTTCAAATTCTTGCAAGCGCCGCTTTCGGCATCGCAACTGGCCGAGCTGATCCGTATACCGGCCCCATGAGGAGCCGTAAGCTCATCCATACCGTTGTGCGAAACCATAACCCCTGTCATGACCCTGAAAGCGGTGACCCAATCGCTTGGTTAAAAATCCCCTGTGGCCTTTCCAGTGACTTTTCCTTGTGACAATGCTTTGCGCCGAGCTTCCCGACTGGCTTGAAGCGTCAAGCCGCAGAGTGGCAGTTTAGCGGCTGAGCGTCTTGAGATAGGAATCATAATGCAATCCGCCGGCTCCGAATCGTCATCGCAGGTCACCGCCGCCGTCCTGGTGATCGGTGATGAAATCCTGTCCGGACGCACCAAGGACAAGAACAGCGGCTATATCGCCGAATACCTGACGGCGATCGGCATTGACCTGAAGGAGGTGCGGGTCGTCGGCGACGAGGAGGCCGAGATCGTTGCTGCCGTCAACGCGCTGCGCGCGCGCTACACATATGTGTTCACCACCGGCGGGATCGGGCCGACCCACGACGACATCACCGCCGATTCGGTCGCCAAGGCATTCGGCGTACCGATCGACCACGATCCGCGTGCGGTGAAAATCCTGACCGAGCGCCTCGCTCAGACCGGCGGCGAGATGAACGAGGCGCGCATGCGCATGACGCGCATCCCGCACGGGGCCGAGCTCGTCTATAACAAGATTTCCGCCGCACCCGGATTCTGGCTCGGGAATGTGATCGTGCTCGCCGGTGTCCCGAGCATCATGCAGGCGATGCTCGATGGGGTTGCGCCCAAGCTCAGAACCGGCGTGCGCATGCTGTCCGAGACGGTACGCGCCAATGCGCGCGAAGGCGACATCGGCACCGCATTGGGCGAGATCGCCAAGGCCCATCCGGAAGTGGCGATCGGCAGCTATCCGTTCTTTGATGAGGGGCGCGGCCCAAACACCAACGTGGTGCTGCGCTCGCGTGATCCGCAGCGGCTCGCGGCCGCCAAAGCCGCTGTCGAAACGATGCTGACGCAGATCCGGGCCGCCCTGTGAGCTTGGGGAGGTGCTGCATACCTTCCGGAAGGGGAGATCGGGTGGGCTCGTGAGCAATAGTGGCCGATCAAATCCGGATGCGATCGCTCCGGGTCATTGAGGGTGGCGATGGAGCCCGCAAAGGCACAACCGCAAAAGCCGTTTCCGGTATCGTGGGATCAATTTCACCGCGATGCGCGCGCGCTCGCCTGGCGGCTCGCCGAAGCCGGCCCCTTCGAGGCGCTCGTTTGCATCACTCGAGGCGGGCTGGTGCCGGCGGCGATCGTCGCGCGCGAGCTTGGCATCCGGGTGATCGAGACGGTCTGCATCGCGAGTTACAATCATGCGACGCAAGGGCCGCTCAAGGTGCTGAAAACGGTCGCACCTCACCTCACCGCCTTGGGTGGCCCTGGCGGGAAGGGCGTGCTCGTGGTCGACGATCTGGTCGATACGGGAGCGACGGCCAAGATGGTGCGCGGGATCCTGCCCAATGCGCATTTCGCCGCCGTCTATGCCAAGCCCATGGGACGCCCGCAGGTCGACACTTTCGTGACCGAGGTGTCGCAGGACACCTGGATCTATTTTCCCTGGGATACCGGGCTTGCGTTCCAGCCGCCGATCCGCGAAGGCGGGTTGTGAACTTAATCTTCTCCTTCTCGCCGTTTTACGGGGAGAGGGTCGGGGTGAGGGGCCCCTTCCACTCGCTTTGAAGTCAACTTGGAGCAGTGCCGATGCCGGACCAGGATGATCTGTTCGGAGATGATCCGATGGAGGATGCGGCGCTCGAGGCCTACGAACGCGACCGCGATGGCCTGCAAGACCAAATCACCGAGTACCTCGAAGACTTCGAAGTCAATCCCGGCGTTGCCGTGATCATGCTGCTCGAGATCATGATCAGTCTGCGCCTCGAAGCTTATGGATTCGGCGTCGAGAACCCCTCCGTCGCCGGCCTTAAGCTCGACCTCGACCGGTTGGGACACGAGGTCGCCGAGGCGCTGCGGGAAACGAAGAAGAAGGCTGAGTTGCTCCTCGAGGAAATCAAGCAAGCGCGCGCCGATGCCGAGGCGGAGGAGGAAGCCGAGGAGCGCGAGGGGAGCGAGGATGAGGATGAAGAAGACGAGCAGGCCGAGGACGAGGATGAGGATGGGGGTGAGGGAAGCGAGAAAAGTCCCGGGTGAGCATGGGGGACGCCGCCAAGGCAGTGGGCCGGGGCGGAAGCGGCATGAGAAGCGAAAGAATTATCTCGTTGAAATTGAAGCTTTTTCCTTGGCCGGGAAGGCCGCATCGTTATAGTCCTCTCCCGCATGCGGGCGTGGCGGAACAGGTAGACGCAAGGGACTTAAAATCCCTCGGCGCGAAAGCGCTGTGCCGGTTCGAGTCCGGCCGCCCGCACCAATCCAATCAATATGTTACGTGATGCGATTGCCGTTGAGGCAAAGCTTCTAGTACCGGAATAGTACCGAAAAAACCGCCCCCGATGAGAGGGCGGAATTTGCCGAACGCTCTTAGGGGAGCGGCCGGTAGAAATTGAGCAAGCGGACAGTGAGCATTCACGGTCTCCCACGAGCGTATGGCGCGGGCCAGGATAGCTCGTGAAGGGTCTGGCAGTAGCGGGAGCAAAAACGTACGTGCTCCCACCAGTAGCCGCGCCAGAGGTTCCTGAAGCGGACGCTTAATCCGAGACGGGAACCACAAACGCAACAGGTCATCATTTTAGCCCCCCTCTTGCGGTCTGAAGAAGCAAGTCTCCTGTCCAGTAACGAAGTAGATGAACAGGGTCGCTTGACCGTTGGGTGCGTGTTCGTCGCCATGTACGATGTCAGGCGGCACACGCCTCCAAGCACCATCCTTCAGGTAGTACCACTCGTCGCCGTAGTCGGTCTTGTTGACGCGAAACTGCGTCTTCACGACCTCGGAGCCGAGGCAGCAGGAATTCCAACCGACGTTGAGACGCTTCTGTGTCTCGGGTGTCAGTGTTTGCTCGTCGTACCATGAACCTGCGAAGGCAGACGTGGAGAGCAAGAGGAAGAGAGCGAGTGAGCGCATGTAGACCTCCTTTCAAATTGCCTACCACCCATCATACCATCGCTTACCCCGCCTCACGTTCGACACACCTTTGACAATTGCTGCCGCTGCTATACCTACAAATATTCCCAGCAACACTTTCCCGTATGCTTCCTTGCCTGATTGGCCGTCGTAAACGCCATAGGCTACTCCTCCGACGAGGATGAGAAGGACGAGTACGATTGCTTCAAGGTTCTTGGTCATGTGTCACCTCCTTCGGAGAGTATACAGGTGCGAACCGAAAGGGATTGGGCGGGGTCGCTGTAGCTTGTAATTCCTCTGTTGGTATCGCGAAGTCTGGTGGAAAGGTAACCCATGCCCATTCGTTGCAATCGACCGTCGCTGTTTTGCCAATCGAATGTAAGTCACCGTATTTTACGCATACCAACTCACTCACGGTAAGCGGCGTCCTATTCGTTAAGGCAACAAAGAGCTGATAGAAAAAACACCCCATAAGACCGACAAAGATTATTACAACGATTATTCCTATGATGTCTTGAAATTTCACACCTTCATTCGTTAGCTTGTAATTCCGAATCTCGCAATTTCCGACCGCACTCGTGACATTCCCACTGGCCCGCACAAATACAGGGTTTGGTTTGATGTGCCCGCTCTGTTGCTTCGTCACATATTGTAATCCGCTCCTCTTGCGTCATATCTTCATTCGTTAGCTTTTAATTCTGCTTCTGCCGCTCGTCTGATCGCTCGAAGGACAATGTCAATGCCCTCTTGGCGGCCCTCCAGCCAAAGCTCGTTGCCTCTAACGATTTCAACAAGGTGTTTAGCTGCATTATCTTTCGCGGCCGCCTCATACGCGGCTTCGAGAGCGGAGGAGAGAAACCCTTTTAGCATCAGCATTACTTTCTGTGAGAGATTGTACTTCGCAAAGAACTCTTCGCACTCCTGTATCTTCTTCTCCTGAATTTCTTTGAGGCTCATATTGCGAAGACTTGCTCACTTGGTAATTCGAGATCAAAGCGTCTACACCGCTCGGCCGCCGCAGCGATCGGGCTAAGCACCAGACCTCCGGGCTTGAGCCTGTGAAATGCGAAGCCGTGTTCGTCCCTACTTTTTTCGCTCGTCTCAATGAGATCCACCCCATGTAATGCTCTGTGCGCCGTGTTCATCTCGCTCATGCGGGCATTGCATTCGCTCAAGAACATCACGCGCTTCATGTACCGGCCCGAAAGCCCATCGCCAGTCGGATGACGGCGGATGTATTCTTCCGGTATGTCGTGGTCGCCTCTTTGAACAGATTGCAGAACAGCGAGGATGCGTTGAGGTTGCGTAAGGTCTTTCATGAGCACGTGCTGTGATCGATAAGCTGGAAGCAAGGCGCTGATTGAAGGGGAAACATCATCCCCGCCAATGCCCACAAGACGAGGCCTAAGAAGACACCGCAGGCGACGACAGCGACGCCGTAGATGAAGTTTGTCATGATTGTTTTTGTTGAGGTCTGATTTCTTTCCAGAAGATCGCGCTCCACGGGAACCCGCGCCGCTCGGCGTCATCGCAATGGCTGATTAGGGCATAGAGATCCTTGGTCGGAATATCCGTGAGCAAGTACCCGAGCCGGCCGTACGTCATCGGCGGCAGCTTCTTGCGGGCTCGGGGCGGGTTGAGATGCGAGAGGATGATGTCGTAGATTTCTCCTCTTTCCGTTGATCTGCGAGCCTTTGTCGGCTTCTGCCGATTGCCGAAGAGCGTCTTGAGCGATTGCATATCATTTTGTGCGCCGGTACTCGTCATCGAGCAAGGGGCCGAATTTCTTTAGAAGCTGTGTTTGTTGCACGCCTAGATCATACACGCCTTCGAGCTTTTGCCAGTAGACGTATTCATCAGATGCCTTGGCATGCGCCTCCGCTGCTGCGGCTGTCATCCCATCATTGAGGCACTTGACCCGCTTTAGCCGGTATTGCTGCTCCGCTTCTACCTTTGCCGATAGCAAGTAAGCGAGGCCGCTGATGATTGTCTCGGCACTCAAGAAGATTTCATTGAGCTGGCCGGTCTCGGTGAAATGCTTTGCCTTTGCCACTTCACCTAAAACGATCTTTGCAGTCTCGCTTACTTGCCCCTGGTCCATAGACTAAAACGGGATGTCGTCGGGGTTCGGGCCGTCATCGACTGGTTGCTCTGACACGGGTTGGCCTGTGCGGACGACTTCAATGTAGCCCTCGCTATTCTCTCGAACCTCGAAGCCTTCCGGTATGAGATAGAGAGCAGTGACACGCTTTCCTGCTACCACGACCTTTTCGGTGTGAACGGTGAGCACTTTGCCTATCCAGTCCTTGCTCTCCTCTCCGAAAGCATCAATGAGGCCATAGATCGTGGCGCGATTGAGATTGACGTTCAACGCTTCCTCTTTACCCTCGAAGCGAACCTTTGCAACGTCTTGGAATTTCGGAGCACCGTTCTTGTCTTTGAACTGACTTTCCGTGTGCGTCGTCTCGCTCATTATCTTGGCCTTCGTGCCGCTTGTAATGTCGGTGCTCTTCGCCCATGCACCGCCGATTGATTTCGTGTACTTCATAGAGTTATTGTCGTTTCTTTGATCGTTTAATCTCCTGAATAATTGTCTGCTGGTTCTCGTTCATCGCTGCGTACTCTTCGGAGTGCATCGACCCGTCACCCCAAAGATACCTGTCAAGAACGCGGTTCCAGTCTTTCGGAGCGAGGCCGGAGCCGACTTGATAGAGCTTCTTCAAGGCTCGATACTCGTTCAATGCTTCTTCCGACGAGGTGACTTCAGTTTCAATCTCGATGAAAGCGTATTGCTCTGTTGGAATGCGAATGACTGCTTTCATATTATTGGTCGTACATTTCTTCTAATTCTCGGCGGTGCCATTCACCACACTCACAGTTGCATCCCTCTCGTCGGCAGTTGCTTGTGCAGATGTGGTCACAGGGTTCCGGGGCTTTGGGTTCTCCTTTCTCCTTTCGCTTAATGTCTGCGTCTGCTGATTTGGACATACTAGAAGGGCATTTGGCCTGACTTAGTACCGAACATCTGACCGTTATATTCGGGTGCGCCGATAATTCCTCCTGATGCAATTTCGATCCATTCGTCCTCTGAACGGCTCTTTACAGGAAGAACGCGAGCTTTTATGCGGCCGCTCTTGAAGTCAAAGCCGTCGTCATGTTGGATGTTGTCGGGATCGACACTTGGGATAGGGTAGCTCATGGTTGTTTTAGTGAACTCTTAAGTTGAGGTGGCGGCAACTCGGCCCCGAATGCTTTCAATGATTTGCCGCGAGTAGAGGGTTCCGTTACGTGCCGTCTGATTTCCCCGTTCTCCTCTTCGACCGCGACCATTTTGCCGTCCATGCGGAAGACGAGGAGCAGCTCTAGGGTTGCGGTTAGCCGTGGGATGTGCGGCGCGGTTTTTAATTGGGCTTCTGGCATAGGCTATTTGGTGAAATCTGCTCCCGTCTTCCCATTCCAGCGGATAGTCTTGATCGCTTTGCAGAAAGCAGGAAAGTTCTGTAGCGACCATCCAAGATAGAGTGTAGCGCCGGTGAGATCTGCGCCGGTGAGGTTTGCGTCGGTGAGGTTTGCGCCGGTGAGGTTTGCGCGGGTGAGGTTTGCGCGGGTGCCATTTTTATTGGCTTGTTCTACCGCTTCTAAGACCGCTTCTTTCATTGTGATCTTCGTTGACTGAAAGATGATAGACCCAGTCCATCGGTTCTTGATTTGAACGCCGACAGTTTTGGTCTCTGTTTCAGTCTCTTTCGGAATGTAGGTGATCCCGTCGATTACGAGTTCTTTCTTGTCCATAAGTTGAAGTGAATTTGCTAATTGAGGCAGTACGCTATTCCGTGAACCTGATGATAAGCGTTGCAGAGCTGCTCGAAGGCCATTTCTCCGACGAACAGCAAGGCCAAGAAGAGGCCGATGACGAGTAATCCGGCAATGTAGGTGAAGCCATTCTCTTTGAGATCGGCGATGATGGCTCGGGCGTACGTGTTGCGGCGGCGTGAATTGTAGTCTTGGCGACTGTGTTCGTTGTCTTTGCGGTAGCGGTTGATTTCGTCTTCGGATGGGTCGGAGATGTAGACTTCGGCTTTGTCGTGGTAGGTGTGGAATTGGAGGGGCATATTATTCTTCGATGTAATTGCTGATAGCTTGCACGAGCTTGTCCACTTCAGGCTTCGGAAGATGGTCAGTCTTTAAAAGGTGATCGTGGAAGTCGTTGGGGTTGGCGGTCGGGGGCACTACTTTCGGCAGATCAACAAGTGTGCCGTCTTCTAGTCGTTTCATAAGTGAGTTGATTAATCCCTCTGCGGCGCCCATTGGCCCGCTGGGTCGTCAACCTCTCGCGAGTGAGGACGACACCATTCCAATGAGCGCTGCGTAGGGCGCGAGAGAACTAATAAGAGTGGCGGGCTAAAGAGTTTTCAAGGAACCAGTAAGACAGAAAGAAGTGGGCGAGGATTTCCCGAGACTGCAATACTCGGTTGTGGAGAATATCGTCCCCTGTCACCTCGCACGGATGGCTGTCGCTTCACCATACTTTGCTGCGGCTTTCGAGGTTTGCAATGAAGTGTAAATCCTCATACGAGGCACCATGCCTAAACTCATCCGCTCCATTCCGACCTGTTTTCGGCCCGCGTCTTCTATTCCGCCACCGCCTCTTCCTGTCTGTGGTACAGTTTAACTCCTAACGAACGTTCGTCAAATTCTTATCCCCCGTTTTCCGGTCGCACGTTTCCGACGAGCGTTTGTCAACAGCAGCAGCGCGGACACGCTTCATGTGTTCGCTCTTTTGTTTCTTGTTCATTCCTTTGAAGCGTTTGCGGGCTGACTTCTTGCCCATCTGTGAAGCGGTGAGGGTCATATTATTTTTCAACGTGGATTTCGACTAATTCAATCCCTTGCTGCAAGTAGCGTTCCATGTTCTTGATCTGACGCTCAAGCTCTACTTTGCGCTGTTCCAAAAGACCGATAATTTTCCAAAGACCGCGAATGCTCACGCGGAGAGCACTATCTGCGTCGAGGATTTGCGGTGCGACTGGAATAAGTTGTCCACGCAAAAATCCTTTTTGTTGCGGTTTTAACTCTTGTGGCTGCGCGTCACTAGTTTGCTCGTCATCATCTTCTCGGTCATCGTCGTCTTCGTCAGCTGTATTAAAATGAGCTTCGTAGTCAGCAAAATTATCGTATTTCTTTATAATGTTCAGCGTCGGTCGTTGAATGCCGTAGTCATAAATGATGCGAGAATCGGTAGATGGCTCCTCATCAAGGGCGCTTTTTATTTCAGTGAAAGTGTGTTGGTCAACTTTGAACATGCTCATACTTGCGTGATTTTCGGACTTCAAATTCGATTATAAGGTGAGCGTAAGAGGCTTCAGGATGTCCGCGCGACATTCGCTGCGAAATTTGACACTTCAAACGATTGCACGCTTTGCATGTGGAGCCGTAACATACATTCCATGGCCAGCCTCGCTCGTCCTTCTCGTAAAATCGTCCGCAATAAAAGCAACCATCAATTTCCGAAGAAACGTACCTGATGGGAGTGGTGTGTTGCGGGTAGGGCTCCAACTCGCCAGCATGTTTCGTTCTAAGAAAGTATTTACACCACTCCTTGTGAGAATATGGTGTTGCAGACGATGCGCCATCAGGCAGACTACCACCGCAATAAGAGCAATTATCCCAGACATGGCTCACTAAAGGAATCCTAACAAACGCTCGTCATTCGTCAAATGTGGATACAGTTCCTTTACAATTCCCCGACGCCCAAGCCCCCAGAAAGAAGAGGTAGAATTAAGACAGGAGGCTCATTGAGGGCCTCATTTTGCGGCGAGCGTCCGGTGAGCACGCCCTGCCAACGGCACGGGAGCCAATACTCATAGCGTCGCTCGCCCATGCATGCTCTACCTCGGCCTTTTAAGTGAAGAAAAAATCGAACTGCCGAAGGGCGGCTGTCTTTTCATTGGCGACCAGCTGCCCGAAGTACCGGAATGGAGGCATCCGAGGATCTTTGACATAAACAAGAACCACATTAATCCGCTTCGAGGAATGAACGACCGGAAGGCGATGAGGATCGCCCGTGCGCTATATCAAGTGGAGGCGGATGCGGGCAAAGAGACGCTGACGGTCCGAAACGGCAGACGAGCGCTCGCCAAATACCTGAAGAAGGACTTTAAGACGTTCGCGAAGCTCGAGAGCCATCTGTGGGCAAAGGCGACTGATGAAGACAAGAAATTCTCGCCAACCGATGCCGAGGTCTTGGGCATGGTCTCGGATGTGCTCTATTGGGATTCGCTAAAGCGCATATTTTCCGACAAGCCAGATTTCACTTTTAACAAGAACTCTACGAACCTTGTGCGGCTCGACAGGTCAGAGATGGATGACAACGAGGCTCTGACGCTCGCATTCCTTATCATGCTGCAATTTAAGGGAACCGTCGTAATCCCCGACTTCGGTTTCTACGGCCGCGAGTTCCTCATTCCGTTGATAAAGGAAAATCGTCTGGTCGCCGGAGTGAAGACGCTCGAAGAGCTATCGCCGAGGCTCCGCCAGGCCGTGCTGCTCATCAAAGAGAAAGTTCCCTGCCAGACCACATACGAGGACGCTGTGACACTGGCACGGTACGCAAGGCTGAAGCCAGACCCCACGAGACAGGACAATCCGTACACCGCGTTTATCGAAGCTGCGATGGCGTAGGGCGTCGGGGAAAGGTACAGGAATGGTGAGAGGCGAGGGGATATTGGACGGCTGTGCTGTCCAATATATCCCGAGCCTCATTGGCTGAAGGAAAAGGACGGCTCGGCTGTCCTTTTCTCTACGACTGCTGTGTCCGTTTGGCGTCCTTGACGCGAGCCCATCGCGCTCTGATAGCGTTGCGGCCGATCTCCCGCCGCCGCTTCTTCGAGAGCTTCTTGGCGCGAGCTTTTCCGCCCATGCTGGAAAGTTGCGTGTGTTCCATAGATGGCCGATGAATCGGAGCATGCCGAGCGCACCCGACATGCTCCGAACTGGTAAATGCTACCGGAGCCGCTTCAAGAGTTTCTTGCGCTCGTCGTCCCAGTAGAGCGGGAGCAGAAGCGCGAAAATCATGCGAACCTTACCCAAGTTGCCGTGCGTCTCGGCGAACTTGCGGAGCGCGGCAGCGTAGTCGCGTCTGCCGTCCTTGTCCTTCTCGACGGTGATGCCGAGCAGCCTGCACAAGGGCTGGTACGTTGAGTATCCCGCCTTCTCGAAAACCAAGTCGTAGAGAACGTCCATGTGCTTCTGCGGAAGAGGGAGCTTGATGCCCTGCAAGGCGGTCGTGACATCTTTCGCGGCCTTCTCTGCGTCCTTTTTGTCTTGCTCTCGCTGCTTCTTGCGAGCCGCACGCTCTTCGGGGGTCGGCTTGTAGTGGCCGCCAGGCGACCGATGCGCCCAGTGCTTGTCGCACTCAGGTGCTCGGCAGATGGTCTTGGTGTGGCCGATGCCGCGGCCGAGGACGATGATGGCTTTCTCGGAGTGGTCGCAGCCGTCTTTCTTGCCGTTGATTTCGTGGTACTGGCCGCTGCCGATTAAGCCATCGGCACCGGAATAGTCTCCGGAAATGCTGATGAGCTTCGGATTGGCTTGCAGCTTGGCCTCGATGTACGCCGCCATGCGGTTCGCGAAGCATTTGGGATTCGTACAGGCATCGGCCGCAGCTTTGCCGAACAGGTCGCCGCCTTTGCCTTTGCACTCCTCGCAGCCGCCGAGAGTGGCCTTCATCTCCTCGTCGTTCTGCCACGGCGGAGTGTCCATCGCCGCGCGGTACGTCTCTTGCTGTATCCACTCCCGCAAGTCGTTTGCGGAAGGGACATTGCGCCATTGGTCATTGTGACTGACGTTCAGGAATTGAAGCGCGTCCTTCTGCTTCTTCTCGTCGAGGCGGGCGACCATCGAGGCGTGCGAGGCGGTTATGATGTCGTCCCGAAATGCTTTCTGGGCTGGCTTGATGAGGTTGGTAAGGACGAGACGGTTTCGGACGTAGCTTTCAGATTTGCCGACTTTCGCGGCCACGGCTTCGACATCGTAGCCGGATTGTTCGATGAGATTGCGGTACGCCGCGCCTTCTTCGAGAGGGTGAACGTCTGCGCGCTGAAGGTTCTCGACGATCTGCGCCTCTCGTGCCTCGATATCCGTCATCTCGGAAACGTGCGCGGGAATTTCCTCGAGTCCGGCTTGTTTGGCAGCGCGGAGACGGCGGTTGCCGGCGACTACCTCGAACTTGTTTTTGTGAGGTCGGGCAAGGACGGGCACGAGGATGCCCTTCTCTTTTATGCTCGCCACTAATTCGGCGAACTCTTGGCCCTCGAATTTTGTGCCGCGAGGGTTGGTCGGCGATTCAAAGCACTCTGCGATCTTCAAAGATCGTAAATCCATACATCTGAATGAGTGACATTAATTTGTAATGACGTAATTATACTTGCTAGCAAGTATACGTCAAAGGTCGCGTGACGAGCGCGCTGTACGTCCTTTGCGGAAAAGCAAGCTGCGGCCGAGGTACTTGCTTGGCCAAGTCTCGAACTCGAACGAGGCCGCTATCGGCCTGTGTTCGGAATGTAGGTGATGCAGAAGCAGCAGGTGCACTTGCCTCGGATACGGCCGGTATCGAGAGTGTGGGTGCAGACATTGACTTTCCTGCCGCGTAACGGTGTGCAGATTCCACAGGGCGGGTAGACCCAGTTGTGGTCTTGGCCTTTGTGTCCGCAGTTCTTGCATCTTGGCATATCGAATAATGTGAGCTGGTAATCCTCGCTTTCGCGAGACGGTCTTCTTTTGCCTGGCAGACGGGTGCCCTGCCGTCATAGTCCGAGGATTGGGTGCAACTCAACCCCAACAGTGAAGGGATGAAGTACTAACTGTCAGACTCGAAAGCCCTACTGCGCGATAGTCGCGGCAAGAGTTGTGCCCATTCCGATGCGACTTGACGGGAGGGTGCTGCCGCCAAAATTAAAAGACCGACGCGGAAAGAGGATGAGAATTGTCGAGCTGGACAGGACGCGCGGCACCGCACATGTACTCATGGGCGAGTGCCATTGCGGACTGGACGGGTTGTCCTTTAGGAAAAGGACAGTGGTGTCCGATAGGGTAATGTGTGAGAAAGGTGGGAAACGGTAGCCACCGTAGAACTGTCCGCACCCGTGAGTCGTGGGGCGTCAGCCCCGACTTCCCTATTTTGTGCTGGAAGTGTAACCGAGGTTATGTGTAACCGAGGGAGATGACAGCTTGCTGCGTCTCTACAGCGAGTCCCCTTGGGGACGAGCTGAAGGGTTTGAATAGGGGGAGTGTCCGTGAGTATCATGGAAAGGAAGAATAGTAACCAGCCAAAATAGGGAAGTCGGGGCTGGATAGCCCGACGAACGGTGTGCGGAACGTGTTGAATTGTCGAGGCTTTTAGCCTCGGAATGATACAGAACAGGCATACAAACATAGTGTAGTGTAGAGTGTAGGTCGGTTTGTAGGGTGGATTGTGGGGAGGAATGACCTTGTCCGATATCCACAGGCTGAGGAACTGGTGAAGCTGTCCACATGGTAGGCTTCGTGAATGGTTCAAGGGAGTGTAGAATTTGATGTGAGAGCTGCTTCAACCACAGCTTTCCTCCATTCCCATGGAGCCATTCACAATCGACCCCTGTCCGCGTAAGCGGCAGGGGCTTTGTGATTTCGGACATTCCACACAGCGCCGTCGGATCGAGCTAAAACGACGAACGGTGAGAAATCGCCGGGAAAATACGGCCGCAAAAAATCAAAAGCTCTTGCAAAGGCACTGATGCGAAAGCAGGGAAAAAGACGCCGACTGTCTCCCTGCCATTGGATCAGTGTCGTTGCCTGGGAACAGGGATGAGGACTGGCTACCAGGACTTTGCCTCAGACCTTGTAGTCTGTGTGGTTCATGAGATTTAATTCAGCCCCGATCTTGCGATCCAGGGGAAGAGTCGGATTTTAGGAGGGGTTTATGTCGGAGTCGAAAGACGCAATTGTCTCTACTTTTCTGAAGCCCATCATGGAGTTGTGGGCTGGGCGAGACGAAAGAAAAGCGGCTAAAGAGTCAGCAAAGTTGCGCTTTTGGAAGGACGGAATGCTGGAGGAATTAAAGAAGATTGCGGACGGGAAAGGAAAGGAAAAAGCCTACAAGGAGTTGCGAGTCAAATTACGTAAGAGTGAGGCGGATGTTTCGGCCGTGATTGTTGTCCTGAAAAAAGTAAGGGACAGGCTGGGCGGCGGGGCCGTGGCTAAAGCGATAGACGAAGTGTTGCACAATGAAGACTTTGGAAAGGGAAATATCAGGCATCAGATCAAGCTGTTTTTGGAAGAAGATGAGACGCAAGAGGCGAGGCAGAGTAGGGCTAAGGAGATATGCTTTCTGATCGAAAGGCTGAACGGGGCGTTGGATCGGCTATATCGATTGGTCTATGAGTAGTGTCACAACGGACGGCTCTTCGATATTGAAGAGCCGCGGCGCCGAGACGCTAGGAATTGGCGAAGGAAACGAGATCGGTGTAGAGGATCTTGCCGACACCACCGATGGTGAGCGTAAGCGCGGGATTTCCGGACGTAAGAAACCAGCCAAGCACGACGGATGCGATGAGTGCAGCGGTGTGCGCGTAGCCGGTGTTCAGAAATTGAACGATAGTCATAAATGATTCGGGATGGCTCTTAATGATCGACCAATTCATGAGAGGAACGTGCTGATCTGGACGTTCGGGTCGCCTCCCATGGCCTGAACGATTGCGTCGATGTAGCCCTGCGGCGGATTGCCGGCGTAGACTTTCGTGAATTCCGCCAGCGTGCGGGCTTGGTGGAAAGCAATGAGTTGGTCCTCGCATCCGAGAACAAGGAAATTGCAGAGGGCCGTGAGGCCGGCTTCGGCCGTGGCAAAATGGCAGAGATAGCCGCCGTCCTTGGCAGGATTGCCCTGCGTGGCGCCCCATCCGGCCGTGAGGTCGCTGTATTTGAGATTGCCAGGATTGTTCGAGGTCGGGTTGGCGCCTTCCTCTTTCGCGATAATTGCCGCCCACGTGGTGATTTTGGAAGGGAATGAAGGCTGAACCGGATTAGTCGGCTTCGAGGTCGGAGAGACGGAATTTTGCGATTCCAGGGGCTTTGGGTCGCCGATAGGCGGAATTTGCCTCGCTTTGAGCAGCTCTAGCTCCTTTTCGAGGTCCTGAATGACCTGCTGGTACCAGGACAGCTCCTGTTCATCGAAATCGAAGTCCGCGAGGACCTTCTCGGGTGTGCCGGCGAAGAAGTAGGGGTGGGTGTTGTCGGTCTTGGTGAGCATGGCATAAAAGACATGTGACAGTTCGTGCTCGGCATAGACGACCGAGGTTTCGCCTTGATCCACATCGGTTCCGTTTTCCAAGACATACGTGTGGCTAGTTTCGTCGGTGAAGACCGTCGTTTCCCATGGGCCGTTTGAGTGTCCGGCTTCGAGGCCTATGAGGCACGGAACGGTGTGATCGGTTGGCGGGACGAAGAACATGACAATGTCGGCGCCAGCCGCCAGTGGGACGACGTTCTGGGCGTACCAAGTCTCGTCGACCTGATAGATCGTGCCGTTGCCGCTCGTGGCTTGGTATGGTGCGAATTGAGGCGTCAGCTTCGTGGGAGTGACGGTGATATCGAGGTCGCAGACAGAGGCGTAAAAGGCTTTTATAGCTGCGATTTTAGCTGGCCACGATTGCCAGGTTCCTGCTTCATTGTTGGCGAGGATGCGAACTGAGTACGATCGCATATGCGTTCATTGTATCACCTGCTGAGTGTGCTGGTCGCAAGTATGGGAATAAATAGTGTTGAGTTCCTGCTCGAGCGCCTGGTCGCTATCGCGGCCGTGATTTTCGGGGAAACGGATTTCGCCGCCTTTTTCGCCGCAGTGGCAGCAGAGTTCGTAGACGCGTTCGTTGGTTTGTGGATCGATGATGAGACTCATACTCAGGCGTGATAGTTATTAATAGCTCGATAGGTGGAACCGTTTGCGCCGGCTCCCCCGTTTCCACCTCCAAACGCCCCTGACCCCCCTGAACCGCCGCCGACCGTGTAAGTTCCGGAATCGGCCGTGAGCGTCGAGTAAAGGATGAGGACGTTTCCTCCAGCTCCGCCGCCTCCGCCTCCGCCTCCGTTGACTCCGTTGCCTGTTCCATTTCCTCCGTTGCCCCCACTTGCATTTATCGTTCCGGTGAAGTTATAGGCTCCTGCACATTCGATATAGAGGCCGCCTGAGCCGGCTCCGGCAGTGCCACCTGAGCCGCCACTGCTTCCTCCGCCAGTTGACCCATTGCCGCCTGGTAATGAGATGCGAGTTAGGGGTGACAGCGCGGGAAGCATGACGCCGCCGAAGCCGCCGACAAAATTGGCGAGGCTGTCTCCTTGGGAGCCCGGTCCCGATGTGGAGCCAGCTCCACCTCCACCTGCTCCGTCATTCTGATTGCCAGTTGTGAAAGGGCTTGATCCTGAACCAAGGCCACCGCCCAAACCGGTGGTGTTGATTGCCGCAGTCGCGGTTGAAGTGATCGTGACGTTACCCTGCGAACGGAGGGCAAGCACTGTGCCGGTCGTGGTGTTTGGAGTACTGAAAGCGAGCGTGCCAGTACTGCCAGTGATCGAAATGGAACTGTAATTCTTCTCGAGATAAGACGCCGAGCTACAGTTGATCGTTGTCGTGCCACTCGATATCGACAGCGCGCCGTCTGTCCCGGTACCGCCGAATTTGGTCGAGGCGATGGCCGCTCCGTTCTGGAAAATCGTGGCGCCGTAAATGGCCGAGAATTGCTTGCTCGCGCTACCCAGAGCGATCGCGTTGTTCGAATTGGGGATAATCGAATCAACGAAGGCGCCCCAATTTGCGATCTGGCCTAAGAAGGCGCGCACGTCGGTGTAGATGTAGCCCTGGTTGCTTTGCTGGTCATCAAAGTCGTAGAGGGCCGTCTCTCCCACGACGTTGTAAAGTTCACAGATCGGAATTTGGTCTGTGGGATAGGTTGGGGCGCTCGGGCTCGCCGCCTCGGTGCCGGTCGTCCAAGCGAGCGTGCTGGAGCTGTTTATTGCAAGAACATCGATGCGTGGGTGAGTCGATGGCGCTGTGACGGTCGGCGTAGATCCGCCTGTCCATAAGACGCGCGTACCATTCACGTACACTGTCCCGGCGTGGACGTAGAGCTGCATCGTTTGGCTCGTCCAGCTATCGCTTGACGCTGTGGTCGAGGCCGAGAAGCTCGTGATTGGGGCGTATAGATTGGTGCTATTGCTCATCACGTACAATGTCGTCCCGCCGGTGGGAGTGGCATACGAAAGGTACGAAACAAGTGTTTGGTTTGCAGCCGAGAGGGCAACTCCCGTTGCGGTCGTAGTCTGCGGCTGATTGAGCAAGGCGAGCAGGTTGGCGACAGTAGCCGTGGCGCTCGCGCCTATAAGGACGTTGCCGGAGGTTGAACCGATTGAATTGACGAATGTAAAGACAACAGCGGTGCCGTTTATGGTGAGCGTGAGGGTTTGGGTATTCGATGGGTTGGTCGAAAGGGTGAAGTAGCCGAGCATCTGTTGCGCGAGCAGGAAGCTGCTGGCGCGGGCATCGGCGCGCAAATTAGTGAACTGCTGTGCGAGTGCATTTTCTCCGGAAATGACGGCAAAGGATCGCATATCAAGAATTTGTGAGATTAATGTCGATCTCGATAGTGGTGTCTTCTCCACTGACTTTCGTGTACGTCGGCGAAATGAGCGCGTGATTGAAAAGTTGTCCAGTGCCGATCGTGGAAGTCCCGTCGACGAAACTCCCGACTTCGCCGTAGGTGGCGTTCGGCAAGTTTGCGTCCGTGATGTAGGCCTGCACGATAGCGTCGGTTGCGCCGTAATCTTCTTGGAATGAAACGGCCGCTCGCACTGACGGGGTGGTGAGGCTGGTGTCGTTGACGGTGGGTGCCGTGGTGCCGGTGCCGATCTCGATCCAGAGGAGATTGAGGCTATAGGTGTTGTTCCCGACAAGGCGCTGGATGATGAGGTCGAGCCCGTAATTGGGGCTGTCCATGACGAGGTTTGAGCACTCAACGGCAGTACGGATGAAATGTGCACGTTTGATATCGGCTATTTCTTCGTCGAATTCAGATGTGTTGGCGCCGAGCCTGCGGTAGGTGCTTCGGTCCCTAAGTAACGGCGCGATAGCGGCAATCATGCCGGCGCGGTACGTGGCAATGGTGATTTTGCCTGAGACGCGTAGCCCGTTGGTGAGCTTCATAGTCTCATTATTATCTCACGACCACTTAAAGAAATTCCAAGCGGGTTGTGGAGAGCCGGGACCCCACTTGTACGGTAAAGTGCCACTTGTCACCGCGATAGAGTCGAGCACATCAAGCTCTTCGTTGATCGGGATGACTTCCTGAAGAATGGAATTGTCGGGCGTGACGTTCTGCGCAAGGCTGTCTTGCAAGAGGGTCATCATGATGTCGTTGAAGGTCACATTGTCTGAGCCCAGCGCTTCGACCTGAAAAAGCAGAGCCTTGGTTGTATTGCTGGGATCGGGCGTATAGCAGGTCGCTTCGACTCGACGGATGAGAAGTTGGTAATTCGTAATGCCGAGCTTGATGCTATTGAGAGTGATGGTCTGGCCGATCGAGAGGCCGGAAACGAGCGTCGAGAATTTCACGTCGTACACGGGGTGATCGAATTGGATCAGCTCTGCATCGGCTCGAGCCTGTGCTTCCTGCACGCTCTTGATCTGCTTGTCGATGATCGTGTCCTGATATTCACCGTATGTTGTTATTGAAGTCGGATTGGTCAGGTGAGCTACGATCGGTAGGGTCGCGTTGCCGAAGATTTTGAGCGTGTGACCTGCGCCTGGATCGCTGGTGAATTTTATGTAAGGGGCTCCGCCCTGCGCGCCGCCGCCGGCACCTTGGCCGTAGAGGCAGTTCACGGACGCAGGCGATGCTTGCCCGTCGATTCCAACGGATTGAACAACGCCGTCGAGAGTGACCTTCAATGTCGTTCCCAGCGTCGTCGTATCGTATGGGAAGGTGAGGTAGTACGTCACTTGGCCGGCTACTGTGGTGTACACGTCCGGAGTGTTTCCGGAAGTGTTGGCACGGAACATCGTCCCACCGATGACGTATATGCTGTTCTTGAGGTTGGCTATCGACATATCCACGTCGAGCGTCGGCCAGAGAATATCTCCGCTGGTGTCGTCGATGTTGAACGGTGCGGGGTTCAGTTCGGACGAGCCCGTGTTGGTGGTTGCGAAGAAGAAGTGAACGTCTTTGTTCGGGTCGACGTACCAATCCCAGCCGATAAGCTTTGCGAGGGATTCGAGACATTTGGTGACTGGCTCATAATTGAATTTGATCGAGGCGACCAAGAAGTTGCCGCGCTGGACGTGCGCGGTCGTGAAGCCGGATGAGAAGTTCGATATAAGGTCGGTGACGATGTCGGCGGGGTCCATGTTCTGGTACGTCTTATGGACGACCATCGAATCGAGCTTGAAGCCCCAGTCCATGCAGGTGATTTTGTAGCGCTGCAGAATGCCGCCATCGATGACGATTTCTTTCTCAGTGCAGGTGCCGGCCCAGATCAGGGTGCTGTTGTAGTAAATGTTGATCGTGTCTCCGAGATTGGGGATTTGTGGACTGTTGATGTTGAGGATGTCGAATTTCGCGCTTCCCTTTTCCTTCGTGACGACAGAAACGATATCGAGGGACCGCCAGTCGATTGACGATGAGATGTCGGTGGTTCCGTTCTTGATCTGAATGGCCGCCATAGTTCAAGTGTGGTCGTGCTCTAGATCGTCGTCGTCATATCGCGCGCCGAACGAAGCGAGCATCAAGGAGCATGCGGTTTGCATGTGCATCCACCGCAAGGCTTCCCGTGCGCCGTACATGCTGAGAATGCAAAGGGCTTCTTTCGCGAATTCGTGGGCGACGGGGTGCGGTTCAAGGCCAATCGCGATGAGCCACGCTTTGACTTCGCACTGTGCGCGGAACTTGTCCGGGATGAGGGAGAGAGGCATATCAGGCGAAGTTCTTGAGGCGCAGCTGCTGTAAGATCTGTTTGCCGATCGCGTTGGCGATCATGGTGGCACCCGTGCTGTCGAGATAGTTGCCGCCTTGGATTTGGATGACGATCTGCCCTGCGCCACCACCGCCCGCACCGGCAAAGCTCGTGCCGCCCGCAAATGAGGAAAGGGGGATAATGGCCTCCGGTCCTGCCTCGCCTACGAGTGCGAGCGTGGGCGAGGAAACGATGCCGCCGGTTGCAAAGTGGGGGACGTTAAGAAGGGACGAAGCTGTACTCGAGAGGCCGCCGAATATGCCTGATACGGCGGTCGTCACGGCTTGAATCGGTGCCATGACCTTGCTGGTGATGCTGGAGACGATGCTAAAGAGCCCATTGAGAAGCGATTCGATGAAATTAATCGCGGCTTGGATGTCGGATTTGAGGGTGCTCCAGAGTGTATTGAAGAAGGTGGAAACGCCAGTCCAGGTGTCGCTCCAGCTCTTTGAAATGTAATTCATCAGGTCGGTCGTCCAATTTTTGATGTCGCCCCAGTGCGCATAGATTTCATAGGCGAGCAGCGCGATGGCCGCGAGCACGAGCGCGATAACGCCGATCCAGAGAAGCATTGGCAGGCTGACAGCGCTGACCGCGACGGCAACTGCGTCGAGCACGGTGGAGAAGGCAAGGAAGATGGATATGCCTGCGGAGATGATGCCGGCGACGGCGGATATTCCGAGTGAAAGCAGGCCGATGGCTCCGACTGCCAATAGAATGTCCCTCGTAAGAATCGGGTGTTGGTCGATCCATTTGGTGACTATTTGGATGAGTGGGACTAGGGTAGCTAGAACCGTCATGAGAGCCGGTATTAGACCATTGCCTAGGGCTTCGGTAACTTCGTCGGTCTTGGCCTTGGCGACGTCAAGCTGACCCCATGGGGTGTTCACGTAATCGCGGGCGGTGCCGGCGAGCTTCTGCTGCAATTCGGCGAGGGCCTCGCCTGGAGACAGGCCGTCTTTGAGATTTATCCCGTATTGCTTCAGAGCACGGCCGTTCCCCTCCATAGCCAGCTCCACCTGCTTCGCGGCGTCTGCGAGGTCGAGGCCGGTTGCGCGCGCCAAATCCATCGCAACTGAACCTTCCTGTAGGCTCTGGCTGACGCTGTCAGTGGCCCGAAAGAGCTGCGTGTACATTGTAAGGCTATCGCTCATGGAAAAACCGAGATCGGTGTTGGCCTCGGCCGCGGCGGTGAGCTGTGCGGTGACGCCGGGTAGACTTGTTCCGTGTAGTGCAAGAGTGGCGTTCACTTGATCGAGCTGTTCTTTGAGACCTGCTGCTTTGGTCTGCAAGGTTGCAATGCTGCTAGCGTATGTGCCGCTGGCCGCTGAGTTCGATTGCATCTTCATCTCGTATTCGCCCATTTTGGCGTTTACGCCTGCAAGTTGCTCCTGCAAGTTCGCTTTCTCTTTGCCGAGCACGCTGGTTGAGTTGGTGTCGTCGTTCGCGGCAGTGATGCCGGCCTGAACTGCCGTATTTAGCTGGCTCTGGGCAGTGTCGACTGTGGCAGCGGCGTCCACCAGTACGCCAAGGCCGCCGATGATTGCGCCACCGAGAAGGCCGAAGGTGTTGCGCACCTCGTCGGCTTTGGACTGGATGCTTTCAAGCGACTGGCGCGTACTCTCGCTCACGCCAGTAAGAGCCGACGTGGCATTGTCGATAAGCGAAAGGATTATTTGAAGCTGGGCGGAGCCTCCCATGCGCTCATTGTACCGTGCTTTTGGCGTGCGCCGCCTCCGCCCTCAACTGCTCAAAAAGCATGCGTATGAACCACGTAGGCTGCGCCATGTAGGTTTCGTAACTCCAGCTCATCTCTTTGCAGAGGATGGCGATGAGCTGCTCTTCAAATTCTACTGCGCCGATTGAGTAGTACCGTTGCCAGGCTGCGCGGACTTCTCCGGCGCCGTAGGGTTTTGGATCTTGTTGATTTCCTTTACGACGGCGTCGTATTCGGAAGCAGGGAGATCAAGCAGGCGGTTGACTACGGCGTTCTTGTCATTATCGGTGTTGTCGGCAATGCCATCTATGGACACGAGGAGAAACCGCATTGCGAGTTTCTCCTGCTCTACGAGGAAGCCGCTCGGAACCTCGCCAAGTCCTACGCGCCCGCTCTGAACGTCATCGACGTTCATCTTGAGCGCAGAAAGCATGATGCTCTTGAGTTGCTGCGCTTCGCGCCCAGTGAGGTATGCATTGAAAACAATTTTGTGACCGGCAGGAGTGATAAATTCGCGTGTTTCTCGATTCATATGCCGTTTTTTATTTTACGTCGCTCGATACCCGCGCCAACAAACGCAAGGGTCGCAATGAACAGAGTGACTGCGGCAGTTGCATAGAAGATCAGGTGCGTGTCGGGAGAGGAACCGAGATCGACAGCGAATCCTATCGTCAGGGCGACCAAGCTAAGGCCAATAATTGAGCCGACCGCTCTGCGATTGCGATCAAGCAACATCGTCTTGTGATAATCCATATATGAGTGATTATGCGGCGCGATTGTTTTTCGTCAAGTCTCGGCAAGGCGAGGCATCTCGGCTCCCCTATCCCCTATCGATTGGACAGCTCTTTCTCCTTCAGGGGAGTGGGCTGGGGGAGACTGACGATAGGGTAGGGAACAGCCGAGATTAGTAGCCGTTCACGGTGTTCGTGAGCGTAGCTTTGGCCATGAGCGTGTCGCCGATGGAATACACGGCCTTGAACTTAATCGTCTGATAGACGAGGTCTTTGACCTTGAACGGTCGGCCGAGTTCTTGGAACGTGACCTTCGGAAAGTCGAGGATGAGTTCCGGGTTGGTCGCGCTGCCGATCGTCACATCCGTGTTTTTGATATCAAGGCGCATCGCCTGCGGGGTCGGACCCATAAACGCGGTCTTGAAATCGCTTTCGTTTTGCCAGATGGCCTCGAGAGTGCCCTCAACGCTGAATTCCTTGTTGAGGAAGTCGGCCGGAGACAAGCTGCCAAGAACCTCCTGATCTTCGACATTCGCACTGAACGTGACCTTGGCGCTCTTGAGCGCGACGGTCGTGCCGCCCCCGCCAGTGATGGTGGAATAGGCATTGGCGAATTTTGCGGTGAGATACTGCGGGACGAAGCGGTTTTCAGTTGTCGTCGATGGAGTGAAAGCAGAGTGGGTTGCGCCGGAAAGAGCTTTCAGAGAAGCCGTGTAATTGATGAACTGTTTGAGCGCCATGTTCAGCTCGAGCTTCTCGATGACGCCGTTAGCGTACTGGTAGTCTTGTGCGGAAAGCGGATCGTGCAGGTTGAAGGTCAAGCTCTGGTGTTGCGCGCTTTCCCCGATATTGAAAATGTTGTCGTAGACGACGGTTTCTCCGGCGTGAGTCGAGTGCGACGTCAGCGTGCCGAACATCCCGTAGAGGATAAGGCCGAAGCTCTGGTCGAGGACGTTGCCGGCGATTGAGCCTTGCGCCCACTTTTTGGTCTGGGTCAGGTTCGTGCTGTCTTCGATGAGGCCGTAGCTCTGAGCGTCGACGGCAAATTCTTTCTTTTCGTCAATGGTGAGGTCATTCCAGGGCGTCCAGTATGTCGCCGCTACTGCAGTGCCGCGGACGCTTTCCTTGCCGAGCCCTACCTGTACTAGCCTGCCTATGCCTTTTTGAGCAGCCATGTACCGTAATTTTAGCCGCTATTTTCGTCGGCTGATTCGGGAGCGGCTGTGGATTGCTCCACCGTGGTGGCCGGTGCGCCCCCTGCAAACGGTCGCTTGATGCGGTGGTAAATCTCGGTTGCCGCTTCGATGGTCTCGGCTTCAATGAACTCCGCAAAGTGGATGCCATCACTTGCGAAATGAAACCCTTTCTTGGCCGGAGGAGCGGTCATCATTTTGTTTTGCGGTGGTTGGTCGATGCTCATGTTCCTGTTGTGTATAGGGTCCTTGCCTCTAATGTTAACACGAGCGCGAGGAGCTGTTTGTCGCCTGTGGATACGGGTGCTCCTTCGAGGTGAGCAGGCAAGACGGCTGCTGTAGCGGTTCCCTCAAGCGTAAACTCTGTGTCGAACTGGTTGAGTATGGCGTCGATAAAATCTTCCACGTCCGTATCCCGGTTTTGCATAGTGCTCGGATCCAGGACGAAGAGGATGTCAAAGCGGTAGGTTCGCTGATTGCTCGCTTGGTCTTCAAAGTCTGAAGCTATTTTCGGCATGGCGACAATTGCAAACGGATAGCCGGCCGACGGCTGAATCGTGAGTGGGTTCGGGCTCTCGTCTACCGCGTAGTAGGAGTTGAGCTTGCCGGCGGTCACAAGCGCCGCGAGGTTGACCAGGATCTGTTGTTTTATTGGCTTGGCGAGTTGGACGGACATATTAGGCTTGGGAGGCGATGGCCTCCGTGATCTGGCGCAAGGCGGTGCCGAACACGGTGTCGATATCGGGCTGCGCCGCAGCGACAATGCGTTCCATGAACGGATTCGGTTTTGTTCCGGGGTGGTTCACGCTCCGTACGGGGTGATTCGCGCCAGGCCAGAAGAGCGCTGTCTTACTTTTCGGTAAAATCACGTGCGGTTTGGTGCCGAATTCGACAAAGGGCGCATAACTGGCGGTCGGAAACCAGCGGAGCATTCCGGAGCTAAGTTGAGCCTGGAACGTCTGCGCGAGAAAGCCCGTGCGCCATGGGACGATGCCTTTGATGGTGTACTTGGCTAGGATGGCCTGGGAGGCGGACAGGGCGCGCTGGAGAATTGGTGCCGCGATCGTCGGAGCTTGGCGAAGGGCTGCGATAAGCTGATCGAGATTTTGAATGGTGACTTGAAAGTCCAAATTAGTCTGCGTTGGCTACAAGCTCTTGAAGAGCCATGACCATTTCCATCTCGTCCGTACGCGTGCGCGGATGATGACGGTGGCATAGCGAAATGCCGTTAGTTAACTCATAACGATATTCGGGAAATTCTGACCAAGGAAGAATATGGTGAGCTTCAATCCTTCCTTCACAGGTCGAGTCGGCGAGACGACAGCTCCACTGATCTCGCTTTTTGACCTCTCTCATCCAGGTTTTGTATTCGGTGTCATACATGTGCTCACGGCTTTGCTTTAGTCGTGAACGATCAACGTACCAGCGCGGTGTATCGGCACCTCGCTTACCCAACAGGCGACGCCGACTGGCTTCTTGCATGTTCTTGAGTGCTGTACCGGTGAAGTGCTTACCTTTCATCGGCGATGGTTGGCCTGTTCTGGCTTTGCTGATGTTCGCACGCCATTCGGGCGAAAACGGGAGTCGCTTTAGTCCTCGCCTACTCGCCATGGCTTCGTGCCAATTGATGCTCCTGGGCTGTCCTATCCTTAAGTGAGCGCCGCGTTCAGCCATAAGACAAATTGTACCAGACCTAGAAATGAAGGTCCTTGTACTGTCCAAGCACGTCAAGGTCCTCTTGGTCGAGAGTGTTGCGCCAGCTCGTGCTCGCGCCCTCAAGGGACTGGCTGCTCTTGCCTCCGAGCTGCCGGCGGGTGAACCGACGGACGACCAAGTTCTCGCAGACGTTGGTGATGTCGCCTGGCAGCCAGTGCGTATTGTGGTCTTCTGGATTGTTCCAGTTGACCGGATAGCCCGCGACGTAGGTCGCTCGGATCATGTTGTTATAAATGCGCGGAAGGACGCCGTACACACGAACCAAGCCTGAGGGATACCACGTGATGCCGGAGATTGGATCGGTGCGAGGGTCGACAAGCTCGAATTGGTCGGCAATGAAAGCCGTCCAGCTCGGGTTGGTCGGTGTTCCTGCACGCCATTGAAGGCTTGTTAGGGAAAAGACCGGGATGTTGCGCAGTGTCAGGAAGCTTTGGCGCTGGTTGTCGATCGAGTAGGTGTCGTTCGTATAGGTCTGCTGGACGAAGCCGCCGGGCCGTCCGCATTCATTCCCGATGTAGTTCGTAGCCCAATTGATAAGGCGTATGAGGACATTATCGAAGGCCGTCGGCTGGTCGATGACGGTGAGCGTCTGACCGGAGAGGGTCTGCGTCGCCACTTGCGAGAGGGTAATTTGCGAAGAGCTGTTGATTGCAGAGATTGTGGTGCCAACGGGAATGCCGGTGCCGGTGATGATCTGGCCGACGCGCGGCGTCTTGCCGGATTGCACGGTGACGTTCGTGACACTCGCTGAGTTTGCCGTGAGTGAGGCGCCGGTGAGCGAAAAGGTGAGATTCGGATCGAACAGAAGGTCTTTGACGCGTTGCAAGGTTGTGAGCGCGAAGGGGGACAACTGGTCGTTGCCCACGACGGAAGGTGAGGGGCTATTGATGGGGGTGTAATCGGCAAGAAGCGATCCGGCTGGGTAGCTGACGACGGTCGTTATCGCGATTCCGATGATCGTATAGTCGTTGCCGACGCCTGGCGTGAGACGAAGGCCGCCAGCGTAGAGTGTGACGGTGCCGACCGCTGGCGTGTTCGCCAGCGACCAAGATGTGCCAGATCCCGCGACGATTTCATTTTCGATTGCCATAAGTCGAGGTTGTGCCCTCGTCGCCGCCCCGCCTACGCGGGGCAAAGCGAGGGTGCAACGCGATTACGTGTTGCTGACCGCACGACCTTGGTTGACTTGGCCGTCACCGGGGACTCCGATGAACTCGCCGTAGACCAATGTGGCCGGTGATGTGCCGCCAGTGTACGTCGGGGTGTACACAAGACGAAGGTAGCGCTTGCGGTTGACCATTACTCCCTCGATGCGGAGGTAGGTGTCTTGCGCAACGGTCTTCGTGTTGATCGTCGCCCCGATGGCAGTGCCGGTGTTGTCGTTGGCCCCCGTCCAGGTCGAGTTGTCACTCGACTCCTGAAGGGCAACCGCGATGGACGCTGCGGTGGGAGAACCTGAAGCGATCTCAGTGCGAACGTGCACCATGATCGAATCGGCATCAAACACCTGCGCGGTGTCGATCGAATCTTGGTTGACTGCCGAAGAGCCGTTGATCGACTGAACCGCTATGGAGCTGGCCGTCACCGATTGGTGCAATACGTCGTCGTATGGATTGAAACGCATACGATTGTGATGACTGGTGCCACCGCCGTCGAACCGGCGGATGCGGCGGGCGACCGCATGGCTTCGTAAATGCTAGCCCTGGTCTGCGTTCGGGATGCAGACCAATCCCTCGTCGAACTTGTGAACCGTGCCCTTGCGCCCATCGGGGCAAATGCACTCTTCACCTGCTCGAGCGTTCTTTACGAAGCCTGTGCGGCTTTCGTTGCTGTCAACACCTTCCGGAGCGGCCTCGCCGCTTGTTTCGGATGTCGACTGTTCGGCAGCACCTCCCGCGTCCACCGTCTCGGTTTGCGCCGTTGCGGTAGAGGCCGTTTCCGTTTGCACGGTCTCGGTCGTTTCGCCGGAAGTTTCGCTGCCAGCGTTGACGTTTTCTTGTTCGTCAGTCATGGCGAGAAAATGTTACCGAGTAAGAGGCTGTTTGAAGTTCTCGGACGAATCGAGAACCTCTCGGTAGCCAAACCGATTAGGAAGCTGAGGTCTTGCCGACCACTATCGCGCGAGGAAGCGCAAGCGTCATAGCGTGGCGGTGCTTGTACACGATGCCGCGCTGGTCTGCCAAAGCGATCTCCTTGCCGCCGAAGCTGCCGCTCTCGAACTGCGCGACGCGCATCTCGCCCTTGTCTCCGAATGCGAATGCTCGCATGTTGCCGAAGACGATGAACGGGTTGCTCGTGCTGTCCGAGAAGCCGTTGACGTTTGAAGCGCCAACAGCCGGAAGCCATCGGTTGGTGTAGACCGGGTAGCCGAGGATTTCTCCTGCTGGCTTGATCGGTCCGCCACCTGCAATGCTCGTGAGGGCCGGGTCCGGCTTCGCCCATCCCGCGTACGGGAGGATGTAGTTGCCGGCCGTGTCCTTCTGGACACGGATCTTCGCCCAGACGGAACGGTGCATGTAGAACGCCGCATCCGGAAGAATTGACTCTTCCAGGTTGCCGATCATGGCCGACGAGTCGTCCATGACAGCGTATTTGGCGAACGTTGTGCTGCCGGTCGGGAGAACGTAGCTGGTCACCTTGATGCCCGTCTCGTCCACCGTGGTGGTCGAAGGGTAGTTCAAGATGCCCAAGAACGGGTCGCCGCTGTTGGCGCCGCCGACGAAGCCCTGGTAGTCGATCATGTTCGCGAGCGCTTCACCGCCCAAGGCGAGAAGCCAGTCCGCGAGGTTCTCAGACGCATCCGCGAGGAGGTCGTTGCCGACCACGAACGCGAGCTGCCACTTCTTGGCGACAAGTTGAGCCTGACCGAACGTGAGGCCGGTGACTGAACCTGCCTGGTCTACGCCCAGATATGATCCCTTGAGGAACGATCCGGTGTAGTTCGGCACGCCCAGCTCGTCGGTCGTCATTTCCCACTTGGCCGCTTGGCTCAAGATGGTGCCGACAGAGGCCGCGATGCGCATGATCGCCGCAGCGACTTCGCGAGAGACAAGGTAGCCTCCGCGATTGTCCTGCTCTTCGATCAATGCTTCATTCGCTTTGGTGTCGATCTGGAAGTCCTTGAGTACCGCCGCCTTGACGACGTTGACAAAGTCCTTCTTCATCTTCACCGACATGCCGGTCATGTCGCGTCCGTAAATCTCGCGCTGGAGCTTGAGATTTTCGACCGCCTTGGCGACGGCCATGGACGTTTCTTGTCCGATGATCGGAATCAGCTTCTCTTTCATCACCTCGTCAAACGCGGTGACGTGCATTGCTTTGATTTGCTCTGCTGTAAGTTCCATAGATAGCTGGTTGCTATCTACCGCAGTGTTTACTTTTTGGCCTGCTTAAGGGTTTTGAGGCCTTCCTGTGCTGCGGTAGTTACTCCGCGCAGGATGTCCCGTGCGAGAAGATGAGCATCAAGCTCGTCGTCTTTCGGGGCATTCTCCGCAGGCCTCGACCTTTGCTTTCTGGGAGCCGGTTCCGGCGATGTCTCGCCGACGCTGCGGCTTTCGTCCCCTTCGTCATCCCCGAGCGCTCCGTGGAGCGACGCGACGATAGCGAGTGCAGCTTTCATGTTTTGGTGGGCCTCGCCCAGCTTTTCGCGGTGTGCAGCGGTGATGCGGCTTGCGATCTTTCCGGATACAGCGGGCAGCAACTGCGCGCTGATGTGGGGTGCAAGGAATTCTTTGAGGATTTCAAGCGTCTTTTCGTCCGCGTGCTCCTCCTCGCCGTAAGCAGCCTTGCACATTGCTTTCGCGATCTTCGAGAGGGCCTTCTTGTGGCTGCTTTGCAGCTTGTCCAGCTTGTCGCCGATAGCCTCGGTGTCACTGGGGGCTTCGCTCTTCTGAAATTCGCCGACTGCTTTCTCGCATTTGGCTTCATAGGCGTCGTGCTCGTCACGGACAGCTTTCAGGTGCGGAGATTTGTCAAAGCCTTTGTCTTCGGTCGGTTTGAAGCTGCGGAAGCATTTGAGGGAGTTCGCTCGGTGCATCGTCTGCTCGTCGGAAAGTGACGCTTGAAGGTCTTTAAAGCACTCCGTCATGGCCTCGGCGGCTTTGAGCTGCGCGGCCTTCTTCTCGTCGTCTGTCCCCTCGGCATTGGTGCCGTCATGGGCTTGGGCAGCGGCCTTGAACTCGTCCAGGGCCCTCTCTACCTCGGCGCCGTGGCGCTCGTGTTCGTCAGCCAAATCTTTCGTGAGCTTGCGCTGGGAATCGCGGTCGGCTTCAGCTGCCTTTTCGTCCTCGCTCGGGATGCAGACCAGCGGCCCGTCTGGGTCATTCGGGTCAGATGCGAGCGTGCCGGCGGAGCCGTCGTCTGTAGTGCAGGAATCGCCTTCCTCGGCGTCTTTCGTCTTCGCTACGGGCTCGTCCTTGGTGAATTCGATGCCCTTTTTGACAAGGAAATGGGTGTCGAGCTTCAACTCGTGCGCTTCGGCAAAAGTGAGGGCGCGACCTTCCGCTGGCCCTACGCCTTGATTGGCTGGGATCGGAACGAAGCTGAATTCCAAAAGCTCGGCCTTGGTGATGACCGCGCGGTTGTTTTCATCAAATTCTTTGGGGATAAAGCCCACGGACGTAGTGCAGCCCACGCCAACGCCGCTTTTCATGCCAAAGTCGTACATGCGGCGAACTTGCTGGGCGAGGGGATTGATTTCGCTCGGGAAGAAGACGCCCTTCGCGCCGGTTGCCGGAACACCATTCTTTTCCGTCTCGTAGATGTCGGTGCAAATGCCGATTGGGAGCGAATAGTAGTCGTGGCCCCAGAGGACGATTGGGTTGTTTTTATAGTTCGTCAGCTCCCAGCCGCTCTGTCGTACGATCTCGCCGGAACGGTCCAGGTCTTCGGTCGAAATGATAACGTCGAAGGTGCCGTTTTCGTTCTTAGCCTTCTTGACCTTCTCGATGCCTTTGAGGTCAAGGGTCTTAATTCTAGCTTGAATGTCGGCGGCGATTTCTTCGGTCAGCTTGACGGAATTGATTTGCATATGGCTTTGCGAGAGCGATGCTCGTATGCGCTAATTGTATAATGCTGTGCTGGAAGGCCTTTTGCCGAACGTGTGGATATCATTACGGCAGCTTGCCGGCCTGGATGTAGGAACCAATCAGGCCCGCTCCGAGAGCGAGTATGCCGTAGATGAAAGTGCCCAGCCAAGAAAAGACGCCGGTGCGGCCTTGCTCCGCAGTTCGGGTTTCTTCGAGGGAGCGAATACGCTTTTCGTGATCGCCGAGAGTGGTAGAGGTTCCGTCCTTCATCTCACGCATGTCCCGACGCATCTCGGTGATGAGGACACGCAGTTCAATGAGAAGGTCGTGATCAGTCTTATATTCGATGATCTCCTTTGGGTCGTCAGCCATATCAGAAATGAAGTGGCGCGCTCCACCATCCGCATATGAGAAGTTGAGGGTCGTAGCACATATCAGACAGTCGGAAGATTGGCGGCGACGAGAGCGGTGTTGGCGGAATCCAGTCGGGCTTGGAGCCCTGAAATGGTCGCTTGATCGGAAGTGCTCTCAGTCGAGAGGGTGCCTTGTAGCTGAATGACTGCCAAATCAACGGCGGCTTTTTCACCGGTAAGAAGACTTATTTGTGCTCCAAGATTTTCAGATAACGTCTGGAGGATCTGAATTGCTGTTTGAGTATCCATAACATCATGGGATGCAGGCACCACTGGTTATAGTAAGAGTGGTGCCAACAACGAACAAGCAGACGCGATTTCCAGTTGTGTTGTATCCGTCAATCTGAATTTTGCCAGCTCCGATTGTTGAGGTGCCGTTCGTCGAGCCAACGGTACCGAGAGTGAGAAGGTTGGAGAAAGTAGATGAGCCGATGCCAACAGCGCCGCCGAGGAATTCGGCTGCATAATTGTTTTGTGCGCCGGTGTTGGCATTGACGGTCAAGCCGTATGAATTCGTCGTCGAGGCGTTGAGAGCGGAACCGCCAAGATAGAGCGTATCTTCCTCGGTCGATGTGGCCCAGTTGCCGAGGAGCGGTGCGCCAGTGATCCCTACCGTAGCAAGTTCTCCAAAGTTGCCTGCCGTCGAGTTGGCACTCATGGCTTCTGTTTCAGCGTTGAAGAGGATTTCACGTTGGGTCGCGATGTTGGCGTGTGTGTGAGTGATGTTGGCGGTATTTATCTTCCAAGTCGGGACTTCGACGCCCGCACTTAGGTTGCCCGATGAGGGCTGGGTACTGAATACATACGCAGATGCGGCGGCAGTGGAGCCTCCGAAGTAGGATTGACCGGTGCCAACCGAGATTTTACTCGCGTTACCAACTTGGAGGTTGACTGAACCGGTACCTTTTGAAGTGATGTTGATGTTTTCGTTTGCTCCACTCGATGTTGTTTGAAGTAATACGCCGTTTCCTGCTTGATTAGAAACGACGTTGAGACCTGTGACGGCGTTCGTTGAACTTGAAAGGACTTGGAAGGACGGAAACGGCGTCCCGACTATAAGGGTTGTAGAGCCAGCGGCGGTGTTGAGCCCGTTGATAAGTAAATTGCCTGTTGTCGTGGCGCTTCCGGAGACGGTTAGGCCGCCATTCTGAGTGCTATCGCCAATCGTGGTCGAGGCGAGGAAGAGATTGCCTCCCGTGAAGGTGTTGTTGTCGGTGAGGAGGGTGGTGGATGCGCTGCCGCTTGCGGTGATTGAGTTGCAGCCGAACGCACCGGCGTTCCACGTAAGTGCGTTACTCGCGCCGTTGCATGAAGTCAGGCCATTGGCATAGAAGGCGTTGATGGCGGTGAATAGAGTTGACGAGGCTCCTTGCAGATTGACTTGCGCTTGGTGCGTGGTTGAGGCGGAGAACGTGTCATTTCCGGAAAACAGGTTGTTATCAGAAAGGACGGTCGAAGAAGCTGCGGTGATCGTGTCATTGGTGTCTCCGAGGGTGAGCGTTGCCCCGTTTAGGTGGATCGTCGAATTGGCAAGCATCCCATTTGTGACGGCGTTGCTGGCAATGCTGAACGTGCCTGACGTGCCGCCAATCAAGTTTCCCAGTGTTCCTGAGTAGGTGAGAATGGAACCGATTGAGGGCGTGGAAGTGGATTGAGAGTAAACTTTCGCGGGGTAGCCGCTGGTGGTGCTGAAGACGGGGATTTGCCCAGCCGTCTCGAGCCCCGATGTCGCGATGGTCCCGACGCCTCCGCCTGAGCCGCTTATTGCACCGCAGGCAACCTTGCCGTTGGCGTCCGTCGTCAGCGCAGAAGTTGTATTGCAGTTTGTGATCGCGGTAAGCCAAAGCGTCGAGGTCGCCGTGAGTTCTGACGTGCTCGCGTTGGTCGTGTTCTGACGTGCGGTCCACCAGTGCGAGTTCGCGACGTTAAAAGCAGTGGCGATCGATGTGACGCCGGATCCTGTAACATCGCCCGAAAGCGTGACCGTCTGGTTTCCGGTGAGATATCCGCTGTTGTTCGTCCACTGGGAGATGTTCGGAGAGGAAAAGCATGAAACAGTGCAGCCGAACGAAGACGTGGCGAGGGCCTGATAGTTCGTACCGTTCCACGCGAGCACATTGCCGTAGTTGGCGGCGGTAGATGTGCCCGTGCCGCCATTTTGATATGAAAGCGGCAAAGTGAGTGCGGTTTGGAAGTGCGACGGCGAAAAGGTCTGCCAAGTACCGCCGAAGTTTCCTGATGCGTTCGTGAAGCTGTCTATTCCTGAAAAAGTGTTGTTGTCGATCAAGAGCGTCGACGAGGCGATTGTAGGCGTTCCCGTGAGCTGGCTGTAGGGCAGCGATAGCGAGGGCAGGGCGGTGATTGCCTTGACGGACGTGGTGGCTGAAAGCGCGTTGTCGAACCTCGTCTGTGTCCAGTAGAGGTTCGAGCCTTCGGCTAGCCCGCTCGTCGTCTGTTGCGTGAGCCAATAGTTCGTCGACGTTGTGGAGAAGCCGGTGCCTCCTCCACCACTACCGCCGAATGTGGAACTGGCGACGAGTTCGTACTCGCCGTTCTTGCCCCCGATGAGCACTTGGCCGTAGCTGGGTCCCGTTGAGGTTCCGGTACAACCGTTCCCGATCTGGCAGACGGTGACAGCCTGCGCAATGCCGACGTAAACAATGGTCGCGAGGCCGATGATCCCGAGGAAGATCAGGATTCGTGAGTACAGTCGGGTCGGGTCATGCATACGTCCTATTCGGTCGAGATTTCCTCAGGCCTCAAATAGCAGCGGCAATCAGGATGTAGCGGCGGGCCGCCGATGTCACCGTAGTCGGCGGTCATCGAACCGCCATCGGCTCCGCCGATTGTGTCGCCCGAATTATAGAAATTGTCACTGATGTCGATCTCTTTGCCGTCTTGCTCCTGGCAGTATTCGCAGACTTTCTCATCCGCGGCCGTGTACCACATGACGGTCTTGACTACGCCGCTCTGCTGCCAGGCGGCTTTGTTGGCGAAGTTCGCTGCTCGGAAGCTCTCGGTCTTTGCGATCAATCCAGCGCGGCGCTCATCCGCGTAGCTGTAGACGCCGTCGACTGTCTGCGTGAGTTCGGTCAAGCTCGTGCCGCCTTGTTGAGTGAGCTTCTCGCCCAACTTGTCTTTGAGCTGCTGCAGGGTGGTTTCGTTGTAGCTGCGGGCCATTTTGGAGATGCCCTGCTCGAGCGCGTTTCTGACGCTGGCGCTCGCGAGAATGTCCTGCGGCTTGGCACCGATCATGGCGAGCGCGGCCGCGGCTTCGTCCTTCGTGAGCGAGGTGAGGATCGGGGTAGCCAAGTCTACGGTGATTCCGATCCACTCCTTGAGGTCGAAGAGGTCAGCCAAGGCCTTCTGCGCCGCCTTCTGGCTTCGCTTTTGCCCGACAAGGTCTGGCAGCTTTTCAAGCACGTCCTCCTTCTGCTTGTTGTTAATCTCTTGGAACACGGCATGAAGTTCGGCTGTCGACCGTTCGCTGCGGTCGGCAAAACGCTTCCAGTGCTCCATGTATTCGGAGTGCGTGAGGTCCTTGAGGTGCTTGACCTGGAAAGCCGGGGTGGCGTCGATCTGCTTTTTGAATGCATCGAGGATAGACTTTTTGAAGCGGGCGAGGGAATTTCGGGCGACGTTACTGCCCATTCGGACACGTATGGCGCGGGTGCTCCAGCCTTCGGCAGTTTTGGCGAGGTTCGGGGTGATGTCCTCGCCTTCCACTTTTGAGGTTTGACCGGCTGGCTCCATGCCAGCGGGCACCATGAGCTTGTCACCACCTTCAACGGGGCCAAAGCCGAGGTAATTCTGGCGGGCTTCGTTCTGCGTGATGACGGGCATGTTGCCGACCGCCTTGTTCATCTCATCGACTTTGGCAGCCTTGTCCTCTGGCGTCGGATCGATGAAGGTCAGATAGAGGCCTTCTCCATATCGAGGGACCAGAAACGCGTTGAGGTACGACGTGACCAGGAGCATTTTTGGCTTGATGGTGCGCTTGCTGAAGACGTAGTCGGCTGTCTCCGCCGTCGCGCGGTTAGTGTCGCTCTCTGCTGTTCCGAGGATAGTCTTGGACACTCGGAAGCCCGCAAGGATGCGGTCTCGCGTTGCCTCAGCTAGGTTCTGGAAGTCCATGTCTTTGTGGGTGACGCCCGTGTGTTCGAGCTTCACGCCCTTGGGCATGACAGGGATTTTGTGAGCGTTCTCTACTCCGCCGTAGGCATCCCGCATACCGCGCTTAATGCGCTCGACGTTGCCTTCGACATTCGTATCGCTTTGAACGTAGAGGCCGATCTGCGCCCCGTTGAGGAAGTATTTTCGGTTGTACTCCATGGCGTAGTTGTCACTGTCGATCCACACGGGGATCGTCTGCGGCACGCCGATGCCCACGTACGGGTCGTTCGGGTCAGGGTACTTGATGTGCAGAATCTGATAGGGGGCGAAGCTGTAGACCTTGCCGTCGATTGTGTATTCGAAGTGCGAGAGCTTGTAGGGGAAGCTGCTCTTGTCGAGCTTCACTTTCATTCGGCCGGGATTGAGCGGGTACAGGGCTCGTGGAGGTGAGAAGGCGTCCTTTGCGCCGTCCAAAAGACCATAGAAATTGCCGGTCAACTCCAAGTGCGCCATCATGGTGTACTTGAGATCGATGCCGGTCATGGTTTCGTTTGGAGATTCGAGCAGGTCGAGCAGCTCGTGGTCGTCTACCTCCTGGTGATCGTTGCCGACCACCTGAAAGAGCCGGATCTGAATGTTCGCGACTTCGGAAGAGATAGCGTTGACGGCCGCATAGGTCCAGCCGGTGAAATTGCCCATCGCCTTCGCGGCGTCGATGTTCTTAGCACCAGTGGGCTTGTAGATCGCGAGCGGATCGTTGCCGAGTGTCTCAGACTTTTCGGTGATGTTCGGCAGTTCGGCCTTTAGCGTGCCGCGGCGGTCGCGAAGGACGATAGCGCCTTCCTGTGTAATGCCCTCAAAACGGTTGACGGGGATAGTCTCTTTAGTGCTACCGTTGCGAAGCCAGTCGAAAAATCGAGGCATAGAGGTGCTTTTAAGTTTAGCACCCATGACGATGTGTTCGACGGAATGTATGGGGATACGGGAGGGTCAAAATGAAGAGATTAGCGCTGATCGTCACACTTTTGATATCTATCACCCCAGAGGGCGTCGCTGCCCGGCCGAAGCATCGTCTCGCGTCAAATCCGAACCCGACGTACATCGCCTGTACGTTTTGGCATGACGATACATATGGGCCATGCGTGACTTGGGATGCGCACTATGATTGCTTCACGCCGGATGACTTTATGGCTCGGGATATTTGCACCATACACACGCCGCAAGGACAGCAAACTGCTCCGTATGACATCAACGTAGTTTTCGATACCGCTGGTGGCCATTGTGGCTATCGAGAGATCAAAGTGACCTGCCATCTGCCAACGAACCTCAGTGCAACTTCGGAGATTCGGGGAATACAGCTTCCTTGCGGAGCCGGTCGAGAACAAGCCGCAGCTCACTTCTGCGCGACGAGTAGTCCGCCAGCTCAGACATTTCGCGTCTGGCAATCAGGTGTCTCTAGTGGCGGGTCTTGCGGGTACACGTGGGCTCGGACAGTTTGCTACAGATGAAGGGCGGTTAGACGTAATGTACTTTCGGCTCTTCGATGCCGTCTCCTGCTAAGCCGAGAATGAGATAGACTAGCGCGTCGACCGCGTCGTCATGCTTCTCACTCCCGAACCCGAATAGCTGCGTCAAAAGCTGCTCGCACCCGTTGCGCGGAAACTTCACCACTCCAGTCTTGATGTAGCGTGCCGCCACGCGAAGCCTAGCCCGTTTGTCCTTGATTGGGTGCATGGCCGTGACGGCGAACGCGCGACGTTCTAGCTCTTCAATTGCAGCTTGTTGGTAAGCGACCGCCTCAACAAAGAACTGGCTGCTCATGTTAGAGCTGTGGCGCACGTTATCGAGCGCAGCCATCGTGTCATTGAAATTCATGCGCCGGATAATCGGATGCGGCTGGATGTAGATTTCGAGCTTGCCATTCGGCCACGTGACTTCCCCGCTTACGACGGCGGTGTAGTCAGCACTTTCCTTCGTGCTGATGGCGAGGTCGACGCCGTGCGCCAGATAGTTGCCGTCGTCGAATGGCGGGTCATCGTAGTAGTGGATGTCTTCGGGCAGCACGTCCTGCCCTTCCTCGGGCACGACCTGCAGAAGCATCTCGCGCCTGAAGCCGATGTCGCCCAGCTCCTGGCGTTTGAGGTCGATAGCCGCCTGCGTTGGGTACTTGGCCCGCCAGGTGCATCGCTCGATCTCGGTGCCGTCGCCTTCGCGGAGGAGGGGGAATTCGAGGACTTTGAAGATCCCGGTGTTCTTGAGACGGGCCATGAGCCCGTCGGTGTGCAGCCAGTTGCCAATGAGGACGACACGACCGTCCTGCTCGTCTACAGAGGGCAAGACGTTGCCTCTGAACCATCGGTCCGACTTGTCGCGGTTCTCCTGCGTTCGTACCCAGTCGAGGTCTTCAACGTCGTCGGCGACGATGAGGGAAGGGCGGTGCTGGCGGTGCTTTACGCCACGGACCTTCTGGCCTCGGGAACGGGACAGGATGCGGACGCCGTTGTCGAGGACGGCGTTCATGGCCTGCCAGTCTTCGTCCGATTCGAGAGTTGGCTCGGGTTTCGGATCGTCGATTTTTCGGTACTTCAGGTGCCCGTAGTCGCGAAGGATCAGCTCGTTATTGCGCAGCTCGTGTTGGACGCTGGCCGCGTTGATGCTGGCCTGGCCGCGGGTGTCCGCGAGCATGATGATGAACGGGTACTTGTCGGGGTGTTCGAGCGCACACCACAGGACAAGCGCAAGGCTCGCCATCGTGCTCTTGGCGCAGCCGCGGAAGCCTATGATCTCAAGCCGCCTGCAATCGTGATCTTGCAGCGCGCCGGCCATCTCATCGAAGAAGTCCGAGAGATCGGCAGGAAAGTGATGCGGCAGGTAGGTGAGACAGAAGCCCTTGAGGGTCTTGGCCGCTGCGCGGCGGATTTCGGGGTCGTCTACTAGACGCTCAAGCTGAAGCGTCTCCGTTTGCATACCGATGTTGGCCGTTCTGCTCGCGCAGAAACGCGCTGATCATGTCGAGCGCGTCGCTATCCCAGAAGGACGAATCGTGAGGCTCGAACACGTACTTGCGGAAAGCGCCGTACCACTTCACCGTGCCGCAAGAATCGCGGTACTTGAGGTCTGTGAGTTGCCAAACCTTGGTCTTGCCTGTGGGGCTCGGACCTATGAGATCAAACCGCAGATATTTCTCGACGCGATTGGCCATGCAGTTCGCTCGAACGTGCGCCCCGCTAGCCGCAAAGGCGCACACTCGAACGGGCTAGCTAATATACGCGTATCGTAGCATAGTTTCGCCGGTTGTTTGGGGGAAGGGAAGTTATGCGGGGAAATCCGAAGCGAATCCAGAAGACCATTGGCCGCCTTAATCTCGAAATCGAACAAATCAATCAGGCGATCTACGGCACGGAAGAAGGCGAACCATGGCTGGTTGCTGCGATGTTAGAGCGAAAGCGCGACGATATAGTGCGCTCAGCGGTGCTCCAGTTGCATACGAAGATAGAAGATCTGCTAACGCGCATAATGCTATTCTGCGCTCTCGACATCACCGAAAAGCGGCTAAAGCATCGCGTCGCGAGTGATCGCGGTAAGGCCTATCGTAGAATGCTCTATGACCGCGAAAGCCTAGGCTTCGACATGAAGCTGAACTGGGCGGTAGGCCTTGGGCTGCTCACTCCTAGTGGTCGGGAAAAGCTTATGGAGCTAAACAATATCAGAAATAAGTGCAGTCATAACTGGGTGCTGAACCGTGCTGTGCGCCGCGGCAAGCGGCCAAAGCAGCTCAAGCCGCCACTATTGCGTTGGCGCGGGCGGGATCTCCACAAAGTGCCCGTCATTGAGGATTTCATTTCGGAGTTCGAGGGGGTCTATCTGCGCATGTACGCGAGGTTCGTGCAGTAGCAGCCTAGGCCTGATCGCGAGACAGGCGCGCACAATGGAGCGGGTAAGCTGATATGAAATTATTGTATCAAGCCTTGATCCAAAGAGCTAACATTCGATTTACGTGCCTCCCTCAACTGCAATTCCAGTTGTTCAATTTTCAGTTTAAATTCATCAGATTGGCGCCGATCAGCTCGCCATCCGAGCAAAATGGTCGACGTGGTTCCGATCATCGATACAAACAGTGTTCCCAGTGAAATAACAAAAGCGTAATCGCTAAGGGAAAGAGAACCATCTTCTGAATGTCGTATGGATAACACATAACGAGACGAAAAATATACAACGAATGAAACAATAGTTAGAACTGCAAACGCTCGCCCAAAAGTGTAGTACGTGCGCACAGCTTGACTCCGGAGTCGCAGGCCAAGAACGCTTCAGTGTACTTCTTTAGGAACAATCTGTTCAATAGCCGTCATCGGCAACAATCCCCCACGCTGCCACGCCGCAATGACCACAGCTCTGACTTCGCCGGGGAGGGGCTCGTAGTGAATTTCCTTCGCGAGAAGCTCAACAGGCTTCTTGTACATGCCGGCGGCAGCTTCGGCTTGAAGGATGGCGAGGTCGAGCATGACCACGCTCTTGGCCGCCTCAACCTTGTCTTTGGCGAGCGGCTTCACGCCTTCGTCGCCGGGCTGCCAATAAACAATCTTGAGAAGTTCCTCGCGCATCATCCGATAATTCTCACGGGTGAAGGCGAGGCGGGGTTCGATTTTCGCGCTGTCGATTTCGTATGAGATTTCGTTGCGGACCTTACCGGTGAGCTTGCGGATGTAGGTGTAATCGAAGCCCCGGCCGAAGACTTCTTCCATGCGCTCCTTGATCGCCGTGACGCTGATAAGCGGCTTCTTGGCCATCTCGTCGCGAATTTGACTGCGTATTTTTTCCTCGAAAGGAGGCAAGACTCGCATTAGGGTATTATAGCCTAAAGGCGTCGGGGAGGTGTTTCGATGGCTTGCCTGAAAATTGTTGTAAGTGCCGTTGCTGTTATCGCCGGTTTGGTAGGGGCAGTCTTGTGGTGGAGAGGGTCGACGCTTGAGAAGAAAAACATGGAAGCCTTCATTCACTGGAAGCTAGTGCAGGACGAGAATGGCAAATTTACACATCATCAGGACACCTATCCATATTTGGAGCGGATCGGGTGGTGGAATAAATGGGCGGCAATAGCGACCGGAATCTCGGTCATCGCCAGCACGACCGTCAACTTTCTTTAGGTGATTGCGCCTCCTTCCACTCCCACGTCTCTGCATGCTTGGCAAGGGCGAGGCTTGTCTCGACGTTCTGGTAGAGCTGGGCCATGGCCGCTTGCCCACGCTCGTGATGCTGACGAAGGCCTAGTATCGTCTTTGCGATACCGTTGCGACGTTCCTGTAGTGCCTTGCGCTGGTCGCGGTTCTCTTTGGTATGGCTGACCACCGAGGCTTCGAGGGCCTTGATCTCTTCGGCCAGCTTTTCATCTTCCTTCTGCATTTTCTCGCATTCGGCGACGACTTGGTCGAGGCCCTTGCCGATCCACTCTGCGTGACAGGCGGCGTTCCATGCTTTCTGCTTGTTCTCTTCGATGAAGGCTTTGCGAGCCGCTTTCTGCTGTGCGTCGGTGAAGGTGCTCATACAAGAAGTTCGGGATGCTCGTAAACATTGCCGATAACTTCGCAGTCGGTGCCGATCGAGTAGCCTTCTTGTTCTGACTGACCCTTTTGGCGCAAGTGGAAGCCAACGCACGAATTCATGCCGCACCAAACCACCTGCGCAACTCCCTGCTCAAATGAGCCCATCTCGTTTTCGAGGTTGCTCTGGATGATTTCGCCTTCGTAAATCTCCTTGCCGTGCTTGTCCCTGAGGCCGGTGAATTGCATCACGATCCATGGCTGTGCATCGAGGTCTACTTGTTGAGCGCCAAGAACTCTACCCACTTGCGCAAGTGTGAACGACGGCGACATTGCTGGCGTGCCGCCATGAGCACCTGTCTTATCCCAAAACCTGTACTTGATTTCCCTCATTGTGTTTTCGCTCAAACCTGCGGCCCGATAGCGCCGAGGCCGCAGACTTGAACGCGCTATCTTCTAATGACTTCATTATAGCACGCTTTAGCGCGTCAACTTGCGCACGATGTCTTCAAGAAGAAAGCCAAGGTTGGCGATGGCGTACATGACGACGGCCAAAGCAAGAAATATGAGCATCACGGCTAAGACGGTGAGGCCGGCGAGTAGAGCCGCGATGCAGAGCTGTGCGACAAAGAAAATCATACGCGACGTTGGGGCTTGTGGGTAAGGTGCCAATGGCCACAGCGGGGACACTTGTAGCTGCGCAAGAATTTAGCGCCCTTGAAGCGACGGTGAGCCCCTATCGAGGTCAGTGCCTGTTTGCGTGAGAACGGTCGCTTGGCACAATGGCCTTTCCGAAGGCGCGCAGCGACATTCTTGATGCCTTCGCGGCGCTCGTGCCGCTTGGTGTGGATGCGCTCGAATCTGGCTTCGCTTTCAAGGACCTCGAAATCATCCATACAGTTCGGGTGCTACGCTATCTCGGACGAATTGGCGGCCGAGCGTCTCGGCTTCGGGATCCTCGGGGATAAGCCGCTTTGAATACGGGAGGAGGTTCGCCGGGTCGTGGTCGAGGAGCCATGTGCGTTCGTCGTCGCCGGTCATAAAACGTGAAGCTCCTGCAAATAGGCTATCCTGGCGCAGCAGTAGAGAGCGAAGACACACAATGCGATCGCAATGTATTTGAGCTGTCTGAAGTGGGCAGTGTTAGGTTTCTTCTCGATGTACGCGCCGATTAGTCCACTTGCGATGATAGGGAATAACATGCCGGAGAAGAGAAGGTAGTGCATTGCAATCCCTCTTGTCGATTTGCGAATCAGATAGGGAATCATACCGTCTTTAGGAGAGCAAGGCCGAAAAGCTCATAGAGCATGGTAGAAATTCATAAATTCGTGGATAGCGTCGCTTCGCTTGACGATCGATCGGGCACGCTTCTCAAGTGCGGCGTAAGCATCTTGACCAAGCTGCTTGATTTTTAGCTCGCGATACAAGCCTTGCTTGTTACCTTCATGTGTGAAATGACACTTGCCGCATACACCATCGCAATTCTCGGGATCGTACCGTGTTGCCGAATTGGCGCGTCCCCAAAAATGAGAATTTTGCGTGGCAGAGCGACCACACCTAAAGAAACATACACGGTCACGCTCGCGGATGAATTTGGAAAAAAGCTTGTCGGCTTTAGCGCTTGTCCAAAGCTCCATACAACATGATTATAACATGAAAACCCCTAGCATTTGCGCTAGGGGCTGTGTCGTCACGCAGTGAAGAACCATTCACTCGGTACATTGGACAGAAGACACGCATGGCTACAGTAAACGGCCATAGCTATATCTTCGCTCCGAGTAAGGCCGGGGAATGCCACGCCATCCTTTGCTTGGAATTCGCCGGAACAAAAATCGCAGACTATGACCACGGTCGGCGGATAGCCGCGCATGGCCATGTAAACTGCCGGGTCATGTACGTTCATCGGTGCTCTCGCTTACGTAAGCGATTGAGGAATTCGTCGCCTTCGTCCTCAATCCACTTCTTTGCGGTGTCCTTGTCGCAAGACATAAAGGCCAAGAACCAAGGCCATCCGTTTTGTGAGACTGCGTATGCAGCCATTTCCTCTGAAGTAGCGAACACAGGCGAGACTGGCGTAAAGTCAGCTTTGCTTTGCCAGAATTGCCAATGCGTGCAGGTTTCAGGTCGAAGCGCTTGCCATTCTTGTTCATCGGGACAATCGGATTCCGCGTCCATGGTCAGCCCATGGGCAGGAACCCGAAGTACGTGTGCAGCCCAGCTCATTGGCAAACGCCGTCGATGACTTCGTGCAACCGTTTGCTAAGGTCGGGCTTTTCCGCAAGCTTGCCCCGAAGGGCGTAGGTCGCTGAATTAAAGAGCCGCCAAGCCGACTTATCACCCCAATCGTGAGATGGATGCTCCCACTGCCAGAGCACGTCGCCGATCTTCTGGACGCCGATGATGTCCTGCCGATACAGGTTGCAGGCGACGTGGTCCGCCTGTGCGTCGGAGATTGGCGTCTTCTGATACGTCAAAAGCTTCTGATTCTGCGCGATGCGGTGGTCCTGAAGCGGTCGCACGATCTCGGTGATGAGGCCGGGCAGCTCGCGCTTGGCCTTGACCGTGTGCTTCCTGCGGATCACATGATCTGCCGAGAACGCAAGATTGTCGCAGACGAAGACGCGAGAGCCGAACGCGATGCCGATCGGCAGAGTGCGGTCGTGACTATTACGGAGACCTAACATATCTTGATAGTCCCCGTAGGGGCTGCGAAGCGTGAGGACACCGAAGTAGCGGTTGCCGTCCGGCGTGACGCCATGATGTTCTTCGGTGATTTCGTGACCGTAAAAGCCGACCGTGTACCGCAACAATTCGATGATCTCATGATGTGGAATCGGTACGTGCGTCTCGGTCGCCGGCGGTGGGATGACTTGACGCAGCTCGTCGTAAGAAACTGGATTGGCTCCAGCGTGCAACATGAGCGCCATGTTTTCCTCCTATGTGAAAGGACGCTCAATTCATCATACCATTGAAAAGAAAGGCCCGGCCGTGGAAGCCGGGCATGGTATCAATATTCGTCGACGAGCATTATCGTCATGATGCGCCGCGTCTTTGATGGATCACTCGGATCGTCCGAAAGATAGCGAAGGTCGAAGTCGTAATAGTCGATCTTGAACAGAACGCGCTGGCCGCTCACGTCCATTGCACCGAAATCGTGCTCGCCATGTGGATCGTTGCCTTTATCGAAGGCTTTGAAGGTGCGGACTGCTTCGAGGACTTGAGCCTTCAGTGTGGGATCGAACGCCGCAATACCGGAAGTCAGATACACCTGGCCGCCGTTGAAGCTGTTTCGGAATGTGTCATTGAGCTGCCGGATGCGTGCGACCGTCTGCGGTTGTGTGATCTGCATTGCAGTCATCTCCTCTTGTGACTGCATCTCATTCTACCAAATACATAGACGTGCAAAGGCGTAGTAGTCACAGTGGCGCACCATGAGTGACGGTGAGTGCATCAACTGTTGTTGCAATAAAAAGCCGCACTCATTTGCGAGTGCGGCAGAGCTGACAGCACATTGCGGATCAAAGGCTCTCAACGGGCTTCTGTTCCATAACTTAACATGTATTAACTGATGGAACATTCCCTCACCGCGCCAGTGTGCCTAACCGCTGCTCTGGGAAGATTCGCACCGTCAGCCGTCTCGTCTTCTCTGCGCTGCTTGCACGAAATCGTCGATTTCCGCCATCTGCGCATTGAAGGAATCAAGCTCGGCCTCGTAGCTGTTTTTGGGCGGTGTGGTGCTGCCCTTGCGGTCGTTGGCATCCTTGCCGAACTTATCAGCCCGCGCGATTAACGCGTTGAATTTGTCGAGTTCACTGTTGTCGTACCGTTTCGGCATGACGAACCTCATTGTCAGGCTCGTTTCGGGAAGCGAACGACGTTCACGTTCGCGTCTACTTCAGGTTCCGGCTCCTGCTGCGGCAGGTAATGCCATTCCTTCGGCAGTTTTATTTCACCGTGTTCCAAGTCGATGCCGATGTAGCCGGATGGCTGCGCCTGATTCGGCAGGTACACGGGGATGGCGACGCATCCTCGGAGGGTGCCTTTTGGGGCATAGCCGATACCGAGAACCTTGGCGGTGGCAGCAGGGAGACCAAACGTCTCGACCGACTGGTGATCGAACACCAAGTAATCGAGGGCTTGGAACTCCCCGCTGCCTTCTTGCTCCACCTCGGTCTTTACCTTGGCGGGGCCGGGGGCTTTGTAATTGGAACTGCCGATCCGGAAGTGATCGGAAAGGATTTGAGCGGCTTCCCGCGCGCTTACGTTACGAATGTGCGCGACGAAATCGATGACGCTGCCGCCCTTGCCCAAGGAATGGCAATAAAAGCCCTTATCCGGCGTGACGGCGAGCGCACGGTCGCCGCCGCTTTGACACGTTGGGCATGCGCTCCTGTACTGATGGCCAGCCTGTTTCATCTGAAGCTGTAGCATCTGTATCGCTTGAACGAGTGACACTCGTTCTTTGATGGCAGCAAAATCGGGATTGCTCATGAGAGGTCTCCGTGTGTGAAAGAACTCTCACCTAATTGTACCGCAAAGAAAAAGCGGGCATTTGCGCCTGCTGCTCAAGTCCGTTGTTGTGGTCACTGCTGACTAATCCAGTCCTCGGCGCGTTGAAGAGCGCGAGCTGCATTTAGCAAATCGCCCTGTCCGAAAGAGTCGGATGTTTGCCAATGACCGCTGCTGTCCTTGTAAGAGCGACCTATTGTGACGTTATAGAAGTCACCGTTGTCAGCTTTCCAAACAGCCGCTTCGACGTACCCGATCCGGAACTTCTTCTCTGGTTGCTTCTTCTCATCCTTCGCCAATGTAATCACCTCACTTTCATGGCTTGTTCGATTGTACCATTCAGATGCCTTCGCCTCCTTCGCTATCCCCGCCGTCAGGATCAGCGCCACCTTCCGCGTCACCTGCGGCTGGATCGGCTTCACTTTCAGCGTCACCAGCATTCGGGTCTGCTTCACTCTCCGCATCGGCTGCATCCGGTTCGGCTTCAGCGTCAGTGTCCTCTCCGGGCAGTACCTCCATTTCGTCGTGGATTTCCTCGACGAGGTCGTCCACGGTTCTTGAGAAGTCATCAGGAGGGGTTTCACTGACGTTGGCTACTTTGCCTTCGAGGTCGAGCATGCCGTCGTCTTTGGCAGGCGCGGCGCCGAAAAACCAGTCAAGGAAATCCATAGAACAACTCCTTTGAATTGCCGGTTGCGGGTCTTCTTGCCAAGACCATACCCACAGGGGCGTCCTCATTCGGTCGCTCCCGTTTGGTTTGGGCAAGTGCGGGCCGTATGGCCTTCTTGGCTGCACTTGCTGCATACGCGGGGCTTGCTTTCTTTGACTGGCGCACCGGCAATCAAAGTGTCCAGCTCCGCGTCCGTCTTCTCTTTAAGTTCGATGAGTTCGCGAATTCGCTGTAGTCTTGCGTCCATGTCTGCGCTCCTTTCTGGTCTGGTTGTGGGACTCTTCGGAAGCTCTGATGACTGCCATCACAGCTCGGCGAATCCATTCGTCTTTCGACATGCCGCATTTCGCAGGGCCGTCGAGCAGTCGTTTTAGTTGCATTCACACCTCCTATAGTTGGTTGAGTTGCAGTGAGGGATAGCCTGCACGTTCGCACGGTGTCATGAAGATATAGCCCGCTGGAATCGACGGGTCTTGATAGGCTTGCTGGAAGAGGATGAAGCGATTGCCGCCCATTTCCTCTAAAAGTTGTTTGGAGTGGTCCAAGCGGGCACGCTTGGTGAAGACAAAGAGAACGTAGTAATTCGATACGCCGTATCGTTTGATGTATTCTTTATTGTCCATGAATTCCTTGTAGAGCTGGAATTTCTCTTTAATGCGGCGCTTGATGCTCTCCGTGCCATTATCAGCCTCAATAACGAGCGTGCGCCAATCCGGCTTTCCGTTATTTATCAGTTCAATGCGAAATGGATGCGTGTCCGGCCAAACGCTTTGTCCCTCAAGACCAGTGCCGAACTTGGGGTGAGATTTTATCTCATCCCACGACACGATGCGTGCTGGTGGCTGTTGAGCTACACCTGTGTGGATGGAAGCGACAACATGGGCCGTCAGCATCGCATGGTCTTCATAGCCAGGCGCGACGCGCTTCGGAGCAGTAACTACTGTGTTATTCTCTTTCGCCCACTCCACGCCCTTTTGAGTGAGATGGAAAACAAGCGGACGGCGCAAGCTCTTGGCTTTGAGACAATCGTGGGTGAGAGCTATGTAGCCATTGTTGCGCGCCTTGAGAATGCGCACGGTCCTGTAAAGAGAATGGCGATTGCCACCGACAATAGCAGCGAGGTCGTCGAAATTAAGGATGGCGTGATCTGCAAGCGCCTTGATGATGAGAGGATTTCTTTCGACCCACTGCGAGACAATGGGTTTCCCGTCCTCATTGAGGACCGGATCGTTAGAAAAGCGGTCGTAGTTCTTGCCATCTTTCATAGGTTGTTACCTGATTGTATCACCAGCTATCGGACGGCTCTTCTGGCTTCGGTGGCGGATCGGGTTTCGGTTCAGGATTGGGATGAAGCCGCCGACGATTTTCCTCGAGGAGCGTTTGGTACTCACGCTCCCCCATCTGCATTCTGGGAATGATATTGGGATACGGGATGGTGATGAGTTCCGGCTGTTCACCTCGAAGGGAGCGGACGAATTTTACGAGCTGCTTGGTCCTATCTACGACTGCGCCATCCAGAAGCTCTTCGGGACATTGAAGGTCTCGGAGCATGTAGCTGCGCTCGCGGCCCGACATTTTGGCGCAGTATTTGATGTTGGTGCTGGAGAGCGTGGAGCGGAGGTCGTCGTCCAGTTCCTTGGACCAGAGAACCTGCAGGGCACAAGTGAGCCCGACGTTATATTCGCGGCACAATCTGAACTGTCTCGGGGTGGCGTAGGTGTCGCAGTAATCCAAAAATTCATCGATGTAGACGAAGCAGGGAGGGCCGTTCATGCCTCTTGCGAAAGCTGCCGCCATTACAAGGCTAAGGATGTAGCGCCCGAGCAGGATGCTCGCATCAAGACCGTTGGCAGCACAGGTATTCACCAGCACGATTTTGCGCTGCGCGAGGCAGTCGACCATGTTCAAAGCAGGGCTTTTTGAGCTGAACATGGCCAGCACTTGTGGCTGGGAGAGAAGATCGTTGAACCTGTTTTTGATCTGCTGCTTGGTAGGCAGGTAGCGGGTGGTGAAGAATGTGGTTTCAAAGAAGCGTTGCGCACCTCGATCAGTGAGCTTGTCGAGATAGGGCTTGAAGCGTTTGTCTTTCGCATCAGCATCAAGAAAGTCGATCATCATTTCGATGTCGGAATTGGGGATGCTGCTAATGAGCGAGGTGCAGAACCGGAATGGCGCGTGCATCAGTGAGGAGAGGGCAACGCCGGATTGCGCGAAGATGTAATCGAACGATTCGATGATCTTGTGCTGGAGGTTCTTGCCGCCTGCAGGATGGAACAGATTGAGGGGCGGGGCTGGATTGTCATTCGCATTGATGATGACAAGCCTGTCTTTCGGAATGTTACTTAACCTCGCAATGCGTTCGACCATGAATCCTTTCGGGTCGATCACAACCAAAGCGACGGGATCGGGACGAGCCAAATCTTTGAGGATGAGTTCTTGCAACGTCTGTGTTTTGCCGCTGCCGCTATTTCCTAAAATCAGGCAATGCTCGTACCGCACCACATCAGAAATCTCAGTCGCGCGCGGCACTGGAGTGGGAAGCGGGTCAGCAGGAAGGATAGCTGATGGAGAAGTGCGAGCAGCCGAGACTATCGGCTGCCGCACGGGACTGACCATAAAATCTGAAGGTCGGCGGATCACGACCTATCTCTTTCTGATAATGAGAAAAACGAGGTAGCAGAAGAGCATGATGCAGCTGAAAATCATGAAGGCGAGTGGAAGGAGGTGAGGAGTGTGGGAAGGTGGCCTAAAAATGTCACAGATGCCGACAGCGAGCCCGACAATACAAAGAATTATCCAGTTAGTATCGTTGTCCCACGCGCTTCCGCTTGGGATTTTAAGTTGAACTGGAGCAGCGACCGTGGCGGCAGATCTGTACTCATCGATGGGATAAGTCGCAGCTTGCGGCTCCTCGTCGTCTTCAACCAAACTGGCTTCGTGGAGCTTGGTCTGTGTTTCCTGATCTTGAGGGTCAATCTGCGCCAGTCGTTCCAGCGTACTGTTGTAGTCTCTCGCGCGGCCGAGCTTTTCGTAGCACTCGGCGAGCGACTTCAGGGCAAGTGTGTTGTCAGGAATGTAAGTCGCCGCCTTCTCGAAAGCTTTGGCTGCTTCTTCGAGATGCCGCTTCTGCTTGCGGGTGAAGGCGAAGGATTGGAATTTGTGCTTTTCGTAGTGCCGGGTAGCTTCCTGCTCGTATTCCCACGCGACTGATTGATAGGCGCGGCCTTCACCCACAAGGATCATGCAGGCGAGATGGTTCTGGGTGACTTTGTTATCGAGCTGGACTTCAGGATTGAGCTTGCGGGCGGTGTTGAGGTGCTCGGCGGCGGTCGAGAGCTTTTCGAGAATGCGCTTCGATTTTTCGTGGGGAATGCCGCTTTGTTTGGCGATGTTGAAGCTCTCTTCGATGTAGGTCTTGGCGTATCTGAGATGGCGTAGTGCGCAAGCGTCTCCGGGCATCGGGCATCTCCTTTGTTAGATGCGCGATGATGTGGAGAATCGTGTGAGCTGAAAAGCTGGTCGGAGCTACAGTGAGATACGGCAAAAAAAGAAAGGGCCATTTCTGGCCCTTGAAGTGTGTTACTCGGATGGAGGGATCCATTGGCCACAAGACCAAAGCCAAATGTCGTCTCCGTGCCAACGTGGTCGTGAGTGTCGATTTGGCTTGCCGTTCCAGTTTGTTGGGCGAGGAAAAGTCTTTTCCTCGATCCAGCGGTAGATAGAGCTTCGCTTACCGGGCGGCAGTGATGTGACTTTAAATAGAGCCTCCCATCCGTCGATAACCAGTGGTACTTGATGTCTCTCCATGGAAATTTACTTTCCGAGGAGAGGTCCCAATGAAAAAATACCGTGAGCAGGATCCCAAAACGCTCACACTGCCAGTGGCAGCTAGTTGCGACTCATAGGGAAATTCGAGAGTCAGTTCAATGGCTTAGAATCCTCGCCGTGTGTCGCCGTAGCTCACCGAAGTAGAGAGGCGATGTGGGCTTCCCATTTTTCGAGAGCTTCTCGTTTCTCATCAATAGGATCGTACTGGTCGTACGTCTCCTCTAGCGGCTCCCGCGAAGAGACGTGGTTCAGGATTCGTTCTGCAATCCATGGGGGGATGCGGAGCATGGAAAAGCCTGATCGGGCAGTTCTACGACAATCGCTAAGGCGCCAGCCTGTTACGCCAGACGCCTTGTCGAGGTGGGCCTTCTCCCTGCTCCAATCGAAGTTCGGGTAGGGCTTTATGAACGGCTTGGCCAGCGGGCAAATAGGAATGACGCTCGGCCTATGGTTCTTGGATATCTCGCTCGGGACCGTGAACGTGTCCGTGCCGATGATGACGTGGCGCAGTTCGGAGCGCCGCTGCGCAGTACAGAGAAGGCCGCGCACATAATCCGCAAAAGTCCCCTGAACTTTCCATAGGGCGCGGATCTCGTCGTCGGAGAGGATGCGAGTGCGCCGCTTCGGCTTGGGCTTGGTAAGACCCAAGGTTGGATCGTGGTCGATGTAGCGGCGTTTGATGCACCAGCGGAAGAAGACCTTTGAAGCGACGAGGACGTGCGATTTCTCGCTCGGGGCCTTGATGCGATCTAACTGCCTATGAAACTCCTCGGGGCTGAATTCGGTGAGCTGCCCCTTGAACCGGAGCCTGCCGAGTTTGACGCGATAGCCGGAGACGGTCGATGGGCGACGGGCTTGCGCTTTGTCCTTCAGGAACTGCTCCACAGCCGTAGGGAAGGCTATGGATTGCGGACGATGACGACCGAGGGTGAATTCAGCGAGGAGGCGTTTGGCCTCTGTACGAGCTTGGGAGAGCGTCAGAATGTCAGGATGAAATCGGCCGATGGTGATCAAGCGGCGATCGCGGCCGTACTTCAGCACGAAGGATTTTGCTCCTCCCTGGCTTACCCGGAGCGCGAAGCCTTTGAGCGAGGCGTCGAAATGAAATTGCTGCCCCTGAGGAGGGGGCTTCACCGCGCGAACGAACGTGTCCGTTAGAACCGCCATAGTACCTCGAAACGGGTTGAATATGCTGGCACATGGTGTACATCCATGAGGCAAGAAAGGCAATAAATATCGGCATATCTGACACATGGCGGGACATGGCGAGCTACCACGGTTTACCCGGTTAAGGGACTTAAAATCCCTCGGCGCGAAAGCGCTGTGCCGGTTCGAGTCCGGCCGCCCGCACCACCAGCGCAGGATCGATGCCGCGCTCTCGTGCAACGATGCGAATGAGATCGGGGAATTGCGGGTGCTCGTGAATAAAATCAGCGGACATGGGATTCCATGTCTGTCTTCAGCGTTTCGCGAAAGATCTTCCTTGCCCGAACGTTGCCGTATCATTGCAGGGGAAGGCCGAAGCAGACCACTCCGATGCCGAAGCATGTTGTGGTGGGAGTACATGGTGCCGGTGTTGCCGCGTGGCGATGATAAGCTCCGCTTCCGGTTGCGCGCCTCAAAAGCGCGGGAAACGGAGTGTAAGCGATGTCCTAGCAAGGCGATCTTGATCGACCGCTCATTCCGCCATGGCGCATTTGATTCGAATTTAACGGCCGCTCTTCTTGATCAAGGTCGGTTCTGAAATGTGAGGCGGAATGGCGGTCGGAAGTAACGGAGCGGCTTCAGCCGCGGGTCCCTGGCGCCAAAAAAAGCGCATCGCGCGCCGGCCAAGGGAGATAATGGTCTTCTTGCGCGTGAGGATCGGCCGTTCGACGAAAGTCCACGACAGCGCCGCGAAGGTGAGGGTCACCGGCAGCGCAAAGGCGATGTTCAGCCACCAGTGGCGATGCATCGGGAAAAGCCAGCAGAACAGCTGCTGGATCGGGAAGGCGTAGAGATAGACGCCATAGCTCAAGTCGCCGCTCATCAGGATCGGATTTTTCGGCGGGTTGGCGAGCCCGATGTAGACTGTGAGGTAAGCGGCCGGAAGGGGTGCAAGGAATCCGAGGTCGGGTCGCTCTAGCAGGATCGAACAAGAGATGAGCGAGAAGAGAGCCCAAGCGGGCTTGAGAACGATCTTCTCGCGCAGAGCAAACAGCAGCACGCCCGCCGTAAAGGAGAGCACCAGGACGAGGCCATCGATCCGGCCCCAGAACCAACCGTGATTGCGATGGACATGGATGAGCGGGAAGACGACCGTCGCGGCGGCAAATAACAGGATCAAGGCCTTGGGCTTGCGGGCAAGCGAGAACAGCGCCAGCAGGCCGAGCGCGATGTAGCAATAGATTTCGAACGGGATTGTCCAGAGCGAGATGTTGACGATGTTAGTCGGGTTGGTCACGTACACGCCGGGCAGCGTGTAGTAGATATCGCCCAAGATACTGCGCCAATATCGGTGGAACTCTCGTTGTGAAAAATACTCCGCGAGCGGGTAGATGGTGACGATCGGTCCCAGGATGAGTGCCGACAAGCACACCTGGACGGACAGCGCCGGGATGAGGCGAAGCGCGCGCAGCACAGAGAACTCGGCGAGACTGCGTGAGCGCTCAAGGCTTCCGGCGACCAAGAAGCCGCTGAGCGCAAAGAATGTCACGTCGACGAGGGAGGGAAACACGCGAAATGGGCCTGCCCAACCTTGGACATCCTGCGCCACCCCATAACTCGACAGGACGCTGTGCCAGCAGAGGACCGAAACAGCCAGAAAGATGCGCAGAAAATCAAAACCGGTCGAGCGCCCCCCGGTTTCGGCGATGCGCTCGGCAACCAGGCTCCTATAGAGCAAACGATGCGCTCCCCAGCGTTCACCTGTCCAAGCCCGGCGCCGATTAGAATGCGAATTCCGCCGGCCGGCAATGGCGATTCCCTGTTTTGACGCCCCGCCTGAGAATCGCTCCTCTGGGCGGACTCCAATCGCCGCGAAAATCAAGAATTGTAATCGTCGCGTCTGCCCGGAATCCTGCCCCGACAGTCGCGGAGGTGATTCCATGGCTTTGCTCAACAGCCGGGCCGACACTTCTCGAGTTTGGATGATACGCGCCGAGCGGGCACGGCGGATTGCGTCCATGCTCTCCGTCAAGGATGCCGAGGCGATCGAAGCTTATGCGGTGGAATGCGAGGCGCGGGCGCAGCAAGCGACCGATCGGCCGGGAATCCCGCAATAGCGGCGGAAACTGCTGAAGCGCCGGATGGTCCCGTTCCGCAGCGCGCTGCGGCGCAGGGCTCGCGCAAGCCCGGCAGTCTCGTCGCGCTCCTCAACGCAGCACGCAAAAAAGCCGCCCGGGGGCCCGCCGGGCGGCCTTTGTCTCGCTGCTTGCTCAGAAGGGGTAATAACGCAGCGAGGTGAGGAAGACGTTGTCGTTGGTCGAGACGGCACCGCCATTGCCCGGAATGGTGTCGAACGACTTGCGCTGGATGTACTCCCACTGCGCGCCTGCCGCCAGGCGGCCGTAGCTGCCCTTCAAGAGGTTCTGCCAGAATCCGACAGTCACCATGTCCACCTCTTTGTTGATGGCGGCGCAGTTGGTGGAGCCCGCCGGGCTGGCGAACTGGGCGGCGGTTATGAAGCCGCACCCGGTATTGACCGCGGACGGATTACCGAACCCGGTGGTGCCGGCCAGAGTGCCGAAGAGATTCGAGTCGGCTCTCTCGAAGCCGCCATAGCCGTAGATATCCAGCGCCGGCGTCGCATGAACAACCGCCCCCGCCAACACATGCAGAGCAGTGATGGGCGACAAGGTGCCGTCGGAGGAGACGACGACGTCCGACAATTGGCTGGCGCCATAGCGGCCGATACCTCGGCCGTAGAGGGCCGAGGCTTGCAAGTCGAGCAGCTTCGGCACGATGGGCAGCAGCACCGAGCCGCCGACGCCTTCACCGACCGTGACCTTCGAGCTTTGCGAGAGGATGTTGGCCGAGGTGTCAGCGCAAACGCCGTCAGCGGCAACCGAAGCGGGCGTGCAGGTCATCACGTTATCGGTGAAGAAGCGAACCAGCCCCAGCACCTCGAAATGGCCCCATCCGGGATCGAATGCGGCCTTGCCGATGATGTCCGGCGCTGTTTCCGTGTTGAAGTTGTTGACGAAGGCACTGCTTCCCAGGAAGGTGTTGCCTGGATTGGCCCAGTTCACGATCAGGCCGTTCAACGAGCCGTTGTTGGCGATAGCGCCCGTGCTCGAATATACCAACTCGGCCGGGACTTCGAATGAGACTCCTACGGCCGCCGTCGGTCCGAAATCCTTCACCAACCGAAGCTGCCAGCCGCGCGTGTAATTGAAGCCGGCTACGTAATTGGCCTCGATCGTCAGCGGGATGTTTTCCTTGCGCGGCGTGATGCCGACCGTATTCTGGGTGATCAAGCTCCAAGCCTGACCGGCCAGCAGGTGGAAGCCCCAATCGCTGTTGTCATAGGTGAAATAGGCTTGGCGCAACCGCATGTCCCAGCTGTTGCTCTGGTTGTAGTTCGAGGTGATGCCGGCGCCGAGGAAGTCCATCTCGAAATAGCCGGCGAGCTTTTCCATCGGATCGACCGCGCCCTCGGCCAGCAGTGAGATCCGGCTTGCGCGGGCGCTGCCGCGAAACTCGTGCTCGCCGTATTGCGGCGAGGACGGATACGGGATCGAGGTGAACGGCGTGCCCATGTCGGACACGGTATTGTGCTGCCGGAAGACCGTTTCCGCCGCCAGGAACCCACCCCAGGTCAACTTGACGGGTGACGGGGGCGGGGCCTTGACCAGCGGCTTTGAGGCCGCGTAGGCGGCAGCACCTGCGGACTGGGAGGTTTTCTTCGATTCGGCGATCTCTCGCTGCAGGACCTGCAACTGGCTCTGCAGCGAATTCACTTGTTGCTGCAGGCGCTCCGTTTGTGCGTCTTGGGCCAAAGCATAGCCCGGCACGACCATTGCGCCGGCAAATGCGCTCAGCATCAAAGCGTGCATTCGTTTCTTTATGATCATCACGTCCCCACCAATCTCTCGGGCTCGTCAATGAGGCCCTTGGTTTCGAGTATTAGGGGACGATCACGATGAACATGCAACGAAGCAGCAGCCAAGCGATCAGTTTGTTTGAACATGTTGTAGGTGCGCAACAACTGTCCACTCGCCGACTCAAAAAGTAGTAAAATACGGCCGCGCCGGTATCAAAACGTCATTAAGCTGTCGCGTGCTTGTCATCGAACCGCAAGGCGCATGGATCGAGCAAGATGGCGCAGACGTGCTGTTCCGTGTCCTGATTCCGAAATTCGCTTACCTTCGGGCGGACTATGGAGCGAACTTCGGAATCAAAGGGACGCGAGCGAGCCTATAAGAACGGTGCGGTTTTGGTTTGAAGTTCCTTGGAAAGACCCAGCGGCAAGAATGAAAGGGACTTCAAATTCGCCGCACTAGCCGCATTTGGTGTGCTCGCTGCGTATATTCGGGGCGCCATCAAGCCAATGCGAAGATCGACGGGCTCGTCCGAGTTCCGGGATGCTGATCGAGAGAATCTTATGAGTGAGGAACCAGACATAAGCCGGCTCTGTGCGGTGCTCTGCCTCTTGCCGGGGCTTGCTCTCGCAAGCTGCTCATATGTTTCCTCGAATGCCCCGGGGATCGATTGGCTGAACAAGCCGCAGGAACCGATCTTGATGATCGATTCCACGCCGCAGGGCGCGGAAGCTCGCACCTCCTACGGAGATACCTGTCAGACGCCATGCCAATTATTGGTGCCGGTCACCGATGAATTCACGGTGACCTATGAACTTGATGGATATCTGCCGCAGACAGTCCCGGTCCGCCCCGTCCCGGTGCAGAAGACTGCGCTCATCGATACGACACCGCCCGAGCTTGCGCCCAACCCCGTGGTGGCCGAGCTCGCCCCGGCGCCGCCACCACCGCCGCCGCCAGTCGTGAAAAAGCGCGGCCGCCCTTGAGCGGCGCCAGCGGCCGGATTGCCGACGATCCGGCGGCTGCGCCCGCGCAAGCACGGACCGTAAGCACGCTGCCCGCAGCTCCGGCAGCCCTGTCGTTGATCGTAAACGAGCGCTCACGCGCCAGAGCTGTTCGCCCTTTGGCAGGTCGCTTGCCGTTTTGCTGGCCGCTCCTTCGAGGAAGGGGACGCCCGCTCGCTGAAGAAAGAGGGGCGTCTTCTGCCTCTACTCTGCCGGAGTCGCCTGCGGCACGTGCCCCGGTGTACCGCCGCTTGTTTCCGACGTGATGCGGTGGTGACGGCTGACCGTGAACGAGATCAGCACCGGCATCGCGAGCAGCACCGTCGGGAACTGCAGCATCAGCCCGGCGATGATGGAGAGCGCCAGCGGCTGCTGGACACCCGATCCGGGCAGGGCGCCGATTGCCAAAGGCATCAGCGTAAAGATGGCTGCAAGCGTCGTCATCGTGATCGGCCGCAAGCGGTTCTTGCTGGCTTCGCGCAGGGCCTCATGCGCCGGCATGTGATGGGCGAGCTCGGTATATTCCGAGACGTAGAAGATCGCCATCTCGGTCGAGATGCCGATGATCATGGTCATGCCCATCAAGGCGGTGATGTTGAGCTCGACCCCGGTCGCCCACAGGATCATGAACACCGCGGTGGTGGACAAGAGCGAGGTGCCGATGATGATGAGAGGTAGCCAGAAGCTCTCATACAGGAAGGCAAGCAGGATCAACTCGGCGATGAGGGCTGCCGCGAACACGCGTGCGAGCCCCGCGAAGGCAATCTGCTGCTGCTTGTACAGCCCGCCGAGCTCGTAGTGGACCCCCTCCGGGAGCAGGCCGGGCGTGGTCAGGGTCTTCTGCACGTCGGCGATGGTCGAGCCGAGATCGCGCTTCTCGATCCGCGCCGTGACCGCAATCATTTGCTGCAGATTGGCGCGATGGATTTCCGGCTGGCCGACCTCCGGCACCAGAGTTGCTACGCGGTCGAGCGGGAAAATGTGGCCGTCGGAGGCGCGGATCGGCAGCTTGGCGATGTCCTCATCGCGCCGCCGCAGATTTGGGTCTAGCCAGACCCGGACGCCAACTTGCTTGAGCGTCTGTGTAAGCTGGGTCGCGACATTGCCCTCGAGATAATCGTTGACCTGGGAGGTGATGTCCTGCGTGCTCATGCCTTCGAGCGACGCCTTGACCGGGTCGATGTTGACATTGAGCGCATCGCCGGCGAGCACCACGCCATTTTCCATCTCGGTGACGCCGGGGATGGACTGGATCGCGGTGCCGACCTTCTTGGCGGTCGGGATCAGCTTGGCGGGATCATCGGCGAACAGGCGAATCTCGATCGGCTGGGGTACTGCGGTCAAGTCGCCGATCAGGTCTTCCATCAGCTGTGCCAGATCGCAGTCGACGCCCGGCACCTGCTGTTGAATTTTCAACAGCACCTCGGGCATGATGTCTTTGATGTCGCGCCGTGGCTGCGGCTTCAGGCGCACGAAGAAGTCGCCTACATTGGGCTCTTCAAGGTCGGTGCCGCCGAGCCCCAATCCGGTGCGGCGTGAAAAAGTGAGCACCTCCGGCGTGTCGCGCAGGATCTGCTCGATCTGCTTGACCATGCGGTCACTCTCGGCGAGCGATGTGCCCGGGTCCGTCATGTAGTCGATGATGAATCCGCCTTCATCCGCCTTGGGCATGAAGCCGGTCGGGACGTTCTGGTAGGCGAGATAACCCACGACCAGGACCGGAACGAAGATGACGAGCAACAGCCAACGATGGCGGAATAGGCCGTTGAGCAGCTTGCCGTGAGTCTCGACGAACCAACCGGCCTTGTCAGCGGCCGGATCGTGCCAGGTCTGGAAGTTGATGACCGCCCGCGACAGAAGCGGAACCACGAAAGCCACCATGAACATCGAGATCAGCAGCGCCGCCGCCATGGTGATGGCCAGGGTCTTGGAGAACGCCCCGGTAATGCCGGAGAGGAACGCCAGCGGGATGAACACGATCATGGTCGCGAAGCTCGAGCCCATGAGCGGCCGCAGGAACTCCTGGCCTGCCGGCAGCACCGCATCTCTACCTAATGGAATGTCGTCATAGGCGCGCTGTGTGGCGCCGGCGCGGCGCGCGATATGCTCCACCATGACGATCACGTCGTCGATGATGAGACCCACCGCGGCGGCGATGCCGCCGAGCGTCATGATATTAAAGCTCTGACCGGTCACCTGCAGTAGCAGCACGGTGACGAGCAGTGTTGACGGAACGATCAGCACGGCGACCAGGATGACGCGCCAGCTGCGCAGGAACAGGAACAGGACGATACCGGACAGCACCAGCCCGATTAGCACCGCATCACGCACGCTGCTGGCCGCCTCGATAACCAGATCGCTCTGATCGTACCAGTTGGCGTGGTTGACACCCTCGGGCCAGTTGAATGTTGCCAGCTTGTCCCGCACCTGCTTGGCGATCTGGACAGCGTTGCCGTCCGGCTGCTCATAAACCTGGAACAGAACGGCGTTTTTTCCGTCCTCCATCACCCGCACCCATTGCGGGACCTCGCTGTCCTTGACATCGGCGACGTCGCGGATGCGCACCACGGAGTGCTGATCGGAGCGCAATACCACGTTCCTGACCTGCTCGGTCTGGGACATGATCGCGTTGGAAATTACGATGTAAAGCTTGTTGTGGTCCTCGATCTTCCCCATCGCCTGTAGGACATTGGAGGAGTTCAAAGCGCTGACCACGTCGGATTCCGACAGCCCATAGGCGTCGAGCTTGTGAGGATCGATCTGAACCTGCACCTCGGCGTCGGCCCCGCCCACCATGTCGACCTTGGCGAGACCGGGAATCGCGGTCAGAAGCGGAGTGATCTGGAATTTCACCAGGTCACGCAGCTCCGGAATCGAGAGTTTGTCCGAGGTGAGCCCATAGGCGATGATCGGAAATACCGTCGGTTCCATCCGGCGGGTCACAGAGGTGGTGCCGGGTGGCAGGGACGACATGATGTGGGAGAGCGCGGTATCGACCTGTAGGGTCGCGGCCGTCATGTCGCGCCCCCAGCCGAAGTCGATCGAGATCTGGGCGCCGCCGCGGCTCGAGCCGGAGGTCACCTCCTGGACGCCCGGAATGACGCGCACAGCCTCCTCGACCGGGCGCGCAACCAGCTGCGCGGTCTGGTCGGCCGGCCGGTCACCCGCATCCAGCGAAACCTGCACGCGCGGGAAGGCGACCTGGGGAAACAGGCCGACCGGCAGCGATGTTGCCGCGAAGGCGCCGGCAATCGACAAGAAGATCGCGACGAAAAAGATGGACCTTGCGTGATACTCAATCCATTGGACGAAGGTCATCAGTCCTCCTGATTATTTTCTTCTTCATCAGTCGGGCTGGCATCCACCGGACGCACCCCATCGCCGTCGTCGACCTGAGTTCCGCCCGACAGCATGATCTTCGACTGCTCGTCGACGTTGCCGCTGATTATGGTCTTGTTGCCATAAGACCCGACGATATGGATATACACGCGCTTGGCGCGTGCGTCGTCGACTTGGTAGATGAAGGTGCCCTTGGGATTGGAGCCGACGGAATCGCGCGGCACCACGTACCCTTCGTACTGGCCGACCTCGATGGCGGCGCGGAAGTTCTCGCCGGCGAGCGCGCCGCCTGGGGGTAGCTCGATGTAGACTGGAACTTGCCGGGTCTTGGGATCAATCGAGGCGCCGATCCGCTTCACGGTGCCTTCGATCGGCTTGCGCCCGGGCTGCAGCGAGGTGAGGTGCACCGGCATGTCCGGCTTGACCTTGTCCAGGTCCGCCGGCTCGACTCCGACGGTCAGGATGATCTGGTCGACCTTCTGCAGAGTCATCAGAGTGGCGCCGGCCGAGATCCTGTCTCCCTTGGACACCGCGATCGAGTTGACCACGCCGTCGAACGGCGCGTTCAAGATCTCGCTCGGCTTGATGGAGCCGATCTTCTCGAACATCTCGACTTGCAGCTTGGCGTCCGATACGGCCTTCTCGGCGGTCTCGACATTGTCGTGGGTGGTGAGCTGCGCCTTGAGCAGCTGCAACTGCCGGTCGTAGGTGTGCTGGGCAAGCGCAAGCGTGGTCTTTGCCTGCTCATAGGCGACCACGGCGGCGGGCGAGGCGCCGAAGTCCAAGAGCGGGTCGCCCTTTTTGAACTGGTCCCCGACCTCGACGTAAATCTCGGAAACCTGTCCGTCGCGCTGGAAGCTGGTGTTGACGGTGGCACCCTGGGTCGTTGTCGCGGTCCCGTACGCATAAACCATATGCGGGACGGCCCCCTTCTTGGGGGGCGCCACCTTCACCAATGCGAACCCTTTGACTTCGTCGGCGAGTGCCGGGCCTTGTAAGCAAAACAGCGACGCAACCGCGACGCTTACGAGGTAGCGAATCATTGACCTACTTCCTCAAGGGCAGCTTCCGTCGGCAGACTGGCGCGCGGCATCCCGGCGCCGATGAGCGTGGCGACCGCCACCTCCTGCTCGAGCAGCTGTTGCTCCAGACCGAGGACAGCCTTTTCCTTCGAATAGCTCGCGGAAACAAGGTCGACATACGCCCGCTCGTCAATATTGCCCGCATTCATAGCATCTTCCGCCTGCTTGGCGAATCCTTTCAGCACGGGCAATTCGGCGCGCTCTTCGTCTAATTGTCGCATCAGGAGGCGCTGGGTGGCCAGCGACGCCAGGACCTCGCTGTGCGCTTCCGACAGACGGGCCGCGAACTCGGCATGGAGCTGGGCCCGGGTGGCGCTCTCAACTGCGATATTGCCTTGGTTGCGGTCAAATATCGGGATATCCATCGTCAGGGCCGGCCCGAACGACTTCACATTGGAAGTGTCTTGCGCATAGCTCGGGCCGAAGGTCATGGCCGGGAACTGGCCCACGATCGCACCACGGACCTTCTCGTCCTGCGAGAGATAGCCGAGCTGCAGGGCGATGAGGTCGGGCCGCCGGTCGGCCAGATCGGTCAGCGCACGCATGACGGCCTTGGCGTCGACTGGTAGAACCTCCAATTGGGTCTTGAGCGGCACCATAACCTCAGGGGCCAGGCCGAGCATCGCATTGAGGTCGTGACGTTGGCTATCGATGTCGCGTTCGAGATCGAACAGATCCTTGCGCGCGTCGCTGATTGCGGCGGCGTCGGGCGCGACCGTCGCCAAGGTCGTGTTGCCTTGCTCCAGTGCCTTGCGGCCGCGCTCGAAGCGGTCCTGCAATAAGTCGCGATAGGCAGCCAGGGTTTTGCGCAGCTTCTCCTTTTGCACGAGATCGAACACGGCGAGGCGCGCCTTTCCGATCAGCTGCCACTCTTCCCACAGGATGGTGGCGTCGACCTGCAGGGCGTCGGCCTGGGCGCTGCGCAAGCGCCACTTCATCGTGATGGTCTTCTGGATGTCCTGCGATATGGCAGCGGAGATCGCATCGAAGGCGACGCCGGCGGCGGGGCTCGGATTGAGCAGGAACAGGTAGCTCGTGCTGAGCGACGGATTTGGCAGGAGGCCCGCTTCGAGAACCTGTGCGCGCGCCACGCCACGCTGCGTCCGCGTCGCGATCAGGTCGGGATTGTTCTGCACCGCCAGAACCGCGATGTCGTAGACGCTGAGCGGCCGGTCCAGGCGAACCCCGGCATGCGCGAGCTCGGACAGCTTGTGCTTCAAGTGAACGCGATTGTCGAGCGGCAGTGCCTGATAGTCGGCGCACGCGCCGAGCGCTAAGCTCAGAAGGCCGCCGACGCAGCACCAACGCAACAGCCGGCCGATGATGGGCTGTCCGATTCTGCGCTGATCGATTTTTGTGTTTGTTGCCGCCCCTTGCCCCATGTCCCCACCCGCTCTGCACGATACGCAGCCCGGCCTTTCACAACAATTGAAAGGCAAAACGGTACCGTACCGGTCTGTCAACGCGAGTCCAGGCTGTAGGCGCTTGTGCCCAACTTTTTGGCTGGAACTGTAGTGAAAATGTCACTTCGAGCGGTAACACCGGATGCGGTGACCTTCGGAGGCCCTCCGGTGATCGCTCAAACGAGACTTACGCGCACAAGTACTCCAGCCAATCAGCGTCCCCCACGGAGCATTCTTGCCGATCACATCGGTCTGCCGGTCGGATTGTGGATAAGTCCCGGGCGGCTTGCGGCTGCGAATCGGCGCCGGATTCGGTACCCGGAAGAGAGACGGCCCGCTCGTTTGGCGAGCGGGCCGTTTGATCGTGTCTTAGTCGAGCTGACCGCGCTGGATCTCGATGATCGAGAACGTGTCGGAGATGTACTTCGGCGGGGGTGCCTTGGCGCCTTCGGCCGCCGCCGGGTAGGTGGATTCCGGCGCCACCAGATAGACCGTCCCGGTCTTCGGATCGACCGTGCCGGTGCGCGCATTGATGCGGGTCGAGACCGTCTCGACCAGATGGTAGGTGTCGGGATTGTCCTGCTTGATGACCGACAGGGTGCCGTCGGCGCCGTTCGGCGACATCACCATCTTCTGGGTCGGATCCCACAGCACCGCGTCCGTGTTTTTGCCGATCGGAATCGTGGTAACGGTCTTACCCGAATTCGGATCGACCACTGCCAGCACCGGCTTATTGCCGCGGCAGGAGACGAACAGACGGTCGCTCTTGTCTTCATAGACAAGCCCGGTCGGCTGCACGCAATCAACCGGCCAGGTCGTGGCGAGCTTCTTCGACTTGAAATCCACCACCGCAATCTTGTTCTGATCGCGAAGGTTGACGAACACGCGGCCCTTGCCGTCAGCGCCGAAGAATTCGGGCTGCTTGGTGTTGTTAAGCGCAATCGTCTCGCCAATTTTGCCAGTCGCGGGATCGAACAGCGTGATCGAGCCGTTTTCACCGTTGTTGGTGTAGGCGGTCTTGGTCACCGGCTCCCAGCCGACTCCGTCAGTGTCGCTCATCAGCTTGATGACGTTCTTGACCGCGAGGGTCTTGAGATCGAAGACGGTGACGCTGTCCGCGCCGCCGTTGTCGCTCATTCCAAGGCCAAGCTCGGGAGCCACGGCAGCGCCGTTGGTGCCTCCGGTCTTCTCGACTTGGCTGATCTTCCCGGAATCCACATTGTAGACCCAGACGCCCTGGTCGCGGCGCCCGATGAGAACGTTGCGGTTGGCCGCATCAAAAGAGACGTGGTCCCAGCGCGGGTTCTTGCCCGGGAGGGTGATTACCTTGGCGACGTGATAGCCCACATACGGTTCAGCCGCCGAGGCGAGGCCCATGAACGATGCGGTGACGAGTGCGGTGCCGGCCAGCAAGGCGCCGGTGAGTGCGATAGTCTTGGTACGCGAGCTGATTTTGGTAGCAAGTCTCATGACTGCCCCTCCCGTTACGCTGCACGCTCCCCGCTCAAGGAGCGTGAATGGTTGGTTGGTGTTTGATCTGCCGTGGTTCCGACTTGAGGCCGCTTTGTCCAGCTTTTTCCAGTCTTCTTCGAGTGTCCTAAAGTATTTTGAGGAGCCACTTCCAGGCCAGTTTGATTATAAGGAAACGGACTTCCGATGCAAGCCGGCAACTCAGCCTGCGGCGTCGCAGATGCGTTATCCTTACCTGCCTGCCCGCGCCTGCGGCACCCGGTTGATTGGAGGAATATTTGACCGATGTGGGCGTCGGCAGCCCGACAGAAGAGTTGGCCGTTCGCCGCGAAGTCTGCGTTGAGCCGCAGGGAAATTTATACAGTTCTGTAAAGGTGCCGGGCCCAGGCGCGGTTGTGCACTTGCGAACAGCGAATGGCGCATTTGCAGGCGACTGCGGGGTTCCGATTTGCCCAATAATTTCAAATTTGACGCCGCAACATTGGGCAGCCATTGCCGGCTGCGATCGCCTGCCGGAAACGCTACCCACGCCGGCGCAGCCGCTGCATCCAGATGCGATCGAGCCGGTAGGATCGAGTCGGGCAAGGCACCGCGACGCGTTCGCCGGCACGATCAAAGCAACTGACCGGCGATCGGCCCCGGTGCGGGTGAAGCACCTGTTTCGGGAGGATGCTGCGCGTGGCGGGTGCCGTCCGGGCCTGCGCGGCCACCGCAAGCGCTGCCTCAACAAAGATGGCGTCAGCAAGAGCGGCGTGAACAAGACCTAGATCAGGGCCGTGTTGTTCCAGAAAATGGCTCAGGCCGTTTCCGGATCTCACGCTACGTCATCGCCGCCGTCAGCATGCTGGTGACATCCGCCTTCGGTCGCTCGCTCAGGAGCGATTGGCCATTGACCATGTAGTAGACGGCTTCCGCGATCGTGGTTGCGTGATCGCCCATGCGTTCGAGATTCTTGGTGCAGAACAACAGGTGGATGCCGAAGGTCACGGTGACGGGGTTTTCCATCATATGGATGAGGAGCTCGCGGAACAAAGAGGTGTACAGCCGGTCCACGTCCTGGTCGCGGGTCCACACATCGATCGCCTTCGCGGCGTCCCGGCGGGCGAAGCTGTCGAGCACGTCGCGTAGCTGCGCGAGCATCAGCTCGGCCATGTGGCTGACGCCGCGCAGCAATCGCCGTGGCATTTCCTCGCCGTTGATAACGATGATGCGCTTGCTGATGTTCTTGGCCAGATCGCCGATGCGCTCAAGCTCGCTGGCGATACGCAGGATGCCGACGACCTGGCGCAGATCGACCGCGACCGGCTGGCGGCGAGCGATCGTCTCGATCGCTCGCTCCTCGATGGCGCGCTGCAAGTTGTCGATGGTCACGTCGGCGTTGATGACTCGCCAAGCGCGCTCGCTATCGCGTGTGGTCAGCGCTTCGATCGATTCCGCGATCTGCCGCTCGGCGAGACCACCCATCTCGGCCATGGTGCGCGCAAGGTCTTGCAGATCCGAATCGAAGGCTTTCGTGGTGTGTTCAGACCAAGCCATCAGATCAAGCCATCTGGGTAGGGCCGATCCAGGTCGCGCGGCCCGCGCCGAGCGACAAGATTCTGTTGCATATATAATGAGTCGATGACTCTGCGATGACGGCGGAGCGCGATTGCCATCCCCCTTGCGCAAGCGCAAGCGCAGGCTCTCGGCCGCCGACCTCTGCCTGCCCACGAGTTATCCACCGGGCGGAAGATTTCACTGGACTCGGGCGTGGCTTTAACGGCGAATCACTTCCGGAGCTGACGGTTGGGTCCCGTCCGCTCTCGTTCGCGCGCTCGAGCCGGTATCGCCGGGTGGCAAGACCGGGGGAGCAGCGGAGCTCTGGGGCCTTATCGAGCGCCTGGATGATCGTCAGCGGTCGTCTTTCGGGCGCTGCGAGGCGAGGGCAAGCGGGTAGTGGTGTTGGGGAAGCTGGTCATTTTGTCTGCGTGCGATTGCGTGCTTAGCGCTCGACGAGATCGTGTCACCAATCATCGGGTTTCTCCGCCAGATCACCGACTATCGTGGGAGCTTGGCGTTGGCTGATATCTTGGTGCAGTGTCCGCAGACAGGCGCGCCGGTCTCGACCGGCCTCAAGACCGAGTGGGTTCTGCTCAAGAGCCTGCCCTGCGTCGCGGTGCCGTTGCGATGCCCGGCCTGCGGCCAAATCCATAAATGGAAGCCGGATGACGCCTGGATCGGGACGCTCCGGCCGCCCGGCGAGACGAGCCTCCTCGGCCCCTCGCGCGCGCCTTTGTATGCTGCCGGCGGCGGAACGAAGACGGAGTAAAGTCAACGTCGCTTGTTCCGTTGGTATGCCGACGCGGGCGCGCCGCGCCGGATGCTTTCCCTTGAGGGCCCAGCCGATTCCAACCTACTCGGCCGCAGCCGGCAGCGGGACTGGAACTTCGGCTGCTTCGACCACCGACTGATCCGGATCGAGCCAGAAGGCCCATACGCCGGCACCGGCCACGAGCAACGCGCCGGTGACGATGAACGGTGCCTGGGGCATCTCCTTCTGAAAGAAGAACCCAAAGACCAATGGCGACAGGGCGCCGCCGAAATTGCCCGCCATGTTCATCATTCCGGATACCGTCCCGGAATATTTGCCGCCGCAATCCATGGGGACCGCCCAGGACGGCCCGATCGTGCATTCCAAGAAGAAGCCGGCACCGGTGAGGAAATAGACCGCCGTAACAGCATCATCGGTCAGTCCTGCCGGAACGATAAAGGCCGCGCAGCCAAGCAGCCCGACGATCGCGACCGAGCGCCGGGCGATCTTGGTGCTGCCGGTTAGCCTCAAGAGCCAGTCGGTCGCCAGGCCGCCAACGGTATCGCCGATAACTCCGGCAAAGAGTGGTAGCGATGCGAGCAGACCGATCTTGGGAAATGCGAAGTGCCGAGTGTCGACCAGATAACTCGGCAGCCAGGTCAGGAAGAAATAGAGGCAGAACACGTAGGTGAAGTAGGCGCACATGATCGCCCACATATTGGGCGCGCGCAGCAATGTGCCCCAAGGCACATTGGCACCCTCGCGCTCGAGGTTCGCCGGCCTGATCTCGCCTCTTTCGTCGAGACCGCGGATGCTCGCGAGCTCCTCGCGGTTCACCAGAACGTGTTCTTCCGGTAGATTTCGGTACGTGAAATACCACCAAAGCGACCAGACGAAGCCGGCTGCGGCGCAGATGTAGAACACGGATCGCCAGCCGAGCGAGGTGACGATCAGCACCACGATGGGCGGCGCGACCGCGGCGCCGAGCCGACTGGCGCTATGGGTCAGGCCTTGCACGAAGCCGCGCTCGCGCCGCGGATACCAGAGCTGCATGGCGCGGGTGGCGCCCGGAAATGCGCCCGCTTCACCCGCCCCGAACAGAAAACGGATGATGAAGAAAGAGACCGCGCCTGTCGCTGCCGCAGTGGCCGCCGTCATGATCGACCAATACGCCACGATGGTCGCCAGCACCCCCCGCGCGCCGAACCGGTCGCTGAGCCAGCCGCCCGGAACCTGAAAGATCGCATAGGCCCAGACGAAGGCGCTGAAAATCCATGCGATCGTGATCTTGTCGAAACCGAATTCCTTGCTGATTGCCGGCGCCGCCGTCGAGATATTGACGCGGTCAAGATAGGTGATGAGGTACATGAGGCAAATAAGCCCCAGGATGTACCAGCGGCCAAAACTGGCTCGCGATTGCCCAACTGGCGCCATGTCGTCTTCCTCCCCGGCAGCACTCTTAATTATGAGCCGACATTGTGCTCTTTGGACCGGCATTGTGCCGGTTTGGCCTTTTGTTGCAAGCCGAAACCGGGAGGGCAGGGCAGGCTGCGACAAGGCGCACCTGGCGGGAACTCGAGGGGGACGGTTTGCCGTTGTGGCCGTCTTCTCGAAGCAACGTCCAAATCAAGGCTGCGCTGGATATCAAATGCTTACTAATGTTCCCTTGGTTCTGACTTTCGCACGCGCGGCAAACGGATACGAACGTCGGAACCGGAACATTGGCGAGACTTGCGTCGATCCGGCCGCGCACGGGATTTATCGAGCGGGTGAGGGCCTTGGTGCACAAGGTTAGGTGGGCGGTGTGGTGCTGACGCATGGGAATCTCATGAGGAGGTTCTTATTCCTTGCCGAGACACACCGGTCTTTGTCCCCGATATGACCCCAAGCTCTACCCTTGGTGTGAATCGCCGGCGGGCGATTGCGCTGGATTCAGGGCCACCGGCTGCACTGCGACTGCTGCGAGCGCGGCGAGCACTGATCTCGGATCAAATGGCTTTGCTACGACTTTGAGCAGATCATCGCTGGCAAACCGACGGCGCACATCCTCGAGATCGTATCCGGTCGCAACGATGATCGGCAGTGCCGGCCGTAGCCTCCTGATTGCGGCGATTAGCTCCTCACCCGGCCTATCGGGCAGATGCAGGTCAACGATCGCCGCTGCCAGCTGCTCGCCGCTGTTGTGGAGCTTCGCCAGTGCCTCCTCGAATCCGCCAGCTTCGATGCTCGACAGGCCTTGCTCGCGGAGCATATCGACGACCAGCATGCGGACCAGGACCTCGTCGTCGACGACCAAAATGGCAGCGCCTCTTGGCACCCCCAAAGGCCGGTCCAAGACTTCGCGCACCCGCGCGGCGAGCGCCGCAAACGTGAACGGCTTGCTAAGCAGCTCGATGCCGGCTTCGAGCCGCCCCTCATGCATGAGGGCCTTGCCCGCATATGCGGTCATGATCAGGACCTTTAGGCGCCCGCGGATCGCCCGGGCGCGATGAGCCAGCGCCCTTCCGTCCAAGGCCCCGGGAAGCCCCAGATCGGTTAAAAGCAGCTGGATATCGCCCGGCCGCTTGATGATCTCGAGTGCGGCTGCCGCATCGGCCGCCTCGAACACCTCGTATCCGAGCTCGCGCAGGCTGCTGGCTGCGAAGTTGCGAACGTCTTCGTCATCCTCGACGACCAGGATAGCCTCGTGTGAACGGGCGACGGGGGCTTGAGCTGGCCTCTTTGGCTCTTCCGAGGGTGCCGCGGAGGAGAGGGGCCGCTGCGATCTCGGAAAGTACAGTTTGGCGGTCGTCCCGATCGAGGGCTCACTGTAGAGCTTGACATGGCCGCCGCTCTGCTTGACGAAGCCGTAGACTTGGCTCAGCCCAAGGCCGGTGCCGCGGCCGTCGCCTTTCGTGGTAAAGAAGGGCTCGAATACGCGGTTCAGCACCTCCGGTGTCATTCCCATGCCGGTGTCGGCGACCGCAACCAGCACATGAGGCCCGGCGGTTACGTCCGGATTTGCTGCGACGTACGAGGCATCGAGCTCGACATTCGCCGTTTCGATTGTGAGATTGCCACCCGCCGGCATCGCGTCGCGTGCATTGACGGCGAGGTTGAGGATCGCCGCTTCGAGCACGGTTGTGTCCGCATCTATCGGCCAAGCCGCCGGGTCAAGCGAGGTCCGCACACTGATGGTTTCGCCCAATGTGCGTCGAAGCAGCTCGGACATGCCTCTGACGACCTCGTTGACGTCGAGAACGCTCGGTTCCAGCGGCTTGGCTCGTGCAAAGGCCAGAAGCCGGCCCGTGAGCGCGGCGGCACGCCGGGCGCCACGCATCGCGTTCTCCAGCGCCTGGATGGGTGCCGAGTTGGCGGCGGCCGCCTGCCGCTTGGCGATCTCCAGGTTGCCCAGCACGACGGTCAACAGATTGTTGAAGTCATGGGCGATGCCGGCGGTCAGCTGTCCGACCGCCTCCATCTTTGCCGATTGCCGGAGCCGTTCCTCAATGGCCCTGCGCGCCGATATGTCGCGAAGGCTGGCGAGCCGTGCGGGCCGCCGATGCCAGGTGGTGTCGACGACTCGGATCTCTGCGTCGACATGATCTCCGCTGGGGCGCAAGACGGTGATCTCACTGGTCTCACCCGCGATCATCGGGATTCCTATCAGCGACCCGACAAGAAGCTCGCGTGCGCGGCCGAAGAGCTCTTCGGCGGCGGGGTTGGCGAAGAGCACCGTTCCGTCGTCTCCGACAACGATTATCCCGTCGGCATTCTTCTCGATCAGGAAGTGCATCTCCGCCTGATCGATGCCGGCAGCTCCCTCGATTTTCGCCGGGCTCATCGCGTCACCTCCGCACGGGAAGGCGCCGCAAGCTCACCGCCTATATTCGACATCGCCGCCGGTGAACACATTGGGCGCCTCCTCGAACGGCGCACCTAAGTGCATTCCCTCGCTGTCGATCGTGAAGCGCCTTATCTCCTTGGCGTGCTCGCTGCCGCGCATCTTCAGCACCATGAGGCCGCGATTCATGGTGTCCTGCTCCTGGATGTAACGCAGTAGGATGATCGAATCGGTGAGTGTCGAAATATGCTGCTCGCTGGCGCTCTCGCCTCCGACCAGCGATTTGCTGGTAGCCGTGCACAGGCCGGCGATCTCGCGTTTCTTGATGAATGACGTGAGACTGATCAGGAATTCGCGAAATCCTGTGTCGGGTGCAATCCGCTCCAGGGCCGATATGCTGTCGATCGCAATTCGGTTCGGCTGGAATTCGTCGACAAGCCCCTGGATCGTGAGCAGATGATCGGGCAGACCCTGCGCTTCCGGATAGAGGCAGATGATCTTCAGCTTGCCATCGGCCTCCATCTGCGCGAAGTCGACGCCCCAGCCGCTGGCATTACGAAACAGCTGCCCCCGGCTTTCCTCGTATCCGAAGAGGATCGCCTTTTCGCCGGCCCCGACACCGCCGGCGAGGAAATTCGTCACCAGCAGGGTCTTTCCGGTTCCGGTCGCTCCGCTGACCAGGGTAACGCTGTCACGGAAGAAGCCGCCGCCGCACATATCGTCGATGGCAGGGTTTCCGCTCGTCACCCGGATCATGCTCGATTGCTGCTCGAGCCGGAGCGAGGATAACGGAATCGCGACCACGCCCTTGTTCTCCAGCAGCGTGAACGGCGCTTCGCCTTCGGCGTGGTGGCTGCCACGCATCTTCAGCACCTCGATCGTGCGCCGGCGCCGCTCGCGCTGGAGCACGTTGCGCAGGATGACCACGTTGTCGGCGACGAATTCCTCGAGCCGATGCCGGGTGATCTCGCCATACTCAGTGTTGCGCTCCGCGGTCATCAGGACCGCAAGCCTGGCTTTCTTGAGCGCATTCCCGATGCGGAACAGCTCGCGGCGCAGCACCTTCGGATCGCCGATGAAATGATCGAAGAGCTGGGTCAGCGAATCAAGGACGACGCGGCGCGCATTTATCGATCTGACTGCGTGCTCGATGCGCGAGAGCAGCCCGCCCAGGTCAAAATCGCCGATCACCAGCTCCTCGGTTGCCGACGGGCTTGCGTCCACGAAGGCAAGGCGGCCCTCCCTGCACCACGCCGCCAGGTCCCAGCCGAAGCCGCGCATATTGGCTTCGATGTCCGAGGGCGGCTCTTCGAAGGTCACGAGCACGCCGCTTTCTCCGTAATGGGTGATCCCGTGCGCTAGGAACTGGGTAGCGAACACGGTCTTGCCGCTGCCTGGGGTGCCGCCCACCACGGTGGTCCGCCCGCGCGGCAGCCCGCCCATCACCAGTTCATCGAAAGCGTTCACGCCGGTTTTCACTCGTTCGAGAACGACAGAGTCCGTGTCCTCCTCGTGCGCGGTCATGTGGCCTTCCCCATGATTTGGATGCCAAGAAAGTTGAGGACCCGCCTGGCATCGCTCAGGTCGCCTACGATGCGGCGCGGGCGCTCAGGGTGCTCATAGGTGAGAGTGGGCGTGGCGAGGATGCGGGCCTTCTCAGCAACATCAGGTCGTTCACGCACGTCGATGACCTCGACCTTCAAGGCCGGGCTCATCAGCGCGCGCAGCTCGCCAAGCTGCTCCTCGGCGCGTCTGGCTGTTGCCGACGTGCGGGCAATGTAAAGTCGAAGGACGGGTTCGGTCACGCAGCGGCCCTGCTGGCGGTCGCAACGCTTCACGGCGATCTACCCGCTCGATCAAGCGAGCCGAGAATCCTTTTCCGCGTATGCGATCAGTCACTACGAACAACACCCGCCCCCTCGGCGCAAGAGAGAGAAATCTACCAACCTACTAGTAACCGGTTATTCCGGCGGGTGAATTTGCCGCGAGCGCGCCTGCGAGTGGCGGTCCAGTGCATCCTGGCGGATTCACGCATTGGTAATGGGAATCGAGGATACGAGGCCCGATACGAGTCGTGGCGCCCGGTCACGGTGCCGCGGCTTTTCTTGCGCCGGAGCTCGCGGGCGCACCGTGTGCAACGCGCTATAGGGGCATCCTTTGCACCTCGCCGCTCTCCTTCGTTTCAATCCGACCATCGCTCGCAAGGCCCTTATCCTCATCTCCTCGCTGGGCCTCATGTCGGGACTGGCGGATTGGTACTGGCTGCATGCCATTGACCGGATCAAGGAAGCCGAGAGCGCGATCACCGAGCACATTGCGCCGGCGCGGCTGTCGCTCTCGGAGGCCAAGGCAGCGCTGAGCGCGTTCGGGCTCGACGTCTACAAGATGTGCGCCTTTACCGAGCCCTCCGACATCGCCGAAGAGGCCAACGAGATGGCCGGCGAGTTCAACGCGATCGGCAACGCCCTGAGCAACGTTCGCAATTCCTATCCGCAGCGCGGCGAGGACATCGACGAGATCGTGGCCAAGCTCGATGGCTTGCGCACGCTTGCCGAGGACGCGCGTCACTTGACGATGGAGCGCAAGCCGGACGAGCTTCGCTTCTTCCTCGAGGTCAGGTTCGCGGCGGCACTCGACGATGCGGTGTCGCACTTGAATCACCTCATCAATATTCTCGGGGCGAGCTCCCTGAGCGCGGTCCAGGACGCCGATGCTGCGCGCAGCTGGACGATCCGGGTGACCAGCGCTTGCGTGCTCGTGGGAACCTTGCTCACGCTCGCGGCGGCGCTTGGCCTCAGCCATTACTCGCTCGCGCGACCGCTGCTCCGCCTGGCGGCGGTCATGAAGAAGCTCGCCGGCGGCGACTTCGCGGTCGAGATCGACGGCCTGGCCCACAAGGATGAGGTGGGGGCGATGGCACGTTCCGTCGCGGTTTTTCGCGAGAACGGCATTGCGTTGTGGCAGCTCGAGCAGCAGCGTAGTGCCGACAAGGCGCGCGCGGAGGCGGAGAGGCGCGAGACCTTTGCCAAGCTCGTCAAAGCATTCGAGCGCGACGTCCTCAGTGTGGTCGGCATCGTCTCACATGCCGCGGTCGAGCTGGAGAAGTTCGCCGGCTCGATGAAGACGATTGCTGCGGAATCGGAGAGCCACTCTTTGGTTGCCGCCAAGGCGGCCGAGGAGACGATGCGCGATGCCGGAACGGCCGCCTCGGCCGTCGAGCAACTGTCGGCTTCGATCGGCAGCATCAGCGGACAGGCGGCGAGCGCGGCGAATGTGGTCGCCGAGGCCAAGCGCTGCGCGGATATTGCTGCCAGCAATGCGGAAGGGCTCACGCACACGGTCGAGCAGATCGATCGGGTCACTGCGCTGGTGCAGGCGATTGCCGGGCAAACCAATCTCCTGGCTCTCAATGCGACCATCGAGGCGGCGCGCGCTGGCGCCGCCGGCCGCGGCTTTGCGGTGGTGGCGCAGGAAGTGAAGAGCCTCGCCGCGCAGACCACGCAGGCGCTCGCCGACATCAGCCGGGAGACCGCGTCCGTGCAACAGGCTACACGACAGGTGGTCGCGGCGATCTCGGCTATATCCGGCGTGATCGGGACGATCGACGGTATCTCGCTCGCCATCACCGATGCGGTTGCTCAGCAGAACCTTGCCTCGCGGGATATTGCACAAAACGTCGACGGGGCGGCCGCCCGCACCCGGCAGGTGTCATCGATCATCTCTGCGGCGAACGAGTTCGCGGTGCAGACCGGCGAGCTCGCTTCACGCATCCTGCAGGCCGCGCAGGACTTGAGCCAACAGGCGGTGGTGTTGCACACCGATGCGACCGGCTTCATCGAGCGCGTCAAGGCGGCTTGACGCGCAAACTGAGGGGGAGGCTGCCCTTCGCCGTCACCTTTGTGTCGCCGTCGGCGCGCACAACCGTCCCAAATAATTGGGAAATTAACAAATACCGAGCATTTTGCGTAGGCCGGCGAGATTGTGCTTGCCTTGTGGTGGTCGCCGTCCGCCAGAGGTCACCATGCAGCTCCTTGTCCTCCCATTCACCGCACGCTTCATCGCGTTGACCTTGTGCATTGCGGTAACGGCGGCCTGTGTCGGCTTGGCGCTGGCACCGGGTGGCCCGTACGGCCTCTTGATCGTGCCGATCACCTTGTTTGGTGCCCTGTCGCTTCTCGGCATCCGCGACCTCTTCCAGACGCGCCATGCGGTGCTGCGCAACTACCCGATCTCGGCGCATCTGCGCTTCATCTTGGAAGAGATCAGGCCGGAAATGCGCCAATATTTCTTCGAGAGCGAGAAGGATGGTATGCCGTTCAGCCGCGACAAGCGCGCGGTGATCTATCAACGCGCCAAGATGGCGCTCGACAAGCGGCCCTTCGGCACGCAATACGACGTGTACGCGAGCGGCTACGAATGGTTGCGCCATTCGATCGCCGCGAAGCCGGTGGCGACCGAGCCATTCCGGATCACGATCGGCGGGCCGGATTGCGCCAAGCCTTATTCGGCTTCCGTCTTCAACATTTCGGCCATGAGCTTCGGCGCGCTCAGCCCGAACGCGATCCGCGCTCTCAATGGCGGCGCCAAGAAGGGCGGATTTGCCCACGACACCGGCGAGGGCGGTTTCAGCCCCTATCATCGCGAGAACGGCGGCGACATCATCTGGGAGATCGGATCAGGCTACTTCGGCTGCCGCAATCCGGATGGTTCCTTCAATCTCGACAAGTTCGCCGCGGTGGCGGTCGACGAACAGATCAAGATGGTCGAGATCAAGTTGAGCCAAGGCGCCAAGCCCGGCCATGGCGGTGTGCTGCCGGCTGCCAAAGTCACGGCTGAGATCGCCGGCATCCGCGGCGTCCCGATCGGAAAGGACTGCATCTCACCGGCGCGCCATTCGGCGTTCTCGACGCCGATCGAGATGATGGAGCTGATAGAGCGGATGCGGCGCGCATGCGGCGGCAAGCCGGTCGGGTTCAAGCTTTGCATCGGCCATCCGTGGGAGTTTCTGGCTATCTGCAAGGCCATATTGGAGACGGGGATCTGTCCCGATTTCGTGGTGGTGGATGGCACCGAGGGCGGCACCGGCGCCGCCCCGCTCGAGTTCATGGATCATCTCGGCATGCCGATGCGCGAGGGACTGAATTTTGCGCACAATGCCCTGGTCGGCATCGGCGTGCGCGAGCGCGTGCGCCTGGGTGCGGCCGGCAAGATCGCAACCGGCTTCGACATCGCGCGCGCGGCCGCGCTCGGCGCCGACTGGTGCAATGCGGCGCGCGCGTTCATGTTTGCGCTCGGCTGCATCCAATCGCTGAGCTGCCACACCGATCGCTGTCCGACCGGGGTCTCCACCCAGGATCCGACGCGCAGCCGCGCGCTGGTCGTCCCCGACAAGCTCGAGCGTGTGTATAATTTCCACGTTTCCACCATGCATGCCCTGGCCGAGCTCACCGCCGCCGCCGGCCTCGAGCACCCAAGCGAATTCCGCCCGGTGCATTTCTGCCGCCGCGTGTCGGGCCGCGAAGTCCTCACCTTCGCCGACCTCTATCCGGCCTTGCGGCCGGGCGAGTTGCTCAGCGGCACCGTCGATCCGCGTTTCCGCGACGCCTGGGCGATGGCACGCCCGGATTCGTTCCAGGCCACCCTGTGAGAAGGGTTCGCGGCCGGCGCATTGTCGGCGCATTTGCCGGGCAAATCGATGCCAGGCAGCAGCGGGATTTAAGACCTTCATGCCGGTTCTTACGCCGGGTTGGCTTGCGGACGTTCACGCCGTGATCTTCCGCCTGGTTGGCGTCGCCCTGGCGGGCGCTCTACTGGCTGCCTGCTCGTCAACCAGCAGCGACGTCGGCTATCCGATCTTCGCCGATCCGGGCAAGTATCAGTATTACGGCTGCGCCCAGCTCGCGGCCGAGCTCAAGAGGTGGACGAGCCGCGAGCAGGAATTGAAGGAGCTGATGGACAAAGCGGACCAGAGCACCGGCGGCGCCGCCGTGGGTTTCATCGCCTACAAGGCCGACTATGTAGCCGCCGGCGAGGAGCTGGACCAGATTCATTCCGCCGCCCGCAGCAAAGGCTGCACGCAGGACGAAGGCTGGCGCAGCAGCACGGTGGTCCGCTGACCAAAGCACGATCCGGAAAAGCATTGCCTCGCGAAAGCGCGGGTGGTTGCCGCTTTTCGGTAAAAGGCTTGTCCGCGCAAGCAGGCATCACGCTCCGCCGTCGATAGAGCGCGCGGCCGCGCTCATCCCGGCGCCCAGCCATAGAGCCAATCGTGCCGTCGGACCAGCCGCTCGCCCCCCAGGGCGGCGAGCGCAATCGTGCGCACAAGCCCCGCGATCCCGCCCATGTGGTAGATGTCGCCGATACGATGCGCTTCGCGCTGGGTATGCGCAGTGCGGTCGCGCCGCCGCTTCTCATAGAGCCGCAAGGCGCGAACCGGATCGCTCCCCCCATCGGCGAGGCATTGTCCGAGCACGGCGGCATCTTCGATCGCCATTGCGGCGCCTTGCGCCAGGTAGGGCAGCATCGGATGTGCGGCATCGCCCAGAAGCGTCACCGGTCCACGCCCCCACGACGCCAGCGGCGGCGCCTCGAACAGGGCCCATTTGAGCCAGTGGTCGGCGGCCATCAGCAGCTCGTGCGGCGGCCCGCGCCAGGCCCATGCGGGAAAGCGGGCGAGGATCTCCGTCCGCTCGCCGGGCGCGCTCCAACCGGGAGCGTGCCAGTCGTCATGCATGATGGCGACAACATTGATGAGACGCCCGCCTTTGACCGGATAATAGACGACATGTCCGCCGCGGCCGAACCAGAGATTGACCCGCGGAGCGCTCAGCTCGCACACGACCGCTTCCGCCGGCACCAGCGCGCGCCAGGCGCTGTGGCCGGCAAAGCGGGGCGCCCGCCCATGCCCCAGCCGACCGCGCAGTGCCGACCACACACCGTCGGCGGCGACAAGCGCAACGGCGTCCTGCGCCACCGTCTCGCCGCGGGCATGGGCCGCCACCGTGACGCCGCTGGGCTGAACGGCGAAATCTTCGACGCGCGCGCCTAGGCGCAGCGTTATGTCCGGATTGGCCTCGACGGCGGCAAGCAGCACGGACTGCAGATCGGCGCGATGCACGATCCAATAGGGAGCGCCGTAACGCTGTTCAGCGCTGGCGCCGAGCGGGGCGCGCGCCAGCACGCGTCCGCTGCGCGCGTTTGCGACCGTCAGCTCCTCGGGCGTGGTGACGCAAGACGATAAGCGCTCGCGCAGCCCGAGCTCGATCAGGATGCGGGCAGCATTGGGTGAGAGCTGAATGCCGGCGCCGGTCTCCTCGAGCCGCTCCGACTGCTCGAGCAGGACCACGCGCCAGCCGTGCCGCACGATCGCGAGCGCCGCCGTCAAGCCGCCAATTCCGGCGCCCGCAATGACGATCGTGCGCGAGGCCGCCACGTTCGTCTCCCTCGCCGGATCTGATCAGCTGCCTAGGCGGTCGCGGATTCCGTCAACGCGCACTCCGCCGGCCTCGCCGCATGAGGGTCGAGGCTGGGATCGTAGCGGAACAACGTGGAGCAGTAAGGGCAGATGGCTTCCGTCGCGTCGCCCATATCGATGAAAATGTGCGGGTGATCAAACGGCGGCCTTTCCCCGACGCACATGAACTCGGTCGCCCCGATGTTGATGACCGGCACGCCGGGCGTGTTGTGGAAATGAGGAATTACATGCTCCGCCATGCGGACACCATGAGTAGCCTTTGCGTCACCCTGTTTGCGCGCGGCACCATAGCGACATGGCGCGTCGATTCCTAGCGCCGTGGTGGGCGAGCATCTGCGGCGCTAACCTGCTGTGGCTCGTGATTTGGTCGCGTCGAGGGCGCTCTGCACGATAAAATCGGTGGCGCGGCTCGTCCCCTCATAAAGTGAGGCCTGCTTGCCGTACTCGCTTCCCGATTTCGACCACTCGGCCCTGACGGCGGGGTCGCGCGCCGCTTGGAGCGCGGCTATGAGGGACCTCCGCCGGAACGGATGCTGGATGACGATGCCGGATCCGGCGCTGCTGACATGTGTGGCGTATCCGCAAGCCGCGGTCGTGATCACCGGCAATCCGTTCACCACGGCTTCCAGAATCACGGTTCCGGTCGTGTCGTAGCGGGCGGGGTGCACGAACAGGTCGGCGGCGGCCATCAGCGCCGGAACGTCCTCCCGGTGCCCCAGCCAATGGATCCGATGGGCAACGCCGAGACAGCGCGCGAGCCGCCCGATCGTCGCTGAGCGCGCATCATGCTGGTCGAGCCCGACTATGAGCAGTCGGGCATCGGCAAAGTGCCGCAACGCCCATATGGTGCGGTCAAGTCCCTTGGTCCGCGGTTGGACGCCGACCGCGATCCACACCCAATCGTCGGCCGATAGACCGAGGCGCTCGCGACCCTGCGTGCGGGTGCCGTCGGTGCGACATTCGGGCATGCGCCGCGCGACGGTGAGCGTAGGCGGCAGCACCGTCAGCCGCGCCGGCTCGGTGGTCCAGCACTTCCAATATTCGGCGCATTGGCTTTGGCTCAGCAGCAAGATCTTGGTCGGTCTGTTGGGCGCGAAACATTCCTGCTCGAGACCGACATATTCCCAATAGCGCGGCAGCAGCTGCAGCAAAGGGTTTCGTACGGCCCGCGCCTGCATCGAGCGGTCCGAGCAATAGAGAATATCGAGACCGCCGAGCTTGTCGAAGCCAACCAGGAGATCGAAATTGTGTGCTGCCGCTCTGTGAAATTCCTCGGAAAAAGCCCGCTGTCGCTGATGGTTGGTGTAGCATTTCACGTTCAGGATGCGCAGCGGCAAGTCTTCTGCGTAGCGCTCGCCCAAAATTCGCGATGTGAAGATCGTCACCTGGTGCCCAAGCTTGCGAACGCGGCGCGCGATCTCGACGCAATCGCGCTGCAGGCCGCCGCCCGGAAACATGCTGACGATCGCGAACGCAAAATGCATGTTGCCACGTCAGCAATTTGCACCAAGCGGCCGCACCCGCACGCGAGCCCGACAGCCGCACCGTCGCTGATGCTTTACTGAGCCGCTCGGCGGGAGTGCCCCTTGTTCTTCCTATAATGGATATTTCTGATTATACAACAGCCGAGCGCGCGGGCCACACGGTCCGGCCGCCGCCCGTCACGCCATCGGCGCGGCGGGGATCTTGCCAAAGAAATCCGCGGCAGCCTCCGACCAGGTCGGATGGCGGAACCGCGCCCGGATTTCCCGTTCATACGGCGCCAGCATTTGCGGGTGCTCGATCCAATCCCGGATGGTCTTGTACCAGGCCTCCTCGTCGGTCGGGTCGAGGCACGGGCAGAAGTCCTGCACCAGCTCCGGCAGCGAGCCGCCGGTCGAGGCGAGCACCGCTTTGCCATGCGAGAAGGCCTCGACCACCGGCAGACCGTAGCCCTCGTAAACGGAGGGGTATAGGCAGAAGGCGGTACCTTCGTAGAGAGCAGCGAGCAAATCATCATCGGCCTCGTCGAGTATCAGTATGTGCCCGGCGAGTTGTTGGTCGTTGCGCAACGCGGCGATGAGCTCGTCGACCAGCCATCCCCGCCGCCCTACGAATACAAGCTTGAATCCGGTCGCTTGCACCACCCCCTCAGCGATGAAGCGCTGCCAGATCCGATAGAGCAGGCGGTGTCCCTTGCGCGGCTCGATCGTGCTGACCAGCATCGCGAACTTTCCGTGGCGAAGGCCCGGCGGCAGGGGCGCGGCCGGCCGGGCGCCGGCCTTGCCGACATCGAACCCGAGGGCTGTCCGTACGACGCTGCCGGCGACGATCCCGTGCTGCTGACAATAGGCGCGCACGTCGGCGGCGACTGCATCGGACGTGACGATGACCGGATCGGCAAGCGCCAGCGCCTTTTTCATGTAACGCTCGAATAATGCGACGTCACGATCCCGATAGAATTGCGGAAACAGGAGCGGGATGAGATCGAAGCAGAGCAGCACCAGCCGAAATCCGGCGGCAGCCTTCGCGCCGGCGAGCGCGTCGATGTTGGTCAGCCCCCAGCCCGATCCGGCGCAGACCAGGGTATCGCTGCGGTCGAAGCGAATGGGTGCTCCGAGCGCCATTTCGCGGGGAAGGAAAGGTCGGCGGGTGCCGTCCGGCCGCACCATGATGTCGCGATACTTGCGCGACATGAAGCGCCGCTGCAGTCGGTCGGCCATGTCGGCGATCGAGCGGTGCGGCGTGGTGAGGCGCAGCCGCTCCAGGCGGGCGAGCGCCATTCGCCGCGTCTGGCCGATCCACAAGAATGCGGATCGCAGGCCTCCCGGAATGCGATCGGTCCGGCGTTTTCCCGGCGCCGCCGGATTGGTCAGCCCGAACGTATCGAGCGCGGCTTCCCCGCTGAGGAATTGATCCACATGAGCGGAAACCTCGCGATAGGCGAGCAGGCTCGGATCGAAGAAGACGAACTCCACCTGGGGCAGGTTCGCATGCGCCCACAGCGCGAGCTGCCGCTCGACCCGCACGATTCCGACCGGCGGTCCCACCCATCGCATCGAAGTTGATATATCGAACAGGATGCGGGGACGATTACCGGGTTGCATCGGTCCTTCCCTGGTTCGGCGCCTCGCACGCGTTGTCCAAGCCGTCGTCTGTGTTGTCCTGCAACGCCAGCCCCAGCACCCGCTCGCAGAATGCAGCGCCGACGTGACAAGCGCGCACATGTGCTCGCGCGGCAAGGGCCATGCGCTCGAGCCTCTCCTTGTCGGCAAGGGCGGCTTCTATGGCCGAACCCAATCCGTTCCCCTCCGGGGCATAGTAGATGGCATGCACGCCGTCCTGCAACGGCCGGTCGCGCGCGATCGTCGGATAGTTGAGGACCGGTACCGCCAGGCACTGCGGTGCCTCGTAGTGCCGATAGCAGTCCCACCCCAGCCCGGACGGAGACCAGGCGAGCCAGGCTTGCGATAGGCGCCGGTGATAGTCGTCAGGCGACAGTCGCGCCTCGGCAATGTCGACCCTGATGCCCCGGTGGGCGAGCTTGCGCAATTGCGCGAGACCCTCGCTGCGGACTGTCGAGTTGGCGGCAATGGCGCCGGCAAAGAAGACGTCCGAAGTCTTGCCCGCGAAGACCTCGGCATCGGTCCGATCGAGGTTGATGGCGCCCGCCTGCAGGGAGATCGGGTGCAGCTTGGCGATGCGGCGCTGCCAATGCAGGTTCTGCCGGATCCTCGAGGTCGGCAGGTTGGCGTGCGCCGTCCCGCAGAGGCTCTGCCAATGATCGACCGGCAGCTCGCGCTTGAAATAGATGCGCGCGCGATCGAGCAGAAAGAAGTTCGACGGATGGATGCTCGGAATATCATGCATGTCGAGCGCCACAATGGGAGGATGTGCCCCGACATATCGCAGCCAGGTGACGCCGAATCCGCGCATCGCCGCCGCGAACGGCGATTGGCCGAACAACGCGCGCAGCCAATAGCGCGGGTGCCACGGCGAGCGCTGGCCCGCATAGACCACGACGATGTGGAATTTGCCGGCGGCCGCCTCGCGCATTGCCTGCACGAAAGCGCGCGGCGTGCAGTCTGCGTAGTCGCGCGGCGGCAGTTTCGGCCGCCTTCGGCCGGTCCACAGAAGCTTGGTCTGGTCGAATAGTGTTTGCTTGAAATGATGGTGGTCGCCGATCTCCAGGATTCGGATCGCGGACAGGCGCATATTCATCCGAAATTGATGCAACCAAAGAAAACATGTTAGCTGAGGGCAGGCACAATCGCAAACTTGTCGAGATGAAGCCGCGGATTTCAGTGATCATGCCGGTCCGCGATGGCGCACGCTGGCTCGGCGAGGCGATCGCATCCGTTCTGGCGCAGACCCTGACCGATCTCGAGCTCATCGTGATCGATGACGGATCGGAGGATGCTTCGGCGGAGCTTGTTGCCGCAAGCGGGCGCAGCGATCCCCGCGTTCGCCTCATCCCTCAGCCGAGAGAGGGGCTGGTCGCCGCGCTCAATCGCGGGCTCGATGCGGCGCGTGGCACGCTGATCGCGCGTCTCGACGCCGACGACCGCGCCCATCCGCAGCGCCTGCAACGCCAGAGCGACTATCTCGACCGGCATCCCGGGGTCGGTTTGCTCGGCACCTGGGCCGACCGCATCGACGAGCAGGGCTCTCCGTGCGGCGCCCTGCAACCGCCGGCGGCGCCCGAGGAGCTCGCGGCATTGCTGCCCCGCACCAACCCGTTTGTGCATTCCTCGGTGATGTTGCGCAGCCAGGTCTTGCGCCATGTCGGGCCCTACCGGACCGCCTTCGAAGGTGCGGAGGACTACGATCTGTGGCTGCGCGTATCCGAGGTCGCCGAGCTTGCCAATCTGCCGGAGCGCCTGCTGCAGTATCGCCTGCATCATGCGAGCGCCACCAAGCGTGCCGCCGCTCGGCAGCTGTTCTCGACGCGCCTGGCGCAGCGCGCGGCGCACGCGCGGCGGCATGGCGGCGGCGATCCGGCCGCGCATCTCACCGCGCCGCCGGACTGGCGAAGCGACGCTGGCATCGGCTCGCCGCTTTACGGAGATTTGGTGCCGTTATTCAGGCTCCTCGACCGTGCCGATTGCGTCGACGGTGCCGACGCGAATGCAGCTGCAGTCGACGTATCGGCCTTGAGCGATCGCAATTTGGTGCTCACGCATGCGGAACGACGGCTGGCGCAGCTGGCACTGCTCACTCTTCTGCGGGGCGACGCCATGCCGTCTCCCCCGGGCCGCGCCAACCTGTTGCGGCATTTCATTCGACTGCATCCGCTTCGCGCGCTGCAACTCGGCTACAAGGTGCTGCGCAGCGGATCGGCCTGAAATTTCATTGATTTCCCGCCTTGGACGGATAAGGTCGGCATTGATACCGAGTGGCGGTCCGGTTTGGCACCAACCAGCGCAGCGCATGTTGAAGTCACTGATCGCAAAGGCGTTCGCCGATCCATACGGAGCGCCTAGCCTGATCCGCCGCCTGTTGGCCGAGCACGGATTAGGCAATTGGCGTGTCTATGCGCTTGTGCTCGCGATGATGGGGGTCAGCGCTGCATGCATGGCGGGATCGGCCTACCTCATCGGTCACGGCATCAACGAAGCCTATGTCGAGCGCAACTTGGCGGCCGTCGTCGGCGTCTCCGTCGGTATTGTCCTGCTTTCAACTCTGCGTGGACTGTCGACCTACGGGCAGACGGTCGAGCTCGCGCGGATCGGCAACCGCATCGTCGCGGCCTATCAGAAGCGCATGTTCGAGAAGGTCCTGCGGCAGAACATGGCGTTCTTCTCCGACCGGCATTCGTCGGAGTTTTCCGCGCGCATTACCTGGGGCGCGCGATCCGCCTCCGACACCCTCAATACGCTGATTACCTCGTTCGGCCGGGATGCCTTCGCGCTGATCGGATTGCTCGGTGTCATGATCTCGCAGAATCCGAAGCTGATGCTGCTGACCTTGTTTGTGGCACCGCCCGCGATCTTCATCGGCCGCCGCGCGGTCAAGCGCGTGCGGGAGATCGTGCATGGCGAATTTTCCGCCGCCACCAACATTCTCGAGGTGCTGCAGGAGACCGTGCAGGGCTTCAAGATCGTGGAGGCGTTCAATCTGCAGCGCCTGATGCGCGAGCGGGTCGATGCCAATGTCGACCAGATCGAGCGCCTGTCCAACAAGCTCGCGCGCGCATCGAACCTCGCCAGCCCGCTGATGGAATCGCTGGGCGGGATTTCGGTCGCCCTGGTGATTCTGCTCGGCGGCTACGAGATATTGGTGTTCAACGCCGCGCCCGGTGAGTTCATTTCGTTCATCACCGCGTTTCTTCTGACCTACGAGCCGGCCAAGCGTCTGGCGCGCTTGAACATGGACCTCAACGGCTCACTGATGGGGGTGCGGGTTCTCTTCGAATTCCTCGACATGCCGGACCGGGCGCAGGACGATGACAAGCCGGCACTGGTGGTCGCGCGGGGCCGGCTTGAATTTCGCGACGTCGACTTCTGCTACCAGCCCGATCGGCTGGTGCTGCGCGGCATTTCGTTCGCGGCGGAGCCCGGCTGCTTGACCGCGCTGGTGGGACCGTCCGGCGGCGGCAAGTCGACCATTCTCAATCTGGTATTGCGCTTCTACGAGCCCTACGGCGGGTCGATCCTCGTCGACGGAACGGAGATTTCCAGCGTGGCGCGACAATCGTTGCGCGACCAGCTTGCCTATGTGGGCCAGGATGCGTTCCTGTTCCGCGGCACCGTCGCCGAGAACATCGCGCTCGGCCTTCCCGGGGCGAGCCAAGCCGAGGTCGTGGCCGCCGCCAAAGCCGCGCATGCCGACGAGTTTATCACCCAGCTTCCCCAAGGCTACCATTCCGGGGTGGGTGAGCACGGCATGAAGCTGTCCGGCGGCCAGCGCCAGCGCATCTCGGTGGCGCGCGCGCTCATTCGCAATGCCTCGATCATATTGCTCGACGAGCCCACCTCCTTCCTCGACAGCGAATCCGAACAGTACGTGAATTTGGCGATCTCGCGCCTGTTCGGCGGTCGAACCCGGCTGGTGATCGCGCATCGCCTGCACACGATCGTCAACGCCGACCGGATCTACGTCATCGAAGACGGGCGAGTGGTCGAATCCGGGCGCCATCAATCTCTGCTCGCCAACGGCGCCCGCTACGCCCATTTCTTCAACTTGCAATTCGCCGGCGAGATCGACCGGCAGGCGGTCTAACCCAGCACATCGATGGCAACGGCGGCGGTTTATTCCAGTCGCAGGAGCATTCTTGCGCGTGAGCGCCGCTACAGCTTGGCGGGCGACGGCCTTGAATGGTGCGACGACCGGCGGGGAGGGCGGGTCGCCTACGAAGATGTCGTCGAGCTCTGCGCGTACAAGGTTCGGCTGCTCGATCCGTTCGCCGGCGCGTTGACCCGCCAGCATCGCTGCATGGTGCGGTTGCGAAACGGGTCGCGGTTCATCCTGGTGTCGACCAGCTATGCGGGCTTCCGTCAGATCGAGGACCGGCTCGCCCAGTTTCTGCCGTTTGTGCGCGAGCTGGAGCACCGGGTTCGGCAGCGGAATCCGAAGCTTGAGATCACCTCCGGTCCGCATTGGTCGATGCGGCTCAATGCAGTCGCCGGTCATGCCGCCGTGTTGCTGCTGCGCCTTCTGCGCCGCGTCGACCCGGACCGGCTTGCCGACTTTTGCGCAGCGCTCTTGCGCCGCATCGGGCCGCACCTCGCATATCACCGGGACGGCAGGCTGAACCTCCGCGCGGCGTTTCCCGAGAAACCCGCCGCCGAGATCGAGCACATCCTTGACCGCGTCTGGGACAATCTCGGCCGAGTCGGCGCGGAATTCGCCCACCTCGATGCCCTCGCGGATTTCGACGCGGACCACGCCGGACGCGGTCGCATCATCGTGCCGCCGGCGAGCGCCGAGCGACTGGCGCGCCTGCGCGACGACGGTAAGCCGGCGCTCTTGTTCGGCGCCCACCTGGCGAATTGGGAGCTGCCGGCGCTCGCTGCGGTCAGGTTCGGCCTCGAAGGCGCGGTCGTCTATCAGCGACCGCACCTCGCGGCGCTAGGCGAGGAGATATTCCGCATCCGCAAGGCGACCATGGGCGCGCTCATTCCTGCGGGCGCCGACGCGCCGCTGCGGATTGCGGATGCGCTCAAGCGCGGCGTTCACGTCGGGATGCTCGCCGACCAGCATTTCACCATGGGGATCGACGTCGAGTTCTTCGGTCGCCGTTGCAAGGCCAACCCGACATTGGCGCGCCTGGCGCGTCGTTTCGATTGTCCGATCCACGGAACACGCGCCATTCGCCTTCCCGATCACCGGTTTCGCCTCGAATTGACCGAGGCCTTGTCGGTGCCGCGCGATGCCGAGGGCAAGATCGATGTGGCAAAGACAATGCAGATGGTCACGACCATCATCGAAGGCTGGGTCCGCGAGCACCCCGAGCAGTGGCTGTGGCTGCACCGCCGGTGGCGCCGCGAGCACGGGTTTGTCTAGATTTTTGCCGAGTCTGGCGCGCCGTCCACAGGCCGTGCCAGCCGGGCTTTCGCGTATGAGCTGATGATCAGCCGATCGCACGGCTCGGCGGTTTGCGCATTGCATGCGCGCGCCCTCTCGCGTCTAATCAACCGAGATCCTTGCGTGGAAACCATGGCCGTGGACGTCCGAAGCGAAGTCAAGCTCATCATCGCCAGCCAGCTCAGGATCCCGCTCGAGCGGCTCAAGCCCGACGTGCGGCTGAAGGATCTCGGCGCGGAATCCTTGGACTTCGTCGAGGTCCTGTTCGAGCTGGAGGAGAAGTTCGATATCAGCCTGCCGTTCAACGCCAACCAGCCGGCGCAGCGAGCGAGCACCGATGTGGGCGATGAATCCATCCTGCTCTCCAGCACGATCGATCAATTGGCCGATTTGATCGAGCGGCTTATGGCCAGGAAGATCGAAGAACAAAAATCGATCACGATGAAGCAATCATGAAATCGCAGTCATGCAGCGCGTGGTGATCACCGGGATAGGCGTCGTATCGCCGGTCGGTTCCACACTTGCCGAGTTCTGGTCGGCCCTGGTCGCGGGACGGTCCGGAATTGGCCCGCTGACGCTCGCGGCGCAGGAGCGCCTGAGCACGTGCGTCGCGGCCGAGGTGCACGGGTTCGAGCCGGAAGCTCATTTCGACGCCAAGCAGCTGTCCCTGCTCGATCGCTTCTCGCAATTCGCGGTCGTTGCCGCGCGGGCGGCGGTTCGCGACGCCGCGCTCACGATCGATGAGAAGGCGGCGCTCGAAACTGCGACCGTCATCGGCAATGCGGCGGGCGGCCAGACGACTGTCGATGAGGCCTATCTCAGGCTCTACGGCAAAAATGCCCCGCGTGTGCATCCGATGACGATCCCGCGCTGGATGGTCAACGCGGCGGCGAGCCAGGTCTCGATGGATCTCGGCTTGAAAGGGCCAACCTGGACGGTGGCCACCGCCTGCGCATCGTCGACGCATGCGATCGGGCAGGCCTTTCACATGCTCCGCATGGGGCAGATCCCGTTTGCGCTTGCCGGAGGAGCCGAAGCCTGCCTCACCGTCGGCACGCTCAAGTCCTGGGAAGCGCTGCGCGTGCTCGCCACCGATACCTGTCGGCCGTTCTCGAAAGGCCGCTCGGGCCTGGTCTTGGGCGAGGGCGCCGCCGTGCTCGTGCTGGAGACACGCGAGCGCGCGCTGGCGCGCGATGCGCGCATTTATGCCGAGCTCCGCGGGTTCGGGATGGGCGCCGATGCCGGCGACGTGATCGCCTCCGATCCGCAGGGAGCAGAGCGCGCCATGCGCGCGGCGCTCATTGATGCGCAGGTCAATCCCGAGGACGTCGACTACATCAACGCCCATGGCACCGGGACGCGTCTCAACGACCGAATTGAGACCGAAGCCGTCCGCGCGGTGTTTGGTGCGGCTGCGGATCGTCTTGCGGTCTCGTCGAGCAAGGCGGTGCTCGGCCATAGTCTCGGCGCGGCCGGCGCGCTGGAACTCGCCGCGACGGCGCTTGCCGTGCATGAGCAGATCCTCCCGCCGACCGCCAATTTCGTCGAGCCTGATCCTGAATGCGACCTCGACTTCGTCCCCAACGTGGCGCGGCAGGCCGGCATCCGCATGGCGATGTCCAACTCGTTTGCCTTTGGCGGGCTCAATGCCGTGCTTGTTCTGGCGCGCCCATGAGCCTTGCGTGAGGCTTGCATGAGGCTTGCATGAGGCTTGCCGCCGCATGAAATGGTCCGCGCGATGGAGTAAAGCTCGGCAAGGGAGGCGGCTTGCCTCGCTCAAGCAACTGCTCGCCCAGGCGCACGAGCGGCTCGCTCTGGGTTTTGGATTTGTGCTGTGGGACGGCTCGACCGTCCCGCCCGTCCTCTCGCCGAATAGCCTTGCGGTCGTGATTGCCGATGAAGGCGTGATCGGCGCCGTCCTGCGGCGGCCCAATCTCGACACGTTGGCCAATCTCTGGGTGACCGCGCGCATCGAGCTTCGCGGCGGGAGCGTGCTCGATTTTCTCGCGCGCCGTCCGCGGGTCAGCGCCAGGTGGATGCTGAGTGTGCTGGACCGACGGCTCGTGCTCGCCGTGGCGATGCAATTTCTGTCGGTACCGCGCGGCGGACCCTGGCCACTCGAGCACGTTCGCGGCGACCGCGTGCGCGCCGATGGAAGCGCGGCCGCCAACAAGGACAATGTTCATTATCACTACGACCTGTCGAACGCCTTCTACGCGCTGTTTCTCGATCCCGAGATGATCTACACGTGCGCCTATTTCAAGGGTTGGAACAACGATCTCGCTACGGCCCAGCGCGACAAGCTGGACATGATCTGCCGCAAGCTGCGGCTCCGCGAGGGCGAATCGTTGCTCGACGTCGGCTGCGGCTGGGGCGGTCTCCTTTGCCATGCGGCGCAACACTATGGGGTTCGCGCGCACGGCGTGACGCTCGCAGAGGAGCAATATGCCTTCGCCAAAGCGAAGATCGCGCGACTGCGGCTCGAAGACCGCGTCACGCTCGAGCTCGCCGACTATGCCGCCGTCCGCGGGCGTTTCGACAAGATCGCATCGATCGGCATGTTCGAGCAGGTCGGCATCAGGAACCATCCGACCTACTTTCAGTCCATCTACCGGCTGCTCAAGCCGGGCGGCCTCTATCTCCATCATGCGATCGCACGGCCGAATAATGCGGCGTTCCACCGGCGGCCGCCCGGATATGCGGCGATCGTGCGATACATTTTCCCGGGCGGCGAGGTCGATCACCTCGGCATGTCGATTGCAAATCTCGAACGCAACGGCTTCGAGGTTCACGATGTCGAGGCTTGGCGCGAGCACTATGCGCGTACGACGCGGCTCTGGCACGACCGCCTCATGGCGCAGCGTCCGGCTGCCGAGCGCGAGGTCGGTCCGGCCAGGACCCGGCTGTGGCTTGCCTATCTGGCTGCCTGCGCGATTTTTTTCGAAAACAACGAGGTCGGGATTTTCCAGACGCTGGCGTCGAAGCGGGCGAAGGGCGCCTCGCCCCTCCCGCCGACCCGAGCCGACCTTTATCCGCAGTCTTGAAGCATGGTCGGAAATGCTGGGCCTGCGCGGCAGGGGCTGGCGAGAGATCAGGGTGCAATTGTCCTTCCACGCGCGGCGCAAAATTGTTACGGTCGCGCTTCACTAAACGAAGCCGAGCGGAATCGCTGCACACGACGGCGAGCATCATTTGCGAACGCCACATGGCGCAGGTGCAATCGGGGACCGAGTCTGATGATTTCGCCGGATAATCCGCCGGGCATGATCTCGCGTCGCAAGAGTTGGAGCGAGCACTTCTACGGCGACGATGCGCTACGCTTCCGGCGAGCGTTCAGGTTGGCCTTTCGCGATGTGGTCGTCGAAACGACGCTGCGCGCGCAATCATGGCCGCTCTGCCGCCCTTTGTTGCGGCCCTTTATGCAGGCCACACGATGGGATCAATGGCGGCGCGCGTATGAAGCGCGTTGTGCGCGCGGCGCCGACACCCTGCGCGTCCCGTCCCAACTGCGACAGACGGACCTGCGCCCGCGCCGCGCGATGGTGGTGGGCTCCTGCCTATCCGAGTATCTGGTCGACCACTTTGAACGTGCCCCCGATGGCTGTCCGTGCGATTTCGTGCTGGTCAACAATCTGCGCGAGTTGCCGGAGGACCCGCCGCGGCCGATCACCGACTATGACTTCCAATTCGTGCAGCCCGCGCTCCGCCTCTTGCTGCCCGAGCAGTCGTATCTGCCGTTGGCTTATGACGACCTGCCCGCGCATGAACGCCTGCTCGATCAGGCGCGGCAACGCCTGCCGCATACGCTTGCCGCCGCCATGCGCTGGAACAAGGAGCACGGCCTCCTCACTTTCGTCGCCAATTTCTTCGTGCCGCAGCAGAACCCGATGGGCCGGTTCATGCCGCGCTACGATCTGCGCAACCCGGTCTACCTGATCGAGCGGATCAATCAGCTTCTCGCCGAGGAGGTCTCCCGCTATCCGAACGCCTATCTGGTCGATGTTGATCAGATCGCGGCCGGTCTCGGCAAGGCATTCATTCAGGACGATTCGACCGACATCATCGCTCACAACAACGTGCTCGACGAGGAATTCACCGAGATCAACGACCGGATCGAATGGCACCCGCCGGTCACGGAGCTCTATTCGGTTCGCAACGTCGCGTTCGCGCGCGCTGTCTGGGCCGAGCTGTTGGCTATGCTGCGAACGGTGCGGCAGGTTGATCCGGTCAAGCTGGTGGCGGTCGACCTCGATGACGTGTTGTGGCGCGGGGTCGCGGCCGAGGCCGAGGATGACGATGACCGGGTCGAGGGATGGCCGCTCGGGGTCATCGAGGCCCTGCAGTTTCTGAAGAAGCGCGGCGTCCTGCTCGCGATCGTCAGCAAGAACGACGAGGCGCGTATCGAGCGGAAATGGGACGAGATCATGCTCGGGCGCCTACGCCTCACCGATTTCGCGGTTCGTCGCATCAACTGGCGGCCGAAAGCCGACAATCTTGATGAGATCATCCGCGAGGTGAACGTGCTGCCGAAGAGCGTCGTGTTCATCGACGACAATCCGGTGGAGCGCGCCGCCGTGAGAGCGGCGCACCCGGAGGTTCGCGTCCTTGAGGCGCATCCTTATCTGATCCGGCGCATTCTCCTGTGGGCGCCGGAGACGCAGGTTGTCGGCCTCACCGAGGAATCCCTTCGCCGCACCGAGATGGTGCGCGCCCAGGTCGAGCGTGAGGCGGACCGCGCCCGCATGTCGCGCGAGGAGTTCCTGGCCTCGCTCAAGGTTACGGTGAAGATGCTGGAGATCGCGAGCACCGAGGACAACAGGTTTCCGCGGGCGCTCGAGCTCATCAACAAGACCAATCAGTTCAACACTACGGGGCGTCGCTGGACGCGCGCGGACTGCGCGGCGGCCTTTGCGCGCGGCGCGCGCTTTCAGGCGTTCGAGGTGCAGGATCGCTTCACCCGGTACGGGCTCGTCGGCGTGGTGGTGGTCGAGGAGGGGCGCATCGACCAATTCGTGATGAGCTGCCGCGTGCTCGGACTCGATGTGGAGACGGCGGTCGTCGCTGCGCTGTCGAAGCGGCTGCAGAACGGCCGCGACCTTGCGGCACGCCTTGAGGCAACCGACGCCAATCTTCCGTGTCGGGACCTGTACGACCGTTGCGGGTTCAAGCAGGACGGCAATTATTGGATCAAGCCGCGCGCCCACACGGTCGAAGCGCCGGCGCATGTTGCCTTGAGCTGATTGAATTGGCCGCCGTGACCGGTCATGGACTGTGCCCGGTGAGCCTGCGCGGTACGCGCGCCCTCAAGCCGGAGGATGCGGCGCGCGTGCCGCTGCAAGCCATCGGGAATGAACTCGACGCGGTTTCGTGCCCGCTTGAGAATGATTGAGGAGTTGGCCTGGCCATCGCGCCATTTGGAACCATATGGCGCGATATGGCGCGGCCGCTTGATTGCCCTTCCGGCCGATGTCAGATTTGCCGGCAGGGTTGTTGTTTCGTCAGGGCGCAAAACTTGACCAAGCTTCGAGCCTTACCCCGCGGACGGGCAGTGGAGCGCCGATCTGCGGCCAATTGCGCGAGTTGGTAGACTTCGCAGCTTCCGCTTGCGCTTGCTCGGAATCCACGGGCAGTGCGCCTTCCGTTGGCGCCCAACAATCGCCATTTATGGTTGCAAGCCAAGCATTGGTAACCGAATTTTGGAAAGATCGCCCCCTCGGTATTTGCACGCAGGGAATCGGCAAGGCGATCCGGATAGTATGTCGACCGACATGACGGACGTGACGGATCTGCCCGGAGTTTCGACCGGTCCTGGGGGTGGCCGCAAGCCGCGCCTCGGCCCGCCATTCGCGCTCATGCTTGCCTGCGGGCTGATCGGGCTTTTGACCGTTCCGGCCGGTCTCGAAGCCGGAACCTTGGTATCGCTTGCGGACGATCCGGTCGGGCTCGCCGATCACATGCTCGATCTCCGGTTCGACAGCGCATCTGCCAACCACGAGATCGCGGCCGCGCTCGATGCGGGCGACAGCGATCTTGCGGCAAGCTTTCAGGATCTCGCGCGCACGCGAAACGTCGCCGTCGATCCAGGCCTCAACGAACGCCTTGCGGCTGCGCAGGCGGAGGCCGCGAGCCTCACCCATAAGGTGGGCAGCTTCACGCACGGCTTCGTCACCGGCGAGCCGACTGATGTCGCGAGCCTTGCCGGCACCGCCACGGGCGATCTGTTCGTTTTCGGCGATATCCGTGACGCCGTGCGCGAGGGCACGCATTTGGCGACCGGCCAGCCCACCGATGAGTTGATCCTGGGGCTTGCCTGCACCGGGATTGCCATCACGGCCGGCACCTACGCGACGGCCGGAATTGGCGCGCCAGTGCGGGTCGGTCTTTCGCTCGCCAAGGCGGCGCGCGCGACCGGACGCATGAGTGTGCACATGGCCGAGTGGGTCGGCCGTTCGCTGCGTGAGGTCGCCGATTGGGGAGCAATCGGACGTGCCATCGGGGGTGTCACCTTCTCGGGCCCACTCGTCGCAGTGCGAGCCGCGCGCGAAGCCGTCAAGGTGGAGAAGGCCGAAGAGTTGGTCCGCCTGGCCGGCGATGTGGGTCGCGTACAGGCCAAGGCGGGTACACAGGCCGCGCTCGATGGCCTCAAGCTCGCGGAGGGGCCGCGCCAGATGTCGCGCATTGCGCAAGTGGCAGAGCGCTACGGCCCCAAGACCCGCGCGGTGCTCAAGCTCGGCGGCCGGGCTGCGATCATGCTCACCATGAGCGCAGTCAATCTGTTTTCCTGGCTGTTCGCGGCGGCCTGGACGTTGTTCGGCTTCTGCGCCTCGGCCAAACGCATGGTCGAGCGCGCGACCGAGCGCGCGATTGCCCGCCGCAAGGCGCGCGCATTGGTGCGCCAAAAGGCTCATCTGCCCACACCGGCGGTCGCGTGACGGGCCTGCTCTCCGGAAAATCTTCCGCGCGCCGACGTAAGTAGAGGCCATGCAGAGCTTCCGCCATGACGACGTCGAGATCGCCTTCCTGGACGAGGGCGAGGGTGAGCCTATGGTGCTGGTGCACGGCTTTGCCTCGAACGCCGCGGTGAACTGGGTGCAGCCGGGCTGGGTTTCCTTTCTCCGGCAAGCGGGACGCCGCGTCATCGCGCTCGACAATCGCGGTCACGGCGCGTCGACCAAGCTCTACGATCCAGCGGATTATCACAGCGCCCGCATGGCCGGCGACGTGGCGGCGCTGCTCGATCATCTCGGTCTCGAGCGCGCCGACGTGATGGGCTATTCGATGGGGGCGCGCATCACTGCATTTCTTTCGCTCGCCCAGCCTGAGCGCGTGCGCAGCGCCATATTCGGCGGGCTCGGCAGCCGCTTGGTGGAAGGTTTCGGGGATTCGGAAGCGGTCGCGCACGCGCTCGAGACACCGGCGCTCGAGAACGTGAGCGATGCCCGCTCCCGCATGTTCCGCATCTTCGCCGAGCAGACCAAGTCGGACCTGCGGGCGCTTGCGGCCTGCATCCGCGGCTCAAGCCAGACCCTGCCCCCGACCGATCTCGCCAAAATCCGCCTTCCGGTGCTGGTTGCGGTCGGCACCAACGATGTGGTCGGCGGCTCCGCGACCGCGCTCGAGCAGCTCTTGCCGGCCGGCGCAGCGCTCGAGATTCCGCGCCGCGATCATATGACGGCGGTCGGTGACAAGGTCTACAAGCAGGGGGTGCTGAGCTTCCTGGGCAAGCGGCCGTGAAGGGCATTGGGGCGGCACGTGCCGCGCACCATATGGACGGCAAGCCGCCGCGCCTGTACTAAGGCCGGAGGGGGGCCGGGAGGCGCACGGTTCGGGCGAAAAGCGCTTTGCGGAGAGGGCCATGGCTCAGCATCAAGTCAGACGTCAGGACAACCGCTCCGGGCTCGACCAGGTCGACCCGGTGTGGGGGCGAATCCGCCGTGAGGCTGAGGAGCTGGTACGGCGCGAGCCAGAGCTTGCGACCTTCATCTTTTCGACCATCCTGCATCACGACACGCTGGAAGCCGCGGTGGTGCATCGCATCACCCAGCGGCTCGATCATCCCGACGTTTCTGCCGAGCTGATCCGGCAGGCCTACGAGGGGGCGCTCGCGAGTGACCCGGCCATCGCCACGGCCTTTCGGGTCGATATCGTGGCGACGGTTGACCGCGATCCCGCGACGAACCGCTACATCGAGCCCCTGCTTTATTTCAAAGGCTTTCACGCGATCCAGACCCATCGGCTGGCGCACTGGCTCTGGCAGCGGGACCGCAAGGATTTCGCCTACTACCTGCAGAGCCGATCATCCTCGGTGTTCCAGACCGATATTCATCCGGCGGCGCCCATCGGCCGCGGCATCTTTCTCGATCATGCCACCGGCCTTGTGGTCGGCGAGACCGCGGTGATCGAGGATGACGTATCGATTCTGCACGGCGTCACCCTCGGCGGCACCGGCAAGGAGGAGGGCGACCGCCATCCGAAAATCCGCCACGGCGTGATGCTCGGTGTCGGCGCGAAGATCATCGGCAATATCGAGATCGGCCATTGCGCTCGTGTCGCCGCCGGCTCGGTCGTGCTCAAGTCCGTGCCGCACAACACGACGGTCGCGGGCGTGCCGGCGCGGGTCATCGGCGAGGCCGGATGCCCCGAGCCTTCGCATGCGATGAACCAGATTTTCCACGAAATGGATATTTGAGCGAAAGGAACCGATCCGGTGGACGTCCAGGAGGTCAGGAAGCTCGACGCCTATCTCAAGCGGCTCTTCGGCAATGCGCGCATCCGCGTCGTGCCGCGGCCGAAGAAAGAGGATTCCGCCGAGGTCTATATCGGTGATGAATTCGTCGGTGTGCTGTTCGTCGACGACGAGGACGACGAGCGCTCTTACAATTTCCAGATGGCGATCCTGGCCGCCGATCTCGACGCTTCTTGACGCTTGCTCCGCCTTGTCCCGGGCCCTAGCGCGTCGAAGACGCGCATAAGCGCGCTGTTGACCCGGGACAGTTCCAGGCAATGGCAAAGTTTGGAACGATCCCGGCTCAGCAGCGCAGCCAAATGCTGCGCCGCCTCCGGGAAACAGCTTAGCGATTCAAGCGTCGGTAACTGAATGCTAGCCCAACTTGCGCAGTTGGAGGTCAGTTTTGGCGATTTCACAAGTATCGGGTTGAGTCGGATCAATGGGTTAATCGTCGCCGAAGGTCGATTTGAGCGTGTAGTGGCGACCTTGGGCATTTTCTTTCTCGGCGGTTCTGGTTGTGATGGCGCATGTATCTGCGCCACACGATTCGCAGGAAGGACGGCAAGGTTCACCGTTACTGGTGCCTGGTTCGCAGTGTTCGTGTCGGGCGCCTCGTTTGCTTCCTCGCCTTCGTGCTGTGGAAAAGCCTGGAGATGTGGCAGCAGCGCGCCGGCCTGGGAAACTCGCCCCGTACGATCCTCGAAGAGCTGGCGCGCATCCAGTCGAACGACGTCGTGTTGCCGACCACAACGCACGGCCAGATCCGCTTGCGATGCGTCAGCCAACCCGACCCCGCC
>DATGLV010000001.1:0-2467 GCA_035293945.1 Xanthobacteraceae bacterium | reverse complement strand
CGAGCGCGGTGAGGGGCACCTCGTCCTCGTCGTCCACACCACCGCAGGGGATCTCGTGCTCGACAACCGCGTCGCACCGGTCGTCGACTGGAGTGCACTCCCCTACCACTGGGTTTCCATACAGAGCCCGGCGAGCCCGCTGCGCTGGGTCAGCATCCTCAGCCAGCCGATCGCTACGGCCGATGCGAGCAGCGTGATCCGATCCCCCGCCGCGGCCGCGGGCATGGGCACGCCGACGGTGATCAACCGCTGACGCTCAGCGCCACACGAGGCCGTCGGTATGTAGATGGCTCCGATCGCTCGCGGCAATTCCTCGGCATGAAAGCGTTGCCCTGCACAGCAGGCGGCGGACGGGCTCGCTGCGCTTCGGAGACGTAGCCGGCTCCGATCGCAATACCGAGCGCGTTCTTAATCGTGTTCTCAAAGGACCGTGTGGCTATTGAGAACACCTCGGTGACGCCGATTGCACCGAACGAATGCAGCTAACGGCGGGCGATCGGGGCGATCCGTTGCCTGCCAGCATTATCGCTCAACCGCCCATCGACCCGCGTACTGAAGCCCGTGAGACCGCCGGGACCGGGCCTGGAGCACCACGCGCGGGGTGGCCCGGGTTTCCGTAGGAGGCATGGTCGTAGCGAAACCACAGCGAACCGCGTGGGTCCGCGAAGCCTCCTGATCAGCGCGATCGATCTTGTTCAGGGGATGTCGGCTTACCGATCGCCGAGGGGCCTCTCCGACTTGGTGGCACCGCTTTATCCGGAGCCTCGCCCGCGCGTTCGGGCTTCCTGATGGACACCAGCAGGCCGCCATAGAGGACGACGAGAAGTGCTACTGCGGCCATGTCCAGAGCGAGCGCGGCAGGTCCGGCAAGGAAAAGCGTCTTGCCACTCGGGCCGAAGAACAGCACGAGATTCGCCACGGAGAGTGCCAGCACTCCTTCCATCACCAATCTGGGTCGCTCATGGTGATCGAGCAGCACCACGGCGAGCAGCGCCGGTACGAATAGATGGTTCTCATGAACGCCGGTATTGAGAAGAAAGAACGCCAAGAATCCCGCAAGGCCATAGAGGATGAGGTCCCCGAAGCTGCCGGCCTTCGACCCGACAAAGCGCATGAGTGCCCATCCATAGGCGACGGCGAACGCCGCTTTGAGCGCCAGCACGGCCAGCAGCACCGGAAAAGGCGAATTGACGAGGGACACGGTTTCATTGGCCACCGCGCCGTTTCCGGCAAGACCGAATCCCCAGAGCCCGAGGTGTTCGAGCGCGGCCATGACTAGCCAGGGGATATTGAGAGCATTGCCACTGATGAAGGGGTCTTTTACCGCCTTCGCAAAAGAGACGATCACCGGCAGGCCAAACACCGCAAGAACAGAAGCGACCACCACGACGGCGGCGAGCGTAAAGGCGATCAATCGAGACCAGTCCCGCCGGGTCCAGAACCACGCGAATATGAACGGCGCGATGATGACCGGCTGCCATTTGATCAAGCAGGCGAGCGCGAAAGCTGCGCCGGCAACTCCAGCCCTCTCTTGCTCGAGATACCAGAGCGCGGTCAGCAAAGGAGCAGCGAACAGAACGTCAAGGTAGCCGTAGACCATGCCATAGATCGACCATACCGCCGTGACCGGGAGGACCAGGCGGGGACGCCACATCTGCGTGACAATCGTCGACGCATAGCCGGCGACCAGAAGAATCAGCTTGAGCCCATGGAATGGGCTCAAATCGAATGCTCGGCTCATATAGGACGCGAGCGCGAGCGCAACGTGGGTCAGCGGGGGATACTGGTCGATGAGCGCCCCGTAGGCCGCGCGCAGGCCTTGATCGCCGGCGACGCGCTGCCAATCGAGGAAGATGGTCACGTCCGGGGTACCGGGACAATCGAAGAGGAGTGCCGGCAAGAGCGCGCAACAGGCACCCTTCAAAACCCGCCTGATCCGGAGCGGGATGCGGCTTTGAACGCTGGCGATCACAGCCGACCGGCGATCGGGAAATAGAGTTAGCGCGGTGGGCCGCTCTCGGGCTGCATCGCGGGCGTGCTTGCGACCGAAAGAGCGATGAGCATGGCCTCGATACGGCGCAGAATGGTCTCCGAGTGCATCGTGGACCTCGCCAGGTGGACAGCATTCGCGCCGAGGGTGCGTCGCCGCTCGGGATCGGCCGAGAGCGCTGCGATAGCCGAGGCGAGCGCCCCAGGGTCCTCGGGCGGTGTGATAGCTCCGGCATCCGCTAACGTGCGGGCAATCTCAGAATACGTCGGAGCGGTCGCAATCACCGGCCGGCCGCTCGCCAGCATCGCCAGCAATTTCGAGGGCATCACCAGGTCGCTGGCATCGCGCCGTTGGGGCAGCAGGTGGATGTCCGCAATGTTGAGGAATTCGTTGAAGCGCTCGACGGGCTGGAGCGGCAGGAACCGCACGTTCGGCAGATCCTGTGCCGAGCGCTCGAGCTCCTCCTTCATCGGACCC